>NZ_JBEEAQ010000005.1:0-4466 GCF_046056895.1 Vibrio sp. TBV020 | reverse complement strand
CTAGCTGTTTTTATTCCTCCCAACTTCGCCTGTAATACTGACTGTTCAATTACCTCGTATAAGCTTTCTTCAAAGGCCTTTATAAAAGCTTGCGTCTCCTCCTCTTGTAGTGAAGATAAAACGGTAAAACCTAACTGACCATCAACAACTGCGCCATTCAACGTTAGCAAAGTATCATCATGATTTTCAGAAGATACCGACATGCCAGTTTGCTCTGCCCGTAAAGACCATAGTTCCTCTGAAGCATCAACCCCATTTAATTGACCCAGATAATTGAAACATACCGTTGGTAGCTTAGACTCGGTTGGCATTAAAGCCCCAAAACCAATCCCTTTATCCGGTATTGCTCGTAATTGCTCTTTTACTTGTATGATCGTATCACTTACGCTTGCTCCTAGAGGCAAAATTACAGGGTAAATTGTAGTAAACCACCCGACAGTTCTTGCACTATCTATAGTCTCATCTATCCCTTCACGACCGTGCCCTTCCAAAGTTACTCCTGGATTGTCACAACCAAAAACCTGTTTCAATGCCAGCCCTAGTCCGCTAAGCAACAAGTCATTTACTTCAGTGTGATAACCTTGGGGCGAGACTGTTAACAACTGCTCAGTTCTCTCTTTATTGAACGTAAGCTGATGCATAGTTGGTGATGCATTAGTCGCTACTTGAGGGTATGTCCCGAGCTCCATTTGAGCAACAACAGACTCCCAATATGCACGCTGAGAGTCGTGTTTTGAAGCGTATTGATCCAATGTTTCTACCCATTGGCGATAGCTACTCGACTTATTCTCTAAAGGCTGTCCTTCAAAAAGTAACTTCATATCGTCTGAAATTACCCGCCATGATACCGCATCAATCAATAAATGATGGAAGATAAAACAAAGCTCCCCAATCTCTTTGTTTGGCCTTTGAAAATAAACCACTCGCCAAAGTTGATTGGACTCAACATCTAAACTCTCATGCAAGCCTGTTAGATATGCACCTCTTTCTTCATCCCCCCACCCCTCATCGTTGACAACGCTCAGTTCTATCAGTGTTGACTCTGATGTATAGGTTTGTTCATATTCTCCTAAGTCATTCACCTTGAAGTGCGTTCGTAACATATCATGTTGATCTGATAACGATTTAAGGCTAGTTACAATTGCTTCTGGCTCCCAATCGTTAGGCACTGTCAATGTAAATGCTTGGTTAAAATGGTTTGGGTTAGGCAGTTGCTTATCAAAAAATAAACGCTGAATAGGCAACAGCCCAAAAGTTCCCTTTAACTCTCCTTGTTCAGCACTTATTTCTTTACTCGACGTCTCTTGTAATCTTTGAGATAACTGTTTCACCGTTGGGCATTCAAATATGTCTTTAACTTGAAGGTACTCTCCTTCTTTGCGTAATGCATTCACCAATTGGATACTGAGTATTGAATCTCCCCCGATACGGAAAAAGTGATCGTATACACCCACCTTCGGAAGGTTAAGTACTTGTTGCCAAACGGTGCACAAACGAGTCTCTAACTCTGTTGCCGGTGCTACGTAAGCTGATAAGTCAATCAAATCAGGCTCAGGTAATGCTCTTCGGTCTAACTTTCCATTAGTCGTTAGAGGGAGTGACTCAAGGAACGTGAATGTAGACGGCATCATGAACTCTGGTACTTTAGAGGCTAATTGCATTCGTAAGTCTTCCTCATCCATATTGTCTGAAGCACAAACACAGTAGGCTGCTAGGTACTTACGACCAGTGTCGTCCTTTCTATCAATCACAACGGCTTGCTCTACCCCTTCAATAATTGATAAGGCATTGTCAATTTCTCCTAGTTCAATACGGTGACCACGTATTTTTACTTGGAAGTCATTACGTCCTAAATATTCAATATTGCCATCGGGTAACCAACGCGCTAAATCACCGGTTTTATATAGCCTTGTATACCCACGTTCTTTATCAGAATCAGTCGCAAAAGGATTATCTATAAACCGCTCTTTTGTTAACTCTGGTTTATTCAAATACCCTTTAGCAACACCAGCACCGCCAATATAAAGCTCACCAACAGCACCAATAGGCAATAAGTTACGCTCTGAGTCTAAGATATAAAGTTTAGTATTAGTATACGATTTCCCTATTCCTTTAAATTTATTATCGAATACTAGAGAATACAAAGAGCCAACTGTAGTTTCTGTAGGCCCGAATTCATCAATAATTGTATTTGTTGCACCTGAAATCGTGTTTATATGATGCATCTCAAGCTTCTCTCCCCCAACAATTATTTGCGCTATACTTTCTTTAAAATCAAGCAGCATAGTAGAGGCCATACTTGGTGCCATTTTTATAGTTTCAATTTTATTCTCAACTAAATGTCGTTGATACTCCGTAATATCTTCTATCTCTCCGGAGTAGACACACACAACCCCGCCTGATAATAATGGGCATAAACTTGTAGTAAGTGACAAATCAAAACAAATATTTGTGGAAAAATCAGTTATACCCAATCCATTTGGTAAATGATTACTTAGAGAGTGATGATAGTTAACCACACTTTGATGTCTAATCATCACACCTTTCGGTTTGCCAGTCGTCCCCGATGTATAAATTACATAAGCGAGGCTTTCTGGTGTCGAATACCCTCCAATTGTGCTCACTGAGTTTTCATATACCTCAGGAGCATCGCTCGAAACCAGCGCTAGGGTATCAAGTCCCATATCCAATAAAGCAGAAACATAGTGCGATTGTGTCACTATCATTTGTAAAGCAGTATCTTCCACCATGTAGTGAACACGCTCTTCTGGGTAGCTTGGTGAGATCGGTACGTAAGCGCCTCCTGCTTTCAAGATCCCAAGAATACTAATGATCATCTCAAAACTGCGATCCTGATATACACCAATTAATGACTCTTTAGGCAACTCTTTATTGTATAAATCTTGATACTTCGATCGCAGATAGTGCGCCAATTGATTCGCTTTGTTATCCAAAGCTCGATAGGTCAAGTTTCTACCATCGCAAACTAATGCGATTGAATCTGGGTTTGTTGCCACTTGTACTTCAAATAAACTCACCAGTGTTTCTTTTTCTGGGTATGGCGAGTCTGTTTGGTTCCAATCATGTACTAATAATTGGTGCTCTTCCTCGCAAACAATATTTATTTCTTCATGTGGCTTCTCTAGCCCCTCATTCAGTTGCTTTAAAGTATTTTCAATAGCAATGAGTAACTTATCCACTTGAGCAACGTCAAAGTGCGAACTATCATATTGTATGTTTAATAAAAGCATCCCACTCTCTTCATTAATGATTAGAGAAACGGGGTAATCTGTTTTTTCCTGCGTATGATTTATAAAAATATCATCTGATATAGCATCAACTTTCGGGTAGTTTTCAAAAACAAATAAACTATTAAATAAACTTTCACCTTCACTCTGAAGATCGAATAGATTAACTGATGAGTAAGTATTCAATTCCTTAATACTTTGTTGAATATCAGTCAATATCTGTGCACAAGTGGCAGCTGCTTTCCAGTTAACGATAAGGGGTAACGTATTGATGTACAGGCCAACGCTATTCTCAATATCATTAACTGGCATGTCCCGACCTGATACTGTCGTTCCTACAATAGTCTGAATATCACCCGTATATACATTTAGTAATTTGTGCCACGCAAACTGTAATGCAACATTTAGAGTTACGCCAAGCTTTGCACACGTAGCTTTAAGCTCTTCTAACAAATCGTTATCGATTTTAAGGCTTCTTTTTTGTGATGCATCACAGTCATTCAATGCTGATGTCGTAACATCAGACTTCATTAACATCGTAATGTCGTTAGCTTGATCCCAAGTTTGACGCTTTGATTGCCAATATGTCGACGCTTCATTTTGTTGAGAGATTCGCCACTTTTGCGCTTCACCGTAAGCTGTGTCCGGAATCATTGTGACTGATTCTTCTGAGATCAGTTGTTTATAATAACTATGCACTGTATCCCATAAAACTGGACCACTCCAGCCATCACTGATACTGTGATGTTCTGTTTTCAATACGGTGAATCTATCGTCCGCTAACTTAAAAATATTAAAGCGAATTAATCCCGGTTGACTCAAATCAAAGTTCTTCTCTCTCTCTTGTTGTTGGGTGCAAGAAATTTCTCTATTTTGCTCAACCTTGCCTAAGCTACTAAGATCGACCACCGTAAACGCTTTTTCCGATAGAGAAGCTCCTTGAGTGATAATTTGTAATGGCACACCATCCCAGTCGAAAGCCATTCGCAAAGCAGGGAAACGCAGTGAAGCCAATTTCCAAGACTCAATAAAAGTATCGATACAAAGAGGAAAATCATAATCTAATAACAACTGAACGCAATACGCATCGTCACCATTTTTTAATGCATGATAGATGAAACCTTGTTGCAAACCAGACGCTGGATATATCTCCTCAATATCATAATAAGATTGAAGTTTCTTCAATCGCTCCATAGGTAATGTACTGGCTATATAATC
>NZ_JBEEAQ010000004.1:0-148249 GCF_046056895.1 Vibrio sp. TBV020 | reverse complement strand
TTCAAAGGTCGCCACTTTTCTTGTCAAGCCATTCTTTGGGCTGTGCATTGGTACTGTAAGTACGGTATCAGTTATCGGGCACTCGCCGAAATGCTCAAAGAGGGGTCACACGACGATTCGGAAAATATTGTACGCTAAGAGCTTAATGCTTTGATTTATCGAGCTGTGGGATTTGGTTGGCCAAATGTAGTCTCCCGTTAAATTGATGTGTTCCATAGAATGATTGCAATGACAACCAAATTGAGCCCACTTGCACGGTAACGTTGATTCTCGAAGCTTCTGTCCCTCAGTTCTCCTAGTCTGTTGAATAATACAGCACGGGAAAGTGCATTCTTAGCCTCGCCCTTATTCAATCTAGCTTGGACTAGGCGTCGCAGATTAATATCCATCATCCACTCTAGGGTGAAAAGTGTTAGCTCTATACGTCCCAGCTCCCGGAGTGCCAACGCAAGTCCATTCTGACGTGGGTAACTGCGCACTGTGTTTTCATGAACTTTTTTTGACCAGAATCAATTACTATTTCTTTTAGTCTTTGATCAAATGCGTTCTCCATTTCACTTACTAACCTTGCTTTTCGAGATTAAAGATTTTCTAGAAGACTTGCTGACCTAAGAGAAGAGAACAAAGTCATTTATCCTTTTTCGTCATTGACATTCATTTTACCAAGAGGTTTCCGGTTCCAAAAATCGAGGGGGTATCATAAACACTTATAACTATGTATTGATGAAAGCAACTGTTAAGAGAGACTCAATAATGCTAAGTTGGTGAAGCTTACACCATACTAGCTTACAAGGTATACTTCAAACTCAGTATATTATATAAGAATCATTCAATTTAAGGCGGATTGGCTTTTTGTCCGAATTGCGCATCAAAGCCCAGTTAGCCCCCCTTCCTATTCCTTTCCATGACTATCCCAATCGCTATTTAAAATAGAGAATTTATAATAAAATTATAAATAATAGTTTTTTTACTGTTTAGATGTCATCGTTGAATATACCATGAGAGTTGAGAATAAGTAGTCTCAATGCATGAAATTATTCACATATTTCCAACATGAATTAAGAGGAAAAACTATGATAAATGGTTCAGAAAGTTCATGTGCTATTAAAGCAACCTTACATGACAGTTTGACTTTCAACAAGGATAATGCACACGAACCACAAAAAGAGAGATTAGAACTACATCAACATGTTGAATCAATAAGAAATAGTAGCAATAGTTTGAATAGCCCCTTTGTAAATTCGGTATATCACATAAATGAAAACTTAATATCTAATGGACATGTTGGTTTACCTGCAGAGAAATCTGAACAATACATAGATTTAACTACAAAAGTAAGTAACGGCGAAAGTTCAAATAGTTTGGCGTTTTTTTCCTCTTCTTGTGGTTGGTTAAAGGAAATACCAAAATCCAATACAATTAATGAAGGAGTGGAAAGAGCAGTTGGGGCTGGTATGAACTTTCTTGGAGCAATTTCTATTGGTCCTGGAAGTGATGCTGTAAACAGGACACTAGGAAAAAATTAAATCTATGTATGACAATCCATTATCATTTTTAAGTGACTCACATAAAAGCTTAGCTTATTTGGTAAAAGAAGCTCTAAGTTCATTAGGGTGTGAAGACTCCTACCTTAAGAAATTAGACAGTTTTTCAACTATAACATTAGACTTTACTAATGCTAATAGTATCAATCTGTCAATTGAGGAAGAAAGACTTTGTATTTGGTCACATTTCAATCAAGACTTATCGTCGTTAACGCTAAATTCTAAAAGAGTATTAGAGTTAATCTCTAACCCTATAGACGGAATAGAAATGAATCTTCCTGTTTTAGGAACGTCTGATAATAGAGTTTATATCAAAGCATTAATAAATGTTGACATTTTAGAAGATCGACATCGTTTTGCAAAAACAATTGATAACTTTTACACTTTAATTAAACATATATCTGAAATGATTAACTAATAATTATATATTTAAGTTGACATTTATTTGTTAAGAAGCAACTTTATAATAATGATACATTAAGTGTTTAACTGTAGACGACTTAAATAGAGACTATTTAAGTATAATTACATTTCTAGCCATTAACTTTAATTATATATATTAGATTGAAATTAAGATGATTAGATAAGTTATTTGTCACGTTAACCCTATAGTTTTTTATTTACTTCTAGTTGCTTCTTCCTTTCTCAACCAAAAGTCCAACTGAGCTTTACTAAGCAAAACATTCGAAATGACCCAAAACGTTGACATAGCCCATTGGTAGCTAGCAATTAGAACTTTTAAGATCCAAAGTTAATTGCTCGGCTTCAAGATGCGTTAGAACGATGGACTTAATAATATCAAAATCTAGACAGAGTACATATTTCTGAAGGAAAGTAAGAGTTGAATATCTTAATCACCTATCAGATTGAGTAAATAATTCAGAAAAGGAAATCAGACTAATAATGCACTGTTCGCTCAAGGGCAACAGAGTGACAACTTAAGCAAAACCAATAAAATTTTGCCCTTTAGAATAATAGCGTGTCAACAATACTGAGCGTTGCGTACAACAGATAGCCTGTCGAGATACATTTTTATAAGGAGCTCTTACTGGGTGAAACCTGTTCATTACCAACATTTTTATTGTATCTGTATACATCATAATGCCCTTGCCTGTTTATATGAATTTCTTTTAGTTAATAACACCACTTTTGCTTTTGATATAGTTGTTAAGGAACAAAGAGGGTTTGGAGTTTTCTTTGTACTTTCGGGCTTGAGCTTCCCAAAGTTGTTGTAATAATATTAAGAAATAATGACGTTATTTCTGTTTCAAAACCTGGAGCATCGCTTGCTCGAAAGTGTATTCGTGTCGGTTCACTTGATTACGAACCTCACGTGTGTCTCTTGGGCTTAATAAATAGATTTCTACCTCAATAATTTTTCTTGCTTCAGACTCGTTAAATCCCTGCTCCTTAAGTAGTTTAATGCTCATATGATGTAACATATTATTTGGAATTAACTGTGCTTCAATGGAGTTTTTAGGTAATTGCATCGTCAATTTCTCTCAATGTAGATAGTGAGAAGCAGTTCCTCTTCCTCAAGTACAGCCAATCGCCGCTCACACCTTAATACGGTGTGAGCTTTCGCAAGGAGTTACAAAAGGTGTTATGAAAAAGAGAAATTACGCAAACGAAATTCTGGAAAAGAAAAAGCATCTAAAATCATCCGTAGATGCTATAAACCGTGTATATGAAAGGGTTTATGACATTAGCTTACTTGAAAACTTTTACGAAGAAGCCCTACTTAGAGAGTTTTTGGATAATGAAGAATTAGCTTCTGAGTTAGATGTATATTCACCAGCATTTATGGAAGGGGTTAAGTATATACCAGTTAGCCTTGTTGCATGCATTGAAAGCTTTTTTTCGGCTAATCTATGCGAGACTAATCGATTCCGATTCATCATTCAAAGACAATGCATCTAAGTTTGATATCAAATTTAATCTAAAAACTGCAATAGATCTTGAAGCTAACAAGCTCACTTTAGGAGAATTTATATATCATCTACTGAGGGTAAATAATCTTGATGATATTAGTTCAAATATGACTCAGATATTGGGTGTTGACTTTTTAAAAGGTTTTAAGCAGTGGCGCAAAGATCTAGATGTTGAAGTTAATTTATTCCCTTTGAGTGATGATTAAAAAGAATCGCTATTATTTAATAAGCTGAGCAAACTCTTTGAGTTGAGGCATTGTATTTGTCATGAAGCTTACATTCCCGTAAGTGAAGAAGATGTGAAGGAATTAGTATCATATTCACGTTATGTTAGAGAGTTTCTCTCAGTCACGGAGAAATATGTTGAGAACCAGATAAAAACTAACAAACAATTTAAGAGTGATTCCTAACGCTTGGCATTTTTTCATTACATCGTTGAGTTAAGTGTTTACGATGGTAAGGTTAAGTTTCGCGGTCGCGTTGTTCACATCTTAATGCGGCGTTAAGTGAAATCTAAACCGTTACATCAACAAAGTAGGTAAGTATGACTATAAAAGTAAAATGGGACAGTGATTGTCGTTTTAAAGTGACGACTCAAGATGGTTTTACATTTGAGGTTGATGCGACAAGTAACCAGGCCCCTTGCCCAACAGAAATTCTTTTATCGGCTTTAGGTTCGTGTTGTGCGACGGATGTTGTTTTGTTGCTACAAGAGCGTGGCTTTGTAATTAAGAGTTTGGAGAACCGGATTAGTTTTACTTTGACTGAATCTGAGCCCCGTTTGTATAAGTCGGCTAATCTACACTTTGTAGTGAGTGGCATTGATTTTATTGAATCCGATATAGTGCAAGCAGCTGAAGATGCGGTGGAAAAACACTGTCATGTTTGTCTTATGTTAGCTCCGGCAATTAAAATTACTTGTTCAGCAGAAGTGGTCGAAAATTGCACTTAATATAGCATTTTAGAGTGACTCCCGACGTTTGGGAAGAAGATAAATTAGAAATGAAAGTCCTCGCTTGGAAACAATGTGCCTCTCTTGCGACTCTATTTATTATTGTAATGGTACTCGGTAAAGATACAACAGGATATGATTTCATGCCCTCCTTTTTATTCTAGGGGGCTAGCTTATCACAAAGCATCACCACCGAAGTTGTTCCAAACCTTTGTAAACCCTTTAGCGCTAATAGCGAATACTTCCCCAGTTGAAGCTTTTATTTTGATGGGTTCTTTTGCCACCTTAAAGGTATTCGTTACGTAATTATTGCCTTTGTCTGTATATGTTGTAGCGTTTATATACCAATAATGTTGACCGTTACCTCCGAATGGTAACTTCAATTCACTTTCTTCGCACCATTCAAGCATACGAACATTGACGCCATTGAACTTCCAAACGCTATCCAACGGCCCTGCATTTTTGTCATTTGTTGAATAGTCCGCCGGGTCACAGCGATCAATTCCGGTAATACTACTAAGATATTGCTTTAGCCTTGTTTCATTGGACTGACTAAAATTTATTATCGAAGTATTGGATTCGATCTGAAAGTACAAGCGTTGTTTACCAGTAACAGTTGACCCAATTTTTGCGCTATAGGTATCACGACGCCTGTCTGTATAGCCCTCTTTGTCATAGTTGTCACTAAATTTGTCTCGTGTTGTCATTGCATTCCCATACTTTTCATTCCAATCGTTTACTTTGTCCTCTGCTGTTGCTTGCGTACTCGACAAAGAGAGTAGAATTCCCGTTATTAGTATTGCTCTATTCATGTTTCATTTGTTCTCCACATCACTTCGATATAACTCAAAAACTTGGAGGGCATCAAACGGCTTATCAAATGGTGGTTGTGATGAAAGCTGTTTTAATTTCATAAAATCAAGCGTGTCAAAGTCTTGTTTTGTATCGGAAGCGCGATAGACTTTTTCCAGTGTGAGCCACTTGTCTAGATACGTTGTGTTTGCTGATTCCGCAGTATATTTTAACAAAGTTAAGGCGTAGTCAGCTCGCTCTTTCTCTGTACATTTATCTAAAGCCAGATTGGACAGTCGAAGTATCGCAAGCCCTCTCTTCTTCTCCGGAAGTTGTTCTAAATAGCTATCCTTGAACCTATCGGCGTCAATGACATTGTTGTTGCGAACATCAAGGCATTTTCCTAGTTGTATATCTAGGTTGTCATAGGCCAATAACATCTCTTTGCGTAAGTGTTGTTGCAAAGCAGTTTCAGCGTGAAGATGAAGCGATGTAACTGATAAAGTACATAATAAAATTGTTTTATAAAGCATTGTATATACACGTCCAAAATTCTTTTTCTTTACCCATCGACAATCCAGCAGTAGTCAGAGCTATGTTTTCTAGTCTCCTTCTTTGTATTGAATCGACGGACCTGATTGCTTCGGAAAATAGCTTCCATTCATACGTTGATGCGTTCCAACCAGCATTTGCGGTCGATACTCCTGTATACGATTTTCGCCCTGCAAAAATGTGATTGAAGGGGACTAGCCGTATGGCCTTATCAAGATAGCTACTCATTTCAACTACCTCATTCATTTCTTTTATCGCATCTTGCGTTCTTCTGGATGGTTTAAATCCAGATATATCGCAAAAATTTCCTTTGTTCTGAGCAATAGACATAATCCTCTCACCACATTTATTCAGTAAACTAACCGTACCACGGCACTGTAAGCGCGGGTTATGTGACTGTATGAATAATTGGCTGTAGATCACTCAGGGGCAATACCTTGCTCATATTATGCTTCATTGCCAACGCTTGGTATTTTGGGTTTGAATCAGCTTTGGTGTTTACAGCACAATTATCCAAGTAGGTGGTAGCGTTGCTCATCACTTAACGCGGCGTTTGCTGTCAACATCAGCTACAGTGAATAATGAAAAAATATGATAATTCTGAAAATTGAGAGACCAAACTTCCCTTTGTGGGCTCCTAAATCTGTTATTGCTGAATGGGAAGAGTAATATCGCGTATTGGCAGAGAAAGTTTCCAAGTTTAGAGCCTGACACTGATGAAGCCGATATGTTAGCGCGTTTGTTAACCTATAGTCGGTTTGGGAACGACTTCCAAAATATAAAATTAAGCCGACTCTCTTTGTCTCCATGGTTCAGTGCTCTCAGTCTTTTATCGATATTAAGCCGTACAACCTAACTCCCAAAGATCATGTAATGTGGCTTCAGGATGTAAAAGACACAGCTCTGAAGTTGAAGTCTTTAATCTTACGACCGAATCCTTGAAGAGAAGTGCCTCAAGAAACAACAATAATTTGTAATAGTAAATATAGCTGATCTACAAATACTTAAATCTTAGGTTAAACGGAAAAAAGGAACAATAATGGCATAACTATTATCGCTTCTCAGCCAAAAACAACCTTGAAAACAAAGAAATATCCTACATACCTTTATTGATAGCAGTCTTATTATTGCCCTACCTAACCTCCATGACATGCACCGTTCAGTATCAATAATAAGACGGGGTTTTAACCTAAAGTTAACATTGAGCCAAAAGGAGTACTATGCTCTGCATGGACAAAACATAATCACTATACGAGATTAACCATGATCCTATTAATCACTGACGTCATTAGTACCAGCACCCTCAATCAAACTGTCGATATTGTGCACTTTCAAATCATTGATGGCGACCCGACCATTGAAGACATCACTCAACTTCTCAGTAAGGAATTGGAGCACGCCTTTACTCCATCTTATGCAACAAAAGAGAAAACAGGCCGATTTCTAAGCTTATCGAATGAATGCATTAAAGGAATGCACTTCAACGCAGAGGAGCACAATGAACTTCATCACTGACACCGATTCCGAGCAAGCACACAACATTCTCACTCAACACAAATTCAGTCCACTTAAAATTCAAGCCTCAGACGGTCGCTACCTTGCTCGATTCTCTCCCCCACAGCAAGGTTGGACGGCCTACGATCTCTGGCAAGTACGCCAACAATTCCCCCCTCAATGGCAAGATACAACGGTCCTTGCTTACTTAAACGATACACACATAGGGGGAACTCACATTTAAGGAAAGTCCATGACACACATTCGAATACCCTCGATAGGGTTATTGGCCGTGCTTTTTAGTCACTTAACATCAGCAAGCATCGGTTATACCCAAGAGGAACTCAAAGCCCTCGCTAAGCTCGAGCAACAATCAAGACAACACCCCCTCTCCCCACAAACAAAGCAAACCATTCAAACGCAACAACAAGCCAGTACTCAATTTATCGAGCACGCCAGGCAGCAAGCAAAACAATGGCAAGAAAAACTTGATCCCAATGCGTTACAAGGCATCGTTGACATTCCCACATCCACAGAGAATCCCAATGTTGCACCAACTGGTATGATGGTCTTTGTCTCTCTGACAATGCCAGAAAGCAGCCTCAAAGCGTTATTAAAGCAAAGCGAGATTTGGCAAGTGCCTTTGGTGATTCGGGGAGTATTACCTGAGGGGTTTATGACCACAACGAACAAAATCCAATCCCTATTACAAACCAATCAAAAGCAGCCGATAAACAGTGGCTTCGTCATTAGTCCTGAATGGTTTCAAACCTTCAACATTCAAGAAGTACCGACGTTCGTTGCCGTTAAACCAGGGCGCTGTTTACCAAAACAACCTTGCAGCGAAAGTGATTACGACATCGTAAAGGGCAACGTGTCTATTCCTGATGCTCTGGAGCACCTCGCTCAAGGTGATAACCCCGACGTAATACGTCAAGTACTGCAAAGTAGAACACCATGAGAGTAATGACAGGGTTATGTTTGTATGAGTTACTCACCGGTTATACCATAGCATCCAGCCTGACCATTGCAGAGCAAGAGAAGCAATATAAGGACAATTTAAGTTGGGCGCAAAGCGCTCAACAAAGCATTACCAGTAAAGCCAATGGTCATCTTGATATTGCCGATTATTGCGATGACGTAGAGTGCGTGAACCAAGTCAACAACCCTTCACAAAAAGGGCTCAACGACAGCGCGATAAACAATCAAAAGACAACGGAGTTTTATACCAATGATACCGCTGATGCGATGCAAGAAAACTTCAACAAAGGCAGGCCCGATATTAAAACCGACCCTGCTTATCAGTTTGCATTGCTTGGTCAAGAGAATGCCTATGAAATCACTCATGGTATTTCCAATACCTACGTCGATTGTGATAATGGCCAACAATGCCTAATCAAAGATCAAATCAAGAAGTGTGAAACGCCAACTAACAACCCTGTTAGCTGCTTTGAAACCCCTTATGTAAAGAAGCAACACGAGACATCTGCTCAAGTGTCTTTTCGTTACAATGGTTTTACGCCTATGAGATACACCCTACCCGCAGGTGTGACTTTGATCACTGGTATACGCTTCCCTGCCGTACTCACCTGCCAGGGACTGAGGTGCTCTCCCGCTATCAATAATGGCGTCAGGTTTCGAATTAATAACATTGTCATCCATACCAAACCATACGTTACTGGCTCATACCCTCCCATCTCAGAGAGAGCCAAATGTTCCAGTGGAGGATACAAAAATTGGTGTATGAAACAGTATCCTAGTTTCTACCAAGCGACCGGTGTAGGTACGTCAAGAAACATCACTATTGATGTACAAAATGACTATGGCCTTTTTAACGGAACATTCACCATCTACTTCAAGAAAATAGTCAATGAAATGGCATGGCAATCGGATTGCTCTACATTGCTTCCTGAATGCACACAAACGAGCCGCACATGTATAGAACCGGGTGGAACTCGCACGATCAACGGTGTTTCCACCTATATGAGTTGTTGGAAGTACAAAGAGCAACATCAATGTACCATGCAAGACACGTGTACTGAGCTCTCCGAATGCCAAGAAAATAATAGGAAATGCAATCTCGAACTCGAAGGAGTGTGTATTAGTGAAGAAGTATTCAAAACATGCTCCGTTGAAGAATGTAGTACAACAAGTCTTCAATGTTTAGACACCACATTCTGCCTTGATGGTGATTGCTATGACGCGACCCCCTCTCAGTCTAATGACTTCGATAAATCCGCAGCAAGTCTCGCCGCACTAGCGAAAGCCGCTGAAGGATTAGGGAATCCGCCTTTAATCTTTACAGGTAAAGGGATGCAATGCACTGACAAAGCCTTTGGGTTTGCTGATTGTTGTAAAGATGGTGGCTGGGGAACCGGTATTGGCTTAGCCGAATGCAGTGAAGAAGAGGAAGCGCTTGGACAAGCCAAAGAGCAAGGTATCACCATTGCGTTAGGGGAATATTGCGCAGATAAAATCCTAGGTGCGTGTATTCGCAAAAAGAAAGGATACTGCGTCTATGACAGTAAGCTCGCTCGCATCATTCAAGAGCAAGGAGTAAGAGGCCAACTTGGTATCAGCTTAGGCTCTGCGCAGCAACCGCTTTGCGAGGCCATTACCCCCGAGCTGCTTCAGCAAATCAATTTTGACCACATCGACTTTTCTGAGTTCTACGACGATATGCACGAGAGCGCCAACGTACCTTCAGCAACCGAAATTCAAAACCGTCTGCAAAGTGCGTATGGGCAGTAATCCAATGAATCCTAGAGGGAAAATATGAAGTTTCTGAACAATAAAGAATTTGTAGGGATGTTTTGCTTTACGGTTACGTTGCTCGTTGGCCACGTTTTCATTGAGCCTTTAACGTACAAGACATTGCTCATTATCGGGTTGTCATTCCTTACTCTGGCAATCACTTTTTACGGACGCAAGCGCAATTACTCAAACTTTTTTAGTATGTGTGGTGCTGTCTATGTAGTGGTTGGTGGTATTGGCGTTATTACGGGATAACATCATGAAAGACTTATCCAAGAAAAAAGCTGTGTTGTCATTGACACTGTTTATCTGGACGTTAGGTAGTCTTTCTTTCGTCCACGCAAACTCAAACCCTAAAGGGTGGAAATGGTACAACGAACCAAAAGCTCGCCCTGTTACACCAAAGCCTGAGCCAACGCAATTACCGCAAAATACGACAACAACGGTCATGAGCGCCACGCAGCAAATGCAATGGTTTCATCAAATTTATGAAGAGGTGAAGGCCGATGCCACTATCAACCCTCAAGATGAAGAGAAATACCTCAAGCTCATGCAGCTCCATCACTTCATTGGAGAGAAAACCACTCAAACGGGCATGACGTTTAAAAAGCTCCTACTCAAATACCCTGAATACTCTTACGTCAAAGACCGTCCTGTCGAGCAAGCGGCCAGAAGCACGTACCACCAACTGGAACGTAACAAAAAAATCGACATGGTGAAAAAAATGAAAGAGGAAGGGTGGGGATTTTTCTTTGTCTATGAGGGCAATAACCCACTCAGCCAAACCCTCGCCCCCTCAATGCAACAATTTGCATACACTTACGACATTGAACTGCTTGGGGTGAGTAACGATGGCGTCTTTATCGACAACATCCGGCAAAACCGCCTCAACAATAACAAGGTGGTTGTGCCGTTTACCCCTGCATTGATATTGGTCAACCTAAACACGTCTGAGTTTAAGCCTCTCGCTTACGGTTTTATTTCACAAAACGACTTACTCGGTCGCTTCTACAACGTAGCGACGGACTACCAAACCCCTGACTTTTAACCTAACGACAAAGAGAGCGACGTCCCATGATAAAACGCCTATTTTTGTTCATCATTTTACTTGTATCGGCCTTGCCCATCGCTTATGCCAACGACCAATACGCCATGGTGCTCTTTTTCCGTAGCGATTGCCCTTACTGCCATCAGTTTGCCCCTAAGTTCAAAACGTTTACCCAACAAAAACGACTGCAAACTTACGTCTTCTCACTCGATAACCAACCGCTACCGGAGTACCCCGTTCCCATTCCAGCGACACCAGAAATCAGTCAACTGTTCTTTGAAAAACCAAGAAACATCACCGTTCCTGCCACGTTCTTAATCAACGTCAACAGCCGAAAGTTCGTCAGGGTATCAATTGGAGACGTGAGTTACCGCGAACTGGAGCAAAGCGTCAATGGCATATTGAGTGATGAAAGCCTACTCGAAGCCATGCAATAACCTTACTTTGGGTAGAAAGCACTCAGCAAAACCAGCGCAACAAGCAGCAGCCAACACCAAGGACAAACACCAAACGTCTCACACACGCTCTCTCGCAACTCAGTAACCCATCCCACTTTTACTCACCATTATTAACAAAAATAATGATATTCACTGTATTGCTTTACCTTATCTCTGACCGTGACGAATGCAGGATTATCCTTACGTCAGTTACAAAGGAAGTCTAACCATGAACACTTCTTTATCCACAAGAACTGTGGAAAAAACACCCAAGCTATTGAAATGTTTAGCCCTCTATCTGGCGTTAACTTGTCAAGCTCAGGGAGCAGGTGTCAGTGGCTCTCTTGATAGCTTTTTTAACGATTTGGGCTATCACACTAACGTCTCAAACCCGAGCAGTTACAAAGGGCAATCGGCCAACTACTACAATGGCGGCTCTTTGTATGTCCGCTCCCCGATCAGAAATGCTCAGCTCGTCTCTGCCACCGTTCCTTCCGTCAGCATGGGATGTGGTGGTATCGATGCCTTTATGGGCGGATTCAGCCATATAAACTCAGATCAGTTAGTACAATTTGGTAAAGCGGTAGTCGCGAATGCTCAGCCCTTTGCGGTCGATTTAGCCCTTCAAACCTGGGCGCCTCAAATCAAGCAAATCCGAGACAATCTACAAAACATTGCGGACAAGTGGCTCAATCAATCGATCAACTCATGTGAAACCGCGCAAGCGGCTGTCAGTGGACTGGCTGGCGCATTTGGTAACCCACAAACGAAAAAGCATATCTGTGCCACCATAGGCACACACAATAATGCGTTTTCAGACTGGGTAGCCGCGCAGCAAGAATGTGGTGTCGGCGGTCAAGCCAATGCACAACTGGCAAATGCTCGAAACAATGCGGCCTTAGAAGATCTCACGATGACCAATCACAATATTGTGTGGTCTGCGACATTAAAAAACAGCTTCCTTTCCAGTGACACGGCCCTTGCGGAATTTTTAATGAGCCTATCCGGTACGTATATTTATGATGCCAGTGGCAAACCTCGTTACTACTCTAGCTTGCTGGCCGATAACAATAATCTCGTCCAAGCTTTGCTTGAGGGGGGTGAAGTATCTTACTACAAGTGCGATAACACAGGCCAAAAGCAGTGCTTGAACCCAAGCCAAAGCAACTTAACGTTAGCCACATCCAAAGGGCTGCAAAACCGCATTCGAACCCTGTTAGAGCAGCTTTATACCGCGATTGCCAATGATACCGCATTAACCAATACCCAAAAGTCATTTTTGGAATACACCGAAACCCCGATACAAGCGATTTTCATCAGTGCGACACGGGCGAACCGTTATCCAAACTTTGCCGCCTATTCACGAGTCATCTCTATTGAATTACTCAATCGCTACCTCGCCAACATGCTGAACATTGTGCAGACCTCACTGGCAAACACGCAAGTCAACCATAAAGATATCGCCCTTATTACCGGTGATATCGACAAAGCGAAGCGATTCACCGATGGGTTAGCAGAAAAAGCGACCAAACAAATCCTTGAGCAAGAGCAGCTTATTCAAGCGCACAAGAACAATGATCAGGGTGCTTGGCAGAAACTCAACGAACAACTCCAACAAAACTTAACTTTCGGGGAATAATTCATGACTCTCGAATACTACGTTTACACGCAAGGCGGTACGCTTCTTCGAACATTAAACGCCATTGCAGCGTTCTTTCAGTCCGCCAGTTTTGCTTCCATGACGTCCATTGCCTTAATGATTGGGGCGATGATGACCATGGGGCTTTTCTTTGCCACTCGCAACACCAAACACATTTATGTTTGGGCGATTGTCTTTACGCTGGTTCCATCGATGCTGCTGCAACAAACCGCGCGCGTCCAAATCATCGATAAAACCGAACCAAGCGGCGTCTATTCGGTGGACAACGTGCCTTATCTTGTCGCCGTCCCCACTTGGTTTTTCAGCACCATGATGATGGGTGTAACCGAAGCCGTTGAAACCATCTTCATGACCACCGACGAGAAACGTTACGGCCGGACAGGCATGATGTTTGGCTCAGAGTTGTATCAATTATCCAGACAAGCGGATTTAAGAGACATTGAAGTGCGTCGAACCTGGAATGACTTTTTCAAAAACTGCATCATCGGTGACATCGAAATCAACCGTAAATACACCTGGAAAGCCCTACTGAGCACCCCTGATATTTGGGCTTTTCTGGATGGACAATCGATGAGCCCTCTTCGCGGCGTCATGATTAACGGCATGAGCCAAGACTTTAAAACCTGCCGTGAAATTTACCCGGACTTAAAAAGCCAGTTCGGCGTCGCGTCCGCAGACGAGCTTGACCTGATGGGCACATATCTTCATGGCGCAAAAGCGGCGACCTACACCCCTCACGTTCGCAATGCGCTGCAAAACAGTTATCAGGACTTTATTGGTATCAGCAATAACGCCGTGGACGTGCTTAGACAAAATATGACGATAAACGCGATGCGCCGCAGCATTCATGCGCTCAACCCGAATGCCAGTGCCATGAACTACGCCTATACCTCCAACAAAATGCAGCAAACCTCGATGTGGGCAACACTTGGCATGCAAGCGCGTGAGTTCATTCCCATGATGCATACCATGCTGTTTTTCCTGTTCAGTTGCTTAAGCTTTATGATCGCCGCCGCCGCGCTCATTCCTGCGCTCACAAAAATGGTCTTGGTGAACTACATTAAGACCTTTGCGTATTTAGCAACCTGGCCTCCGCTGTTTGCGATTTTAAATGTCCTGATGGTTTGGCCATTGGAAATGACTTCATCTGCCACCGCCGACCCCATGAATGGCCTCTCTCTGTCGAACGCCAATGCCCTTGATGAGCTCCACACGCGCTTTGGCTACATGGCTGGCTTTCTTATGATGACCATTCCAGTCTTGGCCGGAAAGGTGCTGCAAGGAGGCGTTGCAGCGGCGCAAGCCATGAACTACCAGTTAGCCGGAATGATTAACAGCACCAACGCCAGGGTCTCTGCGGCCAGCTCAACCGGTAATATGGACTTTGGTAATTTGCAGATGCAAAACCACAGTTTCAATAACACCAGTGCCAATAAGTTTGATGACAACCTATTGATGAGAACGGGCATGGCGACCATTCAGCAACAAGATGGCGCTTCCATCACCACGTTACAAAATGACAGTGGACGCCGACTCTATAACGCTCAGGAAGCCGAGTCTAAACCGATTTGGCAAGCGCAAGCCTCAACCATGTTGCAAAACAGCGTCAGTGACCAATACTCCAGTGCCCTGACCGCGCAAAAGCAGAGTATGAACACCTTCACGGATAACTACTCAAACAGCATGCAGCAAAGCGACCGCTGGAATGATAACTGGTCACGCAGTCTCTCGTATGGGGATGGCCACAGCACCTCTACCGAAGGTCAAATCAGTCAATCTTACTCGAAGATGGAGTCGGCCATCGATAACATCTCGCAGACGATGGGTTGGACACATGACCAAGCCAGAGCGTATGCCACTGCTGCCAGTACGGGAATTGAAGTGAGCACTCCAGGCAGTTGGATGGGATTTGGGGCTAAAGCGGGCGTCAACTGGAGTACCGACCAACGTGAGGCGTACAGCAACATGAACGCTGAGCAGAAACAAGCCCTTGAGCAAGCAACGCAGCAATACAGTGAAGGGGCAACCTCAATGGAGCGAACGGGTCGAACCATTGATACCAAAGAGAACCGCAGCGCGGTGGAGCAATACGCCCATGACTTTGCGCTTAACCATCAACGTCTGCAAAGCAGTGCGGCTTCTGTCAGTGAGTCCAATGCGGAAGTGGCCAGCTTACAAAACATTCAATCACGTCTTGATACCGATTCGGTGAACTTTAGCGCCAGTGCGGTAACGGGTTTCCAGAATTATTTAGAAGCTACCAACCCCGATAATCCAAATAATGTCGCTCGCCTCATGAACGCCACTAAGCCGGAAGATTTAAGAGATGTACGCAACCTATTTAATGAATACGCTCGCAGTGATGCGTTTCAGAACGCCTTTGGGGTCTCGACCTCAAAGAGTGACATTGAGGACTTAGGCAAGATGTATCAACCTAACAGCTTAAGCGAAACACCGACACTGTCTCCAGAGCAACGAACTGAGGCCAACAGTGGCGCGGCCAATGCCAAGAATAAAATCGACGAAGTGACTATCGATATGATCAACTACCATGGAAGTGACGGGCTTTATGATCATAATGTGTATCGCAATGTGAAAGGTAATGTATTGGTGGCCGGAGGACACATGCAAAACGAAGCGGATCAGCCTGTTACGGCCACGACTGACCCAAACTCGGATGTAGCCAAAACCGTCCAAGACCATCTTGTTACGCCACCACAGATGGATACGGACAGGCTCCCTCATACTGGCTATCAATTATATGATTCCAATTCCAAAAACAGCGAATAAATAATACTGTTCATTTATACAGCCATTTATTTGATGTTATTATACCCATCGAATGAAGGGCTATTTACGGAGAACACTGATGAATAAGATACTAACCGTCATTTTAAGCTTGCTGTTCATCGCTCCAACATGGGCACAGGACAACACTTGGCGCAAAAGCCCAGAGCTTGACGCTTTGATTGTTGAATTAAAGCAACACTATGCGTCCGATGATTTATCCGACTTTCGTCATGAGCAGATGACTCAAGTCGATAACCTGTCCTTTTTCATTCAGTACATCGATAAGCCTGATACACCTGAGCACAAGCTGCTTAAGGCTTACCTATGGGGAACTCAACAAGCTTATATGAACAGTATCAATCAGCAAATCGACACTAATGTCGTGCCATGGTTCTGCCCAGGAAGTGGACTAAAAACTGTCAGCCCTAACGCTAAGAATCCAACTCAATTTATAGAAAATATCATTTGGCAAGGGTTAGAGGGAGACTTAAAACGAACTCCGACAAGATTTAAAGACTACAATGGTGCTGCTGCCTTTATGTCTACGACTAGCCCCATCACATATGGACTAAAATTAAAATACCCATGTTACGAATAACAGCTTTCGTTAACATCATTTATTAAACCCTAATAACAAACCTACACTGCGTGATACTTCCTGTGTCACGCAGTTTTTTATTACCTCTCAGATCTACCAAACCTTATTACTCTTTTTGCCCTATAGGAGCATTTATGCACACACCTACCCGCAAGAAAAGCAACCACTTTACTCGTGGAGGGCAAGTCACCTTTCACGCCATTACCATGTTCTTCCAAGTAAATAATAAGCTTGTGAAATTCATCGGATGGGGAGTCGTTGCTCTAACTTTGTTACTCACTTACCTAAATTCCCCTCCTAATGCTTTCTGGGGCGAGTTCTATTACTTACGTAATGTTATGTACGCAAAGCTAGGTAAGCCGCTCGATAGTACCGTCACCACAATATGGGAAGGACAACGCTACACCGATACCCTTACCTCTCAACTGCAAAACTCTGTCCTTCTCGATATTCACGCCACTATTTGGCACAACCTTCAAATCTACTTTCTGATTGCTTTAGTGATAGGTATGGCCATCTTCATGATCGCCTTACGCTTTTTCAAAGAGCAAGGCGAAAAACAGAGTGAAGATTTTCATATCCGAGGCTTTCGCTTAGCCCCGCCAGAAGCCATCACCAAAGAGCTCAAAGCACGAGCAAAAGCCAAAAAGAAACGAGGGTATGGGGATGGCTCTATCTCCAGTTTTAAGATTGATGGTCATGCACTTTTGAAACAGTATTTCGAAGTTCAGCACTTGCTCATTGATGGCACTACAGGTGCGGGAAAGTCCATCATGATCCGTAAATTGGTGCGTTGGATACGCGCCCGAGGTGATAAAGCTATCATCTACGATAAGGGATGCACCTTTATTGGTAAATTCTACAACCCTACAACCGACATTCTGCTCAACCCCTTTGATAAACGCTGTGCTAACTGGGATGTATGGAGCGATGCGATCGAGGCATCGGATTTTGAAAACATGGCCGCCGCATTGATCCCTCAACATGGTGAAGGCGACCCATTCTGGGTCGATTCAGCGCGCACCATTTTTTCCTCTACCGCTTATCGCATGAGTCAAGATGACAAGCCTTGTACCACTGAGCGATTGCTCAGTTTGATCTTAACTTCTGAGCTAGAAACACTTGGCAACTTCTTAGAAGGTACTGAGTCCGCTTCCCTTGTCTCAAAGGACATTAAGAAAACCGCGATTTCCATTAAATCGGTATTGGCCACTTACATTAAAAGCCTGCGCTTTTTGGATGGCCTGAATAACGAAGAGCGCCCTGATAAGCTCAGACAAAAGTTCTCAATCACAAATTGGGTTCAAGACGATAACCAAAAAAGCTTTTTGTTTCTCTCCAGTAATGCGCAGCAACATGCTTCACTAAGACCACTGATATAGATGTGGTTAGCTATTGCTTCCAATGCCATATTAGGACTTAAAGAAGACGAAGATCGCCGTATCTGGGTCATTATGGATGAAATGCCAAGCTTGCATAAGTTGCCGGAACTTGGCTCTATCATTGCCGAGGTTCGTAAGTTCGGGGGATGCTATCTAATTGGTATTCAGTCGTATGCGCAGCTTGTCAAAACATACGGAAAAAATGCCGCTGAAGAAATGTTCGATTTACTTAACACGCGCTTCTTCTTTCGAGCTCCTTCTGAGCCTATGGCGCGTATCTCTGCTAAAGACTTAGGTGAACAAGAAGTCGATGTGTCAAAAGAAAATGTTTCTTACGGCGCAAATACCTTGCGTGACGGTGTCTCTCTCGGCCACCAAACCATTACACGCCCTGTCGTGTCTGCTAGCGAAATCCAAGCCCTAGATGACCTGCAATGTTATCTACGTTCGCCTGGCATTGATCTCATCACTAGGCTCGATCTGGAATTCGACAAAATGCGTGATATCTGTCCATCGTTTGATAAACGCTCTATTGTACTTTCACCCGCAATGAACAAAGTATATGAACAGGCAATTTACCATGAATGCGTGGCGCCTGGACTGTATTTGAATGAAGAAGATCGCCGTAAGCTAACGGACGCCCAAGAGGCGAACTTTGAAAACGAAGCGCAGATGAAAGCAGAAACCGATCAGATTCAGCAGGCGATAAAAAGCGAGACAGTGAGCGAGCTGACCAATCAAGACCCAAAACTTAAACAAGAGCAAGCCTATCAAGAGGAGGCTCAACGTAATATCGACGAAGCCGCAATTACTCAAGAGGTTGAGATGAGTGATATGTGCGATTGATGAAGTTCGTACCCAATCATGAGGATAAGACAATGAAAGACACTCAAAGCCGCCATCCCTTTCAAATCCCTATCAAAGATCAGTCTAACCATAACTACTCCACTGGAAAGCCCACAAAAGAACAAAGCGAATTGAAAAGAGTTCGAGATCGCATTGAAGCGATAGAAGAGAAACAAGAGTGGGATGCCCTTTGGGGAGAGTAACCCTTTAGCGCCCCAAAAACTGTGACTATTAAACTTTTAAGATAAAGGAAAACAACATGTTGATAGTTAATAAGCTGAGCATTGGGTTATTGGTACTCATATCCGGCTCGGTTATCGCGCAACCAACTGGAAATACCACCATAGCCTCGTTTAGTACTGCTAAGAAGATCATGCAAAAGCAAATCTATACCACAACAGAGCAGCGTAAAACACTCTACTGCGGCGCCACGTTTAACTCGAAAAAGCAGTTGATACTCCCTACTGGTTTCAAGACCAACAAATACAAAAATCGATTAAAGCGTTGGGAAGCCGAGCATGTCGTTCCGGCAGAAAACTTTGGGCGAACCTTTATTGAATGGCGCGAAGGACACCCGCAATGCATCGATAACAAAGGAAAAGCGTTTAAAGGCCGCAAATGCGCAGAAAAGGTCAACACCGAGTACCGCTTGATGCAATCCGATTTGTATAACCTTGTACCGGCTATCGGTAGTGTGAACGCCTCAAGGCAGAACTACAATTTCACGATGCTGCCTCATGCAGCGTCTGACTTTGGTCAGTGTGATGTGCGAATCGATAACCGAAAAGTGCAGCCCCCTGAACAAGCGCGAGGCCAGATTGCTCGCACTTACTTATATTTTGAAGCGGTCTATCCACGATATTCAATGAGCAAAGCACAAAGGCAATTAATGCAAGCTTGGGACAAGCAATACCCCGTGACTAAAGTAGAATGTCAGCGAGCTCAACGAATAGAAAAACAACAAGGCAATACCAACCCGATCCTTGCAACTCGTTGTAATTAGCCCGTTCCTATCGATGCTCTTTAGTCTTCCGGCATTAAAGAGCATTATCGACAAGTGTTACCGGAACTTTCCAGTATTTGAAGGTTCAAAGAATGCTTAGGTACACGCCAAGACAGTATAAAATCAGCAATCATAGGATAAGAAAAAGTGACGAAGTTGATATCACCACAAGAAGTCATTCAGTGTGTTAAACAGGAACTAGATCTGGCCGATACGAAGTACGCGAAACCTGATATTAGCCATTTAATTCCAGAGATTAAATACGCGATTGTTGAGACCATGTTACTACATACCCGAGGGAATCAAGCGCAAGCCGCCCGAATCCTCGGTATTAGCCGCTGTACCTTACGTAAAATCTATACCAACCGCTAAGATTCGTCATTATGGGAAAAAACGACCTGACATGACCTCATCGAAAAACACATCCTCTGAGATGCAATTTCACATTGAATCATGGTTAGAAAAACGCACAAACCACAATAGCTCGAAAGAAGCGATGCGACGCAGAACGAAAATGCAAGTGGATGAAATGAAGGTGCTTACAAAGCGCAAGAATACTGCAAAATTTTTAGCCAAAGGTTTTCAAGGCCACTCATCTCAGTAATTGCAGATACCAGCCGCTTGAGCATGATAAATTAAAACACATATCACAATTTATCACTCGAAAACCAACCATTTACTGACACCTTATATTCTAAGGTAGTCATATGGAAACGAAAGCCACACTTTTAACCTTAATCCACCGGGCAAAATTTGATTGTGAGCCTTGTCTACATGAGCTTTACTCGATGATGACCAATGCGGTTCTTGAAAAAGAATCCTGGGAATTTGAATGGTACTTAGTCAATGGTCTGTCTGAAGCTGACATCCTGTTGCTCATCGTCCTGACCGATATGGAATTATCAATCCACTTTCATGAGCTCATACTCAGAAAGGCGGCCCGTTATGTCATGAAGTTTTTAGTTCGGCAACAACACTAAACCCTGTCGGAAGACAATATAGTTTGTCACTTATTCTCTGCTAGTTCACTCGGCAGAGGTTATGTGAACCGACTATAGCAAACACGTCTTTGCCCCATTACTAGTTTCAGACATAAATGCTATCGCTCGCGAATTACCATAATTTGCCCAAATGGAGCTCATGTGACGACAATAGGACTGATGCAGTAAAAGTGATTTTTTATGTTACTAAGGCCGCTTCGGGTAGAAGTCACTTAATGCTAATAATCTAAACGTTTATTGCCAAAGCTTGGTTGTCTTCGGACAGGTTTATACTTTCAACCTTCAGTAACGCTTTTTGAAAATTTCGCCTAATGGGAACTTAGTCAACTAGAGTCAGATCTACTCTGCCTCATATTTCTTTCTTGCATACGCTGAAAAATTCCCAAAGCAATCCTGATAGAATAATCAAGAAAATTTTTGCTTTGAAATTGCGCAATTTTTCAAAGATATTACTTTAGAGTTTTAACTTGACAGTAAGGCTATGTGTTTCATTAAAATTTCTGATGCTAACGAGTTGTATGCATTGTTGGACGGGGGATTTAATAAAATTAGGCTATTCTAATTTAGTAGTGAGTTAAATTCTTAAAAGTGAGACACTAATTCCCTTTCTTGGTTTTGATTAAAAAACGCACTCTAAATCATCTGTTGCATATGTTAATAATGCCACCCAATTGTTGTGGTTATATTATTAAAAAGAATGATGTATGTGGTGGTTAGGGATAGTCGCAGGTGTTGCTCATGCAATGTCTTATCGCTTTGATTTGATAAGTTTAGGGATGGCACTGATTAGTTTTGCCGTTCTTTTCTATGTGCATATTCAGCTCAAAACAAAAGGCGCTCGATTCGCCTTATGGATGTTATTTGGACTTGGGTATTACATTACATCTCTGTTTTGGGTGAATGGTTATCTCGCTGATGAGTACGGTGACGCCAGTTGGATACGTTGGGGTCTTTGGCCACTACTTATCTTCATATTATCACTGAGTTTTTTGATTGTTCCTCTCTTGACCCTAACACTTTCGCGTAGCAGCACATTAGTGGCACTCCCTTTCGTTGTGGTTTCTATCGATATAGTACGCGAACTCACCAGCTTTTCTTTTTCATGGTTACACCCCGGCTTCCTATTCCTAGATGTCGGCTTGTCGGGTTGGCTCAGTGTTATCGGAGCTTTTGGAGGCAGCTTTTTAGTTTATGTCGTGGCGAGTTTGCTGGTTTACGTTTTGATTAATCGAACGCCACCGCTCCGTTCTTTAAGTTTATTAGCAGTAAGTATTTTAACTATCGTTGCTTTCGACAAAGGGATTGAAGCGGTCAATAACTTCTACCTCACATCTGAGCAGGCGAAGGTTCGACTCATTCATGGAAATTTCAGCGGTACACACAAGCTGTCAAAAAATGAGGTCATTGAACGCGTTCAGAGATATGCATCACTTTCGTTGCAAGCACCAAGGGCCGACATTGTCGTATGGCCTGAATCTTCGATGTCCATGCCGTATCGAGAAATTGCCCCTTTTGTTCAGGATAGTCTACAAAAGCTTGACGATAAACACGTGGTAGTGGTTTGGGGTGGACAAGCGAGAAATGGCCAACATTTGCAAAACGTGATTTACCGAAACGATGAGCTTGCCCCTATTTACTATAAGCAGCGTTTGGTGCCTTTTGGCGAGTATCGCCCCGCTTGGTTCATTGATTGGATGGAGCGCGTGACGTTGTCTAGAGGTGGCGATATTCAAGTCGTCCCCAATACGAGCAATGTCCATAATATTGGGCCGCTCAAAGCCGTGTTAGCCGTATGTTACGAGGCGCTCTATTCCGACGTGTTCGCCTCTAAATTACAGTCCGGTAATGTTGCTATTTTACTGAGTGATGTGGAATGGACACAAACTCCTTGGGTAAAACAGTTTCTACTCAAATTGACGCAGGTGAGAGCGGCTGAAGTTGGAAAGTCGATTATTTATCCGACCAATCAAGGTTTTACTTCGCTTATTGCACCTAATGGCGATGTGCTTTCTCAAGTTACGAATCAAAGAACGCAGGTGTTGGATGTCGTTGTACCACTTCAGGCGGGCCAAACCCTTTACACGCAGTACGGACACCAATGGCTATTGTGGCTATCAGTCGGTGTATTGCTGTCACTGCATGCACTTAATCAGATTGGGCAAACAAACGTTCGCTCTATCAATAATAAGCACCTCTTTAGCGCAAAATAACGAAACAAGGATACGTCATGGTTAAACGTTGGTTCACGATAGGGGCAGGTTTTGCTCTTGTTGTCGGCATTGGTATCGTTGCCCTTAACTACGATAAATCGGACCATACTCAGAGAATAGGCACGCCTGTCGCAAGCTCTTCTTCTCCAGATATGAGGAGTCCCTCAGACTCATCGACCATGGCGCTCACTGAGTCGAGCCATGAGTTTGAGTCTCAAAGCGAGCGCATTGAAGCTCAGATGCTGGCAGAGCTGGATACGTTTAACCAAGATATTGTTGATGCTAAACGTCAGTTAGATGAAGAGACGGTGATAGCTCAATCTGAAGAAGAGTCTCCTGAATTGGTACTAGCAAAAGCGAGCATGATTCTGTCAGAGCTTGAGCAAGAGGGCATTGTATTCACCTACGACCCCGTACTACTGACTCCTGATACGCCGTCGACTCAAGTTCAAGCAATTGAAAAGCAAGTGGTTGAGGTTGAAGACGATCTTATCGATATCGAACAACGATTTAACAATTTGGGTAACAACAAGGAGTCGTTATGATGAGAATTAAATCGAGATTATGTGTCGTTGCGCTCTCTTGTTTCTCCTTCCCTTCTCTTTCTGCTTCTGTGGGGGAACTCAGTGGAAGTGCGTTTGTTTCTCAAGGAAAATCAGGCTATCAAGTTGACTTACAGTTACCAAGTGGCGTCAATGAGCTTGTTCCTTCGTTGTCTGTCAGTTACCAACAGGGCTCAGGCAATGGGCCACTAGGCTTAGGGGTAAGCTTGGATGGCTTATCTAGCATCACTCGCTGTAGCCGAAACGAACAAGATGATGGTATCAATAGTGGGCTCCGTTTTGATGATACCGATGTTTACTGTTTAGATGGTAAAAGGCTTTTCCTAGTCTCGGGGCAGCTTGGCCAAAATGGCAGTGAATACCGCACTAAGGGGGGGTGGCAAACCAAGGTAGTCGCAAACGGTAGTCTGTCTTCAGGTCCTGATAGTTGGACGATTTACTCCGCGGATGGCTATGTGACCCGATATGGCTCAAGAGAGGACGCACAACTTACGGTTGATGGTCATGGGCTAGAATGGTTTATTTCTCAGCAATCTGACCGATTTGATAATGGTATCGACTATCGTTACCGCATTCACCAAGGTCAACATTATCTTGATGAAATCCAATACGCAGACGTAAGCCTTAACTTTAATTACGTCAACCGCCCTGATGTTCTTTCTTCCTATCGGTTTGGTCAGAAACAAACTTTGGCACAAAAGCTCGATAATATTCAAATTAACCGCAGTGGTAATGCGCTTCGCCGCGTTGAATTCACCTATGGTGAAGTGAACTCTCAAGGCATTGAACTGACGCGTTTAAATAGCGTGCGGGTGTGTGGCTCGGGTGGGGACTGTATGCCGGCTCATACCTTTGAATGGGAGAGTAACCCTTATGCCGGTAGTGAGCCAGAGCAAAAAACGCTCTACCGCCTCGGTGAGTTTAAAGGTTTTGTGGCTGGCGACATCAATCGAGATGGTTTGAGTGATATCTGTTACTTAACAGACGGTCTCTACTGTGGCCTTAATGAAGGTAATGGCCGTTATGGCCGTGCGGTGAAATGGAGTAATGATTTCCAAGGTAGTGCATGGGAAGAAGCAGAGAACTATGCTTCCATCAGTCTAATGGATATCAATGATGATAGTTTTCAGGATGTTTGTGCATTCAATGAAACGGGCTTTTTCTGCTCACTTAACCGCAATGGACGCTCGTTTGATTCTGGGCGTTATTGGAGCCGAAATTATACGATTGATAAAGCAGTGCGCTTACTGGATGCCAACAATGATGGATTGGTGGATGTTTGCCGCGTTGAATC
Organism: Vibrio sp. TBV020; assembly: GCF_046056895.1. Classification (NCBI taxonomy): domain Bacteria; kingdom Pseudomonadati; phylum Pseudomonadota; class Gammaproteobacteria; order Vibrionales; family Vibrionaceae; genus Vibrio; species Vibrio sp. TBV020. The sequence goes on along the minus strand of NZ_JBEEAQ010000004.1, from coordinate 123,398 downwards.
TAACCGTGTGGTGTGTGCGAACAATACCGGAAGTGGCCTGTCATCAGACTATGTACTGCTTAATCATGGCTACCCATTGAAAAAAACGTACAAGTCCATTTCTTTAAGCTATACCGATATTGATTTTGACTCAGTTAAAATGCCTCAAAATCAATTTATTGACATTAACAAGGACGGCTTTGCTGACCTTTGTGGAGTAAGGCTGGATGGGCACTTTTATTGTTCATTAGGAAAGAAATCGGAAGGGAACCTGTCATTTGAAGCGCCAGAGCGCTGGGCAAGCAACTTACCCATTGGACTCAAAAATACGTCGACTCACTCCCCGACTAATGATACTCATGAACGAGATGTAAAAACGGTTGAACAGCTTCAGCGCACCATGAACTTGGTGGATATTAGTGGTGATGGTTTACCAGAGTTGTGTTATCGAAGCGGGAATAACTATGTCTGTCATCAAAATACAGGCAAAGGTTTTGAGACTGCCACAATACGCTTAGCCCTTGGACGAGACCACTTTGAAATCTCTAACGATAGAGAAAATAATGTCGCCCAAGTGGAAGGCTCTATCATGCTGTCTGATAGAAACAGCGATGGGTTAGCCGATTTATGTTACATCGCTGGAGAGCGTGTTTATTGTGCTTACGGAAATGGTAATAGTTTCAACGAGCCTGAACTTCTCGCCACCATCAATGCCGATTTAGAGAAGCTTGAAGACCAAATGACCTTTTCGGGTAACCGCATTAAAAAATTGTTTGGTATCAAGACAACCATCTATTCGCTTGGCGTGAATAACGTCTATGGTCCTTTCAAGAAAGGTGTGGATGGCGAATGGCGATGGACTACTTGGCGACTGTTACCGCTCTATCGATGGCTTAACGTGTTTGTCTTATGAGTTTGAGCCGTTAGCACTACTTAAATCTGTGACATCTGGCTTAGGGATAAAAAGTGAGTTCGAGTATGGCATGACGGGTGACGCTTCGGTGTTCGAAAAAGCAGCGCCGCCGCAAGGGCTCATCGGTTTAACGCCAAACTTCAAGGTAGTGAAAGCGCTTAAGCAAGACAATGGTATTGGAGGCATCAATCGAACCGAATACCTTTACAAAGGTTACCACGCACATAAGGATAAAGGGCTACTTGGGTTTGGTGAAATTCAGACTCATGATGTTGAGCGCAAAACGACATCGATTAGCACGACTGCCTACCACAGCGACTGGGTGCCTTATATCGCCAAAACTGAAACTCGTAGTAACCATCGCAAAGTAGCAGAGAGCAATTTTATCTATCAAGATGTCAATGCCCCTGTGTCTGGTCAGTCGTGGCCTCAATTGCTGGAAACCAACCAGAAGGCGTGGGATTTATCCTCGAACCTGTTAACCGATACGACGACGCAATATCGTGGTTATGATGCACTTAACTTCCCAGATACGATTACCAAAGTGATTGAAGATGGTAATGGAGGGCAATTCATTGAAGCCACGACAACACGCTATCAACACGACACTCAACGTTGGCTGATTGGTAAACCAACGGATGTCAGTGTCACTAAATCGAACAGTCACGATTCTCAAGTAAGGCGCACCTCTTTCTCTTATGATTTTGAAACGGGCGCCTTGGTAGAACAAACGTTAGAGCCTGGACACGCCCTGTCGTTAACCACGCTCTTTGGTTACAGTCCTAAAGGGTTTCGAACCTCAGAGCAAACAACGGGCAGTGGTGAAACCCGACAATCGAGTACAGCTTATGATGTGTATGGGCGAGTCACTCAGCACACCAATGCCCTCGGTCACGGCGTGACCACCACTTATGACAATCAATGTGGTTTGCCGCAAAGTGTCACGGATGCGAACGGATTGGTGACACGTTTTGAGTACGACGATTATTGTCGTGAAATCAAGAAAACCCTCCCAGACGGTAACTGGATTGCGCAAGTGTATGAGTGGAGTGATGGTGCTGACGCAGGACTTGACCAGCATGGACTCACCCTCGGTGACCGCAGTGTCTTTATGGTCACAACACAAACTTCGCAAGGAGGTTTGTCGACAACGTATTTTGATGGGCTTGGCCGTGAAGTTCGTACTACGCAACTTAATGGCGAGGGTAAAACGGTCATTGTCGATATCGCTTATGATGCCAAGGGGCAAAGAGTGGGCGAGACCGTGCCTTATTTTGAGGGCTACTTCGCTGGGGATGCGACCTTCTGGTTGCAAACCGCCTATGATGATTTAGGTCGCCCAATTAGGCGAACCCAGCCAACGGAAGACGTCGGTGACTTAGTTTCTACAACGTCTTACCAAGGTCTAACGGCGACGATAAGCGGTCCCGGTCAGTTTGAAAAGATAGAACAAACCAATGGCGTAGGTCAGACAGTTCAAATTACTGAAAATGGGCAATCGACGGTTCGCTATACCTACGACGCTGTAGGTAACTTAACAAAAACCGATACCAATGGTTTAGTGACGGAGCTGACTTATAACCAGCTAGGCTATAAAACTCAAATGAACGACCCTGCGATGGGTGTGTGGACCTACGGACACAATGCTTGGGGAGAGCTTGTTTGGCAACAAGATGCTAAAGGGCAACGTACCACCTTTACTTATGACGCTCTTGGCCGAAAAATAGGTGAGACAAGACCTGATGGAACAAACCAGTGGCAATATGACCAAGTCTTGAAAGGTGGCCTTGATGTGGCAACCAGTGATAGCAGCAACCGCAGTTACACATACGATGCACTCGGTCGAACAGAGTCAATGACATTAACGATTGATGGTTCTAGTTATACCACTCAGTATCAATACAATGAGCAAGGTCGCCTTAGCCGAGTGACATTCCCATCGGGCATGAATTTGGATAAAGACTATGATGTCAATGGTCTGCTCAAGCGAATGAGTATTCCCTACTCAGACATTTGGGATAGCCAATATTTGCAAATTGAAACCGCGCTGATGGAAACCTCAGAGCGTATCATGGAGCTTGAGGCCCAAGCGTATGAGTTAGAGCAAAGCGCTCAATTTTACATCGAAGAATCTGAACGTCTTCGCCAAGCCGCAGAGCAGTTGTTTGCTCAAAGCGCAAGCTATCAAAATACAGCAAATCAGCTGAGTGCGAGTGCGAGCTCATTGTTCAGAAGTGCCAACATTAATGCCAGTCGAGCGGCGAGTTACCGCAATACTGCCCAATATTACTGGCGCGTGTTTGGCAATCGAGTCTTCAGCCATTACAAAACGCAGAATGGCTATGCGTATTACAAGTATGACCGCTGTCTGAAAAAAGACTGGAAGGGCAACTGTAAGAGGAAGGAATACTTTACGGCCAGAGTGCCGGTATGGATGGTTAACACCAAGTTTTGTTGGCCTTCCGGTGGTAAGTTTAAAGCAGGCTGCTTTGTTGGACCATCGTCAACGATTAATTTGACTCAAGTCTACAACCAATGGGCCAATCACTATCAGGCCATTGCAAATCGCCAACGTGCGCAAGCAAACCAGAAACAAGGCCAAGCGAACCATTACCAAGCGTTATCTGATAACGCAGAAACTAGGGCGAATGAGCTGATAGCGCAAGCTCAGAATTATGCGTCTCTTGCAAGAACTCAAACGAACCTCTTGTCAGATATTACGGATGAATTGGATGATTTGGTTGTAGCAGAAGCCGAGCTTCAGGAAATCATGGATCAGCGTCTTGATGATGACACTGCTGAAATTGTTTGGGTCGCGACGAGTCGTGATAACTTCGGCCGAATTGGTGGTGAGCTGTTTGGTAATGGATTGTTGACAAGGCGTGATATAGACCGCTCTCGTGGCACTGTTCAGCGTATTACAACAGGCATGGGGGATACCTATCTGCGTGATATCAATTATACCTATGACGAGCGCAGCAATGTCTTAAGTAAGGTCAGTGCGATACGCAATCAATCTGAATACTACCAGTATGATGACTTTGACCGTCTAACGCAGTGGAACTACAGCGATAACAAGAGTGTCTCTTCTATTGAGCGCGACTATCGCTATGATGTCTATGGCAATTTGACGTATAAAACCGATCAAGGTGATTTTGAGGTTAATCCAAATGGTCAGCTAACGAACGGATATACCTATGATGCCAACGGCAACATGCTGACAGGTCGGGGTCGTACACTTGCGTGGAACTCGTTTAACAAAGCTAGATATATCAACGACAATGGCAACATCGTGCAATATGAGTATGGCAGTGAACGTGAACGTGTGAAACAAACCTCTGATGGCGTGACGACTTACTACATTAGCCCTGAGTATCAGCTTGAATTATCAACGGATAACAGCGGTAAAGCCGTGACAACCATGCGTCACCGCTTCCTCGCTGATAACCAAGCGGTTGCTGAGCATGTCAAAACGTTAATTGGTAGTGAAAAACAAATTGACCGCACAGCTTATTTCCATCGCGATGCGTTAGGCTCGGCTGATTTGGTGACAGACCCGAATGGGCAAGTGCAGATAGAGCGTGGCTATACGCCATTTGGTGAGCTACTGGCCTCTGCTGAGTTGCAAGCGACTCCAATGTTTACCAACGCAGAAATGCGCGGCTTTACGGGACATGAAAATGTCGGTAATAGCAGTGGCCTTATTAACATGAACGCACGCTTGTATGACCCTGTGATTGGTCGTTTTTTGAGTGCCGATACGTTTGTGCCAGAACCAAGCTTTAGCCAGAGTTACAACCGTTATGCTTACGTGCTTAATAACCCGGTGAAATTTAATGACCCTACTGGTCACGTCTGGGAGTGGTTTGTAGCTGGGCTTGTCATTTTTATTGGGTCTCAAACTTTTGAGAATCCGATGATTCAAAAGGTTGGCGCAATCGTCGGTACAGTCATGATGGCTTATGGTGCTGGAGGTTTTTATTCGAGCTTAGGAGAAACCGCCCAAATAGCGGCAAGTGGTGCCACTACCTCTTTTACAACTAACTATATAACCACGGGGGACTTTGGCAGCGCATTAGAGGCTGGTGTGATTGGCGGTGCATCAGCAGCTATAACCAATGGGCTTGCCCATGGTGAAGGCAGTCCATTCAATGCACAAACAGGAAGCTTAAGAGCGGCTCTACCCCTTGCTCATGGTTTAGCTCAAGGTGGTATCCATGAGTTACAAGGTGGTAGCTTCAAGCAAGGCTTTATCAGTGGTGTTATCGGTAAGCTTGGTGGGGGAATTGTTCATGCCAATGTTCAAACGGAGACTCTTCAAGCTGGAGGTATGATTATCGTGTCTGGTATTGCGGCCGCCGCAAGTGGTGCCAACAGCCGAGATGCGGTTATGCGTTCTGCTGTTAGTGTGATTACAGTGTATCTTTACAATGATATGGGGTGGGTAACGTACCGAGGGCAGCGCATGTATGTTGATAAAAATACTTTCCAAAAAAATGCAGCAAATGCTTACTTAGCCGAAGAAGCTGGACAGCCAATGTCTGATTATTTAGAAACTACAGCGGCAGAAACAGCAGACATCGGTGCGAATGTTGTGTCTACCATGTCTATTGGGGTTAGTGCTTTTAATCCAGTTGCCGGAGGGTTTATGGCGATGACTGCATGGGGGTTAGATTCTAGTTGGTCTAATTTTATTGGAATGATAACTGGCCCAATGGGTAAAGGTGCTGGGATAGTCGATGACGCTTTATATTATGGCTCTCCGGTTATTAAAGAAACGGTGGATAATGTTGGAACAGTGAATGATGCGGTATCGGTAGGTTGTAATACGGTGGTGAAATGTGACTAATCAAGATTCTAAGTGGGATACAGTATCTATATATTCTGTACTTTGGTGTGGTATTGGTATTCTGTTTTTTAAAGGGGATTACTTATTAGGTGTGTTGTGTAGTGCTACCTATATAATAGCCGTGTCTTTAGTTTCAGCTTTACAACCAGTGCGCGAAAAATACCCGTATTTCACTATATGTGTAATTGCCTCGTTTATATATGTTTGGGGGACTGTGTACTTATTTCAGTTGTTGGGGTTGAATAACTTATGGAGAACGCTTGCAGTTCTGCCATTAATGTGCCTTGCGTACTGGTTTGGAGCTCGAAAAGTACGCCCTATGCTGATGGAAAGAAAGGGAAGTTAATTAGATGAAACATTATTTTATATTAATTGTTGCTTTACTCACAGGCTGTGGCGGCGGAGATGGTGGTGGCTCTACCACCTCAACTCCAGACTCAAATGTCACTCGTTACAGCAGTGATTATGCTGTATCTGATTTACAAGTGCTCTTCACACTATCAGCGGTAAGTTCGTCGGATGCTGAAGTTACTGCGTATGTGCAAGATACCTCGTTCAACTTCGTTGCCATTAATGGTAGCGACCAACTTGTTGCGGAAGTAGATAGTGTGAACTTAACTCTTGCAGAAACGTCTGTAGAAGATGGTGTTTACTACTATGGCTCGGATGTGTCAGCAAATGTATCCGAATATATAGTTAAGTTATTAAGAAATGGTGTTGTTCAAAGCTCATTAACGGTGAATGAGCTTCCATTACCTTTCACACTAACGACGAGTTTTGCAGGGGAAGTGATAGATGCCTCATGGGCGCCAGAAGCTGACCATACATACTCTTACGTTGTTGAAACGCTAACCTGTACAAATAGTGTTGAGACCAATATCAGAACTGTATCGCCAGATATAAACTCGGGTGAGCATCTACTCAATGCTGGTTCTTATAATAAGAGCCTGAGTGAGATATTCGGTCAGACTCGAGCTCAGCTAACTCAAGGTTTCGACACTTGTACCTTTGAGATGGATATTATTGCTACTAAAGACTCCATACCAACTCAATCCAATGGGCAAATAACTCTGGATGTTCAACAGAAAAGAACGGTAAGAGTAGATATATAAAACCCTCTCCACAATAGCTCAAGCATTGTAGCTAAATGCTTGAGCTATAATTTTAGTTGTAAAACTTATAGGTGAAATGAAGTTTCGTATCGAGCTATGGTTAGAACACCGTAAACGCAAAGATCTTTCTCTGGAGGTATTGCGGCGACAGACTCAAGTACAGAAAAATGAAATACACCTCTTTCACAAGCGTAAGAACACGACGATATTCTTGAAACAAGGGCATATAGTTGAAGTAAGCTAAAATACGCGTGTCATAAGTAAACACCAGAATACCTACCCATATAACTTGCCATACTACTCAAAGTTGTTGTTCAGAGACGTGTTATGACGCCCAGTTGCAGGACAAAAGGTAGATTGAGTCTGCGCGGTACGTCCGTATAGGTAACCTTACTCGTCAGCTACTGCGATGTTGGAAGTATTAGTCAGGTTCTTTTTGAGAAGCTATCAAACTTGTAATTGAAGAATTGAAGTGTTGGCTAATTGGGGAGGATGTCGCTAAGTAGATTAAAGCAAGGTGTTAAAGCCTTGCTTTTGCGTGTTTAGTCATCACTGAATTTAACATGTAGTGCGGTATTGGTTGAGTCAGAATACGAAAAGTAATGGCTGGAAGATTATTTAGACCATCAGCTCTAAATGATTTTTGTCCAATAACGAGCTAGCTCATGTGACTACCTGTGTGTGACTAGTTGCGATAATTAACTTACGATCAAACTTTATTGTCTGCCGACAAACCCGAACAAAACATCTTATATCTCTTACCCCAAGAGTAGTCATCCCCCTGCATTTTGATACAATGCTCCCGGGCGCTTAGACATAACCATGTCGAAGCGTTAGCCAAAACATGGATATGAAAAAGCCCCGAATGAACTATAAATTCAAACGAGGCCTCAATCATGTTTCGCAACTTGATAATAGCCTCTTACTTCATAGGAGGCAAGTTATGCCTAAAAAAACGGCTCTCGCAGCCTTAGTCGTGGTCTGCATCACGGCGGTCATTCTCACTGCACTTTATACCGGTTCGCTCTGCGATATCCGTTACAAAGATCAGCAAAATGACTTAAGCATCAAACTTGCCTACGAAGTAAGATAAGGTCAAAGGGCAAGAGCTTGCTCTTGTCCTTTCCTTTATCTCTTTGTGAACTTGGTTTCTAAGCGCCCCCTACTCTTGGTGGCTCCCGTAAAGGAAACACCACTATGATCCCCATCAGCTCTTAAAAACACCGACGAAACAAGTGAACACCTGTTTCACAACACTCAGTCCGGCCAATCGTCATAAAACCCGTCGCATTTTGTAAATGATATAGAGACAAAAAACCGTCTTGGGTAGGCGGGTCGGTCAACAAAACTATTATAAAGTTCGATGCCCATACTTGCGCACCGAGCTTTCATTGCAACTCTCTCTATACCCCAAGAGTAGCCATCCCCCTGCATTTTGATACAATGCTCCCGGGCGCTTAGACATAACCATGTCGAAGCGTTAGCCAAAACATGGATATGAAAAAGCCCCGAATGAACTATAAATTCAAACGAGGCCTTTACCATGTATAGCAACTTGATAATAGCCTCTTACTTCCTAGGAGGCAAGTTATGCCTAAAAAAACGCCTCTCGCAGCCTTAGTCGTGGTCTGTATCACGGCGGTCATTCTCACTGCGCTTTATAAAGGTTCGCTCTGCGATGTCCGATATAAAGACAAAGAGAATGACCTTAGCATCACACTTGCCTACGAAGTAAGATAAGGTCAAAGGGCAAGAGCTTGCTCTTGTCCTTTCCTTTATCTCTTTGTGAACTTGGTTTCTAAGCGCCCCTACTCTTGGTGGTTCCCGTAAAGGAAGCACCACAATGATGTCCATCAGCCCTTTAAGATCTCCCTCTAACGCTGCTCAATACTACTTAAACGAAGAAAACACCCAAGACCTACCGGACACCTCTCTCGAAAAAGACGCTAGCGACAACTATTACCTCAAGGAAAAACAGCAAGGTGAAAACACCTTTTGGCATGGAAAATTAGCACAAGAAGCAGGATTGCTTGGTAAACCTGTAGAACAAAAAACCTTAGAGACTATCCTCTCTGGCACACTCAATGATGAAACCATTAAGGGCAAGCGAGAAGACCATAAAAGTGGATTCGACCTCACTTTTTCTGCTCCTAAAAACGCCAGCATACTCGCATTGGTCGGTGGGGATTCACGTCTGATTGAAGCGCACAACAACGCGGTGAAATTTGCCCTATCAGAGTTAGAGAAGGACGTAGCTCAGGCCACGCACACTAACGAAACTGGCGAGCGCGAGTTTCACAATACTCAGTCCATGATTTTTGCGGTCGTTCGTCATAAAACCAGTCGCAACAACGATCCACAAGTTCACTCCCATGCCCTCGCTGCCAATATGACCCGAGATCAGGAAGGCAACTTACGTACACTCGCGTCTAACTTAAAACAGAAAGGCGGCGTCATCAATGGCAGTGGCGAGCGCATCTATAACTTTCAGAAGTATTACACTGCCCTTTACCAAAGCCAGTTTGCCAGAGAATCCGAAGAATTGGGTTTCCAAACAAAAGGACTCGGTAACGCTCAATTTGATATCGATGGCGTCCCGGAGTCATTACATAAAGCGTTCTCAACACGCAAACAGCAAATTGACCAACAGGTAATGGAGTTTGGCCATGATACCCAAGCAAGTAGAGACACCGCAGCCCTTGATACCCGACAGAGAAAAACTTACCACAGCGATGCGACCTTAAACCACAAATGGCAACAAACCGTAAAAGGTGAAGGTTTTGACCCTGCCCTTTTGGTCAAACAAAGCCAAGCAATGCCTCAAAAAGGCGGCCATGCCATGCAGCAAGCCCATGAAGCGTTTTCACATGCAATGACGCACTTGGGGCAGTACTCAACCTCATTGAGCCTTGAGAAAGTGATTGAGGTCGCGGCCTCTGACTTTACTAAAGGAACACAGCAAGCCAATGCGATTGATTTAAAGAAAGTCGCCGACGAGTGGATAAAAAACGGCCAGCTTGTACCACTGGCTGAGAAAGGACACTACACCTCCCAAACGATGCTGAAAAACGAAAAAGCACTCATGGACATCACTAAGGGACGGACTCATAACATGCGCACTAATATCGATGAACCGACCCTAAACCGTCTCAATATTACCCAAGATAATCGCCAAAAAGTGGCCGACATTTATGGCTCAACCAAACAGTTTCACGTGGTCAACGTATTTGGTTCTTCCGAGCAAATCGCGCAAAACCTACTTAATGCAGGCAACCACAGTGGTAAGCGAGTACAGCTTGTCTCTCAAAACACCCAACACCACCGCCATAATCAACAAAACATCCCCCGAGAAAGCCACACCTTTGCCACTTGGGTTAAGCATTTATTTCAAGACGATCAGCGTCATACCTTACAAGGTCTACTTGATTCTAAGCACCCGCTGACCAATAAGGACATCATTTTAGTCGATAACGCAAACAAAATGAGTGCGAATGAACTGCTCTCACTCAGTGAAAAAGCCGGTAACAGCAACAGTAAAGTTATCTTACTTAACCGTGTCTCAAACCGCCAAGGCATGAAAGCGCACAGCGCTATCGACCTTTACAGTAAAGGAAATGTCACGACGCACACCTGGGTCAACAGCAAACAAGCGGATAGTGTCGTGCGACTGCATAATCGAGAGGATCACAACATCGCTCTCACTTACGCCGACTTGCCCGACAAAACCAATGCTCAAGTATTGGCAACCTCTGGAGTTGAACAACGGCGATTAACCAATGAGATACGCGCCGCTTTGAAGAACGATGGTCAACTCTCACGTACCAGTGTCACTGTCTTCACCCAGCAACTGCATTACCTTTCAAAGCCACAACAACAATTAGCAAAGCATTACCAATCCGGTATGACCCTCAGACAATGGGATAAGGGAAAACCTCACGACTTCGTGATCGCCAGTGTCGATAAAGCCTCTAACACCCTAGAGGTTTTGAGCAAAACGGACGGTAAAGCGAGCACTTTTGACCCTTCATCTAAAGCGTTTCAATCTATGAACATGCAATTGTACAAACCAGACGCCCTTGAGATCTCACAAGGTGAACGTATTCTGGCCACAAATAAGCACTTTCCTTCTCAGCTCGAAGCTGGACACCGTTACCTTGTCACGTCCTTCACTAAAAACTCATTAACGTTAACCAATCAACAAGGACAATCAAGTACGCTCCCTCTAGATAAATTGAAAGACGCGCCACTCACGTATGACTATGCTCACTCAGCTAATCACTTTGAGCCCAGAGAACATACCTTACTGTCGGGAAAAGCCTTTACGCTCTCAAAAGAGTTGCTTAATGACCTAACAGAAAACAGCCGTCGTTTAGATATCTTCACCGATCATCCAGAAAAAGCGCAGCAAGCGTTGGAGAAAGGCGAAATGAGGCCATCATCTATCGAGCGAGTTCTACATACTCAGAACATCAATGACCGCTATCTATCTGACGCAACGCAGCCAACCCTCAGACACGACATTGAACACGCTATCGGTGCTCTCGCGAAAGAGCAACAAGCGCTCGCGTCAGAGAAAGCGGTGAATTTCGCCCTAAACCACCTGTCAGAAAAAGAGGCCGGATTTACTCAAAAAGAGCTCGTGATTGAGGCGGTACGTTATGCCTTTGAGGAAACCAATAGTCCGATCACCAAAGCGCACATTGAAGCCGAGTTGGCGAAACGCAGTGACGCCCTTTCAGCCGAATACAGTGACGGTACACGTTGGACGACAGAGGCAGCAATCGAAACCGAGAAGCATATCCTCGGGAACATCGAGAAAGGAAAAGGACAGCATAAGCCGTTCAGCACCTCTAAACAGGTTCATCAGTACCTTGAAAACCACCCTCGCCTCACTCATGGCCAAGGTAATGCCATTCATTTGATTTCAACGACACCCGATAGTTTTGTCGGTATTCAAGGTTTAGCCGGTACGGGTAAGTCCACGATGCTCGAAACCAACATCGAACTCATCGAGCACGTCGCCCAAGCGGGGAAAAACCAACCTGATCGAATTATTGGTCTTGCCCCCACTCACTCAGCTGTCGGGGAATTGGAAAGTAAAGGTGTCAAAGCGCAAACGCTGGAGAGCTTACTCACCGATATTCGCCAGGGCCGAACCTCACCAGAAGACTATAAAAACACCTTATTCTTTCTGGATGAAAGTTCGATGGTCAGCAACAAGCAAGCGAAGGAGCTCACTGACTTGGTACTACAAAGCCAATCTAAAGCGGTGTTATTAGGTGATAAAGAGCAATTGCTATCTCTTAATGCGGGTAAGCCGTTCGAGCTGGCCATGACAAAAGGCATCATCGATACCGCGCAGATCATCGACTCAGAGCAAATGACCGACATCATTCGTCAGCGCAACAAAGCGACGTTAGGTGCAGTGCATAACATTCTCGATAAACAACCTGACAGTGCGCTCGACAAACTCAGTCAACAAGGCGCTGATAGACAAGGGAAAACGCAACATGTGATTTCAACACTTACCGATAACCCTCAAGACCCTCGAAAAGCGCAGCAAATCGCGACTGAGAAGCTTCCTTATGAAGTTGCACAAGATTACCTATCACGTACTCTAGAAACACGCGAAAATACGCTTATAATCGCTTACACGAACAATGAGCGAGATGCCATCACTGAACACATTCGCCACGGTTTAATAAAAAAGAACGAGTTAGGCAAAGAAAATGTCATTGTGCCAAGACTTCGTTCTATCGGCGCCAGTGGCGAAGAGCTCAAAACCATGATGCCGTACCAAAAAGGGCTTGTACTCAGTACCAAGCCAGGGCAATACGGAACCATCGCCAAAGTCGATTCTGAACATGGTGTGGTTATGGTAAAGAGCCACGAGACAGGACAAGAAAGCGCGTTTTTACCAAGGCATCGCGATCATAAGTTTACTGCCCTGTTTTCGGCCTCGCATAAACCGCTATCGACAGGCGATAAGATCATCACCCGCTTTACAGATAAAAGTCGCGGCATTAAGGCCAACGTCGTACACCACATTGTTCAAGCTGACAATAACGCCGTGATTGCCCAATCCAAAAATGGACAATCACTCACGATCGATCCCGAGAAACTTAAGGATGGCCATTGGGATTACGCCTATACCCGAACCGCAGATATGGCGCAAGGTGCCACGTACCAAAACGTTATTACCTCTATCAAAGGGAAAGGTGCTCTGACTAACCTAAGACGTGCTTACATCGATTTAACAAGGGCGAGTGAACACGTCAGACTCTACACCGATAACCCGAAACAGATGATGAAGAGCTGGTTATCCAAAGAGGTCAACAAAGCCAGTGCGATTGAAACCGTTAAGCAAATAGCCCCTCAATCGACCACGTATTTTAATGACAACGCCCTCCCTCATGAAGACGTTCGTTATCAAAACAAGAGTGGTGATTTTGATTACAACAAATTCAGAGAACACATTAACTCTGAGTTGCCAAAATACACAGAAAGCCTAACCACTCACCTATTAGGCGCACCTAACAAATCGAAATCTGATCGAGACTATTTAACGTTTGGTACGGGTAAGTCTGCCATTAAAGTCAGTTTAACGGGGGACTATCGCGGTTATTTCAAAGATTACACAACAGGAGAAAAAGGCTCGCTGATTAATCTAATGATGAGTCATAAAGACCTCAGCTATAAAGAGGCGATGAACGAGGCTCATAACCTATTAAATAATCCTGAACACTATCAAGTTGCGATTAACAAGGATCACGAAAAGCTTATGAATACGACACCAAAACATGTTGCTCAATTTGAACAGCGAGCGAAAGATTATTTACAAGAGAGCCAAGAGCTGAAGGGAACATTAGCCGAACAATACCTCAATAAGCTAGGCATTAAAGAAGCAGAGAACGACAACGTTCGTTTCCATCCCGCGGTTTACTCGTCAGAAGATCAAGCGTTTCACCCAGCTATGATCGCAAACATTCATAACCAGAAAGGAGAAACACGAGCGATTGAAATTACCTATCTTGATCATGATGCCAATAAAGATATTGATATGGACGTTAACCCAAGGGTATTAGGGACTAAATCGAAGCAAATGACCGTCTTTAATCAAGGACGGGATTTAAACACCACTATTATCAGTACAGGAATTGAGCAATCATTCATTATTAACGAACATACCCAAGGCCAATATGACATCATCAATGTTAATCAAAAAAATGATATACAGAACATATCCCCTGATGAGGTAAGACAAAATGTCATTATTGTATTGACGAACCAAAACTTAGAAATCAATTCAAATAACATGGAAAAGATCATTAAAAAGTTCTCCTCCCCTAACATTCACTTTGTTACAGAAGAAGATATGATCAAGCAAATAACAGATTGCGCGCAGTTATTTGAAGGGAAGGAAAAGGACGCTAACATTGATATAAGCAACCATGAGGAGTTACCGATAAAATCGGATAATCATCATAAAGAAATTATTTCTTCTAGTCACAAAGATCAAGAAAGTAAAGAACTAGAGCACTTTGACCATAAAGAGCATTCTCCACAGAGAGAACTTGACTTGAATAAAGAACCTAACATTAATAAAGGTTGGGATTTAGACCGAGAGTTAGAGCGATAAAAAAGGGTAGCCATTGGCTACCCTTTTTTTTTGCCTTCAAGATACTCATCGACTTTATTATTAACATCCGCGGTCACTGCATTACGCATTTCATTTGCTTCAGGCTTATTCCGATAAAACGCTTCACCATCGAAACCTTGCGTATAATCCAAATTTACTGTGCCTTGCATCTGCCTAATACGACGATACGTTTCTTCCAGTAACTCTCTATTCGAAGGACGATCATCATCGCTATCATTCAACTTGATCCGCAAAGCAAAGCTCAAAAGATCGCGCACCGCTTCCGCATCGCTAAGCTTTTCTCTTTGCTGGTAGGTATCAAAATCGGTCTCCAATTTTCCCTTAATGGAGGCTTGTAACACTCGACTTCTCGCCATGATCCACTCCCTTTGCCTGTTAGAAATAGATAATATATTACAATAACTTTCAAATAACATCTTAATACACAAAGGATCAGAATTATCCTTCAAGCCTTGGTAGATAAGGGTTAAATACACATTAAATACAATAGTAATGATTTTGTATTTAATTGGCCGATAGCCCTTACCAGTAAAGGGCTAAATAACAATGCAATACAGCTACATTATTTTCAATTAACATTCATTCCAAATTTTAGTGAAGAATTTGAAAATTTTTTCACCATTCCAGATTAAGTACTGGAGCGTACTATCTCATTGTTTTTTAAGTCTTTATCTTTTCCACAGACAACCATTCGGATTGAAAATCAATCCGCCGTGGGGTGTGGTCCTTAATCGAAGACCCTACGACGCTAACAATGATCGTCCATTGGCTCACAATTCTGTGCGGGGAATTTTCATCCAGAGCGAAGCAGAAGCCGAACGGTGGCGATTGAAACGGGATGAACAGGCAACGTGTGCCAGGACTGGAAAGGCGATCAGGAAGAAGCCATTTGCACCACCTTGGTGCAAATGCTTTTATTTAAAGTCTGGGGAGAAATAAAACCGTAGTCACGCTTCGGTCTCTCTCAGTAATGACCCAAATGCGCTCACCACATAATGAGTATTCAGATAACCTATTCGAGTGGCTTCATCATTCGTGATTTTATCCTCAACACAGATATTACCCCAGTCCCCACTTTTATGACGGACAAGTGCAATACCTAAGCTTCCCTCAGAGCTAATATTATTTTCAATTATATCAGCAACCCCTAGCGTCATTACTGCTTTACCAAGTTCGAACGGTATAGCCGTACAAACATACGCTGTTGCTTTGACATCTTCATTATTTACTGTAATATTTAAGGCGTTCATTTAATGAAACTCCAATGTTGTTAATTTGAACATGCCTTGATATTTGTGGCTGCAAATATCAAGGCGCTTTTTGGACTAATCAATGTTTTCTGTTTTTCTGATGTGGCTAAATACCTGATAAATATCGTCGTATGAATAGCCATACTCTTCGAGTTTCTCTACACAGTCACAAATATCATTGGTGTAGAAACATTCGTGGTTGAATAGCTCACGGCGAATAATCGCTTCTTTACCATTTTCGGCAATATCTTGCTTAATGCCCTCCTTTTGAATTTCATCTAAACGAACCACTAAACTTTTAGCGTTGCTTTTAGGTACAATCATTCCCATCCCAAGCGAGACATATTCAACGCCTTTTTTCTTGGCCTTGTCGAACTGCTGATTAGAAAAAGCGAAAAATGCGCCGAGTTCGTCAAATAAATCTGTTTGCGCTTGTTGGGTGTAATCTGATAAATATTTCATCGCTTAGACCTCATATTAAAATTAATGGTGGTATCTATAAGAGTTGCAGAAAGTGCCTTTGCAATTTCGTTACACTCTTTTTTTATCGCCTTTATCACAGAGACGGAGAACTGCGAAGGTAGAAAACTCTTAACGTGTTTTTCATTACCGTTAGACTCAATGGCCATCAATTGAAATCCAACTTTCCACTGCTCACGAGGTGTCTCCCATGAGCCAAAATGTTCAACACGTAGCTCCACCTTGACGATCTCTGACGGGTCATAGCCGATTAAGCACAGGACAAGAGATATCATTTTTTGGTGAGCTTTCGTGCTCCAACGGCGAGACGTTGGTCGCTGAATTCAATTTAGAGAGAGTTGGGGTTGAATGTTGTTGTGCCATAAGGGGTTTCCTTCTGTTTGAGTATCACTTTTATGGAGCCGCTTGGCTGTCCTATTCCTCAAACACGGTTCCGCTTTGCAAGGGCGCGAAGCGTTCATTTTACCCTTGCAAAGAGGGTTCTGGGTGAAGATAGTCAACAGCCTGCGAGCACCATCAAATGATGCGAGTCGAAAGGAAAACCGGCACATAAGACATCAAGCCCTTACTCGAACTTAATGGAAGTCAGTGAAAGGCTCTTACGAGAGGAGGCACGACGAACGGCAACGAGGAAGCATGACGAGGCGGTAGGCAGCTACGCAGTAGCGTAGGCGTTCAGGATTGCAGCGATATCCTTTTAGATAGGGACTGTAGAGCGACACGACTAGGGACGGCACTTGTGACGTTTCGGGGCGATGACGGTCTTAGTCCATAGATGAAAGATACAAGCGTAAAGCCCTGCCCGAAGGGTAACACCCGATAAAAACTCTCTTTAAACGGTTACTTTGACTCAAAACCATGATGAGAACGATTGAAAAACAAACTAATGACCTTATATAAACTCAGGAAATAACTATTTTTACTGAGATCAGATGTCAGACACTAAAGACTTACACTATTACCGAACCTTTCACGCACTTATTCTAAATGCCCTACTCCACCTGCTCTTGACGGTATCGATGAGCCCTCGCTTTGTACCAGTATCTAAACGTAATGACATACTCGCTAAATATTTAAAGCCGAAACTGAAAGACAAAGCTTTTTCGTGCCTTAAAAAAGACCTTCGCTTGATGCTCAATATTGCGAAATCAAAACAAGGCAATCTGGAAAAAAGACTGTACGAGCTCAATGGGCTTTCAAAAAGCCATAAGCCAACTGACTTAAGTAAACTGATTGAATTGCTTGTCTACCTGAACGACGAAGTGGGTATCGACTCTAAGGTGTACGAAGAAGGACAAGAGACCTTACCTGATGTTCTCTACATGCTGGAATCGCACATAGACCATTGTTTTGATGAACAAGAGATGCAGATAGCGCCAGTCTCGATGCTCATCCACTCTCCAACCCCTCAAGAGCTCATCAAGACGATCAATGAATTCAACAAGCTAACGTGTGAGCTGAAAGAGTGGGATAAAGAAACCAATCATGTTCATTTGCTGCTTCATCCATTAGGTGTGAAACGAAATGCAGCCTGATCATCGTGTTCAGGCATGTAAACGGCCGAAGCCGTTTACATCCATCCTCGCTCAGCAAATGACACGATCTCTTCGTGAGAGATAACGAAGTGGTCTAGGACTCAAACATCGACAAGTGCTAATGCATCGATAAGACGGCGAGTGATACTACGGTCACTCTGGCTAGGTTCAGCGACACCAGAGGGATGATTGTGGTAAAGGATAACCGCAGCTGCGTTATGCGACAGAGCTTCCTTTACGACTTCCCGCGGGTAGACACTCGCGGCATTGATGGTGCCTGTGAACATTTCTTCAGTGGTACGAACTCGATGTTGGTTATCTAGGAAGATGACACCAAACACTTCGTGTTCTTTCGCTGCTAGGGAAGTTTGGCAGTAAGCTTTGATGCAGTCATAACGATGTCCTTTTTGTCTATGTCGCTTTCGTCTGACTGTCCGGCCTACTGACACGGTTCTGGTTATCAAGGGCGCGTAGCGGCTTCGCCCTCCCTTGCAAAGCAGGTTCTGTGAGTAGACGGTTCAAAGGAAGATACGAAGAACGAAAGGACAAAAAAGGCGGCCTCTGACGGCCACCCTTACGACAATTCACATTATTCAGGCGATAACGCCCTCCCCATCAGTCGGGGATCATCTCAAGCTTATCCAAATCGACGTTCCTAACCGTCATAAACAGCCAGGCATACCAACGCTCATAAAACGGCCCGGGAAGGGGTGTTTCCGTCATATAAGACATAGAGACACGATCATAGTCAGTACTGGTAAAACTCTGGCCTAGCCACAACGGAGCTCGACGAGGTGCATCTTTTTCGCTCCAAAGCCTCGCAACATAAATAACGTCTTCATTGTGATTTAACACTAATTGAAAACTTACCACTTCACCCTGAAAATAGACGCCCATGGCTTTATATTGGCTATCTGGAGCATAGTCATAGTACGCCTTCCCACCTTGGTTCAAATCATGGCCAAATAACCCTGATAACCTCCAAAACGACAAGGTAAGAAGGAGTAGCACAATAACACCGAACGAAATGCATAAACATTTAAAGATCAATTCTAATAATTTCATCAACGTCCACCGTTATAATGTCAGAGAACAGCAGTAAGTCACCGCCTTTACCACAAGCTTCTCGGAACTCTCTAAATTCCTGATTCCCAAATGCTTCCACAACACCCAAGTCAGGGTTCCAAGCAGGCAGTCGCCACTTCCACTCCAGTTTATTAAATACACCTCCCATGATAGTAATAGCCATCCCTTCATGATCCCAGTGACCTAAGTATTGGACACCGATAAATTCAAACGTATCACGCATATAAATGGCAATTTCAGTCACTCGTAAGTAACACTGTCCACCCTCTTCGTAACGATAAGCTTTTTGAACGGCTGCGTATAAGGCAAAGTTACCCAATGAGCCATACAAATCATCCACTGCCCCTAGCTCATATCCGACTTTGGAATACTGAAACTGCCAGTTAGCATGAAGCTCTGTTATCTCTAGCGCACTATTATCGATAATGGGGTTCGCTAACTCATATTCTGCTGCTTTCGCAAGGCGTCGAATCTCTTTCTGAGCATTCTCTGACCACAGCACCTCACCAGATAACAAGACTTCTTTCGCCTTTTGAACCCGCTCAAACGATTCTAACCACGACCAACTAAACATAGTGGTATCCGTATGACTGGCTAAATAAAGCCTACGACCTTCCTTTTCATCTTTGGTCATGGCACGACCAGACAATGAAAACCATTTTCTCATCACTTCCGCAGACTTTGGCCAACAAAGTTTATGCTCCATTACATCGGGAATATCGATAACCGAAAAAGGACGCTCTTTCATCGAGGACTGAGCCTTATCGAACGCTTCATCATTGGCTTTTATGTTTTCTAACCTCTGAGCTTCAAGGCGTTCTTTTACGGACTTGATTGACGACTCGGGAGAGTCATTTTTCACGCTGATTACCCTAGAGTTTAAAGATAAGTACTTTAAATTGGGCTTTGCTGATTCTAATGTGGCTTTGCGCTTAAGACCGAATGATCTGGCATAAGCGTCAAATGCTTTCTTATCCATATGTAACCTCACGCATAACTGACATGTGCAAGTCTACCCTCAAAACTTCACAGGTAAAAATTTGCCCAATCAAGAGGTTAAGAGCGGCCAATGCCGCTCTTTCATCCCGCTATTCTTGCACCACTTTTTTGTAGTTCGCTCGAATAGTACTGAGTACTGTTGAGGGTTTCTTGGCCCGATTAATCACACATTGAATCGTTAGTTTCGCGCTTTCCAAGGTTTCACCAAACCCCATCACAACTGTCTCATACTGTTCACACAGATTCTCAACTTGCTCTTCACTCAACTCAGGCCACTTTTCGCGAGCCATACCTGCATAAAGATGTACGCATCGATACTCAACATCATCAAACATTTCATTCAATGATTCTTCTTCACTTAATGCGCTACACTCAGAAGCGGATGGAAACTCAGTGTCAGGGAAATATTGACGCTCTAGCGCTTGAAGCTCAGGTGGGACTGGACAGCCAACGTGACACAGCATTTTAATCGCGGTCAATTTGATGGCCGTAGCATTACTGATCATATTTCCTGTCACCTCATCGATGCATCGACCAATAAACTCAGGGCTATTACGACGGATGTTCAAGGAGCTTAAATCCCCTAACTTCACAACATGGCCATACTGTGCGAGTAAACATTGACCAACCAGACCCAATGCATTTAAGAAAACACCATGAGAAGAGATGTACCCCTCACGAAACTCCTCCGCGGACTCTTCCCAATTCCGAAAAGCTGACCATAAAAGAGGACGTGAACAAGCTTGCCAAAATGACTTCGCCATTTCTCGTTGTTCGTCACTCAAATTGGCAGACGCTTTCACACTCAGCAGTCGAGCGGTAGCGTCTTTTAAGATTTTAACGGGGAAAAGGTAAGGGCTGTTTTTACCAATCACATTACGTTCAAAGTCCACTAAGTTCGTGAACACCTCTAATTCTTTTGCCATTTCAACAACCAACTTTGGTAAGTCGTCTCGCTGGTTGTACGTATCACTGATACTGGCACTTGGCTTCACAGTATGGCCATTGATATCGGAGAATGCTTGCTGACGCTCTTCCAGTGTCATACCTGCAAACAACATCAATGGAATATTATGACCACGTAAATCGACGTCGCTCTTAATCGCATCGATGATGCCTGTCGTGCGGTGCTGGCCATCAAAGAGGAAAATATCGGAGTCCATATTAATTTTTAGCAGCCCTACGTTTGCATACTCTGACTCAATAAACTCTGGGTGCTCATCAATAGCTCCTGTCAACGAAGGCAGGATATAGCTATCCGAGTATGTTTGGATGTAAGTAGAAAGATTCTTCGCACGAGTTGGATTGACTTCACGTTGAGAGCGAGCCAATACATTACCGGTATCAAAAGCCACTAAGCGTTGTAATACGCTAAATGGCACATTGATATTGAAGAACGGTCGGCCCGCTTGGATGCCACGTACCGCAGGAATTTCAAAGCAAAATTCAGACATTTGATCACCTTATTCATTTTTGGTTTACTAGAGCTCTGGCTGTTTCTGTTCATTCAGCCAGTGGTGCGATAGCTTACGGTTGGGCTATCGCACCAATTCTTTCATCACTAATGGGTTGATGTGGATTCGCCATAAAGCTGCTCTAACCACTCTTTGGCCGATGCTCTATGTTTATCAGTCGTTAACACCTCACGCTCTTGTTTCTTCGCATAGGCATAGTCTTCACGCATCTGTTTCACGGTTGTTGTGTTATCACAAACGGTAATGCTTACGCCTTTACCTAAATGCCCCTCTTCGAGCATAGAGCCGTCGGTATAACCAAAGTCCTCAATCAAGATTTCATGGATTTTTGCGGCTCTAACGGTTGATTCGAAGTCCGTAGAGTTCACCCAAATAACGTGTTTAGAGATATCCGCAGATACACTAGATCGAGTCTCTTTCTTCATGCGGCTCCTCCGTTTTGACGCCGCATACGACGATGGGGTTTGACTTTGGCTGGCTTTGGCATAACACCAAGCTTTCGTAATTCCCAAGCTTTGGCCATAACCGTGTGGATAGTTCTGCCTAATGCGAAGCTCACTTGCTCAGGGCCATCCAGTTCGTAGCGCTCAATCAAGTACTTCTGCTCTGTCGTTTACCACGGTTTACCGTGATTTGGATGAAAGTCAGGGTGATACTGCATTCGACCATAAGTATCGTAGGTCACTGGAATCGTGCTGTTATTCATAAACCCACTCCAAAACATAACACCAACTGTTAAACCCTAACTTTCTCAGCTCATCGTTCACTTTGTTACGAACCAAACCTTGTCCCCAACACTCACAATTCAGTTGCGTTCTCGGGATAGTGGCCGTCACTTTCTGGCGATTATCAGTGTGTCGAGTTCTCGTTGATGTCACTGCACCAACAACAAAAATAGGCGTTTCATTCTTATTCATGTCGAACTCCTTAATACTCGAAATAGAACACATCAATATCGGGATAAGGCTGAAAGCAATCGACACTAAAATCGTTCAACGTTAATCGAGTTACCTTGTCCTCACGCTCTTCAACATGACCACCATTACTGCGTGTGAACTCAACGGCTTGAGCCAAGCCATCTTCATACGTCACCTTTTGTCTACGCAGCTCATTAACCAGAGCTTCTAAGCCTTTCATTTTGGCCGTAGCAATATGTAAGTTTGAAAAATCGACATTCAGTTTCATTGTCATGACTCCCTATGACGCTAGACGGATATTGAAGTTGAACCCAACACAACGGTACGTCTTATCCTGCTTTTTAAAGCGCAAGCCAGGGAAGACGGAATAAAAACAGGTGAACACAACCACTTCTTGCGTATTTTCTTTGAGATGCCACGCTCCCATCGAACAAACAGCGGTTAATTCAGTGAGCAAATCGTAGAGCTCGTGATGCTGAAAAGAACGCTGACCCAAATCAGGAAATAATTCTCTCAGAGTGTCATTTAGGCGCAGCCTTTTGAGCTTGGCGATGCCCTCTTTTTGCAAAGGGCTACTCCCACGACTGAACATTTTTAACTGTTCAAGACGCTGCAAAGACGCCACAGGTTTGACATCCACTTTCGCACTGTTCACCTCTTCGCCACACGACGTATGACCACGTAAGGCTTTCACATGACGACGAGTAGATAAGAGTGATGAAGCCCAAGAGTTATCATTTTTTGGTGAGCTTTCGTGCTCCAACGGCGAGACGTTGGTCGCTGAATTCAATTTAGAGAGAGTTGGGGTTGAGTGTTGTTGTGCCATATAGGGTTTCCTTCTGTTTGAGTATCACTTTTATGGAGCCGCTTGGCTGTCCTATTCCTCAAACACGGTTCCGCTTTGCAAGGGCGCGAAGCGTTCATTTCACCCTTGCAAAGAGGGTTCTAGGTGAGGATAGTCAACAGCCTGCGAGCACCATCAAATGATGCGAGTCGAAAGGAAAACCGGCACATAAGACATCAAACCTTTACTCGAACTTAATGAAAGTCAGTGAAAGGCTCTTACGAGAGGAGGCACGACGAACAGCAACGAGGAAGCATGACGAGGCGATAGGCCGCCCCGCGCAGCTACGCAGTAGCGTAGGCGTTCCGGATTGAAGTGGTATCCTTGCAGATAAGGCTTTTAGAGATTCACGCTCTGGGAAGGCACGTGTGGCTTTTTAGGGAGATGAAGCTCTCAAGCCATAGATGGAAGATACAAGCGGAAAGCCCTGCCCGTAGGGTAACGCCCAAGTAAACGGCATTTTGGAAATATTAAAGAGGTTTGATATTATAGGGATGTCACTGGCAAATAGAGGTAGTTTCTATGGATTCATTGACCGAAAGACTTGCTCGTATAAACGTGTTACGTAAACAGGCCCTTAAAGACCCTGATTTTATTGAAGCGGCAAAAGAGCATGAACAAGCGATAGTTCAATCTACACATACATCTCAATCAACGACCAAAAAGCGCAAGGCCAAAAAGAAACGTGAACGCTTATCTGACATATACTCTGAGGTACCAGAGCAACAACCCATCTACTATTAGTTAACAAGCCCTATTCTTAATGATAGGGCTTTTTTATTGGTATCAGCATCCACAGCCAACACATACCGCTCTGGTCGAATGTTATAAATGGAAAAACCTGTCATTCTTTTCTGTCGCTATCGCTTTAATTTAACCTTACCAGTGACAATTAATAGAGCAGCAAACCCAAAATAAGTACTGAGTATGCCGATCACAAACCCCATATCAGAATCATAATAGTGGCCTAACACACCACCTAGAACACTTAAAATAACCAATGTGGTTATTGTAATTAGTTGGATTTTAGAATACACGTTTCTCTTCCTGCTATCTTGACTTTTTTTATAACAGCCTGAGCGTATGCACCTTGGTGAGACATAGGGTTACCATACAGTTCCCAGCCATTACTCAATTTTATATTCACTTCTTTCTCTAACTCTTCTACTGTTACTTTTACAATTAATTTGTATTCCATTTTTATCCCCATATTTCATTGTATTTTTGCTGTGTGCATTATTCTTTCCCCTACTTAAGCAACTGGTATTCTTTCACTAAGCTATCCAATGGAATTTTAAGCCCATCATGTAGCTTGCGAATCATTGAAATAGATAAACGTCTTTGTCGGTTCAAAACAAGCATCTCTGATGTTTTGTAATTCTTTACCACGGCACTTAACCTAGCAGCACGTTTTGGAGCTTCCCACTTTGCTAAATCAAAATCACGAAACTCTGCCATATAGTCATCTCTAAGGTCGTCTTTTGTATACACAAACTCTGCGTAAAATCGTGAACTTAATTGTTCTATCCTTTCCATTATGTTTAATCACTATTAATTAATGGCATTAACATTTAAGTTCACGAGAATGGGGACACTCTCACCATACAAACCATTTAAAATAGCTCAGTATGATCAAAGTCACTATCAATCCTAACCAACCTAGAAACTTAGTAACAAGCTCTGGAGATTCACTATTGAAGTGAGGAAACAATATTGCCCCAAGGGATAGGAAAGGCAACAGGCCATAAAGCTGCCCCATATACTTAGATGTCGAGCCTGGGAAAGGTTCAAAATAGTGACGTTACAGAGTTAAAAAGCCGCACCTTTCAGCGCGGCAACCTAACCTACGTTGTTATAATTACGTCGCCTTACTCTTCTTGCACTCCCATTAATTCTTGAAATACATAACTGGTTCCAGTGTAAATCAGATTTTCAGTGCGATCGAAATACACCGGGTCTTCGTTTTGTAAGATGTTGACCACTGCATTAAATTCAGAGGCATTTTTAAAGGTCATTTCTAAAAACTCATCGCCATCGACAAACATAAGTCGGATCACCCCGTCACTATTTACAACATTCCACGTTAATCGGTAGGTATCGATTCTTGCGTCCATGCAAAACACTCCCTCGGTTTTAGTTATAGTTATAGCCATTATGAGGTAATTACCTCATAGCTACGTAAATTGCGGATTAACACATACCTTTAATTATAGATAAAACTCAAGGCGTGCAAGATTAACCTCAACAAAGAGGCATCAACAAAAGAAAGGATTAATAGGAAAGCGAAGACTTTGAATTTATTCTATCTCGTACAAGATAGTAGCGAACGGTATCAAAAGTGACTTCTGACATCTTAACCTTTAAACATTAAGATGTCAGAGTGTTGGTTAATCTTAACCTAGTAAACCAATAATCCCGTTATACAGATCCAAACAAATTTTGAGTACTACCATAATCTACATCACACCGTAACCACGCACTACTCCATTTACTATGCCATTTGTCAGCCAAAAAGTATCAGTGTGCGATACAGTGCTATATTGAAAGCATCACATCTCCACAGAAGGAATTAATATTATGCCGACCTATCAGGTAATTTACTTCAACGCGAAACACACCGTGATGGACAACGAAGCTATCTTTATGAAGAATCTAACGAACGCTAAACGTTCAGCAGAGCATCATGCGCCAGAGGGTGCTAAACAATTTGAAATCAAAGACTTAATGGAGCGGGTGCTGAGTCGATTTACGTTTGATGAAGGCTGGGTTGATAACACCAAAAACTGAGGTTGCTTTGCAAGCATGGTTCATTTGGAGTGTCAAGAATAAATACACAGACTTAATTAGTTTTTCGTATCAGCCTTTGACACAGTTTAATTTGCTTGTCTGACAAAGCTTGCTCACAGTTAAGCTGATTTAACAAGCCTGTCAGTGTGTCTCTATCCCAGTAACTTGTGAATAAAAAGCGTCGTATTAATGAGTTCAGAGAGGCATCTAGAGCTCATTAACCCCACTCCTTGTCCCACTCTCTCTGCTATACGTTTGCGGATATCCATTATGTTCAACTCTTCAGGTAACCGCTTAATGCCCTTCCCTTTCAGGTTGATAGTAAATTGTTTCTGCTTTTTTGTCGGTTTGGGTGATTTGCTCACATTTCATCCTGTTCTTTGAGAAAACTGAATTTCGTACGTATTTTTCTTGGCTATAAAAGTGACAAGGCTACTACACTAGCCACCTTAAAAATGAACAGAAGTAAGTTAGAACAATAGCACTAACTCAACCTTGAACGATCAGAAAAACACCTCATAACTTTTAACACTTTATACTAAGTTACTTTATATTAACTTAGAATCTAGAACTTAGTTTTGCTTGGTAGCCTGCTTCCTGGAACTCTTTGTATAAAGATGATAATTCCGACTTGCTGTAAACTTGACGAGGACAGCTATTGGGAATAAAAAATACAGGTTTATCCTTCGGGTCAAAACCCGGACTAAAAGGATTTCCAGACTCGTCATTGTGCCAAACCAACACACCACCTTTATAGCCAGAAGATATAAAGTTCTTATTGAGATCATCGATCACTATATCTTCAAAATACGACGTGTTACCTCTATCGGGGGTCTCTTGATTTCCACCTAGGGACTTAGGGATTGTGAAATAGTTTACAGCACTCTGAAAAGAAGTACTTTGATTCTTTAAGCCACTGTGAATATAACGAGGAGGTACTGTTAATGGACGATTTCCAGAGCATTGCTTTTGATTGAAAATTAAGTCAAATAAATCATAATCTGCTGTAATCGGGTTATCCAAATCAACTGTCCCATATGACCTGTATCCAAGTTCAGGCGGATTTGTCAACACTTGAACTTTCCTAACCCCATCGTAGACATACCCATTACCATCAATAGTAAATTCTACGACTTGATCATGGTAAACTGCGATATATTTTTCACCACGAAGTTTAAGCAATTCATTCTCAGATAAATAACTAATTTGATTTTTTGACAACTTTAGTGGCACGAGTTTAGCGCCCTTGTCACAAGCCTCTTTAATATATTGATCGTGTTTAAGCTGCTTCTTTGAATACAGTGCTTTCTCGGGAATAAACCCAGCTGTTGGCCCTGAATTACTTGATTTAGCTTTAACATGAAAATTCTTCGATGGATGCCCTTCTTTCAAGTGCACCTGACCTATCTCACTAGGGTAACGCAGTGCAATGATTACGTTGTATTTATCAGCACTTCTTTGAAAAGAGTGACTATATAAAAGAGATTCAGTATCGAACACTTTTCCGGACTTAAAATGTAGTGCTTTATCTCCCAAAGACGAATTAGATAGGATATGGGAGCCATTTGTAGCTTTTTCTACCCCTATTGAAACAGAACTTGAACCAACTATGACATTAGAGTTTGGTGGACATCCACAGTCAATATAATCCCCGACTCTTGCCGCTAGGCCAGCTGGTAAATGTACGCTCCTTGAACCAACAGCTACAATAGGACCTATCCCGCGGCACTCCTTACGACCTGATTTACAAGTTGCTTTATGGCCTATTGAACTAGGGACTAAGTCATCGAGTTTAATACCAGTGTTTCCTTCTACTACTTCACCACCTGTAGAGGTTTTTGTTCCTATACCAACACCATACATAATTTGAATTCTTCCGTGAGTTTAATGTGCTACCAGTATAATATATTGAAAGAGTTTTTTTCGCATAAGATCTCCTTTTTCAATTGACGGAATATTACTAACTGGATTCCACCATGCATTGTAAATTACTCATAAATTTCTTATTAGATGACTAACTGTCGCATTTCTAAAAATGCACGCCCTTTATATTAACCGATTGATCAATAAGCTCAATTACTCCGAGTGACATAACTTTTATTAGGGCAAACACAAGTCCTTTAAGTCCTAAAGAGTATTTTCTATAACGAATTGGGGGGCATTTTCGAGCTGCAAGTCATCAACTATCATAGCGTTCATCAGGCGAATCGATTGCTGAATAAAGAACACTTAATCAGCTTCGTATTACAGATTCATTTTTATTAAGCTTTGTAGAAAGCTTTACGGAAATTATCAGGATGTTGGTGAAACCTTATATGCTCTCGATGATTGACTCTTCTCCGTCCCTCAAAAGGTGGCGTTATATATCCCCAATTTGCACATCTTGAGAAGTAGATAACATAGTCTATCTTGGTACTCTGCCATTGAGCACTAATAAAAGTCTTTTCATCAAAGCACTCTACCGACTTCACTTGAATACGATAGAACTTATTCCCATCTGAAATCAGGACATCTGTCTTCATTCCATGATCGATCATGGGCACAAATACTTCCCACCCATCTTGTAACAGCCAACTTACCAGTAGGGTTTCGTATGAGATGCTTTTGTAATGTTTCTTTGTTTCAGATGGAATGTGGAGTGTTTTCACAGGCATAGTAATATCCTAATTACATGCTGAAGAGCTTTTTAGCATAAGACTCTCAGCGAAGCTTCCCGAGTGGGATCGCTTCAATTAGGATTCACAATGACTCATTTGAGATTTCATCAACTAGTAATAGGAACTACCCCTAACCTTCAACCGATAAGTTACCTCGATTATTAGTACTAGTGTTCACGTATTGTGAGTGAATCAGTTGGAGTTCATATTAAAATAAACGAAGATTTGTAATTCGTCAAAAAGACACATTCCTGCCCACACCTAATCAGAGTTCATAACGAAATGACTAAATCCATCGCTCTAACGCACCTTGAAACCGAGCTATCAGCTTAGGTTCTTGTTTATTTTTCGAGCGGTTTCGCTCAGTTTGGAACTGCCCCCAGACCATCTCCAAACATGAAGTTTCCAATTTGGAATGATGCCTTTCCACATTTTCATAAAGACACATCCTATTATATCAGCATACAAAATGTATCTAGGAAGGATTATTAACCAAATCTATTCAAAGAGGACATCCAATGAACTCAATCAAAGCACTTATCTTAGATAACCAGCCCATTGTTCGACATACTCTCATATCAATGGTCAATAGCATCAACATTCAAACTGATTCTGTCCAATCAGATTCGATAAAAGATGCACACCGTATTCTTCGTGAACAGAATATTGATATGATCATACTGGATGTCGATTTGAATGATGGGAATGGCTTAGATTTCATTCAACGTATTCGAAAAGGTGGCTACAAAGGTAAGGTTCTATTTGTTTCTTCAAACAATAACCCTCTCTTTAACCATACAGCCAAAAATGTCGGCGCTAATGGATACATACTTAAAACAGAAGACACTTCATTAATTAATGATGCCATTTTAGCGATATACCGAGGGTATTCGGTATTCAAACACTGTTCTGCTGCAATGCATAAGTTCCCTGACCTATCAGAGCGTGAATCTGTGGTACTTAGCTATTTGTCTAAAGGTTACTCAAACAAGAAAATCTCAGAATTATTATCTTTAAGCTCAAAGACGATTAGCACTTACAAATCTAGAATTCTAGAAAAATACAACGCTAATTCCATTATCGAGATAATGGAACTTCAACGAGCATAAGGCCTTTACTGACACCAAACAGGAAAGAATATTTTTCACTTTATCACAAGCATGGAATAACGGAGCACGGATTCTCACCACTTACATTGAAAGAGAAATCGATTATGCCATTACCTAAGAACACCATCGAAGCACAGTTAATTCCAGATAATATGTTACATCATATGTGCATGAAACTACTCAATGATCAGGGTTTTAACGAGTCTGAAGCAAAAAAAATTATTGAGGTAGAAATCTATTTATTAAGTCCAAGAGACACGCGTGAGATCCGCAATCAAGTGAACCGACATGAACACACCTTCGAGCAAGCGATGCTCCAGCTTCTGAAGCAAAAACAACGTCATTATTTCTTAATATTGTTACAACAATTTTGGGAAGCTCAAGCTCGAAAGTACAAAGAAAACGCCAAATCACCTTTGTCTCTTAACAAGGCTATCAAGAGCTAAAGCAAAAATGAGGTTATTGAGTAACAGAAATTCATATAAACAGGTAAGGACATTATGATGTGTACAGATACAGTAAAAATGTTGGTAATGAACCGGTTTCATCCAGTAAGAGCACCTTATAAAAATATATCTCGACAGGCGTTCTGTTGTGCGAAACGTTCAATAAGGCTGACACGCTATTACTCTAAAGGGCAACATTTTTACTGGTTTTGCTTAAGTTGTCACTCTGTTACCCTTGATCAGACAGTACATTATTAGTCGGATTTCTACTTCTGAATTATCCACTCAATCTGGTAGGTGATTGAGATACTCAATTTTTGTTTTCTTTAAGAATCTACCTTCCTACCAGTAACGAATTAAGAACATAGTCCCGCGGACTTGATTACATCGCCTATTCTTGGTCCACATTAACTGCGGATAAGCTGAAACCTAGGCTCTCAAGATATTCAATCAAGACTGGACCGTCAGCAATGTGATATTTAGTTCTGGTTTTAGTATTAACTCAGGCATTACTAATTCCGCTTAGCTACCTAGTTTTCCATAGACAGTAAGTCACCCCTAAAACCTTAAAGTCATAGTTTTGATACAAAGTAGACAAAGAGAGAAAATTCCTAATTATAATTAAGACCACTATCACATGCACTTTGTATGCTTCATTATCAACCTCACCTACAATAATACTGCCCTTCGTGACTTACATTCACCGCACTGAGTTGTTGTCATGCCTATCCCAAAAGACACAAATGAAACATTCATCAAAAGAGCACGCCTTAAATGGGCTGAGCGCTATGATTACTCTCGTGTACGATACGTGAATAGCCGTACACCAGTGACTATCATTTGCCGAAAACACCATCATGCCTTTAAGC
The DNA here is from genome assembly GCF_046056895.1 of Vibrio sp. TBV020. Classification (NCBI taxonomy): domain Bacteria; kingdom Pseudomonadati; phylum Pseudomonadota; class Gammaproteobacteria; order Vibrionales; family Vibrionaceae; genus Vibrio; species Vibrio sp. TBV020. The sequence continues at coordinate 92,431 of NZ_JBEEAQ010000004.1, read as the reverse complement.
AAACACCCAAGGCCCATTTCTCTGCTAAGCACCATTGTTGCCCGTTATGTTATCAAGAGGCCGCTGGATCCTATCAAAACAAATGGCGAGAGCAGCCTGGACATGCACCACTGGAGAGCCCTCTCCCACCCATTATCAACCAAGTCCTGCGAGAGATAGCGCCCCCTAAATTCTCAAGCATCAAAGAAAATCAATGACATCCCTGTAACGACTGACTCACCAGAAACTCTATACTCAAAGTTTGTTTAGGCAATGGGTAGATAAAACGTTAATACTGACTCATTTTTGAACGCCTAGTTTCACATCACGAGCCTGAGCCTGCCAGGTTTTTCCTTCAGCCTTTAACCCATAGAGCGCTCACTTGCCAACTTCTTAGCGACACGAATGACTGTCCGACCAGACACATTGGTCAGCTTAGCTGTATCACTGATACTTAACCCATTTATAACCCGTAACTGATAAATTTTTTCATGCCGCTCTGAGTCGGCCTGTCGCCCTTTATATTTGCCCTCCTCTTTGGCTTTCTTATTCCCCCGCAATACTCAAAACGCCCGTTTCAATTCATACCAAGTGAAGTTTTCTTCATCAAACTGTAAAGCGTTGAGTTCGTAATTAGGATGAGATTGCACGGATTGAAGTAAATACTCCTCTCTCTCTGAACTTAAACACAAACGTAGCGGGCGCTTTTGTTTTTGTTTGTCATCGAACCCTTCTTCAATCTCTTTTTGAGTCATGTAAGTGACATCTTGTTCGATTCATAAGTCGAAATAAAAAGGCTTGGTCACTCCAAGCCCTTTGATGGTTAATCCGTGATTTTAGAAGTAGTAGGTCGAGCCAATGTTGAATGATACTGTGTTAGCGAAACTATCAAATTGGTATTTGACATTCGCTCCAACCGTTAATTGTGAATACACTTCATATTCAGTTCCTACAGAAGCCAAACCACCAATTTCATTAGATGTATTTGAGTAACTACTTTTAGGTGTAATGGCCTCAACATCAGTTAGTTCATTTTCATGTTCAAGGTAATGAGATGCGCTTACACCATACTGAGTATAAGTTAAGCCTGCTTTAAATTTGGCTTGCCATTTTTCACTCAGTGTATACGTGTAAACAGGAGCTAGAGTGAATTTCTTTGCTTTTACTTTTGAATTCCATTCTTCTTCTGTTTTTATGTATGTTGCAGGGTCATCTTTCACAAATAGTGAACGATCATCATCCAATTCAAACTGACTGTAACCAAATTCAATCGCCCAAGATGGCGTTAATGAATAGCCTACAAATCCACTTAAAATGCCATCTTCATTAGATGGTTCAAGTGTAACTGGAGATGATGTGAAGTTACTTTGTGTATCGTGACTAGTTGAACCGAAACCGTATTCTAAACCAATATAAGGTGCTGAAACTGCACTGAAAGATGCGCCTGCTAATACTAATGAAAGTAATGTTTTATTCATATAAAAATTCTCTATGAGTTATCTTGCGTGATTATCAATCATTTAATGTGAAGCGCTTGTGGACATATAAAATACTTACAGGACTTTTATCGCATCCACATCAACCTTTACACCTGATATGTTTTTATCGATTTCACCCATGATTTGTACGTTTGTTGTTGGTGTGACGGACTGACCGAACCACTTGTCGTGGTCAATTTCTATAGTAACTTCACCTGTAGAATCAGCAAAAAGATACATTTCTCCACCAAGAGATGATTTGATATGACCTGTCAATGTTACAGGCATATCGTCACTGAATATCCCTGCCTCAAGAACTTGTGCTACTGTAGAAATACTTTGTGTTGGCCCTGAAAAGCCGGATTGTGTTTGAGCAGCATTACCAGTGAAACCTTGTGCAAAGATACTGCTTGAAGCAACAAGAGCAAAAGTTGTTATTAAAAGTTTTGTTTTCATTATTAAGTCTCTGTTTGTATGAGCGGAATTTATATTAACGTTATCAATATGAATGGGGAGGTTAATTATTGATTTCGTTTTTCTGCTTTAACTCAAAAACCATTTAGGTTGTACTGATTTAAACCTTCAAAACGAGTTTGTGCGTCAATCACAGCCGTGTTGTTCGAGATGGCTTGTAAGCGTAATTCTCACAGTGATTTATCGGAGTTCATCCCGCAAGGAGAAACTTCTAAATGCTTGCTAGAAATTTCTGAAAAAATATCAAATCAGCATTGGCGCAGGTTTAATTGAAAAGGATAAGGACGGAAGTCTTTACAATTCTTATGTAATAGCAATGCCAGATAGGCAAACACAGAAAGTTGCATACGTTTGTCAGCGAACACATGAGAAGTGGTAATGAATACACTGTATTTGATACACCACATGGATGCCGTGTAGGAATCCTGATTTGCTGGGATAATAACTTAGTCGAGAATGTTCGGATAACAGCATTAAGTGGTGAGCAACGCAGACCACTGCACTTAAAGTATTGTGCCGTAAACACTAAAGCCGAAGCAAACCAAAAATGCCAAGCGTGCTGAATCACTCTTAAATTGTTTGTTATGTACGTCTTAAGCTATTTTCTCTATTATGCTCTTTTCCTTGTGCAGGAAACCATATCATTTCATTGCGTACTAACTTGTAGCCAGAAATGACAGATAAAAGATTATGGATAAAATACCCAAAAGCCATATCTTCTAGCCTATACAAATGCCATCGCTCATAGTTATCAACATGTTCTAATGGGCATTGCTCCCAAAACTTAATGAATTTATGCTGCCCAAGGCACACATGGTCAATAGTTTTATGCCAATGTTCATCAGTAAGTTCTCTTAACACATCAAGGTCTATTCGTGGCTGTCTATTCCTCATTTCATATATAAAAACACCCACAAAAATATCCATGTCTGGCTCTGAATCACGAACTAACTTTGCTGTGGTAGAAATACTTTCACACGCATCACGATAGACTTGAGAACTATATGTCGATTTTACTTCAATGATTCCGCGACACGATGAGGGTTGAATAAAAACTAAGTCACCATCCTGATAAATAACAGGCTGTGTATTATCGTAAAGTAATACGTCTATTTGACCTGAGTTGCCGTTTTCAGTGATGATAAAACCACGACCAAGAGATATATTTTTAGGGCAACTTCTCTGAATAACTTGCCTTAGTATCGACTCTTTCCATTCCCCATCTGTAGGCCAATGTGCATCATCGATCAGATGACGGATGCGATTTTCTAGAGCTTTTAACTCCATTGATATAGATTTAAAGTATCGTTCAGTATCCATTTTTCCGCCTAAGTACATAACGCCCTGTTAAGGGGTGAGCAACGCAATACCGAAGCCACCGCATACCACCTTAGTCACTAAAATCAACGCATAGTAAAAATGCCACGCGTTGCGAATCCCTCTTGAACAGTTTGTTATAAGTTTATTTTACTAGCCCGTCACTTATATGCTTTGATATCTGCGTTAAGCCTTCACCAAGTGCATCGCTGAGTAAGCTAGCTGATTGATAATTGGGAGTAACTAGGTCTAGTTTCTTAAACTCTCGATGATGACTAATTATTTTCAAGTAGAACTCAAACTTGTCTTGTTTTGTTGTCGCACGCTGAAACTCTTTCTTAACTTGTTCCTCAAAATTCAAAATTTCCTTTGGGTTATCATTGTCATGTAACTCTACATAGACCTCACGAGCTAATCTCTTTTTTGACCAACCAAGTAACTTTAAAGTTTTTTCGAGATTTTCTTTTTCTGTCACTGTTTTGTCCCCAAATGTCCCTTTAGCAAGGTTTATTATGACCATGTCCTTGCGACAACTATAAAACATATTGGAGAGAATGACATGCAACTAAATACTATGGCTAATAACACACCACCAAATGGACCAAGTAAGACAGGTAACAAATCTGGAGGAGGTCGAGGTAATCAACCACCAAGACGATAACTTCTTTTAGCTACTGGCACTGATTTATAGCAGTTCGAAAACTGCTTAAGAATTTTGCTTCGTCGCCAGTAGCTTCCTTATAAGGCAAAGAATCCATTGTTAACTCCAGTGCACATAAACATAAGTTTTTCTTTTTAATATATTGGGTGCTTGCTAACGAGCGTTTGTCCGAGTTAACACAGTTATCTACAATCTCGTATTCAACGCGTATAGGGTAACGAGCTTCATCAAAGTACAGTTGATCTATTTTATATGTACCAATGATTCCAATAAACAAAGCCGAAGATGCTGATAATAAGGGCTTTTTATACTTCTTATACGTATACCCCGAGAAAGCTGAATTACATTCACTGCATAAGATATTTTCACTGCATTCAATTTTATTTTCTTTTGAGCATGATGGACATTCAATATTCATAATAACCCCAAAACTTATAACGCAGCATTAAGGTGTGAGCGACGATTGGCTATACTTGAGCGAAGCGAAACCGCCAAGCGTTGCGAATCACTCTTAAATGCTTTGTTAGCTGAATATGTTTCGCTTTGCAACAGCTAGCGCTTCCAGTGACTGATAGTAAGCTCCAAGAGCTTTTGACTGATTAGACGTACCAGGCAACAGCCAAGATACATTAGCTTTAAATGCTGATACCCAGCACAAAAACTCTACAGCGGCGAGGCACTTATAGAAATTCAGTGGTCTCCCATAGTCTTTGTCACTGAATGAACCATGTAAAATACCATGTCTATTAGTGTTGTCTTCTAGAAAGTATTTTTCTGAACTTTGATATAAGTGTTGTTTACAAAATAGTTTGAATGAATCCATCATTGAGCAAATTTCATTCACTGCACCTAACCGCTCCTCTTGCGCTTGCTGTTTGCAATCGTCACAGAGAGCTACGAATAATGTCCTCACACCTTTAAATCCGATTCCTCTCTGTTCAGCTAAAGAGCGTGCCGCCCCTTCAATCACGGGTAGTAGCCCTGAAACTGCTATATGATCTAACCCTAGATAATGAGCTTCTATAGACTCAGATATAATTTCTTTGTACATAGTAAGCACTGGGGTTTCAGGATAGCGGTGAAGAGACATTGAAGCTAAGCGCTCAGGCCTGTACATGTCTTTTAATGTCTGCTCTAGTATATTCTGGCGTTCACTACCTTCCACATTTTTCAGCCTTTCTGCCGCATTGATAATCTGAGCTAACGGTACATAAGGGGGAATGAACCACCCTGCACCAACTAGAACTTGTTCATACTCTTTTAGTTCTACACTCAATACCTTCTCCTAGATTTACTCCGCTGCCAATTTAGTCAGCTAACGCCAAATTAAGGTGTGAGTAACGCAATACAAAAGCTACCGCAAACCACCTTAAACACTAAAACCAACGCATAGTAAAAATGCCACGCGTTGCGAATCACTCTTAAACAGTTTGTTATATTTTATTTTCTACATAGCTTGGAACATCAACTTTTTGCCCACCTTGAGAAAAGTGATGATCAAATGCATAAGCTAATTTCTCCAGCGGAGCATCCTTATAGCCAACACTTTGAACCTCAGCTATGTAGCGTTGCAAAAAGCCAGGAGCGCCAAGAGTTTTCCATTGAGCAACATGCACCAACTCGTGAAAGTGCAATCGTAGATCCTGAGCGAAAGTCGGTAGAATATAATAAGTGTTCTTATATGTAATACCTTGAATTTCCATATCAAGAAAGTCACCTAAACCCGCTTCACGTAATTCTGGGAAATCTGGCTTTGGGATACTATCAACGATCACAAAATATGAGTCAGCTAGAAATTCTTCGGAGTAGAAGCCGGCGAACTGACGCGCAAACAACGCACAACTTTTTCGTTGGCTAGAAAACCTTTCGTTCGTTAAATCAATCCATTCTTCGATTCTGTTTAGCATGATGAACTCCAGTAAAATATAACGCTTATTAGACGACAAATTGTCGTCTTTCATCTTTCGGCAATGCCATCATTTTTATATTAACTCAACTTATAATCAATAAGTTATGACACATGACGGGAAGTTAGACTGCAAGATGTCACCTAATAACGGGAATGATAAGTTATCAACTCAACCGAATAAGTTTTAGTTGGGTAAACGCACGCCCTCTGAATTGTGTAGAGTATTTAATCTAAGTGATTTTGGGGCATTTCTGAGTTATAAAGTGCCCAGCCTGTAGGTTTTAGACCAATGAGGGGGAATAAATAACAAAAGAGGAGCCTATTGACTCCTCTTTTCGAAAGATTAGTTATGAGAATTATTTAACTCATAAAAGGTCACTTGGGCATAATCGTGATCATCACTACTATTATCTTGCAAGTAAATACCTGCTTTAAAATACATATAGTTATCTGGATCATCATACCCACTGTTTGACATATCAACTTCTTTTGCTGCAAGTTCATGACCATTTTGGCTAATGGTTACAACAAGTTGATCCCCGTTTACCACAATTGAATACGAAAACGGTTCATCTAACAATAAACCATCACTAGGGGAGGACGTATCATTTAAGCTCCCATCAGAAGTAACCATATTACCAAGTAGATTGTACCAGATTTCATCACCACCTGCTGATTTTGATGTTTCATGAGCAAAGTATAATGCCCCTTTTTCATTGTTTGGAAGCTTATGATAGTACAAGCGAATTGGCTCATTACTTTTTGCGTGAATTTGCCCGACAACCAATCGTCCAACTTGCTGTAAATTTGATGTTGTGGTTGTTACATGGTTCACCGCTAATGTGGCTTTCAGTGTTCCATCAATCCCACCAAAATACTCTTGTTCACTTAATGGTATTGATGAAAATGCCCAGTTATTTGCTTTACTTGATGTCGTGATTGAGGTATCTCCTCTACGCAACATCTCCCTTAATTCCGTTCTCACATATTTTGTATTACTTGACGTAACAACTCCACCTACAGGAGTATAGAAAACCAAACCACCATCACTTCCAATGTAAAAATAATCACTTTCATAACCAGAGATTAAGACTCTCTCTTTGACATCCGTTGCATAACCATCCCCCTCGTCAACTGGTATACTTAAATACCAATCCCCAACGTCAAAGTTACCTGAAGGGGGTAAAGTAGGATCTAAATCAAATCCAGGCTCGGGAGCACCATCTCCAGAAACTTTAACTTCTGTAATGTTCGTCCACTCACTACCCTCTGAATTCGAAAAAACTTTTACTCGAATCCAACGCGCTTCAATATCGTTAATGTCATATGCACTCCTTTGATTATCAAACAATCGAGTAACGGTTAAAAAACAGTCTATCAACCCAATGACATCAAATGCTTTGCAATCGATCACATCACATGTATTAAAATACTACAAATAATCAATTTTTGTGCACTCATTCTTGTGAACCCAAGAAAAGATTTATTCTCTCATTCATGTCTCTTTGTGCGGTTGCCCCTAGTGCTGATACACGGATTAGAAATACGAGTGTTTTAACTAATAAGTGGTAATTTGGTGCTACTTAGTTTAATAATTGGAGTGAGGAACAAAACAGCTAACAAGAAACTATGACGTCAATAGTTAATTCTTGGCACTATTGTAATCCCGCATAACACCGTCCTTTAGCTGTAGTGGACCGATTACATCCGGATTTTTCGGACCAGATTAAATGGGTATATTGCTATCGGATTACATGTAAGTACCGACTTCTTGCTATTTGAAGAACATGAACGTAACCCTAGTGACGATCTTGCCCTACAGCTAGAAGCGATCAGTCAGATATCTGAAGGTGAGCAGATGGTGATACGGGAAGTGCTGGAGAGTCTGATTATTAAATATCAGTCAAGGCGCTGGGATTCTGGAAGGAAGACAACTAAATGAGTAATGCAGATATTCAACCGCTAATTGAACAACTAAATAACAAAGCATCAGCTAAACGCCGCTCAGCAGCTAAAAAACTGAGAAAATTGCAAAGTAAAGATGCAGGCCGAGCATTACTCGAAGCTTTAAAAAAGGAACTTAAGGATAAACGAACGTGGGAAACACAATACCAGATGATTATGGCTTTGGGTGAATCAGGCCACACCGACAGCCTAAAATTTTTACAACAATTAGCTAAACAAGAATTGGAAGCCACAATACTCTACGTCGCAATCGGAGACTCTATAACACGGCTTATTTATTTAATGGAGAACAGCGTTCATAAAGCTATCACGCAGATGCTAAGCAATAATGAGAACCCTTTATTTTCTGATGGGATACTAAGAGCAATAGCTATGCAAAAAATTGTTCCAGATGAAGAGGATATAACTAAACTGATTAAGTTTGCAGACAACAACAATACGCCTGATAACAATATCACTTGGATTGCCTCCGCTTCTGCTGGCTGGCACAAAAATGAAAATACCATTTCGTTTCTACAGAAGCATGTTAACTCAAAAAAACCACAAACAAAAAAAGCAGCCGAAGCTGCTTTAAAGAAAAAATACATTAAGTGGTCAATTTTATAGGAAGCCTAGACAGGCTTCCTCATAATCCCACTTGCCACTAGACTCACCCTCATCTAGATAAGAACGTATATTCTCATAAGAAACAGTTGGCGGAATATCGACAGCGACTAACCTAGGTTGATCACTCACTTCCGAACTACAGCCCATAGATTTCAGAACTTCCCTTACAGGCTGCACTTCCTGCTCGCTAGAAAACCAGAGACGAACCGTACTATGCCCTGAAGATTCCAAAAGCTCCTTCATACATAGATAGCCTTCCACTCTTTCAGCACTCACGATATCTCCAAACGAAACACCTTTAACGTAAAACGGAATATTGTCTAGTTTAAAACCTTTCCCACTCGGTAAAGCCCATAAAGATTCAGTTTCACTTGAAGCGCCAACGGAATATTCGAAAAATAATTTTATGTGCTCTCTCATTATTAATTATTACTCTTATCTAGATTACATGTACGACAGAGAATTTGACCGTTATCAAGCGTTCCGTCACCACCTTTCGATTTGGGTATAATGTGATCCCTGTGCCGTTCGTTATCTGGCGGGGTCACTCCTCGCTGATGTTTTTTCCCAGGAACAACTTCGATGCCGCAATCAGTACAGCGGTTTACTCCACCATTTTGCGCTGCGTTTTCTTCGTCAATTTCTCTTTTGGTTTTTGGGGTGAAAGCCTTACCTGTTCGATCAACGCCCGCCGATCCTGCTTTCTTTGTAACACGACGACGCTTTGACAACCCTAACGGGTCAATCCAAGCTGTTGGATTATTGGCATACTGATAAAGATTATCCCCACCCAATAACCCAATCGGATCTTGAGTCACGAACCGCCCAATGTCCGGATCATAGTACCGAAATCGATTATAATGTAATCCCGTCTCTTCATCAAAATATTGACCTTGGAAACGAAGGTTTTGTCGGTAGTCAATTTCCAGCTCATGAATGCTGACCGTCACGCCCCGTTGTTTTTCCTGCTCCGCTTTTTGGGTCAGCTCTGGGTATTCAACTTTTAAAGTATTACCCCAGGCCTTGTATTGCGCCGCCCAAACATAGTGACCATCGCTGTCAGTGAGCTCTCTAGGCGTACCTAAATGGTCAACATGATAGTGTAAGATGTCATTGGTGATGGACGAAACCGGCTTGAGTGAATAAGGCCACGCCCCTTTTTCTTTATCTAAATGACTGACCACTTGAGCTATCGGCACAAAACCCTGCGGTTCATAAACATACGTTTTCGCTTTGCTACCACGCGTTTCTAAAAGCAGTCGATTGCCATCCCAAAGGAAAGTGGTGGTATTGAATCGGTCTTGTTTGGCTATCCTTCGACCAAACGGGTCATAAAAATATTGGGTGACCTGCTCGATGGCATGCTGTGTTTTCCGGCTTTGGATAAGCTGGTGCTCAGCATCATAGTTCAACGTCAATGTGGTATGGCTGCCGATTTTTTTCTCGGCTAGATTACCGTAAGCATCATATTGATAACGCTTGTCTTCAAACACCTTAAGTCGGTTATCTTGAATGAGCCCTTGCGTCCCAGAGTCGTTGATGGGTATCAGATTATGCGCCGGGTCAAAGGCGAACGTCTCTTCAATGTTCGGACCTTGGCTGCCAAGAATGCGCCCTAGCTTATCGTACCGATAATGGGTGATACCTGTGCGCGAGTCTTCAAGGGTGTTAAGCTCACCCGTGACACCGTAACGATAACGCCGGCTTAACTTAGCCGCCTGATTGGTTAGAGTTGGCGTTTCATCGTCCAGTAATGCCGATTGATAAACCTGTTGATGAGTGAGTCGACCTAACGCATCATAACGCTGTTGGGTATGCAGCACGCCTTGGCTTCGCTGGGTTTCTTGATGCAGCGCATTTCGGCTGAACTCACTGATGGTTTGGTTATCAATATTAATTTGCAGCAGATGACCGGAGCCATAATAGAGTGACTTTAACGTTTGTCCTGTCGGTAGAAGGGTCTGGGTTCGATTGCCTAACAGGTCATATTGATGACAAACCGATTGCTGACCAAAATCACTGGTGGTCACTTCTTGGGTGACATTGCCCATGGCATCATAGTCAAACTCTACCTTGGCGGTCGCATTACTCGCTTGGGTAAGTTGGCCGATGTCATCATAGGAATAGCGAGTACGCGCTTCTTGGCCGTTTTGACCGATGTATTTTTCCAGTAACCGGCCGGCTTTATCACGCACATATTGGGTTTCACGCTGGGCTTCACAGTTTGGGTTTTCGAGTTTGCTTTTCACATTCCCTAGTGGGTCATATCGGTATTGGGTAATGAGCCCATCTAGCCCTTGCTCTTGAATGAGCCTGTCGAGGGGGTCATAAGTGAACTGATAAGCTACGCCATTTTCATTGAGAAGGGTGCGCAGTCTGCCCACGCTGTCATAGTGATAGTCCAATGTGTGACCCAATGGGTTCACGCGTTGGGTCAGCCTGCCATGGCTATCTACTTGATAACGGGTAACGTTTTGTTCTGCATCACGATGTTCAATCAAATGCCCAAGCGCATCATAAGCAAAGCGCTCTGTACTGCCATCGGAGTAAACAATTTGGCTGAGGTTAAACTCATCATCATACTGATATTGAGTGCTTTGTCCCAAAGCATTGGTAAGGCGGGTCAGCTGGCTGTAGTCGTCATAATGATAGTGCGTCACTTGACCTGAGCAGTCCGTTTGTTGAACCAGGTTACCGCGCTTGTCGTAGTCAAATTGATACACATTGCCCAAGGCATCGGTCACATCCGTAAGCCAGCCTTGTTCACTGTATTGATAACGGGTGATACCACCATTGGACGCCGTTTCTTCAATAACGTTGCCATACTCATCATAGGCAAGAGTCGTGGTCTGCCCCAAATCATCGGTGATGCTCTCAGGCTTATCAATGCTCTCAGCATAGCGGATTTGAAGGCTTCGACCATCGGCGGATTTAATGAGAGTTGGGTTGCCTCTTGAATCGTATTTAAGCGCTTGCACTCCCCCTGCTGGGTCAAGGATTTGCTCAACCAACCCAGCATTGTTCAACTCATAGCGTTCAGTGTGGCCCAGCGCATCGGTTTTGGCCGTCAAGTATTCATGTTCATCAAACTGATACACCGTTTCTCGGCCTAAATGGTCGGTGACGGTGGTTTGGCCCAAGGCGTAGTCAAATTGCCAAGACTCGCCCGTTGAGAGGGCATTGCAGGTGACTTTACCTTTGGGAGAGTATTGGTCATAGCGATAACGGCTTTCAAAACCGCCAGGCTGGCTGTGCATCACCATCATATGGTTTTGATAATCAAAGGTTCGGGTAAGACGACCTTGATGGTTGCGTACTTCAATCAAATCGCCTTGGTCACTGTAACGATAACTCACCCACACTTGTTTGGGGTGAAAGTATCTCTGTCCTTGTGGGGAGTGTGTCACCCCCACTTCGGTGATGGCTTTAAGACGTTTACCCTGCCCAGTCTCTTGATAACTCAGTTCAAAACCCCGTTTATCCTGAGTGACAATATGGGTGAGTACATCGTCTTGCCCCGCTTGATTGAGGCCGTTATACCAATATGTTAAGGAATTACCGTGCGCATCTTCCACCTTGACCAATTGATAACGAAAACGGTCACGAATACTTGGCTGAAAGTGCAGTCGGCTCTTATCTGGGGTAATGAGATGATAAATTTGCTCATCAGCGCGGTATAAGGTGAGCTGCTCAACCACCCAAAGATCTTGCTCCCCTACTTCAAGGTGGTCAAACTTTAAGGTGCGGCCATGCGGCTCGACAAAAGCCATATGTTGAGCAGTGTGCAAGAGAAAGGCATCAGCCAGTGAACTCCAGCCTTGACCATAAAGCCCCACATGAGGGTTACTCGAGTTATAGTAACGCTGCCAAACCAAAGGCATCGGCGCTTGAATAGTAAAGTCGAGCTCTTGCTCGTATCGAAGTACTTTACTGCCGTTGGCCGGGTTGACTGGCTTGCCAACTGGGCAACCACATTCTGAGCCCTTAGGAGGATTACCTTTAGAATTGGCGGCACTGGCGCCTTTACCAGTAGGCTTGGGTTTGTTTTTGGGACAAACGGGCACCGCAGGCTCTCCGTCCATCGTCGCCATCATCATATCCAGTGGATCAAGTTGGCTGTAATCTAAATCGGCCGCCATCAACAGGTCCCGTAATTCAAAGATATCGTATCTTGATTTGTAGATATCCCATCCGGTCCAAATCAAATTGCCAACGGCGACCACCGCCGCTCCCGGGCCGGTAGCCAGTGACGCCATGGTGGTGGCAACGCGTTTACTCGCCGCCTTGCCCAATCGTTTCCCCAATTTTTTGGTGACTTTGTCCAGTTTCGTTGCCAGCTTCTCACTGACGCATTTCTTTTTGTAACCAAAGGGGTCAACATAATTGACGGGATCACCACCAGTATAACTGTAAAGGTTGGCTTGCCCTGAAAAAGACTCCATGGGATCTGGGGTTAGAAATCGGGCCAAGCTCGGATCATAATATCGCGCGCGATAAAAATAGAGATCTGGCGCATCAAGCTCTCGCCCCGTAAAGGCATAGGGGTTAAAGGTGTCTATGTGCTTATCATGAGCGATAAGGGTACCAAAAACATCATAATCTAAGGTTTCAACAATCTCTCCACGGGCGTCGCTTAAGGCAATAATGCTGCCTTGAGAGTTACGATGATAATAGAAGCAGCCCTGTTTGCTGTGTATGCTCAGTGGGGTATCCGTGGCGTCATCATGGGTCAGGTAGACCCAATGGCTTTCCTCTTCGCCGTTGGTGATGTGCATAGCGATAATGCGCTGCTCATCGTAGTAATACTGGATGCTCTTTTGTCCGTCCTGCTTTTGAATTCGCCGACCGAGGGCATCGTACTGAAAACGTAAATCACAGGCTTGCGGCGCTGTTTCCGGTTTGAGTACTCGCTCCCCATAAAGTCGGATCAGTTGGCTACTCTGATTGTACTGATAGTTCAGGGTGGCTTGGCTGGCTTTATGGGTTTTACTCACCAAACGACCCAGCACATCATAGGCAAACCGATAAACATCATTTTCTAATAGGCGATTGGTGGTAAAATCATAACGCCAATGGGTTTGATCACCCTTAGCGATAAGGTTATCTTGCCCGTCAAACTGATACGCCGTTTGTCCGTCATGGGTTAAATGGCCCTGATCATAACCAAAACGTTGACCATTGACTTCAATCAGCTGGCCGACGTTATCGTAGTGATAGTCAAAGCATTGTCCCGCGGTGCTCAACTGAGAGATAAAACCATCGGGCGTATAACGAAAGCACTCGGTTAACCCATTGGGATAACGGCGCTCGGTAACACGGCCACCGACATCAAACTGTTGATGAATAACGTGCTCTTCTGGCGTAATGAGCGTGATCAATTTGCCCTGTTTATCTCGCTGATAAACGGTTTCTTGGCCATGAATTTGACTGTGTAAGCAACAATCACTCAGCCATGCATGGCGAACATGTTCATCTTGTTGCCATTGGTCGGTCACTTGACCATAAACATCATAGTCAAAACGAATCGCTCGATGAGTATTATTGGCTTGCTCAAGTTGGCCTTGGCCATTGAAGATGAGTGTGCTTTGTTCGTCTTCGGTGGTCGTCACAATGCGCTGCACATCGCTAATGTGCTGAAAGTCTATCTCAATGATTCGGCCATCTTCTTGGGTGATGGTCTTTGGCAGTTGGGTATCGGGGTGATAATCTATCGAGCGGATGTGTTTGAGGCTATTTCCCTGCAGGAAACGGCAACCGTGTTCATCGTAGGCATAGCGCAGCTCGTGCTCGCCTTGTTTCACCCCTTTCAGCTGACCTTCTGAGTTAAGATCGAATTCAATGGCCGCCTTACCATCATCTATATTGGCCAATCGGTTTGGCCCCACATAGCGATAGTCTAACCGCTGACCCGCGGCATCAACCATGGCGCTTAGCTGCTGAGAGCCATTATATTCAAACTGGGTGAGCGCTTCATCTTGGTCGATGATGGCGATGATCTGACCATAACGATTATAACGATACGTCGTTTGGGCCCCCAGTGAGTTTTCTTGATAAACAGGTTTGCCATGAGCGTCATACTCTGTCTGGGTTTTTAAGCCATTCTCATCCACAACTAAAGTACAATTGCCTTGGACGTCATAAACATAACGTCGCTCGCCTTGCTTGGAGCGAACCAGATTAGGCTGCCTGTTTTCTTTGGCGTATTCATAACGAATACGCTGCTGAGCCGTCCGATGCTCAATAAGGCGATGTGTGGTATCAAAGGTTTTCACGTCCGCGGTTTGCCCATTTAGCGTGATTTTGGCTTCTCGCTTAGCCTCGTCCCACTCTAAAAAGCGGTGGCCATCAAGCGCTTCAATTCCGCAAATCCAGCCATGTTCATGTAGATGAACAATCTGCTGGTTGACCTGCACATAGTGCTCGGCATCGTGATAGTGATAACAGACGGTCTCTAAGTGTTTTTGCCAAGCTTTAGCGACTCTGGCATCGGGATGATACGTAGCCTTAAGCAGCACCTCTTGCGATGAATTGAATACTTGACTGAGCAGGGGCTCACTCGCCCCCGTTACACGCTGATAATGAAACTGACGATGGGCGCCCCAGGGCGCTCTGAGCTGAACAAGTTGGTTGTTTTCATAGCGCAGTTGCCACACCCGACCGCTGTGGTCTTCAATTTCACTCAGTTGGGCTTGCGAGTTGTAACGCAATTGAAATTGACTGCCAGAGCAATTTGTAATTTGAGTAATTTGCCCATGGGCATTACGTGAAATCGACAAGCAGTGACCATGCACATCGGTGACTTGGCTGAGCCTACCTTGCTGAAAACAGCGAACGGTGCCATCAGGATGAGTTAAGTGAAATTGAAATTTATCCTCGGCTTGATATGGGGCATCTGAGTCCACACGCCAACTGACAATATTTGCGGGCAAACTGATGTCTTGCAGTGCATTGGTGTCAGGCTGATAACGATACTCATAGCGGCTACCATCGGCTTGCCAATGTTGATACCCCTGCTGAGGGGTTAGCACGCGATGCCACTGCTCATCGACGTTGAGTCGCCAACCTGAATGAGATTTATCGGGCCCTGAGAGATAAATCAATGATAGAGAAATCGGCATATGACCCGCAAGGGTGATGATGGGCACGTCATAGTAAAGCTGCCCGGTAAGCAACTTGACTTGCGCATCCCGATAAGTGCCTAACTCGCCCGCCCTTTGTGCCTCACCTTCCATCCAAGGGTATCGGAGCATGGGTCGAATTAACGGTGGCTCAAGCTCTTTACGGGCATGGGGGTTCACGGGCTCTCCGGCCTCCATCCAGCGTTGCAGTTCGTCAAATGTGGGGTTGTCGTCTTGAAAACTAAGAGACGGCGCATCAGTGGATAACGTCATAGGATGTCCTTATCAGCTTGATTCAGATGGAGAGGATAGATCAAGCTCGCCGTTATCTTTGATTGGAGGTTGCATGGGTGGCGGAGCAAACACAATGACCCCCATAGTATTGTTGTTGTTCATCTTGACCTTATCACCGACTCGAACCATTGGGCTGTTTTCCACTTTCATGGATGAGCTATGGCCTTCCATTTCGACCTTATCACCCATCGAGCCCGATTTGAGTCCTTTATTCGTACCTGGTTGATCGCCGAGCACTGAGGGCAATTCACTTTTAAGCAGCACCATTTCCTTACCATTAAATTTATGTTTAGAATGTTTTTTTGCTGTATTGAGCTTTTGGGTAATGGGAAAAGGGACTGGGACGTTATTGGGTAACTTACACACATCAGGCATGGTACAAATCACCAAATATTGCCCGTCTTTTCGAGCGCCAAATGCTTTAGCCATCGGAATGCTCCTGTTGTCGCCACTGGGTGGGCAGATAGTGAAAATGACAGGCCGTCATGGTTTGTTTTTTCGCAATACGGCGTCGGTAGGACACATAAACGCGCCAGTCCGCCATATCGGGTGCATCGATATCAAATAAGATGGTGTCAATTTCTAGCTTGTAACGATGTCGCCGCTGCGTTGAGTCCATCAGCTCAGCAAAGGCGTATAAGCGCGGTAGGGTGACCGTCAATTCCGGGTAATTAGGCGCTAACGCCAACAATTTAAACTGGCAACCCGGCTGTAGATATCCCTTAGCGATGAGCTTAGGTTGAGCGGCTTGCTGATATTGGTCGTTAAAGTCTTCGGGTAAATAAGGGTGCTGCTCTTCTAACCACGCTTCATCATAGGTGCCAGCCAACTGATACCGAACCTTCCAGCAACGATCAATAAACCCTAAACCGGGCGGTACCCCCTGTAGACTATCCCTTAAGTGACGCCAATAGACCTGCGCCACAGGAAAGTCATTTGTGGGCATCTCATTGTGCTTAATGCCTGTCCCGACGGGATTCTGTTCATCAATAGTCCAATAGGACTCTTTGGCTTTGGGGTCGAGGTTAAGCACCTTCCCTCCTTCCGCTAACCCATAGGAAAGCCTCACTTGACTCACGGGCCGCAAAGAGGTTTTTCGCCAACCAAGAGGGCCTTGCGTCCAATCACGCTCACCTTTGACGGTCAAATGAAGGTCATTAAGCCGCTCCCCTTGCTCTGACAACACTTCAACGCCGCAATGCCACTGGTTTTCCGGTTGACCACTGGGTGCATAAGTATTGGCATTGAAGACCACATCGGTATGAGGTTTGTGGGTAATAAAATCTGACTCATATCGTAACACTTGATTAGGATCATCCTCCTGATAAGTATCGGCTGCAAATAAGCGGCCTTGCTCTGGCGATACTTGAAGTGTCCAACGCTGTGAAGGGCCGTGACCTTGCGGTAAAAGCCGATAGGTAATTCGCATCAGACAAGTATAAAACCACTCTTGGTTGGCATCGGCATTTTCCCAAGCCACGGAAGGTAAAAAGGTATGATTAAATTGCTGCATCAATTGACCTCAACCAGCTTGCCATTCACTTCTACATGCTTAGCTCCCGCCACTTTAACGTCTTTTCCTTGAAGAATAATCGTGCCATCGGCATTGAGAATGAGTGAGCTTGCCCCCACACTTAACTCAAAGCGTTTACCGACAATGATATGTTTGAGCAAACCGATCTGTTCGGTTGAACTGATGGCAACAGACTCATTTTTCGCGCCACCAACCGAAACCTGATAGCCCGCACCAATACTCAGCGCTTTGGCCGCGCCAATGTTTTCAGCCTTGGCTAACACCACCGTTTCAGCTTGAGCACCACCAATGGTCACCGTTTGATTGCCACCTATGTCAATCGCCTCATTGACGCCAACGCGCGCTTGACGATGATTCATCACCACAATGGTTTCGTTGTTTCCCACCGTTTCAGTTCTATCATGACCAATAGTGACGGTTTCGTCGTGACCAACGTTCTCAGCTCTGTCATTTCCTATCGCAATGGTTTCATCGTTTCCGATATTTTCACTGCGATCGTGCCCAACTTTGGTGGTCTCATCATGATTCACTACATTGTTTTGGTCTTTTTGGGCATGAATAAAGATTTCTTCTCGCGCAGCCTCGTCTTCAAAGCGGATTTCATTAAACCCTTCCCCTTTATGACTGTCAGTTCGAATCACCGTTTTGGTTTTGTTTGCAGGTAACGGATATGGCGGCGGATTGGTTGCGTGATAAGTGCGACCTGTAATAATAGGTTGGTCAGGATCACCATGTAAAAACGAGACAATCACCTCATGACCAATACGAGGTATTGCCATAAAGCCATACTGAGCCCCTGCCCACCCTTGACAAACTCGAACCCAACACGAACTGTGTTCATTTTGCTCACTCTCTCTGTCCCATGGGAAATGCACTTTCACGCGACCATGTTTATCACAATAGATTTCTTCACCTGGCGGCCCTACCACCTTCGCTATCATAGGGCCATCCACTTGCGGCTTGGGCTGAGGTTTCGAGCGCCAAGTCTTGTTCGCGGGAATAACAGTGAATTGGTTCGAGTACGTGGTTGCTCCGTGGCCTCCCTCTTCTTCTAAGGCTTGAGGTTGCGTGCCTTGATGCGTAGCCGCAACCACAACCCAATCACGGTTGGCACTCGCCTCTAGGTTTTCGCTTAAATCAAACTTCACCCCAGCTTGGAGCGCATAGTGGTTACTTTTACCATGCCCTAGATTTGACTCTCGACGTAAGTACTCCAAACGAAGCTGGCTAAATGCGATGCCTGAGCCATCCTCTTTGTATCGACCCGGGAAGTCGTAATGTTCGTAATGGCTTTGTTGAAAGCTAAGGTCTGCCCCTTGCTGCTCTTGCAAAAAACCATAGCTTGGCTTTTTAAAGCTATAGTCTTTAAACGCAAGGTGGCTTGGCTCACTTTGATGATCGATTTGAAATTGTGAAACAAAAGGGGCGTCCGTTTGCCCACCGGGTAAACTATTGTGTAACACCGAATCGACGTACTTCGTAATAAGGGCGCTATCATCAAAAAACACGACAGTGTGCTGACCATTGGCTTGCTCAATATAATAGGTCATCCCCTCTTCTGCCGCTAAACGGTGTATAAACGCCAAATCCGTTTCTCGGTATTGGACACAAAACTCACGCTGAGAAAGGGCTCTTGTCAGTGCAAAGCTAAAATTCATGACGCCCATTTCTTGCAGTATCTGCCGAATGATGTCTTCCGTCGTTTTCAATTGAAAGATACGACTATTTTGACGCAGTGATAAACGCTCCAGAGTAGGAACTAAGACCAGAGAGTAGGCAGTATGATGATGACCAATGTCACCTTGAGAAAATTGACGAACAATTCCATTCACAAATTGAACCGATTCGCCATTGCGCTGCATCGTGAGTTGAGCGGCGTTATCGACCACCTGTTGGGCAGTAATGCCAGATTGCCGACTTGCTAAGTCGATAGTATAACGAAAACCATAGCAAGTTTGAGAGCCATCAACATTGGACTCTGAAAGCGACTCTTCGCCGCTATAACTGGTGACAACAAAGGTTTCTTCTGGCAAACCATCAACGGTTAAGGTGAACGTTAACTTTACCATGACGACCTACTCCCTGAACCACACACCAATAAGAAATTAGCTTTTATACAACACATAGCATAAAAAGATAAACAAACAGGTGTATGGATAAAAGAGGCACATAACAAAGATGAAGAATGCTTTGCAAAACAAGGAATTAGAGAATTATCTGACTAAATAAAAGGATTCATCAACAATGACTTATACGAAGCGATATAAAATAAACAGACACAAAAAAACCGATGAAGCGCGCACAACATCGGTTTTAATGGCAATCCTTTGCAACATAAGCATGCGTCCACGCTTATGAATCCATTGTCTATTCGCTGTTGATTCTAAAACAGGGTTAGCATTCCCTTCCATCAGGCTTTTCCGAAAACCGCACTTCCATTCTGGTTACTCCCAAATACTTCACCAGATGGGTTAAATGATCCATTCGCCAGGCTCTAAGTGTATCAGTACGACCAGCTCGCACCACATATTGCACTTGCTGAGTAAAATTCACTCCGATAAGATGGAACTTGTTCTCTGTCTCCGATGATTCTTGAGCCAATACCGCCTCAAAACTTCCAAGCTGAGCCAGACGTTTAAACTCCCCTTCTTTGATATGCTCTAACCTCACACAAAACACCATAATGATAATGACATTTTGTCATTATGTACAATTCCTCTTTAAAGGAAAATAACAACGTGACTTCTGTCGATTTCCCATTGACCTAACTGTTTATTATTTATGCTTTTTCTTATTCTAAAATGAAAGCGGAGATCAGAATTTAAGGAGCATGGATGTCTAAGCTCAGTGAGTATCAAATCTATGAAAAAATCACCCACATATTAAAGCAAGAGCCAAAGGCTTCAACCCACTACATTAAACAACGATTGGTATGTTTAGGAGTGAAACCTGAGTGTATATATGCCCAACTAGTCCATTTTTATGAGCAAGGAGCCATCGATGATCAAGATAATATCGACCAACATATTCAAATCGCCATTCAAAAACGACAAGGGTTTAACCTGATCGCTCGAACCCTTTCACAAGGTCAGTACAACCACATTCAAGTGACAAAATCTCTCGTCTCGCTATCAAGAAACATCGATCATTATCGACAAGCCTCATTATGTAAAATGGAGCAATTTGGCAGATTAAAGCACACTACTCCAGACTCTCAATCAAAAATGATTCTATATCTTCAAAAACAAGGGCATCGTCTTCCTGATATCTGGAAAGCCCTTCGAAAGGAACAAAAAACAACCGAGTGTTACTGCCCACGTCGTGTAAGCTGATCGCGTAAGTTTGCCGGAGTGCCTTTCAAGGTAAGCGTATCGGTTTCTGGATCGTAAAAGATACGTTCACCTAATAACACTGCATCAAAGGTCATCGAGACACCACCGCCGCTCCCTACAAACTTAGTCAAGTGTTTGAGTGAGCTTCGCTCTACCGGAAAGTGGTCTTCCAACTCATAGCCTTGCTCTTGAGTATAAGTGGCAAAGTCCTGACCATCGAGACTAGGGGGTAACTCACCAGACAACTCTTTAACCGTGACCTCTTCTCCAGACTTGATCTGTGCACTGCAATGATCAAACACTTGCTGCCGGTATTGATGACGTTCTTGTTTCTCCAATTGATGGTCGGCACAAAAATCCTCCACCGCTTGCATCAGCACCTGGTTCTGAGCTTTGACATCCAGTCCCACTTCGGCCTCAAGAAAGTCTAAGAAAAAGTCAGAAACGCCACGTCCAACCCGGCCTTTGATGTACGCTAAGTAACGGTGGTTTTCAGGATCGGTTTCTTTGTCCGTTAAGTTAATGCTTGCCGCGATGGTAATGTGTTGCACATCCAAATAATCGGTGGCATTAATCTCTAGCGCCTCCGTCACTTTCAAGCTCTGGTGCACTGGCAACAGCCCAATAAAGAGTTGGTCCGTGGCCAGATAGCGATAGATGGCCATCACTAACACCCCTTCATCCGCAAACGGGTATTTAACGAGCTCTTGGTGAAGCTTATCCGCACACTGGCATGAGAATTCATAAAAAGAGAGGGAGTGGTCACGGTAGCTTATCAGTGCCTGATTAACCGCACTGTCGGGTTGAAAAAAGCCGTAACCTTTGCCGACTTTAGCGACAAATTGACGATGGAGTAATTCCGTTAATTGCAAAGAATTTGCATCGTTCTCCAGTGGAGCAGAGCGCACTTGAAGCTGCAGCTCTCCTATGTCATTTTTCATCAATTGGTGGAGTGCAATATGAGACAGTGCAATCGACATCTTTTCCCTCGTTTTAATAAAGGCTTTCTTTTCGCTCCCCATTTTGTAAGAAAGCAAACAAAAACACTATAAGGTAAACCTTAAAACAAACATATATTATTGATAGTTAGGTGATTTCTTATATTGTAGAAAAGTCACCCCATGACGTGACTATGCAATTTTTTAAACTTTATTTTGCAGACACAAGTTCTCCTACATGTGTCTGTTTTTTTTGCTGGTCTATTTCTCGTCTTTAAAATTAAGGCGTCTTTTCAACACTTTTCTTATTGACAAAGCGGCTTTAAAACCGAATTTAACTTTCTCCGGTAGCGTCACTTCTCTTCCCTTTCTTATAATTCTTCGAGACGGCTCCACTCGCAAAAAGAAACGGCCAAATTCAGGAAGCTCTCAGGCACTTCCTGCAAGGATTGAATGCTCACTGGAGAGTGAGCTCTGTTGACTTCCAAAAGCATAGCCACTGCCTCATCCATATTTGTAAAGACTTGCGCTTTCTCGATATCGTCGGCCCAATATTTTGCCTTACCAACCCCCACCGACGATTCAAAGTAGACGGTGTGAGTGTGTTTAAACGCCAACTCCCCTTTTTCATTCTCTTCCCACCGGCCATCGGGAGCAGAGAGAACAAATTGTCCTGAAACAGGCTGTACTCGTCTTTTCTTCACCATTATCTCCTTTGACGGAAAGCAGTGTCCATAACGACGAGAAATATGCTCTCGACGTAATCCCACTATTCTGGCCACCGCGGCCTTAGAAATCGGTTTTCCTGTTTGCTTTAACGTTTCAATGGCCGCTTCAATCGCCTTTTCCGAGCGATCGGAACGAACCTGATGAGTCAAATGCGCCGAGCGTGGTGTGTGGTAAAATATAGGAGGAAACAGGGCCAATTTGATAGGCCATTGTATAGTTCGAGCTTTCTCTAAGACTTTGTATTATTGGTTAAAGTCGCCCATATGAAAAGGGGTTGGGGTGAAAAATGGATCACACTACTAAAAAACCACCACCTCTTTTAGGGATTCAGGGCCATTCTTAAAACAAAACAACCAAGAAATATGTCTTAAAAATTCGATATCGTATCACTTCAGAAGTCTGACCAATTAAAAAGTAGTACATTAGTAACCCTTGAATAACTTAATACATTGCAATAATGAATTAGAGTTATAAGTGAAATTTAATATTGTATACGCATAAAGTTTTAAGAAAAATTAGAACGAAACACCGAGTCCTTTTTCAATAAAGGCTAGAAAAAAAACCATTATCCAACTCCACATTCCTAAAGCATTAAACCACATGAATACTTTAAATCTTATTGAGCTTGTTGTTACGCGTTTACGAATAAATGGATACTTAACCCAATAATCAAAGCAGCGACTCCCTACTTCCCAAGACAATTGATATTTAGGACGCATATAGCCGTTATCGTAATAGTATTTACTAATGTCTTTAGCTAATTGTTTATCCATAAAGATAATATGCTTAAAACTCCCTAATGAGATCACTGGCAATATAACTATCGCCGGAAAACACCAAAAAATTGCGTAAACGCCAAAAATGGTCACTAACAAATCCAACATAATTTTATCTCAAAGCTGATTCAACACTTTCATATATGAAGTCTACGCCCCATTTACCAACAAGAGTACCGGTCATCCCACCAACACCACCACCAACAACAGCCCCACCAATTGCAGCAATAGCCAGTACAGGGGCCGATGCAGTCACACCAATAACCAAAGCGATACCAGAAACGGCTGTAACAGCAAGCCCGACCCCAGCACCTCCACCTTTGACTCCACCATATATACCACCAATAAAACCAACAACTTCACGTGTCGCTGTTTTACCACACTCGCCCAAACCATCAACTTTACATGCCTCATAAATACTATCGACCCCACTTACGGCCCCCACTAGTAAACCAACATACCCCGCACCTCTGGCAGCTGAAATACCAAGAGCAATATTGCCAATCCGCTTCCCTAGTTCTTTTACAAAGCCTGTTTTGAGAATTTCATCCGCATTGTGAACTACAGATTTAGTGGAAAGGTTTAAATTGCGTTTAATTTGCTTGTAGATAGGTAGTTGAACACTACGCTTTGATAACATCGCAAATGAGCCATCAAGCTTTTTAAATAGTGCAGCACGCTGATCAAAAAATCGCTGATTATTGGCATATCCTACTTTTTGCTTTGTTTCGACGTGCTGAACATACAGCCAATTAATTTCTAACAGGACATTCTGGATATTTTTCAGGTTCTGCTCAACTATTGCAAAAGTAGCGCCAACTCCCACTGCCACCTGAGCATAAAAACCAAGAAGCAAACCATCCGATTCAATCCGCTCTTCCAGTTGATAGGAGAAAAGCTCAAAATGACGGTTAAGTGTCGCGACCTCTTCATCTAACAACTTGCCTAGCTCTTTACTGGCAATCTTCGCCTGCTCAGTCCACTCACTCAGCAAATCTCGTTCTTCTTGGGTTGTAGGCTCTATCGTTGGAAGAAGGACAATTTCTCCCTCTCGAACAGGCTCGTTTAGATGAAGATTACAACGCTTGATGTATTGCTTTTGTTCTTCTTTTGTCTGCGGTGTAAAGAGACTTCCCCACAACTCATCTTGCGATTGAGTAATTGGGGACTACATCCAACCAAGCTCGAATATCACTTTTTGTTGTGCTAAGGTCTCCACTCTTTGCTCAGCATATCGAGTTTGATTGCCCTGCACATACTCCCAAGACTCTTCGGACTCCTTAATACGCTCCCAACGCTGCCTTTCAATCTTTTCTCTCGGAGTTTCAAGTATTCCGCTTGCTTAGCTGGCACCAAAGAACCTGTTGGAGCAAAATCTTTTGCTACCGCCCTATCTAAAGCGACGCAACTTTTTACATACTCCCTTGCCATAGAACAACTGGAGCAAGGACACGTTTCAGGAGCAGGGTTCCCTATTGGGCATCGGTGAGGTTTAGAGCGATCAAAAAGGTCAGTAAACATAAACATAGCCATGGATTTTCATCGTTAAAGGAGCATAACAGTAAATGTTTAGAGGCAAAAACTTGCTCACATGAATCCCTTAAAATCTCTGGTTTACTTTTGGACATTTCCGTTTTAGTAAAATTTGCCTATGAGAGTGTTCGTCGATACTGAGGTTAAGTTTGAGTTCTCGGGTAAAACACACTGTTTGATATAGGCCTCCACGGTGCAAGATCTGCCGCGCGCGTCTCGTTTGATTGGTCCTGATACCGATATAATCATTCGCGAGAAATGGTGGAACCCTGCTTATATTGAGATAGACCATGAAGGTCAAAGGATGGTCATCGACCATCAGTTGAATATGAGATTGACCATTTCTCAAGTTTGGTGATATTAGGTAAAACCGAATCGGACATTCTTATTGTGGAGAAAACTGGGAAGGTGTCGTCTTTGATGGAGACGGGGTTCTTAGAGTCAGGGTATGGGTATTTGAGTCATCCAGCGAAATAGGTAGGTGTTCTTTTGAGTGCGGTTAAGCTGAAGTATGGTTTAAGGGATGGTGAGCTAGTACACGTGAGTCGTGAAGATGTGAAGAGCGGACTTGCGTGTGGTTGCCGCTGTCCTGCCTGTGATGCGGAACTTCTGGCTAAAAAAGGTCCAAAGCGTGATGACCATTATTCACATAAACCGGGTTCGGATTGTGGGGCGGCGGTGGAGACCGCATTGCATTACCAGGCTAAAGCATTACTGGATAAGTATCGTTATCTGAAAATACCGCCTGTTTCGATCACGTTTGATATGAACCGATCTCCTTTGAAGATTGCCGATGAGCGGTACCTTAACATCGAGAGTTTGCGTATCGAGAAGCGAGTGGGGGAAATTGTTCCGGATCTTATTGCAACGGTTAATGATCGAGATCTCTTTATCGAGGTCTTTGTAACGCATGCTGTAGATGCGGAGAAACTGTCAGTAATTAAGGGGATGGGTGTGTCATGTATTGAGATTGACTTGTCCTCTGTTGATAGGGACCTGTCGATGGAAAGTATGAAGTCGTTGGTCATTGATGGGGCGAGTAATAAGCAGTGGCTTTTTAATGCGCGGGCTGAGTACGAAAAGGAATGTATGCTTAATCAGTCTCTTGGTAAAGGGGTGATCTTTAGGGGGATGGCGATGCACGTTGATGGTTGTCCTTTAGCGGTGCGTGTTTGGTGTGGGAAGCCATACGCCAACGTAATTGACGATTGCATTTACTGCAAACGTTGTGTGTCATGCAGGGACTCTGAGGTGTTTTGTGATGGTCACCTTTCTGAAGATCAGCTTTACCGTCCGAGGGTATGTTAGTTTGTTGTCCTTTTGTTTGTACCTAATCAATCTCCCATCAGAACTAGCTCACATCAAATGTCGAGCCGCCGCTATGGGAACTCACAATTGGATTAGAAAAAGTATCTTGAAGCCTTAAATGCTTGTTAGGTGTTGGTTACTCTCCGACCTCTTGCTTGAGTTTTTTAATATTCAATCGAGTAATTTCATCTTGCATCGGCTGGATTTTAGTATGCCAAGTTTTGAAACCATACCAAAGCATACAAACACCACCGGCAATCATTCCACCGATTGCGATTAAGAATATAAACTTGTTACGAACTGCAACATCTAATTTTTTATCTAAAACTTGAAATGTAGCCTCTTGCACTAACGTCCGAGCTTCAACTGGTATGTTCTTAAGCGTGTGATATTCAATAATTACATCATAAACAAGGTTGTTCGTGGATTGGTTAACATAGATGATGGAACCTAAACCAAATATAACAAGCAATAAGCCGAACAAAGCATAAAATTTATAAATATTATCTGTTGGTAAAGGGATCCTACTTTCCATTTAATTATCCTAATTTCGCGAAAACACCTAACGCCAAATTAAGGTGTGAACAACAACACCTTACCTAAACCATTGTGCCATAAACACTAAACTGGCTTGAAGTGAAAGCGCCAAGCGTTGTGAATCACTCTTAAATGCTTGTTAAGTGCCTATTTGCGCCATATGCAACTGTGGTATTATACACGCCTTATATCGTTTAAGTCTTTGGGATTATGGCAAAAGTTAATTTAGGTAAACTAGGCGAAACCGATTTTGTTAGATGGTGTACCCAAACTGGATTGATTACTAACAGCTCAAATGAAGAAGATGTCACAGGTTGGGATTACTTCGTTGAGTTTCCAACTATGCATAGCTCTAACACCCCCAATGACCGAGCAACACTCCCATTCGAGTGCAAAGTTCAAGTAAAAGCGACACAGAGAAAAGACAAACGCCTTGGAATTAAATTGTCAGTTCTTCAGCGCTTGGTTAACTACAATTACCCTGCTTTTATTTTATTTCTTGAGTACACAAATCAAGCGCAACCTACTATTGAAAACGCATACTTAGTGCACATCGATAACAAGCTCATAGAGCGAACACTCAAGAAATTGAGAGAAAACGATTTACTAGCAAAGCCGAAAGAACTGAACAAAGAACTGAACAAAGTAAAACTCTCTGTCAGCTACAATGCAAGTCATCAACTACCAAACTTGAGTGGCGACGCTCTAAGACTGTCGATTGAAAGCTTCTCCGGCACTTGTGTTGACACATACATAAAACAAAAACAATCACTTCGAAACAACAAAAAAGCTGCTATATAACCAACAATTTTCAAACTTTCTCCGAATTAAAATAGAGTTAACGCCGCATTAAGGTGTGAGCCACGTTATCACAAAGACTTCCTCGATGTTGCTATTTATACAGCCCCCTTCTCGAAAGCCAAAATATTCTCGAACGCTATTTTAAAGTACAGCTCATAACTATTTTGCTCTACATACCCGAGATGAGGAGTTGCTGTGACATTCGGTAACGAAAGTAAAGGCTCACTATCCAGTGATGCTGGTTCAAAATCAAACACATCTAAAGCAGCTCGCTTGGTTGGGATAGATACAAGCTCATTATAAAGTGCTGATGGTTCTACCAGCTCCGAGCGACTGATATTTATAAATAGGGAGTTAGGCTTCATTAACGTTAAATCAGAGGCTGTTACACACGCTCTAGTCACATCATTTAAACGTAAGTGAAGAGAAACAACATCAGAGCTTGAGAAAAACGCCTCTTTTGAAGTTGCAGCGTCAAAACCATGCTCTTGAGCCAGATCCCTTGATGGCTCACTACCCCAAACAACAACCGACATCTCAAATGCCTTAGCATATTGAGCGATTCGTTGGCCAATTTTGCCGTAACCCCAGATACCAAGTTTTAAGCCCTTTAAAGTGCGACCTAAACCAAGCTCTCCTGAGTTTTGCCATTGGTTATTTTTGAGGTTCGCTGAGTACATTGGTATATGACGCGTCGCTGACATAATAAGTGCCCACCCCAACTCAGAAGGAGCAACAGGAGAACCACGCCCCTCTAGTACTTTAACCCCATATTTTTCACACAAACTAACATCAATGTGGTTACTAACTTTACCCGTTTGGCTAGTGACTTTAAGGTTGGGGAATTGAGATAGCAGAGATTCTGTAATGACGGTCCGCTCTCGGATTAGAACGAGAACATCTGTGTGCTTTAGTTTAACGACTAACTCAGACTCGGAGAGCGTTTCATTCAAGATTGACACATCATAATTTGATATTAGATCGAAACAATCTAAAGTTTTAACGACATCCTGATAGTCATCTAATACTGTAACTTTCACTGAACTCTCCTTGTTGCTATAACACCACGTTAAGTAGAGTTCAACACTACCACCTAACCTAAACCATTACACCGTAAACACAAAACCCAACGATGGAATCAACAATTCCAAACGTTGGGAGTCTGTCTTAAACGCTTTGTTGAGTGCAATTCTCGTCCACTTCGGCTGAACAAGTAATATTGAGCGCGAATCAAGTGAGGCAATTTGGTTCGGCAAATTTGAAAACGAACTAATGACTGGTGTCGCGTACTGCGAGCCAATGGAAATGACCAACGTCACATGGAACGTATTGATGTTGCTTGTTGATCCTGAACATCACCGCCGTGGAATCGGTAAAGATTTGATGCAACTAATGGAAAGT
This sequence comes from Vibrio sp. TBV020, assembly GCF_046056895.1. NCBI lineage: Bacteria > Pseudomonadati > Pseudomonadota > Gammaproteobacteria > Vibrionales > Vibrionaceae > Vibrio > Vibrio sp. TBV020. The sequence continues at coordinate 63,741 of NZ_JBEEAQ010000004.1, read as the reverse complement.
ACTTTGACCAAACAAGAACAAAGACTCCTTATTGTTGAAACCTCAAGTACAGATGATTTTCAGACTGCAAGAACGTTTTATAGTGCAATTGGCTATGCTCAACAAGGAGCTGTCGAGCACTATTACGACGACAATGACCACAAAATTACATTCATCAAAAAACTGTAATTCATCAGGAGTTCTGATGGGAACTCCTATCACAGAACGCCCAATGAAGGTGTGAACAACGCTACCACAAAACCTAGCCTTACCACCATAAACTCAAAACCCAACGATGGAATGAAAAATGCCAAGGGTTGGGATTCACGCAAAAATACTTGTTATGGGGTTGGTTTTAGATGCTCTAAGTATGGCGTGCAAAGATCTAAAAACACAGTATTCCAGCACTCTGGTAATTCGTTGAATTCAGCGGCTCATCACCTTCTAATCGGCCCAGCCTCGGATCGTCAGCGTGTCGCGCAAGTGCTGTTTGTCACCTGATAGACGGCGCCATTACGGTGGTCGAGGAAATACACTTCCCCTGCAATCTCCACCAGTTGATAGGAGCCACTATTAAAAGCCGTGTTCATACAGCCGCTGAGGTTAAGGGTCGCTGCGGTTGAGGCACAGCCAATCGCTCAATTACGTCGACCCAAAATCTCAGTTCCCCAATTCGATCCATAAACTTGCTCCTCTATGTGGAAACCGGGTCAAGCTTTGCAAACGCGAAATCAATTTGGCGTGATGTCAGTCACATCTCATTCTTCAAGATGAATGGAGCGTATAAAATTTATAATAATCAGTACCTTAATAATATTCTTGCGCGTATTTTCACCCAACTCAGTGGCACTGAGACACGTGAGCAGCGCCCCAAGCCACAAAGGCCGTTAACACTCGATACTTTGATCGGAGCCTAGGGCGCTTCCGGCTCATTACGGGCACACTTCGCAGCTTATGGACCATGAAAAGGAGTCAATATGTACATTCTTATCGTCAATTCAAGCTTGGATCCCAATAACCGAAGTCGTTAACTGCCACGCTCTGTATCAACAAAATACGCACTCGGTCACGACGTGAATGGGGCGATTTGGCACAATTTGAGGTACTGAATTTCGATAACGATACCATCTATCAACCCGTACAATGTCTACGTTCACAACCGCCATGCTATTGGGTTGAAAAGCCCTTCTCAGAGGAGCGCCCTAAATCTGGCTCGAGGTGCAAAAAACTGGGTAGACAGCGGCATCAAAGGATCGACGCAGCTTGCCATGGCTCCACATCGACGGTAAGGCGACGTCAAAGCCAGTGTGGCAAGCGGGTTCAATCACCGAACCCTGCATTTGCTGATGGAACTGTACGGCAATTGCGCGGACGATGGTATAAGGCGACAGTCAGTAGAATGCCGCCAATACACACCAGATAAAACATTATTTACTCGTGCACTCGGTCTTGACATGGACACTGGCAACTTCAGTGGGGTTCGTTCCCAACGCTATGCCATGGTGATCGAAGATCGCATGGTCCGCCAACTCAATGTTGTATCTGGCCAATTGGTGCATGGTTATCCTTTATCGTGTTGTGAAACGGCTTTAGTTGTGATTGCCACGATGGATAAAATCAGATCATGACAGGTACCGTAACGATGATTGGTCTACAGTCGAGTGAGCTAAGTGAGAGGTGTAAATCTGAACAAACACCATTTAAAAATGGTTCTCGGCTCAAAGCGCAGCTGACGCCCCCTTTCCTTGAACATGTTGGTTACAAAGCAACTGCGACCATGGAATTGATTTCATCAACCAACGCTGTGGTGTTACTGCTTGCGCTGATCGTGTTTAAAGACACTGGGGCTTACGTTACCGTTGTGCAAGTCGGAGAGCCAAGCAAAAAATTAGTGCCAGTAACTCTTGGATTTTTCGATGGTGAAGAGGTTGAAATCTTACAGGGTCTATCCAGCCGTGATTCGGTAATCAATATACAGCAGTTGAGTTTGGGGCAGCGACCGAGGTTACGTCGTCACTGATTAATGATGTTAAGAGTCTCTTGTTCAAGGGATATTGTGAACCATCAGTCGAACTAAATTGTTCTTATCACATTTGATGTATGAAATGTTAATCTTAACAGAAAGTAAGTACTAACTTAGTATTGAGGTTCGTTGTGACTGATCAGGAAGGAAGTCGGATCCAGTGACAAAAAATGTGTGATATAGCTATATGATACAAAAAAGTTTGCTTTTAGTAACTATGTTGGTGAGAAGTGGATTGACATGGTAATTTTAAATCATTGAAAAATATTAGTAAACCAATCCGATGTGGCTGTTAGGCTTGGTGGTTGGGGATAAAACCATGTGTTGAAATCGATCATGTTTATGGTGTGTTACGTTTTCCACTTATCCACAGACACTATAAAGATCTATTTAAATCTATTAATAACTATTTAACTATAACTCTATTGATCTATTAAACTATAGGCCTCGTAAATTATTGTTTTAAAAAGAGAAATCGGAAAATGTAGATCAAAAAAATTTGCTTTAAGATCAAATAAGTTTGCTTTGTGATCATATAAGTTTGCTTTGTGATCATTTTTGTTTGCTTAGTTGACAAAAAAGTTTGCTTATAACGACAGAAAAGTTTGCTTAAGGATCATTTTTATGTCATTTACCACACAAAAAAGTTTGCTTATTTAAGATGTGCGACAGAAACTGTGACACAAGCAAACAATTTTGTTGTTTATACCAATTAATCACACATATTTGTTTGCTAACTGGTTAAAATGTGTCATCCTAAGCATCATGTAAAACAAAAAAGTTTGCTTAAGCAAACAAAACTGTCCGGTATGAGCACAAATCCTAAAAACTTGCCGAAGCATATTAAGAAAGGCCATGAGTTGGTCTTCTCGCAACAAGATCTGACGGCACGGGAAGCGAACCTGTTTGGTTTGATGGTCGCAAACATGAAGCCTGAAGATTGGGAGACTCAAAACCGGACCCCTGAATATCGCTTTACCGCGTCACAGTTGTCGGAGTGGTTGGGCTTGAATAACCGTGCGATTGGCTCACAGCTAAAGCAGGTTGTGAGTCGCCTCGCCTCGCGTAAGATTGGCATTATCATTGAAAAGCAAGGCGACACCGAGTTTGAGTTTACTCCGCTGTTTAAGAAGGCGACCTACAAAGACCGTGTGCTGACGCTGATCCCCAATGACGCCCTCTCCAAAGAGTACATTGAGTACAATCAGGGCTTTTCGTTGATCAACACCAAAAGCTTCTTAGGCCTCAAGCGTGAATACACCAAGCGATTGTACGAGATTTTGTCGCGGTTTAAGACCGATGGCACCAATTTAAAACCGATCGAGATTGACGATTTGCGGGCCTTTATGGGGTTATTGAATGAAGATGGCTCTTTAAAAGCCAACAAGACTTCGTTCAAGAACACTAGTGTGTTTTTATCGCGTTGTATCAAGGAAAGCATTGAAGAGCTCAGTGAAGATCCTAAGACCAGTAAGGAAATTTTATTTCTTGAATCAGAAGACGGCTTAGGGATCCGACTGCATAAGCACGGACGTAACATCCATGCGGTTGAGTTCTTGTATCGTTGGATCAATAGCGTGTCGCCGATCCAGAAGCTTAACTTTGAGGATGCCAAGCGGAACATCACCCGTCTAGAGACCAAGCGTCTTACCACTGATGAACCATTAGAAACCGAAGAACTGGAGCTATTGGCGTTTTCTTATCGTTCAATTGATGAGGATGACAAGGCTACGTATGTCGAACAAGCCTTGTTGAGCCGACAGAGTCGCGGTAAAGGCGATGTTCTACCGGATACGGTGGAGAGTGACGAAGACGACAAGTCGTTTTTGGACAAGTTGGCGGAGTTGGAGAAGATCAACGGCAGCAAAGGCTACTGAGATGGACTCAATATCACACAAAAAAGTTTGCTTTGCGAGGCTAAGCAAACTTTTTTGTCGTTTATAGAACTTCATTCCCGTTATTCTCAATATTAGACATTATTTTTAATTATTCCATCATTTTTTGTTGTGCGATTAGAAAAATAAAGGATATACTATTTCCAGAATCTTGGTGGAGGTAGAAATGGATACTCTGGAAACAACGGCAACCTTTCAAAACTTAAAAGAAGGGGCAGATCGCTACATTAAGCGTCGTAACCTTCGCTTACTGGCCAATCATCGTAAGGAGCTGCGCAACTTTACTCGCGCGGAAGCCTCAGCCTATCTGGGGATTGATGCGAAGACGTTGGACAAGTATGTGGCTAGTGCCGAGATTGATCCGCGTCGCCACGAAGAGTCGCAATGGTCAATTGATTTGTCTGAGATGTACCGAGTGCGTGATTTACTGCCAGAATCGTTGCGTAAAGAGCCAAAATTTGAGCGCAATGCAAAGCAGAAAATGCAGGTGCTGGTGATCCAGAATCAGAAGGGCGGCGTTGGCAAGACGGTGTCTGCTGCGACAATTGCGTCAGGGTTAGCGACCGAGTTTCATCAAGAATATCGTGTCGGCCTCATTGACATGGATGGCCAGGCTACGTTGTCCATGTATTACGCGCCGGAAGCGGAGCTGGAAGGTTGTCTGTCAATTGGCGATCTGATGATGCGTAATTTCGAGTTAGAGGACGGCGAGACCTTTGATCAAGCTGTATCGGGTGCTTTTTTAGAGACCACGATTCCCAACCTGCGTATTTTGCCAGCGTCACAGACGGACCGAGCGATTGAAGGTTGGTTCCATGAGCAAGTCTTCAGTCAGAAACTGACCTCCCCTTACTCGCTGTTGAGCGACATCATAGAGTCGGTCCAAGATGAGTTTGATATTTTGATCATCGACACTCCCCCATCGTTGGGTTATGCCACTTACAACGCGTACTTTGCAGCGACCAGCGTGGTGTTCCCGCTGTCGGTCACGGAAAACGACATCGACGCGACGTGCTCTTACTTTAGCTACATTCCTCAGGTGTGGGCGTTGTTAGCCAACGCGCAACACCAGGGGTATGACTTTATGAAGATACTGCTCACCAACCACCGAGACAGCTCGACCACCACTGAGTTGATGAACAGTTTGTATGATCATTTTTCACACTATTTGTATTCCAAAGAATTCAAGCACAGTGAAGCGGTACGCCAATCGTCTTCACTGTTGTCGACAGTGTTCGATATGTCAAAGAGTGAGTACCCTAAAAGTAAGGCGACGTTCCAGGGGGCCCAACAAAATGCCTATGAAGTGACCAGTCAGATATTGCGTGACATTATTAATGTGTGGCGTGAAGAGGAGCAAGAATAATGGCGAAAAAACGTGGAGCGATCAGCCCGTTAGGTAATGCTGTTGGTTCGGAAGAAGCTCAAAAAAACGCCGCTAAAGCGAATCTAGAGTCTTTAACGCGTCAATTGAGCAGTGAGCTAGAAAAAGCCGGAGAGAGCACTCAGGCGTTCCTAGCGAGCCATTTTGGCCTAGAATCGGTGGGTAACGCGGTAGAATGGCGTCTTTCTTCTGGAAAAACTGCGCTTTTTCATGAAGTGACGCTGTCCTATGTCCAAGTTAAAAACGACACAATGGTGACGTTTGACGTTAACGGTCGTGATCAGTCGTTATTGACAGCGGACTCTCTGCAGGATTTGAGCTCTCTCGCCTACCAACAATTTTACCCGGCGGTGGGGCGTGAAGTCGATGGTAAGATCGATATTCTGGATGGCTCGCGTCGACGTGCTTGGTTTTTATTGCAGGAAGGGCGTGTTGAACAGTTCCGAGTGTTGGTGACTAAGGAGATCATTTCGGTCACAGAGGCTAAGGCCTTGGCTAAACAGCTTCAGTCTGCGAAAGAGCACAATCAACGAGAAATCGGTTTGCAGTGTATCATGGTGATGCGCAGTGAGGGTTGTACTCAGGAAGAAGTGGCCAATCGTCTGGGTATGAGTCGTCAGGCGGTGGGGCGCGCGCTTAAAGCAGCCAGTATTGATGAACGCTTGGTCGCTTTGTTCCCGGTGGTCAATGACTTGTCGCATACCGACTATGCGGTGCTGGACAAAGCGATGAAACATTATGGCGAAGACACGCTAATGTTAACCGAGTTTATTGCGCAGACTGAACAACGACTGGCCAACGCACGACCAGAAGACGATGGGCTGAGTATCAAGGAGTGGTTGGTTGCTGATATTCAGGCGGATCTGAAAATTGCGAAGACGCGTAAGGTCGACAGCGATCTATCGGTCACACCACTAAAAACCTTTTCTGCCAAAGGCATGTTTGCGCGCAAACGCAGTAAAGGGCGAAACTTCAGTTACGAATTTGGTCGCTTGCCGAAGTCGGTTCAAGAGGCGTTAGATGAAGCCGTGCACTCAGTGTTGCGCGACTACCAATCGGAAGACTGATAAACAACTCCCCTTAAAGGGGAGTTTTTTATGGGCGGTTGTCAGGTGGCTTTTCCCTCCCCTATTTTTGAACGCATGCTGCATTCGCCCTAAAGCCATAATGTGTGATTTTAAGAGTGACAATGTCACATTTAAGATGTGCTCCTGTCGACACGCCATTTTCATTTTGAGCACGCCGAGTAACCTATGAGTGCATTACATTCAAAGGGTGGTATCCCCTACTGGCGCGATGTATACGTGTCTTGTTGTTACTCATCCATGGCATCTGCCATGACTGATGACTTGTATTTCTATTCCGGTATTCGTAATGGACCATATTTAGGTGACCGAGAGCGTAGTGTGTCGCGAGACGGATGTCGGTGAGGGCGGACTACCTGTTTCGTTGCTGTACGGCCGTTAAGGAGACTCCTTTTATTGGTAGTATCGTTCAGTTCTCACCCTATATTGAGGTGAGCGTGATTTTCATTTCAAGCGAACAAATGTTTGCCATTGGTCTGATGGTATCGCTGCGACGCGTTTATAATTTTAGGACTGCGACTCCCCCTCCCCTCCCCTCCCCTTCCCTTATGACGCCCTCGACTCTACTCTCCTTAGCGCGCATTCTCGACGACTTAATGTATTCCATTGGTTGAAATCACAATGCCATCATTTTTGGGTGACAACGTTCATCTTGTCTGGTTAATCCCGGTTTCTCAAGAGCACACCCGACTAACAGGCTCGACGGAGTTTCTCACTTTACGAGTGTTACCACTAAGTTTGTATCAGTCCTGCGAGCGACTTGCTCTATTCTCAAATAGGTTCACTTTGGCTAACCTTGTGTTTGTTAGATACAGAGAGGGTTATCCGGCTTTCGCTCTATTTGTTTTTAGGTAACTCCCAGTGCAGCCCGTATTGTAAGGAGAGCTTATTTTCTAGAGTGCGTATTCGGCTCAGAGAATTCGTGTGTCTGACGTTGACGAGTCACTGATTTGGTTGGAGAGGGGGTCACCTTATTAAACTCCGGAATTCCCCCTACTGTTGTCAATACTCAGGCTGAGCATCGTTCCTAAACTAGCGGCTCATTGGATTAGCGGGATAGCTGTGATGTGTAATTCACCTATTTAAACCTCAGGACTATCCCTACTGTTGTCAACGCTCAGGCTGAGCATCCTACCCAAACTAGCGATTCACTGGATTGGCGGGATAGCTTTGCTGTGTAATTCACCCTATTTAAACCTCAGGACTATCCCTACTGTTGTCAACGCTCAGGCTGAGCATCGCGCCTAAACTAGCGACTCACTGGATTGGAGGGATAGCCTTGCTGTGTAATCCACCCTATTTAAACCTCAGAACTATCCCTACTGTTGTCAACGCTCAGGCTGAGCATCGTTCCCAAACTAGCGGCTCACTGGATTGGAGGGATAACCTTGCTGTGTAATCCACTTTATTTAAACCTCAGAACTATCCCTGCTGTTGTCAATGCTCAGGCTGAGCATCGTTCCCAAACTAGCGACTCACTGGATTGGAGGGATAGCGGTGATGTGTAATTCACCCTATTTAAACCTCAGAACTATCCCTACTGTTGTCAACGCTCAGGCTGAGCATCGTTCCCAAACTAGCGACTCACTGGATTGGAGGGATAGCGGTGATGTGTAATTCACCCTATTTAAACCTCAGAACTATCCCTACTGTTGTCAACGCTCAGGCTGAGCATCGTTTCTAAACTAGTGACTTACCGCGTTAGATTATCTTGATGAGCTGCTCTCCAGGCCTATTGTCGTTAGCGTTGTACGTGATGGTGGCCTAACAAAGCTCTTGTCAGCGGTAGACGAGAACAGACGCTAAGAAAAAACACAATTAATTCCTAATAAAACATAATGAATATTAATCTACCGTCAGCGTGGATATTATCTCTCGGTACTTATAACCATTAAAACCTTGTTTACGAAGGGAGAGCAACATGCAATTGGACCATGAACAACAACCAACATTCGCGTTCAAGATCAAGACAGTTGAGCCTATCACCCTGCTTCCAAAAGCACAGCGAGAAAATGCATTAGTACAATCAGGCTTCAATCCATTTGGTTTAAAAAGTAGAGATGTTTACATTGATCTTCATACGGACTCAGGCACTGGCGCTTTAAGCCAAGATCAATGGGCGGCTTTAATGATGGGAGACGAAGCCTATTCAGGGAGCCGTAGCTTCGAAGCGTTAGCGGATTCGGTGAAGTTGGTGTTTGGGTACCAGAACTTTGTGCCGACCCATCAAGGTCGAGGTGCTGAAAAGATTCTGCATCCGTTGTTGGTCAAACGTTGGAAGGAAACTCGCGGACATAATCGAAGTGACAGCAAGCCGATATTTGTCTCTAACTTCCACTTTGACACGACAGCAGCGCATGTCGAACTCTCTGGAGCTCGAGCAGTAAACATTGTGGTAGATGAAGCGTATGAGATGGAGAAGGAATATCCTTTTAAAGGCAACGTGTACTTGTTTAAACTGCAACATGAAATCCCAGTGGTGATAGACTTCGCTCGTTTTGCTGAAAACACATACTTTATTAAGCAACGAGAAGAGGGCTATCAACAGCGAACCGTGCAAGAAATTGTACGTGAAATGTATGAGTACAGTGATATGCTGACACTGTCTGCAAAAAAGACCCAATGGTTAATATCGGTGGTTTACTCGCGGTGAAGGACAATGGTGATCTGTTTCGTCAGGTCGAGATGCTCTGTATCGTTAACGAAGGATTTGTGAGCTACGGAGGCTTAGCGGGCAGGGATGTAGAATGCTTGGCAGTCGGGCTGAAGGAAGCCGTGGATGAGAACTATCTAAGCGCGCGTATTTCTCAGGTGGAGTACTTTGGTGAGCTACTGAAAGAGGCGGGGATCCCGATCCAAACTCCTGTCGGTGGACATGCCATTTTTATTGATGTGGGGGCATTACTGCCGCACATTCCAGCACACCAATTTCCGGGTCAGGCGCTGGCCAACGCGCTCTATATTGAGGGTGGGGTATGTAGTGCGGAAATTGGCTCGTTTTTATTGGGAAGAGATCCAGATACGGGGATACAGAAAGAGAGTGAAATTGAGTTGACTCGTTTGGCTATCCCTCGCCGAGTTTATTCCAATGAGCAGTTAACTTATGTGGTTGATGTATTGAAACGGATTAAGGCTGACGCTGCGAATATTCCTGGTTATGAGTTTGAATATGAACCTCCTGTACTGCGTCACTTCTTAGCGAAACTGAGACCTGTTACTAATAAACATTAATAATTTGAGTGCAGGCCGTAGAGCACTACACTTTGGCTTGAGAGCAAATTGTGTAGCCAACAATTGAGCCCTTATTTCAAGCCTAATATATAAAGTATTGCCCTCTCCGGAGGGCTTTTTTGATCCCGAGGGAAATAATAATTAGTGATCGTCGTTTGGGGACGAGCTAAAGATATCAGCTCATTCTTGCTCTCCGTGCCGTGTTTCATCATTTTCTTTCAAAGTGATCCATTACGCTTTTTTAGCGATGAAAAAGTGTTTCGTTGAAGCGAAGTCCGATCCGATAACCTTTCCTATGGCATGTTTCTATCAATGGTTGTTTGATCACGTTGTTAATCTTTTTTCTAGTCCGAAAAATTAAGACACGCAGCGAACTCTGATTGTCAAGGCTGTCGGCTCGAATCGCGCGTGAAATGCTCTCGATCGATTTCGGTTCATCGGTGTGAACAAACAGATACGCCAGCAAATCGAATTCACTGGCGGTAAGAAAGACACGCAGATGGTTGTAGACCAAACTTCGAGAATGAAACTGCAACGTTAGTTTGCCATAACTGATTGAGTGGGCTCATAGCAATTTGCCCACTGACCTACGATATCATGAAGTGTCTGGTTAAGTGCTTCGGTTGAGCAGGGTAGGGATATCCATTGGATCAATGTTTGGCGTTTGACCTTGGATTGAGGGTGCTGAATGGTAGTGAGCCAAATGATAGGGGCGGTAAAATAGGGAATTTGATCTTGAGTTCGCGTAAGCCACTAAGTCAGTGACGAAAAGCTCTTGCCATAAACAATGGCTGAAAATTGGGACAAATGTTCATAATTTGAAAAGTGGCGCTTCTCATGCGTATGGATTACGTCGATGTCCAAGCTCGAGAGTTGTTGTGTGATAGCCTCGGTATGGGTGTTGGTTTCATCGGTGATCAAAAGAAGTTTAATGCGCATCATTAGCTCATATATCTAAAGGGCAGGAGAGAGTTTATGTCAATAAGCAACCTGTTTCTCAATTTATTAGTTATTTTTAAGTCAATGAAACTCAAGGATAAGATTGAGTGAGCATTAGATTTTTATTGTGACAGTGTCACGTAATGTGCGCGATTTTGATGAAGATCGAGGGTTGATAATAATAAGATACCTAACGTTCAGTTAGGTTAGATTTTAATGTGCTGATGAAAATAACGCCGTGTTCTATCTATTATATTTTTGAGACTAGTTTCAGAATCATGAAAAATAACAAGCTTTGTTTCACTTCTAATAACGACCAATTATCTATGAAACAAAGTTAGGACACATTTATCTTTCTATTAATTAAATTGTAATAAAAAATTTTAATAAATTTATGAATTATATTGGTTTTTTACTATAAATTATTACAAATAGAGGGGAAGTCACATCAAGGGGGATTTGAGTCCATGTTGGATATCGAGTGCAAAAAAGTGTCATATGCGCTTTGTCGCGAAGTGAGACTAATTGAGCAAATTGTTAGCTTAAATATAAGATCGAGTAACGGAAAAATGTTTGTTGTTTCTCCATCGGGTCGAATAGGTTGCAGTTATAATGCGATCCGCGCGCTATGTTATTTGTGTCAGAAAAAAGATTTCCTAGTCAGCAAATCAGATTTAGAAGATTACGTTTGGCAAGGTGGTGTCGTCTGATTGAGGTGGGCAATACATTGATGACAGGCAGGGTGTAATGTCGGTTTCTAGGATGCTTGATGGAATGTCATCAGGCGAAGCAAGCTCGTTATGGTCGAAGAGTGTCTGCAATTCAGATTGCTCATTCCACCTGAGATCGACCAAAATCGCTTCATACGGTTGGCTGTGTGCCGTCATCAGAGCTTGGATGGATTGTGTACCTTCGTGGAGGTTTGCTAGGGTGAGCATGGTGACGAGAGCCTCATGAGGTTTCTGTTTTAACTCTTCACTATCTCTATGTTCATCAACATCGAGCATTCGTCCAAAATGAAAGAATTTGAATTTGTTTCTTGAATCAGTTTCCTCAGAACGATCATAAGCTCTAAATATCCAGTGCTCACCGTCATGCAAAATGTTCAAAGGTACAATCGTTCTACTCGAATGGTTCGCACTGTTTTTTGAATAGTATTTACATTGGATAGCGTGGCCGCAACTGATTGCTCGAGTAACACACTCGACATGACTAATGTTCATCTGATGGGGAAGCGTGTTTATTTTCTCGTAGGGTAAGATGGCCTTATCCGAGTCGGTAATTTCATTCTTGCTGAAGAAAGATTTATCAATAGAAGAGAAAGAGGCAGCGTCGAACCGTCTTAAGAGAATGAGTAACAGGTTGTTTATTATGACTATTGTTCTTCCGCTCTTTATTCCAGGAGCGTTAACTATAATCTTCACTGGTGTAATGAGACTCTCGGATGTTAGGGTTGAATTTGCAACTGTGTATAACAAAGAGCCTTACAATGTTTACGCTAAAGAATTTGGTATTCAGGGTGATACTAGTAGTTTTTGGGATAGCTTCATTAAATTTGAAAAAGCCCAAGTGCTATTCAAAGGTATCGGTAGTAATACTGTTTTATCATGGGGGAGCGAGTAAAAATGGTTACTCCAACAGCATCGCTGCACATGCTCCCGAATTAATATCGCCATTTCGATTCGTGTTAAAAGAGGCCCAGCACTGCTGGGCTTTTTCTTTAACAAATATTGGTCTTTTACTATACGTAAACACCCATCCAAAAGGCCTCAAGCTGCGCTTCGACTTCATCTATTTTTACACCATTATGAGTGCGTGTGATAGCCATGATCAACGCGTCGTGTTTTTCCTCTTTTATGTTGATTAGAACTTGCTGGGTGGCATCAGTTAGCAGATCTTTCAAATCAAAACCGAGTAGAAAGGCGGCTTGCTTTTGTACGTCATAATCGAGTTCTTCACTGGGAATATAATCTTCCCACAAACGCCCGTCGTGAATGAGCTCATACTTAGATAACACGGTATAAAAGTCGGTCGCATCTTTATAGCTTTCACCACCTCGTTCGTTCCAAGCCATCAGTTTAAGCATCACGATACCAGGTAACGATGCCACCTTTAGTTCATGATCTTGTAGTTGAACGGTCAGAGCATTTTCGTAAGCTTCCTGAAAACCCACCACTGACATGGTGATGTCATGGCTTGGTGGCCATTGGATTTGACCGTCTGTGTCGGCTAGGCCTCCAAAAGGAATAATATCTATAGGTAGCCCGCTATCGGGTTCTTTCATTCGATGAGCTTGGTCTGTGGCTTCTAACCCTGCTGAGAGCAACCCTTGTTTGATGGTTTCAAATTCATCCCAATTTGCAACAAGTAGTGCCGTATCAATATCGTGAGTCGCGCGAATCGGTTCATGCCCAAAGATTCCGTGTAAAACTATATCTCTCGCGGTAGCACCTGCTATGAAGTATGGCACATTTAACGGGCTCACTGCGTGAGTGACTTTGAGCAGAGCTTGTTCAAAAACGGGATTGAGGGAGTTGCTTAAGGTGTAGATATTGGTCATTGATGATCTCTGCGACTTCTTGGTTACGGCTGTCGTGACTTGCCAGCAATTCAGCGGTACTTAATAGGGCCTGAGCAAAAGGCGTGATATCAAGTGGCTCACCCCAAAATGGGGTAGCTATGGTTAGATTGCCACGTTCGTCCGGTCTTGCGCGATATTGACGGATTTTTTGCTGCAATGGTAAACGTGTGTACAGTAACGCATGCTCTGGCTTTAGGTAGTCGGTGAGTTTGCTTGCGGCTACCTCTCCTCCCCATAAGTCGCCAGATTCGAGTGGCAGTTTTTCCCATGCTTGTGGGGAGCTTAGTCTCATCATTTTGGTTTTGGAGCGCAATGTTACGCTGTAAGCGTTTAGCCATTGATACGTGAGCGCCAACTTGTCGAGCAATCTACGGTTTTCTTTGCTCTCTGGGATATGGTTGTTATCGATGAGGTATTTGATTGCTTTGCTGACCATGCCCAGAGAGATGTTCGATTTGCTCGCGATCTCACTGTATGGCTGGCTGATTAGCTCTTCGTCGACCAGTAGGGCGAATAGGCATTTCATAATGCCGACACTCATCATGGAAGTTTTGCTTTGAGCCGGTTTAGGTTTATTCCCTTGAACTAAAATGTAGATGCCTTGGCCAACAATCCGCGCGTTGCCTGATTCATCAATATAATTGATGTGGTTTTGGTGGCAGTACTCTCTTAAGAAAGTGCTTAGGCCATTACAAATCAGTATGCGTTGGCTCGCCTCAATTTTGGTTGAGAAATGGTTCAAACTTTCTTTGCGGTGAATGGTTTTGCACTCGATGTGAAATTTTGTGGTTCGCTCGCTCAGATTAAGAGCAAGGCAAGTGTCCTCAAAATTTGAGTTGCCGCCCACTACAACAATACTTCCTTTCAGCTCTTCAGGGAGTTGGTTCAGTGCCCTTTCCAATAAGCGGTTATCTAAATTCACGACTTAAATTTTTTCATGATTCATGAAAAAATTATATCCGTGAAGTTAGGTGTTGTAAATAGCTCTTCCATCTAAGCCTTAGGCGGACACTTGAACTCGACTTCAATGCCTGTTTCTCCGCTAGCGCCTATGACGTTTGCTGTTGCCCCAGCTGTGCGTCGTGGCATTCCCTTTACTGTAAAGGTCGATAGCGCTGTGCGCTTTCATGCCTTGGCGGTCTGATACACGGTAAGTAAGATGACTTTACTGTTGCTGTTACCGGCTTTTTCACTGAGTGAGAGCAGTTCATTCGCACTCATTTTGTTTGCGTTATCGACTAAAATAATGTCCTTGTTGGTCAGCGGGTGCTTAGAGTTAAGTAGACCTTGTAAGGTATGACGCTGATCATCTTGAAATAAATGCTTAACCCAAGTGGCAAAGGTGTGGCTTTCTCAGGGGATGTTTTGTTGATTATGGCGGTGGTGTTGGGCAATTTTGGTTCTAGTTTGGTAAAGTGTTTACGTTGGTTAGTTTAAGTGTCGTGTTTGAGTTGCTAGCCGCTTAGCAGAGCGTTATACGTTCAAAGAAGGAACAGTGGATGAAATCAAAGAGCTTTTGAACTGTTCCCCCCCCTGATAAGTCTGACTTTTACTGCGCAGAGTGTAGATGCAGTCGAAACTAAGAAAGCACTAATTAAGGCTCTTTTTACAAATATCGAAGCTCAACTTGGGATTTCACCTGTAAACTATTAAAGAGTAACCGCCACATTGTCGGGGCTTTCGTGGAATGACAGGTGGTGATGTCACCGACCTAACATACAAGGTTAATGTTTAGAGGTGTGGTATGAGTAAAGTAATTTTATCGGGATATATCGAAATCCCAGAAAGCGAACTAGAAACAGTGACTACAGCGCTAGATATGCACATCGAACTAACTCGAGAAGAGGCCGGCTGTTTAATCTTTGAAGTTACTCAAAGTAACGATAACCCAAATCGGTTTTTTGTCTTTTCGTTATGTAAAAAAATGCAGGCCGTTAGGGATACCTATTGCACATAAACATTGTGTAGTTTGGATTATTTAATGATTATATTATTTAGTACTATTCTTAAAGTTGCATAAGATATTGGCGCTTTTATCCACGCGAAGTAGTGAAAGCCGCATTATTTCGCAATGCCGCTGCGGTTATCTTCTACCACAATCGCCCTTCTGGCATTGTGGAATCTAGCCAGAGTGACCGCAGATTCACTCGCCGTCTTATCGATGCATTGGCATTGTTTGATATCCGAGTGTTAGACCACTTCGTTATCTCTCACGAAGTGGTAGTTTCATTCGCTGAAAAAGGATGGATTTAAACGGCTTCGGCCGTTTAATTCCTGAACACTTGTTCAGGCTGCATTCTGCTTTACGTCTAATGGATGCAGAACTAAGTGAGCATGGCCTTTGTCGCCATTCCACTCTTTTATTTCACAAATGAACCAGTGTTGTTGGTTGATTGTGTCAACAAGCAAATTTGGCTCTGATGTTTGGATAAGCATCGATACCGGAGCTATTTGCATTTCATTATTGTCGAAACAATGCTCTATGTGGGATTCCAGCATGTAAAGAATGTTGGGTTGAGTCTCTTGGCCTTCTTTGTACACCTTTGAGTCAATATTCACTTCGTCATTCAGGTAAACAAGTAATTCAATGAGTTTGGCCAAGTCCGTAGGCTTATGGTTTTTCGACAGCCTATTGAGTTCATACAGTCTTTGCTCCAAGTTGCCTTGCTTAGATTTAGCGATGTTTAACATCAAGCGAATGTCTTTTTTGAGGTTAGAAAAGGCTTTCTCTTTCAGTTTTGGCTTCTGGTATTTGGTCAGTATTTCATTGCGTTTTGATACGGGGATAAAACGGTTGCTCATCGATACCGTGGTAAGTAAATGGAGCAGGGCATTTGATATGAGTGTATATCCTTACGTTATATGGGGGATGGTTGGTTGTTTTTCAATCATTGAATCTCTTAAAGGTCTGTTCCTCCTATATGTGTTTCGTTTAGATAAACAAGGATGGGTTTCTCTTGCCACTGAGGAGGGAAGCTTTGGCGCACTTGCCAAAGGTCGTAAGGTGTCCAACCTTGCAGTGGAGGAGAAAAGCGAGCAAGGTGGCGACCGTCAGGGGATTGAATTTTAAGTAGGCTGAATCTGTGTTGAGTGAGGATGGTTTTGGCTTGCTTAGAATCGGTGTCAGTGATGAAGTTCATTGTGTTCCTCTGCGTTGAAATGCATCCCTTTAATGCACTCATTCGATAAGCTTAGGAATCGACCTATCTTCTCTTCTGTTGAGTAAGAGGGAGTAAACGCATGTTCTAATTCTCTACTGAGAAGTTGGTTAATGTCGTCGATAGAGGGGTCACCCTCGATGATTTGGAAATGAACGATATCGACATTTTGATTTAAAGTACTGGTATTAATTACATCTGTGATTAACAGGATCATGGGAAATCTCATTTGATGATTATTTTGTCCACGCAGAGCGTGATACTTCTTTTTTCTCAACAAGAGCTTCGCACCTTATTGCAGTTAAGAGCTAATGCCAACCTCAAGTTAAAGAACCCTCGTGACTAAAGTTGAACGATGATTGTTAAGAAAGGATAATAAGGTCGCTGGGGATAAAGGTCTGTAAGATATTTCTTTCTTTTTGGAGATTATTTTCCGTTGAAAAGAAGTAAAGGTTAGGCCATCGAGCTTAAGTTGTTAGCACTTTTTTATAGCTCATTCATGAGCTTTTGAGCTCCGAGCTCATTGTTGTAGTCACACGCTTATGATCTCTGTGGATTCCGTGGGAGGGTGAGACAAAGCGACACAAAGTGCTCAATATTAATTAGTGCTTATGATGATAGGGGAATACTCTTTAGGCAACTACCTAAACATCATGGAGAACGATTGATTTATGTTAAGGCTGATGGCTCTAATTAGGTAGAACCATCTTCTTTTTATTTTGGAATAGGTTTCATCCAAGTGCTAGGAAGAGTCCGCATTAACCATTTGATAGCGCCTCGCTTTCTATTAAGTCGATAAATCGAGAAGCTAAGCATTAAGTGTGATGAATAGAAAAGAAAACTTGGTAGTTAGTGGAACTGATGAGCCACCTTAGCCTAAATGATACTTGGTTGTATACTCATAGTTAAAGCTCAATAGACTAAGGACAATCCCACTTTTTATACTAAAGACCAACTAATTACTTGACTACAGTATAGAGTACAACGCCAAAAACCGAATAAAAGTGATATATAACAATTTCCTAACTGGTCAATCAGCGTGTATATTAGAGATCGTCGACATTAAGTTTATGATCAACTGTTCATGTAAAGCAATTGGTGAGAGTTTTAAACTCTTGAATTTTTTCTCTCCCGACGTTAATTTTTATCACTTGATGTGATGCCTCCAAGGCTTATCCATAACTGAAATGTTCCAGCCAATAGTGGAAGCATTATAGATATGGTTGAAGCTCCATTAATACCTAATAATAAGGTTATAATGTATAAAAATACAGAAGAAGTTAACATTAGTCTCTGAAGGTTTGTCATAACATACTCCAAGTATAAGTTATTAAATGTTGATTAGGTCGTTGTGAATATCGTTCTATCTATATACTTTAATGTATTTTAGAGAGTATGCGTGTTTTTTCTCAAGGTGTCACTAGTTATATAATAACAATAACAACCTAGTTTAATTTTTCATCTGAATTTCAGAATATCACCTTAATAAAGATCGTTTCAGATTAGAGCTAGGAGCTTATACCTCCAAGGTAATATCCCTTACAAGCATGAAGTTGCTTTCCATTCCAATGCCATTGTTGAGCAACGGCATATAAATAATGTTTGTTCTTCACGAGTACATGGATGATGCGCTCTGGCTTTACTCTGTTATCTTCGTATTGAAATGTACCCTGCGTCGGCTTTCCTCCTTGTTTTTTACTTAGAACGGCTCTAACTTCATTACGTAAAAGTCAATCTTCTTTGTTAGGTGAGCTGAGGTATTGAGCGTCAACATTAAACGAAGGTATTATGATTCAACGATTAGACAAACCTTTCCCATTGAGTTGGGGTATATTCAGTGGTACTTAATGACTCTTTATTAAAAGAATCAATTGTCTTCTGCATAATCTCCTTTGTGTGTAAAATAAACCCATTTAAATAATGGGAGAAAGTTATTTCATCTAGATCTTCAATCTTACGCTGTGTAAGTAAGTATACTTGGTTATTACGCAGTGAAAACCAAGTGCCTTTCATGTCACTTACATTAAAGTTCATCGTTAACAAGGTAGAATAGACTGCAGAATCTTTGATATTTGATAAAGTACTTATATGACTATGTAGTATCAGTACATCGCTATTGGGAGGAACTTCAAGTACCATTACTAAATCACCTTGCTCATCACAGATAGCACAGACGCCTCGTTCGAGAGTAAAGCAAGAAGAATGTGATTGGCTAAATACTTGTAAGTATTTGTTTATTTTCGTATGTATTGGTTCCAAAATAGACCTCTGTTAGGACTTGTTAAACGATAAACATCAGGGTTTGTTCGCTCTGGAATGCACTCCCAAATTTTTTATTAATTTGGTACTTAAGTGCAAACCAGAATCTTCTTTTGGTTTAAAGCTTACGTCTTTCCATCGGCTAGTATGTTTTTCCCACCATGGTTCGACGAGTTGTTCCAGATAACGCTCTAAGCAAAGTCGTGCCGAATTAAAGTTTGCATCAGACTTTTCAACATGAAAGCTATTCATCGCATTAAAGAAAGCTTCTTTTTGGGAGGTTATTTTTAGTTTCTCTGTTTCTGTAACCGCTCGATCTTTCAGTTCTTGAAAGAAAGTTAATATTTCCTGTTTCATTCCTAGAGAACAGCCGGCTGTTCCAAGATTGTCAAACATCTTTTGGTAACCGGATTTATTTTTGTCAAAAAAATTGTTCCAGTTCTCATTATTTACGTTCTTGTCAGCACTTCGATAGAAGCGATTAAAGCGCACAGTCGTATAGGTAAGGTCGTTAGTACCAATTTCCTCACCTATTAATGTTGTTTTACTCTTGTTTGCTCCTAAAGTAATGCCGGAATGGATACCTGGTGATAACATTCCAGAAATTCCCCCATTTAAACCGGCTGAAAAGTTTTTTGTTATACGTAAGAACTGTTTTCGATAGCCGCGCTCTCCAGAGTAATGCTCATCTTGACTGTATTTAGGTTTAAAAAAACGAAAAGTGTATGATCGAGAAGGTCCTGCTTCAATATCAAGAGGAATATCTATATCTGCAGGAAACGTAGCACCGCATTTTTCCGCTAAGTTTTTAATGGTTGCGCTAGGTATTGTTTGTTGTAATGACCCTATTGCTGAGCCGGATATGGTAACATCAATATAACTGCCTTCACGGACTCTACTTGGGTGAATTCTGTCTCTGACAAGTACGCTAATTTGGCCATTGAATCCACTAAATGAAATATTGCTACTGAAAAGTGTATCAGAGTTTTTTAAATAAATTTCTTTCTGAAAAGTTGCGATATCATTTAACCATTTTTTGTTATGTTGGATGCTAGGGTTTCTTAGCAAATCAGACGTTTTATCAATAAGTTCATTTATCTTTGACTCCTCCTCAATGCTTATATCATCAGCAAGTTCCCCATCAGGCATTAAAGTGCTTGTAAATAAAGCGTGGGACGCTGCCGCAAATTGCAAAAACTGGTGTCGGCCCACTGCGTTCCATCTATCTTCAATGGTTTGCTTCTTACCATGTAACCTGTTTAGCTCAGCTTTATCATGATTTGGGGAGGCTTTGAAAGAGTCATAGTTTTGAACGGTATTAATATAGCATTCTAGGTCAGTTTGTAATTGCTTTAATGCACCAATCGCTACTCTAGGTGTATTAATCTTATCTAATATGTGTTGTGCATGTTTGGTGAACTTTGAAGGGAGTTCTGTAATCCTTTTATTATTCTCTTTTACGGCATCTAAAAACTGAGTAGGGACGAATTCATAGATATTGGTGGTACTTTTTGTAATACTAAAATTAGCTCCTGTCCCTTGAAGCAAATTAATAAAAGGTGTGTTAATGTTTATACCGCCATCGAAATCAATAGATGCAGATGTAGTATTAAAAAAACCATATAAAGGCTGAGCTTTCGCCGGCGGTGGAGCGAATATTTTAGCATCAATATTAAGCTCTGATTTTAGTAAATGGTTAAGGCGGTGCTGGTTATCAGTGGACCTTTGCAGCTCTTGCGGTAAGCGTTTTAGGTTGGAGTCGGTTTTACCTGAAATTTTTGTTTTGATTCGTTTAGTAAAAGAATATTGGCTTTCAGTGTTGTTTCTCTGGGTCACCAGTCGATGCCCTTCTTGTTTAACATAGCTTTCCGCATTATCATATTCCTTAAATTTAGTCTTGCTACTTTGCCCATTGGCAGTAACACTGAAGTGGGCGCTTGCCACATTATCTAAGCCTACTTGTATTCCGCCTTTTAGTTTTAGTTTTCTAGCATGAGTCTTTGAAGAAAAATACAACCCTTCATCATCTGCATCTATTGTTGAATTGTTCTTTACTCCAACAGTACCTGAAAGGTAAGGGCCAAGATGGCTATTTACTGTGCTTAATAAACTCCCCGCTACATTCATATCTACATTGAAAGCTGTTGACTTTCCTGTTCCTGGTTCACCGAATTTTTCATACTTTTTTAATTGACCTTCTTGTAAACGAACGCATTCCATTTGCATCCAATCAGATTTGATATGTTGTGACAATAGTCCAATTAGTACTTGCATGTTTCCTTTAGGGGATTGCTTAGCCAATTTTTGGAGCGCGTTGTATAAACGAGCCGTATCATCAAGCGATAACGTTTCTTTCTCATTTAAGTTTGCGTGATTCAGTAAGGGATAAATATCTTTAATAAGGGTATCAAGTTGTGCATATAAGGTTTTAGCCTGAGCGTTTAACTTTGATTTACTTGAAGTATTTTCAGTCTGTGCACATTGAAATTTATGATCAGCTTCCTTTTTAATTTTATCATGTAAGGCGTTGTAAATGACACGAATATGTTTGGTTATGATCTGTTTTTGCTGAGGTTTTTCTTTATTTAATGCACTCAATGTCAAGGAAAGGTGGGAGTTCGCACCTATTTTCTCTAATGATTGAGTAGGTGATTGAGTTGCGGGCTCTCCAGTTCTTTGCCTGAGAGGGCTCGATGATGGTTCTTCAATGGAATGTGGTGTAGAAACTCTAGTCGAGCTTTGGTCGGATTGTATTATACTTGTATTGTTATCAATAGACATAGTGCCTCCTTTGTATCTTACGGTTTGATTTCTTAGGAGCTGGTTGAAGGACAAGAGCGGTCAATGAAACCGCATCGATGAATTTATTCAACTATCTTGTTAGGCCCGTGTGATATTTTTAGAGGTTTGAATGGCCGCAGTCAGGATTTTTTCAAGCTTATCCTTACAGTCTCTTAACATATCTCTGTAAAAATCTACTCTAGCCCTTTCATCGTCCATCGCGGATTCATGGAGTTTTTGATCTGCTTCAAGAAGTTTCCCATCTGCTAAAGCTTGTTTAGCCTGATAATTGAGTTGAGTTGATGCAAACTGTCCAATAGCTGTCATAAGATGGCTAGTACCATTAGTTGCATTGTTAAGAGTTTGTAACTTTGATGAGTTTCTCTGAAGTTGATTCATGAGTAAGTTCTGGGTTACAGAATCTTGACTGTCGTTTACTTTCATTTCAATTTGCTTGGACTCTTTAAGTGTGTGGAAACCTTTAATGGAACCAGCCACTTCTAATGTACCGCTAATCAAAGAAAAGCTAGCGGACATCAATCCAGACAAGCGTTCTTTAGAAGCTTGCTCTCTGATTTTATCTGCTTGCCCTTCAAAGGAGGCTTGTATAGCGTCTCTCTCTGCATGACGAGCTTCCTTAGAAAACTCATATTGAGTAAGAGCAAACTGGTGAAGTAGTTTCATTAGTTGACCTAAATCAACGGCAACACTCTCAGTTTCAATTAAATGATTGAGTTCATGAACAGCATCGTTACTCATCGGAGTATGAGGCAAATCTAGTTTTGGAGGTTGTAAATCCTCCCTAGTAGGGAGGGGAGCATTATGTAGTTTGACTGCGTGAGTTTCGGACTTACTTTTGTCATTGCTAACACTCTGTATAACGTGTTGAGTGTCAACAATGGGGTGATTTGTTTTTGTTGGTTGTATTTCCATGGGGCACCCTTAAGCTCGAATGTTATTGTTAATTAGTTGATTAGATTGAACATTGCTATTTAAGATGGCCATGACATTTGAAGCGCTATTCTGAAGCCTATCGAGTATTTCTTGAATACGTTCTGTATTTTCATTCATAATTGCTTGCATTTTTGCGAGCAATCCTGCTAATTCTTTCGCATCCGCTCGATAGAGATCCGCATCATATTTAGCTTCTGTACTAATAATCTGGCTGGTTCCTTGTCCAACTAGAGCCACACCAGAGGTAAATTTTGCGCCTTGACCGATTATATCTGCGGTCTGGGTGATTTTTGATGTTGAATGTGTGGTTGTGGTCGTTACGTTTTTTGATTGCTTCATCAGGGTTTTCGCCGCGGCTACTGCCACATCATCAATCATATTACTCGTTGCTTTTATTAAGTTAGCTGATGACTTGGCAGCATTAATACCTGCATTCATCAAAGACTTGACCATATTTAGTGCGGTCTTAGAGGCGTTGCTTATAGCGGAGGATATTCCAGAGCCGCATGACAAAGCTATGATAGCCACAGCAAAAGCGATATCTGCAATCATTTGTGCAGCCTTCTCACCGACTAAAGGTTCGAGAAGCTTGGCTATTTCTCCAGTCAGGGAGACGCCGCACTCTGCAGTAATTTGTTGAGTTAGTGTTAATGCTGCGGCAGCAAGGATAGGAGCTGCTGCTCCGCCAGATACGACAGTAGCAACTGCACCTACGATTAAACCAGCAATAGCAGCGATCCAACCAAAAATTTTTGCAAACAAGCCACCTTTGTTTGCTTGTTCCATTTTTTCGATGGTTTCTTCGAGTGCTGAGATTCTTTGTGCATGAACTGCTTCATTTTTCAGGCTGGCAGCTTCGATGTCATTTTTTGAAAATTCCAGTTGTTGCTGATTCATTTTGCTTTGTGCTTCCATTAACGCAATGACAAAATCGACGACAGCTTCTTTTGGCGTATCCAGTACGGGAGGAGCGTTAACAACTTTGTTGCTACCTATCTGGTTAATAACAATAACATCCTGCTGATTTTGCTGTCCCTTTATAAGTTCTTTTTCTACTTCTTTAGTACTGAGTTCAAGCAAGCCGTTCAAGGCTTGTTGTGGGGTGAGATTTAAGATTTCCATACACTTATTCCTGTAACCTTCGATGCCGCATTGCGGCATCGAGACATAAATTGTCAAACTGACTATGTTTTCCTTTATGTAAACTTGCGGCATAAAATCCACTTGATGCTTCTTTTTTTCTCCCTAGCATAAGTTGACATTCCGCAGCATGATAGGGAAACCTTGGGTCATTGCTATCAATCAAACTAGCGTAACTATATGTGTCTATTGCTGTCTGATATTGTCGCTGCATCTGTAGGCATGAGCCGAGCGCAAAAAAATGCTTAACTGTAAAATGATCGAATGTACACAAAAAACGAAAGATCTTTTCAGCATCTTTGTAACTTCCGCCATTATAATATTGATACCCTGCCTGATAGAGTGTTTCCAAAGTCGTCGGACTAAGATCATATATCTCTGCTAAGGTGCCGCCGCCATTAAAAAATTGCATGATTTCTTCTGAAATATCATCATTCTGTTTTGGATTTTCCATGTAGAATACTTTATCTCGCTTATGCCATGTTACGAGTGATAGTCCCTGTTGTACCTGCCATTTTGCTGATGAGGTTGGATAACCATTCAATACTTTGTTCGTACTTTCCCATAACAGATTGCAGGTTTACCATGTCAAGTTGGGATACAGAAGAAAGAGAGTCAGCTTTGCCTTTTAAATTTTCCAGTTGAAGTTCCATATCTGCTCTTTGGTATGTACCATCCTTACTTTTTTCAAAGTCGCTAAACGTGGCTGCGAGGTAAGATTCTACTTCGGGAGATATAGCTCCAGTATCATCAGCCTCTGTACCAATTCCAGTTAGATCATTGCGGAGCTGTGCCATCATTTCATTCAAATCTGCCAATTTGTCATTGTTGTTCTGAACTGCATTTAGTTGATCACGCACTTTTGATTCCAACAGGTTCGATCGCTCTGTCAAAGCAATAATGACTAATCCTCCTAAAGGTAAGTTTTGTGCGTTATTGAGTTGATCAAAAGTGCTTGATGAAACGTTTGCTATTTCAGTCATGCTATTTTCCTTCAGTAATGTTGAGTTGATTCTGTTTAATGATTGTCTCGATTAGTTATTTCCGAATTTTGAAACAAGGGTTGATCCTCATGTTCAAAGCTATTTCGCAATGCTTTCAATTCGCGTTGTTGAATAGGGGATACCTTAGGCTCTAATGTCTTAGCAAATTGAGTGAGTTGATAGTTGTGGACCGTATTACAAATGTTTTCAAACTTGCGACGAAACAAAATAATTAATTGAGCGTTTTTGCGGCATACTTCTACTGGGGTTAGATTTTTATTCACTTGAATACCTCTTATGCCATATTCCGAGTTAGTGTTCCTGTGGTACCTTGGAATTTGCTGATTTCGTTTGATTGCCACTCAATACCTTGTTCAAGCTTGCCCATTAATGATTGAAGCTGAACCATTTCTAATTGGGAAACAGAAGATAAGCTGTCGTTAAATCCTTCCATATTAGTGATAATGCTCTGCCAATCTTCAACAGAGAAAGCTCCTGAACTATTGGTCCTGTCTGGGTAGGCTATACCGTTATCATCGAGGAACTGTTTCATGTCATTACTCATTGTTGGAATGTCTTCATCTTTTTCGTTTATGGTTTGGTTATTACTCATTGCTTGATTGCTTGTGATCTCTTGACCACTAGCAGTGTTCCATTCACTAGCGTTATCGCCCATGTAGAAGATCTGACCGTCATTAGTAGCTGCATCGAGTTCGATACCTTGTAAAGAGACATCTCCAATACTAGGGGAGTTATTTGCAATACCGGATACTTCGATAGCTTGATTTCCTTTAGTGATGGTTAATGAATCTGTAACAGTATTGCGTGCTCCGATATCTTTAGTACCTACGGTAATAGTTGTGCCATCACCTAGTACAAAGCTAACGTCTTCCTTGAAATCCCAATCGATTGAGCCATCGTTATTTTCGTCTACATGTGGGTCTCCCCAGATACGAGTTTCATTACCATCGGGGCCGGTAATTGTCCAAGCCTGTCTATCACCTTCTATATTGATTGAGTAGCCGTTATCTAAATTAATAGTGCTCCCTTCTACTTCCCATGTAGCTTCATCTACAATATCGACAGAGCCAGTCATTGCTGTTCGGGCTTCAGCGAGGTATTGCTGCATGTCTTGCATTTTTTTATTATTAGAATCTACCTGAGATAGATTATCGCGAACTTGGCCATCCAATAGCATATTACGTTGTACCATTACTGCTGTGTAGACGGCTTCCAATGAAACACTAGACATATCTGTTGGTGTATTTACGTTAGTTGGGAATAGTCCATCAATCATGCTCATTATGTTTTCCTTCTTATAAACCTTAGTTAAATTAATACACGGCCAAATGTATGACGTATTGGTTGTTTTCGTAATGTCTCTTCTGAGTCCTCAGAACTTAGCCACTTCAAGTCGTCGTCAAGTAGTGACATGTTTTCTAAAACAAATTTTTTAGCTTCTTCATGAGAAGTATTAATTTGTGTTAAGCTCAATATATTCTCACTATTACTTAAAATATCCTTTGCTTTTGATATCAATATATTTGATGAATCTAATATATCTTGGGAAATATTAGGTTTAATATATGCGGCATCGATAGGCATGTTCACCTCTCTAGTTACTATCGTTTGGTTAAAGTCAAATGTTGGCTTTTAATTTAAGCATGTTATTTTGAAGAATAACTACTGTTTAATCGTTTTTTTATGTTTTTTTTATTGAAAATATAAGGTTCTTTATGTGGCGTAAGTTTGAATTTCTATAGTTAATACTTTAAATGTAAACTATCGATAGAAATCATGTGAACCTCTTTTTTTTCTTCATCTTCTATTTCAACATCTTCATGAAATTTCCCCTCTTCTATAATGAGGTTGGGGAAGGCTTTTTCTACATCCGATTTATACATAATAGGTACGCGTATAACTAAATTTTGCTTTTTTTTAAATGATCTCAGAGCTTGTCGAATTAAAGAAATGGTCAATTCTTTATTATTGTATGTCTTTAATATCTCGTTGACGGCACAAGTGATGATCATCTCGAGCCTTTCTTCTAGTTCATGCAATGTTCTTTTCCAATAAAGCCTTTGTGAATTTTCTAGATTAAGGCTTTTTATAACTTTTCTTGATAATGCTTCTTCTAGAATAGACTCTTTTTCTTTAATTGCTTCAGATATTATTTTCTCAGCATTTATTTTCGCATTTTTAATTTCTAGGTGATCTTCATTATTTTTGTTGATTTTTGAATTTTCAAGTTTAATGTAATTTTTAAACTCTTCAAGAGTGATAATCTTTTTTTGCATAAGTAAGCTAATTTCTTGATCGCTTAATTCTCTGAAAATTTCTCGTGCCATTTGGGAGATACCTTTTCTAAGCAAATTAATAATGTTTGTGTTATACGAGGCTCCAGAAATAAATATGAATCTCTTATCATCTTTTCGTTAATTGTTGATATGTTTTTAGGTGTTTTTAACCTTATAAGATCTTTGTATATATGAGGCCAATTTTCAGATAGTGAGTATACGCCGATTATGAAAGTATCTATGAAATATTCATTTATTAATGAGTTTAATGTAATAGGAGTTTTGTTATCTATTTCGAATAATTTATTTTTTATATCAATCAAATTATTTTTAGGATGTTCATATTTAAATTCGTTAGGTAAAATTAACCATTCATAATTTTCTGATAAGCAATTTTTTATGATGCTTATCTCATTTTTTCCTATGTATTTGATTAAGTCTGATGAGAATATGCAAGCTGACCATAATGTAAAGACACGATCTAATACATCGCAAGGTAGTAATGCTAAATGTGTTATTGGCCAAGGAGGAGCAACTGTTTCTAATACCTGAATACTACCAATATTGAGTTCAAAATATTCAATCAAACATTGGTTGAACAACGCTATATGCTTAGAGGAGCTCACAGATGTTGGGCGAGTAACTTTTAAATCCCTACAGAACCCCTCTAAATGAACTGTATGAATATGGTTGTTGAGGTTTGTAACCTGATTAATTATGTCATTGTTGGGTAACATTCTCGATTACCTCTCTGTAAAGCTTTTTTTGCTTTCTTAACAAAATAAACAGGTAAATAGAAGTAAGAGTGATTAGACTCAATATTGCTGATAATGCGATATAACTAGATGAGTCTTCCTTTTGGTCTACTTTTTGTACATTGGGTGGAGGGTTGCTTGTTTCTACAAGTACCACCCTTACACTGTCGTATTTCAAGCCTTCGATACTGCCTTGTATTAAACTTTTAATTTGAGGGGTTAGTTGAGATATGTGAGCGTTTTGAGTGTGCTTAACAAAAACTGCAGCCGAGGCGTTTAGTTTCGTACGAACTCTTGTTTTTTCCGGGATTACCAAATGAACGCGCGCTGAAATCACGCCATCAAATTGAGTTAATGTTTCTGCAAGGGATTGAGAAAGTGCATATTCAAATCGAGCTTTTTCTTGTGTAGGTGTCGCCACTAATCCATCTTGAGGGAAAAGTTGTTCTACCGTTGCAAAGCGTTGGCGTGGGTAGCCGCTTTGCTTTAATAACTCAACAGCATTAGCGAACTGACTTTGCTCGACTCTGAGAGTAACAGCTTGTCCCTTAATGATTTTTTTGTCTGCATGTATATTATTGTTGAGTAATATAGTGAGCATTTGATTCGCTTCGGTTTCAGAAAGGTTAGAATACATTTCTTCTTTACAACCAATGACTAGAAGAGTCGTAATACATACCATAGCAATTTTTGAAAATACTATGTTACGTTTTTCTTTATCGGAATAGATCATTGTATGGACCCGAGGATTATTGACTTTTGAGCAGAGTATCTAAGCTTTGAGTTGATTTGCTCACTGTCTTTGCCAATATCTCTTCCATTAGCACCAAACGAGATAGATCTGTTTGTATTTTCATTAGTTCTGGTAATGTCATCTCAGAGGCCAAGTCCATACGGTTTTGTATATCAGCAGACTGGTGATTAATGTTTCCCCTTATATTCTGAACTTGCTCTAATATAGCTTCCCCCATAGGTTGTGTTGAAGCTTGTAGATGTTGTTCAAATAGAGCGGCTAAGCTAATATTTGATACTGGTTGAGAAGGAAGTGAATAGCTTTTCTCAATAAAGGATGTTTCATTTATCATACTTATTTTCCTATGTTATTTTTAACTTGCTAACTAAATGAATGAACTGATTTTCATCAGACTTTTTGGGGTTTTCAAGTAATATAATGAAGCCATGTATCAACTGACCAAATTGCGAAGAATTAGTTTTGGTAATCTGTTTTGCTTCGATAAAATTACCTTGGCGGCAAAGAGAAATAGCATAAATGGACTGTGCTATTTCCTTATGTTTATTAGGCTTTATATCTTGACAAGTTACTAAGTATAGTGGCTTGAGTATGCAAATGACGTCATTATGTTTTCCTTTTTCTGCTAAATTCAATGCTATATTTGCGAGATATTTTTCTACATTTTCTGGATAACTCCTTGAATAGCATCTCGTACTGTTTTCACTGTCGAGCTTTGAAGGGAACTGAGTGCTGACCATTCGCTCATTAATTGTTGGAACTTCACTAAATCCTGGACGTTGTTGGGGTCCATGGTTTGAGAGAACTCTTCGATCTGAGTATTCTTTGATTGCATGGAAGCCCCAATTGATTTGTTTATTGTGTTGAAGTCCATCTCGTATTTCCTCATTGTTAGTTAGATAGTTCGTGGCGCATTCAAGTGCGTTTTTCCAAATCTTCAATTTCTCAAATTCAGCAGGAGAAATTAATTTTGACATCTCTGAGTTGATTGCTGATAGCTTGTCATCTAATACAGATTTACAATATTTTAGCTGTGACTCATCTGTAAGCATTTAGCCTCCGGGAGCGATCCATAGTTTTTGTCCATTTTTGCTAAGAGAAATACCATCATCAGTTATAGTGTTGATAATGAAACCATCACCGATTACAGAATTTTCTAGATACTTTTGTCCGTTAGTAAGCTCCACATAAGGTGTATGACTAGTGCTAATTACTTGAAAGGAAGGTATAAGACCTTCAGGGTCAATGAACGGTTGATAAGTTATGGAAATTTGTGTACCAAATTTTTGATATGCATCTTCAATGATTTTCAAGACGTGTTGAATTTTATTTTCTGTTGTTTTACCGCTAATTAAAATATTCTTGTTATTATAAGATGCTGAAACGTTGATAACGCCTGTCTCTTTGATCTTATTGTTTAACCACGTTACAAGTTTATCAATGCTGATAGTATCAATTACTATCTTATTAATGCCGGGTATGTCTTTTTTCATTAAAGGGATAAGTTCTGAGATTACTGATTGATTCGAAACCACTCCTTTTATATAAATAGTTCCGTCTTTATCTACGTCCACAAGATATTTTTTTAGGTTATGCTCATTTAAGAAGGTAATTATTGATGATTTCAGTTTATCAAGTCGATAAACTTTCCATATCAATGGGAGTGAACTTGTTTTTTTTATGTGATTCTGTGCTAAATATGCAGAAGGTAAGTCCTCAATATAACCAGTTACTACTAGATAGTTACCTTCTTGGAGTACATCTAAGTCGAACGTGTTAGTGGCTTCTTTATTACTATAAGATGTTTGAATAAATTGTTTTTCTTCTTTTATACCTACAGAAGTTGTGGTGTTTGAAAAATATAATGATGCGTTTAGGGTACCCATACTTAGAAGGCCGGATACTATTAGTCCTGACCATGAGATATTAAATCTACTTTTAGATATCAAGCTTATCGGTGGCCAATTTTTGTCTTTTGGACCGATCGTGAATGAAATCGGTCCGATTTGAACGACATCAAATGGCATTAGATTTACAATGCGACTTTTTTTAATTTTTCCATTTATATACCATTTTTCATTATTTAGTTCTTTCACTATGATATAATTTTCAGTGGTTGTAATCATTATTGCATTATCAGCCACATCTGTATCTGTTACTACACAATCGGAACTTTTAGAACATGAACCTAAAGTTGTATGTAATCCTTCGATATTAAACTTAGCTCCGGAATGCCTGCCAGTTAGTATTTTAATTGTCCATGTCATAATATTGCTCCACATTACCGACGGCATTGATAATAATATCTAGCTCAGGAGGCAATTTTTTCTTTGAAAGCTTTGATATTTTTTGTGAATCTGAATGATAAGGTTCTAATAATTTTGGCTTAATCAAAAAAAGACGAAGATTTCTTTTGTCATTATTATGACTATACTGAAAAAAACTCCCAAGAACGGGTATATCGCCCATTACTGGAACTTTAGAAACTCGTGAGGAGTAACTTTTAGTATAAAAACCACCTATAAGTAAACTCTGATCTTCCTTAACTGTTGCTTGAGTGATAATTCTACCTTGTGTTATCACCGGCAGGTCAGATATCGTCTCATTTTTGCGTATGCCATCTGTGATGTTGATATCTAGATTGATGGCTAAACCCGATGAAAAAGATATAACACGAGGTATGACTACAAGCTCTGTACCTGCCGATAAAGTAACTAATTGGGCATCTTCTTTTGCTTCGACCTTAGCGTAAAACTCTTCTTTGTTGCTAATTAAAGAACGTGTGTTTTCTTGTGCAAGTATGGTAGGCCTAGCAAGAGTTTTTGCTTTATGTTGTTGTTCAAGAGCTGTAAGAGCAAATTGAAAGTAGTTAACACTGTTACTTGATAGTGTTGTTGTACCAGTTTGCCATAGGCCTTTGATGATACCTTCAAGAGAGTTTGTTTCAATGCTTCCATGTTGCCCTGCAGAACTCCAGTCTACACCTAAGTTTTCCAAAGCGTTTTCAGCGATATCTATTATCGATACTGATATTTCAATTTGATATCGAGGTTTATCCAAGTGCTCTACCAATTGTATAATATTTTTTATAGAGAGCTCTGTATCATAAATTAATAGCTTATTTGATGTTGGAACTGGAACCATATTTCCTAAATAATCATCTTTGTTATAACCTAAAAGATTCTTTAATTGACTAACAATTCCTAACTCTGTTGAACCATTATTTAGTTCTTTATCTTGAACATTGATATGCTTCAGCTTGATCACATAAGGTTTCATTTGTGTGTCAGTTTTATTTTTTATATGTTTATCAAATTCTTTTGCTGCATTAAGAATTATATCCAAATATTTAGGAGGGCCTGAAACTAGTAACATGTTAGTATCAGGGAGTATGCTCAATCCAAATCGATCCAAACTCAGCCCAATTTGATCCATTTTTTCTTGGAATTTAACGGAAGAGGCTGCTTCAAGGCTAATGGTCTTCGTCTGAATCTCATTGAGACAGTTGAAGTAAATGACAGAGTCTATCTTAAACCAAATAAAGTTGTAGGCTGAAGATAGTTTATTCAAAAAATCCTCACCGTTGTTAGAACTCAAGTTACCGTTGAAAGGTTCTTTTAGGCAATCACTAACAACACCAAGAATCTTATAGTGTGCAGAGAAAGCATTTAGTACGTCAAAAAGCGGTTTATTTTGTGCTCTATAGCTATATTTGTTATCCAATGACTTTTCGCTAGCGTTTGTGTTAGAGACAAAACTTATAGTGAAACAAAGCCATGTCAAATACTTCCATATTCTCGAATATCTCATATTAATATAACCCCATGCTTATAATCTACTGGAGATATTCGCACTCCTAGTCTTCTAGCATTAAGAGGCGAAATGAGGCGATGCGCCCATAACAAGTCATCTATTGCTTTAATAAATATGTCAGTTGATTCAATGAATGGTGACATATCCAATAATAAAGAGTAACTATTATCATCTTTATCAAAAACTAGCTCTATTGATGTATCAAAAGCTATTGCAACCATAGATTCGAGGAAATGAGCTCCCACTTGGTCACAGTTTTCATTATCTTCTACGTAGAAACAAATATAACAATTATTAAGTTCAATATTAAATTGAATAACAGACTTCTCTATTACCATTATCCAAAGTGTTTCATTGTACTTATAAATAGGTGATTTTTCTTCCCTAGATAACCAATTAATCAACTTAACTATCATAATTTCTTAAGCAATGTGTTTGTACTCTACCATAAAGAAACAGTTCACAATTTCTTAAAAAAATCACAAATAAATGGTGAATTGAGTATTTTAAATTTTTTTAGATTATTTTTAATTTTTTTTGCGAGGTAATGTTACAGTAAATTAAACTTAATCTAGTGTAAGATACTATGTCTGAAGAAACGGAATTATACCTAGTTGAACTCGATTTTACTCCTCGGTTAGACGAGCTTGAGAGGAAATTTTCTTTTGAAGTTGAGTTGCAAGAAGCAGGAAAAGTTGTAGCTATCACAAGTAATATAATTAAAGCTCAGATGCCTAATGCTTCAATAGGGAATATGTGTTTACTAAGGACGCCCGAGCAACCTGATCTTTATGCAGAAGTTATAGCTATCCAATCCCCTTATACTCTATTAGTACCGTTGGGTGACTCTAGAGGGCTATCAAACTTCACTCGTGTAGTAAATACACAAAGACAGCATGAAATAAAAGTTGGGGCACACTTATTAGGTACAGTGTTAGATGGCTTAGGGCGCCCCATTACTTCTATATCTGGTAACGATCTTTCTATCGACGTTCGATCAAAAAGAAATAAGGAATTAGTACGTTCAGTTTTTCAGCAAGCTCCCGATCCTATGACGAGACCACCAATCAATACCCCTCTTTCTTTAGGTGTAAGGGCGATTGACACTATGCTGACAATGGGCATAGGCCAAAGAATGGGAATTTTTGCAGCAGCTGGCGGAGGAAAAAGCACGCTCCTTTCTATGATTATTTCCAATACAGAGGCTGATGTCATTGTATTGGCGCTTGTTGGTGAACGTGGGCGTGAGGTTCGCGAGTTTATCGAAGTTCATATGGATGAAGTGACTAGGCAAAAGTCGGTATTAGTCATTGCAACTTCAGACAGGCCATCAATGGAAAGAGCAAGAGCCGCAAACATAGCTACTACGATTGCAGAGTATTTCCGTGAAGTTGGACATAATGTTTTATTAATGATTGATTCCATTACCCGCTACGCCAGAGCTCTACGTGAAATAGGGTTAGCTGCCGGAGAACCTCCGACAAGACGTGGCTATCCGCCTTCTGTTTTTGAACAGCTACCACTTTTGCTTGAACGTCCAGGGCTTACAGAGACTGGAGCAATTAGTGCATTATATACTGTATTGGTTGAAGGAGATGACATGAATGAGCCAGTGAGTGACGAAGTGCGCTCTATCCTTGATGGCCATATTGTTCTTTCTAAAGAGCTTGCTGCATCTGCTCATTATCCAGCAATAGATGTGTTACGAAGTACCAGCAGAGTAATGAGTCAAATCACATCCGATCATCACCTTATGGCTGCGAATCAAATAAGATCTTGGATGGCTGCTTATGAGACAAATGAACTTCTTATTAAGTTAGGGGAGTACCAAGTTGGGTCCGACAAAAACTTAGATACTGCGATAACAAAACGACCTTTTATTAATTCCTTGCTTCAGCAAGGTATAAATGAGTCATCTTCATTTTCCGATTCAAAAGAACAGTTAGAAGAAATAGGTATTAACTGATGAATTGGAAAAAACTTGAAGAGATTAAGGAAAAACGGGTAAATGATGCAAGAAAAAAATTGACTATTCGTAAATCTGCTTATCAAAAAAGTGTAAATGAACTTAATCAACAAAAGAAAGTTCATGAAGACTTAAATAATATTCATTATAAAATCATGAACTCTCCATTTGATCAAGCAGTGTCTATTACGACCTTAGAGCTCAATCGATGGCAACAAAAGATAACGATTGTTAGATCGAAAATTTTGGCTTCGGATCATATACTTTCAGAACTAAAAAAAAAATCGGCTGATTGTCTTTCACAATGGGAAGAGGCAGAACTATTCTATCAGTTATCTTTAAGTAAGCTTCAGAAATGCATAGAGGTAAGAAAAAAAAATGACAGTAATACTAGCTCAGAAACCGATGACAAATATGACGAAAATAAATCAAGATTTTAAAAAATTGGAGTGTTGTTATCGGGATTTGGATAAACGTGATTTTAACGATATCTCTGAAATCGATGTATATGATCAAGAATTGTTTACTACAATGTTGACTCATAATATAGCTCTAGGTGAGGGGGGAGGTTCTTTTCACCAACAATCAGAGGTAATTGTATTCCGCTCTACATTATTAAATTCAATACGAAATCATAACGACAATGAACATAAGAAAAGTTCGACTGCCGTTGACATTGTAAGAAATTGGGTAAACAAGCTTTGGCTCAACGAGAGTAGTGAAACCCTCTGTGTTAAGAGTCATTCAAGTGATGCTCCAATTACTATTATCTCGACTTTAAACTATGGAAAAATTATGATTTCAATTTCTAGCCCCGACATCGACTTTACTAACCGAATGAAGCAAAATATCGCGGGACTAAAACGTAAAGAAAGTTTACGGTCGGTTGATATTAATATAATAGATAGTGATGCTGAACTTCAGTTCTTAAAGCAATATAAGGGCTAAAGATATGACAATATTGGGAACAACATCAGCAATGCCATTGCATGTTAAATATCAAGAAGAGTTTGACATGCATTCTGTAACTTGGCAGCTAACAATAGCTTCCATAAAAGCAGACATGGTTATAGACATCTTATGGCAAGGTAAAAAAACTCAATTGCATTGTTGTGCTCAGCAAGTATTAAGTTCTCTATCTACAGTTATTTCTCCATATGTTTTTAATGCTTTACAAAAAAACATTAGACTATTAATTATTCAACCGATATGCGAGCAATGGTTTAGTTTATTAGGTTTGAGCCTTCCTGATGTTGTAGATGCTAAATTACAACAAGAATGCGAATTTGAATCGCAGTTAACGGCGAAAATAATTCTTAATGAAAATAAAGAAGAAAAATATGTTAGCTGGTTATTTAATGTTGATAGTTTTGATTGCTTGCCTTTTTTACCGGTTTTATTGAAAAAATGGCCAGAGAAACCAATAATGAATTATCCTAAACCGCCAATAAAAATTAAGTTTATTAGTGGCATGCAATTGGTTTCCATTAAAGATTTTATGTCAATACATGAAGGTGCCGTTCTCTTACATGGTGATTTTTTCTATCCTAATGTTGCGTTAATAGATTGCACCAAGCCTTGTATTCCGACGTCGATAACTTTATTGGCACGTTCAGGTACTGGACAATTTCAAGGAAAATATAATATCGATGTCCCAGATATTAAAGAAGATTACCTATTGATAGTTTTTGAAATATTGACGGTTTCGCTATCTGAGGATTCGTTTAAATCTTTGATTGAAGATGGAGTTAATGATGAAGCCCTAAATCATCAGTTAGAAGGCAGTAAGGTCAACATTCTAGTTTCTTGTTCAGAAAACTTATTCCAATTTTGTGGGCAAGGAGAGGTTATTCTTATTAGAGATAATGTGTCTGTATTGATAACAGATTGGAAATATTTAGTAAACGGAGAAATGTTAATTGATTAATACACCTGATGTATTTACACTTGTTGGTGGGTTGGCATTGGTTGGACTCATTCCTTTTATTGCGATCATGGCAACCTCTTTCATAAAGTTGGCTGTTATTTTTGCGCTAGTTAGAAATGCATTAGGTGTTCAACAAGTTCCTCCTAATATGGCATTGCATGGGTTAGCTATCATTTTGACTATTTTTATAATGGCCCCAACCTTTCATCAATGTTATCAGCTAGCATCTGAGGTTGATTGGGGTAACAATAGTGAGATTATTGAAGGAATTACAACAACTTTAGAGCCTTACCGTCAATTTTTATTAAATAAAGTCAGTGATAAAGAAGTAGAGTTCTTTACTGATACAGCAGGAATGCTTTGGCCTAAAGAGCAACGAGATGTAATAAGTAGCGAAAGTTTCCTTATCCTAATACCAGCCTATACCGTGAGTGAGCTAACTTCTGCATTTGAAGCGGGCTTTCTTATCTATCTGCCGTTTATTGTTATTGACCTTATTGTTTCGAATATATTGTTAGCAATGGGGATGATGATGGTTTCACCAATGACTATATCTTTACCATTTAAGATTTTAATATTTGTTCTACTTGATGGATGGACACTGCTTACGCATGGTGTTGTAATGAGTTATTTACCAAATGAGCATTAGTTAAATGGAAGACTCTCAAATAATTTCTATGACAGCTCAGGCAATGTATTTGACTTTATTATTGTCTTTGCCAACTATTTTAGTCGCTGCTGTTGTTGGGACGATTATATCTCTCATACAAGCTTTAACTCAGGTTCAAGAACAAACCCTAGCCTTTGTTGTTAAGCTTATTGCAGTCATAGTAACCATGTTTATTACGGGACACTGGTTTGGTAGTCAAATATACAGCTTTAGCTTACTTGCATTCGAGTCAGTAAAAGAGGTTTTATAGTAATAAATGATAGGATTTAATGACATTTTGATTATTTTTAGCTTGTGTATTCCTCGATTAATAGGAGCTATGTTGTTAATTCCCGTTTTTTCAAAAAAACTTCTTGGTGGAACTACAATACGTAACTCTCTCGCAGCGTGCCTCGCTCTTCCATTATTACCCTATGTAATTAATGTATATGATGAAATAAATTCTGGTTTTATCTTGATTGCGATAATTTTAAAGGAAATATTTATTGGTTTATTAATAGGATTCATTACAGCTATTCCCTTTCAAGCAATGGAAAGTATGGGGTGCCTTATTGATAACCAACGTGGAGCTGCTATGGCTATAGATTATAATCCTTTTTCTAGTGAGCAAACCTCTCCATTAGGTGTTCTTTTTAATCAAGTGAGCATTACTATATTTTTCTCCTTTGGTTTTTTCCTAATTTGGCTTGGCGCAATGTATCATTCTTTCTTACTATGGCCAATAGTTCAAGTTTCAATTTATTTACCCGATATTTCTATAATTAATTTATACCAGTTGTTAGAGTATATTCTTGAAATAGCATTGCGTTTAGCCGCTCCGGCAATAATTATTATGTTTCTAGCAGAGTTTGGCCTTGGCTTAATGAATCGTTTTGTACCTCAGATGAATGTTTTTATTCTAGCAATGCCAATTAAAAGTGGGATCGCTATTTTAATACTTTTACTATATATCAACTTGTCATTTAAGATATTTATTGGAGAAATGTTGGTATTTATTGAATTTACAGATTGGCTACATCGATTTATAGGGTGAATTTAAAGTGGAAGAGAAAACAGAAAAGCCAACACTAAAGAAAGTGAAAGATGCTCGTAAAAAAGGGCAGGTAGCTAGAAGTAAAGAAGTGGTCTCACTTGCTCTTATGCTTACAGCTTTATTCTGGGTCGTTATTGACGGTGAAAGGGTCGGAAAAAAAATGGAGAGTTTACTTTCAGTTCCTCCTCAGTTACTTTTTACTCCATTTGAAAAAGCTGTAGAAAGTGCGATTGTAGAGTCTTTTGTTATTATGATGGAAATATTATCTCCATTTCTTATTTTGGTTTTTTTTGTTGCAATTTTTTCTAATATTTTTCAATTTGGTCCTTTATTTTCCCCTGATGCTATTAATCCAGACTTTAAAAAATTAAACCCAATATCCGGCGCAAAAAACATTTTTTCTAAAAAAAACTTTGTTGACTTTATCCTTTCTACATTAAAAATACTAACCTTTAGCGTAGTTTTAATATTAATCATAATTAGTCAAATTTCTGATATTGTTAAACTTCCTTACGTTTCTGTTGATGCAATACTTCCAGTTTCAAGTAGGCTTATAGTGCTCTTATCTCTATTTTTAACAATTCCTCTTTTTGTAATATCCGTATTAGATTTGTTGTTTCAGCGGTATAATCACGAAAAAGAGTTAAAAATGAGTAAGGATGAGGTTAAGCGAGAGTACAAAGATAACGAAGGTAGCCCCGAGATTAAACAAGAGAGAAAGAAATTTTATAAAGATATTCAATCGGGAAGTATGCTGACTCAATTAGATAAAACCTCCGTAGTTATTGCTAACCCTACTCATCTAGTTGTAGGTGTTTATTATGAAAGGAATAGTGCGCCGATTCCTGTTATTTCTTTTAAATATAAAGGCTATAAAGCAAGGGAAATTAAAAGACTTGCCGAAGACGAGAAACTTCCGATTATAGATAATATAATGTTAGCTAGGGGGTTATATAGCGATGCAGAATTATATCAACCCATACCAAAAGACCATTTTGCAGCTATGGCCGAAATTATTAAATGGTTACAAACTTTAGATGATAATTGAAATTAATGCGATTATTTAAATAATAACAAGTGCATTTTTTGAGGTGATAGTCATTATTTTCAGCCTGTTAGGTTGTATAATATGAATCAAATACCTATCAATACGTGGTGTTCACTATCATCAATTATCGCTGTTAGCCGTAGCATCAATGGTTACGATAGTTCTGCCTAAAGTCTTGCAAAGATCGTAGATTTAAGCCTGTTTAATATGAATATTAACTATTTTGTAGTGTAAAGGTAATCGATATCTTGTTTTATATCTTGCAATCTGAATCTTGGTTCGAACGTGCACAATAGAAGCAGTGTGTAGATTTGAGTTTCACGTTTACCTAAATAGAAGGTTTTGATATTAGAGGCTAAATTGTTTAGTGTGCCATATCTAGCCAATGCAGCAACTATTCAACCTGACGGGGCAGTTCAAGCTTGGCGCGTTGATACTCCGATTATTCCCGAAACACATACAGGTAAGTACATAGACAACATTGGAAATAAGGCCACTTTCAATGGATGCCTCCCTTTGGAAGATATTGGAGAGTAGTTAAAAGTAAAACATTTCAACCTGGTGAACGCGGTAATCTAACCTCGAATCAAGCTTTTTATTATCAACGTCTGGTCATTAGAAACTTGAGTAAGGATGAAAAAGCAGAAGTCAATTGTAGGTATTAATTGGTTCATAGTCAGAAAGGCTTTGTTGCTTAAATTGATGGAACTTAATCAAGAAGTGACGATAAAGGGGGTCTGTCGCAAATAGTCGTCAAAATCAAATCGTGGCAGCCCCATCTTTCCAGATACAGTTTCCTGCGAGTGCATAAAATTGTTCGTACGCAGTCTTTCTTGCCACATTTACCTAACCACATTTGAGCATCCTCCACAGCTCTCGCCTGTGTAAACTAGTCTCAGATCCATCTATAGATTTCTAGCCCAAAGCTTTACGAGTTTCCAACTTCACCCTCCGGGGGCTTTGTTCAACAATAATGTTCAGGGACGTCCATTACCTCTATCAGAAATAGATTGAAGAAACCTGTAAGCCTGAGTATTGCATCGATAGCGGCTGCCGTTTTCTCAGGCAGATCTGCCGAGATCGCTCAATTGAGAAAAGCTTTAGCCACCGATTTATTACGGTTGGGACTGAGGTAATAATCAACGACATCACCATAATTTATGAACGGCTTGATAATAGTTGAACCTGACCTTAATGTATGTTTCATCCATCCGCTACGAGCCCAAAACCGCGCTCTTTGTTGGCGTCCACGATGCTCTAGGACAGTAGTAAATTTGATAATCCTGCGATTAGTGGCTTGTTCAACAATCTCACCTCGTTCAAGGTAGTGATGTTACGCCGTCACTCTCTTTCATCGGTTCAGTATTTCCATCGCAAGCCTCGCCGACACAAAACAAAAGAGTTTGTTCCGTGAGTCACTAACTTCTGTTCGAAAAATGAGACAGTTTAGGAAAAGGTTCTGTGGAAACATGCTCAAACCTTCAGCTGCTGGCTGCGATAACCCCCAAATTGGGGTGAAACTTGCTCGGCAGTTTCTCATCGAAACCAATAGCTGTTTACGTAGAGATATCTAAGAAGTAGGAGAACCACTTCGCATAGTTGACCATTATTAGGCAAAACGAACTTTTTCCTGGGAAGAAAAAATTTTATGAATTTAATCGTTATTGACGGCCGACCAAATATTCAAATAACCTAATCAAAAGAGAATTATTGTAATTGTTTGAATCCAATCTAAGTGAACGAGGATCAAGATCAATTGTCAGCCCAGGTCTCAGCACCAGAGGTAACCGCGCAAAGATACCCGACCATTAAAGCCTAGAGCCAAAATCAATATTTTTTTGGGTTAACATAGCTGTCGGTTAGCTTAATCAAGTATTTTCATTATTTTTATAGATCGATATTTTTCGAAGTTTCGACCTTAATTTAATTCGTAGCTTCACGAGCAAAATCTCAGATATTTATCTCACCACCTAAATATCAATTTGATCTAACGGGTGAACGTTTACATGATCACTCAATTCTTGAAAAGAAAGTACAGACAATTCTGGCATCTTAGGTTCTATCAGTTTTTTTACATAACGTCTGATATCCATTGCAGTAATTATAACTGGTAAATGCGGTCTATTATCAAGGTCACCAATAGTTTCTATAAGGTTGTTTAAAAAAGACTCTGACTGACTTGGGTCCATTGCTAAGTAATTGCCAGAAGAAGTTTGACGTATAGAGGAGCGAATAACTTCCTCTGCCTCTGGTGTCAACATAAACGCTATTATAGTATTATTCTCGTTGCTGTATTTATGGCTTATAAAATGGCTTAATGTCATTCGTACATACTCAGTAAGTTGGACAGTCGATTTTTCTTTTTGTGCCCACTCAATCACTGCTTCGAGTATTCCTCTTAAATTTCGGATCGGAATTTGCTCTGCTACAAGCCTTTGTAAAATTTCGGTTAGTTTAAATAGCGGTAACTGTCTTTGCACTTCTCTAACCAGTTCTTCGAATTCTGGTTCAATGTGGTCAAGTAGAGATCTAGTCTCCTGTACGCCGATAAAATTTGAAGCATACTGGAGCAAGTGTTTTTCTATATCGTTCATTAAAGCATCAAGTGGGTTAACAACTTCAATACCCAAACTTTCCATTTCCTTTATATCTGTATCCTTGACCCAAAATAAGTTTGAGTTTCTAAAAGAAGAAGTTTCAAATGATAATTCTAATATATTAAGTTGTTGTTCATCCCCTCGCACAAGCACCCCATTTTTTAATAGACTTCCTGTTACCACAGGAACTTCGTGTACAAGAAGTTGGTAAGGTAGCGTAGTTTCATCCGCTACTGCTTTACTGTACAAATGGATAGTAGGATAAGGGACACCTAAGTCAGATGTGAGTTTTTGACGAAGTTCAGTCAAAAGCTGTATTAGGCAGTCGACGGTTATTCCTTTTTCAGCCACTTCCGTAATTGACAATGACAAGGGTTGTGTTGGAGCAAAGCCGTTTTGGTTCGTATTGTATGACCCATCGCTTTCATTTCCTGAGCTTAGAGAAACATTGTTGCTTGCTTTAGATTCCTTATTTTTCACTGTTAGATGATATGCTATCCCAAAAAGGGTTAAAGAAAGGCCAAGAAAAACAAATGTAGGGAAGCCTGGCAAGGTAGCAAAAAGTAATAATATAATTCCAGCTACCATGAGCGCGTTAGGTTGTTGCTTTACCTGTATTTGAATATCTTTACCTAAATCCGCACTCTCTTTGGTCGATACACGTGTCACAATCATTCCCGATGTAATAGCAATCAACAACGCAGGAATTTGTGAAATTAACCCATCCCCAATAGTAAGCAGTGCATACAAAGAGACTGCATCTCCTGCAGAAAGGTTGTGTTGTGTCATACCGATCGTAATACCACCGATCAAATTTACCACAATGATGATTAAGCCTGCTATCGCATCTCCTTTGACAAACTTCATTGCCCCATCCATTGCCCCATAAAGTTGAGACTCTTTCTCAACTTGCTCTCTCCGAGCCTGAGCTTCTTTTACATCAATGGTCCCAGCTCTCATATCACCATCAATGCTCATTTGTTTTCCTGGCATTGCGTCTAGACTAAAGCGTGCTGAAACTTCTGCTACCCTTTCTGAACCTTTAGTAATAACCAAAAACTGAACAATAGTAATTATCAGAAAAATAACTGCCCCAACAACGAGATTCCCTCCAACAACGAATTCACCGAAAGTGTAAACTATTTTTCCAGCGTCTCCTTGAAGCAGAATTAATCTTGTTGTTGTAATAGAAAGTGATAAGCGAAATAAAGTTGTTAGCAATAATAACGAGGGGAATGCTGTGAACTCCAATGGGGTATGTATATATATTGCCATCATTAATAAAACGACCGCAAATGTTAGGTTGGTAGCAATCAACACGTCAACTAGCCAAGTCGGTAGTGGCAGTATCATCATAAAAACAACTGCAATAAGCAGAACCGCTAGCACTAAATCATGTCTTTGCACTACACGTTGTAATAAGCCTTTTATTCCCATACTCTCTGTCATAGTCCATTGAAATAGTGAGGGTTTAAACTAGAAAGATAAACTTGTTTTGCTAATTCTTGATACCCGAATTCATGAATGATTCTTGCTTCAAGTTGACGCACTCGCACCACCTTTCGTACAGAAATAGGCAATATTACCAATGACTCTAATGCTGCCAAGTTATCGTGCATTCTTAGCATAACTTCAACTTTCACAATCGACGCTGCTACATCGCCTCTTAACACTAACCAATCCGCAATAACACGACTTTTTTTCCATTGTTTTTGCTCTAGTAATACTGCAAGTATTTCACGCATTAACGTAACCTCTAGGTTAGAGTGGTCTGACGGCATTTCTTTATCCCTAGACACCTATACTCCTATTACAGAATCAATCATTAACCTTAACTCTCGTTTTAGCATCCATAGATGCTGAATTTCTTGAGTCACTTGTTTACTGTTTTCATCATCAAGTCCGTTTAACCATTTACCTAAATATTCAAGCTCTGACTCTTGAACATCTTTTTCCTCTAACCCCAGTTGCGTTCGATACCATGCACCAACTTCTAGTGGTAAAGGTGAGTGATTTAAGTTGTTATTATTTATAAAAAAAAGACTATCTGTGGGTGAAACAATGGATTGCTCAAAACGATCATTATTAATTTTTTTTACTTTTGTTACAGGAATGAACTCTGGTGAGACATTATTACCAACAAGAGTCGAAGAGGATGATTTGGTTACCTTATTCATTTTCAATTACCATCCTTAATCTATCTGTCATGAAAATATATCTCTGATATAACTCTTCTTTTCTGACCTCGTGACGCTTTAACTTTGAAATTAAATGTAAGCAACCTTTTTTGTCTATAGCACATTGAGTGTGGTATGGAGAAGGACCCAATAAGCTTTGGTGAGTGTTCGACTTCAAATTAAAATTTTCAACATACAGATCTAGAGAAAGCCAAGTGCTATTCCAAAACAACTCTATTCCTGTTGCTATGAGAAAGTGATTGTTTTCATTAGCGAGTGAGACTCTGATACAGTTGCATTCTTGGTTAAGAATATGCGAATGTTCTAAGGAAGATTGGGCATCAAGTAATTCCAAAAAACCTATAAGTGCTTCTATGTCATTATTGCTCATTCAACCATTCCTCTTCCTTTTGAATTGCGCTATCGATACCATCTTGAAGGCTAGATATCACTCTAAGCCGGTGATCATTAGTTGGGTAAAGCGCATCTGGTAAAGCAATGGCAATTTTCCTCAACTCTTGAATTGCGATAACTTGCGCGTCTGGTGACGAAATTTTTAAACGATTCATAATACTTGACAGTTGATTTTTGGTAACGACTTGGTTATCGGGAAAAGTTAAAAGCTTTTCCATCATTAAATTTTTATCAATTGAGATGAAAAACTGGTGTTGTAGTAATAAAGCGGTGTCTTTTACCATATCGTAAACAGTAGTTAATTGTTTTAATTGAGAAAGGTTATGCATTACTAAACCAAGAATGGATTTCTCACAACTGGGTTCTAGAGCATTGTAATCTGCTGAAAGTGCTTTTTGATGTACATTTATAGCATCGTCAACTGAACCATATC
The DNA here is from genome assembly GCF_046056895.1 of Vibrio sp. TBV020. Lineage (NCBI taxonomy): Bacteria > Pseudomonadati > Pseudomonadota > Gammaproteobacteria > Vibrionales > Vibrionaceae > Vibrio > Vibrio sp. TBV020. The sequence goes on along the minus strand of NZ_JBEEAQ010000004.1, from coordinate 19,468 downwards.
GCTCTACCATGTTTTGTAATTCTCTCCATACCTTGCTATGGCTCTGATAATCTGAAATTACGCGATAATCGAACCTTGCTTGGGCAAGGTTTTCTACTGGAAGGTGATTTGCGAAAACAGAACTTGTGTTCAGTACGATAGAGATGGCTTTATGGTTTTGTGCTCGAAAAGCCTTTAAGGCCTGCTCAAATTGTTGCTTATCCGTCAAGTCACTCGATTCCGCAAGTACTTTTCCAGCAAGGTATTGCAATCCTGGGTCAGCACTAAAGCCTTTTAAGCTTTCAATAAACTCATATTCAGTGTTCGCTCTCCCAAGATTAGCAGAGACAAAAGAGAGCAATTTATTTTGATTTTCAAGGTCAGGCACTTGCACTAAATATTTTTGTACTTTGTACAGCCAATCAACACACTGATTATCCGATATTACTGACGAATTTTTGTCGCTTTTTGTACGTTGCCGGCGTTCAGATACCATGCTTCCTAATTCCTCCATAGCATTAGCCAAAATACTCTGTGTCGATAGTTCTACATTCATTGAGGAATGTGAAGTTCGGTTCGTATTTAGTACGCTAGAACTTGAAGTTATGTTGTTTAAAATTCCTGTCATTATTAAAAACCTTACTAATAAGTATAAATTGCTCTCTTAACATAGGGTTTACACTTAATAAATCCCTAGGTGTTAATGTTATCTTAGATAAAATTCTCCTTACCAAGGATGGGGGAGATCTTTATGAATATGGTAAATTATTAATTAATGAGATTTTTCTTACACATTTATGTGTAGGATGACGCATTTGAATTAGTGTTCATACCCAAACTATTTTGAGAAATAGATATTGTCCACAGAATCTTCCATGTCTAGCATAGTTGTATGGTTCATATAGGATCGTAAGTTGTGCAATAATGAAATTGGATAATTAATGGCCTTAAATGCTATATATCGAATTTTAATTCATTTTTTAGGGAAAATGGTTGATGAAATCGTATCTTTTTGAACTGAGTCGATTGTGTTTTGTTGTTGTTTAAGTAAATTAAACGTATCTGTGATATCAGTACATTTTGATTCTTCATTGTTTAATGTTAGCATTATTTCTTTCGTTCTTACATTGGAGTCATGATATAGCTTTATAGATAATACAGGGACAATAGTTAGAGAAAAAATCATCATAACTATTGTCAACATAGAAAAATCTGAGTTCTTGTCAATTGAGCTTTGTTTGCTAGCATCGTCAGGTGTTTTTACTATTTCACTTTCAAGTATGTAGCCAATCTTCGAGATTGTTTTTAACCATTTTTGTTCTTTACCATTATCATCAATCAATGTTCGAATATTACTGATTGATTGTGTAATTGAGCTATCAGCAACAACCTTGCCCTGCCACGCTTTATCAAGGAGTTGCTCTTTAGTAACGATACTCCCTGCATTCTTACACAACTCTAACAAAACTAGAAAATCATGAGTTCCTATTCTTCTATTTTGGTTGTTTTTTTTATTCGTTATTGAGCATGACTCTTTATTTAGAATGAAATGTCTAACTTGAAAGGATGAAGTCATAGTCTTTCTCCATTTTGTTTGTAAGTACTATCCTTTGATTTTGCATTTAACTTAAAAGTTCTATAAGTATTCTTTCTTGAAATCCACAAATGCATGTAGTTCGCGTTTAATGCGTGTTATAGCATTTAATATTATAACGTCCCCCTAAAAAAATACTAATATTTTTATAAAAAAGAAAAAATATTAATTTGGTGATAAGAAAAGATCTATGTAAGTTAATGCTTTGAGCGCACTTTGATTTTGTCTTTAAGACGTTTTTTGATAACAATATTAGAGTCAAAAATCTAATATTAAGAAAAATTATAGAGCATAGCCTGTGCGCTATTTCTTAAGTTTGTAAGATTATTAATTAGAAAATTCTGAGTGATTCTTTCACAATGCGATCAAAAAACAGGTTGTTGGAATAATAATAGCGAGAGAAGTTTAACTATATTAATTTTTATTTCTTTTTGAAACTTAATATATTTAAAACAATTCATAAAGGCGCGGATTGCTCCCGTGCTAAAACCTTTGTCTCATCCGTAAATGTTGCTGACCTTTATTCAATATCTTGTCGTAACCGACTCTCTTTCTTGAGTAGCGCTATCGTGGAGCAAGAAGAACAATACGAGTGTTTCAGGTTTGTGGCTGAACGATTCACGGAAACTCCACGTTCTTATAGTATACCACCTAAAGTTGGTGTATCTCACCGGTGTGGAGTCACCCCTAAATGCATCATAAGATGATTCTTAGAGCGAAGTGATTCCGTTTAAATTCGTTGGTCATTGATCATCTCTCCGAGTTTGGGACGGTTTATGTTGTACATATGTGTTTTCTTAGTTGAATCTAATGTGTTTTTATTGATGTTTTGCTATCTAAATCCAGTTAATGGCTTATATACTTATCTAGGTATGTAGCATGAAAAATATATGGTAGTTTTATCATTTTATTGTTTCGACATGGCACAAACTTTAACATCGCCACTGGAATTATTTCGTATATCTTTGATAAGTTCCTTGGCGACCTGAAAGTGCTTTACAACTACAAGTGCTAGAGTAGGTGTCACTACTGAAATCAGTATTAAAAAATATCATACTCAACGTTGGCTCGATTAAATAGTCGCGTAATTTACACTGATAACTAGATATTGCCATGTTTATTATTAGGGAGCCTGCTATTGAAAGCGAAAGCCCGATTAAATTTAAGCAAGTATATCTAATATACCATCTAATTATTTTCTAAAATAATTAGAATATATTTACAAAATGGGATATGTATAACGAAATCCACTAGCTATTCTTTACGATTAAAAACCACCATTGACTTTATAATATAATTTCGTATCTTTTAATTTTGTTTATTAAATAGGATTGTCTTATATGCCATATAACTTAATGATATCTCCTGTATTACACAGAAGGACTTATGCTGACAATGCGAATGCTACTCCTTCACAGTTTTCAGAGTCTATTACTCGTATCGGTAATACCAACAAAAACATGCCAGAAGCGTTAATTAAGAGAACAAATTCCTTTTCTGACCTGAATGAGGGACAAAGTAATCTCGAGAAGTTTAGAGGTACTACTTTATCTAATGATATAATTAAAACATATATAGATCCTCGTCCTACAACTGGAATGGTTAACGGACGATTGAGTGATGAGGTTCGCACTGGCGTCATCGGCGAAATGACACAGAGTTTTGTTGAACCTGAAAAGTTCACACTTAGTAGAGAGGCTTGCAATTACCTGAAAAACTCAAGATCAGGCAATGCTTTTTCAGGGCTAGTGCAAATTCACACTGGGACTATATTCCTTTACCCACTTGCACCAACTAAAAGTTCATCCGCATATGACATTGTACCGTATAAGAAAAATACTCATGATAAATTGGAACCAATTGTTCATGTATCTAGTCGAGCTACTGGTGATACTACCAAAACCTCTCATACACAAATGATTGAAAAATTTGCTAAATATGACGAGTCAAGAGAAGACTTCATTGGTTTCACTTTTAAAGACACAAGAGGAGTTGCAGATCAAGAACAAGATCATGTAATTTACGGACGCTCAGCTACCTTAAATACAGATAAGTATCGTATAGCAAATAAGAAAAATGCTGAAGATGAGCTTTTTTCGTATGGGACAGAAAAAGAAACCCACGAACGTAATAAAATCCATACTTCCCCTACATATGATATGCCTGCACAACATAAGAAGAAGATTCTAGAGTCAATGATTAAAATTGATGGGATAAGTCAAGGACTTTTGACGCACCTACAGGAACAAATAAACAACCCCGAATATGGAAACTCGTTATCTATGCCTCAACCTCAACCTCGAAGGTTTTTTGTATGATAACTATGGTGTAGAATATTACTTGAACTAACAATCTATCTATTCACTTAGAATCTTTCCTAAAAAGGACTTACTCCAAACTATGAGGCCACAAGCAAAATGCAATATGGCCTCGTAGTCTTCTATTTTCCTCTTCCCAACGAACGAGCAACTACGATAATGGTTTAACCAACTATGGGTTAGCTCTACAAGTCTAAAATCATCAGATTGTTTTAAGCTTACAGCTTCTTTTATTTGTAATTGAACATGAGGATATTGTTCAAAGTGACCAACCCATCGTGTAACCACTGGCCTGTGTAACATTTACGCTATCAATCATTACAAATGTTGAGTAAGGGTTAGTTGGATGTTTGGTTTGAGAACAGATGAGTAAAAGGCTTTAGCATAGGATCGCTCCACCTGTACAAATCGTTCATACAATATTGAGATGATTTTCAATTAGAATGGAACGTGAATTGGTCGAAGTGTGCTTCTCATTATTGTTTTACAACAAGCCTTTTATTCTCAAATTGAAGTCAATGCTAATCTTTACGTAAGTTAAACAGGCTACATCAAAATGCTATTGATTTTGCATATGAAGAAAACTTGAAAGCATCAAGAACTAATACATTATTAATTGTTCGTAAAGTAACTTTAACGGGAGTTTTCTCTCGGGGGTGGAGTTGACTTGAAGTATTCGACGTTAATTACTCTTCCAAACTCAGTGAGACGAATACTCGATAGTTTTATTTTAAGAGGGTCGTTGTAAAAAGAACCAGAGGTGAGTGGCCATTATGTGCCGATTTATTCTTGAAAACTATCTCTACATCAAACAAACAATTCATAAGGGCAAAGCACTCCCGTGCTAAAGCTCTTCACTCATCCAGTTGCTCTAAGGTAAATCTGCATTAGTTATTTGATAACGCTTTACTTTTTACGATGTGATTTCACAAATGCTATAAACAACGAACTATACACTGGAATAGCAATCACTTCCAAGTTGACATCGTTGATGTCGAGCCATACCGATGAATGCATTATAAAATGACTTTTGGTGTGAAGTGCCCCCACTTGAATTCGTGCGTCATTGATTTTTCCAATCAGTATTGACATCACTCGGCGAGTCAAAGCTTACTGTTAAACTTCGCTTGTCGCTAAAGAACAACCTGAGTCTTGGAGCACTTTGTTATCTCTCACGAAGAAGTAGTGTCATTTGCTACAAGACGTTTTCAGGCTGCATTTCGCACGCCTAATGGATGAAAAAGTAAATGAACATGATTGGTTTCTCTATCCCACTGTTTCAGTTCACAGGTTAGACTATTGAATTCATTTATCATTTTGATGAGCTCTGTAGGGGCTGTAGAGTGGATGAGCATCGAAACGGGTGTTATTTGCATTTCAAGTTCATCGAAGCAATGGTCGATGTGTGATTCTCGCATGTAGAGGACATCCGGTAACGTTTTTTGGCCCTCATTATAAACTTTAGAGTCGATACCCACTTCGTCCTTCAGATAGATAAGTAATTCAATCAGTTTACTCAAGTCAGTTGGCTTTTGGGTGTTCGGCAGTCCATTTAGTTCATACAGTCTTTGCTCCAAGTTGCCTTGTTTAGATTTAGCAATGTTCAACATTAAACGAATGTCTTTTTTAAGGTTCGAAAAGGTTTTGTCTCTCAGTTTCTGTTTTAAATACCTAGTGAGTATTTCATTACGTTTAGGTATTGGTACAAAACGATTACTCATCGAAACCTTTAAGAGCAGGTGAAGTAGGGCGTTCGAAACCAGCACGTGAAGGTTTCGGTGATGGTGTAAGTCTTTAATATCCGACATTAGGCCTCACTAGAAGTATGTGTACCTTCTATCTATATAAAGTTTTCACATGTTTTTCTATACAGAAATATCTGAAAAATACACGTTAGTGTCCCCTTTAATTACCTATATCGATTTTCTCCTTCTCTCATATCGTATTGATGTTGTATGAGTATTGACAATATTCTTAAGTATAGGAGATAAGCTCGTCCTATGTTGAATATATTTATAGTCATTCGAATTCCGAACCTACCAATAAGTTGTCGGCTTCAGGAACATATGACTTACATATTCCTAAGAATCGATGATAAATGACCGAGTAGAACTTTTTTAATCCATTACAAGGCCAGTAGTTAAACCTACCGTGTTAAGGTTTTGCACGTGCATTTGTTAATGCGATGGTGATATTTATGTTTTTTTTATATATTTTTTAGGAAGGTGTTTGTTATGTTTTATTATAAGAAGAGTCTAGAGGAGTGTGTATAGAAGTTTAAATTGTGTTTTTATTTGAATATGAGGTAAATAAATGCTTGATTACTTTTAATGTTATTGTAACCAAACTCAGTTATCACTCTTCTTAGTTACTTAAAGAAATATTACAAACGATATAAGTGGAATGATATTATTGTGAAGTTAACTCGAAATACAGCCAACGTCTTAAACCGTGAACAAACAAAACAACTATCGCAAAAAGAAGTTTGCGACAAGATTGATATAAGAGTTTCAAAAAAAAGGGCAAAAGATGAACAAATTAACAACGAACCCTTTGAGGATATACAAAAATCTGTTGACTATATCGAGGACAGTAATAAGAGTTCTTTAAATAGCCAAGATAAATTAAATAGATATGAAGAACTATATGTAAAATTGGGTTTGCAGCCAAATAATCATTTTCATAAAAAGCAAAAAGATGTTGTTTTAAATCAAGTTGAGCAAGAGGTACCAATAGTATCTAATCAAGAAGATGATATATCAGCGCTCAGTGCAATCTTTTACCATTTACAACAAGCGTATCTTTCTCAAGCGCAAGAGTTTCGAGCGCAGGGTTATAATCGATTTTTACCTCAAGTTGATTTTTCTTTATGCGATGAACTTGAGCTGAGCATTCAACGACTAGAAAATGATATAGAGCAATGCAAAGGAAGTATAGAGCCAAAGTTATGCGATGATGTTCGAATTATTGCAGGAAAGCTTCGCAGCCAATTGGAATGTTTTTCTCAAGATCAAGTGATATCTTGGCTTAAAGAGCATGTAAAAAGTAAGTCAAAAGTAGAAAAGGGAGGAGTATTCGAACAAGAGCACTATGGTAGTCGAAAAATAGCTCAATCGTTAGTTCGCCGTCTAGAGGCGGGGCTAAAAACAATGAACCTAGTCGCACTTAGCTTGAGTGACATTGTAACTAATGGCGATGCTACGCAGTTTGATATCAACATTGAACGGGAGTTAATTCGGGAACTCGCCCATGATTATTATACTGAACATTCAATCCCCCTCACCTCACAACAATGCATACAATTGCGAAATAAGGTAAACGAAGATATTGCAGACGTCAGTAAGGAACAACTCGTTCTTGATCATCAAAAAGTATATCAACAAGCGGAGCAGGCTTACTCTGCTGTTTTATCTGAGCAAACATTAACGTCTGAGCTTGATGCAATTAAACTAAAAACAGAACAAGATGAAAGGAAAGATCTTTGGCTACAAATTTGTAATGAAAGATCCACATCAGTATTAGAGCAACGATTAACACACCAACGTTCGACTTGTCATGATGTCCGGCGTGAGTTGAGCAAACTCAACGAAAAGTTAGGATACTTTCCTTTCCCTTTACGCAAAAGAACTTTAGAAAAAGACGTAAGTGTTTATTTGACAGTGACAGAAGTACTACTTAAAGAAGCGTTAAAAATTATTGAACCAGAAGAGTTAAAGATATCGGAAAGGTTAAGTACACAGGTCAGAACACTTGAGTTGAACTTACCTAATGTTAAAGACAAAGCTCAATCGCTAATGTCGATAGCTAGAATAAAGCAGGCACTTTCCAACTTTGAACAGAAGGTAGAGCACAAAGTTGAACAAGCTAACAGCAACTTAATTGCCGTAGGTAATAAACTGAAGAGTAAAAGTTATGTAAGCTATCGTGTGATAGATGAAAAAATCCAAATAAGGAATGAAAATCAACGGATCAGTGATTCGATTGTTAGAAGTGCGCTGTGGCAGATGCAACAATCTGTAGCCAATCTGCAACAAGCTGCTCTACCGTTATTGGCTAGTTCTAAAGCATTATCAGATATGAAAAGTACTTTGCCAGAAACGTTTAAGGACGACTTTCAGCCTCTCCCTCCAACTACTTTGAAAGAAATACTTCTTAATAAACGTAACCTTGAATCACCGATAATGAAAGCATGGTCGAAACAAAAAACACTTGACGATCTTATTGAAAAAAATATCGAACAGGTCACAAAAGCTATTAATAAGTTTGAGAATAATGAGATAAGCGATATTGATGTACGTGCAGCTCTGAAACAGTCTTTCTATAAAGAGTTCAATAAGTTAACTCAAGAGTTGGCATTTGCTTTAGATTTGACAACGACTATGCGTAATGAACTGACAGACCGATGCCATGTACTGTTAATGGAAGGAAGTCCGCCCCTTCTTGAGGTACTTTCTCAGGCTTTATTTGATGTTATCGAATTGCTGAAACAAGCGGTTGAAAAGGCATCTTCCTCTCAAGACTTTTCGAAAGTTAAGGAATTGACTGAAAGAGCAGTACAAAAAGCTGGATTAATGAAAGCGAAGTTAGCAGAGTGTTCAGCTCAAGAAACAGGGCGAGACTTAGATGATACTTCTCGTGGTGCTCGACTCGCTAAGTCATGGGCGATGGCGCTAATGGAAAAGATAGAACCAGAACAAGTTCTGCCTTCGACAGGAAGAATTCTATCACTTATACAAGAATGTGGGTTGGATAAGGAAACGCTATCGTCAGGGGACCCAGTAGGTACTTTGATTGCCACGCGTCTAGCAACCAACCTAATGAAAGCTCAAGAAGGTACTTTGTCCCCTTTTATGACCCCAGAACAATACGCTGACCATGAAAAGGATTTAGTGGAATTTATGGTAACTTGGGGACAGCGGCGATTTACGCATGGGTTAGCTGGGTATGCTTTTGAATTGGCACTTAATATTCCAACAGCATTTACGTTTAGTATTTTCAGCTCACTTTACCGTTTACCTCTAGCTTCAATAAAAATTCCTTACAAAGTTTATAAGACCAAGTCACTTACTATGCCAGGGAGTGACCAACCTTACAAAGCCATTAATATGATGGTTAAGAAGCGCATGAAACAATTGGGCTTTCATATGATAATGTCCCCCCTTCCTACGCCTATTAAATTGGCAGGGGGAGCGGCTTTTGCAGGTTATGGTTACATGTTTAACGGTCATATAGCTCCACAAGAGAAAACATTGGACTCAACCTTTGATCGACTTGTTAATGGAGTGAAGAGTCAGAAACTACAAATGGAAAGTGTAAGTTCGCTTGCAATGCGTTCTGTGACAGCATTGACCACTTCAGGTCTTAAAAATATTCACAATCAAGTGAGTACCTTAGAAAACCGTGAAGAAATTAATATCAATGTGCCTGGTGATAAAGAATTTCAAAAAGAGACACATAAGGTATTGGGCAAGTTAAAACGTACAAAAGTAGGGGAGATGCTATTAAATGAGTTGCATGATAAAGGCGTTACTATTAGCTATTCCAACAACAAACACAATTGGCTTCGTAGAGAAAGTGAACATGATTATTACGCAAGCGAGACTAATACGCAAAGCCGTACGATTTTCTTTGATCCTTGGAATACATTATCAAGTGTTGATGAAACAGATCTTCCTGAGCGACCTTGGTTAAAACGAGATCCCTCCATCGTTTTGTTTCATGAAATGTTACATATTTATTATGCTATACATCCTGTGAAGATTAAATATGAAGATTCTTGGTGGCCTATAGAACAATTAGGAGAGGTATTGGCGCCAGAAGGAACAACGGAAGAGCAGAAGCAAGCTCTAAGCCAAAATGTGCTCGAACACTTTATGTCAGGTGCAGATTATGAGCATCATAACGTAACTCTTTCTTTCTCTTTACCTGAGTTCATTGCTTGTTGTGTCGATGTTAAAAATGGCACATATATGAGTGAAAATCAGTATCGTAATGAATATTATTTACGATTGGGAGAAGAGGTGATACTTAGAACAGATTACGGAGATAGTAACTTTGTAGGACACCATACCCATCGTTATGCACCATCACGACCAAAAAATCTTGAAGCGCTCTCTTCAGAAGAGTTTGAAGAGATTATAAGTGCCACATTTAGTCACTCACCAAAAACAGATCAACTAAGAGTAGATGCTCTGAAATGGTTACTGGCAGTAAAGTGGAAAGAACATTTTAAAGAAACCGATCTTCCTGATGGTGAAGTAATATATTTTGATAGGCAACACAGTACTCAACATCGTGTAGCAATATCTAATGGAGAATGGATTTATTTTGGTCGTGTATATGATGACCAAATTAAACCTTCAACGAATGGGAATTTGGTCTATATAGGAGCTCGTAGTGGTTCTGAATACCGAAGCATTACACGTTTAGAGGATGGGCGTTTCGCTCTTAGTGACTCTCGAGTATTACAAGATTATATCCATCACGAATTACTCAATCTTAACGGGTTCCCAGAAGAAGTGAAAGATGTTATTGAAGTAGAAATGTCTAAATTGAGAGAGCATGGTTTAGATGAGTCAGAATACTTACTTAGGCTGCATGCTTGTTTGGAAGCTCTTTATCAAAAGAATAAAAAGATAAAAAGTAGCTTCCTTCTGTATCTTATGAAAGCTAAAAATGTTGTTGCAGATACCTTGATAGAAATGTCTGTTCCTAAGAGTAGGCTAACAGGTGTTTCGACTAGCAAATACGACTTAAGTGATGAAGATATAGCACTCTTTGATGCATTCAACCTTCCGAGTTCTAATCATCCCTCATTGTTCAAACCACTTGTTAGTTATCAAAAGTATCTATTGGGGGGTTATTTGGTTAGAAGTCAAGAGGAGTTTGACACTTTTCTTAGGAATGAATTAAAAAATGCAAAACGACTAAGTCGAAATCGTTCTCTCAAAATCTCTGAATTTGGTCATAGTGCTATTTACATCATTAAACGTATGCAATCTGAACGAGGTAAAATCCTAAACGAAAGCGTGGTCAACTTGATGGATATGATTAAAGCGAGTTGCAACATAGACGATGATCAATTGACAGAAGAAAGCAGCTATCGTGCAGCAATTCAAGAGATAAAAGTAAGACAATCATCTCACCTATCCCCCTTTGATAAAATTATGTACAAATACTGTGAGCAAGCCTTCTTAGAGGAGCTTGAAAAAAAACACATGTATTCAGTCATTAAGGCAATATCTACGGATCAACGTTTTAGTACCTTTAGAGTAGGTCTTCTCCCAAGTGAAGTATTATACATTCAAAGTCATCCTCTAGTTAATTCTGAAGTTCTTATTTCAAATATTCTTGAATACCGTACAGGGGAAAGAAGTACTCTTCATGAGGATATTGGTGATATGGAGCAAGCGCACTTCGACTCACTCAAAGATCGACCTTTACCTAGTGGTGAGATTTACTCCCGACAACAGCAGATTGATGAAATTAAACACCATGGGGGCCTTATTGAATATGAACGAGAAGTCATAAGGGCGAACCGAATTATTCATGCGATGAAAGGGATAGAACTTAATTCATTAACTAGGCAGTTTTGGAATGAGCAAGGGATTTCCGAGCCAGATAAAGTAAAATATATTTATAACTACCTTCCTTTACCAGCAAATAACTTGTATACCATGCCTGATGAAGAATCTACTCGAGCTGAACAGGTTAAAAGATTAAATGTTATTGGTAAAGGAGATGTAAGTTACTATCGAATTATTGGCTCAAAAATGGGGCCTCATTATTTGCACTCAGTCAATAGAGAAGAGCTTAGTCAGGATAATATTAACTGGGATATAGGCAGTTACTATAGGCACCTAAAAGTGCGCTTAAACGCTTTAGTTGAATCACAAAGTGTTGATAGAAAGGAATATCTTGACAGGGTATTACCGGATGCCTTGAATCCTCCTCGTTATACTACATCAAGGGGGGTTCCTCCTTACTTTATCAAGCCCCACATGTATGACTATCCTCTCGAGAACATGTTACTTCTAAAAGATGGTGAAAAATATACGTTAATCAGTTTACTACCACCCTCTGGGCAAATAGAAGTGTTTGATGGTAGAGGAGAGCTAGAAGCATTCTTTACTAGCCCTAACAATCATGAGTTTATTCTTTCTCATGCAAGTATGGCAAATCAAATGGATGATGCCTTCAAGTCTGGCTTGGAAAGTGCACTTAAGGGTTCTACAAGTACAGGCGATAATGAAGAGGTTGTACCCGATAACTCTAAATATCGGATGAATGGGCAAAATATACTATTTAACATTGCTCGCTCATCGGTAGGGGAGCATGGCCGTGGACACTTTATTAAAACTGACCTTGGACAAGCTGCTGGAGCAAGTTATTGGGAAGGCATATCTGGTTCACATGAAGTTATGGTTTCTGGTGGCTATGAGCTTCCCAGCAAATATAAAGACTCAGAGGGGAACCCGTCATTTGAAAAGCTATATGAAGTTCAAAAAAATGCAGATATACAAAGATTAGCTGAGCGTAACATTCAGCAGTTTAAAGAAGAGCATTTTGATACTTACTCTGCCCACCTGCGGTCGAAATTTGAACAGTTGGTTAGAAAAGCAAAGCATAATCGAGAGCTCAACCCTTTTGGTGGGGAGAAATTAATTCAAAAAATGCTTGATGAACCAAGTAATGTGAATGTTTCTATCCCCGGCCTTATGGGGAAATTTGGAGAACATGTTCCTTTAGAGGGAATGCTTCTAGTTAATGAATCTGGCTCTGGACGTTACGTGATGGTCAGCCTTCTTGGAAATGGTGCACTGATAGAGTTTGATAATAAAGAAGCGGCTTATCATTTTTTTGCAAACCCCGCTAATCGAAGATTTATTCTTTCACATATAAGTGAATATGATAAACAACCTGCGCTCCTGCGAGAAGGAGAAACCCCAGTAGATACATTGAACTATCTAGAGACAGTGTCAGAAAAGTACCCTCTCCATGAAGGGGTCGGTGTGTTCCCCGCTTGGACAAATACAACTAGACTTTATAGAGGAAAAGACCGTGTTTCAATTATTCCCCCTAGTCTTACCCCGACCCATCATACGAAGGAAAGTCTAGAATTTAACTTTATCCCCCTTTCTAGTAATAGTCATAAGATAATATTTGATACTGTGGCCGACAGAAACTTAAAGAGATTGTCGGAAGACGCGGATGCACTGTTTAAATCTCATGCTGAATGGAAAGCCGAAAAGGCACTTGAAATTACTGGTGGAGTATTGGCTGTTCCCGCAGCAGTACTGACTATAGCTTCCGTCATCGCCAGTGGAGGCACTGCCACACCGGCCATAGCTACGAGTATCGCAGCTATGGCATTGGCTGTAGATGTTGCAAGTTTTGGAGTGAATGTCGCCGAGGGTATATATCTCTTGACTCAAACAGATACCCCTGAAGAACAAATGATGGGTTTTCTACCACTTTGCTTGGCTCCAGTGGATCTGTTAGGCGTTACGTCAAGTGTCGGGGATTTATTAAAGGCAGCAAAAATAGGAACTAAAACCGTCCAAGTAGCTGACAAAGTTAGTGACCTCACAAAAGTGGGGATTGAGGATTTAAGCAATTCAAGAATTGCGATAACCCATTTTGGTAAAGTAACGGAAGACACTATAGAAATACCATTAACCAGTCCCCCAAAACACAGGTCCTCTGAGGCTATTAGATTAAGTGATTCCATCAATCAACAATTGAACAATATTAGGCGTGGTTTGGATGAGTTGGACCAAGTTGAACCTGAAGTAAACAGGGCTGTAGTAGGTAGTACTCAAAGAGCAATGCCGTTGTCGCATTGTTTGGAATTAATGCATAGGCCTTCGCGTATGGAAAAAGTAAACAGAGCAATTGAAAGTGGTCCTCCTGAAAAGGCAATGAAAAAAATACTTGCTTTGAAAGAAAAACTCGGCCTTACAAAGCAGAAAAACAGGGAAAAGTTGACGATAGTTGTTGGTAATTTTATCGAGAAATATATTGGAGATAATGTAAATGAAATGTCTTTCACTGAGATACAAGAAAACTGGTTAAAAAACATTGATATACCTTTACGAAACAACCAGACCATGTCTGTTGAAGAAATCATATCTATGAGACAACACTTTCCTTTGCTGATTAGGCAAACGTCAGATGACATCAGCTTAAGAAAGATAAAAAATGCACTAGACGAACTACCAACAACAAAATTATGTAGATATGGAGATGTTGAGTCTGAAACGCATCATTATCCGGTTACCACGATTACTGGAGAACCACTAGGAACCATTAAACTTGTTGGGCCATTGGAGGCGATTAGAGAAACGCATCGTGCACTAGAGGATATTTATTCAACGTCTTCAGGAAAAACCTTATTGCAAGATCTAGCTAAAGATAACATTCGGATACAGCTGCCGACAATGGCGGAAGTTAACCGTGTGGATGAAAATGGAAGGTTGTATGCAAAAAACTCTGCTGCTGGTCGGGTAGTCTCTTTTGACCCTGAGAATAGAATTTTGGGTAGTAATATTGAGGAAGTTAGAGATTTCCCCTTCAAAGAGCGAAGTCCATCTGTAGCACTGTTTCATGAATTGCTCCATATCTATAATGCTAAGTACCCACTAATTATCCCAAAATTTGACGGTAGGCATACTAAGGTATCTGGAGGAGGCTCCCTTTATGAAGAAAGCAGGATAATAGGAGGTAAATACATGGAAGGAAGTGAGATATACGACTTCAGTTCGGAGGCCTATGTAGATAGATACCGCCAAAATGGGGGAGTCTACCTTACGGAAAATATATACAGGAAAGAGCTTGCTCAAAATAAAGGAGAGGCTCCTATTTATAGACCGTATTACGGAGATGGACTGAGCCAAATCCCTGTAGAGATATTACCTTAAGAAATTTAGTTTCTATGAGCGCATCGTTTAATAGTTGGTCAACAGCTTGGCGTTTAGTTGCTGAGTTGTGCTTAATCAATGTTCGAGGTGATAGTGTTATCACTAGTAGCGAAAGGTAAACAAATGACACTACCAAGAGCTTGGGCAAGAAGGTTTTCTACCATCCGCGTATCTAGTTGATATTGATGACTACGAGTTTATGCAAAATCGTTTGGCTATTCTTGAGGGTATTGCACTAGGTGAACGTGTATTAGCTGACGGTAAAGTGGTAAGTCATAATGAAGCCAAGGACAAAATGTCAAAATCGCTGAAATAATCTGGACTGAGCCAGCGTTATCTGACCTCAACGATATCGTTGAATACGTCGCGCTTGAAAATGTTGTAGCTGCACAGCAATTGGTATGAATGTTATTCTCTAAAGTTGAACGCCCTGAAGCTTTTTCTGAGTCGGGCCGCATTCCACCCGAACTAAGGAGTTATCGTGAACTTGTCGCTAATCCGTATCGTGCCTTCTTTAAACGAGATATTATTCTATATGCGATGCGCACTGAGAGAGATTTACATAACTTTCCGTTAAGTATTTACCATAATGCACATAATGCGCATTTGGCTATGGCTTAATTAGGGCTACCAATCTACAACATCACCGCAAACTGTTGAAATTCCTTGCAAACCACGCCCGTTAAACTTTTTTGCAATGCTTTCCCATAGCGCTTGATTCTCTTTAAGAAATGAACGGCCTTTTCTGATTTCTGTAATCAACGGTTCAACGTGGTTGTTATGAGTAACGTTCTTAGCTCTAAAGTACTAATGATTAGAACCAAGTTCGGCGATAGATTTTTCTCTCGCTTTGGTAAAGGCGGATCTGTTCAGACTGCGTGGTCGTTTAGCTGGCGCCTGTCATTTTTGCTTTCTACGGATTTGATAGAGTTCGCTGCAAAGAAAAAACACTACTAGGTTCATGAAATCGTTTGTTCGACTATTCCTGCAAACGACCAATTGCTTCATTTTGGCTGGGGATTAATCATGTTGCACACTGCGGGAACATCACCGGGTAACTTTATGACATTGGACTTCATTCCGATGTCGGACTCAAATCGGAATGAGTTCGAACAAGACTTCTTGTACTCGAACCCAACAGGCTACGACGAGTCGACGCGCAAACTCCCTTGATTTGAGTATAAGCTTGAACATGTCCAGCAGACCCAAATTGTGGACAACAAGCGATTAGGCCTAGTACTAAAGTCTACTCAACAACAAGAAGAAGAATTCGAGATACAGCGGAAGTAAAAAAAGATCCTAAACACAGAGCGTAACAAAGAACGCTTCAGGAATAACTAAGAGCGATAAACCCAGCGCTCATCAACCCAGGCACCTTTAGGGGTTTGAGCCCCAATGGAACCGAAAACAACGTTAAGAGGGTTAAGTGTCTGTATTTAAAATAAAAAGCGACACCTATTACAAGAAGCGCTGATATCGATACACTTTCGTAATTAGTTAATACAATCTTTCGTATTCTGACTGGCGTTTTGTGTAAGCACATCTAGTGACATGTCGGACGATCACTCTACCTTACTACTTGGTTGGTCAGTAAAAGGACGATTTGTAAGCTCTACCGCAAACTTCCAATAGACTGCACGCATATTAAAAGACCAACTTTGCCTTGTTCTCTCAATGCAAAGAAATCCTCGTTGCTTTCGTTCGCTGGATCACTATCTAGGTAAAAAACCAGTCGACGAATTCTTTCATGAGTTTTTTGGTTAACTTTTGAGTGTCACCCATGGCTAGTTTTTCTGGTAGAGAAAGGACTCCATCAATCGCAAAGACTAAGAGAAATAGCAATTGAATCTGGTCAAAAAACGTTCATGAAAACACCGTGATGAGCACTATTAGGTCGTTGTTTATGAGCGAGCAACGAATGACAGGACCTTTTGTTTAAACTCTGCCGTATAAGCTCAGCCCGTTTTTAACACTTCGATCATTGGATTATATTCCATTATCGAAGTACTAAAACAGGGAAGGTTATAGGGATCTCCTAAGTACCTAACTTTAAAAGGATGATAGATTTTTGTTGGAGAACGTAACACGGGCATGGGACTTTCGAATAAATATTTCATTAGTATTATCCGAAGAAGGCATAGCAACGGCAAAGTGGGTCCCAAGGGTTTTGGATTTACAAAGCACTCCATCTTTCACATCAGCGAGAACTACTCCTTGATAACCTTGAACGACACCAGAAAATGATGGAACTCTTTCGATTAACTCCTGAAAGAATGTACCCATAAAACTTTCTTTAGGATCTCCTACCACCTGCTCTAACTTACTTGTAAAAAATAACTCATTTATCTCATCAGCTTTAGCGGATGAAGAAGATTTACTTGCAGCACTCCAACAAAAATCTAGTTTGATCTTTGCATCTAAGGGAAGCTGTGCTTTTAGCAAATGTGTCACAAGCTCAAAGTCAAATATTTCTTTCTTCATATTCGACGTAGGTGTGGGAGAGATAGTATCAACACCAGGAGAGCCATGACCAATTACATAAATATTAGGTGATGGATTATTTATCTCATCAAAACTATACTTTGGATTATTATATGTATACTTTTCACAAAAATTATTTACCAATGAGTCTACATGCTTTTCACTTAAATTAGGTAATTTTTTCTTTACAAACTCTGTAATTATCCATTTTTCACTTTCAATCTGTTTACAAAAATTGTCAAATTGAACTTTATTCTTAAAAATTATTTCAGTGTCATTCTTTTTGAAAATGAACTTAGATAATGTATCATAAATTAGCAGGTCAGTATTATTAAATGGAGAGTATATATAGTTACGTTTCATATTTTTATTAGGAGAAATGTTTTTACTATTACCAATGTAATTAATATCATTGGAAAGTGAATTTGCGTTTATACTGATACTTTCTATTTGAGAATTTAGGCTTATTAAGCCATGTCGAGATGTAATATGCATATAACAACCTTATATTATTATAACTTAAATTATACATTTCCCTTTACTTAATAAAATAAAAGATAAAAAATATATAAATTAACTTTGAAACTTAAGATTAATTTCATTTGGTATTCCTATTGTTTTATATAATAATTAGTTAGTTTCCAGTAGAGATTAATTTAATTAACCCTCTACGCACTAAAATATTCCTCGGGAACTCAATCCCACTTTTCAAAACTTGGTACTTTACGTAGACCGTCAAAAATTAAATCTACAAACGAACATTGCTGATAAAAAGTGGACCAATGATATGTCAGAAGCAACTCGAAACCATCGAAAACTATAGGACTAACGTTACGAGAAGCGGATTTAATCGTTTAAATTTCAGTCTTATATGCCTTTGAATACCGTTTTAAAGGTCAGATATATTAATATTGTTTAACAATAGTTAATACCGCATAATTTATGCATATCATATAGATATATAAGCACAAACAGTTGTTTTCAGATTTGATGCTTTAGAAATGAAAGATAACTTTGATATAATTCAATCTAATTATTTGGGACATTTCTCTGATTAGAGAATAAAAATCATCAATAGTTTTTGCGAAACAATAACGATCTTCTAAGATATCAATCTTTATTAGTGCTTTAATATAAACTCTATTATCAGACGCTCCTAAGACAGGAAGGTTCATTTCTATTCCGTCTATAGGCTCAGAGATTAACTCTAATATTTCTTTAGAATTGAGCGTTAACGACGATAACTCTTGATTAAAATGCGACCAAATACAAAGTCTTTCTTCCTCAACTGAAAGGTTAATGCTATTAGTATTAGAAATACTCTAATGTTAGAGTCGAAAAACTGTCTAATTTATTTAAGTAAGAATCTTTGTACCCCAATGAACTTAGAGCTTCTTTTACCAAACAAGCTAAGCTTTTATGTGAGTTACTTAAAAATGATAGTGGATTTTCATACATAGGTTTAACTTTTTCCTAACTTCCTATTTTCGCCATCTATAACGCCAGAACAACATGCTCCTAAGGCGTTCATACCTGCTCCAACCGCTCTTTCCACTCTTTCATCAACGCTGTTTGAATTTGGTATCTCCTTTAACCAACCATAACAAGAGGATATAAATGAATAAACAATTGAATTTTAATACTTATTTACTTTTGTCGTTAAATCTATATATTGCACAGATTTGCATATGGGCAAACCAATATGTCCATTAGACATTAACTTTCATTTGTATGATATACCTTATGCACAAAGTGAGTATTCAATCTACTATTACTGTTTCTTATTCATTAAACATATTGATGTAGTTCTAACCTTTATTTTTGGCTCGCGTGTATGAACCGTGTTAAACATCAAAGCATCTTGTAAGGTCTTACTAATAGTAACCTAAATATCCTGATTCATTTGTCATAACTGCCCTCTCTTATTATGTTAACGCTATGTAAAAATCATGTTTTACAGCTAGTTGTAATGATATTATTGATAATAACGATATATGAACAGTAAAAAAATATTATTTATAATTTTATTATCCTAAATTACCTTCACTAGTAAGGTTAGAGCACAAGTCTTTTTTGGCTAATCTATAACCAAAAAAGACTTGTGGGCTCCGTTGCAAATTTTGACCATTCAGGCATCCTAAGCTTAAAACCTGAATGGAATGGGTAAGATGTCTGAT
>NZ_JBEEAQ010000002.1:0-94113 GCF_046056895.1 Vibrio sp. TBV020 | reverse complement strand
GACGGTGACACCATGGAACGCTCACAACGTTTGGTTAACCCAAGTCGAGCGCGTAAGGTGGCGCAATACATGCTCAGCAACCGTGATAGCTACATCATTCCGTGTTTAACTGGGGTGGTTGATATTGATTCAACCAGTCCTGATTCGGTGAAGTTCACCCCTTTAGGGGAAGAGACCTTCGTTGGAGAGTTAAGCATTCCTATGGATGCGCAGCTTAAGCTGTTTGACGGCCAACATCGAGCCAGTGGCATTCGATTGGCGATTCAAGAAGCGTACGAACTTGGGCAAGACAGTGTGCCTTTGCTGTTGTTTGTTGATATGACGCTTGCCGAGCGCAAGATGGCGTTTACCGACATCAACCAAAACGTATCAAAGCCGGCGCAAAGCCTCTCTGATGCTTACAACACCAGAGAAGTGCTGCCACAACTGGCCAATGAGCTGGCCAATGAGCTGAATTGCTTCAAAGGCTTGGTGGATTTTGAGCGTAACACCATCACCGCCAAAAGTGACTATCTGTTTCCCCTGAAAACCATTAAGGATGCGACCGCAACATTACTGGGGCTCAACGCAAAAACAGAGGTCATCAGCGACGCCCATCGAGAGGTGGCCAAAGTGTTTTGGCAATCGATCAGTGATGCACTGCAGTGGGGTGGGCTTTGGATGGAAAACAGCGAACCGGCAACGGTTCGACTGGAGACCATTAAAACCCATACGGTGATGATCAAAGCTTACGCTTTAGCAGGTCAGTTAATGCTATGCCAGATTGGGGATGTGCATGAACTGCCCTATGAGCGTTTAACCACTTTGAACTTTTTAAGAGATTCAAATGATTTTATGCGACGCTGCATACAACCGGAAACAGGACGCATGTTGTCTGATTCAACCGCGATTCGTTTAACTGCGAACAAGCTGTTGATGCAGTGCAATTTGCCCTTAACCCCGGAAAATCGTTTGCTTGAAAAAGAGTTCTTTGGTTGGAGTATTGACCTGGCTCTGAAAGAGTTGGTCAGCGGGACTTTGGGTGACCGTATGGCGCCAGACGTGCAGAAAGTCATTGGTGACAAATTTGTGGTGGCGATGCAAACGCAAAGCTTGCCGCTGGATGAGTCGCACTCCTCTGACTATCAGCGCTTCTTCACAGAAGTGATTGGGGCAGATGACAACCCACAGCGTTTCAATCACCTTGGGGTGATGAAGTCGGCAGTGAAAGCGTTCTTTGCACCGATCGGAGGTGAGTCATGAAGTCATTGGAAGGGGTAACATATGATAAATATGGTCGTATGAATTACCATCCAGAGTTACATGGAAACCAAGGTAAACCGTGGACTACATCAGATCAGCAGTTCCTAATTGACAATTATGAATCAATGGGGCCGGAACAAGTCAGTTTTGCTCTTGAGCGCACCATTCACACCGTAATGACGAGAGCATATGAGTTACGAAAACGCGGCGTTATGCCTAAGCCCGTTAAGCAAAAGCATCATCGCAGAATGCGTTCGCATTGTTGACATGAACAAGCAGGTGAAGTCACTGGATTGGAACAATGATCAAGGACACGATCAGGAAGTGTCCCTGACCATCTTACCTTTGCCGGTTCAATAACCCGTTATTGTGTATTACCCACTTGGGACGCTCTCCCAGTGGGCGTCCCTTTTTATTCATGAAAAGGACAAAACAATGTTAGACAACCCTGTAAACGTTGGGCAAGAGCTTGAATTTAATACCGGACGCCTTTATACGGCAGAAGGGCAACAGATAAAGGCAACGGTCCTCGATATCACCGAAGACGGGCACTATCGTGTTCATTTTGAGGATAGGTCTCGCATGATCTCTGGAGAGGTCGAAGTGAGTCTTTTTACTCAATCCGCGATTATGAGTGAGTATGACGCAGGTCGTTATACCCCTGCTTAATTAACCTTTGGCGTTCACGCCTCCCACTAGGAAACCCTCCTGGTGGGGGCTTCCTTTCTTTTTAAGGAAATCACAATGGTTAAGACAATGTACGTCTATGACGATGAAGGAATATTCGCCAGTGCTGCAGTGAAAGAATGTCATTCAGAGCAAGACGCGGCAGTGAGTGTGATCGATGCCTTGATTGAGTGGACTAACGATGATGCTCATGCTCTTTACTCTAGCGAGCAGTGTCAAGCTCACCTTGCTGAGCTAAAGAGACTTAAGGTTGAAGTGATAGGGTGTGGCGTTAACGTCATGCAACAAGCCTGGTTTGAAAGCTTGCTTGGTTTTACCTTTTCTTTTACCGAAGAAGAGAGCGAACCAAAATGTGGCCAGTATACCGATGATGTCGTACTGCCTAACGAGAATCATTGTTGCTCATTGTGTGGTAGCAATATGAATGAAGCAGGGGAGTGTTTATATGCGCACCATACCTGATCATGTCAACTATGACGACGTTCAATTTAATGGCCAGCTTAGTGGCTATCGAAGTGATCATGCGTCCTATAGAGAAGCGCAGGCCTGCCAGGGAGTATACAGCACTCGGTCGAGTATGGATGCGTTAGATCTTAATGAAGGCAAAACAGGCTTTTATGACACGCTTGAAATGGTTGAACTGTTTCAAAAGCTCACTGGTTATAACGATGTGGTTATGGGGATTGTGGTGAAATTGCCTGAACGCCAATTATTTATTGGACTGGAGTTCATTACCGCAGTGCTCTTTGAGTTTGGAGATGATGCGACGTTATGTGACATTGTGAATTTGGCTTTAGAGTCACTCAGCAATGAGCATTTTGCTCGCGTACATTTTTCACCTCATATCTTGTCAGACTTACCGGCACTTCTTTCTACTTTTTAACGAAAGAAAAGAGTAACGTTCGTTGCTCTTTTCATGACTTTAGCGCATAAAGCGCACCACCCATCCGGGAATGCTTTCCTGGTGGGGGCATTCCTTTATTTTTTTGAGGAAATCATTATGCCAAATTGGTGTGTTAATCAACTTCATCTTGAAGGACCAGATACCGACGAGATCTTATCACTGAGCCTAAACCATTACTTCATCGTCAGGCTACACGTGCGGCGGTGAAGCTTTTTCTAGCTGGAATAGGTGGGCTATTAAGGCCCACTCATCCAGTTTCTTTTCCGCTCTACCCTGAGTTAACTCAAGAGGTTGGGCAGTTAAGTGACGCAAACCAAGCTTTTACTCGCTTTGTCACCTTGTTAAATGAAGAGGTGACATTAACGAAAGAGGTTTGTTTGATGTTGATTGAGCTTCTTGAGCAAAGCGGCTTGAAGCAGCGTTACTGGGGGGACTTACCTAAAGCGGCGAGAAAGAAGATGGCGCCGTTACTGAAAGAGAGTATGTATGACTGGTCAGGACTTTATCTTCGCCGCCTAGCACTTGATGTGGTGTGGGCAAAGCTTGATGTTCCTGAGCTTGCTTTACGGGACGGTCAGTTTTCACTCAACACGCTCTCACCGCCTCGTTTATTGGTGGAGTTAAACGGCTTTAATGGCCGTTTGTTGCCGGGTGTGGACAGTGGTTTTAACGATAACTGTGATCGCTTAGGGACTAAGTGGGAAGTCGTCACCGTAGAAGTGTTGGATGAATCTTCGGATTCTGCCAAGCTCGAATTTGATACGGCTTGGTCTCCTGCACTGCCTCCTATCGCTGAACTGGCACGTCGCTACCCAAAGACTACCATGACGCACTATTTTGCCGAATGCGGCTGTGCGTTTGGGGGTTACAGAAGCTACGTGGACGGTGAAGAGGAAAGAGAGTGTTGGGACGATCTTATTTTCAGTGAGACTGAGAACGATGAAGGTTACCAGGACTTAATCGGCCCCGACTACATTGTGGCAAACTTTAGTCAATATGGTGGATAAAGAAAACATTTGAAGAGAGTGAACATCAAACGCCGACGAAAGTCGGCGTTTTTTATCGGTTGAAGCATTAAATTATAATGCCTTTTGGGTTTATGGTTAATTAACCAGTCCCGTTAGGATACCACAAAAATAAAAATTAATACTCGATAAAAATATTTTAAAAAAATATTTTTGTTGCGTATTTTCCCTTGGCTTTTTTGATAGCGTTTGAGCGTGTTTCTTTGCTGGAGATTTCCTAATGCAAATTCGTGCTCTTACGGCGTGTATCGTCGTGGCTTTAGCTGGCTGTCAAAGTCCGCCTGAGCCCCAGGAGGTGGCCTCGCCGCCCCTTAATATTCGCACTGCGCCGGATTTAGAAGAGGCCACGCCTCTCTTTGTCTCTCGTTATGTGCGAGAAACCCGTGCGCCTTCTTCACAGTTGACCGACATTCTGGGCATTCCCGTGGACGTTCGTATTCCTGTGATGAGCCAAATGTCACTCAAAGATGGCATGACCTTTATGTTGCAAGGCAGTGGGGTGACGTTACGCACGCCCACTTCCTATGCTGAATCGCAGTTGTACGCCCAGTCACTTCCATTGACTCACACCCTTATGGGCAGTATGACGCTTCGTGAAGCGCTGCAGGTCATCGGCGGTCAGGCCTTTACTTTAGAAGAAGACGTGGTGGCTCGTGAAGTGGGCTTTCGTTTGAAAGAGGGCTATGTCTGGCAAGCGCCGACTCAAGCAACCAAGACTTCGACGTCGCGCTTGGTAAAAGACAAGGCTTCAGCGACAGAGTCCACTCTTGCTCATCAAGATAAGGTGACCTTGTCACCTAGAATCAACAAAAGATTGGCCGACAACCGCCAAGGATTAGAAGAGGGCAGTGATGAACTCTTTGGTGGTCAAGCTTTGGTGAGTCGTCAAGGTCATTCCTCTGTGAAGAGCGCCTCTGCTTCATCTAGGGTTACCACGCCGACAAAGCCAAAAGCGCCAGCGATGACCTTTTACGTACAAACCGGCGAATCCTATCGGGATGCACTGACTCGTTGGGTGCATAAAGCCCAATACCCGCACATTGCCTTTGCCCAGGAGCCTGAGTTTCTGGCCGCCCTCGATGAGGTGGTCGTCGAGGGGTTTGCAAAAACCGGCTCTTTGTCGCAAGTCATTGCGGGACTGTCTCACGAGACGCCTGCACTTAAGTCTCTCACTCTGACCTTAAAGCCCTCTCAACAGCTCGTGGCGCTGCATCCGTGGAGAGGCTCGGCGGTCACTGCTTTGATGGTTCAAGGGGAGACGCTCATCGATGCCGTGCGCAGCACGACATTGCATTATCAATGGCGCTGGGATGAAGCGCGTTCGTGGCAAGGTAATAACTATGCCTTTACAAGTTATCCGCTTGTCACGCCTAAAGGGGATATCAGCGCAGCTATGCGTACCCTGCTTGCTCCTTATCCATTAAAGGCTCAGCGTCTTGATGCGACTAAAACCCTCTACATTCAGGAGTTACCGTCACTATGAGTAGACATCCATTATGGCTTGCCGCGTTGCTAAGCACCAGTTTACTTACCGGTTGTGAGGTACTTGGCTTGAATGAATTTGGTAAGCGCAACCAAGAATCCGGCGACGTGCGCACGCAAATTGACTCGCTGCGAGTGGTGAGTAACGTCAATAAAGTTGAACGTATTGAGCAGCCACCAGTCTGGCTTGAGCCTTTATCTCAGCAAGTAGACCTGAGTTATCTGCAGCAGAGCGTGCGTTACACCACGCCTAACCAAGGGGAGCTGCTTTCAAGTGTGCTCGATGACGTACTGGGGCAATTTAACAAGTCTGCCTGGTATGGGGAGTCGGTTAATCCAGAGGCGCGAGTTAACTTAGATTATCAAGGCTCCATTGCCGGTTTGCTCAATCAAATCGAACGTCAACTTGAGGTTGGCTTTACCCCGCAAGGGGAGCAATTACTCGTTGAGCAGTTTGTGTCACGTACCTTTGAGTTAGAGCTGCCTCCCGGGGTGATTAATGACCAGCTTGGCAGCGGGGATACCAGCAGTAACGACAGTGGCGAAGAGGAAGGCAGCGCCAAAGTTGAAGGGCAGTTCGTTACGCTGACCAGCAGTGACGTTAATACCTTTCAAGATGTCGCGCAGGGCATCGAGACGATTTTAAAATCCGATGTGAGCGATTCAGGCAGTGAAGAGTTGGTTGGGTCAGTCCAAGCTATTCAAAGTCTGTCCCGTATTGTGGTGCGCACCACACCAACCCGTATGGCGCAAGTGGTTGAGCTTGTGTCAGAAGCGAAAGCCTCCCTTGGCAAGCAAGTGCTTTTAGAGGCGCTGGTTTTAGAGTTTCGTTCAAACTTAGGCCATAACCGCGGCATTGATTGGAACTTGGTGCGAGATGTGGGTGATGGAAACAGCTTAAATTTCTTTATTCCCGGGACTGACTTGATTTCACAAGCCGCGAGCCCAGGGCTGGCTTTCACTGGGGGCGGAAAGTGGTCCGGCTCAACTGCACTTATCAATGCGTTAAACCAGCAAGGTCAGGTTTCCACCGAAACCCCAATCACGATTTTGGTGCAAAACCATCAAACCAATCACATTACGCAAGAGCGTGTGGTGGAGTTTATGGAAAACCTCAGCTCAGACAGCAGTGAAGGGGTGGTATCAAGCTCAACAGAGCGGGGCAAACGTCGTGAAGGGGTGGATTTTATTGCTGTACCAAATATTCAACGTGACCACGTTTACCTGCGCCTTTCTGGCATGTTAACCAAAATCGAAGCCCTTGAGCCGCAAGTGGTGGGCGGTGAAACCCTGATTTTCCCACAAATGCGCGAAGCGAAAATCAACTTCGCCAATAAGCTCAAATATGGCCAGACCATTGTCATTGCATCGGTCTCTCAAACCGACACCACCACCGAGCAAAACACCTTTCTAGGCATTCCGTTTTTAGGGGGCAGCAGCGCAGTAAAACAGCGCGTCGATACTTTAGTACTCCTCACGCCACGGAGAGCAGACGGATGATGGACATCACATTGCACGCCCTTGCCCATAAGGGGCGAGTGCGCAGTACGATTTCTAAGCTGAAAAAGCTCAGTGGTCATACCCATCACTATGTCTCAGTCAGGCAAGGTTGGGTATGTGTGTACGGTGGCGACAAGCCGCATCAGGTGCGCAGTGAATGGTGGCTCGATGGCTTGATGGCCCGCGGCGCAGTTGAAAGTGAACAATCGTTCATTTTGGTGGAAGAGCTTCACGATGAACAGGGCCGCTATTGGCTTTGCATGGTGGTTGAACGCGGCGTCGTGAAAAAACTGTGGCACCAGAGACAGCCTAACTGGGTCAAGCTCAACTTAGAGCAGGCAGAGCAGTGTTTCTTGGTCGGGAAAGTGCCAGGGTTAAGTGGCGAGGTGTGTGAGTCTGCCAGTGACCAAGAGTTAGCGAGCGTAGAATCTTACATACTGAGTAAACAAAAGCGGGTTACCCCTTGGAAAGTCATGAGTGTGGCCGGCTTGACACTGCTTGCTGGATTGGGAGGACTGACGTACTACTCAACGTTAGAGCCAACACCACCTCAAACGGCTTCACCACCAACCTTTGAGGCCGTTACCTTACCAAGCTGGGCGCTCTATCGCATTCAGCTCAGTCACGCTTATGACTCAGAGCAGGTGGTCAAGCAAGCTCGCAATCTGGCGGTGTATCTTTCTCAGTTGCCACCAGGGTGGAAGGCTTCTGCTATCACGCAAGCCTCGCACGAATTAACTGTCATGGTCAATCGTGAGCCTCATGGCCAGATAGGTGTGATGAAGGCATGGCTGGACAGTCGCCCTGACATTAAACGATTCGCCCATTGGGCAGAAGATGAACTGACACTGCAAGTGCTCTTGTATTCAGGACTCCCCACTTGGCGTGACAGAGTCTTGCCTATCAATCCAAGCTGGCAAAATTTGCAAGATGCGTTAACCATCTTGGGGGCAACCTTAGAGCTGCAGAGCATCAGCAATGACGTCGAAGCCCTTTGGCAAACCCGTCAATGGCAGGTGACGCATTCTAATGCCTCGTTAGCGACGCTAACCCAGATAAATACGCTACTTGGGTATCTGCCGGTTGGAATAGAAACCCTCACGCTCACCCCCACAGCCCAACAAGGTTGGGCACTCTCTTTTACTCTGAATTTGTACGGAGGGCTGTAATATGGCCTTAACTCAAACCCATAAATGGTTGGTCGTTGGGGGCGCCGCCCTTGGTGCCATCTACCTTGGCTATACCACGCTGTTTCCTACGACGACGTCGGTTTACGCAGAAGCGCCTCAGGAGGTGGAGCACGTCACCATTAATGACCCTTTGACAGAGACCGCGCCGTCCTCTGTCTCTCCTGAGTTCATTCAACCTGAAATTTTGGCGGACTCTGGCTTACAACCCCAGCATGCATCATTACTGGAACAAGCGTTAAATGAAAAGCTTGCTGCGCAGCTGGCGCCGCCGACAGAGCGCACCGAGCCTTTGGTGTTAGATGCCCAGGCTCTGGAATACCTAACCAAATCAAGAGACGTCGCACTGGCAGAACTCGATGCCAAACTTCGTGAGCAACATGGTCGTGCTCAACCATCGGCAGCGATCTCTGGGCTTGGACTTAACGCGCCTATGTTGCCAACTGGAGCGCAAGTCACTTCTGCACCATTGCCCTCAAAGCCTGCCTTGCCTGTGATGCTCGGCAGTGTGATTCAACTTGCTGATGACTCTTATTCTGCTCGTCTCCACTATCAAGGACGTTGGAACAAAGCCACCAAAGGAACGCGTATTGCGGATTTATCGGTGCTCAGCATTAATGAATCTGGCGTAAAGGTGCAATTGGGCTCGCAGCGTTATCACCTGCTTGTGGGAGGGGGGTATGAATAATCACACCGAGCTGACGCTTCTCCTTGACCCAACCTTGCTTCGGTTGTGCATCGAAGATGGGCATACCGTGGTGGATAATGAGGGGGTGGTATGGGTTGATGGCCCTAATACCCCAAAATCCAAAGAGATATGCGATTACCTGCGAGAGTCAGAATCACTGGCTGGCGGGCGTTTTTATGCTCGTTCACCTGAGATAGAGCTCACTGACCACGCTCGCATTCACGCCTTACTCGATATTGCTCGCAGTACGTTAGAGCAAAAAGGTAACGACGTGTTGGAGTCCGAGTTTGGGGACAAGTTGACCCAGCTTTGTCAGGCGTCCGTAGATATCAAAGCGTCCGACATCCATTTGGAGGTGCATCGCAATCAAACCCAGATATTGTTGCGTGTGGATGGAAAGCGAGAGCGGTTGACGACGTTTGCAAATGGTGAAAGTGCTGAGCGACTTGACAGTGCGTTCGGTCATGCTTTGGCGGCCTACGCCTTTAACTTAGGCAATTCTAACTTTTCACCGCGCCTGCCTCTTAATGACCGATTTGAGCTGCCTTTGCAACGACAAGACGAAGAGGGGCAGGAGGTTATTAGCACCGTGGAGTGGCGTATTGCGCTGATGCCGTTAAGTCATGGCATCAAAGTGGTGCTACGCTGTTTAACCCCATTAGGTGAGCCACTCACTTTAGACTCCATGGACTTATTGCCGACCCAAGAAGCACTGCTGCGAGACAAAATGCAAAGGCGCTCAGGCATCATTGTCTTAACCGGTCCGATGGGCTCAGGGAAAACCTCAATGGTGTATGCCCTGTTTGATACCATCGATAGAGTCGCAAGGTGTTGTCACGCGCTGGAAGACCCCGTGGAATTTGAGCAAGAGGGCGTCACGAAAACCTTGGTTGAGCCTAAGCGTGAGCTGAAAGAGGGCTCTGGCCAATATCTCGATTACACCTTTTACGCCATCGAGCAGCTTCGCCAAGATATCGATGCCACCTCGTTTGGTGAGCTTCGCAGTCACCACACCACCAAGGAGTTTACCCGCAAAGGGGAAACCGGTGGACTGGCACTTTCCACGTTACACGCCAACAGCTCCATGGGGGTACCGAGTATCTTTATTGAGCAGCTTAATATTCCCGCCTCCATTGTGTCAGCGCCTGACTTAATGCAGCTCTTTACCCATCAAAAGTTGGTCAGAAAGCTCTGCTCTCACTGCGCATTACCCCTGGTTGCGGCAAAAGAGGCCTATGAGCTGGCGGGCTTATCGGATGAATACCAACAGAAAGTCGAGCAGTTAGAGAAGCTGACGCCAGAGGCTCTAGAGCAAGTGAGGCTAAGACACCCTCAAGGATGTGAGCAGTGTCGCCACAAAGGAGAGCAAGGCCGTTTGATGGTCCTAGAGCTGATTGCCCTTGAAGATACCGACCGTGAGTACATCAAGCAGCAAGACTATATCGGCTGGAAGCGCTACTTGGCCAACCAGCAGTGGCCTGACATTCGTCAACACACTTTGCACCGTATCGCTAAAGGACAAGTGGATATCGCCTCAGCGTCAGAGCAGGTGGATGGACTCATGCCCGTCGCGTCAAAGTCACTCTATGCCCAGATGCAACAAGAGATGGGTAAGGAAGGTGCCTGTGAGGTTTGAGCAATGGCTATTTGGTAAAAGCGACCAGATTGCGCTGCTTGAGCAGTGGCGCACCTGTGTTGAATTCGGCATGACGACCAAAGACTTTTGTCAAAAACTGAAGGATAACGGCAGTGACGCCACCAAGAAAATTGGACAAGCTGGCTTAGACGCCCCGGGTAAGGGGGTGCGCTTTACCGATGTCCTCGAAGGGTGGCTTTCCCCTGTCGTGGTCTCCACCTTAGTGATTGCAGAGCGAAACGGCCAGCTTAAAGAGGGGCTCGATATTGCGCTGCGTGAGCTCAGTGGAGGACAAGGGGTGATGATGGGACTTTTTATGGTGCTGTTTTGGCCTCTTTTGACCTTGATAGGCTTAGGCGTACTTGGGGTGTACATTAGTGGAGAAATCATTGCCACGGCAAGCCTAACCGGCTCGATGGCTGACCAATGGCGTCTTTGGGTTCAAGGTCCGGGCGTATTCGCTCTCACACTCGCACTCGGGTTATTGGCTCTGAGTGCACTCTCCATGCCTTGGTGGACAGGGCCGCTTCGTCACACCATCGATGGGGTATGGCTATTTAGTCATTATCGCATCGCGGCGGCAGCCAATCTACTTTCAACACTAGCAAACCTGTCTCGCGCTGGGATGAACTTGGTTCAGGCGATAGAGGAAATCAGCCCTTACAGCTCACGCTACTTAAACGAACACCTCACTCAAATGAAAACCAACCTCGCGACGCAGTCTAACCCGGGCAAAGCCCTTGATACGGGACTGCTGCTTGCGGATGCACAAACTAATTTGGATGTGATGGGGGACATCGCCCCTCTGCCACTCCTGCTGGAGAAAAGCGCCGCACAGCATCAACAAATCTTAACTCAATCTCTGACTCGAATGCGTTTATGGCTACCCAAAATCATTCTCGTTCTGGCCATTGTATTGCTACTGAGCCTGGTAGGCAGCGCCATGGCGTCATTGTTCGCATCGATTCAACACACCGCATTATAAGGATACCCATGATGAAAATACACCGTTCTCCCTCTTCTCGTCAAAAAGGCGTGAGCCTGATTGACTTTGTTATGTACGTGATTTTAGCCGTCTTTGTCTTTTTAGGCATCGTCAAACTGTACAACCTCGGGGTTGCCTGGGTAAAGCAGAGCAATACCGTCGCCGCGGTGGTGCAAATTAAAGCCGGCGCGGAAAAAGTGAAAAGCGTGAACCACAGTGACGCGTCGATGAGCAAAGTGTGCGCCGCCAGTCGCAACGCGGTGAGCTCATCGTTGTGTGGTAACAGCCGTGATGGTGTCGGCACCAATGAATACGGTGGCAACTACACCTTAACGCCAAATGGTGCCAACCTGCAGCGTGTCGATATCGGTGTCACCAATGTGGATACCCAGTACATCGATGACCAAGCCGATATGTTGGCGAAAGTCAGTGCTGGTAACTGTAACAGCGCAGCAAGTTGCCCGACGATTACGGTTTCAGGTAACACCATCATTGTGACCATGTAATGACTCTTTTCTCATTCACATTAGCCAGCACGATACGTGCTGGCGTCATGGTGGCGCTGATGGCAGGGGCGTTTATCGCCTATGACCACTTTCATACCCAAGCATTGTTTACTCGCACGGTAGGGAACGTGCTGCAGGCGATGAAAATGCAACTCAGCGAGCATCAGGCAGAGAGCGGTTGTTTGACCGTGCCAGATGAAGCCACGGTGCAGGGGCTAACCCAAGCCGGGCTCCTTGTGCTTGATGCCGACTTGCCCTGGCAACTCGACATTGATTATCAAACCGGCTCGAACCATCAGGTCACGGCCTACCAACTCACGCTCACCGCCTCATCCGAGAGAGAAGGGGAGCAATTAAGGCAGTTTGCGCCGAAAACCGAAGAGAGCTGGTCGTACACAGGGCAAACGCTCACCGTGCAGCGATTGGTCTTCACGCCCACGGATGAAGTAATGAAACAAGAATACGACCCAACCACTGGCTGCTTTGCCTGGTAAGGAATAATATGAAAACACAACGGGGCTTTGGCCTGATTGAAATCGTACTGGGTGTGGCGTTATTAAGCTCTGTTGCCCTTGTGGTGGTGCCGTTTTTGCTTGAGCAGCAAAAAGACCGCCACGCTATCGCGTACGCGGACCACATCAAAAATGTCATTAGCCGGCTTCACCAGTACCAATATTACAAAGTCTCAGAAGAGCGCATTCCAGCCACGGATAGCCGCAGTTGGCCATCGACCTTAAATGGCCTAATGACCGACTACCCAAAACGCTATTGGAATGAGTGCTCTACGGCGCAAGAAGCCAATAACGAATGCGTTCGCCCGGACTTTGTGCCGTGGGCATCAACCCGAATTGATTCGCATACCCAAACCGACACCACCACCGCGCCCCATTACAGTCATATGGTGCTGACACTGCCGCTCTCAAGCTTAGTGGCTGACACCAAAGAGTACCTGCGTTGGTCGGTGCCATTAATGACTATCCCAGGGGCGAGAAAAACCGCGACGCAAGATATTGAAATTATCTTACGTCAAGCGACGTCGGCACTGATTTATGACGGTTTAGTGCTGCGAACCGGGGATAAAGCGCTGACGGATGACTGGGATGTAGGCAATCAATCGATATTGGGTGTCCAGGACTTGTACATCAATAACAGCGACGGCAGTACTACGTCTGTCGCTCAAGGGTTAGTCAGTGTTTACAGCGTAAAGCAGTGGGAGAAATTAGAAAAGCCAGGGTGCCCGCAAGGGCTGGCTCCAGAGGTCTCGCTGAGTGTCGGTGCTATTAATGTGATCTCTCCTTATACCTTGATAGGGAGTATCAAACCTTATATTGCCAATGAAACCTCGACTCATTGGACGTTCAATATTGATGCCTATGTGCTCAATACCCAAACCAATAAATATCAAGTGCTGAGCAATGGAGACATTGTTGCCATGGTTCAGTGTCGTTAACGAAAGAGGAAGTATCATGAAAAAAACCTTACTTTTAGCGCTCTCGGTGTTAGCGCTGCCTGCTTGGGCCACGCAACCTGGACAATGCGGTCCAGGCTTTCAGCTTTGGGACTTAAATTGTGACGGTAAGCTCACCAGTGATGAAGCTAAAGCTTCAATGAAAGCGTATCGAGAGCACGTGGACAGCGTACATCAACCTGCCGCAAGGGAAGGCCTACCGCCGCCAAGCTCGGTGGGTTACCCAGATAATGGATACCAAACCACAGGTCGTTGGGTGCAGATAGGCACCCGTACCATCAAGACGGCTAATGCGGGTCCCTATTCACAGCTTCTTACCCCGAACTCGGTGGGGCAAGCGTGCCTGAAAGGCACCAAAGGCCTCCTGATGGCCACTGAGCGAGAGTGTGTACGCTGGAACTCTGGAGGCTGGCAGTGCCAACAATACAGCGATCCTGTCGCCGTGGCCAGTTACGGGTATAAGGCGGAATGTCGATAACTTGAGTCAAGTAATGAGGTCATGTTTGCATGACCTCAATTTTGTAAAATTATCAGAAAAATCAACACCCTATAACTGTTTCAGTCTATGGGCAAAGGTTTAAAATGCGTGGTATAAATGAAGCACTTGGATAACAACAGGAGCAAGGCAATGAAATCCATAACCTTATTATTGCTGGCACTGTGCAGCAGCTCAGCGTGGGCAGTGGTCGATGGTACACCGTTAAATTGGGGACAACACGATAATACCGTATACATCGATGGTTGTACGGGCACCTTTATCGGTGGGCGTTATGTGTTGACGGCCGCTCATTGTTACAATCAGAATGATTGGGCGGTGATGCAAGATGCAGACAACAACATCTACTATGCACTGGATGGGGATTTTCTTGAGAGCAGTGTTCTTCACCCTAATTATCAAGCGGGCATCGTGAGTGAAGATGTGGCGCTGGTTAAGCTCAATCGAGAATTTGAGTACACCACGATTCAGTTTTTTAAAGACTTAGCCACCCCGGGCTTTGAACAGGACGCCACGTTTACGCTCGATGGGTTCGGCGGAACCGATAACGTACTGCATCGAGCAGAATTTAAAATGTCGAGAACCAGTGGTCCTAGCTTCCCTTTTTATATTGGTGCTTGGCAAACCGGAATAGCACATGCGACTCAAGGTGATTCAGGTGGTGCTTGGGTGAATAACCAACAAGAGATCTTTGCTATCACACAAGGAGGAGGTTTTGATAGTGTGCAGCAACTGCATGAAGTGTCGGGTATCGATCTGCACTACGTCAAAGATTTTCTGCTTGAGCACATCAACGGCTGGCATTACCCAACGGTGGTTAATGGTCAAGGACGCGTCACGGTCGAAGTGCAATCTTTGCACCTCAATCCAGTGAGTGACTCTGCGTACACCAGTGGCAATGTCACTTTGATTTCTGAGTCGAGCAGCTGTTTAGACGGTGCGATTAACGCGTTTGAGCGCTGTCAATACGTGCTCGATGTTCAGGGACAAGGCGCTTTACATCTATCATCGAGTGAGAAGGTGAAGCTTAACCCGAATGCGAGCAATGGGGATGATGGCGGCTCATTGGGCCTTTGGAGTGTAATGGCGTTCACGATTTTGGGCTGGCGTCGCCGTTATGGTTTGAAAAAGACGCTACGTTAGAGTAATTAAAACAATATTGAATAAAAAGGAACGAACGTAATGAATAAACAACAACTTGTGGAGCATATTGCTCAAGCCACTGAGCTGTCCAAAGCAAAAGCGGAAATGGCACTCAAAGCCACACTGGAAGGCATTGAGCAGAGCTTGGTTAACGGTGATGATGTGGTCTTGATTGGCTTTGGCACGTTTAAAGTCAACGAGCGTGCAGCGCGTACTGGACGTAACCCAAAAACAGGCGCCGACATTCAAATCGCAGCATGTAAAGTACCAGTTTTCAAACCCGGTAAAGCGCTGAAAGAGAGCGTCAATCCATAACGCTTTTTATCTTTAAGTGTCAATTACGGCGTAATGTCATTAACATTGCGTCGTGTTCTCCTATAAACTGGACGGGATGCATAGTGGAGACAAAGTTCTTGACGGCGACTCGCCCATTCTCGGTTGGACTTTCTTTTCGCGCTCGCTTCTGCTTTCTGCCAATATAATGCGGCGTCTTTCCATTGAGCCTGTTGCTCGAATATGACAGCCTGCCCTGCAAACTCTTTATATAGCCCTGATACCAGTTGTTCTAATGACATGGTTACTCTCGTGATATTGTGGGTAAAACAACAATATAGAGATTTATTTTGCACGGAGTTATCAGGATTTTCTGGTGTTGATGTCATCGACATCAACAAGTGAATGGAGGGTGGTTGTATGACGATGACCAGAGCGATAATTTAGTTGAATTCGCAACGGTAGGGGCTTTTTAATGGCTTTTAATGAAGAAAAATACGATAACATCCTAGATAAGCTCTCCTCTGAGGATTTTACCAGCCTGAATCGACTCGCTTATCAAGCTGGCATCCGTGATCTGATTGATGAAACCGAAGTCATTAGTGGCATGGCGAGGAGAGCATTAGATTATGCGCTTGATGACAACACCCAGTCACACTTAGAAAACTTACATGAAAAAGTGGAAGTGTTCAGTATGGAGGTGTCTGGGTTAATTGACACGCTCGAAAAAATGAACGAGAAACTGGACGAAGCCGAACAAGTGCTTCTTGATCATGTCTATGACGACGATGAATGGGATTAACCTATCTACGTGAGTTGCAGTAAATGGGCGGTTTGAGTCAAAAACGCGCCCTCTTGTTGCAATAACAGAGAAAAAGTGGCGGGCTTTATCATCACGAAGCTCTACGCCAGAGCCGCTGACATTTCCGGGTGGGTGCTTTAATGAACTCTGGGTACGTCAATCACGCCATCCGCAATACCTTGTGCCAATCGCTCCATCCATTGCGCAAAACGATAAAAACCCAGGTACTGCTGACAAAGGTAGTCCATCTGCACTTTGGACGAACTGTCCATCACACGTTTAAACGCCTCCATATAGTCATAACACCCTTGCAGTAACAGGGCGTCACCCTCTTCTGTGAGGGGAAACTGATTGGCGTAACCATCAATGATTATCGCCAGTTGTTGCTGCTCTGTCGTTAAGTCCATCATAGACAAGCCTCAAATCATTTATGTAAAACAACATCCCCGTGAGGATATCATAAAAACAAAAATAAATACTCAATAAAAATATTAAAAAAAAATACTTTTATTGAGTATTTCTACTTATCTTTTTTGCTAGGGTCAAACAAACATTTACCGACCCAGGATAAAGGCATGGATCCACGCTATAAACACTACCTGAAAGTGACGATTAAGTTCACGCTCGCCACCCTTTGGTGTGGGGGCATCAGCGCCATCTCGTTGGCGCTCTATCATTCTTATACTACACCAGCCAGCCTCATCGATGTGGATGCGTTAGAGCAACGCATCACCTTAAGCCTACACCAAGAGAGTGAAACGGTGTTAGCGCATCTGTCTGGACTCGAATCCAGCATCAGTGCTCTGCAGCAAGAGTTGGATGACACCAATGCCACGTTAAATGGCGTTGAGTCAACCCAGCAATCACACGCCACCGCCATTGATAATTTGACCTTGGATGAGGCGCAAATTAAAGAGCTAGAGAAGCGTTTGTCTGCAGCAGAAAAACGGTTGACTGAGCCACGTCGAGTCACGCGCACAGCAGCGTCAAAACAGGCGCCCGTTGAGGTGAAAAAGGCAACGCCAAAGGTCGTGGTGACGCCACCCCCGTTTGTGCTCTTTGACGTGCAAAAGCGAGGCACTGTTTCACTGGCGATTGTTGGTAAAGCCGATGCCAAGCAGTTGTCTGATTTGAGTGCGCTTCGCCAGGGGGAGCGTTACTTAGGTTGGCGCCTTATGGAGGTAAAGCATAACCAGGTGCGGGTACGTAGTAACGCAGGCCAAGAAGTTCAGTTGGAGGTAGACGCATGAAGCCCTTTGTATTCACTCTTTTGCTCTGGTCCGCCTTTAGCTACGCAAACGTCGTCAACACACAACACTCCTCGACCGTGATGGCAAAACAGTGGCAAGGCAGTGATTGGGACATCACGGATGAGCAGTGGCAACGCTATCAGCGTTTAATGCAAACCCCATTGACCTATGACATGCAAGACGCAACGCCTCTTGAAGTGTTGGCGATTTTTGCTCGACATGATGCCGAGCGCGACGCCTTGGCTAAACAGTTGGTTGAATTTGATAAAAAACGAACCGAGGGGTTATTGGCCTTGGACGTGGCGTATCGACAGGCATGGAAAACTCAATACCCAAATTTAAGCGTGGTGGGGAATGCTTTGCCTGAGCGGGTGGTGCTGTTTGTTTCCTCGCAGTGCGATGACTGCTTGGATGCCTTAAAGGCCTGGCGCTCTCAAGGGGTGTCGGTGGACGTCTATTTGGTTGATGGGCAAGGAAATGACCGCAAACTTCGCGCATGGGCCGCAAAAGCCGGCATACGTCAAGCGGATGTGACGGATAAACACATCACCCTTAACCACGACAAGCGCGGTTTATGGTTTAACTTAGCTAAGGGGCAACCCGCTCCTGTGGCAATGGCAGCGCGAGGTGAACAATGGGTCGTCGTGTCGCTGCCTTAATGTTACTTATCAGCACTGGCGCCTGGGCTGAGGTCAGTCAAGTGCCTGCGCTCTATCAACAGGTGGCCAGTGAACATCGTATTCCGGCAACAGTGCTCTACAGTTTAGCGCTTGGAGAAAGTCAGGTTCGCTTGCAAAGCGGCCTCGTTCGCCCTTGGCCGTGGACCTTAAACGTTAAAGGTAAGCCTTACTTTTATCCTGACTATGAACAGGCTTGCCAAGCCTTGACTCGATTTTTGGAGTACACCGAATCGGTGGATATTGGGTTAACGCAGCACAACTGGTATTGGCAAAAAGCGCACTTTACCGCGCCTTGTGAGGCCTTTTTCCCTGAGCGTAACCTTCACCATGCCGCTAAGTTGCTCTTAGAAGGGTATGCCAAACATCAGGACTGGGTGGAAGCGGCAGGGTATTTTCATCGCCCCGCAGGGGGAGCGCCCGCTGAGCGCTATAAAGCCACCTTTGCCTCATTACTCAATCAATTTAAGGAGCGCTTATGAGCCGTTATTGTATCAAGTTATGGCTAGGTGCTGTTCTCCTGGCGGTAGGACTGCAGACTCACGCTGCAAGTGACCCCTTTATGGCGATGCTTCCCGTTACAACCGCGGAGCTCTCTCCCGGCAAAGTCCAGACGCACGCCTTACCCAAAGATGTGGTGCTCAATCAACCCCTGTTTATTGTCGGAGATGATGCACTTTCCCATCGATGGCTTAAAGCAAAGTCCGATTATCTTCGACGCATTAATGCGAAAGGCATTGTGGTCAACAGCAGTAAACAAGGTTGGCTGCGCTTATCTCGCTATTCCTTGCCCTTATATCCCGTTCAAGGTCATGACTTTGCTAAGGCGTTTGGGCTCACCCATTACCCCGTACTGATTGAACACCGCACCATTAAGCAATAGGAGAGTTTATGCCTATACAGACGTTATCGAATGGCGATGTTCAACAAATCATCGCCACCACACACCGAGTCTTAGCGGACTCCACCTTAAGTCCGGTCATTATGACATTAGCGGATTTATGTCAGCAGCATCAGGTTCGCCCTGAGCAAGGGCTTATGATGTTATTGAAACGCAGCAAACAAGAAGAGGTTGAGCAAACAGGCCCAGCCGTTACTGACGAATAGGAGACGTTGAGATGAGCATCAATAGTGACCACCCCTTTGCCCAAATGGTACTGCCAACTCGAATCACACTGCCGAAAAAAATCACGCAAGAGGCCAAAGAGAAAGGGGATATCCGCCGCCGTATCGAGTATTTAGAAGAGCGTGCGGAATTTGAAAGGGAATGGGGGAAATATGACGATTAATTCGATGACTTGCGTGTGTGGTGCGTACTTTGAGGGGGATGGGTATACCCTTGTTTATCACTGCCCTCACACCGAACAAGATGCCCATGTTGCCCCTGACTCCAATCCCACCTATTGCGACTATGAGGACACGAAAGTGAACACTGAAATCACAACGAATAAGACCTTTAAACACGTTGCCAGACAACTTGTTGATGCCATTGCTAAGGCTCTGGAGACTCTGGGGCGTCAGTCCGATATGGCATCGATTCAATGTCATGCGATGGACATTGATAAGCTTTACGTCGATTATTGCCAAGAGAAGTTGTCGACATATGACCCTAACGCTCTAGAGCTTGTGGCTGCGCTAGAAAGCAATGTCACAGGCCAAAACACCCCAAGACATTTGCACGGTCGAAGTCAGCGAGTAGTGGCATTAGAGGCCTACTTTGACAAGCATCCTGTCACTGATGAGGGGTTAGCGGGGCTTCGCAATCTACTCCAGTATGACAAGGCTTATTTCGATAAACTCTTAGCCTCACTGCTCCCTTTATTTGAACAACGTTCATTCGATAGCGCCTCATAGGGAAAACCATGAGCGGTTATGTTGAAGGCTTATTAAGACCCGCGGAAGAGTTACTCAGTGCGGCCATGTTTGGGTTTGCTTGTTTTTTGGTGATGCTGCGACCTGACTTTTTTATGTTGTCAGAGGCTCTGCGTATCGGTGTTGGCGCCAGTTTATTTACGTGTATGCTGATTCGGCTCAAGCAAGGCCTGGATGTGCTCGCTTATCGCCAGGGACTCTTAAAACTGCCGTATTGGGAAATGGCGTCGGTGGATATGCCGGTGTACAAGAGCAAGCTTTTTCTCGGTAAAGGCTTTCAAATGTTGCCTCGCCATGCGCAGCGGCTGTACGACTCTCGTCAGATTTGGGCAGAGAAGTATGTCACGCCCTCTAAACTGTATGGTTTTGCGCGAGCGATGGAGGCCAAATACGAAGGCACCTGGATAGAAGCGTTCTGGGCAGGGAAAAAAATCTGGCGACGCGCTGGCATGTGGGCAGGCATTATCAATGCCTTTTTGCGAGCCATCAATCCCGTCCCCCCTTTACCTCCAGTGGGGGGAGACAGCCGAATGCATGGGGTGGGGCTGGAAGATGAAAGGGACTGCCTGCTTCCGATGAGCGCCCGGGCAGGGCATATGTTGGTGTTGGGCACGACAGGCGTGGGGAAAACTCGCTTAGCAGAGCTTGTCGTCACTCAAGATATTCGACGGGGCGATGTGGTGTTTGTCTTCGATCCAAAAGGCGATGCGGATATGCTGCTTCGTATGTACATCGAATGCCTTCGCGCTGGCCGCTTAGATGAGTTCTATGTCATGCACCTGGGTTATTGTGACCAAAGTGGCCGCTATTCACCCACAGGGCGATTTGGACGTATTACCGAAGTGGCGACTCGTGTATCAGGGCAGCTCGATGGCGGAGGCAACAGCGCTGCGTTTAAGCAGTTTGCTTGGCGATTTGTCAATATCATTGCCAGAGCTTTAGACGCGCTGGGCCGTAAGCCCGATATGGCCTCGATTCAACGCTACGTGACAGCCATTGATGAGCTGTATGTCGATTATTGCCTGAAAAAACTGCCCACTTACCATCCCAAAGCGCCGGAGCTTGTCGCAGCATTAGAGAGCAATGTGACTGATAAGAATACCCCAAGACATCTGCAGGGACGAAGCAAGCGAGTGGTCGCACTGGAAACTTATTTTAATGAGCACCCCATCCCAGACGATGTGCTAGCGGGGCTTCGCAGCGCCATTCAGTATGACAAAACCTATTTTGATAAAATCGTCGCTTCATTATTGCCATTACTTGAAAAACTGGGCACCGGTAAAACGGCCGAAATCATCTCCCCAAAACACACCCCGAGTGACGAAAGGCCGGTGATTGACTGGCGTGAAGTCATTATGCAAGGGGGCGTGGTGTATGTCGGCCTCGATGCGCTCTCTGATACCACGGTCGCCGCGGCGTTTGGTAACTCCATGTTTGCCGATTTGTGCTCATTGGCGGGCGAAATTTATAAGTTCGGTAACGCCCCGGGGTTTACCAAAGTCAAACCTCGCAACATCATGATACACGCCGATGAGTTTAACGAGCTGATTGGTGATGAGTTTATCCCAATTTTGAATAAAGCCAGGGGCGCTAAGTTTGTCGTCACGGCTTACACTCAAACTGAGTCTGATATTGAGGCAAGATTGGGCGCCACATCAAAAGCGGAGCAAGTCAAAGGCAACTTTAACAGTTTAATTTGCCTGCGCGTTCGTGAGAAAAAAACCGCGCAAATCCTCACCTCACGAATGCAATCTGTGACCATAAAAGAAGTTTTGCCCGACACGGGCGCCTCAGATTCACCCGGCAGTGATACCGGCTTTCGCTCGAGCAACAAAGACACCTTGCAAAATAAAGAGGTGTTATTGGTCAATGACAATGACATTACCAACTTGCCGATTGGGCAGGCGTACGCAGAGCTTGAAGGCTCAAAAATATGGAAACTTCGTTTTCCACTCCCATCCAACAAAGGCGATGAAGCCTTGCCTGAGGATATCCAAACCTTAGTAGATGGCATGTTAGAGAAAAACCAATCGGTCAAAGACACCAACGCTTGGCTCCATGAAAGCGAACAGTTTCAACAAGACATTGAGAGGGCTTACCATGAGTTCGACGAAGAAGAGTTGCAAGACTTGCTTTGCCAACCATCTAGTCTGGCCGCGCTCGGGACATACGCAGCATCTGGCAACGTGGCTGACCCCCTTACATCCCATCATCAACTCTCGTAAACGCTTATGCCAGAACAACACCCGCGTACCCAATCCGTAAAAAAAGAGGAGCCAACCCCTTGGTATGGCTTGCCTTTTGTTGCTTTAGGGCATCTTTTTTGGATATGGCTTTTATTGATTGTGATTGAGTGGCTCGCCCCGTTTTGGGGTGGCGTCACCGGTCTCAATGCGCAGCACCTTTTTTTACAGCAATTGGAGAATCTTCATCAAGAGATGCCGGGTAGTGTCGATCGACTTCTGGCCATCCTAGCCAGTGGTATGGAATATCTTGTCCCCATCCTCACGATTGAGTTCACAGGGCTCTTTGCCTTTCTCACCCCCTATTGGCATGGGGTGGTTTACGTCACCCTGTCACTCTTTGCCCGTATCGCCATTTTACTGTTCTGCTACCCATTATTTTTGCTGGTTTTCTTCTTGGGCGCGTTTGATGGGTTAGTGGTGCGTCAGCGTCGGGTGGCGTTTATGGACAGAGAAACGGAAACGAAGCATTTTTACAGTCGTAAAGGCCTGCCTTGGTTTGTGGTAGGGCTCAGTTATGCGTGGTTATTGCTGCCTGGAATTTGGTCCATCTCTTCGTTCGGTTTACTGTTGCCCGGAGCCATTCTTACCGGGATCTTAGTGCGCACCGCTTTTGCGACGTACAAGAAATATCTATAAGAGGGGCTGGAAATTTTCTGGGGCTCTAGCGTAGAGCCCTAGAATGGATCACTTTAGATGATCGTTAGTGGGGCAGTTGTCCATGTTCGGTGACACTTCGTTTTTATTCGTACACGTTCAACGCTTCACTCACCTTAAAGGGACCATGGATCTTAGATTCAAATCTGTCCAGGCTTCCTTGATCAACCTGCATTGGGCGTTGAGCTAGGTAAGGTTCGATCGCTATGTATCGAGTAAAGAGCGCTTTCACATCATCACTTTGCTTTGCCAGTACACGCTCTAAGTGTGCAACTTCACGAGTTAAACAATCATTAAACGCTTTTTGGGCTACGTAGGACAATACTGCTTGTTTATTGTCCTCATTAAGCTGGCTTACCCAGTCGTCTTTCGGCAGTTGCTTATGACCGGAATCCCCCAATAGAAAACACGCCGTTTTTCTTGCATTCAGTGCTTCATAAGCTTCGGTGAGCTCTAGCCCATGACTAAAAGAGGGAAGTGATATCAATGACAAACTACAAAGCAGCACTGGTAACACATTTCCAAAACCTTTGTTCTTTGCCATGACTAAAATACTCCTCTTGTGCGGCAATATTATACACTTCTCTTCGTAAGATAGGGTTAATGGCACCGAAAGCCTGAGCCAAATCATCCCAATGGTACGTGTAAATCTCTTTTGATGTTTGAGAAAGGGTTGCCCTTCGCCCTGAAAAAATATCGATAAGTGGACTGGCGATGACTAACGCTGAAAGTTGATTGGCGAGATCGACCTTGTAACTTATCATTTTTAGGGCATGTTCCGAGCGAGCAGATAATGTCAGCCCCGTGATATAGCATCGCTCTCTTAATGACATACTTATCTCCTTTATATTCATTGCTTTTAAGATAAATACAGGTTTAGTGCCAATAAAAAAGTGCGCAGAAAGAGTCAGTTAGGGTATTGAATTTATAGATAGGGCAAAGGATAACCACAAACAATGCAACATATTGCTCATGTAGGGACATTCGCTGTATACAAAGTGCATCATTGCATACAAAAGCATTAAAAAAACATCCCCGTAAGGATATCATAAGTTTCAAAATAAATACTCAACAAAAGTATTTTAAAAAAATATTTTTGTTGAGTATTTATCATGCCCTTTTTTGCTAGCGTGTTGTCTATGACATTCACACAAGGACAACCGCATGAAAAAGTCTCTGTTATGGCTGCTCTGCATCATCGCTTTGCCTGCCAGCGCCGACCGGGAAAGTGAGCATCAAGAGCTCCATCTTTTGCTTAACCAACTCGATAAGCTCGACTACCTCATCACGAGGGCAGAGCGAGAAGCTGATTATCGCCTTAATCGGCAGTTCGATTACGACGCCTTGCGCCTGGACGTGCGCACCATCCAGTCGGGTATCCACGCCTACCTCAACCCCAAACGTCAAGAGCCAACTCCCATTGAGCCAATCAGTGGTGATTATCTGATAAAGGCCACTTATGAGTGATATCTCTCCTGGACGAACGGGCAGTGCTTTTGAGCATGCCGCGGGCTTTAGTGCCGATACGCTTGCCTTGCTGTTGGCTGCGTTAGCCTCTGCGTTGTTACTGGCGTGGGTGCTTTGGGTCGCTTGGAGCGGCTATAAGGGCATGAAAAACAAAAAAGTTCACGTCGAGGTGTTTCGACGCATGCTGTTTCGCGCCTGTTTTCTCTTTCTCATTCTTCAATGGTTACTCTACTACGGAGTCAGTGTATGAAACGACGGATAATAAGCGTACTCGGTGCGCTCTCTTTTTCTGCCTTTGCGGCCGTGCCTCAAAACCAGCAGCCGACTCAAGGCAGCTCAAACAATGTTCTGCAGATGATTTACTACTACGCCTACGACATCGCGCTTTATGGTGGCGGAATGTTTATCGCGTTCTGTTTTCTCTACTTCTTAGCTCATATGTGGGACTTGTACAGCAAGACCAAAGATAAGCAAGCCACCAAAAAAGACCTGTTGACCGACGCCATTATCGGGGCGGTATTACTGCTGCTCTCTATCTGGGGGCTCAATTACGGCCTCAATATTCTGGAGGGCGTG
Organism: Vibrio sp. TBV020; assembly: GCF_046056895.1. NCBI lineage: Bacteria > Pseudomonadati > Pseudomonadota > Gammaproteobacteria > Vibrionales > Vibrionaceae > Vibrio > Vibrio sp. TBV020. Next base: position 69,347 of record NZ_JBEEAQ010000002.1, on the reverse strand, counting down.
TGATGAAAACCGCTGCTTGTTTAGATGTGATGCCCCCTTTTTACAAAGGCCTTTCACAAGGGGAGATGGGGGCGTTGGTTCTGGTGTGCATGAGCCTGCTTTCCATTCCAGGTATCGCTCTGGCGTTATGGTTTGAGATGGGCATTGTCCTTATCAGTGCGCTGATGCTTGGCATTGTGGGACCTTTTATGTTGCCTAAGTTTTTGATGCGAAAGCTCAGCCGACTGAAAACGCACCACTGCAAACACTACGCCGCAAAACGCATTCACCATTGGCGCCGCCGTGATTGTTATATCACGCAGACACGCCGCTTTGCGACCAAACGAACGATGACGGAGGCACTATGAAAAACGTCGCCCCAGAGACTTCCCCGCAAACTTTTCATATTTACCCAGAGGGTGGGGAGGGCATTTTACTCCATGGCTGGCAACGTGCGTACGCCGAATTTGACGTGCAATGGCAAGTGCATAACCACATCGACACATTGCGCATTCGTCAGGTGATGTATGAAGCGACCGACCACAGTTGGCTGCTGGTTGAAACCGTCACCCAGGGTAATGTGGCTAAGGGTTATCAACGTTGTCAGGCCTGGCATTTTGCCAATAAATCCTGCGTCAAAGGTGCGCCATTTATTCATCGTCAATACTTGCGAGAGCTATTTGGCGCGTGTGGCATCCCTTATCAGGTTGTGGTGGGGGAAGCCTCATGAATCATTCTGCCTTTAACTTGGAAGAGAAAGCCTTTGAGCCCTTTTTCTTAGAAAAAGCCTCGCCCTTTGGCCGTGACATTGTGTTCGAAGGGGTGGTGTTAGCCGAGGTTCATGCCGAGGCGTACCAATACCGTTTATACCACACCAACGCCACCAAACCCGAGCACCAGTTCGTGATGGCGCGAATGCGCCTTCAAGATGGGGTGGTGAAGGCTGAGCTTATCGGCCTGGAAGATACCGATGCCTTTGAAGCCTTTTTTGAGCACCCGAGTGAATTCGATTTGGGGCTGAATGTGCTGCATGAGATTTGTCGTCAAAGTCAGTTCCCGGGCTATCGCACATTCGGGCAATGCACCACGTTAGGAGATGCGCGATGAATACCCCTTCAAAGAAAAGCCGCTTTCGCAGTGCACTAGCAGGAAGAGACAGCCATATTCGCACGCTGCGAGCCGGTCTCGCCATGATGACCGGTGTGGCAGGGTTTGCTTGTTATGGCTGGTTATCCGCAGGGCAAGACTTCACGGTCCATAACCCGCCAGATTTAAGCTCAGGTTCGTCACGTCCCTGGTGGGAAGTGCCAGAGCCCAATGTCTACGATTTTGCCGTCAACTTATTCAGCTTGATTAACCGCTGGCAAAAAGATGGCAGTCAAGAGTACAGCCGCAATCTGCATCTCTATACCCATTATCTCACGCCGCAGTGTCGCAAAGTGTTGGAGCAAGACGAACAAAACAAACGTCTTAAAGGGGAGCTTTCAGGGCGTGAGCGCAGCTTATCGCCCATCCCTGGGTACGGCTACCGAGATTGGCGCGTCACCACCAATAGCAAAGACAGCTGGACCGTACAGGTGGATTTAGAGCTCAAAGAGTATGTGGACAGCACCTTGGTCAAGCATAACTACAGCCGCTGGCCATTGCGTATCGTGCGTTACGACGTCGATGTAGAAAACAACCCTTGGAAGCTTGCCATTGACTGTTTCGATGGACCTGCTCGTGAAATTCAATTTAACAAAGAGGGCACCCAATAATGTTTCGTTTTCTTTTGGCGGTACTGCTGATGCTTCATGCAATGAGTGTGTCTGCAGTGACGCCTCGCGCTCTTGAATGGCAAGGCTCCCCTTTAGCCATTACGTTAACGCCAGGGCAAGAGACCACCTTACGCTTTAGTGATGATGTTCGAGTGGCAACGCCTGCCTACTTATCAAGCGCCTTATCGGTGACCTCACTGGCAGGGCAGGTCTATCTGACCGCTCATGCCCCTTTTGATGTGTCACGTCTTCATGTTGAACGACTGCACGATGGCATGAGGCTGCTTTTGGATGTGAATGCCAAAGAGGAGGTAATGACCCCACCGCGCATTGATATTGTGTGGGCAAAACAAAACCGTGGTGAGCCAAACGTTACTGAGCAAGCGCCATCCGAAGCTCATTTTCAAGCGTTGAAAATGGCGCCAGAGGCACTGCTTGTGCGCTACGCGATGCAAAGCTTATACAGCCCAAGTTTTGCTATTGAGCCTCTTCCCGGCGTCACACGTGCGCCGATGGGTTTGCCTCATGATATCGCTGATAGTGCGTTTCCTAAGTGGCGTGTTCAAGCTAAGCCCCTTGCCGCTTGGCAATTGGGAGGAAAGGTCGTGACCGCAGTAAAGCTAACCAATCTGCAACCAACCAAACAGACGCTTGATCCAAGAGGCGTCACGCTGGCAGGTCGTTGCCTTCTCGATGCCTGTCAAGTGAGCTTTTCTCACAGTGAGCTAGGCGCACAAGGTGTAGAGCAAGACAATGCCACCGCCTTTATTGTGACGCCAGGGGCGTTAGCGTCTCACCTTCTCTTAGGGGGACGTCATGACTAAACGCAATCCTTTTTTACTGGTGCTTGCAGGCTTTGGCGTCGTGGTGTTTGGGGGATTGATTTTTTTAGTCAATACCGCGCCACCGATGCCCGAAGAGACTGAGCAAGCCACCACAGAGCCCATTACCGTTGCCGTGGATGACAAACAGCTTTCTATCATGGGCGCTTTTTCCGATGCGCCGGTCGATACCCTGCGCACCGTCAGTGCCTCTTACCAACAAACCCAGACCGCTCAGGCAAAACTCGAAGCGGGGCTTTCTGAAATGAAAGACGAGCAAGAGAAACAAGTCAGCCAACTGGAAGCGCAAGTAGAGCAGCTAGGCGCACGCTTAGACACGGCTCTGACCAACTTAGAATTAGCCACCAATGCCAGTCGTCAGGAGCTCCAGGTGCGTCAGCAACCCATTCAAGACACGTTAGGTCATACTCATCCCGCCTCGCCATATGACGAGCTCGGTATTGATAGTGCCAAGCAAGGACATCAAGCGTGGGAAGAGCAAGAGTCACGCACCGCTCAAGGTCAAGTCTTAGTGTGGACCGAGCCTCTTGATGCAAAACAAGATGAAAAAGGTCAATGGTTAACCCCAGCATTAAAAGCGATGCAAACGGTAGGAGCGCAAGCTGGAGATACCTTTGAGCAAAGCAGTGCCCGCTTTGACAATGACCTAGGCACACCGGTCTACACTCTGCATCGAGGCAGCGTGCTGGCCGATTCCGTCAGTTTGACGGCGCTGATGGGGCGCATTCCCATGAATGGACAAGTCACCGACCCTTACCCTTTTTCCATGATTGTCGGCGCCAATAACCTGATGGCCAGCGGCTTTACGTTGCCAGATATCCAAGGGGCGATTGTCACCGGTACCGTGACAGGCGATTGGAGTCTGTCATGCGTGCGCGGCGTGGTGGAGTCGATCGACTTTATTCGCGCCGATGGCACCATCCTTTCCTATCCAGAAGAGAGTGGGGCGATTGACTCTGGCTTTGATGGAAGCAGCATTAAGACCGATGAACTGGGTTTTCTGGCCGACCCAAATGGCAATCCATGTTTATCTGGCGTTCGCATCTCCAATGCGCCGCAATACCTGACCACCAAGGGGTTATTGGACGCGGCGACCGCGGCAGCCAATGCAGCGTCGATTGCTCAGAAAACCGTCTCGGTGGAGGGCAATACCACTACGTCATCCCTTACCGGCAATGCTATGAAAAGTGCCGCGGGTGAGTCAGCGGCGGCCTTTACCTCTACGGTCTCTGACTTTATCCAGGCGCGTATGGGCAGCACCTTTGACATTGTCTATGTCGAGCCTGGTGTAAGCGCCGCCATTCATCTTCGTAAACCCATCACCTTACGCGCACCCAATACACCGGTGCGGGTGAACTATGCGACGACAACGCAAGGAGTCACCTATGCCTTACCTTAATCTTCTTTTCGCTTCCCTTTTTGTCATGAGCGCTGTTGGGTGCTCAACCGTTCAAGATGACACACTGCCCACACCGAACACCAATGTAGAGAAGGTGTGGCAGCAGCAAATGGGCCAGCAAGGTAGCATCGATTCAATGGGTGAGGCTTTTGCGCCGCTTGATGCTCAGCAACTGGCTGAGCGCCAAAGTGATTATGCTAGGGACAGTTGGCGTGAAGCGACCAACCCATTCCCAAGACTGCCTAACCCCGACATCGTGATGTATGTGATGCCACACAAAGTCGGCAACTTGCCCATTCCAGGGTACACCACGGTGTTTCCGCTTTACGAGCGGGTGCATTATGCCACGCCGATGCAGAGCCCTGCGAACCTACCCAAGGAGACTTGGTGATGCTACAAGCGATTAAACGCCATACCCTAGATTTTTTTACTGAAGGTAAACACTTAGAAGCCCCGGGCTTAGATTACAGTGTGCCGCCTTCGTTTGCGGCCAACCTGCCTTGGATTGAAGTCAGTGATAAAGGCTTGGTTCAACTTGAAGATGGACGTTCATTGGGGCTGTTTCTTGATATCACCCCAGTGACCACTGAAGATAAGACGCAGCAAGCCCTTACGAAGCTCACTCGCAGTGTGGCGCACACCTTAACGTCACTCATTGATGAAGATAACCCATGGGTGGTTCAAATCTTTGCTCGTGATGTCGATAACTTTGGTGACATTACCGACACCCTGTGGGAGCAAGCGCGGGTCAAAGATGAATTTACTCGCGCCGTTCTCGATGCCGATAAGCGCCACTTTGACCTCATTGGTCGAGAGCAGGGGATTTTTGCCGTCGATAACCGGCCATGGCGAGCCCGTGAGCGCCAAGTGCGACTCGCCATTTATCGCTGGATGCCAGAAGAGGCCAACGAGGCTCAGCTGCAGAAAAATTTGAGTAAACTCAAAAGCATTCGCAGGCAACTGCTTTCTCCAAGTAGCTTGGGGAATGTAGGCATTGGCATCAAACCCAGCAGCGGCGAAAGCATTCATGGTTGGCTGAGTCCTTTCTTCAATCCATCAGGCATACGAGGAGAAACCCTTCGCTATCGAAAACCGCGCAGCGTGATTGACCAGGACTTTTCAGAGCGATTGCTTCGAAGCGGCATTCGCTCCGATGCAGACAACGGGCTGTGGTGGTTTGATGGAGAGCGCCCTGTAGCAACTCGCGTCATGGAGCTTGACTCCTGGGACAATGAGCAGTTTCTGTCCGGGGCACTGTTTGGGGAAGTGTGTGAAGAAGGCGATAAGAGCCCTCAGAGTGTGGTGTTTGATGAATTGCCTCCCGGCACCATGATGGCGATGACGTTAGTGGCGCAAAGTAAAGCGCAAGCCAGAGCTCGAATTAAGGTCGTCAAGGAAGCTGCCGTCGGGGATGAGCCTGAGCTTGAAGCCTTGCGAGAGCGGTGCGATGACTTTGATACCCATGTAGAGAAACACCCCTTATGGCGCGGCCAATTGGCTTTTTACCTGCAGGGGGAGAGTGTCAGTGACATTGAGGAGCGCACCGATTCACTTCGGGCAATTTTCAATAGCCGCAGCTTAGCGCTGCGCTTTATCAAAAACAGTGACCAAGAGTCCCCCCTTGATAGCTACCTTCGCTGGCTGCCGATGAATTATCACCCCGAGCAAGACAATAAGCTGTGGTATTGCGGCTGGGTATGGCTCGAAGACATGTTGGCACTGTCGCCGCTGTTTGGCCGAGCGACCGGAACCGGTAGTGATTTGTTCCACTATTACAATCGGGGAGGGGAGCTGTTTGGGTTCGACCCATTAAGCGACTACCTGTCCAATGCGCACCTCAATTTATTTGGTCCTTCGGGCTCAGGCAAATCGGCTACTCTGGTCGGTCAATGCTTGCGTTTATTGGCCTCTAAGCGGCCTCGACTGTTTATCATTGAAGCGGGGAACAGCTTTGGTCCCTTTGGCGCTTTTTGTGAGCGCTATGGGTTAAGTGTCAATCGCATTCAGGTCAATGGACGCTCAAAAGGGCTCATGGCGCCTTTTGCCGATGCGAAACACTTAGTCGGCCAGGCCATTCCTAACGTCAGTGACGACAAAGCGCTAGAGGTCGAGCACCTTAATGATAACGACTCACCAGACGATGACGAGCGTGACATTCTTGGTGAGCTGGAAATCATGGCCAGATTGATGATAACCGGTGGTGAGAAGCGGGAAATGGACGATTATCGCCGCGCTGACTCCTCCATGGTGCGTGAAGCGATAAAAGTGGCCGCGGAGTCTTGTCACCAAGCGCAGTGCCAGGTGCGCCCAAGCCATGTAAAAGACGCTTTATTGGCCTTTAGTGAAGAGAGAAAGCGTCCAGAAGCGCGACGGGCACGAGCGCGGATGATGGGCGAAGCGATGGCCTTTTTCTGTGAAGGGTTAGAGGGACAAATCTTCGACCAGGATGCCGAGCACTGGCCAGAGGCTGATGTGACCATCATTGATTTAGGCCTGTACGCAAAGACCGGCTACGAAGCGCAGATGGCCGCGGCCTACATCTCGCTTATCAACCGCATCAATACCATCGCAGAGCGCGACCAATATTCAGGGCGTGACATTGTCACCCTTACCGATGAAGCGCACCTCATTGTCACCAATGAGCTGCTTGCCCCTTATGCGGTCAAAATCGTCAAGATGTGGCGAAAACTCCGAGCTTGGTTCTGGCTTGCCACCCAAGACTTAGCGGATTTTCCTTCGATTGCGAGGAAAATGCTCAACAACGCCGAGTGGTGGGTGATGCTCAATATGCCCGAAGATGAGCTCACCAACTTAGAAGCGTTTAAAAAGCTTTCGGAGGCAGAAAAAAACCTTATTCGCTCAATGCAATCGGAAAAACACAAGTACAAAGAAGGCGTGGTCACCGGTATGGATGGCAAATTGATGCAGCGTTTTCGCGTCGTGCCGCCCGCACTCTACCTGGCATTAGGCGAAACCGATGGGGAGGCCAAAGAAGCTCGTCAAGCCTTGATGCAAGCGCAAGGGATAAGTGAGCTGGATGCCTGTTTGCTTAAAGCGCAGCAGATTGAACAAGCTCGCATGGATTACTGTGGGGAGGGGTAGTGATGAACCTACCTCGATACATATTGTTCACTGCATTGTTAGTCGTGTTTAGTCACCCTATCCAAGCCAAAGTCACCACTGCCGAGGTCATCGCCAGTAGCGCCTGCCCGGAGTGTCTCGATTATCAGGTCATTGGGGCGTGCGTCTGGATGACCTGCACCCCTGCTGGCTGCTCAACGGACACCTCCATTAAAGTCAAACATCGACTGCCAGACCTAGTAGTGATGAGTTACCCAGAAACTGGGGAAGCCCCTTGGAGCGATACGGCATGGATGTCTCCAGATAACCGCTTTTCTGAAAACGGAGGGCACAGCGCAAGTCGCAGCGTGCAAGGGTTAGATAACACCTCATTGACCTTTCATAACACCGATGTGATTGGTCACCCGGGAGCGAGCACGATTTTCTCGATGCTTGCCAGCTTTGGCTACAGCATCAGCAGTGAAGCCATGCCTTTAATGCCTCACTATCTATCGAGCCTCGACCCATTGGGCTGGCGTTACAACCTGCCTGACAACCTCACCTTAACTGGCTGGAACCCATTAGGCGAAAAGCTGGGCACCTTTGGCGATGTCTACCCACGAGGCGGGTTCGCGCTGCAAAACCATTTGTTTAAAGCCGCGGCACTGACGGCCTTTCGGGCGACTCATGTGGTGACTCGCACAGGAGAAAGCCGTGTCTACCAGGCCTTTGCCCCAATGCCCCGTCCTGGTTACTGGCCACCAAAACCGGTGACGACCAGTAACGATGAAACCGCCTTTCAGATGCTCTATCCCCTAGAGCAGACCGATGCGTATGTCTGGCCGCAATTTGATGACAGCTGGAGCATGGGTAACCCCTATGCAGAGCAAACGTCTCAAGACGGTCAATACGTCTGGGCGGTCTGGCGAATGTACAAAGGCTGTGAGCGCAAAGGCAGCACGCTCATTGCCCACTTTGGAGAATAACGATGAAACAAAAACCTTTAGTTTTAGCCTTAACAACACTAACGCTTCTAGCGAACACCGTACAAGCAAGCGACATCGATAACAGCGATATCTTGCACTACACCATTGGCGGAGGACCCGTGATATCTCTACCTGCCCGTCAAGACAGCATTCGAAGCACCACTCTTGGGGTGGGCTGGGACATGAATCTACAGTGTGGCTTACTCGATCCGCAAGTGACCGTTCGTAACCAACTGAATGGCATCACTAATGGCTATAAAGACATGATGGGCTCAATACTCGATAACGCCACCAGTGCGGTGATGAGTATGCCTGGTTACTACATTCAAAAGCGCGACCCGGGCTTGTATGACATGCTGACCAACGGGGTACTGCAAGGCAAGTTTGACTTTGATGATGGCCGCACCTCTTGTGAGGGCATGGTGGAGACCATGGGCGAGTTCAATAAAGACAAGGCGTATAACGCCATGGCGCGAGCCGAAGCGTGGACGCAAGCCGTCAAAAGTGGTGATGCAGTCAGAGCCAAAAACGAAGTGCTGAAAGACATGGGCGACAGTGGCATCACCTGGGTCGGCGGGGCTAAGTATGGCGGTCGTCATCAACCGCCGATTAATGCGGTGCAAGATGTGAGTGAAGTGGGCTTTCACTTACTCAGCACGGCAGAGCAAAAGGCCAATAACCAAGGTCTTTATCGTTACTGGGACAGCGCCGAAGCGATGAGCACGTGGCTGACTACGGTCATTGGCAGTCAAAGCGTGCAAACCGGTATGGACAAAAGCCTAAGCAGCGCGACACCTGGCGTGGGGTTAACTTCTGATGTGGTAACAAGCTCCGCTGAGCTGGAAAAGGAGCTCAGACAAGCCTTAATCAATCGCCAAGACACTCGTCACTACCCTAAATTGCTGCTTGATGCCCTTGCCGAACGAAAAGTCGATGACAACACCATCGCCCGTATTGCCAGTGAGCTGGCGCTCTCCCACACCGTTGAAAAAGCGCTGTACGCTAGGCGCGCTCTACTCACCGGTCAATACGAAGTTAATGTGGCTCAGCACGATACAGCGCAACTCGATATCGATAAAGCGGTCAACCGCTTAGAGCGAGATATCGATATGCTGCGCTATGAAGCCCAGGTCAGACAAGATATTGGACCTAAGACCGCACTGGAAGCCCTTGATAATCTGAGATTTCAGCAATCACAAGTTCAACCTGAATCCACAAAAGCCGATTCCACGTTTCTTGATGGAACCTTTAATCCTAAAACAACGAACGCGAACTAAGCCAAGGAAAACGTATGCCTAGTTTAATCAAAAATAGCCACAAATTACTGGCTCTTTTATTGTGTGTCACCTTAGCCGCTGCCATTGGTTTCTTAGTCGATGGTAGCGACTTAAGCAGCAGTGGTTACTCTTTTTTGATGTTGCCGATGCGACTCGCCTTTTACGCCGCGGCTTATTATTACAGCCCATCCAAGCACAAACCCGTGCTGATTGTCTTATTGTTCATTAACGAAGCCTTTGTGGCCCTACAACATACAGGAGCCATCGCATTATGGTAGTCAATGATCCCCTATCCATCGTGTTAACTCTGCAAAGTTGGTACGTATCAAATAAGCTGTTTTCGATACTCAACCAGAGTGGACTTATGGTCTTTATGTTGGCAGTGATCCTTTTTCAAGTGTGGTTTGAGGTCGCTCAAGAAGGTGAAGACGAAGGTAACAAAGGGCTGCTTAGCCTTAACCGCAGTGAAGTCAAATTAATGCTCGCAGGCTTGGTTTTATTTTTGGCTGTGCTCCCTGTCTTTCCGATAAAAGTCGATATGCTTATCTACAATGACAATGCGAGCAAAAATTGCGGCGTTGCCGTAACAACAGGCACCACTCAAAGTAGCCAAAGTACCTTTAATGATGAACGAGTGTTAACCCCCATATGGTGGGCGCTCTGGCACAGCGTCTCACAAGGATTAACCAACGCCAGCGTCTCAGCACTGCCTTGTAATTATGATATCCAGCGAAACCTCCTTCAGCTCTCAACGATTGATATTCAAAGTCAGCCTCTTCGTCAGGAAATTCAAGACTTCTATGAGCAGTGCTTTACGCGTGCACGTATCGCAATGAAAGCCGCAGGTCGTAAAGAGCTTGTCACCGACGAAGATTACCAAAAAGCCAACTGGCTTGGCGGGGAGTACTTTATGAAGGACAATCCAATAGCGCCTCATACGACCTACACCAAGATTCAATCGCAAAATGCGGTGTTTAATTTCCCCTTTAAAGCAGAACGCGATGAGCCTAGACAAAAGCGTTATCGACGCACAGAGACCGACACCTTTACCGCCTATCCGTATTGTGATGAATGGTGGGCCAGTGAAGAGCGTGGACGTGCGGATAATCAATGGCCAGGCTTAAAATGGCGTATTTTCAATCACGTCAAAGAACGTAACCCTGAACTCGCTATCGAAGTGATGAAAGAAAGTGGCTTTTTTGCGCGTGTTATGGGATTTGAAACCACACAAAGAGAGCGTATCGATATGTTGATCCAACGTGTGTTGAGTGTTGAGAACCAGTCGTCGAGTGGACGTACTGTTCGTGGCTATGGTTTTGTGCTGGATAAAACACTGGGACACCAGGGACGTGAGGTATGGAATGCCGGCGCGGGCAGCTTTGGGGTGGTACTTGGGCATTTCTTTACCGGGCCTGCGCTGTTTATCGTGCGAGAAGCTTTACCGATGCTACAAGCGCTGCTCATTTGTGCGGTGGTGATTGCGAGCCCAATTGTACTGACCATCAGCAGCTTTAATATCATGACGTTGATGTCACTGACTTTAACCTATACGGGCCTACAGTTCTTAACGTTCTGGTGGGAGCTTTGCCGCAGTCTTGATAGTAAGCTTATCGAGACGCTCTACAGTGCGCACAGCAATTTAAACCCGATTTTAGGGAGCATCAATTCAATCGACGATCAGATCTTGAAGTTCGTACTGGCCTTTATGTACGTGATCATTCCATCCGTCTGGTTTGGGTTGTTAGGGTTTGCGGGATATAAAGTGAATGCGTTGGGGATTGATACAGCCATAAACAAAGTAGCTCAAGCTACATACCAAGGGACACAAACTGTCATTAACAAAGGATCAAACATAGCGAAAGGAAATTAAGGACGTATATGGTAACTGATTAATTCAGTTACCATAAATCTCTTTCTTCTTTGCAACTAGGAAACATGCGAATCGCATTTTGACGAGCTTGTTCATAGTCAAAATTGTCAGAAGAGCAAAAAGCTTGACTCGCCTCCTCCACACTCATCGCGCTCTGGCACAGGGCATGGCGTGAAGCTTCTGCTTCCGCATGAAGACGATCACCTTTTGCGTCCAGGTAAGCCTGGCGAAACTTTTTAATTGCCTGCCACATAACGACCTCCTAGATGATGAATAATTGAGCAGATACCGATACTGTACAAACTTACAACGTCATTTGCAATAACAAATGAACTCTTTTTCATATGGTTCATGGAGCAGTAAAGCAATGGTAATTTGAGTCCATACGTCACTTTAAGAATAAGGGATTATTGCTATATTGATATATTTAAAAGGGGTTATAAATGACAACGCCAATGACCACGTGTAAACATTGCAAAAGACCGACAAATGCCGCGGCTATTGATTATAACCAAGATGGAAAATGTTTAGTGACGTTTAATCCTGAGTCAAAAAGTTACTCCAAAGGCTGTGGTTACGAATCTGCAGGTGAGCTCGACCAAAAAATTGCAGGATGTATGATGGAATGGGGAGTGAATGTGGTAAAATGAAGCTATGTATCGTCATACTTTGTATTTATGAGTACCGCATTAAAACAGTTCCAAACTTTTGATAAATTGGTTGTTCATTCTTTATTCGTTCTCTACTTCGAGATTCAAAAAGCCAAAGGCTACGTTCCAATTAAGAAGCGAAATGAAATTTTAGTTAAGCATTTAAAAACACTGACTAAAAAGCGTGAATTCGTAACTCACAAAAAAGAAATCAAAACCATGCTCTCGATTGGCCGTAATGCAAAAGGAAACCTGGAAAAACGTCTTCATGAGTTAAATCAAATGAACCTCAGCTATAGAGCTAAGTTCACACAGGCAGATGAACTTTATATCTTACTTGATGGCCTTTACCGCACTCATGACTTTGCATCTCAAATTTGGGATGAAAACATTCAACGAGAGCAAGACGTTATTTATATGACCCAAAAAGAGATTGAAGAAGGGTTCGATGACAAACAAACACAAAAACGCCCGCTACGTTTGTGTTTAAGCTCAGAAAGAGGGGAACATCTACTCCAATCCGTTCAAGGTCACCCTCATTACGACTTAGATTTTATAGAGCAGGATGAAGAAAACTTCACCTGGTATGAATTGAAACGGGCGTCTTGAGCATTTTTGGCTGTTTCGAGTCATCAAACCCCGAATTCAAACCGTCAGTTAGCAGTTAGCTTGTCCAAGTCAGAGTACCCCGTCGAGCAACCATTAGCCCATAAATCAGGTAGTTTATGGTCTTGCCCCTTGTAAGCCTTCTCTAATTTAGCAAGCGCACTTTCCATACCAATTTCTGTTGTTGTCACAAATTTCATCCATCAAACTCCCGTATGTTTACTTAGCTGAAAAACTGTACTCGCCACTGGTTCATCTCTTTCTGAGGTGTAATATAGGATTCTTCAACGTATTGACGTCCACACACACTCAGTGTAGATGTCCCCTTCAGGGTCACTTAAAGGGTCAGTGATCATTGCTACTAAATAGTGGCATGATATAGATTTTTGTATACCTCTGAGACATTAACTAGGAAACTACATGGAAGGTTGCTGTAAGCTCTGTAGAAAAGAATCGAAGCTAGAAAAGAGCCACTTTATTCCTAAATTTATAGGTAAGTGGTCAAAAAACACATCTATTACTGGATATTTTAGACAACCCTCAGCACCCAGCAGAAGGATGCAAGATTTACATAAAGAGTATTGGCTCTGTGGGAATTGTGAAGACATCTTTTCTGTTTGGGAAAGAGAATTTGCCAACAAGGTTTTTTACCCAATAGTTGATAAAGGTAAGGATACAGTTCTATATGGAAGATGGATGGCAAAATTCGCTGCGTCATTGTCTTGGAGAACATTAACATACGTAAGACATCAATCTAAGATTGATAACCATTCTGAAAATTACCTTAAAACAATAGAAGCTGCACAAAATGGTTTAGCATCATTTTTATTAGGTCAAGACGATAACTTGTATTCTTTTGAGCAACATGTATATCAAGTTGGAACTGTCAAATCAGATGGTGGGTTAGATCTTCCAGCAAATATCAATCGCTATATGCTCCGCACTATTGCCATGGATATAATAGGTAATGATGAAATGATTTTAACCTATACAAAATTGCCTTCATTCATCTTTGTAGGGGTAATAAAGTCCAAGCATTCAAAAGATATGCGCTCTAGCCGTATATCGCTTAGTGGTGGTATTGTGAGTCCAAGGACTTACGTCTTCCCTCCTGGTTTCTATGATTATCTTGTCACATCTGCACAAAAAATATCTGATACTTATGACTCGATTCCCCTAGAACATCTTAAGAAAATTAATCAATTCGTGTTGGATAATCCAGATAAAGCTAAAAATTCAAAACTATTTGAAGCAATCAAGCATGATGTAGATATGTTTGGTAATGATGCTTTTCAATAGCGAGAGTTAACTGGTATAAATCTATTTAAGTCCTTATAGTTGAGAGAGTGTTTTGGAACTCACTAGTGAAGAAAAAGAAATCGTTGAGCGAGCTATAAAATTTGCCAAACAAAATCGTACGGCAATATGCAGAAGATTAACGGATAAAGCCGTATACTCTCCCGAAAATAATCCCGTCTCTGTTTTTATGAGCGGCTCGCCGGGAGCTGGGAAAACAGAATCTTCAAAAGAGTTGATTGCCTCAATTACTGACGATGTAACTAAGGTGCTTCGTTTAGATCCTGATGACTTAAGAAATGAGTTTAACGAATATAATGGTTCTAATTCATACTTATTTCAAAGCGCCGTGATTAAGTTAGTAGAAAGATCAATGGATTTTATTCTTAAGAACAAGCAAAGTTTTCTTTTAGATGGCACTCTCTCAAGCTACCCTGTTGCAGAGCGAAATATCATTAGGTCACTCAAGAAAGATAGGACCGTACTAATCATATTTGTTTATCAACGACCGGAACTAGCTTGGGAGTTCGTTCAGTCTAGAGAGAAAGTCGAAGGAAGAAGAATTTTACCAGAGCACTTTGTCGAACAATTCTTTGGCTCCCAAGAAGTTGTCGAGAATTTAAAAGAAAACTTTGGTAATAAAATTCAGGTTGATTTGTTGCTCAAAGACAATGATGGTAGTACTCGATCCACGCATTATAATGTTAGTAGCTTGAAACCCTACCTACATCCGATTTATACTCTAGACGAAGTTAAAAGTATTGTTTCTAGTTAGGCTATAAGGAGGCTTATGTTCAACGACACTAACAAAGTAGCTTCAACACCGTTGTCTAACTTTGTTCGAAATACATCTTCTAAGGATAAGAAGAAAATCTACCGACGGGTCATTGTTGCTGCATCTAAGTCTCAAAACTCGACTATTCAGAAGTCAAAAGCTGTAGCATAAGTAATACACTAAATTCGAAGGGCTCTTATTGAGCCTTTCTTGTTATATAAAAATGATAACGTCTAATATTATCTCGGTTTCTTATTTAACCTGAGATGAAGAGCACATCACATCCCCTTCATTACATTCCATCGTTGTAAGTTTATAGTACCCTCCCAGTGCTATCAGAGCGATAACTAGTACGCCTAAAATACTATTCATGGTAATGACCTCCATTCGTTTAGTTTTTCAACACTACCTGATAGCCTAAATTCTCACAATTAATTTTAAAAGTTGAACTGCATATCTGCCCATAAATGCCAACTCTATTGTACGCACCTCTTCATTTAAATAGAACTATTGACACCCCCTACCCTACTCGTTATCCTAAATTCGTTCAAAAGTTGTGCACTGACTCTATAGTGTAAAGCACACGGATTTAACCGTCCTTAAATGGCTCTCTGGAACGTGTCGCGGTTTCTCTTAGAGAAATTGGAAAGCATTATCAACTTCACAGGCTAACCTGTGCAATTCAACTTAAAACCACCGGCTTGGGAAAAGACTTCCCACCGGGGTGTGTTTTCCTTTTGACTAAGGAACACACCATGGACTTTCAAACACTGACCGATAACCTTGTGTTTTGGGGCATTTTCACACCTGTCATCTGGCTTGTGTGGCAAAGTAATAAGCCTCAGAGCTACTTTCGTGCGCACTGGTTTTTATTAAAGCAACGCGCTTTTATCGAACGTAGCTACACCGACAAATAAGTCACCGTTATCGTCACACTGGACGTTAGGCTCTGCCTTACGTCAACCTCTACTCACCCATTGGGAACTTTTCCCAGTGGGCAAGGTTCCTTTTTACGTTAGGAGCCTTGCTATGGCATCAACACACTTCCCTACTCTCGGTCAATTTGTGAATGTCGAGCCCGTATCTCAAGATGCGTATATCGATATCACAACATTAGCTAAGAACTCAGGGTTTCACTTTTCGTACACAGGAATGAGTCAGACCGCTTATTATCAAGCGATTGACGTTCCTAACTGCCTGGCTCAATCGTCGCCAGAGGGGTTAACCCAGCGGCTACTGAAGCTGGTCTGGCGAGCCGCTCGTAAACATCCGATGCAATCGCAAGTGACGTTTACAGTGTGTAAGCCACCGACCAAAGACAGTGTGTACGTTAACCAACCACTGAGCCTACTGGCCAGTATTGAACACAATAAGCAACAAGAGCCCATATTGATCATCACCACCACTGAGGAGGCAAGATGAACACTTTTTCATTTACGCCTTCAACAGACGTGTATCCATATGTGTATGAAACGCCGTGGCGTCAAACCCCACTGCAAACCTCTAAAACGCGCGTGACCAAAAAGCGACTGGTTCTGCGCAGTAAAACGCCGCTCTCGCTGGAGGGCCCGTTAACTGAGCACGAACTCAATCGCCTACGTCAACAAGGTGTGACCATCAGTACTGACTTTCAGGACTTTTCACACTAACGCACGCGTGACTTTCACCCATGAGGGGCATCCCTCATTGGGTGCCCTTTTTTTTAATCAGGGGCACCTTATGTCTTATTCTATCTGCTATGCCATGCAGGCATTTCGTTATCCTTTCCCACAGCTATTAAGCGACGCAAAAGCGTGGTTTATACAGCAAGGTGGAGAGGTCACCGACCATTTTTACCACGACTTTGAGCAGCGCACCGGTTTGCGCCTCCCTTATCAAGAAGACCTGTTTGTTCTTGTCACCGAGTGTGGTGAGAGCAACCTGTATGACGATGAGGGCAAGCGCGTTCGAGGTGACTGGGCCAGTCATGGCTTTTTGCGTCATTTTGATGCGGTCCGCTTTTTAGGAATACGTTGGTCAGAAGACGTCGAATCGGGCGCATTGAAGCCCGGTGGTCGATGGAGCACCGCTGAAAGTTGGATAAAACGCATTAAGCAGCAGCTCAAACAGGCGGAGCTTGTGACCAAACTGCCGCATTACTGCGAAAAATCGTTCTACTCAACCCCGTTAGATGCCTTATCTGAACATCAGCAAACGTTAATGCTGACCCTACAAAGCCTTTCGATAAAGCAAACCACGGGATTATACGGTGACGAGCAAGCGTTTCGCTTGTCTCTAAGGCCTTCGTCGGTGTTTGAATGGTGGCTGTTTAGCCAGGCCGTTCAACGATTGCCAGCTAAACCACCTTGCGTCCCTTTGGTCAGTATAGGGTGGTGATGTGATGCAATATAAACCAACCTACGGTCAAGGTAAGCTCTGTGAGGTTGCTCAGGCACCTGGTGAGTATTATCAACTCACCGCGCCCGTGACGCCGAGTGAGTTACTCACTATCGCTGCAGAAATTGCCAACGACCGTTTACAACCTGGTACACCACTCACAAATCCTAAGCAAACCAAGCTGACCCTATCGGGTCTCTTGCAAGAAATGGAGCGCGAAGTGTTTGGCGTGCTGTTTTTAAACAACCAACATCAATTGATTGAGTTTGAGGTGCTCTTTTACGGCACCGTGGACAGCGCTTCGGTCTACCCACGAGAGGTCGTGAAACGCGCCCTACTCTGGAACGCTTCGGCGGTGATTTTTTGTCACAACCACCCAAGCGGAACCGCTGAGCCCAGTCAAGCCGATAGGCGTATTACACGAAAATTGTGTGATGCGTTGACCTTGATTGATGTGCGCGTTCTTGACCATTTTGTCGTAGGCAGCGACGTCGTCTCCTTTGCTGAGCGCGGCTGGCTATAACCAACGTACCCTTAACCGGAAAGGCTTCCGGTTGGGAGGCCTTTTGACTTTTTTGACAGGAGGCCATCATGGTCCAAGTACCCGGAACCTTAACCATTAAGACCGTTACCGGTCGTTATGGCGACTTTAATGTGGCCACTCTAGATACAGAGCTCGGTAAGTTCTCTATCCGTGATACGGTGCTCGATGAGTACAACGAAGGCACCTACCAAGGCACCTTTGGTTTAAAACGTATCTATCCAGGGAGTTACCAGACCAGTAACCGCTTTGTGATTGAAACAAGAGCCGAGCTTGAGGGCATCTGGCTCAGTGATTACAAAGAAGAGGCTGTGCCTGCGGATGAACCGATGGAAGACGATCCCTTGGCGAACGAGCGCAAGGCGCAGCAACAGTTAGCCGCGCAGCGAGAACAACCTATTGCTCAAGCACTGCCGTCATCCGGTGACGCCAGTTCCTCTGATTCGCCTGATGGTGACAGCGATGGGTTAGCTACCTTGTTTGGTGAACTTTGGCCACTGCCTGCAAATGTCGGTGATATCGTTAAGCTCACTCCAGAAGTAGGGCGTGAAGTGATGGGCAAACAGCTTAAACATCTAAAACGTCGTATCAATAATGAACGCGTTTGGAAGTTTGTGCCCGAGGCTCAGCACTGGATACGTCTTCGTCTTGATGAGGAGGCAAGCTAATGGCCGTCATGCATCCGCGCGTTGCGCATAACTACCTCAAAGATGGGTATTACCCCACCGATGAGGCAACCTTGAGTGAGATTGCCAGTAAACTTTCGTTTAAAGCCGGCTGCCAACGATTACTCGATCCATGCTGTGGAGAGGGAAAGGCGTTAGCGCAACTGGTGATGGAAGTCGATGAGCATCCTCAGAGCGAGTTTCACACCTATGGTGTGGAACTTGATACTGAGCGGGCCGCGTTGGCCAGTCAGTGCCTTGATAGTGTGCTGCGCAGCAATGCGTTTGACACCCTGATAGGTGCTGGCAGCCAAAGTCTGTTGTTTTTAAACCCACCTTACGGTGACACGGTCACTGACCAGGTGGAGAGACAACAGCGTGATATGGCAAGATTGGAAGTGCAATTTACTCAGCGAATGCTCCCGACCTTAAAACGGGACGGGGTATTAGCGTTAGTGGTGCCCTTCCCTTCTCTTACACCGGCGTTCAGTCGCTATTTGGCGACAAGGCTCTATCAGGTGCAAGTGTTTAAAGCCAGCACCAACCGCTTTAAGCAAGTGGTGATAATGGGCCGCAAAGCCGATAGACGAGGGACACAGTACCAAGTCGAGCGAACACGCACCGCAGACGGGCTTATTACGGTTGGGGAAGGGCAACCTATCCCCACCCATTTAACCACTCAGACCACGTTTGACGTCGCGCCGGTCAATGACACCCCATTTCGTTTTGAAATGGTGCGTCCTGACTCAACGCAACTTGAACAAGCGTTTGATAAGCACGGCGGTCTCTGGCCAACATTTGAAACGGCCTTTAACTTAACTCGGCATCACAGTGTGCCACGTCCTTTAAGGAAACTGTCCCCTTGGCATTTGTCGCTGTCTCTGGCAGCAGGACAAATTGCCGGTAAGGTGGTCAGTAACGATGGCAATCGAACACTCCTGGTCAAAGGCGGCACTCAAAAAGTGCAACGCAGTGTGACCACCGTGGACGAGAGCCAAACCATTACGACGACGATAGACCAATTTCAACCGCTCATTCGAGCGATTGAGCTCACCCCAGGTGAGCAGTTTGGTCAGATAGTCGTGATTAAATAACCCTATTTTCATTTGCCCGTCAGGCGCTTTTTTCCTGACGGGGAAAGGCGCCTTATTTTGATAAGGAACCTTGAATGAAGACTCCACTGATTGAGCTCGATAACGGGCTCTACCTCGATGCGGTCGTCACAACTACTGACAACAGCGTGCAATTTCTCTCGGTATGGGGGCGTGATGGAGCGATGCAACATTTTTTTGCCTCACTCACCCTACCCATGAGCGAAGGAGGGTTGCGGGTGATGACCGTGACTCTGCCAGATAAGCAAAAGTTGGTGTTGGATTTTGCCCAGGCGAAATCCCTCACTAAACGCACCGCTCGCCTACCGAAATTTACTCAGGTGGGCGAATGGGTGCATACCTGGCTTATCCACCCGTCTTTGCTCAAACCGTCAGGTCAGAGCATGACGTTACTGAGTGCAGCCCCATTGGCATGGTCGGATTTATGGCCAACCTTAAAACAGCTTTGCCACCTTCCTCTATTGGAGCACTGGCAAGCGGCGCTGCAGCCAAGACTTCAACCTTACATTGAGACTCTGCCCTCATATGGCGTGTTTGCTTATCGGCTTACCCTGCCCATTGAGGCTATCGAGTCATTGATAAGTGACGCGCTCAAGCAAGGCATGTTGTCAATCGAAGAAGGAGCCCTGCTATGAGTGCTATCCTCGAATCAACCCAAGAGAAGACACCACCGACGCAAGACAATGTATTGCCACTCCATGCGTTTATCGACCAGTTTGGGGAAGGGTTACTGGCTAACATTGAAGCCGCTCACCCAGCCCGTTACCAAGCGCCCTGTGACAACCGCACCGCTGTTATGCAATCGCTTAAGCGTGTGCCCTTTGAGACACAAGCGAAAGCCGTTCAAGCAATGTGCTCCCTACTCCTTGATGAGCAGGCCCCGGCGGGCATTCTCAACGGCGAAATGGGGACCGGCAAAACCATCATGGGGATAGCAACCAGCGCCGTGGCATACAGTGAAAACAAAGCCAAACGCTTTTTAGTCTTATCCCCGCCGCACCTGGTGTACAAATGGCGTCGTGAAATTCTCGATACCGTACCGAACGCGAAAGTGTGGGTGCTAAATGGACCGGATACGCTGCAATCCTTACTCAAGTTGAGGAAGGCCGAGGCGCATGACGGGCCTGAGTACGTGGTGTTAGGACGAGTGCGGATGCGCATGGGCTATCACTGGCAACCAGCGTATCAAACCAAAACCTTGGTACGTGAAGTGGGCCATGATGGCTTCAAAGCGCAAACTGCAGCACTGACCTTTGCGCGTTGCCCAGACTGTGGCGAGTTGGTGAAAGATGAAGAGGGGGAATTTATTGCCCCAAGTCACTTTCCAAGCGACCAACAGATAAGCTGCGAAGCATGTGGCTCAACACTGTGGACACTCAAACGGCAACGCCAAAACGATAACCTCAGTAAGACCGTATCACGGGCTCTGCAGACCCTGCCGACCATCGGTAAAGTGACCGCGGGACGACTCGTGGAGGGGTTTGGTGAACGTTACCTCGCTAAGGCGCTCACCGACAACATTTATGAGTTGGTGAACTTGCTTGATGAGGAAGGGGAGTTTGTTTTTAACGAACGTCAAGCTGAACGCATCGAGCGAAAACTGGCAAAAACGCAGTTTGCGTTTGGTCAGGGCGACTACCAGGCAAGTGAGTTCATTAAGCGGTATTTTCCTCGCGGCTTTTTTGATTGGTTAATCATCGATGAAGCGCACGAGTATAAGAACGCAGGCGCCGCTCAAGGACAAGCCATGCAAGTCCTGGCTGGGTGTGTGAAGCAATGTTTATTGCTCACAGGCACCTTGATGGGCGGCTATGCAGAGGACTTGTTCTACCTTCTGTGGCGCACCATGCCGTCAATTATGATGGCGGATGGGTATCGTTACCATCGAGGGAAGCTGGGCAGTGCTGCGCTCGCGTTCTCACAAGAGCACGGCATCATCAAAGAGGTGATGAAAGTCAGCGATGACGCCAACCATAAAACCGCCAAGGGCAAGAATGTGCGTATCAGTCAGACTCGCGCCCCAGGCTTTGGACCGTTAGGTGTGGCCAAGTATGTACTGCCTTACACGGTGTTCGTCAAACTCAAAGAGATGGGTGAGGGCATATTGCCTGACTACCAGGAGTTCTTTGAAGAGGTGGGCATGGACAGTGAGATGCAGATGCATTACGACGCTATGGAGCAAGACCTCATGGAACGACTGCGTAAAGCGTTAATCGCCGGCGACCAAACCTTGTTAGGGGTAGTGATGAATGCGCTACTGGCATGGCCTGATTGCGTCTTTAGAGACGAAGTGGTTAAACACCCTCGCACACAAGAAACCTTAGCTTACATTCCTGCGCTGTTTGATGAGCAGACACCGACACCCAAAGAGCAGCAGCTTATTGAGAAGGTGAAAGCCAACAAACAAAAGGGACGTCGCACACTGGTTTATACGGTCTACACGGGCAAACGAGACACGGTATCGAGATTCAAAGCACTATTAAGTGCCGAAGGGCTTAAATGCGCGGTACTCCGAGCAAGCGTGAAAACCGAAGACCGAGAGGACTGGATTTTGGAGCAGGTCGATAGAGGCATTGATGTGCTTATCACCAACCCAGAGCTGGTTAAAACGGGGCTCGATTTATTGGAGTTCCCTTCCATTGTATTTACCAACACCGGTTATAACGTCTATACGTTGATGCAAGCGGCAAGACGAAGCTGGCGTATCGGTCAACGCGACGATGTGGACGTCACCTTTCTCGGCTATCAAGGCAGTGCGCAAATGGCGTGTCTTGAATTGATGGCCAAGAAGATTGCGGTCACGCAATCCACCTCTGGCGACATGCCAGAAAACGGACTCGATGTCCTAAACAGTGATGGGGACAGTGTTGAAGTGGCGTTAGCTAAATCATTGCTAAAGCAGACTCAACATTAACCCTTCACATCCCCCTAACTGGGCACTTGTTGCCCAGCTGGGGCTCAAGTGCTCTTTAACCACAAGGTTTTTATTATGGAGCAAACTATAACGTTAGACCAAGCGCTTGCGCTGGCTTACTTCAAAGAAGGGTTCCCTTACGGGGAAGACTATACTGTGTTGTTTGAGGCCGTTTCCAACGGCGGGGATTTAGAGTTCTTCACGTTCGTGCTGGAGCAAGTTATCCCTGTTGTCGAAGCGCACCTGGAGCAATACGAACTGGATGCCCCTGATAGGCTGTATCTCTTTTACGGTGATGTTTTTCCAGCTCAGTTACACGCACTTCTGAAAGTAGCCTCGACACCAACTGAGCAGCAACTCACTCAGTGCATAGAGCAGTCGCTTGACTCAATTGCGAGCGAGATGTGTGACATTCGAATGCGCACTCGTTAACCCTTAACCCAACCGGGAGCCTGCCTCCCGGTACGCTCCCTTTTTCATTTTAAATCTGGAGCAAACTATGAACGTAAACCAAGGTCATGCCTTAAACCAATTAATGATTTGGTTAGAAGATAACATGGCAGCAGAAAGCGACTTGCATTTTGACAATGAAGGCAAAGTGAACTCTGAAGTCATGTACCAAGCGCTAGCGACACGATTATCAGCGTTGCCGACGTGTCAGGCGCTCAAAGAGCACCTGGCACTGTCTCACACCTTGCTCGCGCAAGTGGTGGGCCTGCAACGTGTTCACCGCCCAGCGAAGTCCTGGCAACCTCAACTGCTCACTCTGATTGAGCGTAAAGTAAGAAGGGGCGTGTTCGTGTCACCTTGTACCAACCCAAAGCCTTATCGTGAGTTTCATTACTACCATGATGAGAACAACACTTTATGGGCTTTATTGGTCATGGACATCGAAGAGAGCATCGTGGATGTGTACTTACACCCTGAACTCTATGCAGACCCAGAGGTGTTTACCATTTGTACCTTTTTCAATACAAAAGGAGAGAAGGATGAGTAACTACCGTGAGAGGAAGTGTCCGCTTTGTAAAGACGCGAATGACTTCCGTGTTAGCCAAAGTTATCAGCTTACGTGTGGTTACTGCGGCTTTGTTATTGGCAATGTGAAAGTGCAATGGCAAGCAGCAGTGAACACGCAAACCTTAAAAGTGAATGCACAAACCTTAAAAAATCGTCAAAACGATAAATCGTAGCGAACGAACTTAACCCATCCGGGAGCTTGCCTCCCGGTACGCTCCTATAACCAATCTGGAGCAAACCATGAACACAACAAAACAGCAACGCTTAGACGTCGCTCATACGATTCTGCAGCAGTTAGGCGGAAATCGTTTTACCGTAATGACGGGCGCAAAGCAGTATGTGGCGATAGAGCTAGGATTGATGTTTAGTTTACCCGCTAGACTGGCTAAGCTTGGTATCAACAAAGTCCGTATTGTGCTTGACCCGTCAGACACCTATACAATGACGACTTTAAAAGTGAATCACCGTAAAGGAGAGGCGATTGAAGTGGAAAAACAAGCTCACCTCTATGGTGACATGTTGGAAAATACCTTTGAGGAAATGACCGGCGTGTACACACACTTTTAAATTCACTGCCACCCAAATTAAAAAGAGAGAGCCAAGGCTCTCTCTTTTTAATGGGCGCTCAATGACCATGCTTCACAAACTGAATCTGGAGAGGGATTCGGAGTCCCCCTCCAGTCCAGCTCTACCTTACTGCTTCGTAGACAACAAAGTTAGCCAGAAAACTTGTGTTTCCGTTTTGGTAGCGAACCTCACAGAGTGAGTCGCGGACCATCCACAGGCCACACAAGATTGTGACACAAAGTACAATCAATCCTGCAAGTGCAGTATTATTTTTCGGCATATTTTATTGCCTCCACAGTGAAAGAGGCGGTATAATCAAGTTGTCAGACACGACTAAGGCCTCGTTAAATGAAAGTTACTGCGTCAACAGTAACCGGATAACGGGGCTTTTATTTGTCTGCCATAAGCAAACTAGCTGAGTCACTCATGGCAAACAAGCCAAGAGCACCCACCGAACATTCTACCGACATATTGGATTCACACAATATTAATGATTTGAGGTTGCACCAGCTCAACACCGAAGCAGCTTGATCATTTTAGTTCTTGTCATCCTAAGATATCCACCTGAAGCATTTATATTTTGAGTGGCTCTTAAGCAAAAAACCGCGTGGTGATTCAAAAGGGTAGGCTGCGCCAAAGGGGAAAGGGTGCAAGGGAAGGGTTTTCCCAAGGGAAAAGCCCTATCCAGAAAGGGTAAAAGGGAACTAGCTTCGCTAGTTAAAGGGAGAGGGGAAAGGGATAAAACTTCCGGGAATACCCTCCTTGTTTGTTGGTGAACACCCCCCCTTGTTTTAAACAAAAACTCAGAAATAAATCATACCAAACAAGCACTTATAGCACATTTTAGATTTGGTGAAAATCAGCCCTCATTCAACCTATTACGAACATAATTTTCGATATCTGAAAGCTCGTTTTTGGTTAAAAAAGAAAACTCTAATTTTACTTTACGACCATCAGGACTAACGTTAATCCGAGCATATTTATTCTTCGATTCAAACTCAGCAAGATGTTCAATTCGAGCTTCTTTTTTCTTTGGTTTAGCAAGCATTTTTTCAAGAACGGCAGTGAAGTTTTCCAGCATAGCACCTTGAACCAGCTCAATATCTTCTTCATGAGTATTAAATGACTCCCTCACTTTCTTTAGATAATCATCCAAATCAATATTGTGCTTTGATAATGTTCGCTCTATCTTCGCTAATACACCATAAAAACGAGTAGGTATCCCTTCACAATCAGGGATACTGTCAATCAGAATAGAATTGATATTAGCTGCCTGAATTTTCTTCCTAATGGTTTCCTTACTCACTCCGAGCTCTTTGCCAATAGCCTCAAAGTCGTCCTTATTTATGTCTTGTTCCAAAGCAAATTTAATGTATGACTTACCTTGCTCTCTCCAAGAAAACTTCTTAACTTTTTGAGTCAACTCAACATAAGCCTTAATTTCGCTTGGTTGTGGCGATTTATCTAATACCCATAGTGGT
Source organism: Vibrio sp. TBV020 (assembly GCF_046056895.1). Classification (NCBI taxonomy): domain Bacteria; kingdom Pseudomonadati; phylum Pseudomonadota; class Gammaproteobacteria; order Vibrionales; family Vibrionaceae; genus Vibrio; species Vibrio sp. TBV020. The sequence continues at coordinate 44,177 of NZ_JBEEAQ010000002.1, read as the reverse complement.
AAGTCTTTATTAGTTTCGATTGCACAAAATCGACGACGAGAACCATCAAAAAGTTCATAAATTTTTGTTTCAGGATTAAGAAAAGCAACACCTTCTTGTTTTACACCTTCAGTTGAAACTTCTGATAAAATATCCCTTACGGAATCAAGCGTCAAAGAGTCTTGATTACGCACATTCAGGCTATGAGCGATTGTTGTTTCTTCTACATTTTCCGCTCTAATTACAACATGACGAGCAGTATAAACCTGTGCACCAAACTGAATATCTTTCTTGATCTGTTGCCCAGTTTGCAAAGATAACTTTGATTGAGCATTCAAATTACCTTTCTTAGTTCCTCGTAACATAATTTTATATACTCCTACTTACCTTATTTAGCAGCCACAACAACAAGTTCGTTTTTGAACTGGTTATAAAACAAACGAACAGAGTCAACAGCAAGGTCGAATTGATGAGCAGTGCAAATCTCTTCAGATTTTTTAAGGTCTAGAACTGTACGTCCAAGTTCTGCTGCTGCCGTAAAAGCATCACTATGGGCGATTGTTTGTGTGAACAAATGATTGCGAACAGAACGCAGAAGCTTTTGAACAGTTTGGTATTCTGGCTTGCTATTTTCATTGTAATTAACAGCAACCATTTTCAGCCATTCAATATTGTTTCCCTTAGATGGAAGGCTTTGAAGTCGCTCATGCAAATTACCCATGAAGTTAGATGTTGAAGCATAGTCATAATAACGAGGTGTAACAGGCACAAGAATACAATTTGTCGCTTCTAAAGCAGACCAAGTTATAGGGCTATCTTGAGGAGGTAAGTCGATATATATAATATCAAATTCTTCTTTCAAGATGGGAACAACAACCTCACTAAATTTTTGTAGTAATCGAGAACGCTCCTTTTCTTCTAGTTGCCAATACCTATCGACAAAACGTTCATCATTTGGGAATGCTGTAATAACAGATAGATTTGAAAGGTGGGTACTGAACGCACAAGCTTTTACAATATCTGCAAATGAATATCCGTTATCAAGTAACACATTTACTAAGTTATCTTCGTTATCTGGTTCAAATTCGGCCAATAATAAATCCGTCATTGTGACAAAAATACTATCATCAGCAATTTGTACAACTCCTTGCCCAGCTGAGCCTTGAGGGTCCAAATCAAGCACACAAACTTTCGCATTAAGGTTCAGATCCAAAGCTGTCGCTGTCGCTAAAACGAGAGTTGTACTTGTTTTCCCTGTACCACCTTTATGATTGGTTACTGTCACAACCTTACTATCATGATGATCTGAATATTTAGGAAAATCGAAATAATCTAATAAAACATGAACTTGTTCATTGGTATATAAGTGAGAACGGTTTTGATAGATAGGTTCAGATATCAGCCCTTCATCCATCACATCTTTCATTTTTTTATTGAATGTAGGTTTAGAGCCCCCAATTAAATCTCTGAGTTCCGTTTTATTCTTACAGTGGTTGTAGATCAAGCGGTCAACACCATCAACCATATCCTGATCTGAAACGGAAATTCGTAATTGCTGCTTTAAAGCTTCTTCCAAACTCGTTTGTTCTTTCTGCATGTTTTCGGCAATGCTACCGATAGTATCGATGATCGTCATAACAAACCCTTAGTTTTGATTTGTCCTGACTATATAGGAACAAAAATATCATTTCAATGTAATTTTTACCATAAAAGCGTAAATTAAGCGTGTAATGGTAAAAATCAAGGTCACATAAAATTAGTCTAATACTAAATTTATGTGACCTCATACCAGGTGTGTACAATAAACAAGCTATTTATTGGGAGAGGGGGGAATAAGAAAAAGGAAGCTAGTATCTTAAGGTCACAAATTTTTAGTATTTTAATGTGTATGACTAAAAATTTGTGACCATTAGGTTAGTCAAACCCCATAGTTTGCAAACGAGCCTTAAAGGTTGCGTCGATTGGCATATCATTAGGCAATGTGACAATTCCTTCAAGGACGGCTTTTAAAGCTAGTTCTTGATGAGCTGTTAATTCTCCTTTAACAGGGTATGTCATGACAACCTCGTAAGCACTTTTAGCTAAAACTAACATAGGGTTATCAGGAACCGTTTCATTCTCTAGTTGCTTACGGAGAGCAGCTTCGCCTTTGTTATCACTACTTTTCCAACGAAATAAAAACTCTAATTGAACGATTTTCTTTCCACTATAAATTGGTCTATAACCGTAACATCCCGTTTTCTCATCGATAAGAAATTCCAATTCCTTTTGTATATCAGTACATCGAGACATTTCATTGATTGGATTCCTGATACAGCGTTCAATAAATACTTTATTGTTCCCATAACTTGATTTGGCCAGTACTCCTCTTTCATCTAACAAGCCAAACAAACCATGCAGTTGTTTTATCGATTGTGGATGTAACTTAGTATTATGAGCTTTAAACCTAGATAAAATCGCATACAAACGCTTAGAGTGTTCTGACTTAAGAGCTCTGAATGATTGATGATTTACTTGAGCATGGCCTGCGGATTGAGCCAAATATGCCGCCATTAACTCAGCATTAGGAACGACTGTCAGTGCACCAGATTTGTACTTAACACGACTAAATAACGGTAGGAAATCAAACATTTCAACGTCATCGTTTACTATACCTATTTTCCGGCCTGAAAGCCTTTCAGCAACAGGCTTGAGAGTCGGGTATAGCTGCTTTGAAGATAAGCCAAACCAATCTTTTAAAACATCAGAATGGAACGTATATTGAGGTGCAAAAACATCTTTACCAGCTTGGTAGTCCGTCCAATGATCTTTATGCAGACGAGAGAGAAACAGAGCAAGCATGTCGTGCTCACGAGCCGTTAACCCTAAACGACTGAATATCAGTTCATGACTTTTCTTAAAGAAATTCTGTGGGAGCTCTTTGTAAAACTCGGTTGTGATGTTTTGCCTTGGAGAGTTCATTACTCATGACTAAGATTCAGTGACCATAAAAACAAAGTACACTAAAAACCTGTAACCATCCATATTTTTGATACAACTGACTAAAAATTAGTGACTTGAATACTAAAAATAAGATCTTGAAAACTAATTAAATGATCAATATGACTAAAAATTAGTGACTCAAGACTAATAAAAGGATCAATACGACTAAAACTTAGTAACCGCAACATAATTAAGTTATTGATATTAAAGTTTTTTCACCAAACTATATAGATCATATAAGAATATAGATCCTTATAAAAAATATATTGTTATAGATCTTGTGGATAAGTGGAAAATCAAAGATTTACACACTTACCCACAACCTGGCTTCGCCAATCAAATGTTTTTCTTATTTAGATTTATTAGTAGCTTCTCTAGAGAATGAAGAACATCATCATGCTCAGGTGGCAAAGAGGAGATAGTGCGAACGATAGATTTTTGTTGAGGTCGTAACGATAGTTCAATATGTTCATTTATCCCTAATACCTGACATAATTTAGTTAGATTATTACTTCTGATGGTATGCCCTTCCTTCCACAAACCAACAGTTGATCGAGCCACTCCACATCGCCTTGCTACTTCAGAATTGCTTAATGTAGTTTCAAGCAAAGCTTGGTATACCCGTTCTTCAAGAGTTTTCATTACGGATCCAGTTCATTCTTAATATCTTTTATTTTAGATATCTGATGGATCTTATGTAATTGACATTAAACGAACCAATATGTATTGTTTGCTGAACAAATGATCTTTAAAAACTCACGCATCCGTATGACACAACGATCTCTTTGATCGTTAAGCACAAAAAAAGCCCACCTTTCGGTGAGCTCTTATGTGTCTACGCAAAAATTAAGCACGATTCCCACTCGTGCTTAGAGTGATCCCTTTTTTCTTCGGCTTTGTAGGAAACGGGGATCACTCATTTTCCTCTTCAATTTGTTGAATAAGCGCACAAAATTTATTTTGTAATCTTTTGATTACAATTTTATGCGCCTAATCCAGCTAGTAATAAATCCGTTAATTCATAAAATCACCGACAAAATATCTTGCTCGCTAATTCCTAGCTCATGACACAGCTTTACTAGATTCGCTTTCGAAATGTGGCCTGTACGCAACCAGTTCGTGACGGTTCCTCGTGATACATTTAAACGACGTCCTATTTCTGATTGACTCAATCCACTTCGACTCACGTAGATATTCAACTGTCGCTTTATATGCTGATAAATGGCTTTGCTATCGTCTAATAATAATTCTGTCATACCGATGCTCAATGAATAAGGTAACTCCTTATTTTATTGAGCATTTTTTAAGAGTGTAACTGATTGTGATTCAATCCTATGCGTGATATCTAATCATGTCTTTGATGTCACTTTGTCAGCCAATTCTTATTTCTGCTTTCGACGCTTTAATATAACTGATAGCTTTGTTACTGTTTCTTCGTTCAAAAGTTGTGCACTGACTTTGATAGTGTAAAGCACACGAGTGTAACGGCTCTTAAATGGCTCTCTGAAACGTGTCGCGACTTCTCTTAGAGGAGTTGGAAAGCATTTTTTCACAGGACGTACCTGTGCTCGATACTTCTTGGATACTGTTTTCAGTCATCCATTAAAAGACGAACCCACACGACTTATTTGTGTCGATGTTCGTTAGACCAATCTCTCAGCGTGTTTCCTCGCTGCGATTTCTATTACCTCAAATAAACGGCTGTTACTTGAGTAAAACCTTACTCAGTTCAAGCAGTAACGCGATTTCCTTGGCGTTCTTTTTGTTTTGGCGACGAATGCGCCATTGCGCTCTGCTTGATGCTCTTCGAACAAGTAATATTTGCTTCGATGACCGGCCTTTTTATAACTCGGACTGGAGTCTCTGACTTCCAGCTCTAGATACTCTTCTTGCAACAACTCGCTGACATGTAAATCCATTTCTTGCGCAATGGTTTCTAACGTATCGAGTTTGGGCTTCAAGTAACCCCTTAAGATACGTGATGAACGCTTTCAGTTCATCACGATTGCAGTGCATTTTGTTACTGACCTCTCTTTGAGATTTTTCTGCTTGATAGGATTTCTTTAAATAAATTACTGTATATATATACAGGTTTTTTTTGTGTAATAAATGGATGATGTATGTTCAAAAAACTCAAACACTTTATTGAGTGGCTCAATACCAATGAACAGCCGAACAATGTGGTGACCTCCTCTGACTCTGACGCAGCCACTGCGCCGGAGGGTTTTGTGTTTCCGCGAAACCGCCACGACATTGAGCACGATGAGATTATCCAGGACAAACTTCGTGTGCTTAAGCGCTCTGGGTTGGCACTGCCTTACGAGGTATGGCCTGAGTTTGTCGTGGATACGGTCGTGAACTTTGCTTTGTGGTGTCAGGACTTACCGGCCTCTGAGCATTACCACCACACTGGTAAACAAGGTCTGTTGCTTCACTCGTTAGACGTCGCCATTTACGCCATGCGTCTGCGTCGAAACTACATTCTTCCGCCTAATACCGCCCCCGAAGAGGTGATACACCGAGAAATCGTCTGGGTGTATGGGGTCTTTCTGTGCGCACTCTTGCACGATGCCGGCAAAGTCCTTGATATGGAAGTGGAGCTGTACCAGAAAGGCAAAGAGCCAAGACGCTGGACACCGGCCCTGGGGCCGATTATCCAGCCGTACCGATGCCGTTACTATAAAGATCGTCAATATACGACGCATAAGCACAATGGACTATTGCTACTGAATCAGTTACTCAGTGCAGATCCTATGGCGGCCATCACTCACGATAGACCTCTGTATCATGCGATGACGGAGTATCTTTCTGGTCATGATAATCCTGACAATGTGATTGGGCAGATCATCACCCAAGCGGATGCGGCCAGTGTGGCGCAGGATTTAGGCGCGGATAAAGCCGGTATTGATTTAGCTGCGGAGAAAGCGCGTGGCGCAGCCGTCTCCCTGGCGGGACAGCTTCGCCTCTCTTTGGTCCATTTATTGGAGTCTGGGCAAATCCCACTCAATAAAAAAGGCGCCGAAGGCTTTGTTGAGGGAGAGTCTCTTTACCTGGTGTGCAAACCCATTGCCGAACGATTACGCAGTGCGTTGATTGAACGTGGGATCACCTCGGCGCCTTCTGACAATTCTCGTCTGTTTAATGAACTGCAGCAGCACCAATTGATCCGCCCTAACCATGACGATATGGCGGTGTGGAAGTGTGAGGTGCACTTAAGTGAGTTTGATTGGACTCAAACCTTTACCTTTGTCTGTGTCCACTGGCCATCGTTATTACCTGATGCAGAGCTGGATACCATTGTCGGCAGTGTGACACCAGAGCAACCTGATAAAACCTCAGGTGAGGCCAATGACGCTCTGCCACAGGCCATGAATGTTTCTGACAATAATTTGGCTCAAGAGATTAAAGCGGTGGACGAGCCAGCATCGATGAGCGAGAGCACATCAAGTTTGCCACAGGCTCAAGAGGTCACAGACGATTTGATGCAGTTTTTTACTCAAGTGAGCCCTGCTGCAGGTAACCAAGAAGAGGTGGAGCCGGTGACGCCCTCAACCTCGCAAGATGTCACTTCGGATATGGATACCATCGGACAGAATGACGTCACACCGAGTGAACCCACACCGGAAGAAAGCGTTGAAACGCCTAACCAGGGTGATGACGACCTTGACGATAAGCATATTTTATTGCGTAAGGTGGATTTGCGGGAGATGGATGAAGAGGCCTTGGGGGATGCATTTTACCAATGGCTCAATGCGGTGCTTTTAGGTGGGGTGCACCCGGTGAACCGAAAGGGCGCGTTGTTTCATCGTCTTGAGCAAGGATTGTTTGTGGTCTCACCGGGCGCCTTTCGTTTGTTTGTCGATGAGCGATGTCAGTATGCGCAGACCAACAGTTACATCATGGTGCAGAAAGCGGTGCAGAGCCTAGGAGTACACCTGCCTACGGCGCAGGGACGTAACGTGCATAAGGGGTTGATTCAAGACTCGGAGGCCACGTTGAATGGCTTTCTGTTTAGTGCTTTGCCAGAGTGGCAAGAGCGCTACGCTATGAATCCGCATGTCAGTTTGGAGGAGGCATGATGATGCAGAATCAAAGTTCACTCGCCAATGAAATTTGCAAAGTGGTAGTACTAAAACTTGCTGATATTGCATGCTCTGATTTAGATCGCCATTTTTTGAAAGCCGCTGGGGTTTCTGAGCAGCAAATTCACCAACTAAAACAATTGTCTTATCAAGAGTTAAAACAATTTATTGACCAATGCCAAGCTAGAGTCGATATCGATGAGTGGGTTGAGACGTTACTTAAAGAAGAGGTGCCAGAGCCCTATAGGGACTATTTACTCCACGGAGCCAACAATACCATGATGCGTAAGTGGTTCAAGATCAACGCAAATCAATGCAGCGAATGGCGTGATGTATTGACCATCGATCCTGTATTTCGATGTCGGACCGTCTCACACACTCAACATTCAGAAGTGTGTAAAGCTTTAAACGCCGAAGGCGACTTTCGTCAAATTCGCCCGGACACCTTATTAAATATAGCGAAAACGCACCAAGTCAGTTTGTGTGCCCTTTGGAATGAACTCAAAAAGTGGGAAATCGAGTGATGGACAAAAAAGCAAACAAAAAACAAAGCGGAATAGGCAGCTTAACTGCGGATGCGCAGCTGGAAATCCACAGCGTAGAAACCGTTCAGTTGTGGTCTCCTTCGAAAAAGAAGGGGGTCCCAAGTGTCCCCCGTTGGCTGCAGGCGGTCAGTACCTTAGAGCACGCCGCTCGTAAAGATGATCCGTATGCCGATTTTGCGTTGCTGGAGATTGAGCGTGCATTGAATGACGCGTTTGCGCATCTCCATCACATTATGGACTCGATGCCCTCTTTGATCTCTTCACGTTTGCGCTTTTCTCAGGCGCAGAGCAGTCAACCTTTGGTGAAAGAGTTGCGCATAGGTAGCCGATTTGGCTGGCGTTTGGTCGCTCTGTTGGAAGTGTTTGACGTGTTGATGGTCAGATTGTTTGATGCGCAGTTTAAAGCTCAGCTCACCCGTCAACAATTTGAGCAGCACCGACGTAGCAGTAAACAGGTGATGCGTCATGCGCTTCAACTCGGTGAGAAGCTGCGTCACTCGGGCATTACGCGCCAAGATATGGCCACCAATAATGCGAAAGCCATCGAAGCGCAGAAAAAGCTGGGTGAGCTGCCACTGGAAGTGGTGGAAGGGCTTGAGCGAGCGGAATTTGCGCCAGCGATTAAGAGTGTTCATGGCTAAGAGGACGGTATTTCAAGGGACGCCAGAGCCTCTGACAGCAACACCGAACTCTTTGTCATCAGCGATTGAACAAGGAGCCCCTTATTGTCCTGATAGTGAATATCAAGTGATGGTAGGAGAGGTGCCAGCTCAAGCAGAAAAACAAGCGTTGCAACGTTTAGCTCAGGCATACGACGATGAGGCGTATGCTCGGATGAATAAACACCAGAAAAAACGCGCTCAACTTCTGTCCGAACTGGAAAAAGCCAAGCAAGTGCCGATGGGGAAGGCAATCAAGCCGCTCTCTGAGTATGAAGCGGCGTTGATCGCCTTTCATTTCCGCCCTGAAATCGTGTTTGAGCGTTGGAAGAAGACGGGCGTGGCGCCTAAATTGCCTGCCGGACTCGCGGATGTGTTCCGTGCGGTCTTAAAGCATGGCGCTAGGGCTAATGGTGGGCTCTACTATCAGATGGAGCGGGTAGGGAGCTCGGTGCTCTATCGTAAAGACTCGGCGCAAACGCTCGATCATCTTGTCCTCTATATCCTTGCCAATACCTCTTTAAGCACCCGTTCGTTCTCTCTACGGGGGACACAATCTCAAATTGGCGAGGTGATTGGTAAAAGCCAATCGACCATCTCACGTTGGCTCTCATTGCTTATCCAGTGCGGTGTGCTTCGTCATGCGTTTATTGGTGACAACGTGACGACTGACCCACGTGGCGGTCTGGTGCACGACAAAAGCGATGGCCAAAAGCGTAACCTTAATAACGTTTACGTGTTGACGGACGACTTCGGCCTGTTGATGGGCGGAAAAACCGCGGGTGACAAGCTGAACCTTGAATTTGAGCGAGCGGACCAACGGGCTATAGCAGAAGGGGCGGGGAGTTTGCCAGCTCGCTTGATCGTACTGCGCAATACATTATGGGAAGGCACGATTGAGCGCCGCAATCAGGCAATAAGTGTCGCTAGTACTAGGCAGAAAGTGAAGCAGACCACCGATCGCTCAAGAGCGATGAACGTCATTATGAAAAAACTGCGTGACCGGGGCGATGTACACACGCTGAGCAAGCCTGAGTTTGAACAGGTGGTCAATACTCACCTTATCCATTGTGGTTTCTCTCCCCACGATTTTCCCCCCTCTGCCTCTGCGGTTTAATACTTTTATCATGTTTACGTCTTAGCTTCATTGAAGCGGCTTCTTCACATTTCTACCTCTATTCAATTTGATTATCATCACACTTTGATACGGCCTCTTTCTCCAAAATGGCCTCAGTTCGCCATGCTTTGAGCTTAGTAGTGGATAACATGATCGTTTGGGGATCGTTTTTCCTGTTTCGATCGTTATTCACACAATATGAATACTAACGATTAAGATAAATCGATACTACGCTGATAAAAAATGGATGCCCCATTCGTATACTTAAAATCTAAACATAAAGATCTATTACTAACTTTAAAAATTTGTGGATAGGGGGATAAGTTAAAAAAGAGCAAAATAGTACCTCCCATTCTTATCGTGCTGAGCTTTGCGATACGGTTAAGAATGTCAATATAACGATAAGAACGGGCCCCTAATCCCACCTTAGGCAGCAAAGCTTTCAGCTATGAGGATGAAGTCAGTGCATTGGCCTATGTCTTACTCGCTTCGCTCGCGCATTCTAGCAAGGCGAAAGGGCAAGATTGATGCCACCTTGCCTGATTGCGGCTTATTTTACTGAGGGTGTGACCGTCCACTTTTTTTCGCTGCGCTCATTCTGTATGTCGTCGCACGCTCCTCCATCACCTAATGGTCATTCCTAGTGACTTCCATCAGACGTTGAGGCGCATGAAAAACGAAAATAGGGTGGGGCGCACTATTTCATAAAATACCTTCTATAACGATGCTGGTTTCGTATTAAGTGATTGTTATTAAACAATAAATACGATTATTTTTTGGTCGATTTATGGTAAAATTAAGCCATATTCAATAGAGACTGGAGAGCAATATGGCAAAGAAAAATAAAGGTCAACATCGCGCCCAGAAGGTGAAAAAACGCCAACAAAAAAACAGAAAGCTGACTTCTCACCAAGGAAAACGGTCATCCCAATTGGCTTGGACGTCTGATGAAGCGCGTGACTCTGGGTTGGCTATTTTAAGCAAGTTAGAGGCGGTGAATTCAATAAGCTGTTTTAATATTGAACGTCCTGAGATTGGGCAATGCTACCGTAGCGCTCATGCGGTTGAGGCCTCGTTCACGGTCTTAGATTGCTCTGAGCGAGATATCCTTTCGGGAGATTTTTGGGTGACGGGCGTTGATGAGGATAATAAACATCGTGTTTTATCCGCGAGAGACTGGGAATGTGAGCGTATTATGTTGGTAAGTCTTGGGTCGTTGTAATGCATACCCCATTACTGCGTTACCATGGCGGGAAATACCGCCTTTCTTCCTGGCTCTACGGTTTCTTTCCTGAGCATCGTGTCTACGTTGAGCCGTTTGGTGGGGCCGCGTCGGTGTTGCTGCGCAAACCGCGCTCGCATGGGGAGGTCTACAACGATCTCGATCAAGATATCTTTAATTTGTTCCAGGTACTTCGAGATAACGATCGTGCACAGCGATTGATTGAACTGTGCCAGCTGACGCCCTACATCCGAAATGAGTTTCAACTGGCGTATGAGGTGTGTGAGGAGCCTGTGGAGCGAGCTCGCCGTACGATTGTACGCAGTGCCATGGGATTTGGCAGTGGCGCTGCTACGGGTCATAAGACGGGATTTCGCTCGGATGCGAGTCGTCAATATGCTAATGAAGCGGCGTGTTGGCGCCGATATCCGCCCGTACTGCGTTATGTGCATGCTCGTCTGCAGGGTGTGAACATTGAAAATCGCTGTGCCTTGTTATGTATGAGCAAAAATGACAGCGCTCAAACGTTACACTACGTTGATCCGCCTTATCTTCCCAATACGCGCAAACTCAATGCCTCTGGCCGTGTCTATCGTCATGAAATGAGCTCGGGTGAGCATGAGACCTTACTTGCACACTTACACACTCTTGAAGGAGCTGTGGTGCTCAGTGGCTATGACAGCGCTTTGTATAATGATGTATTGACTGGATGGCACAAAGAGAGTCGCCAAGCCCGTGCGTCTGCTGGGAGAGGAACGGGATTGCGTACAGAGTGTGTCTGGATTAACCCTGTGTGTCAGGACGCATTGCGTGATGGTGCCATTGGCAAACATCACACGTCACACTCGGCGCATCTGACTCACCAGATCCGTTCCGATCGTTCGGAAAAGGCGATTGAAGCGGCCATCGAAACGTTAAAGCAAACAGGAAAACCGGTTTCTAAGGCCGCGGTGGCCAGAATAGTGGGATTACGTCGAGAGCATATTTCTCGTCGTTATGGGCACTGCTTTTCGTCAATTTAATAAGGAGAAATAGTGATGAAGAAAAGACGAGTACAGCCTGTTTCGGGACAATTTGTTCTTTCTGCTCCCGATGGTCGGTGGGAAGAGAATGAAAAAGGGGAGTTGGCGTTTAAACACACTCACACCGTCTACTTTGAATCGTCGGTCGGTGTGGGTAAGGCAAAATATTGGGCCGACGATATCGAAAAAGCGCAAGTCTTTACAAATATGGATGAGGCAGTGGCTATGCTTTTGGAAGTCAACAGAGCTCACTCTCCAGTGAGCATTCAATCCTTGCAGGAAGTGCCTGATATCAAAGTGATCCCTCATCCAAAATTAAAACGGGATTATACCGGTCGAACCATCAGAACGGTACGAACACTTAAAAATGGGTGGGGAGAGATCCCAAGTGGATCGATAGGGGTGATCAGGCATCAATCTCCGAAAGGCTCGTCTATCGAGTTTGATTTATGTTCATGTTGCACTGTAAAGCCGACCATTTCAGGTGTGACAATGGATGATATTGAGTTCTTACAATAAAGAGAGGTAGAGCTGTGAGTAAAATAGATAAAGCTGAGTTAGTTAGACGAGTTGCACGAGAGCAAGGCGTACAACCAGAATTAGTGGCGTCATTGATGGATTCAACGTTTAATGAAATAGAGAAAGCGCTGCTTGATCAGCATTATGTCGATCTTCCTGAGTTTGGTCGCTTCTTTTTGCAAGTGGGGCAACCTCGAAAAATCCTAAAAAAAGAAAGAAAGAGAAATAACGCTGCCTGGGAAAGTCAAGTTTGTTTTTAAAGCTGCTTTACCAATGAGAAAAGCGCTGACAAGGCGCCTTAAGTTTAAAGGCGAATCTGTAGTAATGACGTAGCTGAAGAAATAGACCAGCCAAAAAAAAAGCAGACACATGTAGGAGAACTTGTGTCTGCAGAAAAGCAATTTAAATAAATTATCGCATTGTCACATGGCGTAACCCCTTTATAATACAATCAATTGTCTAATTATCAATAACATACGTTGATTTTAAGGTTTACCTTATAGTGTTTTTGTTTGCTTTCTTACAAAATGGGGAGCGAAAAGAAAGTCTTTATTAAAACGAGGGAAAAGATGTCGATTGAACTGTCTCACATTGCACTCCACCAATTGATGAAAAATGACATCGGGGAGCTGCAGCTTCAGGTGCGCTCTGCTCCACTGGAGAACGATGCCAATTCTTTGCAATTAACGGAATTACTCCATCGTCAATTTGTTGCTAAGGCCGGTAAAGGTTACGGCTTTTTTCAACCCGACAGTGCGGTTAATCAGGCATTGATAAGCTACCGTGACCACTCCCTCTCTTTTTATGAATTCTCATGCCAGTGTGCGGATAAGCTTCACCAGGAGCTCGTTAAATACCCGTTTGCGGATGAAGGGGTGTTAGTGATGGCTATCTATCGTTATCTGGCCACGGACCATCTCTTTATTGGTCTCTTACCGGTGCACCAGAGCTTGAAGGTAACGGATTCACTCGATATCAATGCGACTGACTATTTGGATGTGCAGCACATTACCATCGCGGCAAGCATTAACTTAACGGACAAAGAAACCGATCCTGAAAACCACCGTTACTTAGCGTACATCAAAGGCCGGGTTGGACGTGGCGTCTCTGACTTTTTCTTAGACTTTCTTGAGGCCGAAGTGGGGCTGGATGTCAAAGCTCAGAACCAGGTGCTGATGCAAGCGGTGGAGGATTTTTGTGCCGACCACCAACTGGATAAACAAGAACGTCATCAATACCGACAGCAGGTGTTTGATCACTGCAGTGCACAGATCAAGTCTGGTGAGGAAGTCGCGGTTAAAGAGTTGTCTGGTGAGTTACCCCCTAGTCTCGATGGTCAGGACTTTGCCACTTATACTCAAGAGCAAGGTTATGAGTTGGAAGAGCGTTTTCCGGTAGAGCGAAGCTCACTCAAACATCTGACTAAGTTTGTGGGAAGCGGTGGCGGTGTCTCGATGACCTTTGATGCCATGTTATTAGGTGAGCGTATCTTTTACGATCCAGAAACCGATACGCTTACCTTGAAAGGCACTCCGGCAAACTTACGCGATCAACTTACACGACGTGGTATCGAGACAAAATAAAGTAGATTTATCGAGAATACTCTAACATAATGACGAAATGTCATTGTTATTATGGTGTTTTGTGTGAAATTAGAGCATATCAAAGAAGGGGAGTTTAAACGTCTGGCTCAGCTTGGAAGTTTTGAGGCGGTATTGGCTCAAGAATCATCGGAGACAGAGAACAAGTTCCATCTTATCGGAGTGAACTTTACTCAGCAAGTGCAATATGTAGTACGTGCAGGTCGTACTGATACGCTTAGAGCCTGGCGAATGGATCATTTAACCCTCCTGGTGAAGTCTTTGGGAGTCACGAGAATGGAAGTGCGGTTTTCGGAAAAGGCTGATATACATTAATACTCGTATTATTTTATTGTTGATCGTGAGTGACAGTAAATGAACCCTTGCATTCATATTTATTGTCATGCAAAGGATTGCCATGAAAACCGATGTTGTGCGCGCTTCATCGGTTTTTTTGTGCCTATTTTTAGATGTCATTCATCAATATTAGGGGGAGCGAGCGAGTTTTTGCCCCAGCTTTTTCTCTGATATGCTGTTTCCCACGATATCTCTGCACGTTAATACTGATGCTCCACAACTCTTTTCAACGCTCCAAACCTTATCGATGTCCTATCGGTAACCCTAATCCGGAAACGTGCCCATGCTCTAGTTGCTCGATGGCTAGGGAGCAAGCAAAGAGTCGTGCTGCGTTAAACAGAGCGATCGTAAAGAACTTTGCTCTAACGGGCTCTTTGATGCCAGCTAAACAGGTGGCTTCTGAGCCAGAACAAATACCAGAAACCCCAAAAGAAAAGATGGAAAGGCAGCGCAGAGAGCGTACTCAGCAGTCCGAAAAGTCCTGGGCGTATATTCAAGACAATCAGTCTCGATATGCCGCACAAAGAGCAGAAACGTTAGCACAACGAAAGGTAATGTTTGAGTTAGGCTGGATGCAATCCCCAATCACTCAATCGCAAGATGAGCTGTGGACAAGCCTTTTTACATCAGGAACAAGTGAGAAACAAAAGCAAACCATCAAGCGTTGTAATTTGCATTTGAACGAGCCGGTTCGAGAGGGAGAAATTGTCCTTATTCCGACGACAGAGCCTGAGACTCAAGAAGAGCGAGATTTACTTAATGCATGGATTGAGCAAGCAGAGATTGCCAGTAAAGAGTTAGGGAAACTTCTGGATGAGGAGGTGGCGACACTTAATCGTCACTTCGACGTGTTTTCTCACCAGTTAGAAGAACGCATTAAGTCGGATGGTTTACCTGGTGATTATTATGCTCAGGTGGCGGTGGGCGTGGGTGCGACATCGGCATTGGTCGAACAAAATCTTAAAAATATTCAGAATGTCTTGTTAGAGATTAATGACTTGTATGCTTCACAAGTAGCGATGGCCAGTCGCACTGGAGGGGTTAATTATGGAGCATTCATTGCAGACCGCGCGGCATTGTTTAAAAAACTTGATGGTTCTTTTCCGATGTTATCTAAGCGCAGTGTCCAGCTGCCAATCTATACGCAAATCAAACGCAATTTAAACCTTTCCACCAAGTCTATCGTCCACAATGCCGATGAAATTCTCAAGGCAGGTTTTGTTAAAGAGCTTGGGAAGCGCATAGGTAATATTGCTCTTGGTATTTCTGCCGCGAGAGGGGTGGGTTATGTTGGTTTACTTGTGGGGGCTGTCAGTGGTGTCGATAACATTTATGAAGCGTGCAAGGTTGATGGCACGGGCGAGTGTGGTAGGGCAACGACCCGTGAAGTGGTTGGGTTTATTGGCGGTTGGCAAGGTGGTATTGCCGGTGGAGCGGTAGGAACAAGTTTTGCGATTGCTGCTGTTTCAGGTCTTACCTTAGTGGTGGGCATAACGGCAAGTGCTCCTGTTCTTGCAGTCGCAGCTATTGGGGGAGCTATTGTAGGTGGGGGTGTTGGTGGGATGGCTGGTACTTTTGTTGGTAAGTGGGGAGCGGATGTTATTTATGAAAAGGTTGAAGATGTTTGGGGTCGTGAGTAAATGTTAGATTGGTTGGTAGCTGCTTTTGGTGTTATTGCAATTGTTTGGTGTTTTCCGGCGATAATTATATTGCCAGTAATTTCATTGGGGAGCTTTAAGTATATTATCTTTATAGATAAGCAGTTAGCGGAAGATCTTAGTAAATACTATGGCGATAATGGCTATATGCGCCCTAAGTATCAATTATCTTGGAATATTGGTAACCGATTTAATTATTATTGCATCGCATATCCATTTATTCGTAAGAGAGCTACAGCTGACTCTCTAAAATTTAAAACTTTTATGTGGTGGAATGCGCTAGGGATGTGGAGTTGGATAATCGTTTTTTTTCTGGCTTTTCTTGAGAAGGGGTTAGGGATTTCATTTTGATAAAAATAGCCCCATCAACTAGGTGTAGTGGATGAGGCTATCGCTGTTCTTTGGTTCAGTTAGTCTATAAGAACAAAATGACTTGGGTTAATCTAAATAGTCCAAAAACAACCAACACGGGAGCAGCTATCTTGAATAGCTTTTTATTGCGCTCTAACCGGTTGGCCGAATCATCTTGAGACTTTTCTAGCTTAAGCTTTCCAGTTGCTATTAAGTAACAACAAATACCACCTATTATAGAAATAACACCATCTACTAGTTCAAACATTCGGGCTCTTTAGTTTTTATAATTTATGCATAGCCAACGTCGAAGTGGACGTTGGTAGTAAACGCTTAGTTAATTTTTACTCGTATCTCTTATCGTTGTGCTTTAACCAACCGTGGGGATGTCGATTTTGAGGGTCATGGTGCGTCCAGTGCATGACACCGCCTTTTTTATTCCATTCATATTCACCGTAAAACTGTACTTGATCACCGATTTTTAAATTTGGAATTCTAGGAGCCAAATCAATATTGTGGGCAACAAGTAAAGTTTGTTTACTATTCAGTCTAAGTATGAATTTTTGATGTCGGCTTCCCTTATTATCGTCTGGTAATAAGCGAATGACAGTACCTGAGCCTTGAACTTGAAGGTTGCTTTGATGATTCTCATACGCTTGCTTCAATTTGTGATCGTTAGCTTGGACGCCAATCGAGATCAACCACAAGGCTGCTATAAATGCAGCGAAAAACTTTTTCATATATTCAATTTATCCTGTTAACTTACCTTAAACGTCTCTGATGTTAATTTTTTGTTGAGAAGTTAACTTCTAGAGGTGCGTTGCTCCCTTTTCTACAGATAACGACTGTATTAGCGAGTTTGTCATGCCAGCCTTGTTTACGCTTATCCCAAGCAACCCAAAATATACCAAGCCCAAGAGGAATTACGGCTAGGAAATACCCAAGGTATCTTACAATGTACTGTTGAAGGGTAGGCTTATTGCCAGTTTTTGCATCTACAATTTTCGCGGATATAACCATTTTACCTGGAGTGGCTTGACGATAAAGCCAGAATCCGATAATTGCCACCAATGGAAAAATCCAACTTAAAACTAGGTCAGTGAAGCCTTGCACTAATGCATCACTGTCAAAATATGTCCAACCATAAACGGCTACTAAAATTGGGTATGTAAGGATACAAATTATCACAGTATCGATTAGGCTAGCACCAGCTCGAGGCCAGAAGCCTGAGTATTCGTACAAATCACTCATTTTAGCGGGAGTATTATCTTTCATGTTATTTATCTAATTTATGTAATCAACGTAACTATATGATACATAGTGTAATTTTTTCTCAAGGTAATATTCAGTATGTTGCAATGCACTTAAAATAATATAATAAGCGAAATGAATATCCTTACTTTCCCGCTCATTATTATTTTACAGCTTATTTGGCGTTTTCAACCAATAAGGTTGTGTATTTATTAGTCAGGTCCTCGAACTTCGTACTCAATGTGGCTAACTCAGTCTGGGCATTGTTACGTTGTTGTTTGTGATCGAGCAACTCTGTTTCTACTTTACTTAGAGCGTCAGTCGCCGTTTGGGCTGACTGCTCTGCAGAAGAGAGTTTAATACTCAGCTCTCGATTATCGGTGTCTCTTTGTAAGATTTGTTGCTTGATTTGTTCTTTATCTTCAAGCTCTGAGCGAAGCTGACCAATCGTCTCTGATTTGGATGAGGACTCGATATGAGAGGCTTTTAGTTCAGTCTCAAGCTTTTCAATATCAGAACGCAATTGTCTCTGGGCTGAGTCGTGGGCTGTTTTCAATTCATCAAGGTGGTGACTGTGAGACTGAGATAGCTCAGTGATACGTTGAGTATGTTCACTCTTTAGTTCCGTGACTTGCTCAAGGTGTTCGTCTTTTTGGGCGGTTAGGGCTGTGTTGTGCTCTTTTTCTTGTATATCGAGGCGTGTTTCAAGTTCTTGAATTTGCTGCTCAAAGCTCTCTTTCATTTCTACCTTGTCAC
The DNA here is from genome assembly GCF_046056895.1 of Vibrio sp. TBV020. Classification (NCBI taxonomy): domain Bacteria; kingdom Pseudomonadati; phylum Pseudomonadota; class Gammaproteobacteria; order Vibrionales; family Vibrionaceae; genus Vibrio; species Vibrio sp. TBV020. Next base: position 26,097 of record NZ_JBEEAQ010000002.1, on the reverse strand, counting down.
TTTCAAGGCGTGATACCGTGGCTTGCAATGTCGAGAGCTCTTGTTCTTTGGTGGCAATGTCACGTTGCATCTGAATGTTCTTATCATTGGCCGTCAATAGCTTCTCTTCTAGCTCTTTAACTTGCTTATTGAGCAACAGTGCATTGTCGAGGGCGTCAGTCAGCTCTTGACGGTTGGTTTCCATTTCGTCGTCACGTAATGCGTTGAGAGATTGCATTCGCATATGAATTTCTTGATGGAGTGCTTTGACGAGAGGCTCAGACATTGAGGTTTTCTTAAGTTCGTCTGCCTCGATCTTATATTGGCTCTCTCGCCACTCTTTAACGAATGGGGTCACACTAGTATGTGAGAACTCTGTATCTTTAGCGACCAATCGGCCTGTGATTTTTTTGAGTTCAACTCCGCTCGCATAGAGAGTTTCACAAACACTCACCACTTGCTTCTTTATATCTTGTGACATTGGCTTACCTTAAATACTTTACGTTTTACACTATATGTAAATAGTAAATGTAAATCTGTAAAATGGAAAGTGACAAGTTCACATATTGAGGTAAAAATCAGCGGTGTTAGTGTGGTTTCATATAGAAAGAAGGGTATACCTATAGATCACCCCCTAAAATTGACATGAAAACCACATTTGTCATAACCTATTTGTCATGTAGTATTAGATCATAATCTAAATGTCACTTCGAGGGAATTATGTACATCTTTGGTTACTTAAGAGCATCAACATCTGATCAGAATGCAAAACGAGCACAAAATACCTTGCAGGAGTTTGTACAGCAAAAAGGCTTTAGAATAGCGGGTTGGTATATTGAGAATGAATCGGGTGCATCACTGCAAAGACCTGAATTACTCCGATTACTTGATGATGCCGCAACTGGTGATGCCATTATCATTGAGCAGATCGATCGTCTATCTCGTCTCGATGAAGAAAGTTGGCTCAAATTAAAAGAAATGTTGAACAAGAAAGAACTCAAGGTTATCAGTCTAGATTTACCGACCAGTCATATTGCATTTTCTCCCCAAATCACTGATGAATTTACCGGATCGATGATCAAAGCGATAAATAGCATGATGATGGATATGCTCGCCGCGATTGCAAGAAAAGATTACCAAGATCGTCGTCGTCGCCAGGCAGAGGGAATAAAGAAAGCCAAAGAAGAGGGCAAATATAAAGGACGACAGGCCGACTCAGAACTGCATGAAAAAATTTATCAGTTACGGGTTATAAATGGGTTAAGTATCAATGATACAGCCAAGCTTACCAATGTGTCTGGCCGGACAGTCATTCGTGTCGCTAAGAAGTTGGCAAGCGAGCGCTCTGTGGGTTAAGGGCTGAAGGAGGAAACCTGACAGGTCAGGTTAGTGATGTGAAAATAGGCGCTCAAAAGTGAATAAGTATTAGCACTATCTAGCAAAGTTTCTATCTATTGCCTAAACAAACTCTGAGTAGAGAGTTTCTGGTGAGTCAGTCGTTACAGGGACGTCATTGATTTTCTTTGGTGCTTGAGAAGTAAGGGGGCGCTATTTCTCGCAGGACTTGGTTGATAATGGGTGGGAGAGGACGCTCCAGTGGTGAATGTTCAGGCTGCTCTCGCCAATTGTTTTGATAGGAGCCAGCGACCTCTTGATAACATAATGGGCAACAATGGTGCTTAGCTGAGAAATGGGCTTTGGGTGTTTGCTTAAAGGCATGATGGTGTTTTCGGCAAATGATAGTCACTGGTGTGCGGCTATTCACGTATTGTACACGAGAGTAATCATAGCGCTCAGCCCATTTAAGGCGTGCTTTTTTGATGAATGTTTCATTTGTGTCTTTTGGGATAGGCATAACAACAACTCAGAGCGGTGAATTTAAGCCACGAAGGACAGTATTATTGTAGGTGATATTGATAATGAAGCATACAAAGTGCATGTGATAGTGGTCTTAATTATTAAGGATAGACAAAGTTAGGTGTTTTCTCTCTTTGTCTACTTTGTATCAAGACTAGTGACTTTAATGTTTTAGGGGGGGACTTATTGCCTATGGAAAACTAGGTAGCTAAGCGGAATGAGTGATGCCTGAGTTAGTACTAAAACCAGAACTAAATATCACATTGCTGACGGTCCTGTCTTGATTGAATATCTTGGGAGCCTAAGCTTCAGCTTATTCGCAGTTAATGTGAACCAAGAATAGGCGATGTAATCAAGTCCGCGGGACTATGTTCTTAATCTGCTACTGCTAGGGAGGTAGATTCTTAAAGAAAACAAGAATTGAGTATCTCAATCATTTACCAGATTGGGTGAATAATTTAGGAGTAGAAACTAGACTAATAACGCACTGTCTGATCAAGGGTAATAGAGTGACAACTTAAGCAAAACCAGTAAAAGTTTTGCCCTTTAGAATAATAGCGTGTCAGTCTTATCGAACGTTTTGTACAACAGAACGCCTGTCGAGGCATACTTTGATAAGGTGGTCTTATTGGATGAAACCGGTTCGCTACCAACATTTTTATTGTATCTGTACACATCATAATGCCCTTACCTGTTTATATGAATTTCTATTACTCAATAACCTCATTTTTGCTTTAGCTCTTGATATTCTTGTTAAGAAACAAAGATGGTTTGGAGTTTTCTGTGTACTTTCGGGCTTGAGCGTCTAAAAATTGTTGTAACAATATTAAGAAATAATGACGTTGTTTTTGTTTCAGAAGCAGGAGTGTTGCTTGCTCGAAGGTGTGTTCGTGTCGGTTCACTTGATTACGAATCTTACGTGTGTCTCTGGGGCTTAATAAATAGACTTCTACCTCAATAATTTTTCTCGCTTCAGACTCGTTAAAACCCTGATCATTGAGTAGTTTCATGCACATATGATGTAACATATTATTTGGAATTAGCCGTGCTTCGATGGTGTTCTTAGGTAATGGCATAATCGATTTCTCTTTCAGTGTAAGTGGTGAGAATCCATGCTCAGTTATTCCATGTTTGTGATAAGGTGAAAAATATTCTTTCCTGCTTGGAAAGCTTTATTCATATTTGGTGGCGTCAGTCACGGTCTTATGCTCGTTGAAGTTCCATTATCTCAATAATGGAATTAGCGTTGTATTTTTCTAGAATTCTAGATTTGTAAGTGCTAATCGTCTTTGAGCTTAAAGATAATAGTTCTGAGATTTTCTTGTTTGAGTAACCTTTAGACAAGTAGCTAAATACCACAGATTCACGCTCTGATAGGTCAGGGAACTCATGCATTGAAGTAGAGCAGTGTTTGAATACCGAATACCCTCGGTATACCGCCAAAATGGCATCATTAATTAATGAAGTGTCTTCTGTCTTAAGTACGTATCCATTAGCGCCGACATTTTTGGCTGTATGGTTAAAGAGAGGATTACTGTTTGAAGAAACAAATAGAACCTTACCTTTATAGCCACCTTTTCGAATACGTTGAATGAAATCTAAGCCATTCCCATCATTAAAATCGACATCAAGTATGATCATATCAATATTCTGCTCACGAAGAATACGGTGCGCATCTTTTATCGAATTTGATTGGAAAGTATCAGTTTGAATAGTGATGCTGTTGACCATTGATATGAGAGTATGTCGAACAATGGGCTGGTTATCTAAGATAAGTGCTTTGATTGAGTTCATTGGATGTCCTCTTTGAATAGATTTGTTTAATAATCCCTCCTGGATACATTTCGATTGTTTATATGATAAAGGACGTCTTTATGAAAATGTGGAAAGTCGTCATTCCAAATTGGAAACTTCATGTTTGGAGATGGTCTGGGGGCAGTTAAAAACTGAGCGAAACCGCTTGAAAAATAAACAAGAACTTAAGCTGATAGCTCGGCTTCAAGATGTGTTAGAGCGATGGATTTAGTCATTTCGTTATGAACTCTGATTAGGTGTGGGCAGGAATGTGTCTTTTTGACGAATTACAAATCTTCGTTTATTTTAATATGAACTCCAACTGATTCACTCACAATACGTGAACACTAGTACTAATAATCGAGGTAACTTATCGGTTGAAGGTTAGGGGTAGCTCCTATTATTAGTTGATGAAATCTCAAATGAGTCATTGTGAATCCTAATTGAAGTGATCCCACTCGGGAAGCTTCGCTGAGAGTCTTATGCTAAAAAGCTCTTCAGCATGTAATTAGGATATTACTATGCCTGTAAAAACATTCCACATTCCATCTGAAACAAAGAAACATTACAAAAGCATCTCATACGAAACCCTACTGGCAAGTTGGCTGTTACAAGATGGGTGGGAAGTATTTATGCCCATGATCGATCATGGAATGAAGACAGATGTCCTGATTTCAGATGGGAATAAGTTCTATCGTATTCAAGTGAAGTCGGTAGAGTGCCTTGATGAAAAGACTTTTGTTAGTGCTCAATGGCAGAGCACCAAGATAGATTATGTTATCTACTTCTCAAGATGTGCAAATTGGGGATATATAACGCCACCTTTTGAGGGACGGAGAAGAGTCAATCATCGAGAGCATATAAGGTTTCACCAACATCCTGAGAATTTTCGTAAAGCTTTCTACAAGGCTTAATAAAAATGAATCTGTAATACGAAGCTGATTAAGTGTTCTTTATTCAGCAATCGATTCGCCTGATGAACGCTATGATAGTTGATGACTTGCAACTCGAAAATGCCCCAAAACGAGTTTAAAACACACTCAAGCAGAATGATCTAGTTGATATTCCGCTAACCAAATTAATACGATTCATTCTTGAAGCAAGTGCTTTTATCCCGCAATCGTGCTCTATTTCTACATTAACCATATTCTTAAATGGGATGCCGTAGTGTAAAATGATGCTCATAAGATGTTCAATAGGGCATATGTAACTTCGCTTGGGGATAACTATGAATGAGCTTGATTGGAGTTTTTTCAAAGGAGAGAAATACACTAATAGAGGGAACATTACTCGTGTAGCCAAAGGTTATATCGAGTATTTAGGAATTTTAAAGAAGAAAGGGTGGACTCTCAATGGAGACTACTTCAACAATCAAACTAAAGTTGAGTTAGTTTGCGATAAAGGTCATGAGTTCCAACAAAAGCCACATGGAACTAAGAGTGGTGATGGATGTTTAGCATGTTCTGGACGATGCCCCAAACAAGCAAAAAAGGATTATCTTGAATTATTGACTAAAAGGGGTTGGGTTTTACGAACAGAGTATGTAAATAACTCAAAAAAAGTCGGACTCACTTGCGAAAAGGGTCATGATTTCGAACAAAGGCCTTATCACACAAAGGGAGGTGATGGATGCCCTGTGTGTTCGGGACAATGCCCAAAGCACGCAAAAAATAAATATCTTCAATTATTAGATGAACGAGGATGGACTCTCGTTGGTGAATATAAAGGGGTTCGAACAAAGGTCAAGGTAATATGCAATCAAGGACACGAGTTTGAGCAACGTCCTAGTGATGCTAGAAGAGGTTATGGATGTACTTTTTGTTCTGGATTACATCCTGAACTAGCAAAAGAAAGATACCTGTCATTGCTTAATGAAAAAGGGTTTACACTATGCTCTTCATATAATGGAACTCAATCAAAAGTTAAATTAAGGTGCTCTTATGGGCATGAATTTGAACAAACTCCAGCAAGTACTAGCTCAGGTAAAGGATGCTCAGTATGTTATGGGAATAACTTAGAATCGGCTAAAAAAGATTATTTAGATTTACTAAAATCTGAAAACTGGACTTTGCTTTCCGAGTATATAAGCGGTTCTGTTCATGCTGATGTAAGATGTGACAATGGTCACACTTTCCAGCAAACACCATCTAACTTTAAGAGAGGGAAGAGGTGCCCCGTATGTTCTGGAATGTGTAAGACTCATGCAGAGCAAGAATTTAGACAATTAGTTGAGAGTAGAGGGTGGACAATCCTTTCTGACTATAAAACAGCTAAAGATAAAGTTCAGTTAAAATGTGAGAATGGGCATTTATTTGAGCAAGCGCCAACAACAACGACGAATAAGCTAGGGATTGGTTGTCCAGGTTGTGCTGAATATGGGTTTAACTCTGAAGAGCCATCGCGATTTTATGTTCAGGAGCTAAGTAATGAGTTTGGGGTTTATTCATATAAATTTGGCATTACGAACAATGACTCTTTAACTCGCATGAACAAACAATCTTCTCTTTCCAAGTTCACACATAGGTTGCTGATAGATAAAGGGTTCGACAAAGGTTTAGATGCGCTTAATCTAGAAAGGCTGGTAAAAAAGACATTGAAAAGTGTTTATGTTGCCAAAGAAGACATGCTAGATGGTTATACAGAGACAATAAACCCTAGTGATTTTGATAAGCTGATAAACATCATAGATACATATAGCATTCCACCAGAGAACAGTGATTAGACTGCGAAATATACTCTTAGAAGCAAATAAAGAGGTTTAGCGAATGAGCTTCTTTATTGTGGGAGTTAGAGCCACCTGTGAGGTGGCTCTTTCCGTTACTTTACGATCTATAAAGTAACATGATGATGAGTAGTGCCCCTATAGCATTGATCGGAGATAAATGCGTCAACAACAAACCCAGAACTAAACCTATATTAAGTTTCATTCGTTCACCAAAAAGTGCTTGAGTGTAAGGCCAATGAATTGACTGGTGGCTCAAGCCTGCTTACAAAATTGCAGCTCTTACAGGGATACAACCCGCCTCGCGTACAGCATACCAATAAGGTCATACAGTTTCAACGTGCCACAGTAATTGCCACTATAGATATAAACTTCAGGATATATTTTATTTTGTAGAAACTTGTCTATAAAAGCCTGCTAGCACACTTTTGTCCATTTTTAAGGTGGCTAGTGTAGTAGCCTTGTCATTTTTATAGCCAAGAAAAATACGTACGAAATTCAGTTTCCTCAAAGAATAGGATGAAATGTGAGCAAATCACCCAAACCGACAAAAAAGCAGAAACAATTTACTATCAACCCGAAAGGGAAGGGCATTAAGCGGATACCTGAAGAGTTGAACATAATGGATATCCGCAAACGTATAGCAGAGATTGAGGAACAGAGAGAGTGGGACAAGGAGTGGGGTTAATGAGCTCTAGATGCCTCTCTGAACTCATTAATACGACGCTTCTTATTCACTCTGGAAAGCTAAGTAACTGGGGTAGAGACACACTGACAGGCTTGTTAAATCAGCTTAACCGTGAGCAACCTCAGTTTTCGGTGTTATCAACCCAGCCTTCATCAAACGTAAATCGACTCAGCACCCGCTCCATTAAGTCTTTGATTTCAATTTGTTTAGTACCCTCTGGCGCATGATGCTCTGCTGAACGTTTAGCGTTCGTTAGATTCTTCATAAAGATAGCTTCGTTGTCCATCACGGTGTGTTTCGCGTTGAAGTAAACGACCTGGTAGGTCGGCATAATATTATTCCTTCTGTGGAGACGTGATGCTTTCAATATAGCACTGTATCGCACACTGATACTTTTTGGCTGACAAATGGCATAGTAAATGGAGTAGTGCGTGGTTACGGTGTGATGTAGATTATGGTAGTACTCAAAATTTTTTTGGATCTGTATAACGGAATTGTTGGTTTACTAGGTTAAGATTAACTCAACCTCTATTCAACACTCTGACATCTTAATGTTTAAAGGTTAAGATGTCAGAAGTCACTTTTGATACCGTTCGCTACTATCTCGTACGAGATAGAATAAATTCAAAGTCTTCGCTTTCCTATTAATCCTCTCTTTGGTTGGTGCCTCTTTGTTGAGGTCAATCTTGCACGCCTTCAGTTTTATCTATAATTAAACGGTATGTGTTAATCCGCAATTTACGTAGCTATGAGGTAATTACCTCATAATGGCTATAACTATAAATAAAACAGAGGGAGTGTTTTGCATGGATGCAAGAATCGATACCTACCGATTAACGTGGAATGTCGTAAATAGTGACGGGGTGATCCGACTTATGTTTGTCGATGACGATGAATTTTTAGAAATGACCTTTAAAAACGCCTCTGAATTTAATGCAGTGGTCAACATCTTACAAAATGAAGATCCTGTGTATTTCAATCGCACTGAAAAGCTGATTTACACTGGAACCAGTTATGTATTTCAAGAATTAATGGGAGTGCAAGAAGAGTAAGGCGACGTAATTATAACAACGTAGGTTAGGTTGCCGCGCTGAAAGGTGCGGCTTTTTAACTCTGGAACTTCACTATTTGGGGAAAATTCCTTTGTGTAGTTTTTGTCCCAACACTATTTATTGGACCTTTTCCCAAGCTCGACATCTAAGTATATGGGACAGTTTTATGACCTGTTGCCTTTGTTATCTTTTGGGGGAATATTGTTTCCTCACTTCAATAGTGCATAAACCATTCGTGAACTTAAACGCCAGCTTAGCCGCTGGCGTTTTTCATTTCTGGTTCTATTTGATACACTGTCTGCAGCTGTAGCCCGTACTGGCTAGCAGTACAAGCACACGAGGGTAACGCCTCTTAAATGGCTTTCTGAGACGTGTCGCGGTTTCTCTCTGGGAAATTGGAAAGCATTATCAACTTCACAGGACGTGCCTGTGCAATTCGACTTGGCCACTGCGCTATTTTAACCGCTCTTTTCGTAATGAGCTTTTCACTTCATGATCGAGTCGATCGTGCAATTTGTCATATCTGGTGCATAAGGTTCTGAGGGGGATTGGCTGTACCATCTAATAAACTCAAGGAGAAATTTTCTCGATTCATCTACAGTCAGTGTTAGGGCTGGCAAGCTGAAATCATGCTTGAATGATTAATTCGTGGGCTGGCCACGTCGCCGAAAGGCGTAACTTAAGATGTACTGTAGAAGGCTTTCACTTGCTCAAAAATACAAGTGGGAGCCTTTTGTTTTCTGGGGTGGGTTCAAAAAAGTGTGCTAATGCGTTAACAATGAAGAAGCGTCAGAAATGTTCGTGATTTGAAAGGTTTATGGTAGACTTGCGCTCGGGTGCTCTTGGCTTATCTGTCAGGAGTGGCTGACTTGACTCATCTGCTTACTGCAGATAAATCAAAGCCCCGTTATCCGGTTACTGTTGACGCAGTAACTTTCATTTAACGAGGCCAAGATGATGTGCAACAAACTCATTGTAGAGCCTCTTTACTGTGGAGGCAACAAAAATGCCGAAAAATAAAACAGCACTCGCAGGGCTGATGGTCCTGTGTTTTACGTTTTTGTGCAGCTTATGGCTGGTTCGAGACTCACTGTGTGAGGTGCGATATCAGGATGGGAGTACAAGTTTTCTGGCTCAATTTGTTGTCTACGAAACAACAGTGAAGTAGAGCTGGACGGGAAGGAGGGTTACAGGAGCCCTCCTTCCTGATTCAGTTTGTGACGCATGGCTTAAGAGCGCCCTTATTTTCACGAACATGTACCTCGATGAAGGTAGTGGGGAGTGATCTCTTTTCTGAAATGACCGAGTTCTTGGCTGATGATTTCTAATTTTTCTTCGTAATTTTTATCGGGTATGGAACGATGAAGTCGATCTTGCGCATAAGCGTATCTCAATCCATGAGCACCATGTGACCAGCCTAGAACACGCTTAGAGGCCTGGCTGAAAGCATTCGTAAATTTCTTTCCACCAGGGATGTCGTATCGGTTAACGATTGTACACTTTCGATCTTTAATTTTTCGGGGTTCCTCAAGACGGTGTTGTTCCAGTTTTTCAGCTAAACAATGTGGGATCATGACTGCTCGATACAACCCTCCCTTTCCTTTCACTATGTATTTTGCTCCTTCCGAACCTGTGAATAAATCACTCCGCCATTGACGTTCTGTTGATACAGAAGCTTCGTCAAATCGTTGGAGTGTGAGTAACTCTTGTACTCTGAGTCCAGCAGTAAAACACAAGGCCGTCGCTAACTGATTCCTAGGGGTCTGGTGTGTCATTATTTGATAAATTTGCTCATGGGTGTAAGCCCTATTAACCCACTCTCTTGGATCTGGTTTTCCTTCAATGTAAAGCCGACGATCGGGGTTATGTAAATAAACGATCCTTTCTAAAACACGTCGTTCATTATCAAGAGTTTTTCTCCCTACTTTATTTGCTCTTAATGATAAATAATCTAATGCCATTTGTGGTGTGATATCCATCAACATGGTTGCACCAATATGTTCTTGAATAAATGCCGCCGTTTCGACATGTCGAAAAAGAGTTGCCTGACTTCTTAACTTTTCTTTTGCTTCTTTCTTATTTTTTCCCAGTCCAAAGTAATGGAATGTAAAGAAGTTCATCGCTTTTCGCTCAAATTTCTTACGTAGAGAAGATTTTCTTGCGGGCATGTTACTTTCCCCATTGCTGTATTTTAAAAGCAACTTGGGTGTGAGAACGTTGAACGTTCTTATATGTCAATAACCATTTTGCAATATCAGAATAAGAGCATCCCATTTCATATCTAAAAAACAAAATTTCGGACTGATAACGATCTAATGGTGATCCCTTTTTTTGAGATTGTTTGGTTATAGATGTCGAATTATAATCAATGTCCAAATACCCATTTTCAATCAATTCATTAAATAGATGATTCTTCATGATTTATTACCCTGGTAATTTCATATAAAAAAGGATCACTTCTCCATACAACATGCGTCATATAGTGTAATTGACTCAAGGATATTTTTATGTTGTGTTTTTTGTCAAGCCAAATAGAAATCTTTTTATAGCTCATATTAAAGTGCCTCAATAAAAGGATCTCTTTTTTGAATGCCTCAAGTTTTGATGTTCTTTTTCTCTTCAACTGTTGAGTTTGCTTCATTTGCTTGATGATCTCTTTTTGATATTTCGGCTTCATAATAAATGCTCAGTTAAAAATGTTTCCTGTATGACTTTAAGGTAAGAATTTGCCTCAGTAAACCACAAAAACCGCCCAGAAGTGTTGCAGATTGTTCCCCTCAACGCTGAGCAAGGCGATCAGCGTTGAGGGGAACGGCTGGATACTGGGTGGGATTTCGGGATTCGTTGAGGCAAGCAGTAAATAAATGAGGCATCCAATAGAAATAACACCACTGGGATTGTATGAAAGAGAAAAGAGGAGCTGGGCGACAACCTTTGATTTGAATCAAACTATTTGCGAGGTGAGGCAAGAGGGGGAAAGAAAAAGCAATGAGGCAGTCAGTTAAAATAAGAAAAGGCTTATATTTGTGTCAGCATGATAAGTAGTTTTGGTTTTATGGCGCAGACTTATCTCTAGTATAACAGAATATTTTTGAAAAATACTCGATAAAAATATTTTAAAAAAATATTTTTGTTTGGGATTTTTCTATTGACCTTTTGCTAGTGTAGTGAGGCAGTTTTCTTTACTCATGAACACAAGGAAATAAAAACATGGCAAAAGGCATCTTTATTTTTGATGGCAACATAGGCAATGCACCCGAATTGCGTTATCAACCTGCCAATGAACGCTCTCATGGTGAGCCAAGACCTTTACTCAAATTTAATGTCAAATACGACCGATTAGTGAAAACCAATGACCCAAATAATGCCTATGAAGATAAAGGAGGTTTTTGGGTGGCGGTTGATTATTGGGATAAGGATGGCGACGAGTTAAGTAAGTTATTACTGAAAGGGATGCGAGTGCGTATTGAAGGGGAATTACGCATGGATGTCTGGGAAGATAAAAATAACCCCGGTCAAATGGTCTCTGGAATGGCATTAACCGCCTCTTCCATTGCTATTTTGCCACGACGCATTGAATCGTTAATATTAAAACCAAGTCAAGGGTTACCTTCACAACATAATATGGCGCCGGCTCAAGAGCCTGAGCTGTAAATAAGGAGTCATGGCATGAAAGGGGTAAATTTAACCAATGCCATTGCTGCTTTGCGTGCCCGGGTTCGGGCACGTCACAGTGGTGATAGCGATACATTGGCTCAGGCGGAGTTGTCCGTCAAAGCGCAAGAGCCCTGCAGCTCACAAGTCCAGCAGGCACTGATTGGTAACACAGAAGGAAAGACCTTATCGAATGTGACGGCCACTTGGGTGAAGCAGCGTCTCTCGGCCAAGGAGTCTTCATGAATCATTATCTCCTGCTCAATCCTGTAGAGCCTCATCCCAATAGGACAGTGCTTTATAACCAGACCCAAGAGACCACGCACCCTCTGGAGCCAGCGATGTATATTCAACTGCAAGCGGAAGCCCTGTTTGGGGTCAGGCTCGGTGCGGCTCGCTTAAGTGAGCTGCTGATTTTGCTTTATGGTTACGCTCAAGCCAAAGAGGGCACCAAAGCTGAGACGATGGATGTGAGGCAAGCCAGAGAAGACGTCGATACGGATGCGCTCTATCACAACGAGGCGTTAGCGCGTTCTGGGTTGTATGCAGCGATTCGGCAATCGATACCCGGTGACGTTGTCACTGTGTCTGAGCAATTAGCGGAGGTGAGGTAATGCGTCTGTTTCTATGTGAAAAACCTTCACAAGGTCGAGACATTGCCAAGGTGTTAGGTTGCCATGAAAAACTGGATGGTGCTTTGCGTGGCAATGGGGCTGTGGTGACGTGGGCAATTGGTCATTTGTTATCGCAAGCTGACCCAGAGCTCTACGATGAAGCACTGAAAACCTGGTCTTTTGATCCTCTGCCGATTATCCCTGATATCTGGAAGATGGTGGTGCCTGCCGATAAGAAAAAGCAGTTCAACATCATTAAAAAGCTGCTAACCAGCGCAAGCGAGGTGGTGATAGCCACCGATGCGGACCGTGAGGGGGAGGTGATTGCCAGGGAGATGTTGGATTATGTCGGTTATACCGGCTCTGTCTCTCGTCTTTGGCTCAGCGCTTTGGATGAAACCAGTATTCGTAAAGGGTTGGAGAACTTAAGGCCGGGCGCTGAGCACGAATCACTGTATTGGGCCGGATTAGGGCGTGGCCAAGCCGACTGGCTGATTGGCATGAACTTAACTCGCCTGTGTTCATTGATTGGACGTGAAGTGGGATACCGTAACGTTCTGTCTGTTGGTCGTGTACAAACTCCAACGCTGCGTTTGGTGGTTGAGCGAGACTTTGCCATTGCTAACTTTGTCTCTAAGCCGTTTTATGACGTAATCGCCGAGGCGGGATTTAAAGCTAAATGGCAAGTGCCGGAGTCTGTTTCTGATGAATCGGGTCGCTGCTTGTCTCAAGAGGTAGCGAACCAGGTCGTGAGTCAATGCCAAGGTAAAGCCGCTCAAGTTACGGTGTTTGAAACCAAACGTAAAAAGGCCAAACACCCTGCGTTGTTCTTCTTAGGCACATTACAAAAAGCGATGTCGTCACAATATGGTTATACCGCCCAGCAAGTGCTTGATACGGCGCAGGCTCTGTATGAAAAACACAAGCTGACCACCTATCCACGAACCGATTGCGCGTACTTGCCATTAAGCCAGCAAGGCGAAGTGTCACAGGTTTTAAGTGCGTTGAGCTCAAGCGCTGAGTTTGCGTCAATCTGTCACGATGCGGACACCCATATTAAAAGCGCCTGTTGGAATGATAAGAAAGTGGCAGAAAGCTCCCACCACGCAATCATTCCCACCGCGAAGTCCCCGGACTTGTCTGAGCTCAGTGAGCGTGAACGCAACGTCTATCTGGCGATTGTGCAGCGTTATGTCGCCCAGTTCTACCCTCATGCCGAAGACGATGCCACGGTGATTGAATTGCAGTGCGGAGTACATCGTTTTAAAACCACCGGCAAAGTGGAGCGGGTGAAAGGTTGGCGTGTGGTGACCAAAGGCGAAGAAAAAGACGAGGGGAAAAGCAAAAGCGAAGAGCACGCAGAGCAATCGCTCCCTACGCTGTCTATCGGTCAATCTGTCACGCTAAACCCTGTTACCTTGGTAAGTAAGAAGACCACCCCACCGGCTGCGTTTACCGAAGGGACGCTCCTCGATGCGATGGCCCACATTGCTCGCAGTGATAATGTACCTGAGCAGTTTAAAGCCATTCTTAAAGAGACCGCGGGACTGGGAACGCAGGCGACCCGTGCTGCCATTATCGAGACGCTAAAAAAACGGGGCTTTATTGAAACAAAAGGTAAAAAGCTCATCAGTACTGCCGCAGGGCGAGGGCTTATTCATGCACTGCCTAATGAAGTGAGTAACCCTGTCATGACCGCGATTTGGGAGCAATCACTGGAAAGCGTGGCTAAAAAAGAGATGAGCTTAGAAGCATTTATGCAAAACCAGGAAGGGTTTGTGCGAGCGATTGTCGGTAAGGTGAAATCCGGCGAGCTGACGATTAACTTACCTAAAGTTGTCGAGCCCGAGGCGCCGTGTCCATTATGTGGTAAGACGATGCGTCTTCGCAGCGGCAAGAAGCCGTTTTGGGCGTGTGAAGACAGAGACAACTGCAACCTTGTTCTCGACAGCGTGCGCGGTAAGCCGGCGAAAAATCAGAAGTGCTTGTGTGGCAAAGGGGTATTAGTGCGCAAGAGTGGCAAAAACAAAGGCAGTTTTTACTGGAGCTGCAGCGCTTGGAAACAAGGGTGCACTAAACGTCATTTTGATGACAAAGGTAAGCTTGGTCAGGAGATTTTATCATGAATCAGACAGAAAGTTTCACCATTTACCGACTTCGGCCAGGCATGCTCTTGGTTGACTGTGGATAGAGAGCAGCAACAAGGTGTTTGTTCAAACTGTCTTGATGTTTTAACCGAGTCTAAGTACGACCGAATTGGCGCTGTTAAGGAGCAATGATGTTATTGCATTTAGTACCACAAATCATAAATCGCTATTCGAATGTTAAGGTGGAATTGATTGACGTTCAGCTCCCAGAGCTCAATGTGGTTCTTATGGGTGGCAAAGAGTTGGTTGTTAGACAGCCATTTCCAAATAAAACTTACTACGTTGCGTGTCGAAAAGCAGGGCGCAAAGCCATACAGGGCGTGTATTTAGAGGTTGATAAACCATTAACTAATTTTTCGGTGCTTACACGTTGGAAAGCGCAGTCTGTATGGTTTGAGAAGGTGCTGACTCATAGAGTGAATTATATGATTACTGATACGGATTTTAATGTGGTCAGTGATGATCATACTTTGCAGCCTATTCATTTCAGTTCCTCCCCACCGGTTTATACGCAGCCTCGCATGGATGTTCTTATAGATGAACATCATAAACGTGGAGAGCTGTCTTCATTGAAAGATGAAGACGAAGAAGGGGTGATGGTCAATAGAGTGGAAGACATTACTCTATCAACATTCGAAAAGGAAAAACTGTTAAAAGCAAGTCAACACAATAACCGTTTACCCACTTTCGAGCAGCGATTTATTGTTCAGGGGTTATAGCTTGAACGTTACAAAGGAGAAAGAGCTTGCTTGGTGAAGAACGCAGACAAATTAGAAATTAACGACTAAAGGGGAAAGTGATGGTTACAGCAAAAGGTAAAACACCATTTTCAGATGCAGTAGAAAACGCTGAAAAAGAAGTGTCAAAACAGTGTGAGTTTTTAGGTCATGGTCGAGTCATGCAAATCGCGTTAGGCAATCTTCCTAAAGAAAGTTTAATTGTGGGAACCCTAGTCGCAAGGTACTTAAAAGAGGGGATGAAAGTGATTAATCCGCTTGATGCAAATGGCCTGCCTGTCACTATTTTTAGAAAATCTCTTATTGGTGGTAAGACCTTTGAGCAAGATGAAATTTGTTTTGAGTGTGAATTGGGCTCTGCGAGTGTAAGAGCTACTGATGTTCTTTTTTTGGTAAGTGATTCAATTGATATAAATACTTATCACAAATCAGAGTAAGGGAGAAAGAGAATTCAATATGAGAATGCTGACGGCGATAACAATGACGTTATTAGTGTCTTTGGGGCTTATTACCTGGGCAGAGGTGCCGGGACGCTTTTATTAAAGGTGAGTCTTTGGCCTCAAATCCCTATGAAGGGATTGAGGGTGAGCTCTGGACAGAAGGGTGGCTTGATGCCAGTGAAGAGAAACAGAAACAAAAATAGAGGGTGAAAAATGGTGATTACCTATCCGACATTAAAAGAGGAGTCTATCCAAAGGCTCAAATATCCAGACCGAATGATAGTGATGGTAAACGGCGTGTATGAAGGGATTGAGTTCAACGAGACGACAGTGTTCCTTTGTGATGATGGCCGGATTTTAAATGAACATCAGCAATCCTTTGAAGAGAAGGTTGAGCAGGCGCTGAATATCATTTTAGATGATGAGTTGAGCGATGAATTTGACTAAAGCGTTGGACTGGGCGTCGCCACCTTGCCCTCATATTGTCCAGGTATGGAAAGAAGGGTATATCGACCCTGGCTTTGGGTTTGTCAAGGCAACATTAGTGGGTGAAGTTGAGGCGAAATCCCTTGCTGATGCCATTAATAAGTTGACCGAAGATGGGCGTATTCATCCTCAATACTTAAACCCAGATAAAACTGCGATATTAGGGTGCCGGCTTTTTGATAATGAACGTGAGGCAAGAGCGGTTTTTGGGTGAGGAGTGATGATAGTCAGCAAACCGGTTCGCTCTAACGAACCTGATTTACTCATAGGCCATGAACATCAACCGCTGCGTATTGTTAACTTACAAGGTGAATTGGTGGCTCAGTATTGTGCATCTGTTAGCGGTTGGACGCATGATGCGTTGGAGTGCGTGGATTATTTTTCTGTGAGTCCGGATGGTTGGGATGCTTACTTAAGCGACCAATGGATTGGCAGTAGTGAGGTTTGATGCAGCCGGGTTGTCCTAACTGTCATGGTAATGACATAAGTCATCGCTTTTCTGCTATAGGGAGTGTGCGTAATGGTTGGTATTGCGAACAGTGTGGTGCGGGTCCTTATCGATTGGGGACGCAGGAAGAGGCGAAGCAGAATGTTAATACGGAAGCTCAGGCGGCGCAATTTGCTCTCTATTTGATAAATGGGCTATCTAGCCGACACAAAAAATAGGCAATTAATGTTTTAACCTGGCTTTTCGCCGAGCCTGGTTTGATGGTTTTGATACGTATAACGGTGAGAGTAATGAGACAGTTCTTAACTGAACAGCAATTAGAGGCGTTGTTATCACTCTATTCACAGCGAGAGTTTCCAGAGAGAACTCGGGAAGCGGTTCGGCTGCGTATTATCAACGGCCATACCTATGAGTTGGTGGAGTTTGTGACGGGTGTATCGAGACGCAACATTTTCAAAGGAGTGAAGAAGTTGGAAAAGGCTCACGAAGTGATGATGAAAACCTACGGAGCTCAAAGATGAGCAAACCTATTGAGATGACGTTACTGGCGTTCTTTCACCACTGCCGCAAACCGGGTTATTACATTAAAGTCGAGCAAGTACTCTCTTTAGGTGGACTTCGAGTGCCGGATAATTATGGGGGGGGGGGCTTATGGCCAAGCGTATATTCAGAAAAAAAGAGGGCATTACTCCTTTGTTGGGTTGTGGACGTTGCAAAGTAAACCCAGCAGACAACCTATCTGGGTTCAGGGCACGTTCTGCCTGAAAAAAGGCAAAATCTACTTTGAAGATGGGGTGTCTGAACACTATTTGCGCCTTTTTTATACCGTGTGTCGTTATTTGAATGTACATAAACGAAAAGTTGACCTCTGCTATCGTCAAGCTTGCCATCAGCAAAGGCTCGCGTGGGATGACTATTACGCAGCGTCCACTTCAGAGTTGGCGAAAGATGAACAATTCGGCAGCTGGTTTTTAGTTCATGATTTTAAGCCCTTGTTTTGTGGTGAAGTCGTCACACACCATTCTGACATCAATTTGGATGTATTTGACAGAGTGGTAACCGAGCCGGCATTCGCGTGGTTTCAGGCGCTGGAATTAAAGGAGAGGGTGGATGGGCGCAGTATTACCTAATCATATTCAAAATACTCAAATGTTGCTGTCACCCAACACAATGAATACGCTGCAACAGCGCTTTGACTTTCATCGACATCACAATCCTATTATGGATTGGTTGGATTTAAGCCGATTACTGAGTGCTCAAACCTGGAAACGGATGGTTAAGCCGGTTGAAACCGAGACGCAAGAGACATTGGTGATATGTGGGCTTTATCGTCTCGTTAAAATTAAGAAGACCGGGCAAGTTAAACTGCAACGAAAAACGTTACGGTTAAATGCTCACGGTGAGCTTGATTGGCGCTGGGTCAATACACATTGGTGCCCTGAGTTTCCTCTGCAGACAGCAAGAGACCATCTGAGTTACGAGTTCAAAAAGACACTGAAATCCGTCGTGGAGGCCTTACTTGTCGATTTGACGAAGCAAGGGGTCAACACCATTGTTATGTCAGTGAAGACCAGTAAAATGCCGTCATTTTCAGATATTGACTCAACCCTTGTCAGGTTTTCTCTCTTGATATTCGTCAGAAGTGGACGAGACAATGGCTAACGAGGCGGTTAACTCTTCAATTCTCATCCATTGCTCAAGGGGTTGAAGGCGGAAGTCGAGCCCTCTATAAGCATCTTTGGTCTTTTGTTGATAGGCGTTATCTCTCTTTGCATATGAAAATCCATCAGTCGGCATTGAGAGAAGTGACGTTTAAAGATGTGTATCAGCTGAGCCGACATCGCTTTGATGTGTCGATGTTTGAGCAAAACAGCACCTGGTTACCCTGGTTAAAAAAACTGCCTCTTTATCACTACTCTCATCCCAATCTGTTTAGTTATGAAGTGCTGCGCCCACTGTTAGGCATGTCCGTGAGTAAAAAATCCATAAGGCGTATCAACCAACAATCAAGAAAAGTGCAAACGTATTTGATTCAAGGGATAGGCCGTCATGAGCAATATCTGGAAATCATTAAGTTATTGCAGAAATATCCACCCAGGATTGTCTTGGATGTATTTGAAGCGCTAAACGAAGAAGTGTACTGGCGAGTGGATGAGGAGCTTCAAACGCTTTTGTTCCCAAGAGTGCGTCTTATCGTTGGACGTTGGGCCGAGTATTTCATGCCGATGGTCGGAAAAGTCAAAGTCAGAAAGCAGCGAGAGCAGTGGCAACGAGCGCTGATGCAACTAAAAGATGTGCTGGGGTGGCTTACCAACACCAATGGGCAAGTGCATAAGAATCAAACTTGGTATGCCCTCATGCAGCAGCACGAACGTTGGATAGAGCAGTTGAATGCAGAGCAATTGGCTAAGGCTGCAGAAATAGACGCATTGACCTGGGAGGGGGCAGAGTGGACGGATTTTGATTCGAAAGGTATCGAGATTAAAGAACTCACCACCGGTCTTGAGCTCAGAATAGAGGGGCAGGAGATGGAGCATTGTGTTTTCTCGTATCTCAATAGCTGTGTCAGGGGGCGGTATCGAGTGTTTTCGTTGAGAAGTGACAATGAACGAGCGACTTTGGGCCTTTATCAACACCCGGTATCGCAACACCTCCAATACGACCAATTGCGAGGAGCGAGAAACCAATTGAGCAGCAAAATCATGGAGCAAATAACTCAAATGTTGATCTCGCAAATCAATGCAAACGTGTGAGTTTGAGTGAGAAAATGATGATTTTCAAAAGAATGAGTTGTTTCCCACAGGTTTTCTAAAGGTCGTTTATTTATATGCAATCACTTTGTTATACTATGCCCTGTTTATTTATGGGGTTATGTGAGAAGCGGATGAGAAAGCAAGTGGTTTATCAAGTGACAGTAGCCCATGCTTTGAGAGACGTGCTTATTAAAGTCATGGATGAAGCGATGCTAGCGCCTTTTGTTGTCATTCTGTGGGGAACGATTGTTTTATATAAAATGCCAGCATATGCGATGGTGGCGTTGGTTCATGAGATGCTGAATATCATAAGTAGTGGTCAGTCTATTGGGTGGGTCGTTGCATTGATTTTTTTGATAATGTGGGGCGGACAAGTCCACTTAATCCAAAGACGACACAGACGTGAACTTGATGATGTTCAACGTAGAGCAGTTGCTGCTTATAATCGTAAGTTACGGAAATCGAAGGTGAAAGTATGAATATGGCTTGGGTTATCTTGGTAAGTATATGCTTGATGGTGCTGCATTTTACCTATAAACAAGTTTGGGTTAAAACGAGACAGTTGGCAACTCAAAGGCAATTATTGGCACTACAGACTCAATTAAGAGAGACGTTAGTGGAAATAGAGCCCCAAAGCGACGAAAAAACACTCAATACTATTTTGATGATAGATGATGGTCTTAGTCGGGCGATTGAATCGGTTGATAAGTTATCATTGAGCTATTATTTGGGGTATTGGTCTCAGGCTCAGGGAGTTCAGAGCCAGGTAGATCGAGACCGAGCCGCAAACTTTAGACGCCGATTGCACGATGCTGATATGCAATGCCTCTACGAGATGGTAGATCATGCTAATGATCTTCTTTATCAACAGTTAAAATGCAATGCGTTATTAGCCATTTTATCACTTGCTCCTTTCGCTTTGTTGTTTTGGTTTGCTGTACTTTTTATTGATGCAATGAAACGAACTCATAAAAAGGCGTTGCAAAAAATGAAGGTTGATATGTTTTGGCAAATTCAAAAAGGAACATCTTTCCCCACATTGTCTTAGTAGGGAGAAGTTGGCACTTTACGTAGCGATGAGATCACGACATCGTATAATGATGGTAAACTATGGTTCATCCTTGTTTTCACTTGCAATATAACGATAAACAAAATGATAGATTTAGAGCAACAAGCCGCGCAGAGCAAGCGAGCGTTTAAACAAAGCTTAAAGGCCTACCTCAATCAATTTGATGAATTCACTGATACCCCTGACATGAGTGCGATTGTCCAGTCGATGAAACCGATTATTTTCCAAGAAGCAATGGGAGTGGTCAGTCATAAAAAGCATCTTGTTGCTCAAGTATTAGGGGTGAATCGAGGCGTTTTAGCTAAAACATTAAAAAGTTATCCTCATTCTCGGCAAGATACGGAATCTTTTGTTGTATTGGATGAGGTGGATAAATAAAATCGTATCTAGGTAAACCTAATTCGGCTTTATTCTGGACATATTCAAAAGTTGGTCACTGACTTTGATAGTGACAAGCACACGAGTGTAACGGCTCTTAAATGGCTTTCGGGAGCGTGTCGCGGCTTCTCTTAAGAGAAGTTGGAAAGCATTTTTTCACAGGACGTACCTGTGCTCGAAACCCTTTACTACCACCCACACGGGAAAATAATTTCCCAGTGGGGACATTGTTTTCTTTGTGTCAGCGTTCATGGAGAAAATAGTATGTCTGGAGTAATGATTGTCTCTGATCAAGTTGTACCACTGGTTGATTTACCAACTCAACTTAAGCTGGAGCATTCTACGTGTTGTAGCGTGTTTTGGTCTTCACAACGAATGGAAAATTATTTCGCTTGGAATGAAGAGAAAGCCGATCGTATTATGGTTAACTTGTATCAAAGGGCGAAGCGCTGGACAGAGCGTTTTCCTAACGATAAAAATGTTTACAAGCATGTCTTGAAGCATTTGCCTAAATGGCGTAAAGATGTGCTCAGTGCGTTGCAATGGCAACGTGAGCATCATTGAAAAAGAGCCTCTGACGATTAGTTAGAGGCTCTTTTTTGTTGTGTGGAGATTCAAGGGTTAGGTGGCTCGTTAGGTAAAATTAAACCCTATCTTTATGCTTGGGGTGACAAAAAAAACAGATAAATAGGAAAATAGCCAAGGCAAAAAATTGTATATAACCAGGTAATTGCAGTTGAGTAACTAGAAGATCTTGAAAAAAGAGTATTTCTTCTGCGGGGTAGCCTCCTTTGGTTTTTCCTCCATATATAAACACCGAGAAGAATTGCGCACCGCTTATTGCCATGAGTAAATATTTAAAGACAAATATCATTCTTTCTGAACGGACATTGTTGAATTTCTTTAGGAAAAATACCCAAACGATAGAAAAGGTAATGAATGTGATGTTGGCAATCATTGGAATAGTTCTTTATTCAAAGAGCGTAGAGTGTAGCCATCTGCTAGGACTTCCGTTGTTAAAGCACCCTTGCTCATAGTTTGATACCCTCTGAGATAATCTTCTGCACTGTATCTAAACAATTTAAATTGCTTGGCTTTTTGGGTTCTTGTCCAGAGCATGGGCTTTAGGTTTGGTTTTGAAGTAATTTGATTTGCGTCTGTGGCGCTTTTGACGGTTGTTGTTTTCGCAAGGGCACCATAGGCGGATAACGCTAAATCTGCGCTGTAATAGGCAATATCTCCGTGGGACTTCGAATAACCTAATGATTCGGCCACGTATTGGTAACCTTCTCTAACAAAACCTGTAGCATTCTCTTCCCCATCCCAGAAATACTTTCCGTTTTCATACACGTTGTTGGCTCCATGACCCATCATCGAGGTCCCGACAGAACAAAGGTAAGCCGCTGAATACCAACATATCGCACCACCTGTCGTGATTTGCATAACCCCTGCAACAAAGCCAATCCCTTTTTTCATGATTAAACTGCCTTGTTCCATCAGGCTGTATTGCTCTTTTTTCAGTGCTTTAAATACCGCTTCTTTACTCTTTTTTCCACTTTTAAAGTCATTGACGAGACATTGCTCGAACCTATCAACGTCACGAACAAACTGGTGCTTTAACATACCATTTGAAATATACCGGTTAGAAAGGGTGACCGCTTGCATTGTGAGGCCTTTCCCCGCTTTTTCGACTTCCCGAATATCCCAGGAGTCCGGCGTTTTCTTATTTCTCATTTCAGTAGAGCTTCCCAGGTTTCATAGCCCTCCGTGCCAGCTATGTTGTGCTTCCAAATGATATCTCGATAGGACAACGAGAGCTCTTCGGACATCTCTTCATCCCCAGCTTGAAGAACGTTGGGTTGAGTAAATGATAGGGTGGTAATGAGCGCATCGACGAGCTCAATGGTGTAGAAGTTCTCGTTATACCCTTGCTCATTGGTGCGATAGAAGCGGAGGGTGCACTGCTGATGCTCTTGCTTTGAAAAGGCATTACCAAGCAGTGGGGAGGCTTTATCAATGGGCTTAGTGATGAGCACTTCAGCTGGGCCTCCGTGCTTACTTAGGGCAAAGTTGCAAGCGAGCACCGTGATTTCATCGCAATGAGAGGCTTGAGCTTTATTGCCAATGGAATCTTTTGTATTACAACCTTTAGAGAGAGGACCTTGAGTCTTTCCAGTGATGGAAAGGTATGCCGTATGAGCCATGATTAATGGATCCAATAAACGAGAATGTCTATGAACATTCAAAAATTAAACCAACATTAAGCGCTTAAATATCAATGGATTGTATTGGCTGAATCAATATTAAGGTAATATTTGTTTAAGCATGGGTAGTTTATTGCTTAGGGTCGGTTAAATGTTTCTCTATTTATTGTGGCATCCTCAATTGAAGAGAAAGGATTGATTCATTTAGTGATAAAAATCACTTTACAAGCCTAAATGTCCTGTTACTCTAACTGTGTTCAAAAGTTGTACACTGACTTTGATAGTGTAAAGCACACGAGTGTAACGGCTCTTAAATGGCTTTCTGGAGCGTGTCGCGGCTTTTCTTAAGAGAAGTTGGAAGGCATTTTTTCACAGGACGTACCTGTGCTCGAAACTTTTTTATTACCAACCCACACGGGAAAATTATTTTCCTAGTGGGGATATAGTTTTCTTTGTGTAAGCGTTCATGGAGAAAATATTATGTCTGGTAACAATCAAAAACAGTTCTTCGACCTCATTACAACTGGATTCGGTTACATTAACCGAGCGCGTTTAGTGACACCGAAGAAAGGTGACCCGTTTTACGCTATGACTATTGCTGCTTTACGTGGTGATGAAGGCGAAACAACGTACATAGACTGCAAAGTGGTGGGTACAGAAGCGATTAAGCTTTGTGAATCCCAAAACATTGGACAGTTTGACTTCAGTCCAAAGGGCTCTGATAAAGGAACGATTACGTTCTCTATCGGCGATTTGTACTTAGATGAGTTTACTTATTCAAGTGATCATCGAGATGCATCGAAGGCAGGCACAAAAGGGTTTAACCTGAAAGGCCGATTGCTCAAGATTAAGTATCTTAAGATCAATGATGTTGTGATTGTGACCTCTGCTAACAAAGAGAGTTCAGAGCCTCAACAAGCGGCTTGATAATAAACTGACTACCCCGATGCTTTTCGCATTGGGGTTTTTTATTTCTACCCATAGGGGACTCGATCCCCTTGGGCATCGTTTCTCCTTTTTATTCGTAACTAGGAGAAACACGATGACTCAACTAATGGGAAATACATCAGCAATACAATTACTGGAACGTTCTTATTTCACCGTGAACTTTCAGAGACTTTCTGTATCTGAAATCGAGATCACTCATTTGGATGAAGTTCGATTGGACGCTATTCGCCCTGACTTATCAAAAAGTCACTGCGTTGTTCATTTCGATGAATTTAAGAATGTGATAAATCTTTCATTAGTAGATCAAACGTTTAAGGTTGCTAACCCTAAACATTACACCAACTACCCATCCTTTAGTGAATGCTAAGGATAATTGACTTGATAAGCCTTGCAGGGCTTTTATTTACCCATAGGGGACTCGATCCCCTTGGGGCATCGTTTCTCCTTTTTGTTCGCAATGAGGAGAACGATATGACTGAACAAATGATGAATCAGGATGAACGTAATGCGTTTGTGCTGGAGAATGTACTCGATACTCAAGGTTATTCTTCTGAGGTGAAGTGTCCAAACTGTGGCCAGTCTGCGGAAAAACGCAACTTTGATGAATGCCTTGGTGGTTGCATCAACTCGGTTTATTCCATTGATTGTGACCATTGTGGTCACCACGAATGTGATCAAGAGTTTTGCTCTACATGTGAATCAAGCCATCATGAAACAGAGAGCTTTAATTATGATATAAGCAAATCTGAGCAATGGTTATTGTGCTTCGATTTTATCGAAGAGCAGCTTCAAGAAGGTAGAGCGGTATCTGGTCTTCTCTGGACAGAGCTCAAACAGACTTTGTACAACGATGCGAGTGTCGTGAATGAGTTGTGGACATTGAACACATCGGCGTCTCTTGGTATTGAGGAAACACCCCAAGCGGTGATTGCTTGGTATCAACGTCGAATGCTTGATATTCGTTTCAACGTTCGTCTCGAAGAGCGCATTCAACATACAAAACTGAATTAATCATTATTAACCAACCCACAGGGGAGTCATCCCCTTTGGGGTTGTCTCTCCTTTTATCTTTATAGGCATTAGGAGAAACAACATGACTCAACCAATGGTGACCGTCACACTAGCCGGTGGACAGCAGATTGATTGCGATGTTGAAAAACATCACTATCAAGCCAACAAGCAAGTTGCACTGCAGTTATACACGGCAGCCACTGAGCGAAACCAAGCGGGGGATTCCTTTCCAGGTGAACCCATGGGCACTCCGACGGTGTGCTTTCCAGACAAGGCTTTTGGAGAGAATGAAACCGCGATAAAAGATTGCGATGAGTATGCAGGATTTCTGGATGCACTTGAGCAAGCGGGTATCGTGAAGCGTACGCCTAGAGCCATACATGGCCGGTATATTTCGTACCCTGTGGTGGAGGTGTTGATTTAACCATTTTTAACCACTCTGGCAGGAGCCTCGCTCCTGTTAGGATTGGGGTTTTCTGTCTTTTTTGTTATAGTAATGGCAAATAACAGGAAAAATAATGACGATGAATAGTCCAAACGAATTTACTCAAAAAGACTTGATGAAGCACCTGTTAGATACTGCGATGCACGCTGCAACGCGAGAGAATCTACAAAGTGTGGAAGAAAGTCTAAATCGACGTATCGACGAAGTTCGCACTGAGTTGAAGCAAGATATTGCAGATGTTCGTACTGAGCTAAAGCAAGACATTGCAGAAGTTCGAGGTGAATTGAAAGACGTCCGTACTGAGTTAAAACAAGATATTGCCAGTGTGAGTTCGAAACAAGATCGAATGCAATGGGCAATTTGTGGGACGATCATTATGGGAACAGTGACCTTGCTCTTTAAAGAGCAAATATTGACGGCATTATTTTCATAATCGTTATTTCTCAATCTCATCAACCCAAAGCCTCTATCTCGATAGGGGCTTTTTCTTTTACCCATCAGGGAGACCACTCCCTGGACTGGGCGTGGCTTCTTTGTTTATAAGGAGACTGCCCATGTCGGAAAATAAATGGGTTTACACACTACCTGCAGCACGTGGCATTCAAGCCGGTCGCTGCTTCTATAACCTAGCGATGCCAATGCGTGTTTTAGTGAAACTGCTGCGTATCGAT
>NZ_JBEEAQ010000001.1:0-1670051 GCF_046056895.1 Vibrio sp. TBV020 | reverse complement strand
AGTATTAGTATACGATTTCCCTATTCCTTTAAATTTATTATCGAATACTAGAGAATACAAAGAGCCAACTGTAGTTTCTGTAGGCCCGAATTCATCAATAATTGTATTTGTTGCACCTGAAATCGTGTTTATATGATGCATCTCAAGCTTCTCTCCCCCAACAATTATTTGCGCTATACTTTCTTTAAAATCAAGCAGCATAGTAGAGGCCATACTTGGTGCCATTTTTATAGTTTCAATTTTATTCTCAACTAAATGTCGTTGATACTCCGTAATATCTTCTATCTCTCCGGAGTAGACACACACAACCCCGCCTGATAATAATGGGCATAAACTTGTAGTAAGTGACAAATCAAAACAAATATTTGTGGAAAAATCAGTTATACCCAATCCATTTGGTAAATGATTACTTAGAGAGTGATGATAGTTAACCACACTTTGATGTCTAATCATCACACCTTTCGGTTTGCCAGTCGTCCCCGATGTATAAATTACATAAGCGAGGCTTTCTGGTGTCGAATACCCTCCAATTGTGCTCACTGAGTTTTCATATACCTCAGGAGCATCGCTCGAAACCAGCGCTAGGGTATCAAGTCCCATATCCAATAAAGCAGAAACATAGTGCGATTGTGTCACTATCATTTGTAAAGCAGTATCTTCCACCATGTAGTGAACACGCTCTTCTGGGTAGCTTGGTGAGATCGGTACGTAAGCGCCTCCTGCTTTCAAGATCCCAAGAATACTAATGATCATCTCAAAACTGCGATCCTGATATACACCAATTAATGACTCTTTAGGCAACTCTTTATTGTATAAATCTTGATACTTCGATCGCAGATAGTGCGCCAATTGATTCGCTTTGTTATCCAAAGCTCGATAGGTCAAGTTTCTACCATCGCAAACTAATGCGATTGAATCTGGGTTTGTTGCCACTTGTACTTCAAATAAACTCACCAGTGTTTCTTTTTCTGGGTATGGCGAGTCTGTTTGGTTCCAATCATGCAATAGCAACTCACGATCTTTATCGGTGATAGCTTCTATATCTTTTAAATTACATTCTTGTCCTTTCGCAAAGTATCCTAGTACCAACATATAGAGCTCGGCATACGAAGCAATAGTAGATTCATCGTACAAACTTCTAGCGTAGTTCCACTGAAGCTTTAACGCACTTTCACCATCGTCTACGAATAGACTTAGGTCATACTTAGCTGGTTGATAAAGCTCCTTTTCGAGACCAACTGAGCTGAACAATCCGTTAGAACAAACACTGTGGGTAGAAAAGCTTTGCACACTAAACATAACCTGAAAAATAGGATGCCTTGATAAGTCACGCTCTATAGTTAGTTCAGATAAAATATTCTCAAAGGGAATATCTTGATGTGACTTAGCAGATACAACACATTCATGTACTCGCTTGATTAAGTTATTTATGGTTAAATTTTGATCGACATCAATACGTAGAGCCAAAGAATTTACGAAAAAGCCAATTAACGCTTGTGTTTGCGTATGGTGGCGGTTGTCTGACGGAGTTCCGATAACAATGTCTTGTTGGTTAGTCAGCCGTTGAAGCATGAAAAAGAAAGCACTCAACATTACAGTATATAATGTCGTTTCATTTTCACGGGCGATACTCCTTAATCGTTCTGAGAGTTCTGAATTCAACTCTATATCATAGTTCATTCCTTGATAGCTTGTTTCGTTCGTTCTGGGAAACGTTGTTGGTAGTGTTAAATTTTCCACATTATTTAACTGTCCAATCCAATAATCTAATTGATTTTGTGAAGTATCACTCGTTACATAATCACGTTGCCATTCTGCGTAATCACCATAGGAAATAGATAAATCAGGCAATTCTGCAGGAACTCCCTGCGAAGTTTCGAAATAGAGACACGAAACCTCATTAAAAAACAAAGAAGTAGACCAACCATCAAACGCAATATGGTGTGGCATTATTAATAAGTATCTATTGTCTTTTAGATCATATCGACACAACCTTAAAGGAGCCTCCTCGTTGAGCTGAAAAGGCATATGAATGTTGTTAGATACCTCTGTTAACAACTTATCATATGTCTCTACTTTACTATACACATACGTAAGATGACTATTTCTCTTTATATTAC
This sequence comes from Vibrio sp. TBV020, assembly GCF_046056895.1. NCBI lineage: Bacteria > Pseudomonadati > Pseudomonadota > Gammaproteobacteria > Vibrionales > Vibrionaceae > Vibrio > Vibrio sp. TBV020. The sequence continues at coordinate 1,667,931 of NZ_JBEEAQ010000001.1, read as the reverse complement.
GGGTTTCGCCTTCTGAATTCTCAACGTATATACTGTTAAGGACAGGGTGGCGTTCAGCAACTTTGTTTATCGAATCTAGTAATATTTGGTCATCAGTTTCTTTATTCAACTCAACCAAATATGGAATATGATATGCGTCAGCATTTGATTGAATCTCTTGCATAAACAACATTCTTTCTTGAGAGTAAGATACTTTATAAGATTCCTTATCCACATTATTTGGAATAACTGTATCTTGATAATCAGATACACCATCAAGTATTCCTAATATATTCGGATTATCAAAAAACTTAGCTAAAGGTATCGAAATTCCAAGAGTAGAATTGATTTTTCCAATCAGTTCCATTGCTTTTATTGAATTACCGCCAACTCTAAAAAAGTTATCCGTTATACCGACACGTTCTAACTCTAGAATGTCTTGCCAAACTTCACATAGTGCGATTTCAGTCTTTGTTGTTGGCGCAACATAATTATTAATATTCAACAGCTCTACATATGGTAATGCGTTACGATCTAGCTTGCCATTTACGGTCAGTGGGAAATTATCTAATTCTTTAAATATCGTAGGTACCATATATTCTGGTAAGGATTTTAATAGTTCGCTTCTCAAGGCATCACATTCAAGCACAAACTCTGAATTATCGTGTCTTATAACATAAGCGACCAAATATTGGTTATTATTATGTTGTTGACAGATTACCGTTGACTGCGAAATAAATTCCATCTCATTTAATACACTTTCTATTTCAGATAACTCTATACGATATCCTCTAATTTTGACTTGACTATCATTTCTTCCACAATATTCCAATAAGCCTTTATCTCTCCAACGAACTAAATCCCCTGTTTTGTAAAAATGCGTGTATCCTTTAGAAACATCGTCTTTCGTAGCAAATGGATTCAATAAAAAACGTTCTTCGGTTAAAGCCTGTTTGTTTAAATACCCTTTAGCAACACCTGCGCCACCAATATAGAGTTCACCAATTGCTCCCTTAGGAACCAAATTCCTATCAGCGTTTAATACGTATAATTTTCTAGTATTAATAGCCTTTCCTATTGGATAGTTATCGTGGCTACCTTCGCATTCAAAAATCGTTGTAAATGTAGTGCCTTCAGTTGGACCATAACCATTGAGAATATGCTTAGGTCGAGCTTCACTATTTACTAACTTATTTACTAGATGAGGAGTAAGCGCTTCCCCTCCCACCAAGAGATATTGTAAGTTTTTAAATAAATTGTTGTTTTGAGTATATAAACTATCGAAAAGAGCTCGAGTCAGCCAAAGAATAGAAACATCATTTTCTTTTAACAAGACATCGATGTGATTCACGTCTGTCAGTTTATCTGAACCAAATAGCACTAATTTAGCCCCATTAAGTAAACTCCCCCATATTTCAAAGGTCGCAGCATCAAAGTCTGGGCTAGATAGCTGTAAAAAAACATCATGTTCGGTAATATCAATAAAATCCGTGTCACACACTAAAGATACCACTCCACGGTGAGGAGTCATTACACCTTTTGGCTTGCCAGTCGTCCCCGATGTATAAATTACATAAGCGAGACTTTCTGGTGTCGAATACCCTCCAATTGTGCTCACTGAGTTTTCATATACCTCAGGAGCATCGCTCGAAACCAACGCTAGGGTATCAAGTCCCATATCCAATAAAGCAGAAACATAGTGCGATTGTGTCACTATCATTTGTAAAGCAGTATCTTCCACCATGTAGTGAACACGCTCTTCTGGGTAGCTTGGTGAGATCGGTACGTAAGCGCCTCCTGCTTTCAAGATCCCAAGAATACTAATGATCATCTCAAAACTGCGATCCTGATATACACCAATTAATGACTCTTTAGGCAACTCTTTATTGTGTAAATCTTGATACTTCGATCGCAGATAGTGCGCCAATTGATTCGCTTTGTTATCCAAAGCTCGATAGGTCAAGTTTCTACCATCGCAAACTAATGCGATTGAATCTGGGTTTGTTGCCACTTGTACTTCAAATAAACTCACCAGTGTTTCTTTTTCTGGGTATGGCGAGTCTGTTTGGTTCCAATCATGCAATAGCAACTCACGATCTTTATCGGTGATAGCTTCTATATCTTTTAAATTACATTCTTGTCCTTTCGCAAAGTATCCTAGTACCAACATATAGAGCTCGGCATACGAAGCAATAGTAGATTCATCGTACAAACTTCTAGCGTAGTTCCATTGAAGCTTTAACGCACTTTCACCATCGTCTACGAATAGACTTAGGTCATACTTAGCTGGTTGATAAAGCTCCTTTTCGAGACCAACTGAGCTGAACAATTCGTTAGAACAAACACTGTGGGTAGAAAAGCTTTGCACACTAAACATAACCTGAAAAATAGGATGCCTTGATAAGTCACGCTCTATAGTTAGTTCAGATAAAATATTCTCAAAGGGAATATCTTGATGTGACTTAGCAGATACAACACATTCATGTACTCGCTTGATTAAGTTATTTATGGTTAAATTTTGATCGACATCAATACGTAGAGCCAAAGAATTTACGAAAAAGCCAATTAACGCTTGTGTTTGCGTATGGTGGCGGTTGTCTGACGGAGTTCCGATAACAATGTCTTGTTGGTTAGTCAGCCGTTGAAGCATGAAAAAGAAAGCACTCAACATTACAGTATATAATGTCGTTTCATTTTCACGGGCGATACTCCTTAATCGTTCTGAGAGTTCTGAATTCAACTCTATATCATAGTTCATTCCTTGATAGCTTGTTTCGTTCGTTCTGGGAAACGTTGTTGGTAGTGTTAAATTTTCCACATTATTTAACTGTCCAATCCAATAATCTAATTGATTTTGTGAAGTATCACTCGTTACACAATCACGTTGCCATTCTGCGTAATCACCATAGGAAATAGATAAATCTGGCAATTCTGCAGGAACTCCCTGCGAAATTTCGAAATAGAGACATGAAACCTCATTAAAAAACAAAGAAGTAGACCAACCATCAAACGCAATATGGTGTGGCATTATTAATAAGTATCTATTGTCTTTTAGATCATATCGACACAACCTTAAAGGAGCCTCCTCGTTGAGCTGAAAAGGCATATGAATGTTGTTAGATACCTCTGTTAACAACTTATCATATGTCTCTACTTTACTATACACATACGTAAGATGACTATTTCTCTTTATATTACGGGTTTCGCCTTCTGAATTCTCAACGTATATACTGTTAAGGACAGGGTGGCGTTCAGCAACTTTGTTTATCGAATCTAGTAATATTTGGTCATCAGTTTCTTTATTCAACTCAACCAAATATGGAATATGATATGCGTCAGCATTTGATTGAATCTCTTGCATAAACAACATTCTTTCCTGGGCAAAAGAGATATTAAAATCATCATTAGAACCACGAGACAAAATATTTACATTATCAAAATCTTGGTGAGAATATATTTTATTTAATTCTAGAAAACCCATGATCGAAGATTTATTTCTTTTAAGGGAACTAATGATATCGTTAGATCTCTTTCCATCAGGAAACGATAGTCTTAAATCTTCACCATCCAACCACATTGCGTATTTTTCAATCTTCAATAAATTAAAAAGATCATAAAAATCAGAAAATTTCATTTCAACTCCTTATATGCTAATTACTACATTATCATGATTGTTTTCGTTTTTTATGTTATCAATAAATGAACTTAACTCTTCAATTGTTAAATTTTCATATAATGTAGGTATATCTATATTAACATTGAATATTTTATTGATTTCTCCAATGACATGTAATGAAAGTATTGAGTTACCACCGATTCTAAAAAAGTTATCCGTTATGCCAACACGTTCTAACTCTAGAATGTCTTGCCAAACTTCACATAGTGCGATTTCAGTCTTTGTTGTTGGCGCAACATAATTATTAATATTAGACAGCTCTACATATGGTAATGCGTTACGGTCTAGCTTGCCATTTACAGTCAGTGGGAAATTATCTAATTCTTTAAATATCGTAGGTACCATATATTCTGGTAAGGATTTTAATAGTTCGCTTCTCAAGGAATCACATTCAAGCACAAACTCTGAATTATCGTGTCTTATAACATAAGCGACCAAATATTGGTTATTATTATGTTGTTGACAGATTACCGTTGACTGCGAAATAAATTCCATCTCATTTAATACGTTTTCTATTTCAGATAACTCTATACGATATCCTCTAATTTTAACTTGACTATCATTTCTTCCATAATATTCTAGTAATCCCTCATCACTCCAACGAACTAAATCCCCTGTTTTGTAAAAATGCGTGTATCCTTTAGAAATATCGTCTTTCGAAGCAAATGGATTCAATAAAAAACGTTCTTCGGTTAAAGCCTGTTTGTTTAAATACCCTTTAGCAACACCTGCGCCACCAATATAGAGCTCACCAATTGCTCCCTTAGGAACCAAATTCCTATCAGCGTTTAATACGTATAATTTTCTAGTATTAATAGCCTTTCCTATTGGATAATTATCGTGGCTACCTTCGCATTCAAAAATCGTTGTAAATGTAGTGCCTTCAGTTGGACCATAACCATTGAGAATATGCTTAGGTCGAGCTTCACTATTTACTAACTTATTTATTATATGAGGAGTAAGCGCTTCCCCTCCAACCAAGAGATATTGTAAGTTTTTAAATAAATTGTTGTTTTGAGTATATAAACTATCGAAAAGAGCTCGAGTTAGCCAAAGAATAGAAACATCATTTTCTTTTAACAAAACATCGATGTGATTCACGTCTGTCGGTTTATCTGAACCAAATAGCACTAATTTAGCCCCATTAAGTAAACTCCCCCATATTTCAAAGGTCGCAGCATCAAAATCTGGGCTAGATAGCTGTAAAAAAACATCATGTTCGGTAATATCAATAAAATCCGTGTCACACACTAAAGATACCACTCCACGGTGAGGAGTCATTACACCTTTTGGCTTGCCAGTCGTCCCCGATGTATAAATTACATAAGCGAGGCTCTCTGGTGTCGAATACCCTCCAATTGTGCTGACTGAGTTTTCATATACCTCAGGAGCATCGCTCGAAACCAGCGCTAGGGTATCAAGTCCCATATCCAATAAAGCAGAAACATAGTGCGATTGTGTCACTATCATTTGTAAAGCAGTATCTTCCACCATGTAGTGAACACGCTCTTCTGGATAGCTTGGTGAGATCGGTACGTAAGCGCCTCCTGCTTTCAAGATCCCAAGAATACTAATGATCATCTCAAAACTGCGATCCTGATATACACCAATTAATGACCCTTTAGGCAACTCTTTATTGTATAAATCTTGATACTTCGATCGCAGATAGTGCGCCAATTGATTCGCTTTGTTATCCAAAGCTCGATAGGTCAAGTTTCTACCATCGCAAACTAATGCGATTGAATCTGGGCTTGCCGCTACTTGCGCTTCAAATAAACTCACTAGTGTTTCTTTTTCTGGGTATGGCAAGTCTGTTTGGTTCCAGTCATGTACTAATAATTGGTGCTCTTCCTCGCAAACAATATTTATTTCTTCATGTGGCTTCTCTAGCCCCTCATTCAGTTGCTTTAAAGTATTTTCAATAGCAATGAGTAACTTATCCACTTGAGTAACGTCAAAGTGCGAACTATCATATTGTATGTTTAATAAAAGCATCCCACTCTCTTCATTAATGATTAGAGAAACGGGGTAATCTGTTTTTTCCTGCGTATGATTTATAAAAATATCATCTGATATAGCATCAACTTTCGGGTAGTTTTCAAAAACAAATAAACTATTAAATAAACTTTCACCTTCACTCTGAAGATCGAATAGATTAACTGATGAGTAAGTATTCAATTCCTTAATACTTTGTTGAATATCAGTCAATATCTGTGCACAAGTGGCAGCTGCTTTCCAGTTAACGATAAGGGGTAACGTATTGATGTACAGGCCAACGCTATTCTCAATATCATTAACTGGCATGTCCCGACCTGATACTGTCGTTCCTACAATAGTCTGAATATCACCCGTATATACATTTAGTAATTTGTGCCACGCAAACTGTAATGCAACATTTAGAGTTACGCCAAGCTTTGCACACGTAGCTTTAAGCTCTTCTAACAAATCGTTATCGATTTTAAGGCTTCTTTTTTGTGATGCATCACAGTCATTCAATGCTGATGTCGTAACATCAGACTTCATTAACATCGTAATGTCGTTAGCTTGGTCCCAAGTTTGACGCTTTGATTGCCAATATGTCGACGCTTCATTTTGTTGAGAGATTCGCCACTTTTGCGCTTCACCGTAAGCTGTGTCCGGAATCATTGTGACTGATTCTTCTGAGATCAGTTGTTTATAATAACTATGCACTGTATCCCATAAAACTGGACCACTCCAGCCATCACTGATACTGTGATGTTCTGTTTTCAATACGGTGAATCTATCGTCCGCTAACTTAAAAATATTAAAGCGAATTAATCCCGGTTGACTCAAATCAAAGTTCTTCTCTCTCTCTTGTTGTTGGGTGCAAGAAATTTCTCTATTTTGCTCAACCTTGCCTAAGCTACTAAGATCGACCACCGTAAACGCTTTTTCCGATAGAGAAGCTCCTTGAGTGATAATTTGTAATGGCACACCATCCCAGTCGAAAGCCATTCGCAAAGCAGGGAAACGCAGTGAAGCCAATTTCCAAGACTCAATAAAAGTATCGATACAAAGAGGAAAATCATAATCTAATAACAACTGAACGCAATACGCATCGTCACCATTTTTTAATGCATGATAGATGAAACCTTGTTGCAAACCAGACGCTGGATATATCTCCTCAATATCATAATAAGATTGAAGTTTCTTCAATCGCTCCATAGGTAATGTACTGGCTATATAATCACTAGCTGTTTTTATTCCTCCCAACTTCGCCTGTAATACTGACTGTTCAATTACCTCATATAAGCTTTCTTCAAAGGCCTTTATAAAAGCTTGCGTCTCCTCCTCTTGTAGTGAAGATAAAACGGTAAAACCTAACTGACCATCAACAACTGCGCCATTCAACGTTAGCAAAGCATCATCATGATTTTCAGAAGGTACCGACATGCCAGTTTGCTCTGCCCGTAAAGACCATAGTTCCTCTGAAGCATCAACCCCATTTAATTGACCCAGATAATTGAAACATACCGTTGGTAGCTTGGACTCGGTTGGCATTAAAGCCCCAAAACCAATCCCTTTATCCGGTATTGCTCGCAATTGCTCTTTTACTTGTATGATCGTATCACTTACGCTTGCTCCTAGAGGCAAAATTACAGGGTAAATTGTAGTAAACCACCCGACAGTTCTTGCACTATCTATAGTCTCATCTATCCCTTCACGACCGTGCCCTTCCAAAGTTACTCCTGGATTGTCACAACCAAAAACCTGTTTCAATGCCAGCCCTAGTCCGCTAAGCAACAAGTCATTTACTTCAGTGTGATAACCTTGGGGCGAGACTGTTAACAACTGCTCAGTTCTCTCTTTATTGAACGTAAGCTGATGCATAGTTGGTGATGCATTAGTCGCTACTTGAGGGTATGTCCCGAGCTCCATTTGAGCAACAACAGACTCCCAATATGCACGCTGAGAGTCGTGTTTTGAAGCGTATTGATCCAATGTTTCTACCCATTGGCGATAGCTACTCGACTTATTCTCTAAAGGCTGTCCTTCAAAAAGTAACTTCATATCGTCTGAAATTACCCGCCATGATACCGCATCAATCAATAAATGATGGAAGATAAAACAAAGCTCCCCAATCTCTTTGTTTGGCCTTTGAAAATAAACCACTCGCCAAAGTTGATTGGACTCAACATCTAAACTCTCATGCAAGCCCGTTAGATATGCACCTCTTTCTTCATCCCCCCACCCCTCATCGTTGACAACGCTCAGTTCTATCAGTGTTGACTCTGATGTATAGGTTTGTTCATATTCTCCTAAGTCATTCACCTTGAAGTGCGTTCGTAACATATCATGTTGATCTGATAACGATTTAAGGCTAGTTATAATTGCTTCTGGCTCCCAATCGTTAGGCACTGTCAATGTAAATGCTTGGTTAAAGTGGTTTGGGTTAGGCAGTTGCTTATCAAAAAATAAACGCTGAATAGGCAACAGCCCAAAAGTTCCCTTTAACTCTCCTTGTTCAGCACTTATTTCTTTACTCGACGTCTCTTGTAATCTTTGAGCTAACTGTTTCACCGTTGGGCATTCAAATATGTCTTTAACTTGAAGGTACTCTCCTTCTTTGCGTAATGCATTCACCAATTGGATACTGAGTATTGAATCTCCCCCGATACGGAAAAAGTGATCGTATACACCCACCTTCGGAAGGTTAAGTACTTGTTGCCAAACGGTGCACAAACGAGTCTCTAACTCTGTTGCCGGTGCTACGTAAGCTGATAAGTCAATCAAATCAGGCTCAGGTAATGCTCTTCGGTCTAACTTTCCATTAATCGTTAGAGGGAGTGACTCAAGGAACGTGAATGTAGACGGCATCATGAACTCTGGTACTTTAGAGGCTAATTGCATTCGTAAGTCTTCCTCATCCATATTGTCTGAAGCACAAACACAGTAGGCTGCTAGGTACTTACGACCAGTGTCGTCCTTTCTATCAATCACAACGGCTTGCTCTACCCCTTCAATAATTGATAAGGCATTGTCAATTTCTCCTAGTTCAATACGGTGACCACGTATTTTTACTTGGAAGTCATTACGTCCTAAATATTCAATATTGCCATCGGGTAACCAACGCGCTAAATCACCGGTTTTATATAACCTTGTATACCCACGTTCTTTATCAGAATCAGTCGCAAAAGGATTATCTATAAACCGCTCTTTTGTTAACTCTGGTTTATTCAAATACCCTTTAGCAACACCAGCACCGCCAATATAAAGCTCACCAACAGCACCAATAGGCAATAAGTTACGCTCTGAGTCTAAGATATAAAGTCTGGTATTACCCAAATTATTACCAATATTATTAGCTAAAGAATTATTAGTATAAGTATGAGCACTCGAACATACTGTTGCTTCAGTTGGCCCATAGGCATTAAATAAATATCTATTTTTTGAAAACTCATCCATAAAAAACTTTATTGGTGATTCACCGGCCACAATAAGTTTTTTTATCGATGAAAGTGAATCCAAATCTAAAGTTGGCAATATTGATGGAGGTAATGTTGCTAGTTCAATCTTATTATTTTTAATAAAATCTCCTAATAAATGGATATTTTCCCTTTGAGAATTAGAAGTTAAATATAAAGTATGACCCAGATGTAAGCTCACAAACATTTCAAATACTGACGCATCAAACACATAATCAGCAAATAGTAATGATTTTTCGATGTCTATGAGATCGAACTTATTTATTTGAGAGAAAACCAAACTAACTACATTTTTATTAGTGATCATTACACCTTTTGGCTTGCCAGTCGTCCCCGATGTATAGATTACATAAGCAAGACTTCCTGGTGTCGAATACCCTCCAATTGTGCTCACTGAGTTTTCATATACCTCAGGAGCATCGCTCGAAACCAGCGCTAGGGTATCAAGTCCCATATCCAATAAAGCAGAAACATAGTGCGATTGTGTCACTATCATTTGTAAAGCAGTATCTTCCACCATGTAGTGAACACGCTCTTCTGGATAGCTTGGTGAGATCGGCACGTAAGCGCCTCCTGCTTTCAAGATCCCAAGAATACTAATGATCATCTCAAAACTGCGATCCTGATATACACCAATTAATGACCCTTTAGGCAACTCTTTATTGTATAAATCTTGATACTTCGATCGCAGATAGTGCGCCAATTGATTCGCTTTGTTATCCAAAGCTCGATAGGTCAAGTTTCTACCATCGCAAACTAATGCGATTGAATCTGGGCTTGCCGCTACTTGCGCTTCAAATAAACTCACTAGTGTTTCTTTTTCTGGGTATGGCAAGTCTGTTTGGTTCCAGTCATGTACTAATAATTGGTGCTCTTCCTCGCAAACAATATTTATTTCTTCATGTGGCTTCTCTAGCCCCTCATTCAGTTGCTTTAAAGTATTTTCAATAGCAATGAGTAACTTATCCACTTGAGCAACGTCAAAGTGCGAACTATCATATTGTATGTTTAATAAAAGCATCCCACTCTCTTCATTAATGATTAGAGAAACGGGGTAATCTGTTTTTTCCTGCGTATGATTTATAAAAATATCATCTGATATAGCATCAACTTTCGGGTAGTTTTCAAAAACAAATAAACTATTAAATAAACTTTCACCTTCACTCTGAAGATCGAATAGATTAACTGATGAGTAAGTATTCAATTCCTTAATACTTTGTTGAATATCAGTCAATATCTGTGCACAAGTGGCAGCTGCTTTCCAGTTAACGATAAGGGGTAACGTATTGATGTACAGGCCAACGCTATTCTCAATATCATTAACTGGCATGTCCCGACCTGATACTGTCGTTCCTACAATAGTCTGAATATCACCCGTATATACATTTAGTAATTTGTGCCACGCAAACTGTAATGCAACATTTAGAGTTACGCCAAGCTTTGCACACGTAGCTTTAAGCTCTTCTAACAAATCGTTATCGATTTTAAGGCTTCTTTTTTGTGATGCATCACAGTCATTCAATGCTGATGTCGTAACATCAGACTTCATTAACATCGTAATGTCGTTAGCTTGATCCCAAGTTTGACGCTTTGATTGCCAATATGTCGACGCTTCATTTTGTTGAGAGATTCGCCACTTTTGCGCTTCACCGTAAGCTGTGTCCGGAATCATTGTGACTGATTCTTCTGAGATCAGTTGTTTATAATAACTATGCACTGTATCCCATAAAACTGGACCACTCCAGCCATCACTGATACTGTGATGTTCTGTTTTCAATACGGTGAATCTATCGTCCGCTAACTTAAAAATATTAAAGCGAATTAATCCCGGTTGACTCAAATCAAAGTTCTTCTCTCTCTCTTGTTGTTGGGTGCAAGAAATTTCTCTATTTTGCTCAACCTTGCCTAAGCTACTAAGATCGACCACCGTAAACGCTTTTTCCGATAGAGAAGCTCCTTGAGTGATAATTTGTAATGGCACACCATCCCAGTCGAAAGCCATTCGCAAAGCAGGGAAACGCAGTGAAGCCAATTTCCAAGACTCAATAAAAGTATCGATACAAAGAGGAAAATCATAATCTAATAACAACTGAACGCAATACGCATCGTCACCATTTTTTAATGCATGATAGATGAAACCTTGTTGCAAACCAGACGCTGGATATATCTCCTCAATATCATAATAAGATTGAAGTTTCTTCAATCGCTCCATAGGTAATGTACTGGCTATATAATCACTAGCTGTTTTTATTCCTCCCAACTTCGCCTGTAATACTGACTGTTCAATTACCTCATATAAGCTTTCTTCAAAGGCCTTTATAAAAGCTTGCGTCTCCTCCTCTTGTAGTGAAGATAAAACGGTAAAACCTAACTGACCATCAACAACTGCGCCATTCAACGTTAGCAAAGCATCATCATGATTTTCAGAAGATACCGACATGCCAGTTTGCTCTGCCCGTAAAGACCATAGTTCCTCTGAAGCATCAACCCCATTTAATTGACCCAGATAATTGAAACATACCGTTGGTAGCTTGGACTCGGTTGGCATTAAAGCCCCAAAACCAATCCCTTTATCCGGTATTGCTCGTAATTGCTCTTTTACTTGTATGATCGTATCACTTACGCTTGCTCCTAGAGGCAAAATTACAGGGTAAATTGTAGTAAACCACCCGACAGTTCTTGCACTATCTATAGTCTCATCTATCCCTTCACGACCGTGCCCTTCCAAAGTTACTCCTGGATTGTCACAACCAAAAACCTGTTTCAATGCCAGCCCTAGTCCGCTAAGCAACAAGTCATTTACTTCAGTGTGATAACCTTGGGGCGAGACTGTTAACAACTGCTCAGTTCTCTCTTTATTGAACGTAAGCTGATGCATAGTTGGTGATGCATTAGTCGCTACTTGAGGGTATGTCCCGAGCTCCATTTGAGCAACAACAGACTCCCAATATGCACGCTGAGAGTCGTGTTTTGAAGCGTATTGATCCAATGTTTCTACCCATTGGCGATAGCTACTCGACTTATTCTCTAAAGGCTGTCCTTCAAAAAGTAACTTCATATCGTCTGAAATTACCCGCCATGATACCGCATCAATCAATAAATGATGGAAGATAAAACAAAGCTCCCCAATCTCTTTGTTTGGCCTTTGAAAATAAACCACTCGCCAAAGTTGATTGGACTCAACATCTAAACTCTCATGCAAGCCTGTTAGATATGCACCTCTTTCTTCATCCCCCCACCCCTCATCGTTGACAACGCTCAGTTCTATCAGTGTTGACTCTGATGTATAGGTTTGTTCATATTCTCCTAAGTCATTCACCTTGAAGTGCGTTCGTAACATATCATGTTGATCTGATAACGATTTAAGGCTAGTTACAATTGCTTCTGGCTCCCAATCGTTAGGCACTGTCAATGTAAATGCTTGGTTAAAATGGTTTGGGTTAGGCAGTTGCTTATCAAAAAATAAACGCTGAATAGGCAACAGCCCAAAAGTTCCCTTTAACTCTCCTTGTTCAGCACTTATTTCTTTACTCGACGTCTCTTGTAATCTTTGAGATAACTGTTTCACCGTTGGGCATTCAAATATGTCTTTAACTTGAAGGTACTCTCCTTCTTTGCGTAATGCATTCACCAATTGGATACTGAGTATTGAATCTCCCCCGATACGGAAAAAGTGATCGTATACACCCACCTTCGGAAGGTTAAGTACTTGTTGCCAAACGGTGCACAAACGAGTCTCTAACTCTGTTGCCGGTGCTACGTAAGCTGATAAGTCAATCAAATCAGGCTCAGGTAATGCTCTTCGGTCTAACTTTCCATTAGTCGTTAGAGGGAGTGACTCAAGGAACGTGAATGTAGACGGCATCATGAACTCTGGTACTTTAGAGGCTAATTGCATTCGTAAGTCTTCCTCATCCATATTGTCTGAAGCACAAACACAGTAGGCTGCTAGGTACTTACGACCAGTGTCGTCCTTTCTATCAATCACAACGGCTTGCTCTACCCCTTCAATAATTGATAAGGCATTGTCAATTTCTCCTAGTTCAATACGGTGACCACGTATTTTTACTTGGAAGTCATTACGTCCTAAATATTCAATATTGCCATCGGGTAACCAACGCGCTAAATCACCGGTTTTATATAGCCTTGTATACCCACGTTCTTTATCAGAATCAGTCGCAAAAGGATTATCTATAAACCGCTCTTTTGTTAACTCTGGTTTATTCAAATACCCTTTAGCAACACCAGCACCGCCAATATAAAGCTCACCAACAGCACCAATAGGCAATAAGTTACGCTCTGAGTCTAAGATATAAAGTTTGGTATTAGATATTGGCCTTCCAATTGGAGCATCCACACCACTATCTAATAGTTGACAATCGTTATAATAGCTAACGTCAATGGCTGCTTCAGTGGGACCGTACAAATTATGTAAACTTGTGTTATTAGACACTTTCTTAAATAAGGAAATCGTAGATCCTGTTAATGCTTCACCACTACTAAAGACATGCTTTACGCTAACAGGGAAATTAAGTTCATTTATCTTTAAGAACTGACAAAAAGCATGCAACATAGAAGGAACAAAGTGTAATATTGTCACATGATTATTTAAGATCTCTGAGTATATTTCACTTGGTTCTTTATGACTATCGGGAGCAGAAATTGAAATTTTAGAACCAAACCAGTTAGCCCAAATGATCTCCCAAACTGAAACATCAAATGAGAAAGGAGTTTTCTGCATAATATTATCATTATTTAATGGGTATTTTTCATTCATCCAAGAAATACGATTTATCAAGTTGGAATGAGTATTAGTCACACCTTTAGGTTGACCTGTTGTCCCAGATGTATATATAGTATATGCACTATCCTTGCCTTTAATATCAATGTTCGGATTATTTAAAAATAATTCATTATTACTATCCAAGTCTCCAGAATTTATTGTTAATATTTTTTTTGAAGTTATCCTATCGAGATAACTACAAAATTTTTCCTGAGTTAAAACAAAAATTGAGTTAGAATCTCTAATTAAATATTTTATACGCTCATCAGGTAAAGTAGGTTCAATAGGCACATAGCATCCCCCTGATTTTAAAATAGCTAAAACACCTATAATCATCTCGAGGCTTCGCTCCAAACATAGCGATATCATTGTCCCTATTGGCATTTCTCTATTTTCTTTCTCTATGTACAAGCATCTTATCTTATGTGCTAAACAGTTTGATTTTTCATTTAATTGATTATAAGTAAGGTGTTGACCATTAAAACTAATAGCAATATTATTTGGAGTGATTTTAACTTGCTCTTCAAATCTACCATGAATAGTATTGATGCCGTTTAAATAGCCATCATTAACTTCACCAACCCATTGCTCTAGCTGAGTTTTCTTACACAAGTCCGAAACTATCTTATATTCATTGTATTTCTTTAAACCATCTCCATCTAAAATCTGCTCAAATAGAGATATTAGACTTGATAACATTTCCTCTATTTCACTACCATTAAAACATGATAAACTATAATGTGCTCTTAATATCAAATTAGGACTATTTACAAAATCAACAACTCTAATGTCTAACTTTTCTAACATATCATTTGGCGCTAAATGTACTGAAGTGGTTTTTTCATCATAGAAGTCGTATTTATCATAAATCAAAGTAATATCAGATTGTATTCCATCAATGAAATTTAGCTCCCTACTTAATTGACTCTGAGGGTAACGACTATACTTCATACTACTTACTAACGTTTTGCAGCAGCGTTCAAATAAATCTATAAAGCTGTCACTTTTATTTACTGATAGAGGAACTAGTATTTTATTTGACAAACAACCAACCGTTTGCATTTGTTTCCTACCAACACGACCATAAACTGGAGTATTAATTACAACATTATCATTTCCAGTAAATTTAGAATAATAAAGGGAAAAAACACTAATAATAATTGGTAATAAGCTAACATTACGTTCACTACAAAAAAGCCTTAACTTATTCGTTATATCTTCATTCAAAGTAATGGTATGAACATTACTTCCTTTCGAACTATAATTATCATCGAGGTATGTAGGGTATATATTTTTCAACATATTACACCAATAATCTCTCGCTTTAACATATTGCTTTGAAGATAAAAAATCTTCAGACTTTAAAATGGAACTAGAATAGCTAGGAATTTTATCAATCCAACTTAAATCATTACCTTCAATAGAATCATTATAAGCTCTATTTAGATACTCCATAGATTTAATTAGTCCAAAACCATCATTTAAGAGGTGATGACACTTATTAAACAAGAAAAACTTTTCATCTTCAATTTTAATTAGACATATATTATAACGCTCACCTTTATTTATATCTATTGGTATGGCAAACTCTTTTACCATCCATTCTATGGCATACTTTTCAGGTTCAGACTCCTTTGAGAAGTCATAAAAATCCATTTCTTTTTCAACACAGTCAAAAAACTGTGTGACTTTACCATTATTATCACAAGAAAAAGAAAGCTTTAAAGAATCTAATTTTTCACAAATCAATCCCCAAGATTTTCTAAAAACTTCAAATTCGATCGCTTTTTCTATAACATTATATCCACCGATGTTGTACTTATCACTTTTAATATCTTTTAAATTATCATAAAATATATTTTCTTGAGCGCAATGCAAAGGGTAATTTTTATTCATTTTCGTTCTCTTTAATTGAATTAAATGTATTTTAAACCTAGGTAGTTGAAGGTGTCGTCGTTTTTCAAGATAGTAGTCATTAGTCGCTTGTTCATTAATCAACACCTTTGTCTGTATTACTGTTCATCTGTAAGCTCGCAACTTCAGGTTTTTGCTCTCGGCTTACCTCTATTTGTAGGGTCTCGCTGTCGTTACCAGTATGCCTTTTCGATGGTGTCATGTAGTTCAACTCTCAATGTTTATGTCCATTGTTGTACCATTCACTATCCTAAAGTCCGTCAATCGGTGGATGGGAGTCTTTTCAGGCCCCCCAAGACAGCCAGTGTCATTGAGGCTTCATTTTTCCGATGAACCACATATTAGTTAAAGACCTAATTATATTGGCCAGCGAAGTCTTTATTCATATATGTTCTATTACAGAAATAGGCTAAATTCTCGGACATAACTGTTAGTGACCGCATTATTCGTTAGCATGACCGCTCTAGTGTCAAAGGCGGATATTTGCAGCAAGAAATGTTCGATAAATATATGACACTAGTGATTGCGTGGGAGTGATTAAAGCACGGTATCGCTACTGAATATGACCAACAGATCTGTTACCAGATCCATAAGGGGTTAATGAAAGGGTTATGCCAAGGCGACAAAATTCCCTTAATGCACTTAAGTGCAAGAGTAGAAAGTATGGTTATACCAGACAAACGATTTACAGCGCAAAAGCCGATGAAGGTACACCAAGCGATAACTTGGATAGCTGACATGGACTGAAAAAGTCATGAGGCAGTAAGAAAGCAATGAAACAAATGGAATAACGCCTCACAAAATGAGAAAGATGATATAACTCAAAGGTTCATGGCCAGTAAAGGCGCAGACTTTACCTGAGCACCTTTCGACGAAAGAGACGAACGTATCTTTCCTAACCTAGTGTAGTAGCTCATACTCGAGCTCACACATTCGCAAGTTAGTCACAACTAGCAAATACAATCGGCCTTCTACTGGTATCTGAGCTAGCCAGTTTCAAGAAAGCTTTTGATAATGGTGTGCTAAATAACTTTTGGACAAAAACGTGCCAGAGCTTTCCCTAAATTAGCAACTCATGGATAACTACAGATATGACAAAGCTAGTTGTGACGAGCTAGTGCGATGAGTAAAATCGTAGGTTTATTATGTCTATCCCATTTGTGGATG
Source organism: Vibrio sp. TBV020 (assembly GCF_046056895.1). Lineage (NCBI taxonomy): Bacteria > Pseudomonadati > Pseudomonadota > Gammaproteobacteria > Vibrionales > Vibrionaceae > Vibrio > Vibrio sp. TBV020. The sequence continues at coordinate 1,650,965 of NZ_JBEEAQ010000001.1, read as the reverse complement.
CCCTGTTCTCTAAAATGGTGAAGATAAACTCTTAGGCTTACCTGGTAAACGAGTTGAAATAAAAAGGCTTGGTCACTCCAAGCCCTTTAATGGTTAATCCGTGATTTTAGAAGTAGTAGGTCGAACCAATGTTGAATGATACCGTGTTAGCGAAACTATCAAATTGGTATTTAACATTCGCTCCAACCATTAATTGTGAATACACTTCATATTCAATTCCTACAGAAGCCAAACCACCAATTTCATTGGATGTATTTGAGTAACTACTTTTAGGTGTAATGGCCTCAATATCAGTTAGTTCATTTTCATGTTCAAGGTAATGAGAGGCGCTTACATCATACTGAGTATAAGTTAAGCCTGCTTTAAATTTAGCTTGCCATTTTTCACTCAGTGTATACGTGTAAACAGGAGCTAGAGTGAATTGCTTTGCTTTTACTTTTGAATTCCATTCTTCTTCTGTTTTTATGTATGTTGTAGGGTCATATTTCACAAATAGTGAACGATCATCATCCAATTCAAACTGACTGTAACCAAATTCAATCGCCCAAGATGGCGTTAATGAATAACCTACAAATCCACTTAAAATGCCCTCTTCATTCGATGGTTCCAGTGTAACTGGAGATGATGTGAAGTTACTTTGTGTATCATGACTAGTTGAACCGAAACCGTATTCTAAACCAATATAAGGTGCTGAAACTACACTAAAAGATACGCCTGCTAGTAGTACTGAAAGTAATGTTTTATTCATATAACAATTCTCTATGGTTCTCTCGCGTGATTATCAATCATTTAATGTGAAGCGTTTGTGGACATATAAAATATTTACAGAACTTTTATCGCATCCACATCAACCTTTACACCTGATATGTTTTTATCGATTTCACCCATAATTTGTACGTTTGTTGTTGGTGTAACAGACTGGCCGAACCACTTTTCGTGGTCAATTTCTACAGTAACTTCACCTGTAGAATCAGCAAAGAGATACATTTCTCCGCCAAGAGATGATTTGATATGGCCTTTCAATGTTACAGGCATGTCGTCCCTGAAGATCCCAGCGTCAAGAACTTGTTTTACTGTAGAGATGCCTTGTGTTGGCCCTGAAAAGCCAGATTGTGTTTGAGTAGCATTACCGATAAAACCTTGTGCAAAGATACTGCTTGATGCAAAAAGAGCAAAAATGGTCATTAAAAGTTTTGTTTTCATTATTAAGTCTCTGTTTATATTTAAGTTATCAATATGAATGGAGGTTGATTATTGATTTTATTTCTCGGCTTCTACTTCACGTGCGATGTTTTGGTTATTGATGATCACACCTTCAACTTCAACTCGAGAACCATTTAGGTTATATCGACTTAAACCTTCAAAACGAGTTTGTGCGTCAATCACAACCGTGTTATTCGAGATGGCTTGGTCAGCGTTATTTTCACAGTGGCTTACTTGGAAAGTCTGAGAATTGACATCGTAGTTGGATATGAAACCTTCACATTCAAACGCTTTACCTTGCCAGTGACTATCGTAGTCGCCATCAAAATCAGGACCATCGATTTCAATATTTGTCGCTGTGCGAACGCCGTTTTTCATTACCGATGTCACTTCAACTTGTTGACCTTGTTTAAGATCCGCTTTAGTGCCATCTTCAAAACGTGTTGCGTTGTCGACCGCGAAGTTACCACGGAAGTTAAGTGAGAATTGGCTATAATCGTTCGCAACCCATGTCACGATGCCTTCTACATCATTGTCTCCAACGAGATTGCCGTAGTTTTCTACTTCTACTTCGGTAGCAACAAACACGTCGCCTTGCATTGAACCTTCTGCTTCAACCCACTGACCGACCTCGAGGCCATCAACGCGGTTGTAAATTCGCCACCAAAGGTGAGGCTGCCGCCTACGAGCGCTTTGTCATGCGGGAGGTTGAAGACAAGCCTTGGGAGGGCGCTAAGCCTGATCATAGAAGGTTAACAGAGCTTATAGACATTTGGTTTACGCGCTATGGCGCCACGCTCGCTAACGGAGCCGTTATTTATAGCAAGCTGCAAAAGATGTGTGATGCTATGGGTAACCCGCTCGCTACCCTTCTCAACGCTAGGTTGTATTCGGATTTTCGCAGTCAGCGCATGCATGGGCAAATTAGCTTTGTTGATGACCGATGGCAAAAAGGGGCACCGAGCATCGCTACGCTGAATTCTGAGCTCGCTAGATTTAAAGCTGTTTTCGGTAAGCTTAAGGAACTGGGAGAATGGAAACTCCCCAACCCAATTGAGGATGTGAAGCCCTTTAAAGATCACGAGCGCAGTATGGCTTTCTTACATAAAGAGCAAATTGCCCTGCTATTGGAATTAGTCGCCTTGCACACTAGAGAGGATATGCTCAAGATAGTTAAGCTTTGCCTTGCCACTGGTGCACGTTGGAACGAGGCAGCGCAACTTAACGGCTCCCAGCTCACCAAGTATAAAGTCACCTATACCAACACTAAAACTAAGAAGAATCGCTCTGTACCTATCTCTGAAGACCTTTATCATGAGATCTATAAGCCGACCTCAAGTAAGTTGTTTGAAGAGTGCTACACACCCTTTTGCTACATCCTTAAAAATAAACTCGGCACTACCCTACCCTCTGGCCAGGCTTCGCATGTTCTGCGCCATTCATTTGCCAGCCACTTTATGATGAACGGTGGGAATATTCTTGTGCTGCGAGATATCCTTGGTCATGCCGATATTAGTATGACAATGCGCTATGCCCACTTCGCCCCAGATCACCTATCGGAAGCTATCACTCACAACCCACTCGCTAACTTGTAGTTGTCGCCACAAGAATTTTTTCGATGGCTGTCGCCACTTTGCCGCCACTTGGCAATTTTCAGAAAAAAAAGAGCCGCAAAATGCAGCCCTCAATAATTCGTATTTTCCGAATAATCGTCTGATTACTCTTTACCGAATACGTTGTTCTCTTGCTCTTGTACGCGGATGAACGTCGTACGCTTAGTTAGCTCTTTAAGCTTTGCTGCGCCTACGTATGTACAAGTTGAACGTACACCACCAAGGATGTCAGAGATAGTGCCGTGAACGCTGCCACGGAATGGTAGAAGTACGGTTTTACCTTCAGCTGCACGGTACTTAGCAACACCACCTGAGTGCTTGTCCATTGCAGACTGTGAAGACATGCCGTAGAACTTCATGAACTTCTCGCCATCTTTCTCAATCACTTCGCCGCCTGACTCTTCGTGACCTGCTAACATACCACCTAGCATTACGAAGTCTGCGCCGCCGCCAAATGCTTTAGCAACGTCACCCGCACATGAACAGCCACCGTCACCGATAATCATACCACCTAGGCCGTGTGCAGCATCACCACATTCGATGATTGCAGAAAGTTGTGGGTAGCCAACACCAGTTTTTACACGTGTTGTACATACAGAACCTGGGCCGATACCTACTTTAACGATATCTGCGCCCGCTAGGATTAGCTCTTCACACATGTCGCCAGTCACAACGTTACCTGCAGAGATAACTTTGTTCGGGAATTCTGCACGAACTTTTTCTACATACTCAACTAGGTGCTCAGAGTAACCGTTCGCAATATCGATACAGATGAAGATTAGCTCTTCAGATAGAGCCATGATTTGCTTAGTTTTTTCGAACTCAGCGTCAGAAGTGCCTGTCGATACGAAAACGTTATTCAGCGTGTTTTTGTCAGCGTTCTTAACGAAGTCAGCCCACTGCTCTACTGTGTAGTGCTTGTGTACCGCTGTCATTACATTGTGCTCTGCTAGCGCTGCCGCCATTTCAAAGCTTGCTACCGAATCCATGTTCGCTGCAATTACAGGAGTGCCAGACCATTGACGGCCGCTATGCTTGAATGTAAAATCGCGGGTTAATTCAACTTGAGAACGACTTTTTAGAGTAGAACGCTTCGGGCGGAATAGTACATCTTTAAAGCCTAACTTAAGTTCTTGTTCGATACGCATGATAAATTTTCCTGTAAACAAATTTACGTGTCGGTGCGTTTTCGGTAAGCGTTGACAGACGCTTTACTGAGTTTCGGACACAAAAAAACCGGAGCGTTGGCAGACGCTCCGGTTTTCAGCATTATAGGTCGGGATTTATTTCTCGCAAGACTGATATTTTCATTTTTTTTGTGATACAGTTCGGTTAAGTTGCATACCTAGCCCACCGCAACTCTTTCTACTTTCAATGCTTTACCATTAAAAACAACGACTTAAACACCCTCTTGTAAAACGTTTGCGCAATCCTTTTCGTTTGTCGGTTGTAAATATATTGACCAAACACTCTAATAAATCCCTTAAAACTACAAAATATGCGAAAAAATTTTCGGTTTAGCTCTCCCAATCGAAATAAAAATATGTGTTTTCCGGTTCAATTTTGAGTATTCAGAACGTACTTTTCTGATCTTCACTCCCTTCCATACTTATCAAGATACAAAAAAGCAGAAGCCGTTTCCGACTCCTGCCATTTATTTTGGTTATGGTTTTACAGTTTGAAGAAAGACAATTGTGCTTTTTGCTTTTCAGCCAATGACGAAAGTTCGTTACTTGCGCTAGCGCTTTGACAGATACCTGAAACGTTTTGGTTTACGAGTTCAGACATGTTCACAACGTTGCGATTAATGTCCTGTGTCACTTGCGATTGCTGCTCAGCTGCTGTTGCTACTTGAGTATTAGCATCGTTAATATTGGTTACCGACTCAGTAATGCCTTGTAATGCACTATTAGCCTGTAGTGCAAGCTCATTGTTTTTTGCCAACATTTCTAAGCTTAACTGCATACTATCGTTGGCAAGGCCTGATTGCTTTTGCAGTTCTTCAATAATTGCTTGAATCTCACCAGTCGACTCCTGAGTTCGAGCAGCAAGCATACGTACTTCATCTGCAACAACAGCGAAACCGCGACCAGATTCGCCGGCACGAGCCGCTTCAATCGCTGCGTTCAACGCCAATAGATTAGTTTGTTCAGAAACACCACGGATCACTTCAATAACGTCGTTGATCTGCTCTGACTGTTCTTTCAAAGTCAATACTACGTTCGCCGCTTCGTTCAGCGCATCGCCCATTTGAGCGCTTGCTTGGTTGCTCTCTTCGAAGATATCTAAGCCCGACTTGGCTAATTGATCCGCTTCACGTGCTGTTGAATCTGCAAGTTGCGCATTACCGCTTACATTGTCCGCAGTGCTTGAGAGTTCATTAACAGCGGATGCCACTTGTTCAATCTCAGCCAATTCCTGCTGTGCATTCGCCTGAGCTTGAGTCATTACTGCAGCTAGTTCTGTTGATGCAGAAGCGACCTCTTCGCTGATGCGTGCTAACTCTTGTACAGTACCATGAAGTTTTTCAGCAGTTTGATTCACGTCTTCACTCAAATGAGTAATTTCGTTGTCACCATCTACATCTGCACGCACAGATAAGTCGCCTTGGGCAATTTTTCGCATCACTTCTTGTAAGCGCAGTATTGGTGTCACAATCATGCCCGATAGTACCCAAGCAACAAATAGTGATACCGCTAGAACGGAAAGAACAAGAACCATTGCTAAGTTTTGTACTTTCGCGTTTTGTTCAGCACTACTATCCATTGCAGCAGAAGCAAAATCATTCACCTTCGCTGAAAGTTCATTGATGCTTGCGATCATTTCACTACCCGACTCTCGGTATTGGTTAATGAAATTACGATACTCCTGTTCACTTACAGTACCTTGATCACGACGTGAGAACATCTCTACCGCTCGATTTGAAAACTGGATGTAGTTCTCGATAGCTCTGCGGACGCCGTTTACATCTTCACGAAACGTTTTGCGCTCCGCCATCATGTCGAGATCTTTTTGGATTTGGGCAAGCCCTGTCTTTAATTCATTTAGAAAGACATCACGACGTGATGCATCGTAGATAGCGTAAACCGCACTAATTCTCAATGGATAAACTTGGTCATCGATATGTGCAAGTTTGTCTTTATAAAACACTAATGAGTCTGTGTTGGAGTTGATGATTTCCTGTTCTGCTTCAAGGTTACTCTTAGTAATCCATAACGCGATGAACAAAGCGAAAGTGGTAAAAAGAACAGGCACTAGAACCTGCGTGCGAATAGACAAGTTTTTAAGCGATAATTGCATTATTTTTCTCAATCAAGTTTTTGGTTTCATCCTTGATCTGGGAATCTTCCCATAACATAAAGGGCGCGGAGTCTAACATAAAAAAATGATTAACAGGGTAAACAACCTCTTAATAAATCGAGATATTTTTCACTAACCGTTTGCGTAATCAAATATGCCTTAGACATCATATGCAACCAATTTATAAATTATACAGATGAGTCATACATTGATTCAAAACAAAAAAAGGCCAAGCAATGCTTGGCCAAGGGTATAGAACTAAACGGTCATAGGTATGCTTGACCGAATTCAGGCAGTTCTTTTTAGAAGTCGTAACGCGCACCTAAACGGAGTGTGTCTTCACCTTGTGTTACTAAGTTTCCTACTTTCACTTCATCAAGGCTATTCAGGTAGTAAGAAACATAAGTACGGAAGTTGCTGTTAAATTTGTAGTAACCCACAAGCTCAATACCGTCAGTTGCGTCAGCTTTAGTGCCAGACAATTCGTTCTCTTGGTACGTGTACAGTGCAGCTGCAGAGAATTGCTTAGTGAACTTATACTGAGCAACTAGCTCGTAAGCCGTAAACTCACTACCTTTGCCTTCATCAATCTCGTTATCACCTTGAGAGTAAGTACCCGCAAGGTATAGGCTATCTAGCGAGAAGCCCAGGCCGAAAAGAACTTGTGAGTCAGATAGATCACCACTATCTGCCCCAGAGAATGCAAGACCAACATCTAAGCCAAATGGTGCTGAGTACATACCCGCCAGACTGTAACCATCTGAATCTTTTGCTGATTTCGCTTGATAAGCCGCTTCAAGCTGGATTGAGTCAAAGCCGCCACGATAAGCAATAACGCTGTCTTCTTTGTCACTTGCAGAGTCAATGGTCTGTTGGATGCCTGAGAACTCTGTAACATCCGTCATGTCCGATACGATTACAGACGCCATATCTTGACGACCCACAGAGATTGCATGACCATCAAAGTCTAAGCCTGCGTACATGTAACGGTTTTCGAAACCAGTGTCGCCGCCTGTATCTTGTTCACCTTCGTAAACACCGAATGCAGACATGCCATCTGTAATTTCTGATTTACCCTTAAGGTTGAAACGAGCACGAGTGCTGTCATCCATCGTGCCTTCAATTTCAACACCTTTTGAAGTACCAATGAAGTCACCGCGGAACTCTACGCGACCGCCGACTTTCAACTCTGTGCCATCTGATTTGTAAACTGTCGCTGCTAGTGAAGAACCTGATACTAGTGCTGCAAATACTGCAGACGCTACCACTGCTTTTTTCATCTTATTTACCTTGCATTTATAATGAGCTTCTATGCTCGAACTATGTGTTGCGAGATAAATTAGAGGTCTGAGATGAAGATTTGATTGCTAATCCATTACGATTAAGTGGCGATTATATTTATATAATATGACAGTAAGTCATTGTATTTATTTAAATTACCATTAACACTACTGACACACCTTTAGTGTAAAGGGAATAGTTAAAAGCTAGCGTTCATCTTTGGGTGAATCCATCACCACCATTGTTGTGATTGATTGAACATGGACGCACTCACCCAAAACATCCGCGTGGAATTTTTTATAGCTAGGTAAATCAGTAGTTTCAACACGCAAGAGATACTCATTTGCACCAGTAATGTTGTGGCATTCAACGACTTCTTTTACAAATCGGACATGCTCTTCAAACTCCAACTGAGATTGCTTGCGGTGACTTGCTAACCCAATAGATACATAAGCAATGAATCCTACACCTAACTGAGTATTGTCAGTCAGCACACGATAGCCTTTGATCACTCCACTCTTTTCGAGTTCTTGTACACGCCTTAACGTTGCTGAAGCAGATAAACCAATCAGTTCAGATAGCTCTACATTGGATATTCTTCCGTCTATTTTAAGCTCTTGCAAGATTCTTTCGTCGAACCTATCCATATCACACCTTTATTGCATTATTCTCTAAACCAGTCCGAATAAAAGCACATAATTGCTCATATTTCCACCTACTATACATGTGACCGGTTAATACAAATGCTTTCACGCAATAATCTTGCGCCTCTCGTCTAATTAAGGAAACAACTATGGAATTTGAACAGCTTAGTGCTCTTGTGATCTTTGCTTTCGTCTCTACATTTACCCCCGGTCCAAATAATTTAATGTTAATGACTTCTGGAGCAAATGTCGGCTATATGAGGACGCTTCCTCACATGAGTGGTGTAGCGTTTGGATTCGCATTTATGGTTCTGGTTGTGGGCTTGGGCCTATCTTCGGTCTTCACTGCGTATCCGATCACCCATACTGTGCTTAAATACGTAAGCTTGGGTTATTTGGCCTATTTAGCAGCGAAAATTGCATTAAGTGGACGTGCTAAAGATGTCGAAGATTTTCAGCCAATGAGCTTTATCGGTGCTGCGAGCTTTCAATGGGTCAACCCAAAGGGGTGGTCAATGGCTCTTAGTTCAGTCACCTTATACAGTAATGGTGGTGGTTGGTTCGAGTTAATCATTATCTCACTCACCTTTTTGCTCGTGAACTACCCATCCGGCACGTTTTGGATTCTCGCAGGTAGAGAATTACAACGCTGGTTAACAAGTTCATTCCGCGTTCGTGCGTTCAATATCTCAATGGCAGCATTATTAGTTGGCTCGACATTACCAATGATCTAATAGGTCAGGAATGTAAATTTGTTTAAAGATGCTATTCATTTCAAGTTTCTATTGTTAATCTAAATGCGAACAAGAACAATTATCGAGTTGTATCATGAAAAAGCCATCACCAAAGCAAGTTATTGTTGAGTCAACACAAGCTGTTACACCAAACATGCTACGTATTACATTCCAGTCCGACTCCCTACGCGAATTCCCGGCAAACTGCGAAGGGGGTTACATAAAATTACTGTTTACTCCTTCAGGCTCGACAGACCTTTCTTCTATGAGCCCTGACGACAGACCGGTTATGCGCACGTACACAATCAGAAAGTTTGATGAGAAGGCTGGCTCAATTGAAGTCGATTTCGTTCGCCATATTACTCATGATTTGCAATGTGGCTTCGCCGCTCGATGGGCTATGAACGCTGGAAAAGGCGATACAATTTCTATCGCAGGTCCAGGTACAATTCAAGACATGAAGACTGAAGCAGATTGGTTCTTTATGACAGCTGATATGACTGCTCTTCCAGCCCTATCAGCCAAAATTAAGCGTTTACCTCGTGACGCAAAAGGTTATGCGATCATTAAAGTTATCGCACAAGAAGACATCCAACCAATTGATGCTCCCGAAGGCTTTTCGGTTCATTGGATTTTTGAGCAAGATGATCTTACCGAGTACGCTCGCCAGTTAACTTGGCTAGAAGGTTCAGCGTCGATATGGTGTGCATGTGAATTTGATTCGATGCGCGGACTTCGTCAGTACTTTAGAAATGAAAAACAAGTCGAACGTGACAACATTTATATCAGTAGTTATTGGAAACAGGGTGTTGCTGAAGATGGTCACAAGGTAATCAAACGACAAGACGCAGAAGAAAACGAAGCGTAATTGTTTAATTAAGGGGGAGCTTCCCCCTTATCGTTAGCCGAGCTTTTCAGCTAAAAAATCAATCAATAGCCTAACCTTTGGAGATAGGTTTCGGTTTTGAGGATACAAGGCCCAAATACCTTCTCTTTCATCGCGATACTCTGTTAAGACCTCCACCAGCTCTCCTGAATCTAATGCGTCTTGGACGTAGTGATCGGGTAATTGAGCTAAACCTAAGCCACGTTTAGCGGCATCCAACAAAGCATAACCAGAATTACAATGGATTCGCCCCGAGACTCTTAACGATTTCTCACCCTTATCATCTCTAAAGCGCCAATATTCGATAGACCCGACAAGGCATTGGTGATTGCTTAATTCAGATAATGTATGAGGCTCACCAAATCGGTCGAGATATTCTGGGCTAGCGCACACATAAAGCTGACGTGTAGAGAGGCGTTTGGCGATTAAGCTCGAATCCTGTAAACGACCTAGGCGAATTGCGACATCAACCCCTAGCTCTATAAGATCGAGCTTTTGGTTTGTGAGCATCAAATCGAGGTTCACCTGTGGATACAATTCCAAGAATTGATGGAGCAATGGTGCCAAATGCTGCTCACCATAGGTGACAGGAGCAGTGACTTTTAATAGACCTTTAGGAGTGGACTGCATTTGAGTGACAGCCAGCTCTGCGAGCTCGAGGCCTTCAACTAAGTGCTTACATTGTTGGTAATACAACTGCCCTGCTTCTGTGAGTGACACTTTGCGAGTTGTTCGATTGAACAGCTTCACCGCTAATCTTTCTTCCAAAGCAGATACTCGACGACTGATTTGTGCGACAGATGTATCTAGCTTTTTCGCCGCTGAGGTGAAGGATTGAGTCTCTGCGACACCAACAAATTCACTTACCCCTTCCCAATTTGCCATATTTCACTCGCGTAATACTTAAAGCTTGTTTAGCGCCAATTATTGCAAATATGCAATAGATTCTCCATTAAGTTAAAGCACGACGCGCTTTATAGTGAACTAAGGGCTTCGCGTATGAGTTTTTCAATGGTATTCATCACTGGGTGTTGGTAGTTGACTCTATGATAGTGAATCCCAACATCGTAGCTCATTCGCTCTCCATCGAGATAAAGCGGAATTTTAATCACATCCTGTGGTAATTCTTTGCCTACGTCGAAACAAACTAGTAGATACGTTCCATCAGCTACGCAATCTAATGCGCTACCAAAAGACGCCACTGTCAGAGTTTGATCAAGCGAAACACCTGCACTTTTACGTATTCGCTCGTAATAGGTGTTGCTGTCGAACGCTCCCATTGAGATTCGCACGGTTTTAAAACCGACTAAATCCTTTAGTTCTATTTTCGAATAATTAGCCAAGCTATGGTCTTTATGAATGTAGACATATAGGCCTACCGACCCTACTTTGCGCTCCAACAATTGCTCATTGAACTGATTTGGATAGCCAGTCACCCCTACGGCAAGTGTTTCTGGCTTCGGAAATTCAACACCATCGAGCGACCAATCAACAAAAGAAATTTTGGGAGTGGATAATTGAGTGTTTAAGCCGTTGGTAAGTGGCAATGTGATAAGTCTACTTAATGGGTTCACAACATAAAACATAAACTCTAACTGCGATTCGGCCCCTTCGAAGCGTTTCGCTGCATGTTGGACTTGCTCTAATTGCTCTAGTGGCTGTTCAATATACTCTATCAACTGATTAGTAAATAATGTGGGTGTATAAACCCCTTTCGCAACCACAAACAATTCATCTCCTAACCCTTCACGACAATCAGCAAGATGGCGATTGAATGTGGCACGGCTGATGTCTAGGTCATGACAAACTTTCATCTGAGAACGATAACGATGGAGTAGAGATAAAAAGTGATACAAGTTGAGATCAAAGCGATTTTTCAAAGTTCCCTCACCCTAATTGCTTTAGTTATTGGACTCACGTTCTACAAAAATAGATTGAAGAACTTTAAGCTGTGGTTAAAAGTAAACCTAACAGCACAGCAAAAGCCTCAACACACATCAAGAATACGCTCATTTCTCTACTTTATGCTAGAGTAACGCTCTGTTTCGTTTTTCTAGTTTTAACTATGTCTAAATTAACACTATCTATTGGTGCGATTATTTCAGCAATCTCTATGTTGTTAGCATGGGTGTTTATCCCAACACACGTAAGACTCAGCAGTGAAATATTGAGTAAACCGATTGGTAATGGCTTTCAACTTGTTGGCTACAAAGCCGTTTCAACCAAACCACAAGATGGAAAGCTGAATCATTTCTTCCTAATCGATAGCAATGGCGACGTAAAGGATGCCGAACCGTTTCTAATTACATCAGACCCGTTCATTCAATTTGAAACCACCGACGAAAACAAACTCTCGTTGACGGTAAAAGGTCGCATCAAGCACTTTGACAATGACCTTTGGGTAGAGCGAGAAGATGGCACTGTCCAACATTGGTTTATCAGTGTTGATGCCGAGTACACTCGCTAATTCAGTCTCTCTAATTGCACTGTAATCAAATCTGAGCTTTAATAATCTTCAACATTTCAAAGACATGGAACGTCATGAAACCTCTGATCACAGCTGCGCTAGCAAGCACTTTCTTTGCATCGACCACTCATGCGGTTAGCTTTTTTGACGCTATCGATGGCCAATTGGACATGGGTGAGTACTTAGCAGAGAATGCCTATGGCTTCTTACCTGTCCCTATTCTCATTACAGAGCCCGCTGTAGGTTATGGTGGCGGTTTTACTGGTATCTTCCTGCATGAGTCCGATAAACAACGAGAGAAGCGCAAACAACTAGCGGCTAAATCTCTAGATGGGGGCGCGCAACTTCTCACACCAGCGATTACTGCCGTAGGTGGATTCGCAACTGAGAATGGTACTTGGATGGGTTTTATCGCCCACCGACGTACGTGGAATAAAGACTCAATTCGCTATTTAGGCGGTTTAGGTTATGGAGATATCAACATTACCTTTTACCGCCAAAGCTCTCCTAAAGCATTAGAATCGCTCGCTCCCGGACAAGGTGTTGAACTTGGTATGACAGGTGGTGGCGGTATTCAAAAACTGCAATGGCGTCTACCTAATAGCAATTGGTTTTTAGGCGTTTCTCAACAATATTTTGCGCCAGATATCAGCATCAATAATTACCCAAGAGCAAACGAGATCATATCGAGAATTGCCAATACCTCTCCCACATCTTCGGGGTTAGGACTTGTTGCTGAGTTCGATAGTAAGAACAGTTTCCTCAATCCGACTGAAGGTTATAACTACACCGCGGAGTATATGTGGTTTGGTGACGCAATTGGTAGTGACTACACCTATCAAACCTTTAACCTTGAAGGTATAAATTACTGGTCGCTTGCCGATACTTGGAATATGGCGTTACGCGGTCACTATAAGACGCTATCGACCGACGAACGTTTTCTGTCACCACAGTATTATCCTGATATTGAGCTTAGAGGTATTGCAAGAAACCGTTATCAAGGGGAAGCCACACTTTCCATCGAATCACAAGTTAGCAAGCAGTGGACTCCGCGTTGGTCAACAAACGTATTTGGTGGATTTGGTTATGCTGGGGATTCGACTTCAGACATGTTCGATCAAGATTCACATTATTCTTATGGCGTTGGTTTTCGTTACCTGATTGCAAGGCGCTATGGTTTGACTTCTGGTATTGATATCGCCTTTAGTGAAGAAGACACTGCCCTTTATTTTCAAGTAGGTGCAGGTATTTAATCCCAATCCCGCATTCTCTCTAGCATTCACACTTCAAACAGGTAAAATCACAGCCAATTGATTTTACCTGTAGTGAATAGCTGTATGCACCACCCTAACGACCTGTTTACCCAATTCAACACTGACATTTCCACCTATTCATTACCAGAAAAGTTCACATTCCCTTTCTACTATCAAGCGCACCCTTTGTGTGTGTTGGCGGCAAATCAACTGCAAGAGCACCTTAAACAGCAGCAAGAATGGCAGCATGATTTTGGACTAAATGATTCAACTAAAGGCACAGGCAAAATGTTTGGTGTCTTGTTGGTTAAATCTGCCGAGGGTGAGATTGGTTATTTGTCGGCTTTCTCAGGTAAAATCGCTGACTCAAACTCGCTGCCGGGGTTCGTTCCCCCTGTGTTTGACATGTTGGCTGAACAAAGCTTTTTCCGTTCAGAACTCGCGGAGATCACGTTAGTCAGCGATAAAGTGAAATCACTCGAATGCGAACCAAAACTGTTGCACCTTAGAGAGGCATTAAAAGAAGCACAAGAGCAATACCAAACAGAAGAACAAGCGCATCGAGCGCAGATGATCAGCAGCCGTGCAGATCGTAAAGCTCGCCGAAAAACAGCAGAACAAACGCTCGACAAAACAGCGGTTGATTCTCTGTTAGTTAAACTAGGTAAAGAAAGCGTTGCTGAAAAGAACGTTCTTAAATACTTGAAGCTCGAATGGGACAATAAAATCGCCGAGATTGAATCAGTGCTGCATGTTCTTGAAGACGACCTGATGAGTCTGAAAGAACAACGTAAACAAATGTCCAATACGTTGCAAAACAAACTATTCGAACAATACCGATTCTTAAATGCTAACGGACAGCAAGAATCGTTGAGAGCGATTTTCAAACCAACCGCTACACCGACTCCACCAGCCGGAGCGGGTGAATGCGCTGCACCTAAGCTTTTACAATACGCGTTTAAACATGGCTTTAAGCCGTTGGCGCTTGCTGAATTTTGGTGGGGCGCTTCTCCAAAATCTGAAATCAGGCAGCATGGTAAGTTCTACCCTTCTTGTAATAGTAAATGTCAGCCAATACTAGGTCATATGATGCAAGGTATGCTCGTTGATGACAATCCGCTCGAAGAGAACTGGGCTGAAGACAAAGAACTTGAGATCCTCTTTGAAGATGAATCCATGGTTGTAGTCAATAAGCCTTCTGGTTTACTTTCTGTACCTGGTAAAACCATTACTGATTCGGCATACACTCGCCTGCAACAACGTTACCCTGACGTTGAAGGACCTTTTGTGATTCATAGATTGGATATGGCTACCTCTGGGCTGTTGGTCTTTGCTCTCACCAAACGAGCTAACAAGAGTCTTCAAAAACAGTTCATTTCACGTAGTGTCAAAAAGCGCTATGTCGCGCTGCTGGATGGTACTGTTGAAGGTAAGCATGGCGAGATCAACCTACCAATGCGTGGAGACCCGGTCGATCGTCCTCGACAGCTAGTATGTTATGAACATGGCAAACCGGCAGAAACGTTTTGGGAACTTATTTCAACGATCAACGGTAAATCAAAGTTATACCTCTACCCTAAAACAGGACGAACGCATCAACTTAGAGTTCATTGTGCCCATCACCTTGGCTTCAATATTCCTATGGTCGGTGACACACTCTATGGTGAAAAAGCCGACCGACTTCATCTTCATGCCGAACGATTAGAACTGGATCATCCATATAATGGTCAACGAATGACTTTTCAAATGGATGCTGAATTTTAACAAAATATCTTCGACAGACACGTAATTAACAGGATTGTGGGTAACAACAAATATCTTTTATTAAACGTTTCTTACAATCCCGTCATACATACTGTATAATTTCAATTCCGATGAAGGAGTTGAGATGTCTACTGTTCCACTACAAAAAATCCAAGCGCTTCTCGCGCAGATTCAAATTTATCATGGCATTGATGGGCTGAAACGCTTAGAACAATCCGTTGATGACATTTGTCTTGAGTACAGCTTCTCACTTCCTGTCGCCTATAAAAATTTCTTAACTGGAATGAGGCATGACCGCCTCGACGAGTTAGATAAGGCTATTGAACAATATAACCTTTGTTTAAGCCATTGCACGCATACCGACAAACTACTCGGTTTGCACGTGCACATTTTGATGGGCTCTATTTACGCTGACCGAGAAGATTACCATCAAGCATATCACCTCTACAGCTACGTACTAGACAACGCCCATTTACTTGACAATAACTACTGTGCTTTTGCCTATACCAATATTAGTGATTTTCACCTTTGTTTGGAACAATATGAATCCGCCTACCATTTGGCTTCATTAGGCGAGCAAAGTGCGCGCACTGTAGGCAACCATGTTAATCAGTCCATTTGTTTATTAAACATGGGCTATGCTTTAGGCCACCTAAATCAGGCAGATGAAGCCGTTGGCTATATAAAGCAGGCTAAGAAAATAGCCAAGGATACTAATAACATTCGTGTCGAAGCCATCTCAAAAGGTTACCTAGCTCAGGTTATGGCACTGAACGACTCCTACCCTGTACAAACAGTTATTGAGTACTTTGAGCAAGCAGAAGAACTTTACGAAAAAGTTTTTGATACTCACAACCGCCAAGAAAACTTGGTGTATTTTTCAGCTTATTTAGAACGTCATGGTTTTGATGAACGGGCTCAACAAATATGCTTCTATTTAAAGCCAAGGGTAGATGCAGACAAGAGCTTTAGTTTCTTTGAGATCCTCTACACAACTCTCATACGTTTAGCGAAGAAGCAAAGCAAACACGCTGAAATCGTCGAGCTACAAACTCGCTTGATAGAATCGACACAGTCCGCACTTGCTCGCTCTCAGGATAAAGAGCACTCAGCTATTCTTAACAACGTTAAGCAATCAACGGCGGCACAAGAACACCTATTACTCACTCAAATGCAGGAACACATTGGCCTTATTACAGAGATTGGCCAACACATTGCAACCACGGATAATATCCAGCAGCAGCTGCCCTTCATCTTTGAAAAGATTAGTGCCATATTTCCAACCGATGAATTTGGTATCGCACTCTACGATCATACAACGCAAATTCTCAGCTATGACCATTTCTATGACCACGATGGTTTTGTCCCGAGTACTTCGATCGACTGCAGCACTGAATACTCAGTTGGTAGCTACGTTGTTAAAAACAACACAACAGTCCATCTAAACCACATCGTTGAAGAATCCTTCGATTCCATGGTGCCAAAAGAGAAACGAGAAGAAACGGACAACGTTCACTACGATAACTCAAAGCCCGTTCAATCCATCATTTTGACTCCAATAACACTAGGTAATCGCGTTCTTGGCGTTTTGTCCATTCAGCATCGACTTGCCGATCAATATCAGCAATACCACCGTAGCCTATTTGAACAACTGGCAAGCTTTATTGCTGTCGCATTGGAAAACCATGTCCAAAAGCAAAGGCTACAGCAGGCAAACAAGCAGCTTGAAGTGCTGTCTCAGACGGACCCTCTAACTAAGCTATACAATCGCTATCAGCTTGATTCTATTGGCCCACAGATGACACAGGCTGCCGCTCAGAATCATCATAATTTCGCGGTCATCATGATCGATATCGATTATTACAAGGGCTTCAACGATTTCCATGGCCACCAAATGGGCGATCATGCTTTAACTAAAGTCGCTGAAAAGATGAAGAGTGAATTCTCTAGCCAAGATGACTACCTATTTCGTTACGGCGGTGATGAGTTTTTAGTGCTGTGTTACAACCAGACCAGTGAATCAATAAACAATAAGATGGCGGCTCTCCAGCAATCGATCCGATCGCTAGAGCTAACGAACCCCCTTTCACAGTGCAGTCAGTACATAACACTATCGATGGGCGCCGCAAACTCTACCCAGATGGAAAGCCATTACGTCAACTTCGATCTCCTTTGCAATCTGGCCGATAAAGAACTCTACAAAGCAAAAGAAAAAGGCCGCAATACTTATAGTCTCCTTGGGCGAACCATGGATAATGAATGTTCATCTAGATTAGTTTAACCATAGATGAGACTTTCCTCGATTTTTATCACGGCTTGTTAATTTACCGCTCGTTTTCAATCAGTTAAATACGTAGCATGGCAATACATATCTAAGGAGAGTTTTGTATGTCAACGTATTCTGCACTAGTCAAATGGCAACGTGGAAGCCACGAAGCTTTTAATGACAATCAATATAGCCGCGGTCATACTTGGGAATTCGATGGCGGAGTTACTGTCCCTGCTTCATCGTCACCTCATGTTGTCCCTCTCCCCCTTTCCGTGGAAGCTAATGTAGATCCTGAAGAAGCCTTTATCGCGTCGATTTCCAGCTGTCACATGTTGACGTTCCTTGGTATAGCAGCAAAGCAACGCTATGTTGTTGATAGCTATACCGATAACGCTATAGGAATCATGGAAGAAGATGACCAAGGTTATACATCGGTCACCAAAGTAACCTTAAGACCAAAGATAGTTTTTTTTGGTGACAAACAGCCAAGTCGTAAGCAGTTAGAAAAGCTACACCACTTATCTCATCAACACTGTTTTATTGCCAACTCAGTAAAAACTTCAATAGTCACAGAAATCTTAGATTAGGAGCTTACGTGAAAAACAAAGGTATATTGATCTTGTTCGTCGGCTTCGGTCTTTTTATTCTATTTGGTCAACAAAAAGGTCTGTTCGGCTCCAGTAATCCTGAGTCTTTTCCTAAGTTGCCTGAATCTCCTAGCTTCGAGGTTTCATCACGCCATGACGGAGAATGGATTGGAAGACGCATAGATGTTACCGGCAACAACATGTGTGAGCGCACTACCATCACAGGAAGCGTGAAAAATGGTCTCGCGAAACTGACGCTCACTTACAATGGCACCTCACTTAAAGGTTGGATAAATGCAGACACCAGTGAACTCACACTGTATGCGACCAACCGCCAATGGGATTACCGATTCAATGGCACTGCTAGTAAGAACAAGATCCAGGGTAATTGGTACCTTACGAATGGGCCATGTAAAGGCAATTGGTATCTCGAAAAACAAAGCTAATCACACTTGTCAGTTCATGCTACACTCTGCATCAACTAAGGGCTTAAAGGCCCGATACCATCTAGATCCAGAGTGTAAACATGCCATTCTCAAAACTCGGCTTAAGCCAACCTATCACTCAAGCTCTTTCGGAACTTGGTTACGATAAGCCTACCAACATCCAAAACAAAGCTATCCCTGTTATTTTGGACGGTGAAGACCTCATCGCTGCTGCGCAAACGGGTACAGGTAAAACAGCCAGCTTTGTCTTACCGATTCTAGAGAAACTTTCAAAAGGTGAAACTCAACGTAAAAAGCGTATCCGCGCATTGATTTTGGCGCCGACGCGTGAGCTAGCTGTTCAGGTTGAACAAAAAGTACAAGAGTACGGCAAGCACCTAAACCTCACTTCACTTGCAATGTATGGCGGTGTAGATGAGCAAGTGCAAAAACAAGCCTTGATCGAAGGCGTCGATGTTCTTGTTGCTACACCTGGTCGTCTGCTTGATATGTACGGCAAGCGAGCCGTGTACTTCGAAGAGGTTGAAGTGCTGGTACTTGACGAAGCAGACCGTATGCTTGATATGGGCTTTATCGAAGATATCAATAAAATCCTTGATAGATTACCGACTGATATTCAGAACTTGCTCTTCTCTGCAACGTTATCAAATAAAGTTCGAGACCTTGCGAAAACTGCAGTTCATAACCCGTATGAAATTTCAATTGCAGCAAATCAAGCCTCTAAAAAGAACATTGAGCAATGGTTAATCACTGTCGATAAAGATAAAAAATCTGCCCTATTAAGTCATTTAATTAAAGAAAATGATTGGGATCAGGCATTGATCTTTATCGAGACTAAACATGGTGCTGCGAAATTAGCGAGTCAGCTAGAGAAACGTGGTATTGAAGCGGAAGCATTCCATAGCGGTCGTAGCCAAGCTATTCGCTCTAAGCTATTGGAAGATTTTAAAGCTGGCAAAATTAAGTACATGATTGCGACAGGTGTTGGTGCTCGTGGTATCGATATTGAAGGCTTAACACGCGTAATCAACTATGACTTGCCATTCCCAGCCGATGAATATGTCCACCGCATTGGTCGTACAGGTCGAGCTGACGCGCAAGGTGAAGCGATTTCATTCGTATCAAAAGATAACTTTAAAAACCTATGCATGATTGAAAGCCGTTTAGGCCATTTAATCGAACGTCGTGAAGTTGAAGGATTTGAGCCTCGTAAGCCTGTGCCAATCTCTATCCTTAATTACGTACCAAAGCACAAACGTGTAAATCAGTAATCTTTGCTGTTCAATTCAAATCTGTTGTTGATGATATGTTCGTCGGCAACAGATTCCTCTCCTGTGAACTGAAATAACCAAGCTCAAAAACGGTTAATCCCTCCTCACCACTCTGTGTGACTCCACATTTAGTACCCGTATAGTTCTTCATTCTTATTCAATCGTCTACGCTTATTGTTAGTTGAATATATCAGGGTTGGAGGGGTTATATGGCCGAAACAGAGCTAGTGTCTCTTCTTTGGTTATTGGCCTGTACATGTATAGCTTTTTTTATGCAAGCTGGCTTTACCCTAGTTGAAACTGGCTGTGTACGCGCAAAGAACTCCGTCAACGTTGCGATGAAAAACATGGCAGACTTCTTAGTTGTGTCCATCGTTTATGTGTTTGTTGGATTTCATCTCGCCCAAGGCAGCTCTCTTCTATCTTTCGAAACCTTTCCGCTAAAGTCAGAACAACTACCAGTGTTAATGTTTAACCTCATGTTCGTCGCAACCGCCGCAACAATAGTGTCTGGCTGCGTAGCTGAACGAATGAGTTTCCGCGGCTATATTTACGCCTCGACACTCATCGGGGTACTCACCTACCCTGTTGTCTCGTATTGGACGTGGAATCCCAACTCATGGTTGTACCAACTTGGCTTTCACGACTTTGCCGGCGGCGCTGCAGTGCATATTGTCGGTGGCATGATCGGTTTAATTGGAACTATCATTATCGGCCCTCGAAAAGACCGTTTCGTTAATCATCAAGATACCAACGAAATTCCCTCCTACAACCATACTCTTGTTACCCTCGGAGTATTTCTAATGGTCTTTGCTTGGTTAGGATTCAATGGCGGTAGCCTCTACCAGTTTGACGAACGTGTTCCGACAGTTCTTTTCAATACACTCCTTTGCGCCGTCGTGTCGGGGTTTGCCACGTTGCTATTAGTCCACCGTGCCAAACACATTCCAGTATTTGTCATTCTTAATAGTGTTCTAGGCGGATTAGTGATCGTTACAACTGGGGCTGATGTCTTCGAAACGACTGATGTCGTCGTACTCGGGATTATTGCATCGTTGACCATATATTACGGAGACAGGTTACTCATCAGTCTCCGTATCGATGATCCTGTTGGAGCAATCCCCGTCCACTTATTCTGCGGTATTCTAGGGGCGCTCTACACCGGGATAGCGTTAAATACTCTCGAAGATACAACTCCTCTATGGTCTGTAGTCGTGCAACTGGCCGGTGTGGTAGCGATATTAATTTGGTCTGCCATCAATTCATTTGCATGCTTCTATCTACTTAAATCATTCAACATCCACCGCGTATCCCCACAAGCCGAACAACTTGGACTTAATATCACCGAGCACGGCGTTAAAATGAGTTGGCTCGAAACATTAAAAGTCATCGAAAACATAAGCAAAAACGGTGATTACTCTAAACGGGTTCCAGTTGAAATCGGTACAGAGGCTGGGGACGTCGCAGTCTCTTTTAATCACCTGATGGATAGACTCGAATCAAATATTCAAGTGCTTCATCGTGTCGCTAAAGGCAATTTAGACCATATAGATATCGAGCCAAGCAGTGACAAAGATATTATGGCCAGTTCACTCCATTCGATGATTGTTAGCCTGCGTTCCTTGATTCATGAAGTAGAAGATGAAATCGAGTGCAAAGACAAGCAATTGGAAACGAGTGAACACTCCATCCAAACTTTGATTGAAAAGTTCAAACGCACACAAGATCAATTGATGGAAGCGGAGAAGATGTCAGCGCTTACAGGGATGGTGGTTGGGGTCGCGCATGAGCTGAACACACCTTTAGGTATCTCAGTTACAGGGCTGTCGCTACTCAATGACCAACTCGATGAGCTTGCTCGAAAATTTTCCGACAAAACCATTACAACAGATGACTTGAACCGCTTTCTTCAGGTGGCGAACGAATGTGTCGAGATGCTAGTCAGTAATATCGACCGCTCAGTCACGCTAGTGAGCAAACTCAAACAAATCAATCAAAAAATGACAACAGAAGAAGCGAAAGTCATCAGCCTTAAACAGGTACTCAATGACGCCGTTTTACACCTTAAGAGTACTCTCGCCAATAAATCTATTGATGTCGATATTGACTGTGAAGAGTCATTAGAACTGTTTTTGCCCCCTATTTCGCTACAATGCGTTTTAGAAGAACTGATTAACAATAGCGCCCTGCATGGATTCAATAGTGGAGATAATCAGCAAGAACGCATCATTCTTCTTAACGCACGTGAAACCAACGGTAAGCTCAACATCGTAGTTGAAGACAACGGTGTTGGTATATCTCCTGAAAACCAAAAGAAAATCTTTCAACCATTTTTCACCACTCTACGAGCTAAAGGGGGAACAGGACTTGGTATGCATATGGTTTATAACATCTGTACACAAAAGCTTGCTGGTGTCATTAACGTCAAGAGTGAAGTGAATAAGGGGACCCGTATCGAACTATCGATTGATACTCTCGCAGCGGCAACTCAATAGCACTTTATAAAGCCCAATAGCTCATTTAGAATACTCCACACACTTAATAGAGCTTTCACTCATAAATCTAAGTAGGTAGCGCAATGAAAGCACCAACTAAAATTACGTTTTTTGAATTTTTAACCCCCCTCGTCGCCTCTGGTAAAAAGACCATCACGATCAGAGACGAATCAGAATCCCATTATGTACCTGGGACAACGGTTGAAGTTTATACGCTTGAAACAGATCAAAAGGTATGCGAAGTAAAAATCCTGTCAGTTAAGCCTCTGCATTTCGACGATATCAATCAGTTTCACGCTGAGCAAGAGTACATCGAGCTAACTAAGCTGAAGAAGCTTATCCGCGAAATCTACCCAAATACTGATAAACTATTTGAGATCAGCTACGAACTTGTTTAACGTTCTATTGCACCTGAGTTTCTTTCTTACATCTCATCGAAAAGTTGATATTAGTCCCAAAGTTTAGACTTATATTCAACTCTATCAATATGCAGCTACACTTGTATAAGGCTTACAAAGATTAGTTAAATCAATAACCTTACTATAAGTGTGGCTTACAATGACAGCGTCTCTCAACCGTTTTCAGTATCTTCCTATCATTGCCTTGGCTATCTCAATGCTTGTTGGGGGTTACTTCTTTAACAATACACTCAATTCTTGGACGACAAAGATCGTAAGTGGCTATATGTCGAGCTTGCTTGATGACGTTGCCGCACAGGTCCATGAGCAACAGCTCGACTTATACGATATGCCTCAGCCAGACATTGATAGTTTCATTGATAACCTGTCTCAATCTAGGTTTGGTCAACGGTTTACCATTGTTCACAGCAGTGGCCTCGTACTGGGTGACTCACAGCTTTCGAATCGGGAGATCAGTGAGCTCGATGATCATAGTCATCGACCTGAAATCGTAACCGCACTTAATGGAGACTTAGGTCTATCGATCCGACACAGTGACAGTATCAACCAAGATTTACTCTACGTTGCCAAAAAGCTTGAATTGCCTGCCGACGAACATGGCCATGACACCAATTATGTAATTCGACTAGCAATGCCTTTAACCGCAATCGCAGGAATGACGAGCGACCTTAAATTTATCTTCTATGCGTTGATGGCCTGCTCGTTTGCTGTGCTAATTTGCTCTTCTTGGTTTAGCCATAAGAAAATTTTTTCTGTCGTTAACCACGAAAGACGGCTGCAAGAACAGCGTATTGAGAAAAGTACCCGCGAAATTGAGTTGTTACACCAGCTTGCTAATATGCTCGCTGCGTGTAACAGCATCAAAGAAGCTCAGGTGGTGGTTGCCGACATCATCCCACGTATCCTTGGTGATATTAATGGTGCGGTGTCCATTATGCGAGAATCACGTAACCAATTAGAGGTCAAACTTGATTGGGGCGGCGAGTGGCCAGCAAGCAAGGTTTATGCGCCGCACGATTGCTGGGCACTCCGTAAAGGTAAATCGCACTTATCCCACGAAAAGTATCATCACCTAGAATGTAATCACATGTCAGGCGCAGAAGAGGATGCAACAACGTTATGCATTCCTCTCACTGCTCATGGTAATACCGTTGGTATGTTCCATCTTTATTTTGGCCATAAAACCGAACTCGTCACCGAAGAAACAAAACAAATCGCTTACACACTTGCTGAGCATCTGGGTTTAGCACTCGCTAATCTCAGCCTGCAAGAGAAATTACGCTCTCAAGCAATGCGTGACCCGCTCACAGGGCTATTCAATCGCCGCTATTTTGAAGAGGTATTCGATAACGAATGGTCTAAAGCCAATCAAGAACAAATACCGCTATCTTTACTCATGCTCGACTTAGATCACTTCAAGCGCTTCAATGATAACTTTGGTCACGACGCTGGAGATTACGTATTAAAAGAAGTCGCGAGCTTGCTTACTCGCAGCACATTAGACACTCACGTAGCTTGCCGTTTAGGTGGTGAAGAACTTGCCATTATCTGTCCAGACACCAATATTCATGAGTCGACAGCGCTAGCGAATAAGATTGTCGAAGAAGTTCGTGAGCTGCACCTAGATATGAAAGGCTTGTCCTTGGGCCAACTAGGCGTATCTATTGGGGTAACCACATTCCCTGATCACAACGCTTCACCTGTAGAATTGGTAAAAGCTGCAGACACTGCTTTATACCAAGCAAAAGATAACGGGCGAAGCCAAGCAATCCATACTCAACTGAAGAACGAACCGACGATATTGAGCACTAAAGGCAGCCCATCTGAAGTGCTGCCACTCAAGAAAAGTGAATGATCATAATGTTGAGATCTTTAAAAGATCAAAAGTTACTAGACGACTGGTCTAATCGTCATTATGCTTGTCGTCATGAATGCAAAAACACAAGACACTCGCCAGCATATTTTAGATGTTGGTTACGAACTCATCGTCAACAAAGGCTTTACCGCCGTAGGTTTAGCTCAGCTTTTGAAATCTGCCGATGTACCGAAAGGCTCGTTTTATCACTACTTCAAGTCGAAAGAACAATTTGGCGAAGCATTGATTGAAGAGTATGTACGCAGTTACATGGCTCGTATCCAATTCGTGCTCAATCAGCCAGAAATGAACGGTCGTGACTGTTTACTTGACTACTTCTCACGCTGGTTGGCGAAGGACAATGGAGTGTGTAATGCCAATAAGTGTCTGATTGTAAAATTAAGTGCTGAGGTCTCTGATCTCTCAGACACAATGCGCGTATCACTAGCCAAAGGTGCAGAGCTTATCATTGGAGCTCTTGCAGATACGCTCAAGCGCGGTATAGATGACGGCTCAATTGTGTTACGCGATAGTCAATTGGACGATTGCCAAGTGATTGCAACTCAGCTTTACCAACAATGGCTTGGTGCTAGTCTTCTAAACAAGCTAATGCAAGACCAGTCAAATCTTGAGCTATGTTTTGAGACAACGAAACAGCGATTAACCACTCAATAATTGAATCTCCCGTCCAACTTAGACGGGATTTTTTGAAATAATCACTAGACGACCGGTCTAATAAGGAACAATAACCATGTCTTATGCTACTACTCATCGCCAAATTGTATTGGCCTCACGCCCTGTTGGTGCTCCGACTAAAGAAAACTTCCGAATGGAGAAAACTGACGTCCCGACTCCAGCACAAGGTGAAATCCTGTTACGTAGTGTTTACCTTTCATTGGATCCATATATGCGCGGTCGAATGAGCGATGCGAAGTCCTATGCTGAACCTGTTGCCCTTGGTGAAACTATGGTTGGCGGAACAGTTTGTCAGGTTATGGAATCGAACCACCCAAACTTTGATCGAGGTGAATGGGTATTAGCGTTTACCGGTTGGCAAGATTACGGTATCTCTGATGGTGAGGGGCTAATAAAAATGGGTATGAACCCTGCTCACCCATCATACGCGCTAGGTGTTATGGGTATGCCAGGCTTTACAGCTTACATGGGCCTACTCGACATTGGCGAGCCAAAAGAAGGCGATACTTTAGTGGTTGCAGCTGCTACTGGTGCTGTCGGTTCCATGGTCGGTCAGATCGGTAAGCTAAAGGGATGCCGCGTGGTCGGCGTTGCTGGCGGAGAAGAAAAATGCCGCTACGCGAAAGAGCAATTGGGCTTTGATGAATGTATCGACCACAAGGCAGCCGACTTTGCTGAACAGCTTGCTGCTGCGTGTGATAAAGGCATCGATGTCTACTTCGAAAATGTGGGTGGAAAGGTATTTGACGCCGTTATGCCACTACTCAATACCGGTGCTCGTATCCCGCTTTGTGGTTTGATTTCTCAATACAATGCTACGTCGTTGCCAGAAGGTCCAGATCGCATGTCCATGCTAATGGCACAACTACTAATCAAACGCATCAAGATGCAAGGCTTTATTATTTTTGACGACTACGGCCATCGCTATGGAGAGTTTGCTGCACAGATGACTCAATGGCTTGCTGAAGGCAAAATCCACTACCGAGAGCATTTGGTAGAAGGACTAGAAAATGCACCCGAAGCATTTATCGGTCTACTAGAAGGCAAAAATTTCGGCAAACTTGTCATCAAAACTAATGAGCCAGTATAGGAACTTCCATGATTACTTTACATCACCTAAATCAATCTCGTTCTAAACGTATTATCTGGCTTCTAGAAGAGTTAGATGTCGAATACAATATCGTTCCCTATAAACGAGACAGTGTGACCTTCCTTGCTCCACCAGAACTGAAATCCGTTCACCCTCTAGGTAAATCGCCTGTCATTGAGGATGAGGGGCGTGTGATTACAGAATCGGGAGCGATCACCGATTACTTGATCACTAAGTTTGCTGCAGAACGCCTCGCTCCAAGTCGTGACAGCGAAGAGTACGTCGAATATATCCAATGGCTACATTTCGCAGAAAGTTCGGCGGCACTACCACTGCTATTAAAGATATTTGTCGCTAAAGATGGAGCGCCCACAAACTTCCTCGCCGACTATGCCGAAGTAGAACTAGACAAAGTAATGAGTTATGTCGACCAATCGCTTCAGGGTAAACGTTACTTCGTAGCAGATAAGCTAACCGGCGCCGATATCATGATGTCGTTCATTGTAGAGGCTTTAAATAATTTTGGTCTGATGGAACGCTACCCGAACATCGATCAATACGCCAAACAACTGGCAAGTCATTCCTCTTGGCAAAAAGCAGAACAGTTAGAAGTTCAATACGGTTAAACCTTTGGCGCTGCTGTAGTCGGCAGCGCTATAACCCCTATCACATTATCCTCCTTCCCCACTAGGTCCTGATCATCAAGATACGATAGAAAATACCTATCGAAAGCATAGCTATAACCAGATTTATAAAAACGCAATAAGCTCCTATTCTATGTACAGCAAAGACCACAATCGAAATGTGGTCCTTATCTCACACTACTTATTTGCTGTGACACTCTAGGAGCAATTCATGGAACATAAAAAAAATAACGGCGGTCAATGTCCGGTCATGCATGGTGGAGCAACCTCTGCCAACTCATCTAATGTCGCTTGGTGGCCAAATGCCCTCAACTTAGACATTCTTCATCAACATGATCATAAAACAAACCCGATGGGAGTTGATTTCAACTACCGCGAAGAATTGAAAAAGCTGGATGTTGAAGCACTCAAAGCCGATCTAAAAGCACTGATGACTGATAGCCAAGAATGGTGGCCAGCAGACTGGGGTCACTATGGCGGTCTAATGATTCGTATGGCATGGCACTCGGCAGGTACGTACCGTATTGGTGATGGTCGTGGTGGTGCAGACACAGGTAACCAACGTTTTGCTCCTCTAAATTCATGGCCAGATAACGGTAACCTAGATAAAGCTCGTCGCCTACTTTGGCCTATCAAACAGAAATACGGCAATAAGATTAGCTGGGCTGACCTTATGATCCTTGCGGGTAATATGGCTTACGAATCTATGGGATTAAATACCTTTGGATTTGCCTTTGGTCGAGAAGACATTTGGCATCCAGAAAAGGACATCTATTGGGGTGCTGAGCAAGAATGGCTTGCTGGTAGTAATGCTGAAAACAGCCGTTACTCAGGTGAACGTGACCTAGAGAACCCACTAGCAGCTGTAATGATGGGTCTAATCTATGTAAACCCAGAAGGTGTCGATGGTGAACCTGACCCACTAAAAACTGCGCAAGATATGCGTGAAACCTTTGCTCGTATGGGTATGAATGACGAAGAAACAGTAGCCCTAACTGCAGGTGGTCACACGGTAGGCAAAGCGCATGGTAACGGTGATGCCTCAAAACTTGGTGCAGAGCCAGAGCGTGCAGATATTGATGAACAAGGGTTAGGTTGGAACAATCATAGTTCTCGTGGCGTAGGTCGTGACACCGTAACTAGTGGTATTGAAGGTGCTTGGACAACGAACCCTACTCAATGGGATAACGGTTACTTCTATCTACTATTAAACTACGACTGGTGGCTACGTAAGAGCCCTGCGGGTGCATGGCAATGGGAACCAATGTCTATTAAAGAAGAAGACAAACCTGTAGATGTTGAAGACCCAAGTATTCGTCTTAATCCAATCATGACTGATGCTGACATGGCCCTACGCATTGATCCTGAGTACCGTAAGATTTCAGACCGTTTCTACAATGATCCAGAGTATTTCTCAGAAACCTTTGCTCGCGCGTGGTTTAAATTAACTCACCGCGACATGGGACCAAAAACGCGCTACTTCGGTCCGGATATTCCTGCTGAAGAGTTGACTTGGCAAGACCCAGTACCAGCCGGTCGAAGTGACTACGATGTTGACGCCGTCAAAGCCCGAATTGCCGCAAGTGGTCTAAGTATTGGTGAACTAGTATCAACAGCATGGGACAGCGCACGTACATTCCGTAACTCGGACAAACGTGGTGGTGCAAATGGTGCTCGTATTCGCCTTGCTCCACAAAACCAATGGCAAGGTAACGAACCAGAGAAATTGGAAAAAGTGTTATCGGTACTTGAAGGCATTGCTCAAGAGTCAAACATCAGCGTCGCTGACACTATTGTACTTGCTGGTAGCTGGGCAATTGAACAAGCGGCGAAACAAGCTGGCTTTGATATTGCCGTACCGTTCTCAGCGGGTCGTGGTGACGCTAGCCTAGAGCAAACAGACGTAGAGTCATTTAGTGTACTTGAGCCAATCGCAGATGGTTTCCGTAACTGGCAAAAGCAACATTATGCAGTAAGTCCTGAAGAGTTAATGCTGGATAAAGCACAACTACTCGGCCTAACCGCGCCAGAAATGACCGTACTAATTGGTGGTATGCGTGTACTGGGTACAAACTACGGAGATACTCAACATGGCGTATTCACTGACCGAGTAGGAACGCTAACTAACGATTTCTTCGTCAACTTGACGGATATGCGTTATAGCTGGAAACCAACAGGCCGTAATTCTTATTCTATTGTAGAGCGAGCTTCTGGTGACGAGAAATGGACAGCAACACGAGTTGATTTGGTGTTCGGTTCTAATTCGATTCTACGTGCCTATGCTGAGGTTTATGCTCAAGACGACAACAAAGAGAAGTTCGTTAAAGACTTTATCTCTGTTTGGACCAAGGTCATGAATGCTGACCGTTTTGACTTAAAACAGTAGTGCCGCTCTTCCCTAGTAATAACTGGAAAACTATCAGTTCATACACTAGGGTTTAATAAGTAGCATTTAAATGAGAAAAGAGGTGCATATAAGCACCTCTTTATTAAACCTCAATACAAGGAGAGTTAGATATGAATAACTTTAACTTCTTTAAGCTATTTGATACCAAAGAACTGTTTATTTTTTACTAGCTAGCTTACTGCTGACCTTTAGCTATAGCCTTAAAAAGTACTGAAGTATCCATTCGACCAAAACCATCTTGTTGAAGATCTGCGTATTGCTCGTCAACTTTTTTAGTGAGTGGTAAGTCGAGTCCAACTCGCTCTGCTTCTTTTAAGCAGAACCCTAAGTCTTTACGCATCCAGTCGATTGCAAAGCCAAAATCAAACTTGTCTTGAGCCATCGTCACTGCACGGTTTTCCATTTGCCAAGAGCCAGCAGCACCGTGTTTAAGTGTCTCAACAACTTGTTCAATATCCAGCCCTGATTTTTGTGCAAGTAATATCGCTTCGCTCAGTCCTTGTAAGATGCCACCAATACAAATCTGGTTGACCATCTTACAGCGTTGACCCTGACCGTTTTCACCCAATAAAGTCATCTGTTTCGCATATACATCCATGATTGGTGAAACTGCATCAAAGTCAGACTGTTCTCCACCGCACATAATCGTAAGCACGCCATTTTCAGCGCCAGCTTGACCGCCAGATACGGGTGCATCAATGAAGGTGTTGCTATTCTCTTTAGCGGATTTAGACAACTCTACTGCTAACTCTGCAGACGTTGTTGTATGGTCAACTAAGACAGCTCCTGGCTTTAAGCCCGCTAGAATACCCTCTTCTCCATAAACTACGCTGCGTACGTCATCATCGTTACCGACGCAAACAAACACTACATCAGCACCTAGTGCCGCTTGTTTAGGCGTGTCACATGCCTCACCAGCATATTCAACAGCCCACTTGTCTGCTTTAGCTTTTGTACGGTTGAATACCTTGGTGTCATAACCAGCTTTACTTAAAAAGCCCGCCATTGGATACCCCATTACACCTAACCCGACAAACGCCACCTTTTTATCCTGCACTTTCATTCCCCTTTTCTTTTTGATTTGTTCGGAGTGTACTAGACATTTCAACGCAAATTAATACACAAGCACCTTATAAACGAGCAAAGCCCCAAAAAAGGGGCTTTGCAGTACATCGTATAAAGTAGAAACGCGCTTATTTCACTTTCTGTAATGTACTTGAGTCTGTATGTGCAAATGGCTTACCGTAAATATCAAGGCTAGACGTTTGAGAGTAAGTCAGTTGTTGATCTGTAATGCTGATATTCATAACAAACCCCGTTGTTTTTGCATTGTTTGTCATGTACTCCGACTCAGCAATTCCGCGAGGAGCTGCTGTAAGCGTCATGGTATCACCGGCTGGACCTTCCGCCGTCACACAAGTTGTGCGCGGCACACAAAACGAGTTGTAAACCATTTGGTTCTTTTGATCATAAATCAGATAACCACGTTGATCGTGGAATTTCGTGTCATCAGCTTTGCGGAAAACTTCTTGTTTGTAATAGAGTGCAACAAGATATTGATCACTGGCATTCGTTGCATCTGCCGCCACTTCAAACGTCATCACTTCATAGAACGGCGTAACCGCTGGTCCACCTTTACCCACAACAGAGCCGGTTTGGCCCGGTGACATGTCAACACCACCAGTTTCAACGGATTTCCACGTACCAACTAAAGGAGCCAATGGACCAAAATCCATACCGTTGATGGTTGAGTGCTCTGCCAAAGCAGGAGCAGAGATTGCCGCTGTGATACTCAGTGCTAATAGTTTTTTCATTATAATAATCCTTTTGAGGAATTGACTTTCGCGTCAACTATATAGAGCTCAATGGTTTGCATATTAACCTAGATCATTATTTGGCTGGGAATCGCACCCACAATGTAACAATACATTTCTATAGAACGCAATCACCCCTGATAGAGTAAAGTTTCACTCAGTATCTCGATAAATCAATAAGATACATCAAACAGCTTTATGTCTTAATTTCGTTAGGATGCCTTTCAGTTCTTTCACCTATTATCCATCTATGCCAAAATTATCAGTATCAGAGAATCATGTAAGTTGTCCCAATGAAGTATCAAGCGGCTATATTCGATATGGATGGCCTTTTACTCGACACAGAACGAGTATGTATGCGTGTTTTTAAACAAGCCTGTCAAACACAAAATCTTCCCTTTTACGAAGACGTTTACCTTTCGATCATAGGCCGTAACTCCGCCGGAATAGAACAAATATTCCGAACAGCTTATGGGGACGACCTCGAACGACTTCATAACGAATGGAAAACAAACTACCAAGCGATCGTTAATCACCAAGCGATTCCCGTAAAGTCAGGCGTCATCGAACTATTAACTTGGTTGAGGGCGAATAATATTCCTACCGCTGTCGCGACATCTACACACAAAGAAGTCGCTATCAACAAACTAGAGCTAGCTGGACTAACAAAGTTTTTTGATAGTTTAACCTGTGGTTGCGAGGTTTCTAATGGCAAACCCGATCCCGAAATCTATTTATTAGCAGCTGAGCGCCTTGGTGTAGAACCAAAGCATTGCCTCGCTTTTGAAGACTCTAACAATGGCGTGTTAAGTTCGGTCGGTGCAAACATGATCACCTTCCAAATCCCAGACCTTGTTGAACCAAGTGAAGAAATAAAGGCGCTTGGGCATCAGATCCTTCCATCGCTCAAAGACGCTCTAGAGCAAATTAAAGATCAATAATGCTATAGGTTAGGCTTGGGTTTTGCTCAAGCCTGAACCATAGTCACATCTGTCCATTAGAACTTACTTATATCCTTATTACACTTCACATAACCACCTGTTCTATTAATTTCCCCTTGCAGCCCTTTTGATCACTGTTTATCGACCCAACTATATTTAAGGTCAGTTGAGCATTTGCTTGCTTCCATTGCTCAACAATGCCTGATACAAATCGGAAAAAAGGAATAACAATGACTAACCAATACGTACCACCAAAAGTTTGGAAAATGGACGACGAGAATGGCGGCCAATGGGCGAGCATAAATAGACCAGACTCAGGAGCCCGCCACGAACAAGCTCTTCCTGTGGGAACTAACCCTATCCAACTCTATTCGATGGGCACGCCAAACGGCCAAAAAGTAACCATCATGCTTGAAGAATTACTTGCTCTTGGTATTACTGAAGCTGAATATGATGCATTTATTATCAAGATTGGCGAAGGTGACCAGTTTGGTTCTGGCTTTGTTGAAGTAAACCCAAACTCTAAAATCCCTGCTCTTGTTGACCACTCAGTTGATGAACCAATCAATGTATTTGAGTCAGGTAACATCTTACTTTACCTCGCTGAAAAATTTGGTCACTTTTTACCAAAAGAACTTAACGCGAAAACCCAGGTTATGAACTGGTTGTTCTGGCTTCAAGGCTCCGCACCATACCTTGGTGGTGGATTTGGCCATTTCTACGCTTACGCGCCAGAGAAGTTTGAATATCCAATTAATCGCTTTGCAATGGAAGCAAAACGTCAGCTAGATGTGCTCGACAAACAACTCGCTAAAACGACTTACCTCGGCGGAGATGAATACTCTATCGCCGATATCGCTACATGGCCTTGGTACGGCAACTTAGTGCTAGGTAAAGCCTATGACGCTGCCGAGTTCTTAGACGTAGATAGCTATAAAAACGTCAAACGTTGGGCAGAGCAAATTGAAGCTCGTGAAGCAGTACAACGCGGCCGTATCGTAAATAAAGCGTGGGGCGAAGAATGGGAACAATTGCCAGAACGCCACAAAGCTGAAGATATAGATAAAGTATTACAACTTAAACCTTAATCTAGAATAGTTTCTAAATCGCCCTATCCCGCTGGTTTGACGAATCAGCGGGATTTTTACAACCTCCACTAAGCCTACCCTAATAAATATAAGGTTGATTCACACCCTTTCATTTGATAATAATTATCATTACAATTCAAGTAAGGTACGTATGGATAGCCAAAAGATCCTCTACAATTCGTTTTACAAAGCTCAAGACCGATTTTTAGAACGTTACGTTCAAACAGGTTTTGAACCTGATGTTATCCATGATTACATTCATTGGACAATGATGTTGAGTTCGTTGTACGAGCAAGGTTCAGAGCAAGAAAATGCGTTGCTCTATGAGCTGTTTTTACGACAGCTCTATTACCACCTTCTAGAAGCCATCCAAGACCCACAGCGAAGCCGTATTTTTCGTCGAGTTTGCCTCGACTCGATACACACACCTCTCATGTGCCTAAAACGCCATTATTATCAATGGGAAAATGGTGACATTAAGTTTTTACACCTACAACAATTACTACAGCGTATTCAAGCGCCATTAGACTAGATTTCAAAAAGGATCTGACAATGACTTTAAGCTCAAAAGAACAAGGCTTCCGTATCGAAAAAGACAGTATGGGAGAAGTAAATGTGCCCCTTAATGCACTTTACCAAGCTCAAACTCAAAGGGCTGTCGATAACTTCAATTTTAGTCACCTCTGTATGCCGAAGAGCTTCATTCAGGCTCTTGCCTACATCAAACAATCAGCCGCGTTGACCAATGCTCGTTTAGGCCACCTGGAAGGTGATATTGCGGAAGCGATCAACGAAGCTGCTCAAGCCATTATTGATGGAGAACACATTGATCAGTTCCCTGTTGATGTGTTTCAAACAGGCTCAGGTACAAGCTCAAACATGAACGCCAACGAAGTTATTGCCACATTGGCAACTAATATCTTGGGTGCAGATATCAACCCAAATGATCATGTTAACATGGGGCAAAGCAGTAACGATGTCATACCTACAGCGATTCAAGTCAGTGCAGCCCTAACGGCAGAAACGCAGCTAATTCCGTCATTGACACACTTGGTTTCTGTACTGGAATCAAAGCGAAAAGAGATTGGCGAGAAAGTAAAAACGGGCCGAACTCATTTGATGGATGCAATGCCAATTACTTTCGATCAAGAACTAAGCGGTTGGCAATTTCAGATTGAACAAGCACTTGCTGGTATTCAACACGCCCTTGTAGCGGTTAAAGCGCTTGCTCAAGGTGGTACAGCTGTTGGCACGGGGATTAATGCAGACCCTGCGTTTGCCGCAAAGTTTGCAGATAACTTGACCCAAACGACACGAGTCGAATTCACTAGCAGTGATAACTTTTTTTACAACCTAAGTAGCCAAGACGCCATTGTCGCTTTATCGGGCCAACTCAAAACAGCCGCAGTTGCGTTCATGAAAATATCAAATGATTTACGTTGGATGAACTCTGGTCCACTTGCCGGATTAGGTGAGATACAACTTCAAGCCCTACAACCAGGCTCATCAATCATGCCCGGTAAAGTAAATCCAGTTGTTCCAGAAGCAGTTGCAATGGCATCAGCTCAGATCATCGGTAACGACACCACGATTACTGTTGCTGGACAATCAGGAAACTTCCAACTCAACGTGATGCTTCCAGTCATCGCGCACAACATTTTAGAAAGTCTCGAACTTCTTTCAAATAGCGCAAGGTCCCTTGCCGATAATGCTATTGCAACCTTTACTGTTCAAGACGATAACTTGAGCGTGGCGTTATCAAAAAACCCAATTCTTGTGACAGCATTAAACCCGGTGATTGGATATTTAAAAGCTGCAGAAATCGCAAAGAAAGCCTATCAACAGGGCGAAGCTATCATCGATGTAGCCGA
The DNA here is from genome assembly GCF_046056895.1 of Vibrio sp. TBV020. Classification (NCBI taxonomy): domain Bacteria; kingdom Pseudomonadati; phylum Pseudomonadota; class Gammaproteobacteria; order Vibrionales; family Vibrionaceae; genus Vibrio; species Vibrio sp. TBV020. The sequence goes on along the minus strand of NZ_JBEEAQ010000001.1, from coordinate 1,615,927 downwards.
GCGTGAAACGGAGTTGGATCGAGCGACACTAGAAAGATTGTTAGACCCGACAAAACTCACCCAAGGTGGCATTGCTGATTAATCGATTGAGGTGAAGGTTTGAAAGCACACTTCCTTGTGCTGTGTGCTCTGGATTAAATCCAAACCAGAGACAGTAGCAAAAATGGTAATGCAATTGCAGAAGCCATTTTTGCTAGCGCCATTGTTTCTCTTAGTAACACTTCACGTTTTGTTGAAGTAATAACTGGAGAATACGACGCTGCAACATGCGCGCTGTTCATAATGCCTCAAACATTTTGAGCCTGTGAAAGGAGCGGCAATTCTAACCAGTCAGATCACCAACTTCAACAGAAAACATCTATTGGGTCCAAAGGATTTTCAACCTTCATTACACCTATTCAGTAACCTATTTTTGTAACTACAAGTTTATGATCAGATCCATTTGGCTTAGCAATACTCTGCCTTTCACAAATCCTTCTCCCGCTCGTAGCTGACTTTAGCCATAAGTGGTCGATTGAGATCATTGAAAAGTCAGGGGGGGAAATAGAGTCCGTCCAGTAAGGCCAACTCGCCACAGGTAAAGTCTGGTAGCTAGGAAAAATCTTTCCAAACCTTAGGCTCGTAGACGAAAGATTAAAGTCACCAATAACGACGATCTCATCACTTGGATACAGCTCATTAAGTGATTCTATCGTCCTAATTAGTGCATTACGCCGATACCACAACGCTTTTGTCCTAGGTGATGGTGGATGTGCAGCAACTAATGTCATAGACACATGTTTCGCAGGATGCCAAGTACCACGAATAATTGCTTGTTCATCGGGTGTCAAATACACCGACATATCCGTTAACGGCGAGCGACTTAAGATCATTTGGCTCGACGGATAGCCAATACCTTCTTGACCACCGTAATGGAAAGGATAAATATCGCTCAACGTATGTAGTTTATCGCCAATCTCCGGAGCTACTTCTTGTAGCACCACAAGGTCTTTAGGTTGTTCTATCAGATAGTTAATGAATGCGTTTATATCATTGTTTTCGTAATACAGATTATACTGAGCGACAGTGATAGGATTAACACAATTACTCACTTGAAGTTGGTATGACTTGGGGGCAAGCATGAGAAATACCGCTGACAACAGGCCACAAGTCGCCGCGGCGAACCATTGACGAAACAAGAGTAGCGCGAACCCCATCCCCCAGTAAACGATAAGAAACAACGCAGGAAACGCGACTACATTCTCTATCCACCAAGTCGTCTCATGAAATGACAATACGACCCAAGTAACCCCAGGAGCAAATACGAAAAGCCAAGTTAATCCTCTTCTCACACATACTTACCTTCTAAAAGATTGTTTTTTAAGTATGGATCAGGTTATTTAGATATACCGACTTATTATTTCTTCAAGTGAGCCGTTTTCTTTCATCTCTGCTAATCGCTGATTAATGAACGCTTTGATTTCCGGTTTCATTTCACCTGAAAATGCCAAATGGATAGGATAGTTCGCAATAACCTCACTAAAATTATCCACCCTATAGTCCTCTTGATTCAGCCCCAAACGGTTTAAGTGATATTTCACTCTCGATTCCATTTCAACAAATGCGGTATCATCAGGAAGCCTTTGAATCACGCGAAATGCTGCCTCATAGTTTTTGACGCGAATTTCACTAAGTTCCCCTTTCTCGATATACGGATTCAATTCAGCATAATCAAACCCCAACAACAGCACGATCCCTTTGTCTTTTATCGAACTCAAGTCCTCATAAATAAATGTTTTTTTCGCACTTGTAACCACAGAATGTTTAACTTGATATATGGGCAAATCTGATAAATGCTCTGATTGAGCCTTACCCCAGTTGGGGCTTCCATAAGTGACCCAGTTTTCTTCACCACCCGCTTCTAAAACAGAAATCATTCGGTTAAATGGGTAAGTATGGTAGGCCAAGCTGTAGTCACTTCCCGAAAAAATCTCTTCGACAATATCTGACACAATCCCTGAATGGTTCTCACCGTTTTCTTCTATCTGAAAAGGCTGTGCTTGATTGGCAATAACGTAGTAGTTGACCACCTCTGTAGCAAATGCCTGAGAGACGCTTATGCTAAGTAAGATGGTGATAGTTCTATTAATTTGTTTTCTCCAGCCCACATTCAACTCCTTTGAATATTTCTTGTCCATAAAGCCATATTAATACTAGGCTATTTATAAGAAACCTTACACATATATTCTGGATTATAAATTCATGAAGCACTTAAATTGGGGTATTGCAAAACAACTGGTTATCGCCACAGTGTCGATAAGCCTAATCTTGGCACTCGTGATTGCAGGGATAAATTTCTATCAAGGTTATCGCTCAGAACTAAAGTCCATCGATCAAAAAATTTCCCAAATTGAAGAAAGCTATTTAGCGAGTTTAAGTGCCAGCCTTTGGGTCGTTGACACCGAGCAACTTCAAACGCAGGTTGAAGGGATCTTTCAACTCCCATACGTTGACGCTGTGATACTTGAAGATGGAACTAAATCCGTGGTTTCTTTGGGTGAGGTTACGAGCGATAAGAAAGTAACCCATCTATGGCCAATCAAACATACTCTCGGCAAGAAAGAATTTTCAATTGGGCAACTGACGATAGAAACAGACCTCGCTTCCCTTCATAAAACCTTATGGCATAACTTTCTCTGGCTGTTATCAATCACTTTGTTACAAACCGCCGTTATCGTCGCTAGCTTACTCTATATTGTTTTGACGATGATCGTCAGACCAATTCAAGCAATTTCCCACGCAATGTCAGATTTTGAAGGGGGTCCAACTCCAAATAAAATTGAAGGCCATCAGCGAGTATTCAACGATGAAATTTCACAGCTAATTAGAAAATACAATGCTTGTATTGGTCAATTGGACTCCAACTATAAACAACTTAATAGTGCTAAGGAGAAAGCTGAAGTCGCAAATATTAGGAAAAGTGAATTTCTTGCTAACATGAGCCATGAAATTAGAACTCCAATGAATGGTATCGTTGGCGTCGCTGCTTTACTGCAAGAGACCAACCCTGACGACACTCAAAAAAACTACCTCGATATTCTCACCAGCTCCTCCAGCACCCTACTTGATATAATTGACGAGATACTCGACTTCTCGAAGATCGAAGCGGGACATTTCGTGCTTAGCGACGAGCCTTTCGATATTGGTCAATTGCTCCAGCGTCAATCCAATGAATATAGTGTTCGAGCCGCACAAAAAGCTCTTATGTTCCAATGCAACATCGAGCCGAACCTACCTAGTGAAATCAAAGGTGATGAAATACGGCTTAAGCAAGTGCTAAACAATCTAATTGGTAATGCGTTGAAGTTTACGCAACATGGACATATTGAATTAAAGGCAACATCCCTACAGATAGAGCAACAACCACATTTATACATCGAAGTAAAAGACACCGGTATTGGTATCGATAAAGAACACTTGTCAACAATCTTTGAGAAGTTCCAACAAGCCGATGGAAGTACAACGAGAAAATATGGTGGAACGGGACTTGGCCTTGCGATAAGTAAAAAAATCGTCGATATGATGGGCGGTGAACTTAAGGTTACGAGTGAGGTTGGATTAGGAAGTAGCTTCTATTTTACTATCCCTATGCAAGTCACTAGTGTTGATATTAAACGTAACAAGCCACTAAACCAAAACCTAGTTAATTTTTCGGAGAAACAGCTTAACGATGACATTAAGTTGCTTAATGACCGAATCGATAGCGACATTAATGTTTTAGTCGTCGAAGATACGAGAGTCAATCAACAAATCATCAAGGTCATGCTCAACCTACTCAACATCCACTCAACTATAGTCAATAATGGATTGGAAGCGATTGAGATATGTGAACAACACCGATTCGATGCGATATTGATGGATTGCCATATGCCCGTCATGGACGGCTATGAAGCCACTCGTTCACTACGAAGCCACGATGACTGGCGAAAAACTGTTCCCATCATCGCTGTGACTGCTAACGTTATGCAAGAACACAAAACGCAATGCTTAGAATCAGGTATGGATGGCTTTTTATCAAAACCTGTAGAACCTAAACAGATCCGCGAGGCGATGATAGAACATATTCCTCACCTAGAAGAGATGATTAGCAATGTAGGTTAGAACGAAAGCCAATAACCCTACTTTAACTAGGTCATTAAGCAACTTGTTACTTATATTAAACTCTCAGAATTCGACTTAAGTTTATAATATTGCACAATATCCTGAATATTATGCACAATTGGTCGCTATACTTAATGTTCTCTCGTAGCGTATCCAAGGAGCATTATGACTAAGCTAACAGACAAGAAACTGCTTAATCTTATTACATATGCTCCTGCAACCATTGTCGCTGTCTTTACCCTTTTATGGGTTGTATTAACCGTTAGAGATACCATTCTTAGCTCCCAAGCGGAGTTAGCCTCGCTAAAACAAGAATACGAGCAACGACGTCTAGAGACCCTCACCAACCGTGTTGAGTACGTCCTTGAACAAATCCAATTTGCCCGAACTCAAGTTGAAGACAAATTAGAAGAGACAATCCAAGAACACATTTACGAAGCCCACGCCATCGCATCTCGTATTTATGAGAGTAACAAGCACCTATCTGAAGCTGAAGTCACCAAACTGATCACCGACGCACTACGAGACATTCGTTTTAATCAGGGCCGTGGCTACTTCTTTATCTACAAGACCGATGGACTCAATGTGATGCATCCTCTTCTTCCACGTGTGGAGGGAACGTCTCTATGGGATTTCAAGGATGTGCGCGGCAGTTACATAGTTCGTGAGATGGGAGAACGAGTAAAAGCACAAGGAGAAGCGTTTTACCGCTGGTGGTTTGTTAAGCCAGAGAACCGCAATCAAGAATTTGAAAAAGTCGGCTTCGGGAAATACTTCGAGCCATACGACTGGTTTATTGGTACAGGTGATTACGTTGTCGATGTTGAAAATGACATTAAAGCAACATCTCTTAAATGGCTCAAAAATTTAAGATTTGGCGACTACGGCTACATCTTTGTCATCAACAGTGACGGTACTATTCTATCTCATATTAATGAAGCTCTCCTTGGAGAAAATACGTTTGAAATTGGTGATTCGCAATACAAGCAAGCCTCAAAGCGCATCATGGACGCAGATAAAGAGTTTGTGAATTACATAGCAGCATCCGGTCCAGAAAATATCACCACGCTGTCGAAGACCAGTTACGTTGTAAAAGATTCTAACTGGGGATGGACAATTGGTGCAGGTGTTTATGATGCGCTAAGTGAACAATATTTCTCAGAGAGAGAAGCTGCTGCCGCATTAGAACAAAAAAATGCTTTGCAAAGGATGACAATCATCGGACTCATTACAACCGTCATCGTTGCTCTATTTTCTTATTCCCTTAGCCGTTTAATCGCCAATCGTTTCAAACGCTTTGAAAAGCGAATCAACCATGACTTCGAAAACTTACAGAACACAAAAGATCAACTCGAATACATGGCAAATCACGACGAGCTAACCGGTTTACCTAACCGTGCCCTACTCCACCAGCATATCTCTGAAGGAATAAAGACTTCTGCAGAAGCATGCTGCCAACTTGCAGTTATGTTCGTTGATCTCGACGACTTCAAAAAAGTGAATGATCTTTATGGCCACAGTGCGGGTGACCGCTTATTGAGTGAAATAGGTAGTAAGTTTGATGCGTTCTTAGGCCCTAACGATTATGTCGCCCGTTTTGGTGGCGATGAATTCATTTTCTGTTTCTCAAACCTGAAAAATCTAAGTGAAACCGAATCTAAGGTCGAGCAAATAAAGAATGTGTTCAAACAGCAATTCGTCATTGATGGAAAAGTTCTGTTTGCGACGTGTTCAATTGGCGTTTCAATGTTCCCATCAGATGGTGATGAACCCGAAGAGCTGATATCTAAAGCTGACATTGTTCTCTACAAATCTAAAGCTCGACAAAAAGGTGATGTGTTGTTTTTTGATAGTTCGATCAATCAACAAGTACAATATGATTTTTTACTTGAAAGAGAGCTTAGAGAAGCCGTTGACCGAGGCGAGCTCTACGTCAATTATCAGCCACAAGTTATCGCTCAGACAGGCAAGCTATACGGTGTTGAAAGCCTATTGCGTTGGCAAAACCCCCAACTTGGCCACGTTTCACCACTGGAGTTCATTTCTTTAGCTGAAGAGATTGGTTTGATCGGTGAACTGGGTGAGTTTGTTTTGAATAAAGCATGCGAAGAGTTTGTTCAAGCATTCCCTTCTCCAGAGTATGACTTGATGCTATCTATTAATATCTCACCGATGCAACTGATGGGGAGCGGTTTCATTAACCAGCTACAAAACATTACAGCGAAATATGAGCTTCCAAGTAGTCGTATTACACTCGAAATCACCGAGAATGTTCTGATCAGTGACTTACCAAAAGTGGCACCTATTATTAATCAGGTAAAAGAACTCGGTTTCACAATTTCGCTTGATGACTTCGGCACTGGCTACTCGTCGCTTAGTTACTTGAGCAACTTACCTTTGGATGAATTAAAGATCGACCGCATCTTCGTCGACAAGATGCTCAGTTCAGAGCAAAGTGATTCACTCGTTAAAGCCATTCTTGCTATCGCACGTTCTGCTAACATGCGGGTTGTAGCGGAAGGTGTCGAAACCGAAGCACAGAAAGCAGTATTGATAGAGTATGGATGTGACATTCTGCAAGGGTATTTGATTGAGCGTCCAATCTCGATCGACAAATTGTCTCAAAAATATACCAATAGCGACTCATTCATTTCATAAATGAAATTTATCTTTCCACTTTTCGATGTTTAAGCACTAATCACAAAAATGTTATTTTATTGTTCATTGGTTACACGGCTATAAAGAACTACTAATAAAGTCCAATAGCTTGTAACAGTCTAGATAAGGATGTTGGACCAAAAATCTCCAAATAGCGACAATAATTGTTGTCCTTTTTTGCCCATGTAATTAGCTACTACGTGGGCTTTTTCTTTTCTAGCCTTTTCGTTGGCAACTTATCTGCCGCATTCCTCGATCGCAATCATATTTAATTAATCACTTGATTAAATAGTGTTTAATTATTGTCATACCGAAGTTATTTTAGTCACACTATAATTAATCAACCGTTTAATAAAGTTGAGCCAAACACAATGAGTGAAGTGAGAAAAGCTGGTCGCCCAAGTGGTCAGATTGATGCTAGACAGCTTCTTATTGACGCCTCTCGCGATCTATTCACTGCCATGCCTTACAACAAGGTTTCAACGAGGTTAGTCGCGAAGCAAGCAGGCGTCAACGTTGCGATGATCCGTTACTACTTCGGTAACAAAGAAGGCCTATTTGAAACCATGCTGCGAGAAACCATCGAACCGATGAAGCTTCAAATGCAGCGCATGGTAAAAGATAGTTCGCAGAAAAACTTTCTCGATATCATGCGTACTTATTATCGTGAAATGGTCAAAGTCCCCCTATTCCCTAGGTTAATTTCGCAAGTTATGCACATGGATCCCTCTGAGACCCAGCGTAAGTTGTTGGAAAAGGTATTTATGGACGTAACCCAACCCATGCAACTCGTCATGTTCGACAAGCTGGTTGAAAGCGGAATACTCAGATCTGATGCCGATCCTCGCCTGTGTAAAGTGTCTTACATTAGCCTGATGGTGTTCCCGTTCGTTGCTCCGCCAGCACTACTCTCTATACATGGCATTGAACTAAACGAAGAATTCTTAAACCAACTGTTCGAGCACAATATTAAACTTATGAGCCAAGGATTCCTTCAACCGATCGAATCGCAGGAATAACGAAAATGAAAATTAATAAGAAATTACTGTTTTTTCCAGCGCTTGCCGTTGGTGTCATCACCCTAGTCACTGCCATCAAAATGAAACCAGATTTGCCGGTTAAACCCGCTGGAGATCGAGCTAGACTGGTTGAGACCATGCCTCTTGAACTAAAAGCGATGGCCCCTCTTGCGATTGGCTTTGGTAAAGTTACTCCCAAAGTAGAGTGGAATGCGATTGCAGAAGTGACTGGTAAAGTTGTTTACCGTCACCCTCAACTTGAAAAAGGCCAAGTCCTTAAGGCCGGAACTGAAGTTCTGCGCATCGACCCATTAGATTACGAGCTCAAATTGGTACAAGCACAAGCCGACCTAAAATCTGCACAAACCTCTTTGGCTAAGCTGTACCAAGAAGAAGAAAACCTTAATCAAACGCTTAAGATTGAAAAAAACCGTCTGGTTATCTCTAACAAAGAGTTAGAGCGTAAACAGAATCTGCGCAAAAAGGGCCTCACTTCCCAATCGGATGTCGATCAGCAAGAACAGAGCGCATTATCACAACGTAAGCTCGTGTTGGATATTGAAAACCAAATTGGCCTGATGCCTGACGAAAAGCGCGTTGCGGAAGCGCTAGTTAAGGTCAATACATCTAAAGTTGACGAAGCTCATCGCTCGCTCGAAAAGACCATCATTACCCTACCTTATGACTTGCGAATCGCTAGTGTTGATATCGAGCAAAATCAGGTCGTGAACTTGCAACAAACTATGGTAACAGGCCATGGCATGAGTGTGATGGAAGTTGAAGCACAGCTGTCTATTCATGACATGCAAACGCTCGCTGCAAGTTTGGGGGAATTCGTTCGCGATGAATCTGGCATCCCTCAGCCGAACAAGTCTGTCATTAATGCCAATATTGAACTCAGCAGTGGTAGTCTAAAGGCAAGTTGGCCTGCTAAGGTTAGTCGCATCAGTGAAACAGTGGACCCAAACCAAGCAACAGCGGGCGTAATATTAGAGATCGAACAAGACTACCGCAGTCTTAATCCAACCTCTGCTCCTCCATTGGTCAATGGTATGTTTGTTCGCGCATCTATCGAAGGCCAAGCGAATCCAAGTTGGGTTATCCCAGAGCGTGCATTACACGGCAATAAAATCTACCTAATGGACAAAGACAATACCCTAAACATTATGACTGTTGATGTTGAGTATCGCCGCGACAACCAAGTAGTGATTGATGGGGACCTTAACCAGGGCGATAAACTGATCCTTAATGACCTATTACCTGCGATTAACGGCATGCTGCTTAAAGAAGCTAGTTCAGAGGAGTCTTCGCAATGATTCGATTCTTTGCCAAGCACCCTACTGCAGCAAACCTATTGATGTTGGGTTTACTCGTATTGGGTCTAACTTCCCTTTCCAATATAAAACGCGAAACCTTCCCTGAATTCGATCCTCCCTACATTATGGCGGGAGTGGTTTATCCAGGCGCCTCTCCGCAAGAAGTGGAAGAAAGTATTTGTGTGCGTATGGAGGACGCTGTCGATGGCCTCGCCAACATTGAAGAAACTCAATGTGAGGCGATTGAAGGCTCTGCACGCTTAATCCTTAAGCTCAATGAAAAAGCTGACATTGGCCGCATGCTGGTTGATGTTCAAACGCAGATCAACTCTATCAATGATTTCCCGCAAGAGATTGAATCACCTGTGGTTCAAGAACTTGATTGGAATGAACCCGTCGTCGATGTTGCGATTACGGCTGATACAACTTGGCCAGAACTCAAAGCTTATGCAGAACAGCTTAAACGAACGTTAAAACTGGATTACGACGTTTCATTGGTTGATGTTGCAGGCTTTTCCGATCACCAGTTCCGCGTTGAGCTCGATTCTCAAGCTATGCGCCAACTTGGCCTCAGTGTCGGAGATATTGCTGAACAAATTGGTCGTCAAAACATCAAACTACCTAGTGGTAATGTAGAGACTCCTGACAAAAACTTCCTGATCCGTTTCGACGAGCGCAGAACCACACCGGAAGAACTGGAAAGTATCGTGGTAGGTTCAGGCCCGAATGGTTCAATTATTCGCTTAAGAGATATTGCGACGATCACCGACAGATTTGAGCTTGATGAACAGAAAGTCCTTTTTGATGGCCACCCTTCGGCGTTATTAAAAGTCAGCAAAAACAAAGAAGATGACGCTTTAAGAATCAAAGACCGTGTTTCCCAATTCGTTGAAGAGCAGCAAGCAATCGCCCCTACAGGTGTAAAACTTGAACTGACTAATGACCTGTCATCAGTTCTTTGGGATCGCCTAACGATGATGGTTCGCAACGGTTGGCAAGGTATTGTATTGGTCTTTGCAACCATGTGGTTGTTCTTTAGTTTGCGTTACTCGTTTTGGGTTGCTGCCGGCTTACCTGTCGCTTTTCTAGGTGGGTTATTTTTAATGGCTCAGCTTGGTCTTTCAATCAACATCATGTCCCTCGTTGGCCTGCTCATGGCCATTGGTATTATGATGGATGATGCGATAGTTATTGCAGAGTCGATTGCCGCCCACCTTGATCGAGGTGAAGAGGTCGACGACGCTGTTGTGAAAGGCGTTAAAAAGGTACTACCCGGTGTTATTTCATCTTTCTTAACGACAGTATGTATTTTCGGTAGTCTGCTTTTCTTGCAAGGTGAAATGGGTGCGGTACTTAAAGCGGTTCCACAGGTACTAATCCTCGTATTGACCTTAAGTTTGGTTGAAGCCTTCTTAATTCTGCCGAACCACTTATCTCACTCTTTACACAAAGAAAAACGAGAAAAGCCACCAGCGAAGTTCAAACAGAAGATCCTCGATCGTTTTGAACATTTCAGAAATACTACATTGGTTAATGCGGTCGAAAAAGTCGTTGAATTCCGCTATGCCTTCTTAGGTGGCGTCGGCGCATTGTTACTTATTTCTGTTGCGACGTTAGCTGGCGGGCTACTCAAGTTCCAGCCTTTCCCTGAACTTGATGGAGACATCGCAGAAGCACGCATTATTCTGCCTCCAGGTTCTTCTTTGTCTCAAACAGAAGCTGTGGTCGATCGTATTGTCGCTTCAGCTCAAAAGCTCGATAAAGAGTGGAGCGAACGCGTAGAAAACGGAACACCACTCGTTCAACATATCACTAGTCAGTTTAACGCTAACGCAGATGCAAATGAGTCAGGTCCACACATCGCAACTGTCAGACTTGATCTACTTGGCGCAGAGAGCCGTAACACCTTGATTGATGAATTTGTTGCAGCTTGGCGAGAAGATGTTGGCGAGCTTGCCGATCCTATTTCATTGGTATTTAAACAACCAACAATGGGACCCGGTGGACGTGCAATTGAGATCAGAGCAAAACACGACGATCTTGAAGCACTAAAAGCCGCTTCTATCGATATACAACAATACTTAAATGAATTCGACGGCGTGCATGGTGTACTTGATGATATGCGTATGGGTAAAGAAGAAGTGCTCGTTAAGTTGCGACCAGGAGCCGAAGCATATGGCATCAATGGTCAACTTATCGCAAACCAACTTCGGGCAGCATTCTTTGGCCAAACTGCGGATGAAATTCAAATCGGTGTCGAAAATATCTCTATCGAAGTACGCTTGAACAAGGTTGAAGCGGGTGATTTACAACAGCTTGCTAACTTCCCAATCATTATGCCCGATGGCAGTCAAATTCCGTTAGCGACAATCGCAACGTTAGACTTCCAACGTAATTACGTTCGAATTCAGCGAATCGATGGCCTAAGAACCATCAGTGTTTTCGGTGATACTGATAATTCCAAAGCCAACTCTACGGCAATTATCGCTCAGTTCCAAAAGGAAGAAGCACCCAAGCTAATGGTGAAGTATCCGGGCCTAAGATTTGACTTCGAAGGTGAAGCGAAAGATGCGGCAGAAACAGGCGCATCGATGGGCAAAGGCTTTTTGCTCGGTTTATTTGGTGTATTTGCGATACTGAGTTACCAATTCCGCAGCTACCTAGAACCTTTTGTTGTCATGCTTGCTATTCCTCTCGCCTTCATTGGTGTCGTGTGGGGCCATATATTACTTGGTCATTCGCTAAGTATGCCAAGTATGATGGGGTTTGTATCATTAGCGGGTATCGTAGTAAATGACTCGATATTACTAGTGCAATACATCAGGCACCATGTTGATGAAGGTGATAGCGTGCATGACTCGGTGGTAAAAGCGAGCCGAGAACGTTTCAGAGCGGTTTTCTTAACCTCTATGACTACTGCGGCAGGTCTACTGCCATTGTTGACAGAGACTAGCTTGCAGGCTCAAGTGATCCAACCGTTAGTCATTTCTATCGTGTTTGGTATCTTCGCTTCTACGCTACTGGTGTTGTTTATGATTCCTGCTGCTTACGCTGTACTTGCTGATTTCGGCCTAGTACATAAGCATGAGGAGATTTAGAACTTGAACTAAGCTGCAACCATAAATAAAAAGCCAGACATTGCGTCTGGCTTTTTCCATTCTGCTTAAGATTTAGCAACTAATGCTTCGCCTTCAAACTTGATTCCCTGCCAACCATATTTGATAAAGTTACGAATATTGGCGTGATCATCCCCTTCAGGGTTGCCTAATACATCTTCACGATAGAAACGTCCGAAACACGCTAACGTCTCTTCCGAACTAAGATTATTCAGCTGACCAAATGCAAAAATTTTGCATGAGCCGTTATTCTGATTGGCTTCGTTGTGGGTATCACCATTTGAAAATGCCGTCGGATTAAACTCGTAGTTGGATTCAATCGTTGAAATCGTATCTTCAAATTGAACATTTTGCGGGTCAGAGGCTAAAGCCGTTAAGAAAGCCTTTAATTCCATTTTATCATCACTCCAATTAGTTTTGTTCGAGTCTATGATATTGATAAAAGGAAAAAAAGCGTACGATGTAATTTATCACAGATTAAATCGTTCTATACTAATACTATTGATGTATAACTATAGAAAAAGCTCCAGAGGTGGTAATGATTAACCAGCAGCAATGTCTGTTACAAACGTGCTCTTCACTGATTGATCTCGATAAATGGCAGGAGCTTGTCGACATGTTAGCGGATCTTTATGGTGCTTCTACTGGCGCTATAGTTCAGCTTAGAGCTAACGAATTCAATGTCGTGGTTACCAGTAATAGTGACGGGAACTTCTTACCCAAAGACACCACATGGCCTTGGGAAATGAAAAGTTTCTGTCGCCATATAATGGAAACACGCAAAGACATCTATGTGGGTTGCGCTGTCGAAGATGAGTGCTGGAAAGATGCACCTGCAGTCGCTGAAGGGCCTGTACGCTCTTATTGCGGAGCACCAATACGCTGGCCTGATGGAGAGTTGTTTGGAACGATTTGCGTAATCGACACCAAATCGACTCAGTATGAGCATTCTCTCTCAAACCTTTTACAACAGCTTGCACGTTTGATCGGCTCTGATCTGCAAACGGCTTGTCGACTACATGAAGCCGAAAGTCTGGCGCTCACTGATGAGCTAACCCGATTGCTTAATCGACGTGGTTACACGCTACTTGGGGAACAGAAACTTAAAGAAGCACCTAGTTATAAGCTCAATGTTGGCTTGCTCTACTTAGATGTAGACAACCTAAAAAGTGTCAATGATAAACATGGGCATAGCTTTGGTGATTTAAGTATTACTTCCGTCGCGAAAGCACTTGGTGAGATATGTAAGCCGACAGACATTGTCTCTCGTATTGGTGGGGATGAGTTTGTCGTCCTAACGCTCACCTCTGATTATTCTGAATTAGAAAACCTTGGCGAAGCAATCCGCCGTCAATATAAACAACTAGTGAGTACGGTTAAGGAACTTGATGTTACCGACATAAGCGTTGGCATTCATTATACGAACTCCGATCCTGAACTTTGTTTGCAAACCTTAATAGAACATGCAGATGAGGCGATGTACCTAGTTAAAAAACAAAGAAAAGCTTGTATTGAGAAGGCTCATAATTAAAGAGCCTTCTCAGCTAATGATTTAATATTTAAACTGCGAAACCTCTCCGTTCAATTGTTCAGCCTCACTAGACAGTCCTTGTAAAACATCGTCCACATCTTGGACTTGCACAGACACTGCGGATGACGCATCAGCAATAGAAGTAATACTGCCGCTGATCTCATCCGTTACTGCTTTTTGCTCTTCTGTTGCAGCGGCAATTTGGACATTCATTTCGTTAAGTTGATCAAGCATCGAAACAATTTGCTCTAACATTTGAGTGTTTTCATCACAAGTTACAACCCCTTGTGAAACCGTCGAATTGGCACTTTCAATACTGTGGGAGACGCTTTGGGTTTCACGTTGAAGGGATTCGATTTTACCTCGGATCTCTTCAGTCGAAGCTTGAGTTCGGCCAGCTAGCGAACGAACCTCATCGGCTACGACTGCAAACCCTCGCCCTTGTTCCCCTGCTCTCGCCGCCTCAATCGCTGCATTCAATGCTAATAGGTTGGTTTGTTCAGCAATACCTTGGATGACATCAAGAACTTCTGCGATGGAATTTGTCTCGTTATTCAGTCTTTCAATTGCAGATACTGCGGTTTGCATTTCGTCATCAAGGCGTGAAATTTCATTCCCCAAGTTTTGTCCTACTTGAACCCCTTCACTACCAGTATCATTGGCACTTTTTACGAACTCAGCGGCTCGGGTTGCAAATTGGGCTACTTCTGCAATCGAGGCACTCATTTCATTAACCGCGGTCGCAACTGATTCTGTTCGGTGATTTTGGTCAGACACTGCATCACGTGTGCTGTTCATATTGCCAGTCATACTTTGCGTATTGCTATTAAGATTATTGGTCGCTTGGGCAAACTTACTGATGATGTCTTGCAAGTGGGCAAATAATCCATTCAAGGAAACCGCAAGATCCGTCATCTCATCTTTACCACTCACTTCTAAGCGTTGTGTAAGGTCATTGTGCTTACTGATCTGTTGAACCTTCTCGCTGGCGATTTTAATTGGTTTAGCAATGCTATTACCTAAGAAGTACGAGATCAGTACGGCCACAATCACCACCACTGCGATACTACTCACTACCGTTATCGCTAACGAACTGATTAAAGTATTGAGATCTTGAAGCGCTTCTTCTTTATCGATCTCAGTAATAATCCCCCAAGTAAGGCCCGCGACATTGACAGGTGAATATGCCGATAGAACTTCTACTCCTCGGTAATCACGAATGATATCTGAGCCACTCTGCCCTCTAAGTGACGCTTTTGAAGTCGGTGTTGAAACAGGCTGACGTCCTATCGCGGACGACTTTCCTTTTATCTGATTGATAACACTTGAACTTACACCAGATGATTGTAATGCGGAAAAATAGTTATTTGGGTCTTCAATAAGAAAGCGGGATTCACTTCTCAGCAGTCCATCCTGACCTAATAGATACGTCTCACCACTTTGGCCCAACCCTGCGTTACTCCAGTTTTCTCCGAACGTCATTATTTGGTTTATTTCGTCAACCGGCATCTGGAATATCAACACACCGAGCGTTTTGCCATCTTGCTTAATCGGTGTAGCGATAAACGAAGCCGCTGCTTCATAAGATGGGAAATAAGGCGCAAAGTCCTCTAGGTGGAACTGATTGTTGGATAAGCTCATGGCACGCTTGTAAGCATTAGCGATCCCGCTGCTTGCGTATGGGCCACGATTTAAGTTGGTCGCGTAATCAAGCTCTTTAAATACAGAGTAAACGATATCACCACTATTACTGACTAGGAAAATATCGTAATAACCAAATTCTTCAAGAAATCGTTTGATACTAGGATGGTACGTCGCATGCACTTGGTCGTAATCGGTGTTGAGTGAATCGCTCATCAACTGATGCTTTTCACCGAGCGGATTGGGATTGGTACCAATATAACGAGCTTGTAGTGCTTTAGCTTTTTCGGATAAGCCGTCGTATTTTTGTAGTTCACCAGCAGTAGCACCGTCATTGGAACTGCGGTAAGTTGCACCAAAACTTGACTGATAGTAGCCACGGAGTTTGATTAAGTCACTATCCGAGACACGTTCTACCGGGTAGTTATCGAACGCGTTGGTAAAGGCGGTGATGGCATCTTGGACCCCAACTGAGTTCGCTGTGGTGACGACTTGACCGCTTATTTGGTTAAAGTAGCTTTCAATCTCATTTTTCTTAATCTCTCTCACTGAGATCAATTGGCTCGTTGCCCTTTGATAGAGAGCTTGTTCTGACAGTACTGAAGAACGCCACCCCACAATAGTCCCTGTAGCAACCACCGCTAGTGTACAAAGGAGTGTTGATGCTAAGACTATCTTTGTTGCAATTTTCATAACGACAACCCCTCGCGAAAATCCTGTTTCGCATTTTTATTCGAGGAAAATCGCCAGCCAACGTTAATAAAATTATTATTGTGTGCTTAATAAAACCTATTGGGTTAAAACTGCAAATATGCACTTAGTGCTATAAGTGTAAGCAGAAAATATAAACTTTTCGACGAGAGTCACAAATTATCTGGTCCAACCATCTTAAGTGAGTGTTTGTAACGCTCACTGTTACAACTACATTCTGATACCTCCATCGATTTCGATCACTCGGCCATTAACGTAATCATTTTCAAAGATAAACTTAACGGTATTGGCGATTTCGCTCGTTTGGCCCATTCGCCCGACTGGAATCATTCCCTCTAGACGAGCAATTGCTTCCGGCTTCATTTGTGCAGCCATCGGCGTTTCAATCACTCCAGGTGCAATTGCCGCCGCCCTAATGCCATACTTTGCAAGTTCTTTGCCCCAAGTCGTTGCGAGCGTTGCCACCGCGGCCTTAGATACAGCGTAATTTGTTTGTCCGATGTTCCCTGCTCTCGCCACACTTGATATGTTGATAATCACGCCATGGCGATCTGTTTCGATCATTTTAACTGCCGCTTCTCGCCCGCATAAGAAGGTCCCCGTCAAGTTAACATCAATCACGGCATTGAACTGCTCTAGTGGCATTTTAGATATTTGTCCATCTTTGACTTTTACTAACAGCCCATCGCGCAAAATACCGGCGTTATTAACCAAACCATCAAGCTGACCAAAATCTGTGACAATGTCACAGAAAAGTTGCTCTACTTCCTTTTCATTCGTCACATCGGCTCTGTAAGTCAAAGCTTTCACACCCAGCATGTGACATTGATTTTGAGTTACCCGTAGCGCCTCATCATTCACATCGATTAACGCCAACTCAGCACCAGCATGAGCTAAGGTGATGGCCATCATCTGCCCTAACCCTTGCCCTGCTCCTGTAATGGCAACCACACTCTCTTTTAAGTTCATTCTCTGCTCCCTAACGTTTTGACTGCGCTCGATAAAACTCAAATAAGCTTGAAAAGTCTAGCTCCTCGTTACCCTTCATATTGTGAAATGCGTAAAGGTTTCTCGCTAATGACCCCATAGGCACAGAAGATTGACTTTTTGTCGCGGCTTCTAGACCTAAACCTAAATCTTTTAGCATCAGTTTACTCATGAATCCGGGTTGATATTGATTTGAAGCTGGCGCGTTTTCCATCACGCCGGGACACGGGTTGTATAGTTCTAACGCCCAATTTCGCCCCGAGCTTTGTAGCATGATGTTAGACAACACCTTCGGATCAAGTCCGTTGTCGATACCTAGGTTGAGCGCTTCACATGTACCAGACATCAAAATGCCGAGCATTAGGTTATTGCATATCTTGCCCATTTGTCCTGAGCCAACCTCTCCCGCATGGAAAATGTTTTTGCCAATATGCTGGAGAACCTGCTCCGCCCGCACAAAGTCTTGCTGATTTCCGCCAACGATAAAGGTAAGAGTCGCTGCTTTTGCGCCAGCGACACCACCAGATACCGGAGCATCAGTAAAGCTAACTCCGTTCTCACTTGCATTTTCACCAACCAAACGAGCGGTTTCTGGGTCAATGGTTGAAGAATCAATCAAAAGCGTGTTACTTCCCACATGCTGCAATATTCCGTCGTCGCCTAGATATACCGCTCTGACATGTTCGCCCGCCGGAAGCATAGTAATCACTGTATCTGCATATTGTACCGCGTCTTTTATCGAGGCACAGGACGTTGCCCCAAATGACTCTAACTGTTTAGCTAATTCGGTTACGACGTCATATACCCTCACCTTAAAGCCCGCTGAGAGTAGATTCCGCGCCATCGGAGCGCCCATGTTGCCTAAGCCAATAAATGCTACCGTTCCCATAACGTTATCCTTTTCGTTGGTTCTTACTCTATGTTCATCACCGCTAAACGTTGAAGAGTTAGTAGTGACCCAGCTTGTTCAATGGATGTGACTCTTCATCCCAAAGAGAGATAAACAGCTGTTCAATCACTTTAGGGTCAACTTTTGAGATGTTGGCAAATTTCCAATTAGGCTGACCATCTTTATCAATTAGACGCGCTCGCACGCCTTCTTTAAATTCGCCTAATAGCGCACTATTGACGGCTAAGGTGAGTTCTAAGCGAAAGCAATCCGCCAATGACAAATCATTGAATTGGGTCATTTGCTTAAAGCATATATGGGCGGTAATCGGGCTACCTGATACTAAGTTCGCTTTGGCAATGCTTAACCACTTAGCGTCACCACCAAGTGCTAAGATGTTGTCTGTCACTTGTAAAACGTTGTCCGCCGCACAGGCTTGTTGGATATGATTGAAATAAGGCATGATCTGTAAATCTGGCTTTTGTTGACTTAAATGGTCTTCAAATCCTTCCAACAATTCAGTTACGACTTCATAGGTGTCATCGACACAATCCCAATCAGCCACCTGTAACTGCTCAACAAAACTCTCTTTATGATTGTTTAGTACAAGGTGGTCGGCTAAGTGCAACTCAACTGCATCGCTGGCATTTACCATGATTCCCGTTAGCCCCAGAAACATGCCAATCCCTGTATCGAGCCGATTCAAAAACCATGTCGCGCCAACATCTGGGAAAAGGCCAATTGAAATTTCAGGCATCGCCAATCTGGAGTCAGGGCTAACCACTTTATGGCTCGAGGCCATATACAGTCCCATGCCTCCGCCTATAATAATGCCATGCCCCCACGCTATGATTGGCTTACAGTAGGTATGGATTAGATAGTCACATTGATATTCGACCGTAAAATAGATAGAGCAGAAGTCCTCAATCTCCTGATCACTTGAGTCTCGCATGACGTTATACATCGTACGTACATCGCCACCAGCACAGAATGCTTTTTCTCCCGCCCCATCAAGTACTACACAGACAATATCGTCATCTTCATGCCACTTTTCCAACTGGGCCTTTAAGCTCACTAACATATCGAATGTCAGTGCGTTTAAAGACGCTTCATTATGAAGTGTCACGACGCCAATTTTATATGGGCTACCGCTACAAGGCAGTTCAACAAAATGAACGGTATCACTCATATCGCTTACTCCTTTGAGCTATTTGTTGCTCCAATTAGGCTGACGTTTTTCAAGGAAGGCATTCACCCCTTCTTTCTGACCTTCAGTATCAAACAAGTCCATAAATAGCTCGCGCTCTTTCACCAAGCCATTCGCAATTGAACCTGTTCGACCGTTTTGAATCAAAGTCTTACATGCAGTAACCGACGAAGGAGATTGGTTGCCAACACTTCTCGCAAGCGATACTGCGGTGTTAAGAGCCTGTCCTTTCTCAACGACTTCCTCAATAAGGCGAAGTTGCAGGGCTTTATTCGCGTCTACTTGCTCTCCACACAATATAATTCGCTTCGCCCAACCTTCACCAACCAGAGCTGTGAGGTTTTGAGTACCACCAGCACAAGGCAATAATCCGACCTTGGCTTCTGGTAATGCCATGATGGCTTGCTCTTCGGCGATTCGTATGTCGCAAGCAAGTGCTACTTCTAAACCGCCTCCCATCGCATAGCCGTTGATTGCAGCGATGGACACGCCTCTAAAAGAAGAAAGTGCTTCAAATGCTTCCCCAAACGCACGCGCCATATCCCAGGCGATTGACTTTTCTCCTGAAGAAAACAGCTTTAGATCCGCCCCCGCAGAGAAGAACTTTTCTCCGTTCCCGGTTATCACCAAAGCATAAACATCAGCGTTATGATTCAGTACATGTACCAATTGTTTTAGGTCATTGAGGCTTTGCTTAGTCCAAGTATTGGCCGGAGGATTATTCATAGTGATCACGGCAACATGGCCATCTATCTCATGTTGTAATGGCATATTTTCAGGCTGTGTCATAGTCCTTTCCTCTATAGAATTTGTGCCCCTTCGGCAAGTAGTCGTCTAGCAATGATGACTCGCATAATCTCGTTAGTACCTTCCAGAATTTGATGAACACGTACATCTCGGAAATACCTTTCCATTGGATATTCCTTGATATAACCATAGCCGCCATACAGCTGTAATGCTTGGTCACACACCTTAAAGCCAACATCTGTGGCAAACCGTTTTGCCATCGCGCAGTAGGTGGTCGCTTCTGGGTCACCACTATCTAATTTAGTGGCCGCTAGCCTAATCATCTGTCTTGCCGCCACTAATTCTGTTGCCATATCAGCGAGCGTAAATTGCAGTGCTTGAAACTGAGCGATGGGTTGCCCAAACTGCTTTCGCTCTTTGAGGTATTGTGTTGCGTGCTCCAAGGCTTGCTGCGCCGTCCCTAACGAGCAAGTCGCGATATTAATTCGCCCGCCATCCAGACCTTTCATCGCAAATACAAAACCTTGGCCTTCACTACCTAGCAAGTTCTCATGAGGAATCAAAACATTATCAAAACTGATGCTGCGAGTTGGCTGAGAATTCCACCCCATTTTGGGCTCTTTACGACCGTAACTTATGCCTTTGGTATCCGCTGGTACGACAAAGGCTGAAATACCTTTTGCCCCCTCAGTACCTGTACGTGCCATGACAACTAATAACTCCGTATCACCTGCACCAGAAATAAACACTTTTGAGCCGTTGAGTCGATACCCCTCTTCGACTCGCTGGGCGGTTGTGGTTAGCGCCGCAGCATCAGACCCAGCGTTTGGCTCCGTAAGGCAATAAGATCCCAACCACTCACCAGAAATCAGCTTATCGCAATAGCTCTGCTTAACATGCTCACTACCAAAACTTGCCACCATCCAAGTCACCATATTATGAATCGTCATGAAGGCTGTGGTTGACGTGCATCCCTTAGCTAATTGCTCAAATACGATGGAAGCATCTAAACGAGATAGCCCAAGACCTCCTTCTGATTCAGGCGTATAGAGACTTAAGAAACCGAGCTCTCCTGCTTGACGAATCACATCTTTAGGAAAGATCTGCTGCTGATCCCACTCTTCTGCCATCGGCATCAATTTATCTTTCGAAAATTGAGCCGCAGTATCAGCAAACATCCGTTGGTCCTCATTAAGTTCGAAGTCCATAGCACCTCCTTATCGAAGCTGAATCGTCATGTTAGGGCCTGTTGGAATGTCATCATCAAACCAACGTGCAGTGACTGTTTTTGTCTCGGTATAGAACCGAACCGCTTGCTTACCATAAGCATGCAAATCACCATAGAAACTGCCGCGCCAGCCAGTAAATGAAAAGAATGGTAGAGGCACAGGAATTGGCACATTTATTCCAACCTGACCGACTTGGATTTCATGTTGATATTTACGTGCAGCAGCACCACTGGCGGTAAAAATTGAAGTACCGTTACCATAAGGATTATTGTTGATGAGTGTGATTGCCTCTTCGAGTGTATCCACTTCTAGGCAGACTAAAACCGGACCAAAGATTTCCTGTTGATAGATCGACATGTCGGCTGTTACACCACTAAAAAGTGTCGGACCTAGCCAATTACCATCAGGCAATCCATCAACCTGACAATTACTGCCATCAAGTTTACATACCGCCCCTTGCGCTTTTCCTTCATCAATCAGCGCTTGTACCCTCGCTTTCGCTTGTTTGCTAATCAGAGGACCGTAACCTGCTTTATCATCGTTCCAAGCACCAGGCGTGACCTTTGACATTTCTTTGGCCAAGTCGTCTATCCACTCTTTTGAGTTGCCAACAAACACCGCGACGGATATTGCCATGCAGCGTTGCCCCGCCGCACCAATTGAAGATCCGACCAAGTTGCTCAACACCTGCTCTTTGTTAGCGTCTGGCATAACCACCATATGATTTTTGGCCCCTGCAAACGCTTGAACTCGTTTGTTGTATGAAGTGCCGGTTTGATAAATATATTGAGCAACAGGTACTGAGCCCACAAATGACATCGCTTTAATTGTTGGATCCGCCAATAAATAGTCCACTTGATCTTTACCACCGTGGATTATCTGTAATATGCCTTTTGGCGCCCCTGCTTGCTCAAACAACTCAGCTAACCGCATTGCTATTAAAGGGACTTGTTCGGAAGGTTTGAGAACAAAGGTATTGCCTGCTGCAATCGCAAGTGGGAACATCCACAGTGGAATCATCGCAGGGAAATTGAATGGCGTAATTCCGCAACATACACCCAGTGGTTGAATCAGCGAGTAACTATCAATATCCGTTGCGACATTTTCGACGGTTTCACCCATCATATTACTGGCGATATTAGCCGCTTGCTCAACCACTTCAATTCCTCGCCAGACATCTCCTTTAGCATCCACGGTCGTCTTACCGGTTTCTTTAGAGAGAATCTCTGCAAGCTCGTCGTGATGTTCTTTTAAAAGGTGCTGAAAACGGAGCATAAGTCGCGCACGTTCGGAGACCGGAACCTCTTTCCATGTTAGAAATGTCTCTTGTGCACTTTGAATCGCTTTTTCCATTTCATGGCTGGTTGCACATGGAAGCTCAGCGATCACGGCATTGTTGGCGGGATTGGTTACTTCTAACCATTCATCACTATTTGATTGATAGAGCTCACCACCAATAAATAAAGGGACAAGTTGTGTCATTGTGATTTCCTTACCGTTGACTAGGGCTGTTAAGTTTACAAGGGGATTTCAATGCCTATCGCAGTCGCTTCCCCGCCCCCAATACAGATAGCAGCAACGCCTCTCATCACTTTTCGATTCGAGGCATCACCATTTACACCCATTGATTGCAATTGTCGTAAAGCATAAATAAGCGTTGTCAAAATCCGTGCTCCGCTCGCTCCAATAGGATGCCCTAATGCACAAGATCCACCTTTTACATTGACCGTATTGGGGTCAATACCAAGCTCTTTCACGGCGATCTGTGTCACCACCGCAAAAGCCTCGTTTATTTCCCACAAATCGACATCGTTAACCTCCCAATCGAGTTCTGCCAATAATTTCTGAATGGCATAAACAGGAGCAACCGTAAACTCAGACGGTTTACGTGCATGTGTCGCATGGGCTTTAATCACCGCTAATGGGTTTAGGTCTTGTTTCTTGGCCAGTGCAGAATCAATAACAATCAACGCAGATGCGCCATCTGAAATTGCACTAGAGTTGGCAGCCGTGATCGTCCCGTCGCGAGCAAAAGCAGGCTTCAACTGAGGTATCTTGTTTAAGTTAATTGAGGGTGGAAGTTCGTCGCAATCTAGGCTTTCACCACTGTCGAGTTCAACCGGGACAATTTCAGTTTCAAAGAGTTTCTGTCGGTGAGCTGATAACGCGCGTTGAACCGACAATGCCGCCCATTCATCCATATTCTCGCGACTAAAACCAAGTTGGTTAGCCACTCTTTGACCATACACTCCCATCAACTCACCTTCGTAAGCATCCTGTAATCCATCTAGAAACATATGGTCGAATGTGGTTTTATGCCCCATTCGCATGCCACTTCGTGATTCTTTCAGCAGATATGGAGCATTAGTCATACTCTCCATGCCTCCAGCTACTGCACACTGTATAGAGCCGGCTTTGATCATATCGTGAGCCAACATCACCGCTTTCATCCCGGAGCCACACACTTTATTGACCGTCGTGCAAGGAACACTAGTATCAATCCCTGCACTTAATGCTGCTTGTCTTGCCGGCGCTTGACCACAGCCAGCAGGGAGTACGCACCCGATAAAGACTTCATCAATCAAATCAGCCGCAAGCTTGCTACTCTCCAAAGCAGCTTGTATGGCAACAGCACCTAATTGAGGCGCACTTCGCTTTGAAAACGCACCTTGGAATTTACCCAAAGGGGTGCGTTTTGCTGCAACTATCCATATTTCTTGTTGTTCCATGCGCCGTCCTCTTTGACATCGCGTTACTCAATCAAGCAGTCCCTCTACAAAGTCCATTCATTACTTCGAGCATTGATTAAGGCCAGATATAATTTCTTGACGTTTACGTAAGCATAGCACTAACATTTACGTAAACGTCAACTTTGAAACAAAGATTAATTCATCGTGACTTTAAACCTTATTGCCCAAGAAAAAGGAATCATCAATCAGTGGACAAGTACAAGATTAGCGACCTCGCCAAAGAATTTGACATTACGACCCGTAGCATCCGCTTTTACGAAGATGAGGGGCTAATTCAACCAGAACGTAAAGGCAGTATGCGCATCTATAACCGTCGTGATAAGACGCGCCTTAAGCTGATCCTTAGAGGCAAACGACTTGGCTTTTCTCTCGCTGAAATACGTGAGCTGTTTGAACTGTACGATACGCATCAAGGAGAAACTCAGCTGACTGAAATGCTGAAAATCATTGATGAAAAGGAAGCGCTATTGATGCGCCAGATGGAAGACATTGAGAGTATGCTAGACGATTTAAAAGTGGCTAGAACTCGTTGTGAACAAGCGCTAGAGACTCGAAAAGCGAGTTAGAATTTCCCAACTGTATGTCTTCGATTTTATTGTCATCGCCGATAACTCGGAGGCATTATGTTATCCCAATACTCCTCGCTCAATTTCGGGCTAGATGAAGAACTCAGTTTACTGCGTGAACATGTACAAGGCTTTGCTCAGCAAAACATCGCGCCACTCGCGAGTGAAATTGATCAAGACAATGCGTTCCCAAATCAGCTTTGGCCAATGTTTGGAGCGATGGGCCTGTTAGGTGTCACCGTTGATGAACAGTATGGCGGCGCAAACATGGGGTACCTGGCCCATGTGATAGCGATGGAAGAAATTAGCCGAGCTTCCGCCTCAGTAGCATTAAGTTATGGTGCTCACTCCAATCTTTGTGTAAACCAAATCTTTCGAAACGGCGACGATGCCCAACGAGCAAAATATCTTCCTAAACTCATTGATGGTTCTCATATTGGCGCCCTCGCCATGAGTGAACCTAACGCTGGTTCTGATGTTGTATCCATGCAGCTTAAAGCAACGTTAAATGGCGACTATTACCTACTCAATGGTTCTAAAATGTGGATCACGAATGGCCCCGATGCCGATGTAATTGTTGTCTATGCGAAAACACAACCCGATAAAGGCTCCCACGGTATTACGGCTTTCATCGTTGAGAAGAGTTTTGATGGTTTTTCCCATGCTCAAAAGCTAGACAAGCTCGGTATGCGTGGTTCAAACACGTGCGAATTGGTATTCGACAACTGCCCAGTACCAAAAGAAAACGTTTTAGGTGAGTTAAACCAAGGCGTTAAGGTACTAATGAGTGGCCTCGACTACGAGCGTGTTGTTCTTGCTGCTGGCCCACTTGGAATCATGCAAGCATGTTTGGATCTTGTCATTCCTTATATCCATGACCGCAAACAATTTGGTCGCTCCATCGGTGAGTTCCAGCTTGTACAAGCAAAAGTGGCGGATATGTATACCCGAACTAATGCTGCCCGCGCCTATCTGTATACTGTCGCCAAAGCCTGCGACAACCAACAAACCACACGCAAAGATGCCGCTGGCGTCATTCTTTATTGCGCTGAACTCGCGACACAACTCGCATTAGATGCGATTCAATTGCTTGGTGGCAATGGCTACATCAACGAGTTCCCGGCTGGTCGACTGCTGCGTGACGCCAAGCTTTACGAAATCGGCGCAGGTACTTCTGAGATCCGTCGAATGCTGATCGGACGCGAACTGTTTGAAGAGTCAAGATAAGGATGCCCCATGCCTATAATCAAAACTAAGATTAAGCCTGAATCAGAACTCTACCAAAAGAACAGCGCTGCCATGTCGGAACTGGTTACTACACTGGAGGCTGACATTGATAAAATCAAACTTGGTGGCGGGTCTAAAGCAATTGAGCGCCAACGCACCAAAGGCAAATTACCCGTTCGAGAGCGTATAGAAAAACTGTTAGATGACAATAGCCCGTTTCTTGAAATTGGCCAATTTGCCGCATGGAAAGTCTACGAAGACGAGATCCCCTGCGCGGGTGTGGTCGCGGGCATTGGTAAGATCAATCAAGTAGATTGCATGGTGATCGCAAATGACCCATCAGTCAAAGGGGGAACCTATTATCCCCTTACGGTAAAAAAACACTTAAGAGCACAAGAAATCGCTCAAAAATGCCAGCTACCTTGTGTTTATTTGGTCGATTCAGGTGGCGCTAACCTCCCCCATCAAGCTGAGGTTTTTCCCGACAAAGAGCACTTCGGTCGAATTTTCTATAATCAAGCCCGCATGTCAGCGCAAGGCATTCCACAAATAGCCGTTGTCCTTGGCCTGTGTACAGCAGGTGGCGCTTACATACCCGCTATGGCCGATGTATCTATCATCGTCAAGCAGCAAGGGACGATCTTTCTTGCTGGCCCGCCTTTAGTTAAAGCCGCAACTGGTGAAGTTGTCACAGACGAAGAGCTCGGCGGTGCCGATGTTCACTGCCGTAAATCAGGGGTAGCGGACTATTACGCTCAAAATGAAGTTCATGCGTTAGAGATAGCGAGAGAAGCGGTATCTAACACCAACGTTACACCACTTAGCTCTAATGTATCTAGTAGCGCAGATAGCGGCTTAACCCCTCATTATGACGCTACAGAGCTGTATGGCATCGTGAATTCAGACCTACGCTTATCGTTTGATGTAAGAGAGATCATCGCTCGCATTGTCGATGATTCAGAATTTGATGAATTTAAAGCCCTATTTGGTGCAACCCTCGTTTGTGGCTTTGCTCGTATCGCTGGCCAGCTCATCGGTATTGTTGCCAACAACGGAATTTTGTTCTCAGAGTCAGCACAAAAAGGCGCTCACTTTATTGAGCTATGCGCTACACGAAAAGTCCCTTTACTCTTTTTGCAAAATATCACTGGCTTTATGGTTGGTAAGAAGTATGAAGAAGGCGGCATTGCCAAAAGTGGGGCAAAACTTGTGATGGCCGTAGCCTGCGCTGACGTGCCTAAATTCACCATCATTATTGGTGGCTCTTATGGAGCAGGAAACTATGGGATGTGCGGGCGAGCCTACGATCCAACGATGATGTGGATGTGGCCTAACGCTCGTATTTCAGTGATGGGTGGGGAACAAGCTGCGGGTGTTCTTACTCAAGTCAAAAGCCAGGTGATGCAACGCCAAGGTCAAGATTGGCAAGAACAACACCAACAGGAATTTAAACAAGAAATCTTGGATTTGTATAACACACAAGGTCACCCTTATTACGCTAGCGCTCGGCTTTGGGATGACGGCATCATCGATCCCAAAGAAACCCGCAATGTATTGTCTTACGCACTGAAAATTTCTCTTAATGCTCCAGTTGCCGAGAGTAAGTTCGGCATATTTAGAATGTAGGTGATTACCATGTTATCTTCTGATGCTGAAACCATCCACTACCACATAGATTCTAATGGCATGGCTCACGTGCGCCTTAGTCGCCCTAACGTAGCCAATGCCTTTAACGATAAAACGATTTCTGAGCTCGTCGCGACACTAGAGACTCTCTCTTCATACGCAAACATTCGCGGGCTGATTCTCACCGGTGAAGGCAAGCACTTCTCATCTGGTGCTGATATCAACTGGATGCGTTCTATGGTCAACAAAAACAAAGAAGATAACCAACACGATGCGTACCAACTAGCGACACTTCTAGAAAAGCTCGATACCTTTCCGCATCCCACCTTAGCCATAGTTAACGGATGCGCTTTTGGCGGTGCTCTGGGTCTTATTTGTTGTTGCGATATGGTCATCGCACATGACAATGCCAAATTTTGTTTGAGTGAGGTTAAGCTCGGGCTAGTCCCTGCCACCATCGCCCCTTACGTTATCCGCGCAATAGGCGTTCGTCATACACGGCGATATATGCTCAGTGCTGAGGTGATTAATGCAGAACGTGCTCTTGATTTAGATCTTATCCATCAAGTAATCGACCAAAGTCAAAGTGAACAAATCGTAGCAGCGTGGATAGCCAATACATTAACTCTCGCCCCACATGCGCTGGCAACCAGTAAACGACTGTGCGCAAGATGCGAGCAAGTGGTTGTCGATGGCCCGTTAAAGCGCTATACCAGTGAACTAATCGCCGAGGTTAGAGTCTCTGATGAAGGCCAAGAGGGATTGAGTGCGTTTCTCGATAAACGATCCCCCAACTGGATTTAAGCAGGCTACGCTATGGACAAAAGCTACTCTAATGCCTTTTTCTCTTCCTTACCTAAGTCGATTAAGATCGTTGAAGTCGGCCCTCGCGATGGCCTTCAAAACGAAAAAGCAGTGCCACTAGAGGTAAAAGTAGAGCTTATCAATCAGCTATCGCAAACTGGACTTACTCATATTGAGGCAGGTGCGTTTGTCTCCGCCAAAAAAATTCCACAAATGGCCAATTCCGGCCAAGTATTTCAACGTATACAGCGCCAACCTGCTATCACCTACTCTGCCCTAACGCCAAACGTCCAAGGACTAGAACAAGCGATCGAAGGTAACGTCGATGAAATCGCGGTGTTTACCTCTGCTTCTGAGAGCTTTTGCCAACGAAATATCAATTGCTCGATCTCGGAGAGCTTAGACCGATTCAAGCCGGTCATCGAACTCGCAACCAGACACAACATTCCAGTAAGAGGCTACCTCTCTTGCGTGGTAGACTGCCCCTACGATGGTTCAACAAACCCACATACTGTCGCAGATATTGCTAAGCAAATGCTTGATATCGGCTGTTATGAAATTTCGCTGGGCGACACCATAGGGACAGGCACGCCACTAAGAGTCGCCACCATGCTAGATGCGGTTCTCACCATCACTAACAAAGAACATATTGCAGTTCACTTTCACGACACCTATGGTCAAGCAATCGCCAATATCTATCAAGCGTTGTTAATAGGGATCTCGGTTATCGATTCAAGTGTCGGAGGACTCGGTGGCTGCCCATATGCAAAAGGCGCATCAGGAAATGTCGCCACTGAAGATGTACTATATTTGTGTCAGGGGCTTGGAATAGAGACTGGTGTGGATTTAGAAAAAATATTAGAAGTAAAACAGTTTGTTGGTAATCAAAACATCTAAGCGGTTTCTCTTAAGATAATAGTTAAAGGTTACTCATTTAACTTTGTACCAAACAAGCTAAGTAAGTAACCCTATTCTATATCTATTTAAGCGATGAAATTAGTTTGAAAGCTCTCTTCGAACGATCTCTGCACCCGCACTTAGCGCATTCAGTTTCGCAGAGGCGACGTCTCTTGCTAGAGGGGCCATACCACAGTTGGTACATGGGTAAAGTTTATCCGCATCGACAAATTCTAGCGCTTTGCGAAGTGTCTCAGCGACCTCTTCTGGGGTTTCAATGGTGTCAGTCGCGACATCTATCGCACCCACCATCACCTTTTTGCCGCGCACAAGTTCCAGTAACTCAATTGGAACGCGAGAGTTATGACACTCAAGAGAAATGATGTCGATATTCGATTTCTGCAGCTTTGGAAATACTTCTTCGTATTGGCGCCACTCTGTACCTAACGTTTTTTTCCAGTCCGTGTTCGCTTTAATGCCATAACCGTAACAAATGTGGATTGCTGTTTCGCACTTAAGCCCTTCAATCGCTCGCTCTAAACAAGCAATGCCCCAATCATTTACGTCGTCAAAAAATACATTGAATGCAGGTTCATCAAATTGGATGATATCAACACCCGCAGCTTCAAGCTCTTTAGCTTCTTGATTGAGGATCTTAGCAAACTCCCAAGCTAGCTTTTCACGGCTTTGGTAATGATCATCATAAAGCGTATCGATCATTGTCATAGGACCTGGTAATGCCCACTTAATTGGCTTGTCCGTCTGTTGGCGTAGAAACTTAGCATCTTCAACAAACACTGGTTTTTGACGACTTACTGGGCCAACAACCGTTGGAACACTTGCCTCATAACGATTGCGAATTGTCACCGTCTTGCGATTTTCAAAATCAACGCCGCTCAAATGTTCAATAAAAGTCGTGACAAAGTGCTGACGCGTTTGCTCACCGTCACTAACGATATCAACGCCCGCTTTCTGTTGTTCTTGCAGTGACACACGCAGAGCATCGTGCTTGCCATCAATCAGTTCTTCACCTTCGAGTTTCCAAGGTGACCATAGTGTTTCTGGTTCTGCTAACCAAGATGGTTTTGGCAGACTACCTGCCGTCGAAGTCGGTAATAGTGTTTTCATAATCATTCTTCCTTGGTGACTTCTAGGCGTAGTTTTCTGCCCATTGATTCAAGACAGTTTGGTACGGTTTAATAAAGTTCTCTTCAGCAAATTTACCTTGCTCAATCGCCAAACGACTACGCTCTTCTCGGTCATAAACAATCTGTGTGAGAGAATGGTCACTGTTCTTAAGGCTTGGTTGGTAAGACTTTCCAGCTACCGCATTGGCATTGTAAATCTCAGGGCGGTAGATTTTTTGGAAGGTTTCCATCGTACTGATCGTACTGATCAACTCCAAGTTAGTGTAATCATTCAATAAGTCACCGAAGAAATAGAAAGCGAATGGGGCAACACTATTCGGCGGCATAAAGTAACGAACCTGTAAGCCCATTTTTTGGAAATATTGTTCAGTTAGCGATGATTCATTCGGCTCATATTCGTAACCTAAAACAGGATGTTGGTTTTCAGTTCGATGGTAAGTCTTATTATCTGAAACACTTAAACATATAACCGGTGGCTTTTTAAAGTTCTGCTTGTATTCTTCCGAATTGACAAAGTGTTTAAATAGTTTTCCATGTAACTCACCAAAATCTTCTGGAATCGAAAATTGTGGTTTGCCTTTATTATGATCTAACAGGCGAACACTAAAATCATAATCACGGACATACGAAGAGAAGTTATTTCCGACTATACCTTCAATTCGCTCGTTCGTTTTATTATCAACGATATAAGTTTTCAATACTTCAATTGATGGAAAGCTTTCGCCGCCCGTTTCAATGTCCATATCAACTGACACTATCTCTAGCTCGACAGAGTAACGATTGCCATTTGGGTTATCCCAATGTGCTAGAGCGTTAAAATTATTGTCAATCATCTTAAGGGCGTTACGTAGGTTCGATTGACGACTCTCACCTCTCGCTAAATTAGCAAAGTTAGTCGTGATTCGAGTACTGTTTGATGGATGATAATTCTCATCGAGACGAATGCTCTTGATTGTAAAAGTGAAGTCGTTAGCCATGTTGATCTTGTATCCTATATCCTTAGATGAAAGCTGAATTTTTCTCTTACTCTTTCCCAGGCTTATTCGTTATTTTTGCTTTCCCAGTTGCCACTTCTCGACTTTCAGTTCTTAGATAGAAACAGTCAAATAGCCGTTGGAACATCGTGGTCACAGAGTAGAGACATATTTATAGCTTGATTCATTGTCAGAACAACAATGGTTTTCTTTCACAATCAACATGAGAAATATTCATGTTTCATTATTTTTTAAGAAGTTATATTAATGGGCGTAAGACAATATAAATACATTAATAAGGGAATATCCCTATCTATAGTGAGAGGTAAATGGAGTGACTGAGTTGCTATTATTGGTTTTATACTGCGCTTTATTAGGCAGTGGTGTGGGTTTTTTAGCAGGATTATTAGGGATAGGTGGAGGATTGGTTATTGTTCCAATTCTGAGCATCATATTGCTCCAATTTGAAGTATTGCCATCAGAGCAAGTCGTCATCGCTGCGATTGCTACCTCGCTGGCATCGATACTGTTCACATCTACGTCTTCAGCAATAGCACACCATAAAAAAGGCAACGTACCATGGGAGCTCGCACCTTGGATAATGACAGGCGTTGCACTAGGTGCCTTAGTAAGTGGTTTTATGGCAGCGCTATTACCAGAACAAGTTGTTCGAACTGTATTTGCTGTCAGTGTCGTACTTATTGCATTAAAGCTGTTTTTTAGCAGCACTAAGAGTGACACGGAGCCAGAACGAAAAATGCCAAACAAAGGTCTATTGACTGTATTAACGACCATTACAGGTGGGCTCTCTGCCATGATAGGGATCGGCGGAGGAGCGTTGTTAGTTCCTTTACTTACGTTCTTCTCGATTGATATGAAAAAGGCGATTGGTTGCGCGTCTGCATGCGGTATTGTCATCGCACTATTTGGCTCAATTGGATATATCAGCTCTGGAAGCGGTCACTACAATCTATCGGATGGATTCGCTGGATTTGTTTATCTTCCGGCACTATTTGGCATCGTCAGCACCTCTTGGTTTACTGCCCCACTAGGCGCGAAAGCAACCCAAGCCCTGCCCGTTTCAACAATTAAAAAACTTTTTGCGGTTTTACTACTGGCAATGGCGACCAACATGGCGATGGCTTAAACAGACATAACTAAAGAGATATTGTGTGGCAATGTACTTAACGACCTGTCACACATACTTCTAGATGAAGTAGCGCTCACAACGGTTGTGTGATGACCAAACATATACGTTTCAGATAGATACAAAAAGTCACGCAATTAAGCGCGTTATATGGTTGTTTTGAAGCTAATAAGAAGGATTGGAGCGTACTACGGGAATCGAACCCGTATCATCAGCTTGGAAGGCTGAGGTAATAGCCATTATACGAAGTACGCTTTTTGTGGTCTAAGTATTGGAGCGTGCAGCGGGAATCGAACCCGCATCATCAGCTTGGAAGGCTGAGGTAATAGCCATTATACGATGCACGCATCATCGTGAAGACCAATTCAATATGCCACATCTGACTGAAAAGAAAAGCCTTTTCTTCGTTAATTGCTCTAAGTGGCGAACTAAGCATCAATTTAGTGTGAGTATGCTGCTCTTATCGTCACTTTGCCTGAGTATCTTCATACACTAGAAACAATTAAGCTCAAGATAGAAACCTTGAGCTTTTATAGTTTTTAATAGATATAGCTTATATATCAGTCACTAAGCGTTGTTCGAATTGGATATGAAACCCCTATCAAGAATTATGATGCTGGAACACTCTCTAACTTGTTTTAAATTGTGCCATTTCGCCATTTAGCTCCTCTACCTGACCACGTACTTGGCTAGATATTTGTGCCGAGGAATTCGAAATTTCAGCAACGCCTTCTACCGATGAAATCACTTGACCCATTAATGACTGAATCTCGTCCGTCGCGTAAGATTGTTGCTGAGCAGAGCTGAGTAGGTCTTGCATTTGCTGATTAAGAGCTTCAATCTGTTGAGTGGTCGAACTCAACGTACCATGAGCTTTCTCTGTATGTTCTGCCCCTTCTTCAGCCAGCGCTTTGCTTTTCTCTATTTCATTAACGACAGCTTTGGTTGAAGCCTGAATCGCATTAACGATGTTGTTGATTTCCGTTGTTGATTCCGTTGTTCGGGTTGCGAGCATGCGTACTTCATCAGCAACAACAGCGAAGCCACGACCATATTCTCCGGCGCGAGCGGCTTCAATAGCGGCATTTAACGCCAACAAGTTGGTCTGTTCAGCAAGACCTTCTATTACTTCAGTGACACGCCCAATCGCTTCACTTTCTTTACTCAGTGCGTCAACTTGAACGCTCGCTTTTCCAATCGTACTGTGCAAGGAACCAATCGTAGTTTTGTTGAGATCGAGTGCTAGTGAGCCTGCTTCTATTTGTGCTTTCGACTCAGCTAGATTACTCACAGACTGCTCTGCTTGATGAGCAGTGTCCGTTGCTGACTGGCTGACATCACTTACCTGTTGACCAACCAAGTCCATGGTCGTTTTTTGGCTATCAACTTGAGTCACTGTACGCGCGTTGGCATTAAGTAACTCACTCATGCTCTCGCTTACCGTGTTAGCTTTAGTCGTCACCCCTTTTACAATGTTCGCCAGCTCATCATTCATTTTGTTGATAGATTGAGTCAAACTTGCTAATTCATCACTACCTTCTACATTGAGGGCTGGCTGTGAAACATCGCCATCTGCAATCGACTCTGCTCGCTTTGAAATTACGGAAACTCGACGACCAATACTCTTACCCATAAAGTGTGCTGTCGAAACAGCGACAACCACTACGATAGCAATAGAGGCAATCAGAAGTTGTAAGACATTGGCCACCGACTGAAAAATGCCTTGTCCCGAATTATCAGCCTGCGCTTGCTGCTTGCTTATGATTGATTCCAAACTTGCATTCAGTGACTCTACGGCAGGTACAAGCTCATTAGCCATTTTCTGGTTAGATAGGTTCCAGTCTGGCGCCTTACGAAGCGCAATTACTTGTTCAGCCAGTGGAAAATAGAGTTGCTGCATCTCTTTAAATAATGACCATAGCCCTTGATCACTGCTTGAGAGTAATTCGACTTTAGAATCAATCTCAGCGACTGGTTTGGCATGAGCTTTCAAGAAGTCGTTATATTTATCAAGGTGCTCTTGCTTACCATAAAGAAGAAAGTCACGCATTGAAGAAAGGGCATTCGCTAATGATGTGTAACTATCAGCGTAAAGTCGAAACAGGCGTTTACGCTCTCCACCTTCCGAGTTACCGGCTTCATCATTGATCAACCCTTGTAGCTGGTCTAAAGCCACTTCCGCTATTGGTGCAGCTTCATTAATAAAGAGAGCATGAGCAGGTAAGTTTTCGTCGCTATGACTTAATTCCGATATTTCAGACAAGGAACTTGTTACCGCGCCCCACTTTGTCAGCAGTTCTTGATAGCTTTGTTCATCAATCAACTCTTCAAGAGAAAGAAGTAAGATTTCTACTCGGTCTACAGCATTCGTTAAATCATCTTGCTGTGCTTGTCTTAGTGACTCTTCCCCTCCGAGAAGCATGTATGCTCTTAACGAAGAAACCGTTGCATGAACAGATTGCTGAAGTGTGCGGCCAGCATCAACCGTAGGGAGATCCCTATCAAGTAGCGATGTTGTCTGTGTCTCTACAGTATTAACACTACGAAAAATAAAAAATGCGGAAACGATAAAAAGTACTGCAAGTGACAGAAAGCTTAGCTGCAACTTCCCTGATATCGTGAGTTTCATCCATCTAACTCCTAATATTTAGCTCGGCACCAATATAACTGCTATTACAATTATGTAAAACAGTTGTTATTCACGTTTTCTAAACTTTAGTTATAAGTTTAGCCATGACAGTAACAAAGGCTAATTTTAGGAAGAGCTGTGTGAATTATGGGTATGAAGGAATCAGAGTATGCGGATAAAAATAAAGGCCCTTAAACATTGCGCATAAAGGCCTTAAGCAATTAGATGTGAGTTGTTGCTACGTAGTTTGACAGCTCATCGTTTGATACTGTTGTTACGTATTCATCATTTAAGTAAAACGCAACGCTGTTTTCAGCCTTCTCACCGCGTAGTACTTTTTGCGTACCATCAATGTAAGTAATGTCCATTTGCATCGTGTTTTCATCGATTTGCTGCATGGTTGCATGCTCAACGTTAGAGTTGTTAGATAGCGGTACATCTTTTA
Organism: Vibrio sp. TBV020; assembly: GCF_046056895.1. NCBI lineage: Bacteria > Pseudomonadati > Pseudomonadota > Gammaproteobacteria > Vibrionales > Vibrionaceae > Vibrio > Vibrio sp. TBV020. The sequence goes on along the minus strand of NZ_JBEEAQ010000001.1, from coordinate 1,580,523 downwards.
GTGAGCTATCTAGGCTATCGTTTACTTTGATGTAGTTCTTAGTTGGAGTATCAACTACAGCTGGAGATTTGCCTGAAAGTGGGTTTGTACCAGTCCAGAATTCAATCGCGTTGATTACAAATAAATCCGCCGCACCTGCAATACCGTACACAGGAGAAAGAAGTAGGAACATCCCTTCACGACCGTAACGGTTATCAACGATTTCTAAGTTGAACTTTGATACTAAGCCTGTTGTTGCCATTTGACCCATACAACCTGTTAAAGAAGTCAGACCTAAACCTGCAACGATTGCCACTTTTAGAACGTTTGCTTTCATAATTACCACCATCATTATTTGATGGTCGCAAATAATACTCCTGAATCTTTTCAGGTCTACAGCTCACTAGTACATTTTACATAAAGCTAACTGTGTTAAGTTCATGTTTTTTATTAGGTTAATTCCTACAAAATGAGAAATACCCAAATGCCCATCCTTGCCATGGTTAACACGTTAAGAAATAGCATACTCTACGTTGTTAATACGCAACAGTAACAATATCTTTGTCTGTTAATCTAGAGCATCCATGCCTATTTATTTGCTTAATTTGTAGTCAAGCGGTTTTATCTACAACTGAACAGAACAACATTTAAGCCCAAACAACCACCCAACCTTAAGACTTAAATACCAACTTTCAGCAATTTATTAGTTAATCAAACCAACATTTAATCGATCAACTAGCGAAAATTAGAATTGTTCGCTAGATCATATTTTCCGTCAAAGATGTTGCTTAGGTATTTATAAAATGAATAATAGCCAAGGTTACAAAAATGTAACAAAACACAACTTAATATAAATATTACTAATATAAAACTCTATTTACAGGCAGGAAAAGTATGACAAAGCGTATTTCGCTGGCCATATTGGCAAGTCTATTCGCAGGTAGCACTGCAGCATCCAATTTGGATGACAAAATCAACGAAGTCGTTGCACCTATCGTTAACCCTTTTGTAGGGATGATCTTTTCGACCATTCCGTTCCCTTTTACTGACGTACAGGTGCCGTGGATCGTTCTTTGGTTAGTTGTTGCGGCAACTTTCTTTACCTTTTACTTGGGCTTCATTAACGTTCGCGGCTTTAAGCACGCGGTTCAATTGGTATCCGGTAAATTCTCTGATCCGAAAGCAAAGGAAGATGGCGAGGTTTCTCACTTCCAAGCCCTAACGACTGCCCTTTCCGGTACGGTAGGCTTAGGTAACATCGCAGGTGTTGCTGTCGCTGTATCTATCGGTGGTGCCGGCGCAACATTCTGGATGATCCTTGCTGGTCTATTAGGTATGTCCAGTAAGTTCGTTGAATGTGCATTGGGTGTAAAATACCGTAACACTAACCCTGATGGCTCTGTTTCTGGTGGTCCAATGTACTACCTAAGCAAAGGTCTAGCACAGCGTGGTAATGCGGCACTTGGTCGTACTCTCGCAGTTCTGTTCTCTGTATTCGCCATTGGCGGTGCATTGGGCGGCGGTAACATGTTCCAAGCGAACCAAGCGTTCAAACAAGTTGTTGGCGTGACGGGCGGTGATGCTTCGTTCTTCGCAGATAAAGGTTGGTTGTTCGGTCTGATCCTAGCAGTAATCGTTGGTATTGTTATCATTGGCGGCATTAAGTCTATTGCGAAAGTGACTGAGAAAGTTGTTCCTTTCATGGCAACTATCTACGTCGGCGCTGCAGTTATCATCATTGCAATGAACTACGATCGAATTGACGATGCATTCGGTGCGATCTTCAATGGTGCGTTTACTGGCGAAGGTATTGCTGGTGGTGTGATTGGTGTACTTATTCAAGGTTTCAAACGAGCAGCTTTCTCGAACGAAGCCGGTGTAGGTTCAGCGGCAATTGCTCACTCAGCAGTAAAAACCAAAGAACCAATGTCAGAAGGTTTTGTATCTCTACTAGAACCGTTCATTGACACTGTCGTTATCTGTACAATGACAGCTCTTGTTATCATCATTACCGGTCATCTAGATACTGATACAGGCTTAGCAGGTGTAGAACTTACTTCTGCGGCATTCGGTAGTGCGATTAGCTGGTTCCCATACATCCTAGCAATTGCTGTTGTATTGTTTGCCTTCTCTACGATGATCTCTTGGTCTTACTACGGTCTAAAAGCCTGGACTTACCTATTCGGTGAGAGTAAAACAGCAGAGCTTATCTTTAAAGTAAAATTCTGTGTGTTTGTAGTAATTGGCGCAGCAATGAACCTTGGTCCAGTGATCGACTTCTCTGATGCGATGATCTTCGCAATGGCACTCGTGAACATTGTTGGTCTATACATCCTAGTACCAGAAGTGAAGCGTGACCTTGCAGACTACCTTGAGCGTTTCAATGCGGGCAAAGTTTACAAAGTTCAGCAACAAGCTAATTTAAAACAGCAAGCCGAATAAGCAAACTTAAAGATTGTTGAAAGCAGCAGACGTTGATCTGCTGCTTTTTTTTCACTTTTTTCATCTTCAGTTTTACAAACCATTATTCCACTGCTTCTTCGCTCGTAAGTATAAGCATCTAAGTTTTAAACGGAGTAAGCTCAGAAACTGGAATAATCCACCAGCGAGTTTCCCGTCCCTCTACCCTAGAACACCCTATCCCTTCCCTTTACCGAGCAAAATTTAACATTTTGATTACACTTATAGATAACCAGTGTGTTTGAAATTGTTCTCTACTTTCGTGAACGTTTTTAGATAAAAAGACACGTTCTTATTACACAGCTAGTAGGTTATTTCGAGACTCACAACAAATGTATGAAGTTTAGGTATCTATCTTGACGTCCATTCGAAACATGAACTGTACGTCAAAGAACATTGCTGAAAGGTGCGATCCACCTGATGCAATATCAAGGAGATAGTAATGAATGTTCAGACACTTCCTATGCTGAGATTTATCGACTTTCGAGGAGAGTCTGTTAATCAGCTACCTGCATGGGCAGACTCATCAACTTTGGTTCAGTTTTACAAAGATATGGTGTTAACACGCACCTACGACAACAAAGCTGTCGCTTTACAAAGGACAGGTAAACTCGGTACGTACCCTTCCCACCTTGGCTCTGAAGCATACGGCGTCGCAATTGGTCACGCTATGCATCCACGAGATGTATTTATCCCTTATTATCGTGATATGCCTGCGATGTGGGTTCGAGGTATCCCAATGGAGAAGAACCTACAATATTGGGGCGGCGATGAACGGGGTAGTGATTTTCGTGTCACTCCCGCTGATGGACGCCAACCCGAACACTGCCGTGATCTACCATTTTGTGTGCCTATCGCAACTCAGTGTACTCATGCCGTTGGGGTTGCTTCTGCTCTTAAAATCGAACATCAACATCATGCGGCCGTTGTTACCTGTGGGGATGGTGCTACCTCCAAAGGAGACTTTTTAGAAAGCATCAATTGCGCCGGGGCTTGGAATCTTCCACTCGTCTTTGTCGTCAACAATAATCAATGGGCAATATCAGTGCCTCGAACCCTGCAGTCGGCCGCTGAGTTTTTATCAGATAAGGCAAAAGGCGCTGGGATTCATGGTGTTACCGTAGATGGTAATGACATTGTCGCTATGTATGACTGTGTATTAGCCGCACTTGATCGTGCCCGCAAAGGTAAAGGACCAACATTAATTGAGGCAATTAGCTATCGCCTTAGTGACCATACTACCGCAGACGACGCTAGCCGCTACCGCAGCGAAAGTGAACTACAAGAAGCTTGGCAATATGAGCCTGTCATACGCTTGAAACACTATCTTATTTCTCAAAGCGCTTGGGATGATGAGCAAGAAGAAGCTTGGCTGCAAGCTTGTAAAGAGCAAGTCGAATCTGCTGTTGAGCATTATATGAATCTTCCACCTCAGGCTCCTGAAACTGCATTTGACTATCTATATGAGCGTGCACCCGCAGAACTTAATCAACAACGTGATTACCTGATCAACAAAGCGATGCGAATGCAAGGAGGCAAACATGGCTGAATTGACATTAGTAGAAGCGGTCAACCTCGCACTTCACCATGAGATGGATAAAGACGCCAATGTCGTAGTTTTAGGTGAAGATGTCGGCGATAACGGCGGGGTTTTTCGCGCAACAGTTGGGCTAAAAGAACGTTTTGGTTTGCGTCGAGTGATTGATTCTCCACTCGCAGAGGCGCTGATTGGCGGTGTCACCGTTGGTATGGCCTCACAAGGACTTCGTCCGGTCGCTGAGTTTCAATTTCAAGGCTTTGTCTTCCCTGCTATGGAACACCTAATGTGTCATGCTGCACGTATTCGTAACCGAACTCGGGGGCGCTTAACCTGCCCTGCTGTGTTTAGGGCCCCATTTGGCGGCGGAATACACGCTCCTGAACATCACTCCGAAAGCGTTGAAGCGTTATTCGCCCATATTCCTGGGTTTAAAGTCGTGATTCCATCTTCGCCACAACGCGCTTACGGTTTACTGCTCGCTTCAATCAGAAGTAATGATCCAGTGATGTTTTTCGAACCCAAACGTATTTATCGTACGGTCAAATCCGAAGTCATCGATAGCGGTGAAGCCTTACCCCTCGATACATGTTTTACGTTACGCAAAGGAAGAGACATTACCTTGGTGACTTGGGGAGCGTGTGTTGTAGAGTCATTGCAAGCTGCGCAAACTTTATCATCACAAGGGATTGAAGCTGAGGTAATCGATCTAGCCAGTATTAAGCCGATAGATATGGATACCATTTTACGTTCACTCGAAAAAACCGGACGTTTATTAGTCGTCCATGAAGCAAGCAGAACGTGCGGTGTTGGTGCTGAAATTCTCGCTCGGGTGGCAGAACATGCGATGTGTTTACTCAAAGCACCGCCTCGCCGCGTAACCGGAATGGACACCATCATGCCTTACTATCGCAACGAAGATTATTTCATGATTCAAGAACAAGATATTGTGCTCGCCGCTAGAGAGCTCGTGGAGGGATGGAAATGAAAACGTTCTTATTACCTGATCTCGGCGAAGGACTCGCAGAGTCAGAGATCGTCGAATGGCATATCAAAGTTGGTGATAGTGTTGAGTTAGACCAAGTGGTATTAACGGTAGAAACGGCTAAAGCGGTCGTTGAAGTCCCCGCTCCTTATTCTGGCGTCGTCGTTAGCCGTCATGGTGAAGCGGGCGACGTGATTAATATTGGCGCATTATTACTCGAAATCGAAGAGCAGCCTGAATTAGTGGGGTCGGCGTCAAGTAAACAACATAGCAAGGCTGATGCGGCCACCGTCGTGGGCAACGTTTCTCACACTGCACACCAAGTGGATGTTGACGATTTCTGGATTGGCAGCACTCATAACCCTTCAAACGATGAATTAGTCACCGCTCTGCCGTCTGCTCGCCTTTTGGCTAAAAAGCTAGGGGTTGATCTTCATGCGGTTCGCGGGAGTGGCGCCAACAATTTGATTACTGATGCCGATGTTTACACGGAAGCTCGTAAGCAAAGCCCTGGTACTGAAGTTCTAAAGGGTGCGCGCAGAACTATGGTTTCAACCATGTCGGAGTCTCACCATAATGTCGCCGCTGTTACCATCACTGAAGAAGCGAGTTTAGCCAGCTGGTCAACATCCGAAGACATTTCGGCTAGGTTGATTAAAGCGGTCGTTTATGCCTGCCAACAAGAGCCAGCCCTAAACGCTTGGTTTGATGCTGAAACCATGACTCGATGTGTACATAGCCGAGTTAATATAGGCATCGCGGTCGATAGTAGTCACGGCTTGTACGTTCCCGTTTTGAAACATGCCGAATCATTTAAAGACTCAGACATTAGGCATTGGTTAAATGAAACGGTACAAGGGATAAGGGAACGCAAAATTGGGCGAGAGAGCCTGCAAAACGCAACAATTACCTTATCCAACTTTGGTGCTATTGCTGGCATTTTCGCTACACCAGTTGTCTCACCACCTCAAGTTGCTATTGTCGGTGCAGGGCGAATCATTGAGCGAGTTGTTATGCAGGAAGGTAACCCTGTAGTAGTTAACGTAATGCCGTTGTCGATCACCTTTGACCATAGAGCATGTACTGGGGGTGAAGCAGCTCGGTTTACCAAAAAGCTTGTCGAACATTTACAAACCTAAATTAAAAACGCCGAGGTCAATCGTGAGCTCGGCGTTTACGTTGTCTTTGTGCTTAAACCTTAAAGTTCCCTACCAAACCGTCTAGTTGTTTGGATAGATTCATCAAGTGTTCGCTACTTTGATTGAGCTGCTGCGCTACCTGTGCAGTTTCACCAGTGAACTGATTGATTTCTTCAACATTTCGGTTAATTTCACCAACCACACTCGACTGCTCTTCTGTTGCTGTTGCAACTTGGATATTTTGATCACTGATATGCGTAATGTGTTGTTCAATTTGCGATAAAGATAGATTCGCGTTCGAGGCGCTATCCACTACCAAAAGGCTTTGATCACGTCCATTTACCATGGCACTCACTGCGCGGTTAGACTCACCTTGCAATCGGTCGATCACACCTTGAATCTCCTCGGTAGAATCGGCTGAAAGGCTTGCGAGTTTACGTACCTCGTCAGCAACCACCGCAAAACCCCTGCCTTGCTCACCAGCTCGTGCTGCTTCAATCGCAGCATTAAGAGCTAATAGGTTCGTTTGTTCGGAGATACCACGAATGGTTTCAAGAATAGAGCTAATATCATCAACTTGATTGGCTAAAGAAGTAACAACTTCACTTGCTTGCTCTAACTCCTGTTTTAACTCACCAATTTGCTCGCTAGCACTACCCACGACTTGTGAACCCGACTGAGCCTGGCTTGTTGCCTCTTTAGCCACTTCAGCAGCTTGTGCAGCATTGGTTGCAATCTCACTCACCGTTGCACCTAGCTCATGAATGGCCGTTGCCACTTGAGTCGTTCTATCTCGTTGGTTGGTGCAGTGACCTTGGGTTAACCCAGCATGCTCCGAAACTTGTTGAGCTGTTACTGCTAGTTCTTTGGAATTTATCGCGACTTCTTTAATAGATTCATGGACACGGCTTACAAATGCGTTAAAGCTGTTTGCAATTGATGAGAGCTCATCTTTTCCATCTAATTCTAGCCGAGTATCCAACGCCATTTGATCTGCCGCTGTAGAGATTGAGTCTTGCAAGTAAGCAACTCGTTTTTTCAGTGTAACCACAGTCACCACCGCAATTGCGACAGAGACAAACAGTCCGATACCAATGATGAACAACAGTTGCTGCTTACCGCTAACATAGTTTCGATTACTTTCTTCATATTGCTGCTCCGCTTGAACCAGCAAGGTATCTAGGATTTCATTGGCATGATTTTTTAGCACGCCATAAGTTTTTGCATACTTTGTCTTGTAGATCTGACGGGCACTCTCTAAGTCATTATTTTCGAGAACTGCTAGCATAGGCGTAAGCTCTTCTCGAACCATACGTTCGAACTCTTTGAGCAATAAAGATACTTCATGCTTTAATTCCGGTGTTGCCTGAGCTTCGACGGCATATTCAATTGCTTGACGCATTTCGGGGATGTCTTCACCGCGAGTCTCTTTTACACGTGTTAACACCCCTTTTTTGTCACGTAAGGAACTATCTTGCAGGAGCATCATATCGATGCCAACACGCATACGTGGGATTCTAGAAGCAACCTCGGCCATAGAACGCATTGGTGCAGAAGTATTTGAGAAAAGCTTCTCTGATTGTCCTTGAATGTTAGACATACTGTTTATGCCAGTGAAACCCACAATTATCAGAGCTATACAGGGCAATAACACCGCAAAAATCAATCTGCTCTGTAAAGTAAACTTATTCGCAAACATTGTCGTTCCTTCTATCAAATATAAAATTAATCCGTTTTAGTTATACATTTGATAATAAAGAGACACTTAGGTTTGAGACACCTTTCTTAATGCTGTTTATGGCACTAAACGGTGTTAATGATTTTTATGCACAAATCCATCACTTACGGTTCAGTTAAGTGATGGATTGAGTTAGGGAATTACAAATGTGGAAACAGAAAAACGCGGTTGTTGGTTTGCGTGAACTATACATCTATTTTGTCAATCAGTTCAGGAAGAAGAGTAAACAAGTCACCGACCAAACCGTAATCTGCTATTTCAAAAATGGGCGCATCAGGATCACTATTGATCGCCACAATCACTTTCGAGTCTTTCATACCTGCCAAGTGTTGAATCGCACCTGAAATACCTATCGCGATATACAGTTTTGGAGCCACTATTTTACCAGTTTGACCGACCTGTAAATCATTGGTAACAAACCCAGCGTCGACAGCAGCTCGCGATGCGCCAATCGCTCCACCAAGCTTATCCGCTAAAGCTTCGACCATGGAAAAATTCTCTTTACTGCCTACACCACGCCCACCCGAAACAACAACCTCAGCACTAGAAAGTTCAGGACGCTCACATTGAATGCTATCGCGACTAACCAACTGAGTATGCTCACTTGCTAGCTCTATGTGTAAATGCTCGATTTCAGCCCGATTGCTGTTTTCTGAACTCATTTTTTCAAACGCTGTTGTTCGAACGGTTGCCACCTTCACAGAGTCATGACTTTGCACCTTCGCCAGTGCATTGCCCGCATAAATCGGTCGCATTATTGTGTCTGCACTTTCGACTTTAACTATGTCCGACAACATTCCTACGTCTAGCTGGGCTGCGACTCTCGGCATAAGGTCTTTCCCGCCTGTTGTTGCTGACGCAAGGATATGACTATAACCATTCGAACATTGTACAACGACATCTGATAAATTTTCACTCAAACGCTCTTTATAAACAGAGTGGTCCGCCACCAACACTCTATCGACGGAATCACACAGCGTTAACTGCTCCGCTATCGCGCCACAATCACTGCCAATGACCAGTACATCAACCTTGCTATTTTCTAGGTGTGTTTTAAATTGAGCCGCTGCGGTCAATGTAGACAAAGTGGACGTGTTCAATGATTTATTGTCATGCTCGGCAACGACCAGAATATTAGACTCACACATAATCTTCTCCTTAATCGAGCACTTTGGCTTCGTTTTTAAGCTTATCAACCAACTCAGAAACACTGCCGACTATGACGCCTGCATTACGTTGAGGCGGCACAATAACTTCTAACACCGACTGGCTTGGCTTGAACTCGATTGGCAAAGAGTCGGCTTGGACCACTTCAAGTGGCTTACGCTTCGCTTTCATAATGTTTGGTAAGGAAGCATAACGGGGCTCATTCAATCTTAAATCTGTGCTCACCACTGCAGGTAACATTAGTTGCAGTGTTTCTAGCCCTCCATCGACTTCTCGCGTAACGATAAGGTGGTCCGCTTCTAGCTCGACGTTTGATGCGTACGTTGCTTGAGCACACTTCATTAACCCTGCAAGCATTTGTGGCACTTGGTTGTTGTCAGTATCAATAGATTGTTTACCAAGTAAAACCAGCGGAGCCTCTTCTTTTTCAGCTATCCACTTAAGCGTTTTGGCAACAACGAGAGGCTCAGGTTCGACTTCAGTTTTAATGTGAATTGCTCTGTCCGCCCCCAAAGCCAGCGCACTTCGCAACTGTTCCTGATAGGCGTCTAACCCAATTGATGTGACGATAACTTCGCTGACAGCGCCAGACTCTTTCATCCGAATCGCTTCTTCAACGGCAATTTCACAAAAGGGATTGATCGCCATCTTGACGTTATCACTCTCAACACCCGATCCGTCAGACTTAATGCGAACTTTCACATAAGGGTCAATCACACGCTTAATTGCTACCAGAACTTTCATCGTACTCTCCGAAAGACAATCCATTTAGTTTGAGCTTAGTAAAGTTTACGTTTACGTCAACTGTAACTATATTTAGTGATATTAGTCACTCAAATAGGCAAAGAGCGATGGAACGAGAAAGTATGGACTTTGATGTCGTGATTGTTGGTGGAGGACCCGCGGGCCTGAGTGCTGCGTGCAAACTAGCGCAGCTTTCTCAGCAACATGATCTGCCGGTCTCTATTTGTGTTGTCGAGAAAGGACCTGAAATTGGCGCTCATATTTTATCTGGTGCGGTGTTTGAGCCTAAAGCTTTAAATGAACTTTTCCCTGACTGGCAAGCAACGGACGCACCTGTAAAAACATCTGTTTCTAGTGACCAATTGCTTTACCTTACCAGTACGCATAATCACATCAACGTTCCGTCATTTCTTACACCTGCATCCCTACATAACGATTCAAACAATTACATCATCAGCCTAGGCCAGTTGTGTCAATGGCTAGCGCATCAAGCAGAACAACTCGGTGTCGAGATCTTCCCCGGTTTTCCCGCTAGTGAAGTCTGCTATGACGAGTCAGGACAAGTAAGCGGAGTCGTGACTGCAGACATGGGTTTGGACAAGAATGGAGATGCGAAAAGTAGTTTCCAAGCCGGAGTACAACTGAATGCGAAATACACCATATTTGCCGAAGGCGCTCGCGGCCATTTAGGAAAGAGCCTGATTGCCAACTTCAACCTTTGTTCAAATTCCCAACCTCAACATTACGCACTCGGCATTAAGGAAGTTTGGAAAGTCGATGATTCACACCCTTTGTATGCGCAAGGAAGTGTGATGCATACCACCGGTTGGCCATTGAGTGAATCAGATACACATGGAGGCGGCTTCCTCTATCATTTAGAAGATAACCTTATCGCGGTTGGCTTAATCACTGACCTCAATTATCACAACCCTTATCTAAGTCCCTTCGAAGAATTCCAGAGATTTAAACACCACCCAACAATTGCTGCACATCTATCAGGGGCGGAACGTATCGCTTATGGCGCACGAGCTATCGCCAAAGGGGGATTGCTATCACTGCCAAAGCAACAATTCCCAGGCGGGTTATTGATTGGGTGTGATGCGGGAACGCTAAACTCAGCAAAAATTAAAGGCTGCCACACTGCGATGAAATCCGGGCTTCTAGCTGCGGAATCTATATTTAGCGCGCTTAACTTAGGAGAAACAGAACCTGACTATCACTCATTGTTTGAGCAATCATGGCTCTATGAAGAACTAAACCTACACCGAAACTTCACCGGTACGATTCATCGATTAGGTCCAGTCGTCGGCGGCGCACTCACCCTGTTCGAGCAGAATGTATGGCAGCGGTTAAGCGGTGGTAGTTCTTTTTGGAATTTAGGTGACAAGCAAGCGGATTACGTCGCTCTCCATGAGAAGTCACGCTGCACACCCATTGAATACAACAAACCCGACGGGGTATTAAGCTTTGATAAAACCTCTTCAGTATTTTTATCCTCCACTCACCATGGAGAGAACCAACCTTGCCACCTCATTCTCACCGATTCTTCGTTGCCGCTCTCCCACCATATGACGTTGTTCAATGAACCTAGCCAAAGGTACTGCCCTGCGGGGGTTTATGAAGTGATTGAGGTGGATGGAAAAGAGAGGTTTCAGATTAATTCGGCCAATTGTTTACACTGTAAAACTTGTGACATAAAAGATCCGTCTCAGAACATTACTTGGCGTCCCCCTGAAGGTGGTGGTCCCAATTATCAGAATATGTGACTTCGTTTCCGGTCAAAATACCGCCAACCACAGAAGCATCTCTCCTACTCCTTTCAATATCGCCTAGGCTATCCTAGGCGATATTTGCACTTCCCTTGTTATCAAAATGAATATTTAAAAACACTTTATTAACATCTCAAATTAATTGCTGATTTCGTTAAAAAAGAGATTCCAATCACATTTAGATTGGTTATAATTCGCGCCCATTGCGCTTTATGTTGATAAACGCAAACTTAATTTGAGCAAATCGCCTGTTAACCCATCCTCGATTTCGAGGACAAACGAGAAGAAAAATGAGCAAGATTGATAAAGCAATGCGCATCCTGCTAGCTGGATTTAGTATCAACCTTTGTCTTGGCATCCTGTATGCTTGGAGTGTATTCAACAAAGCACTAGTCACTGAGTCTGGTTGGAGCGCTGCTGAAGCGTCAGCACCATACGCAACTGCAACTATCACATTCTCTATCTGTCTTCTTGTTGCGGGTATCCTACAAGACCGTATGGGTCCACGCCTGATTCTTATCCTTGGTACTGTTCTTACAGGTCTAGGTATGATCGCATCTGGCTTCGTTAATTCTCCAATGATGCTAAACATCACTTTCGGTGTTATCACTGGTGCTGGTATCGGTTTTGGTTACGCATGTCTTTCTCCTTCTGCAATGAAATGGTTCCACCCTTCTAAGAAAGGTATGGTTAACGGTCTTATCGCAGCAGGTTTCGGTCTAGCAGCTATCTACCTAGCGCCTCTAACGTCTGCGCTAATCGATGGCATGGGCATCCAAACAAGTTTCATGGTTCTTGGTGTTGGTATTCTTGCAATCGCAGTACCACTAGCAGCAACAATCAACAACCCACCAGCAGGTTACACTCCAGCTGAACCTAAAGTTAAAGCTGGCCAAGCACCTAAAGCAGTTAAGAAGTCTGAAGATCTGACTTGGAAGGCAATGCTTAAGACTCCACAGTTCTACTCACTATGGATCATGTACGCATTCGCAGCTTCTGTTGGTCTAATGATCATCGGTAACATCACGACTATCGCAAGTGTACAGGCAAACCTACCAAACGCGGTTTACCTAGCATCTATCCTTGCAGTATTTAACTCAGGCGGTCGTGTTGCTGCAGGTATGCTTGCTGACAAGATTGGTGGCGTACGAACTCTACTTCTAGCGTTTGTACTTCAGGGCATCAACATGGTTCTGTTCGCAACGTTCAAAACTGAGTTCACGCTAATCATTGGTACAGCAATCGCAGCTATTGGTTACGGTACACTTCTAGCGGTATTCCCAACTCTAACAGCTGAGTTCTACGGTCTTAAGAACTACGGTACTAACTACGGTGTGCTTTACACTGCATGGGGTATTGGTGGTGCAATCGGTGCAGCAGTAGTTGGTTTCTCTATGACTGCTGGCGAAGGTTACGGCCTAGCTTACACAGTATCTGCAGTAATGATGGCTGTGTGTATTGTTCTAGCATTCATTACTAAGCCGCTTTCTGAAGCAAAAGTTGCAGAGCTAAAACGCGCTTAATTGATTGAATTACTATGAGAAAGGCTTAACCTTAGGGTTAGGCCTTTTTTGTATCTACTGTTATGTCTGACCAAATCGAACTCGCTCCAGATTATTACCTCTACAATTTCAAAAAGCTTACGCGGCATACCCTCGATTGGTATCCTGACTTTCTTTACGCAAATGAGCATGAATGGGTAGCGAAGTTTGAGCAACTAGAACACGATTCACAGTGTTTGCTGGTTAGATTGCTTTCGCGTAAAGGCCATTGGTTTCGTTCAGACAAACTGAATTATGTCGAAATACCAAGCTTAAGTAGTGCTCTAGCGCAGCTCGAACAGCACGGTTTCATCGCGATCAATCCACCAATTTCGGCACAAACACTTGGTGATTGCCTGTTAACTAAAGCCGAGTTAGTCACACTCTTTCCTACTACAAATAAATCACTACGCAAAGAACAACTCGTATCTGAGCTCTCTGCTGAGCCCTACTCTAACTTTTCGACACTGACATTCGACATCATTGAGCTGCAAAACCCTCAGGTCATCTCACTATTGCTTGCACTCTTTTTCGCCAATACTCATCAAGATTTAAGTCAGTTCGTACTCGAAGACTTAGGGTTGCACCATTTCGAAAACTACCAACTAAGCAAAACCCGCCGCTTTTTTAATACACGTACCGAAGTCGAACAGCTGTTACAACTGACAGAGATACAAACTAATTACGCGAATGCTAATCGAAAAGGATCAAAAGCCTTGTTCACGCTATTAGACCAACTTCCTAGTGAGGTCGAACATAAGTACATAGAACGTAAAAGACAGCACCTCATCAACGAGCTCGCACGCGATCTAGAAAGATTGGAGTGTTATGAAGACGCTCTCGTTTGGTTTCACAAAACAGCGCTTCCTCCGTCACGAGAAAGGCAAGCTAGAATCTACGACAAGCTGGATGATATAAATAGATTTAGTGACATTGTCACTTGCATGTTAAATCAACCTTATGATGTTTCTGAGTTGGAAGTAGCAAATAAACTCGAGCAACGACTAAAGCGGAAACAGGGTCAACGCGTTCCACGTCATAAGAAACCAACTGTGGCTGAATATCACCTAGAACTCGATCTCTCAGGTCAGAGAGTAGAACTCGCGGTGAAAGAACATTTCGAGCAACTTGGTTATCAAGTTTTCTATTGTGAAAACTTGCTCCTCAATGGGCTATTTGGCCTAGCCTTCTGGGATGCAATTTTTGCCCCGATTGAAGGTGCTTTTATTAATCAATATCAACACCGCCCTCTCGATCTTTATCATTCTGATTTTTCAGAAAAACGTAGCTGCATGATTGCTCGAATATTCGAACAAATTGAGCAGAACGGATTAATGTTTTTACACACCGTTTATGAGCAAAAGTACAATATTGCCAACCCTTTTGTTCATTGGAGCTACTTTACTAAAGAGCTGTTAGACTCTTGTATTAAAACTCTACCCAATACCCTTGTCATTGAGCTGTTTAAGGTGATGCTAAAGGACATAAAGCTATATCGTAACGGCATGCCAGACTTGATGCTATTTAAAGAAGGGAACTATGAGTGGGTTGAAGTCAAAGGCCCGGGCGATAAGCTGCAAGATAACCAGTGGCGTTGGATTAATGAATTTAGAACTCTCAATGTCGACTTCGCTGTTTGTTATGTCAGAAGCTTGGAATTATAAATTCACCTTCTAGATTCGCCAATTTGTAACAAAACACAGCAATTGATTGAAACCGCCAATCCTTTTATTGATAATGACAACCATTATCAATAAAAGGATTTTTCTATGTTGGAAAGTAGCACCCCGTCTGCTTATTTCGAGCACAGAGAAGTGAGTGATGAGAGTGTCGCTTCTAACCCAGCGATCTTATTGGTCGAAGATGACCCTCTTTTGAACCAACAACTCACTGCGCTTCTCCAAACGCAACAATATCAAGTCACTAATCTAGACTGTGGCGCGCTTGCTTTGAGCGCATTAAGTCAGCAACAATTTGACTTAGTGATATTGGATATTAACTTACCTGAAGTCGATGGCTTTGGCCTGCTCAACTACATACGCGCACATTCAAATACACCTGTAGTGATGTTGACTGCCTATGGTGCTGAAGAACACCGTATTAGAGGATTGCGTTACGGGGCTGATGACTATATTAGCAAGCCATGTAATTTTACTGAGGTCAGTTTACGCATTGAAGCTATACTCCGTCGCTCTGGTGTTAATCCATCTGCTAATTCAAACCGTTATCTTGAGTATCAAGAACTTAAACTAGACCGACATGAGTATGAAGTCACTGTTGAAGGCTCAAGCAAAGTCACCTTAACGCCAATCCAATTCAAGCTGCTTTGGACGTTAGTACAGAACTACGGCTCAGTCCAAAGCAAACCTTACCTATATCAAATGGTACTAGAGCGAGAGTTCAGCCCGTATGACCGCAGCTTAGACATGCATTTAAGCCGGATTCGTAAGAGCTTAGTGCAGTTAGGTATGCCCCAAGATCGCATTCAAACAATGCACGGAAAGGGCTATCTAATACGATGAAAAAACTACTCTTTTGGCGTCTATTTGTCGTTTTATCACTTGGCGGCGTGATCTTTTTCTCTTTATTGCACAGTGCTGCGATCCTTTCTAATGAGAAAATGAGCTACATCGACGAAGCCCATCAACAGGAAATTTTAGACTGGGGACAACATGCACAAAATTTACTGTCCGAAGGTAAATTCGACGAGCTTAATCGTTGGGTCAATGCGTTAGCAATCCAAGAAGATACCTGGGCAACCGTCGTACGTTCGCAAATAGACGTTGTTAGTGGAAACCCTCTAAACAAACGTTTCTGGGATGGATATGGCATTGGTCGAAACGTTGAATGGAAGATCCACCTCTATTTTCCTGAAAATCCGATCATGGAAGTGGCGCTTACTCCTTCAAACCATCATTTTTTGATTAAACTTCCGGCTCGCATGCGACCTGGGACGTATATGTCTCATGCTTTTTGGTTTTTTCGTGTGGTCTTGCCATTCATCGCTTTCTTGGCACTGACTATCTATCTTTATCGCTATGTGATGACACCGCTAAATCATATTCATCAAGCCACAAAATCATTACGTAGCGGTAACTACGACGCGAGAATTTCAAACGCTTATAAACTCGGTAACGATGAACTAAGTCAAATCGCAAGAACCTTTGATCAAATGGCAGAGCGCACATCTAACGTGATTGAACATAACCGTAACCTCATCGCGGAGATGTCGCACGAAATCCGTACCCCACTCACCCGTGTCGAGATGGCAATTGATTGCGCAGAAAACCAAATTGACACTCCTACGATGCTCAAACGAATACGTAGCGAGGTGGTTACCATGCGTCAAATGGCTGAAGATACTCTCACACTAGCATGGCTTGAGAATGAGCAACCAAACCTTACCAATGAAGCATTCGACTTAACCGAATTGATTGAAGCGATTGTTGAGGACGCCCAGTTTGAATACCCTGACAAGCTCATTGAACTGAATTTACCTCATCATATTCCACTCACACGGTCGAATCAGCGTGCCTTGGCTCAAGCAATTGAAAACATTGTTCGCAACGGTTTACGTTACACCCCTATAGGTCAAACACTCATAATCCAAGGAACACTATGCGAACAAGGCATCAGCCTTACAATTTCAGATTCTGGGCCAGGAATTGATCCATTGCTCTGTCACAAAATTTTCGAGCCATTTTTCAAAGCCAACAATCAAACCGGTGCTCGAAAAGGGTTTGGTGTCGGCTTAGCACTAGCCAAAAGACACATTGAAGCCGTTGAAGGGTCAATTCAAGCTAAAAATAATCCCGCAAATGGCCTAGATATGAAGATCCAGTTGCCTATCTAGTACATTCGTTCATGGGTGAGATAGCACCTCTCACCCATTCAACTCACCAATAAATTCCATTTGTAACAGTTGTAAAAGTAATTTACTCCACCCGCTAACCGCAGCAAAATCCACCCGATAATAATTCTCATTTACTCATGGAGATTTCGGTAAAATGGATACCGTTTTTAAGCTAAGCCCCATCGCACTTTTTCTAGTTACCCATTCTGTTATAGCTAACCAAGACATAGAGACAATGCAAGTCATTGGTCAACAAATGGTTGGCATCGATACTACGATTACTTCGGATGACCTCGATAAACAACAGGCGCAAGATCTAAATGATATATTCCGCAAGGATGCTGAGGTCAGCGTTGGTGGTTCATCTGGTATCTCGCAAAAAATCTACGTCCGTGGATTAGAAGATACAATGCTTAACATATCTATCGATGGTGCAGAGCAGTCAGGGAGCCTATTCCACCACCAAGGTCGTTTATCCATCGAACCTGAGTTGCTAAAACAGGTTGATGTTAGTGCGGGTGCAGGACGAGCAACCAATGGCCCAGGTGCTCTTGGTGGCGCTATCCAGTTCAAGACTAAAGATGCAGCAGATTTACTTGCGCCTGGAAAACAGTTTGGTGTACAAGTGAAAGGTGGCTATTACACCAACAACAACGGTTACAAGATTTCCACAAGCTTGTATGGTGAAGTAACCGAAGATCTAGGATTACTTGCTTCCTTTGGCTATGTTGACAGCAACAATATAGAAGATGGCCGTGGTGAAGAACAACCTTATACCGCTAACGAACAATCAGTAGCTCTTTTAAAGTTATCAGGCCAGCTCAACGAAAAGCATTACGTATCGCTCAGTTACGATTATCGAGATGACGACAACACCCGTTTAAACCGCCCTCATTTTCAACCTAGCTTTAAGAATGAAGCGCTTCAACAAGAAGCCGACCGTCATACTATCACCGCTAACCATTCATTTACGTCTAGTGACGTAATCAACATTGATTCCACGCTTTACTCAACTGCAAATCGTATCGCTCATAAAGATCACCCACGCTGGGGAACTAGTGATGGCACGATAGATACGGTTGGTGCAAAAATATTTAACACTTCTACGTTGGGCGCGCATACCTTAATGGTTGGTGCTGATTACAAAAAAGATCAATCTGAATTCGAAACGAACTATTCTGGAAAACAAATCGCTAAAGAAGATGGCACGGTTTATGGCCTGTTTGTTCAAGATGACTGGCGACTTACTGAAAAACTATTGCTAAGTGCTGGTGCCCGATACGATTGGTATGAACTAAAAGACAATATCAACCAAGAGTTTGATTCCAGCGGCTTTAGTCCAAACATTGCAATCAATTATCGAGTGCTATCTGGCCTAGATGTATTCGCTAGTTATGCTGAAGCGTTCCGTGGCCAGCAAATCAAAGAACTGTTCATAATCGATTATGCAGAGAACGCTCCCGATAGAGGACCAGAGCGTGCCAAAAATACTGAGATAGGCGCTAAGTACACCAACGAAAACCTCTCCGCTGGTGTCACTTTGTTCAATAGTAAAATTGAGGATGTAGTGGACAACGACGGTACTGCCTACACCAATATTGGTGAGTTAATTACTAAAGGTTTGACCGCTTACGTCGGCTATTCTCTAGAAAATATTCATACCCGACTAAGCTACAACCAATCTCGTCCTGAACTAAACGGAGTTCCATTAAGCGACGACAATATGAATCTAGGTACTTCTATTGGGGATACATGGGTTCTTGATGTGAATTACATTGCGAATGATGAATTAGAACTGGGTTGGAATGCGCGCTTTGTTGAACGTCTGACCGATGTCGCTGATCCGACCGTCCACCCTGAAAAACCTGGCTATGGCGTGCACGATCTTTACGCCCAGTGGATACCTCTTACCGAGCAAGACCTAAAACTAACGGTTTCTGTTAAAAACGTATTCGATAAGTACTACTTCGATCATGCTACCTATATGGAATACATCGGTAGCCCAGTTGCGAAAGGCTATGCTAGCGCAGGTCGAGACTTCCGCTTCAACGTTAGCTATGCATTTTAATAGGAATCCTCATGTTTACCATTAAACAAAAGATTATCGCATTTTGGCTGATCGTAATGAGTTGTTCAATCAGCGCCAAAACCATCGACGTCGAGCACCCAATGGGCAGCACTACGCTTGAAACTAAGCCTGAGCGAGTCATCGTTCTAGGAATGGATACTCTCGATGTACTCGATAGCTTGAACATTGAACCTATCGGCGTTGTTAAAGCGCCAATGCCAAAATATTTAAACAAGTATCAAGATGACAAATACCCAGCTGTTGGCTCTTTGTTCGAACCTGATTTTGAGACAATTTTCACTCTCAAACCAGATTTAATCATTGCGAGCAATCGCAGCTCAGAGTCCTATCAAGAACTGTCAAAAATAGCCCCTACGGTTGTATTTATGGCGGACTCAAATGATTACTGGAATACGACCCAAAATGCTTGGCGAATGATTGGAGAGATTTTTGAGAAACAAGCGCATGTCGAGAAAGTCATTGAGCATAAGCAAAAGCAAATCAATGCAATTCAAGATGTTGCCTCATCAAATTCGACTGAGGTTATGCTTGTCATGACCAATGGCGGTAAGCTAGCGACATTTGGGTCAAACTCTCGCTACAGCGCAATCTATAGTTTGTTCGGCTTTAATGAGGCAGTAGCAAACGACGCGGACAAGAATCATGGCGACCTTATTAGTTACGAATATATTGCCAAAGCAAATCCAGAACATTTGTTAATACTCGATCGTGATCAAGCCATTGGCCGTCCATCAGGTGAAGCATTTAAAAAATTGGATAATCCACTAATTGCTAAAACAAAGGCAGCAAAGAGTGGCGATATCTATTACCTAAATCCGCATGCTTGGTATATTTCTGCGAGCGGTATTAAGGCGACTCAATTTATGATCGATGATATGAAACAGGTCATAAAGTAACACTAATCCAACCTAGGTGATTCATTGCTTACTATTGGTTCAGTCACAATGATTCACTTAGGTTGCCCTTAAACTTTCACTTAGAAAGATGGTATTTCTTAGAACGACTGATAAACCGGTTTGGGTCGACAAAATTATGAAATGCAGGATGTTCAGTGGTGTAACCTGTCATCCAGTTTTCTCTGCCAGAGCTTGGATAGTCTTCTGGATTGCCTAATCGCATTGAGAAGTGAAGATGAGGAATATCCCCTATACCGTATCCTTCATTAGTGTCTGCAATATACCCTATCAATTCTCCCTTTCTCACCTCCACTCCTTGCTCAATCAACCAACGCTTGGCTGAAACATGGCCATAGAGGGAATAAAGTCCCGCGTGTTCGTGGTTAACAATAACCAGCCCACCATAAGCTTCTTGATGGCCAGAGAAATAAACCATACCGTCAGCGACTGCATACACTGGGTCTCCGGGTTGAGCATAATAGTCAGCCGCAGAATGATACAAATTCGCGAAGCGTTTCACTTTGCCAAACTCTGCGTAGTCTTGAATCATGCCTGCTTTGGTCATTGGCATCCCAAACGCTTCTCTGGTTTGGCTAAGAGCATTGGATATATCAGGTTCCATCGATGCTTCTTGCTCAGCTATCTCTTGTTTTTCAACCATAGAGTTCCATTTCGCGCCACCAAATGTTGCAATCAGCACTACGACAAAACCACCCACTTTCCACTTTGTTCGCATAATCCACTACCTCTATTTGCACAGCTTCAACATTACGATGTTGATTGCATATATCAACAGCTTACTTTCGATTGTGCGAGTAAGGCGAGCACTTAAGACTAATTAATGAATGGTGTTTTATTTGTGAAACGACTATTCTTTTGAGGCGACATAGAATCAATAAATAGAGCCATTATAGTTATGAATTTACGTACCTTTTTGATGCTGGCCGTGGTGACCCTTTTTGCAGGGTGTGCAACCTATGCAGGTTTAAATTACGACCAACTCTTCGGACAAGAGCAAGTTCGAGAACGCAGAGCCGACATTTCGAGTCCACAAAGCGACTTTTTCCTAACAGATGTAAAACCTATTATTGATAACCGCTGTGTGGTTTGCCACGCCTGTTATGATGCACCTTGTCAGCTAAAAATGTCCTCTGTCGAGGGTATTGACCGTGGTTCAAGCAAAGAATTGGTCTATCAAGGAACGCGTTTGACTGCTGCAACACCAAGTCGTTTATTTGAAGACGCCGAAACAACTGAGCAATGGAGAGAACTTGGCTTTCATCCAATCCTAAACGAGCGCATTCAAAACCCAACTGCCAATATGCAGGCGGGCCTGATTTCTCGTATGCTTCAGCAAAAAGCAGCGCATCCACTTCCTGATCAAACACAGTTAGAAGGTTTTGATTTTGCCGTCGATCGTACTCAGGTTTGCCCTACGATTGAAGAATATGATCAATACGCACAAGACTATCCTACGTGGGGGATGCCTTATGGGATGCCTAACCTCGATAGTCACGAGTACGCGACACTAATGGATTGGCTCCAAAACGGCGCTATTATGAATGAGCAAATACCATTAACAAAGGAACAGCAAGAGTTAGTCACGCAATACGAAACTGTGTTGAACAAAGGGTCGAGAAAAGTCCAGCTAACAGCGCGATACATCTACGAGCACCTTTTCCTATCGCACCTTTATTTCTCTGATTTGAACGAAGCGAATCCACGCTTTTTCACATTGGTTCGTTCTAGTACCCCGCCAGGTGAACCAGTAAAACGTATTTCGACTCGTCGTCCATACGATCACCCTGGTGTCGACCGTGTTTACTACCGACTCATTCCAGAGCAAGGAACCATTGTCGACAAGACTCACATGCCGTTTGCGTTGAACCATGAAAGACTGACAAATTGGAAGGAATGGTTCATTGATGCTGATTATAACGTAGCTAAGCTTCCAAGTTACGAGCCAGAAATTGCAGCTAACCCAATGACTGCTTTCATTGAACTGCCCGTAAACGCGCGCTTCAAGTTCATGTTGGATAATGCTCAAAATACAATTAATGCTTTCATTAAAGGTCCAGTTTGTCGCGGTCAATTAGCACTGAACGTTATTAACGATCGTTTCTGGGTATTCTTTGTTGATCCAGATAAAGCTGACCTTCCAGAAATTAACGAGTTTTATCGTTCACAAGCTGACAATCTTAAGCTGCCAGGGGAGCTAGAGAGCAATACTCTACCCGTCACCAACTGGGTGAGTTATTCACGTCAGCAAGCGCGCTACCTTGAAGCTAAGTCCGACTTCATCAACAAGTGGTTCGAAGGCGGTAAGTTCCTAACTACGGATGTGCTTTGGACTGGCCATGGCACAAACCCTAACGCCGCCCTTACCGTGTTTAGACACTTTGATAGTGCATCAGTGGTGCAAGGTATGGTTGGCACTCCACCAAAAACTGCATGGATTCTTGATTATGCTCTGATTGAGCGTATTCACTATCTCTTAGTCGCAGGGTTTGATGTTTATGGTAACTTTGGTCACCAATTGATCACTCGAATGTTCATGGATTTCTTACGTCTAGAAGGTGAAAGTAACTTCGTTGCATTACTTCCAAGAGATGTACGTCACGAAGAACAGTCTAGTTGGTATCAAAACCAAAGCCGCCAGATGAGTGATTTCTTACAACGTAATGTTAAGCCTTTCGATCAGCCAACTCAGGTACCATACCAAACGGATGATCCAAAAGCAGAGCTTTACGACATCATCAAAACTCAAATGAGCCCTATCTTGAACAACCGCTACAAAATAGAGCAAACAGGCTTTTCTCAGGCTAATGAATCACTACTGCGCAGCATTGATAGCATCAAGGGCGAAGGACTTGTCTATGTCCCACAGATTGTGATGATGATGATTAAGTCCGAGCAAGGCGAAGATCAACTTTTCACTCTTCTTCACAACAACGCTCACACCAACATTTCGAGCCTATTTGACGAAGAGAGCAATCGTGATGTGAAAAATGATGACCTGACGTTGGTTCGTGGAGTGATCGGTAGCTACCCAGCAGCGTACCTATCTCTGAGCGAGCAAGAAATTCCAAAACTAGTCGACATGCTGAAAAATATTAAGACAGAAGAAGACTACGTTAAGCTTTTGGATACATTCGCAATTCGTCGAAGCTCGGATGAGTTTTGGCCTTTCAGTGACAGAGTTCATGCGTGGTACAAAGAGAATCAGCCTATCGAATTTGGACTTCTAGACTACAATAGATTTGAGAATAGATAGTGCTGTAACAGCGTATGTAGCAGATAGGGAGGAGACTATGGGTATTGATGATAGCATCAGAGCACTTGAACAACAGATTTACGTCGCTTGTTCTGAAGGTGATTACGACACTGTCCAAATGCTAGAGCACCAACTGGATAGTTTGCGAAGTAAAGCCGCCCACCCTTTTGATGATGACCCATACGCACCAGAGGGAAAGCTATTTCCTGAAGACGATTGGTTCTAATACCGCCTAAATATCAACAAAAGTGTCCTTCTCTGGGCACTTTTTTTATTGATACTCTTCTGACTGCTATGTGCGTTTAGTTGGAAACAGCGCACGATTCTTTTGATTTGGATCAGGTGTACAACGTATAATCCCCCACAGAGACATACAACTGGCTCAGTCCGCTTTACAAAGATAATTTTGCCGATATTATCTCCACGCAAACGATTGCTTAACTTTTTAACCTGTCCACTCCGAGGGTTTTATGCTGTCTGATATTGATATCTGTCGAAATACTCCACTTGCTTCTATCACTGAGGTTGCCACACAAGCTGGCCTGCTCGAAGGAGAATATGCCAGCCAAGGTAAATACAAAGCAAAAGTTTCTCTAGACAGCCTTAAGCGTCTAAGCCAGTGTGATACCGGTAAATTGATCCTAGTGACAGCAATTACCCCAACACCATTGGGCGAAGGTAAGACTGTAACGACCATTGGCCTTGCTCAAGGTATCTCGAAGCTCAATCGTTCAGTAACGGCTTGTATTCGTCAGCCTTCAATGGGACCGGTTTTCGGTGTCAAAGGTGGTGCAGCTGGCGGTGGCTATTCACAAGTCGCTCCCATGGAAGAACTAAACTTACATTTAACGGGCGATATACATGCTGTAACCGCTGCGCATAACCTTGCAGCTGCTGCAATCGACGCTCGTATCTATCACGAACAACGCAACGGTTATGACGACTTTGAAACTCGCAGTGGCTTAAACGCCCTCCGTATTGACCCACAACGCGTAGTTTGGAAACGCGTCATGGACCATAATGACCGGGCTTTACGAATGGTCACGGTAGGTCGAAATGAACCGGGTAAAGTCATCAACGGATATGAACGAGAAGATGGCTTCGATATTTCGGCTGCATCTGAGTTAATGGCCATTCTTGCTCTTGCAACGGATTTACGAGATCTAAGAAAACGTATTGGCAGAATCGTGGTTGCTTATGACCTTGATGGGAAACCAGTAACCGCCGAAGATCTTCAGGTTGCGGGGGCGATGGCCGTCAGTATGAAAGAAGCGATTGAACCAACGTTAATGCAAACACTTGAGGGAGTCCCTACTCTCATACATGCAGGACCGTTTGCAAATATTGCCCACGGTAACTCTTCCATTATTGCTGACAACATTGCAACAAAACTCAGTGAATTTACCGTGACTGAAGGTGGTTTTGGCTCTGACATGGGCTTTGAAAAAGCATGCAATATTAAAGCTCAAGTGTCAGGTAAAGCGCCAGATTGTGCGGTTATTGTGGCAACTTTACGTGGGCTGAAAGCTAACTCTGGCTTGTATGATCTTAAACCTGGTCAACCTATTCCAGATTCGCTGTTCGAAGATGATGCGAACGCGCTTGCCGCTGGTTTCGAAAACCTTAAATGGCATATCAATAACGTCAACAAGTATGGTGTACCAGCTGTGGTTGCAATCAACCGATTCCCACAAGACAGTGACGCTGAGCTATACGCTCTCAAAGAGATGGTTGAGTCACTACCGAATAACGTAGAAGTCGCCATTAGTGAAGGATTTGTGAAAGGTGGTGAAGGAACGGTAGTGCTCGCAGAAAAAGTGCTTGGTCAATGCGCAAAGGGCTCTAACTTTACGCCACTATACAAATTTGAACAAAGCACTGAAGAGAAACTGATGGCCGTGGCTGAAGCTGGTTACGGCGCAGCAAGTATTACGCTTAGTGACACAGCAAAACAACAGCTCAAAGAACTCAAAGCGAACGGCTTTGACAAACTGGCTGTATGTTTAGCCAAAACGCCTTTGTCGATTTCTACGGATGGCAGTATCAAAGGCGCACCAAGCGGTTTTGACGTGTCCATTCGAGAGTTAAAACTGTGCGCGGGTGCTGGCTTTATTTATGCTCTATGTGGCAATGTGATGACTATGCCGGGACTCCCAGATAAGCCCGCATTCATGAACTTAGACCTAGATGATAACGGAAACATCATTGGTTTGAGCTAACCCTCACTTCACTTACTGCTCCCCCTTTAAGAGGCTTAACTTGTCAGGTTAGGCCTCTTTTGTATACGCACGATCGACAAGCCATGAACTTCCCCCCAAGATCATGTACCATTAAGCTAATACCCTCTCAGAACTGGATTTTTCATGGAAGCAGAGCTACTGGAAATAAAGAATTTCCTTTCCCAACACCCTCCATTCGATGAACTCGAAGATGATGTTCTTAATTACGTTACTAAGCACGTAGAAATCTCCTACTACCGTGAAGAGACACCCGTTATACACTTTGGCGATGAGATCCACGACTTGTACATGGTGAGAAGTGGCATTATCGAAGTTTATCGACGCAAAGGCGAGCTATACAATCGCCTTGATGAAGGTGCGCTATTTGGCCAAATGGGTTTACTGACCAACAACAAAGTTCGCTTCCCTGCAAAAGCAATGAAAGATAGCTTGCTTTACTGTATTCCAGAGGTTGTTTTCCAAGAGCTTTACGAAAACCATGAAGCTTTCGCCGACTTTGTCGAGGTAGAAGATAACGCTCGTTTGCGTCAAACCGTATCGAACAGTAATGAACAGAACGACCTAACCACATCTAAAGTTCGCACTCTGTTAACCACAGAAGCGCCGTCGATACCAAAAACAGAATCCATTCAAAATGCCGCAATCAAGATGGCGGAAGAGAACGTCTCCTCTTTGTTGATTATTGACCCTGAAGTGGCAGAAGACGATGAAGATGATAACAACCCGCTCGTAGGGATCATTACCGACCGCGATTTATGTACACGAGTTCTAGCTCAAGGGCTCGATCCTAATGATGACGTTTCAAGTGTCATGACCACTGAAGTTATCTCGCTCGATCATAACGCTTACGTTTATGAAGCAATGCTGACTATGCTGCGTTACAACGTGCATCACCTGCCTGTTTTAAAAGATAAACAGCCTATTGGAATTATCGAAGCGACAGATATCGTCCGCTACGAATCACAGAACTCTCTTCTTCTTGTGAGCAGTATATTCCAGCAGCAATCGGTTGAAGAACTCGCCGCGTTATCTGAGCAAGTAAAAGACAGCTTTGTACGCTTAGTAAACGAAGATGCCAATTCACACATGGTTGGCAGCGCGATGTCTGTAATTGGTCGCAGTTTCAAACAACGTATTATAGAACTCGCTGAAGAGGAACTCGGGGAGCCACCCGTTCCGTACTGCTTTGTAGCACTTGGTTCTATGGGACGTGACGAACAATTGCTTGTTACAGACCAGGATAATGCGATTATCTTAGACAACACTTTTGTTAAAGAGGAACACGACGCTTACTTTGTCGAGCTCTCTAAACGAGTCTGCGATGGCTTAGATAAGTGTGGTTACAGCTATTGTACCGGCGATATCATGGCAACTAACCCTGAGTGGCGAATGACACGCACCGAATGGGAAGAGTGTTTCGCCGACTGGATTGATAATCCAAATCCAAAAGCACTACTGAATGCTTCCATCTTCTTTGATTTAGATGGTGTTTTCGGCCGCTTAAAATGGGCTGAGCAACTCAACGGCTTTATTGTCCGCCGCGCACGTAAAAACAACCGTTTCTTAGCGTGTTTAGCTCGAAACGCAATGAACCGAACTCCTCCACTTGGTTTCTTTAAAGACTTTGTGATGGAAAAAGATGGCCAACATAAGAACTCCATCAACCTCAAACGACGTGGAACAGCACCTCTTGCCGACTTGATTCGTGTCCATGCACTCGCCGTCGGCTCTCGTTCGAAAAACTCATTTGAGCGACTCGACGATATTCAAGAGGCAGGTATTTTGCCTAAAGGCAAAGCGCGCGACCTTAGTGACGCTCTAGAGTTTATTTCAATGGTTCGAATTAGGCACCAAGCCCTTGATGTTGAAAATGAAATCGAGCCCGATAACAACATTGAGCCAGAAAACCTGTCAGATTTCGAAAGACGTAACCTCAAGGATGCGTTTCAGGCTTTAAGCAACGCTCAGAACTTTTTGAAATTCCGTTACCAAGCTAGCAACAACTTTAAGTGAGGCAGAGATGATTAAGAAACTTCTATCGCCTCCTTCTATCGATTGGTCGACTAAGTTCAACCGTAAACTCGAGGTTGTAAAAGATAGTAATCTTAAAAATTACTATACTGCGGGGTTGCCAGATCCAAGCACGCCACTTGAGGACGTGTTGTTTCTTGCCATGGACTTTGAAACAACAGGGCTCGATTCTGATAACGATGACATCATTACCATTGGGACTGTCCCGTTTAACCTGAATCGAATCTTTATCAACCAAGCCCGTCATTGGACAGTACGCCCTCGCAAACAACTTGCGGAAGAATCAGTAGTGATTCATGGTATTACCCACTCTGACGTATTGGATGCTCCTGATCTAGCCGGCATCTACGACCAAGTACTCGAACAGATGTCTGGTAAAGTGATGGTGGTGCACTATCAACGCATTGAACGAGAATTCTTCGACAAGGCACTGGTTGCTCGTATAAAAGAAGGTATCGAGTTCCCCGTTGTCGATACCATGCACATTGAGACTCAACTGCAACAGAAGCACAATGGCGGTTTACTCAATAAAATCTTTGGTAAAAAACCAGAGTCGGTTCGTTTAGGTGCTAGCCGTTCACGTTACAACCTTCCCCAGTACACGCCTCATCACGCATTAACAGATGCGGTGGCAACTGCGGAGTTGTTACAGGCTCAGATTGCACACAATTACAACCGTAAGATGCCAATCAGCCAACTTTGGATTTAATTTTGTACTAAATAGCACGCAATAAAAAAGGGACGATACACGTCCCTTTTTGTTTACCTATTTCTTTAAACCTATCGGCGCTCAGTACGCATACCGAGAATCAAGCTTACACACATCAACAACAAGACAATGGTGAATGGTAGCGCAGTAGAAATTGCACCAGCTTGTAGGGCTTGTACCGCTTCAGAACCACCAATCCAAAGAAGGGCAACCGCAATCGCGCCTTCCATAAATGCCCAGAACACGCGCTGAATAACTGGCGCATCCACTTTACCACCAGCCGTAATGCTGTCGATAACCAGTGAACCTGAGTCAGAAGATGTAATGAAGAATACCAATACTAAGATAACCGCAATGATTGATAGGATTGAGCCAAATGGCAATACATCAAACATTTGGAACATCGCTAGTGATACGTCCGTCAGGCCATCTGTACCTAGTTGGCCAACACCGTTGATCACTTGATCAATCGCCATACCGCCGAAGGTAGACATCCAAAGTACTGTTACTGCTGTTGGTACAAGTAGAACTGCTGTGATGAACTCACGAACCGTACGGCCTTTAGATACACGCGCAATAAACATACCTACGAATGGTGACCAAGAAATCCACCAAGCCCAATAGAATACTGTCCAACCTTGGAACCAAGCTTCATCTTCACGGCCATGTGGGTTACTTAAAGGAATCAAGTTTTCAATGTAAGCCATAAGCGTAGTACCGATGTTACCTACTACGATTGCATAGCCAATCAGCGCCACTAAGATCAATAGCAAGAACGCCACGATCATGTTGATGTTACTAATGACTTTAACACCGCCATCAATACCACGTAGTACCGACACAACCGCTAGAAGTGTCACTACTGTGATTACGATAACCTGTAAACCAAGACCTGAATCAACACCAAATACGTGGTGAATACCACTTGCAGCCTGTTGAGCACCTAAACCAAGCGATGTCGCTAGACCAAACAAAGTCGCTAGTACCGCTAAGATATCCACGATGTGACCTGCCCAACCCCAAGCGCGGTCGCCTAGTAGTGGATAGAAAATCGAACGAATAGAAAGTGGTAGGCCTTTGTTATAAGCGAAGAAAGCTAGTGATAATGCTACAACACCGTAAATTGCCCATGGGTGAAGACCCCAGTGGTACATGGTTGCACCTAGCGCTAACTTCGCTGCTTCAGGAGTATTTGCTTCAACACCTAGGGGAGTTTCATACCAACCGGTGAAATACGCTACTGGCTCTGCCACACTCCAGAACATTAGACCGATACCCATACCTGCGGCAAACAGCATTGATAGCCATGATAAGTATGAATAGTCTGCAGTGGCGTCAGTACCACCAAGGCGAATTTTGCCCAGAGGTGAAACAATCAGCGCTAAACAGAAGATAACAAAGATGTTACCTGACCAGATGAACAACCAATCGAAGCTACCAATAATTTGCCATTTGATACCATCCAGCGTTGCTTTCGCTGATTCAGCATCCATAACCAGAACGGCAATTAAGAAAACTGCTATCAGACCTGCACTCCAACCAAACACTGGGTTGTGCACGTCGAATCCCCACTTCTGTACGTTATCTTGCCCGATGGTATAATCGGTACTGTCGATACTGTACTTATCTATGCCTTTAGTCATCGTTCCTCTCTAGCATTTTTTCCGTTTGAGTATCAAAGATTGATTAATAAATCATTAGAGTTAAAAATGATTTTCAAAACGTAATAATCTGATACACCTCTCATTATTGTACTCTGATTGTGGTTATGTTCCAGTAATAAGCTGTTTTTTAGTCATATTTTAAGAATACCCCATCACGAATGATGGAATAATCATCAATTAGATATACACTAGCAAAGCAATATCATTCGTGTTCTAAGCAAGCACGCAAAACCTGAATTCGGTATGGTGTGAGCATATTAAAAATTTGTGTCAAATGAGGCTTTTTTTCATTACCCATTTGATGTATTTTCGCCTACTTCTCAACACTAAGTTCATAGGGAACCGCATTGGAAAAGCACGAAGAAGTCCTTATTTCGATTCGTCAGATCATTCGAGCAATCGACCTACACTCTAAAAAACTAAGCAAAGAGTCTGGCTTGACTGGCCCACAGCTTATATTAATGCGTTCAATCCGTGAGCTTGGAGAAGTGACGATTCGACAACTGTCGGATCACACCAACATGAGCCAAGCAACAGCCACAACTATCCTTGACCGTCTAGAGCGAAATGGGCTCGTTCAGCGTGTTCGTAGCAGCAAAGATAAACGTAAAGTTCATGCTTATCTGACTGAAAAAGGCCAAGCATTGTTGGACAACGCGCCTACCCCTCTGCAGCAAAGCTTTATTACTAAGTTTCAACGACTAGAAGAATGGGAGCAATCGCTGTTGCTTTCTTCAGTACAACGAATTTCCTCAATGATGAATGCCGAAGACATTGATGTGGCACCAGTCCTAGAACTCGGCAGCATTACCAAGCCTGAGTAGTTCTATAGTTTATTTGCTTAACTTTCTTTTTGCGCTTACGTTTATTTAGAGAGCAATAGTCGTTGTTCCGCGCAAAAAGAAAGATGTAATGAACAAGAACAGCCGATTACGACATTTAGATGACGAGGCGATCCTCGACCTAAAACAGCAAAAGCAAGTCCTCAAAGTTATCGCCACCATTACCCTTCTTGTGTTTATTCCTCTTGGTATTAAAAATATCTTGATCGGGGAAATTATGCTCGGCGTGGTTTTACTGGCATTTGAAATCTCATTGCTCCTTGAAATCACAGCTCTTATCTATAACAAACAGACACTGTTCGGTCACTACATCCCACTCGCCCTGCTTGTCATATCTGCGGTGCTTGCAATCAAAGTATTCGGAACACTCGCAACATACTGGCTCTACCCTGTTGTTATTAGCATTATTTTTCTCTTACCTAAGAACGAAGCCTTCATTACCAACTTTATAATGATTATTTGCGCTGGGTTCGCAGCATTAATGCATCAAGAATTTGCCGTCACTATTCGTTACATCATTTCGCTCATCGTCACGACCATTATTGTCCATGTTGTCGTTGCCGCGATACGAAATCTCCAACAAGATCTACGGATGTTGATATCTACAGATGCCATGACAGGTGCACTAAACCGCCATGAACTCCCTAGCGCTTTGGAGCGCACGCTGAGTGACTATCCATGTTCAAGCATCGTAATCATAGACATAGACATAGACAACTTTAAGTCCGTGAACGACCAACATGGACACGATGTTGGAGATAAAGTGATTGTGAATATAGTCAACACCATCAATACGCACACGACTGACAATGAGTTGCTTTTTAGACTTGGTGGTGATGAGTTCTTGCTCGTCATCCAAGGACAAGAAGACTCCTCAGCAGAAACGTTAATGAATCGGCTGAGTAAAAAGATTCGCCAAGGCAACTATCCCCATAATCAGCCTATGACGATCAGTTCTGGTATTGCACAATCAAAGGCATTCGAAGAGATAAAAGAATGGATGAAGCGTGCCGACCTCGCTCTATATCAATCAAAGCATCTAGGGCGGGATCGCGTGTCAGTGTATACTCCGGTACTAGAGCCCCAATTGGATTTGTGTTCAAAGTCGAATGCAAGCCACATTAGCTCGACGTAAAAATGGGCAGCTCACTTTCCCCTTTCACTTGTCTTATCGCGAGGTGGGTGTGTATATCTTTGACATTTTCTAGCCGCTGCAATTTTCGCGTAAAAGACTCATAACCTGCTAAGTCATGACTAACCACTTCCAGCAAATAGTCATAAGCACCTGACACAACATGACAGCTAATCACTTCATCCATTTCGCAAACCGCAGACTCAAAGTCTTCGATACTTGTCGCTTGGTGGTTATTTAGACTGACTTCGACAAACACCGTCATTCCAATACCAATCCGTTGTTTATTCAAGCTCGCTCGATAATGCGCAATAATGCCTGATTCTTCCAAACGCTTAATTCTTCGAGCACAAGGAGATGCAGACAAACCAACCTTATCTGCAATGTCTGCTGTCGACTGGCGAGCATCTTGCTGGAGCAGCCTTAAAATTTGCTTATCTGTTCTATCCATATCCCATTCCGCACTTTTCTATCAATTGAGATTAAGTATTTAACGTTTTCAGTCAATTTAGTCTTAATTTATAACGAATATTGCCATATTTCACCCACTACTTAGCTTCATACTATAAGAAACTCAAACACAACTCACGGACGAACATGGTTTCTGGATATTTGGCAATGATTGCCACGCTTTTACTTTGGTCTGGTTTTTTCTTATCACTTCGTAGTGGGGCTCACTCCGAGTTAATGACCTCAGATATCGCATTCACGCGATTTCTCGTTCCTTGCATTATATTGCTACCAATCGTATTGAAAGCGCGTCAGTCTATACTCGCCGTTCCAAAACGCTATCTGTTAGGTATGTTTATCGGCAGCGGGCTACCTTACTTATTTATTGCCGGCACGGGGATGAGCTTCGCTCCGGTGGCAGATGGCAGCGCATTAATTCCCGGGACATTGCCACTGTTTGTATCAGGAATTGCTATTGTACTTTTTAAGCAACCATTAAGCTCACACCGTATTTTTGGCCTTGGCTTGGTCGTTGTCGGGATCGGAGCATTTTTGTCCCATAGCATTAGTAATCCTTCCACCCAGCTTTTACAGGGTCACGTTTTATTCTTATTAGGAAGCTGCATGTGGGCAGTTTTTACAATTTGTGCCCGAGTATCAAATTTGAACCCTCTAGTGACATCAGGGCTAGTCTCACTCATGTCTTTGTGTTGCTTAATCACATTAACTGTAAGTGGCGTGTTTGAGAGTCATTTGTTGAATAATCAGATTTCTTCTTGGCCTTGGGAAGAGCTATTGGGTCATACTCTATTGCAAGGTGTAGGCGCAGGGTTGATCGCCGCATTCACTTATCTACACGCAATTTCTACGCTTGGAGCAGAACGTACCGCAGCTTTTGGCGCAGCAACTCCAGCTATTGCCACCTTACTTGCGATGCCAATTTTCTCTGAGCAACCAAATAGTACCGTATGGATTGCATTAGCCTTCATTAGCATAGGTAGCGTCATCGCAAGTAATATATTTATGAAACAAGATAGTTCCTTGCACTATCAGCCGCCAAGCTTTGAAAAATAGAATGGTCTGGTACTTTGCCGTGCTTAGTTAATACAGGTATAGTCCCCTCTCCCTAGTAGAAAGATGGATTGTGTAAAGTGAAAACACCATGTATTGCGGCCTGCAAAAACAACGATGGTATATGCAGCGGATGCCACAGAACAATGGATGAGATCGTTAACTGGCGACACCTCACTGATGACGAGCGAGACCAAATAATAGAAAAGCTCAGTGGTACACAATCCAGTCACACCTGCCCTTCTTGCCAAGAACCAGCGCACTGCGATATTAGTCAAGGCAAGAGCACATGTTGGTGTTTTGAACTCGATAAACGTGATACCTCAACGTTAGCAAGCAGCGACGTATGTTTGTGTAGAAAGTGCCTATCAAAGCTCCCTACTGAATAAATATCTTCTATTTTCACCATATAATTTTGGATTAGTTTTTCTAATCCAAAATTAAAATATTTATCCTGCGTCAGATCACACTTTTTGATTGCACCACATCTCAACTCCCTCTAATATCTCGCGCCTGAAAGTCCCCTTTAAAACTTTATTGATTAGCTTTGCTACGGCAAGGTTAGTCGTTTTTGCGCTTTGAATTTAGGTTTAGTTGGAAATGTCAGCTTCTTCTCAAGTTATCAAATTAACATTCTTGATTGCTATTTTAACGGCTGTTGGTCAAATGACTCAGACGATGTATGTCCCTTCAATTGGCTACATGGCGAGTGAGTTCTTAGTATCTCCAGCAGCACTTCAAGCGGTTATGGCTTGCTACCTAATTCCTTATGGTCTGTCACAATTCGTATATGGGCCTTTATCCGATCGTCTCGGCAGAAAACCAATCATTATTGTTGGTTTAATCATCTACATCGTAGGTACGATTGTTGCCCTATTTGCACATCAATACGAATGGTTTCTCTTAGGTAGCTTCATTCAAGGTCTTGGTATTGGTTGTGGTGGCGCAATGTCGCGCACGTTAACGCGTGATGTTTTCTCTGGCGCCGAGTTACATAAGGTGAATAGCCTAATCAGCATGTGTGTGATCTTTTCGCCTTTGATTGCACCCGTATTAGGCGGTTACTTATCTGAAGTATTTGGTTGGCGTTCTAGCTACATGTTCTTGGCACTATTTGGGATTGCCGTGGTAATCACTATGATGACAAGTTTCATTGAGACATTACCAAAAGAAAACCGCCGTTTTGAACGTGTAAGTGACAGCTACCGTTACGTGTTATCTGATAGACGCTTTCAGGGCTACTTAATTTGTTTGGTTGCGACTTTTTCTGGTGTGGCGATCTTCGAAGCTGCGGCAGGTGTTTTGCTCGGTGGTGTGTTACAACTCCCAGCGACAACCGTCAGTCTGTTATTCGTTTTACCGATCCCAGGCTATTTAGTCGGTGCGGCACTTTCTAGCTTGATAGCAGCTAAAAAGAATGAGAAAAGTGCACTTATGTTTGGTTTGTTTGCCATTATGGCAGGCTCGTTAATTGTGCTGATTCCAGGAATAATGGGACAAACCACAGCACTAACACTCATTGGCGGCGCAACGATTTACTTTTTAGGTGCGGGTATATTATTCCCTGCGGCTACGACGGGGGCATTGTCTCCATTGCCTTATCATGCGGGAACAGGTGGTGCAGTACTTGGTGGAATGCAAAACCTTGGTGCGGGTTTAGCCACACTGGTTGCATCAGCCATTCCTACCACAAACCAAATGCCTTTAGGTGCTCTTATGCTCCTGATGTCTTTGCTCGCTTTGATCGGTCTAATTCGCGTATACCGTAAACACGATCAGTCAAACGACCAAATGCCTTTGGCAGTTTAATCATACGAAAACCCACATCTACATATCGTTGATGTGGGCTTTGTCTTTTTACTTTAATCGTTTTCTTTTGTTGCAGATACAAAAAAACCAGCACTAGGCTGGTTTAATCGAAATAATGGAGGCGCCTCCCGGAATCGAACCGAGGTCCACGGATTTGCAATCCGCTGCATAGCCACTCTGCCAAGGCGCCATTATTTTGGTTGCTCTTAGAGCTAAGTTGAGATGGTGCCCCGGGCCGGACTTGAACCGGCACAACGCGAACGTCGAGGGATTTTAAATCCCTTGTGTCTACCAATTCCACCACCAGGGCACACAAATTTCTTTGTGATGCCGTTTAGAACAATAAACACCATCTAAAATTTATTAAAGAATGGAGGCGCCTCCCGGAATCGAACCGAGGTCCACGGATTTGCAATCCGCTGCATAGCCACTCTGCCAAGGCGCCCTTTTCTTTCAACGCTTTAGGTTACCCACCGTTGCGTTCGGTGCATACTTTACGGATTGAGCTTAGAGAGTCAAACAAAAAAGTCACTTTTTCTTTTGTTTGATGAGTTTTGAATCAATATGATGGTTGTTTGATCGCGTTTGTTCGTTTTTACTACAAGGAAGTAACTATGAGTAAAGTTTACTTATTCGATTGGGGAGATACCTTAATGGTCGACTACCCTGATCAAACTGGGAAGATGTACCAATGGCCGCACGTTGAAGCTGTCGAAGGAGCGGAGGTAATACTCAAACAATTGAGTCAATCTACCACTATCTATATCGCAACTAGTGCGCAAGACTCTACAGAGTCTGAAATACAACAAGCATTCCAACGAGTAGGACTCGACACTTACATTAGCGGCTATTTTTGCAAAGCGAATCTTGGACTCGAGAAACAAGACCCTGAGTTTTACAAAGCGATCATTGCTTCAATTGGTCAAACTGCAAACAACGTTACCATGGTCGGGGACAGTTTAGAAAAAGACATTTATCCGGCATTAAGTGCAGGGCTAACAGCAATTTACTTTCATAAGGAAGGGCAACCTGTACCCAAGGGAACCCAACATATCACACACCTAGAACAATTGATCGATTAATTAAAATCCGCTCTTTACCTCAACCAAGGTTAAGGTTTTATAGTCCTTTTCAATTCCCCACTCTTTGAAAAGGACTATATAGTGAAAACGTTAATTTTATTTTCCAGCGCAAACAAGCAAGGGAACACCGCAAGGGTTGTTTCTGAGGTGTCTACGCCAATTAAGACGGAAGTCATTGATATCGATTTACTACGTATCACACCTTATAACTACGACAACAACTACCCTGCCGATGATTTTTACCCGCTGGTTGAGAAAATGCTTTTAGCCGATAGCATCGTGTTTGCGTCTCCTATCTATTGGCATTCTGTTACTGCACCGATGAAGGCTTTAATAGATCGTATGACCGAATTGCTGGATGTAAAAGAGCTAAAACCTAAAGCACGTCAACTTGAAGGAAAGCGTGGCTTTGTAGTCACCAGTTCGGCTAGCCCTGAGATTTGCCCCATTTATCATGGTTTTTTTAAAAACGTGTTCAAGTACTTCAACATAGATCTGGCTGGTACGCTTCATGCGCCTTGCCGTGAGGGATATTACATCGAGGCTAACGAGCTCAAACAATTTAAATCCACCCTAAACGCAGAGTAATAAAAAAGGCTTAGTGAAATCACTAAGCCTTTAGAATACTCTTCAAGAAAACGCTATGCCGTCGTCGCCTGCGGTTGGTATCGCCCTGGCTTGTGGTTCATCGCCAGAATCAAGTTAGTCGCAATGGCACCAAGCACCGACAGAAGAATCAGTGATACATCAACGATGAACAACGACATAACAACGATGGTGCAATCCAACGCCATTTGAACCTTGCCAGCACGAATGCCGTAGCGCTCTTGCAGGAACAGAGCAAGAATGTTGAAACCGCCCAAACTCATCTTATGACGGAAAATTACCAACATACCAATACCAATCATGCCTCCACCAAGGAGCGCTGCATAAAAAGGGTCAATACGTGCTATTTCGATCACATGATGTAAATGGTCTACAGCAAAAGAGACAATTGAAACGGCGATAAAGGTATTTAGAGTAAAACGCCAGCCCATACGAGCGACTGACAAAATATAGAATGGTAGGTTTAGAGCGAAAAAGATCTGTCCAAAACTAAAGTCACTCACTTTAGTCAAAAAGATTGCTAAACCCGCAGTACCGCCAGTCAATAACCCTACTTTATTAAAAAAGATAACGCCAAGTGATACTAATGCGCTGCCTAAGAGTAACGCGAGCATATTCTCACGTAAGCTATGTTCTTTATCCATTTTAGACTTCCTATCCCTTACGATTCACAAAAATTGAGGTGAATCAAACCCGCATAAGATGTCCATAATTGATAGAAAAGTCGAGAATTGCCTTTAATTGTCAAAGCTATTATGTGTTAAACCAACTTTACACTTTGTTAAATTATCCCGTAAGTCGTAGGTACGCATACTTATAAATTTATTTGTTTCGGCATACAAGATTGACGATATTCTCGCCACTATTTGATTCCGCACCTGAACACGTTTTGCGCTGTTCTTTGCAACTCGAATCCTTAACTTTCTTCGTGTTATACATAGCTTCGTCTGCCAAACAAATTAGCGCGTCTTTGCTCTTAGTTTGATCTGGGAATTGGCTTACTCCGATACTGGCACCGACATGTAATTCACGCTCATTAAACACAATAGGTTCATTAATCGCTTGCGAAATCTGCGCTACCTTAATCGGCACTATGTCAAAGTCATTTAGAAGGTCGAGACAAACCACAAATTCATCTCCCCCTAATCGGCCGACAAAATCAGATTCCCTAATGCAGCCTGACAGACGCTCTGCAATTTGAATAAGCACGAAGTCACCTGCATCATGCCCATAAGTATCGTTAATACACTTGAAGTCGTCTAAGTCGATAAAGAGCAATGCTAATTTGCATTGGGTACGATTTGCTTTAACGATAGCGTTTTCTAGTTGTTTATCAAATGCACGTCGATTCACTAGATTGGTCAAAGGATCATGCTCTGATAAGAAAATCAGCTGTTCTTGTTTATGTTTTAATTGCTGCGTTTGACGAACGACTTCTTCTTCCAGTTCTTGTTTAGTAACGGTTGAGTGACGTAAAGAGACGGTCATTTGATTGAAGAAGCTAGCGATAACTCTAAATTCACTGTCCATTTTAACGGCTTCGACTTTGGTATCGAGTTGACCCTTTGCCAAGCCCAAGATGGCAGTTTTCATCGCCTCTGCACCCGCTTTGAACCTAAACAGAATTAACCACGCCGTCACACTCACAAGGATTGAACAGATAATTAGCCATGCAGCAGCAGTCGACATGACACTTTGCAAAATCGCGTTATTACGATTTAGAACAGTTTGATGAACATAAACAAGCTCTTCAGTCATGTTCTGTACAATCATGTTGTAACGAGAATGAAGCAGTCCCCTTGCATTAATATTCGCCTGTGAAGCATTCACCAAATCAATCTCAGGCGATGATTTTAGCTCTTTTTCTTGAATGATTAGCGTATATAAGCTGCGGTTCATTCGCTGAATATTATCTAGCTGAATATTGCTGTTTTTGTATGCCGTTAGCTTTGTATCAAGCTCCGCTTGAGCAAGTTCAACTTGGGTTAAGCTAGAGTCATCTCCAAACTGTTTGAACACCCATAGTTGGCTTCTTAACAAATCGACACATAGCTGTAAGTCGATAATTTGATCCAATTCGGACTTAGTGACGTTTTGCTGAGTATTGATTTTCGAGAAGGAGATGACAATAAACAACGTCAACATCATGGTTGTCGTTGAAAGGATAAACATCTTCTTAAACAAGGAATCCAACATGGCCTACTCTCTTTGTGCAAGTACTTGTTGATATGGATAACTGTAAAAGACTTGCCTGAAGTCCGGTGGGGAAGCCTTGACCAAATCACTCTCGATTGCCCAACGTGCTTGTAACTGAAGATTAGACAGCAATGAGTTTCCAAGAGACAAGCGGAACAAGTAATCTTCCCATGACCACTCTACTTGGTTGAGTGGAATATCAAGCCTTGCTGCTATCATAGTCAGGGCTTCTTCAGGGTTGCTGTTTATCCACTCGATCGCTAACTCAAGTGCTTGCAGTAAGCGAACTGGCTCATCTCCAACAAATTCCAAATAAGGTGAGCGCGAGATAAGATTAAACGAGAGCTGGTATATCCCCTTTACACCTAAATTCGTGACTTCTGCAACAGATAGAAGGTTTGCTTGAAATCCCATAGGCTCCCAAGCTGAGATTGCATCAACACGATAGGATAACAAAGCAGGTACAAGCTCATGAGGCTGCATATACACTTTGTCGATAAGATGCTTTTCAACGCTATTGCTGATAAGGACTGAATCTAAGTAAAACTCGCTCGCGGTTCCTTTCACTACCCCTACTTTTCTGCCTGCTAAATCTGAGACATTTGGAATCCTAAAAGGCGCAAGTGTTAAGAGTTTTAGATCGTTATCAGATTCTACAAAGCTTGCCAAAAGTGATAAGTCATCTCTTTCAAAACTTTGAAACATGACTACCGATTCCGACGCGGTCGCGTAATCTACGTTTCGCTCGATCATGAGTTCCGTGCATGCTGCCCCACTGGAGCAAGGATAGAGAGTCACATCTAGGTTGAGTTTCTTAAACAGACCCAATTGTTCCGCGACTAAAAACGGAGACGAAAGAGGCGTTAACGACACCCCTATCTTAATTTGAGAAGAAGGAGGATATTGCGTTTCTCTATTTTTATTTATTACGCTCCAAGCCACCGCGCACAACACAATCACAGATACTAAAAGCGCCAATTTTGGTTTAGTCACAACCGGCACGTTCAACACACCCCAACAATAAGAAACCTAGCACATATAAACCTAGTCGATATTTTATAAAGATGGCATCGACTACTCACATTTCGGCTTTATATGTGCATATTCAGCCTCTAAGCGTGACCTGAGTCACTTTATTCTAGGTTATGAAGTTAGTTGCCAAGGTTTCAAGTTGCGGCTCTTGTTTGGCCGTTTTCGCTATTTGAAGCGTATAAACCGCCACAACAGTTAGGTGACGAGAGGCTAAAGTGAAAATAGTTATCTTAGGCGCTAGTGGCGGAATAGGCTTAGCAATTGCTAAGGAATGTGCAACACGATTTCTACAAGCAGATATTATTGGTACATACCACAGGCATCGCCCAGAGCTCTGCCAACCTCGCCTTGAGTGGATTTCATTAGATGTTACAGATGAAAATGACTACCAGAACCTTTCCAGTAAACTGAGCTGCATCGACTGGATCATTAATTGCGTCGGCTTTTTACACGACGACAAACGAGGTCCTGAAAAGTCTATACGCTCTTTTGACCATAGTTTCTTTAGTAAAAACATTTCTCTCAATACACTACCAACTCTGCTTTCTGCACAACTGCTTGGTCCGCTTCTAAAAGACAGCGCTAATGCGAAGTTTGTTACCATTTCGGCTAAAGTTGGCAGTATAGAAGATAACAAGTTAGGCGGCTGGTATAGCTACCGAGCCTCAAAAGCTGCGCTTAATATGGTGTTAAAATGTCTTTCCATTGAATGGAAAAGAACCAACCCGCACGTTACCGTGCTAGCCCTTCACCCTGGAACAACAGATACAAACTTGTCGAAACCATTTCAAACCAATGTCCCATCAGGTCGGTTGTTTACTCCTAGCGCCGTTGCCAATGATCTTGTGGACCTCATTGAAAACAGCTCAACCGATCAAAGCGGCCACTTTCTCTCATATTCAGGAGAACAGCTTCCTTGGTGACGCTTGTTTCTACAACGCTTTGAACAGTACTTTACTTCATCCCAGCATTTAGCCCACTTTTTGCGCCACGTAAAAGGTAATAAACAGACGGCGCATTGTTTGGAAGGCAAATGCTGTTTTTTGCAGACTGTTTTAACTGCCATGACGCTGTCTACGACGCTTAATGTTGGACTCTTTGACTACAAAATCAAACAAGGGGGCAAATAGGTTCGCAAATAAGATAGCCAGCATGATGCCTTCTGGATAAGCTGGATTGAGCACTCGAATACCAATCGTCATAACCCCTATCAAAAAACCATAAGCCCACTTACCTTTGTTAGTAAACGCAGCCGACACAGGATCTGTCGCCATAAAGAAAGTACCGAAAGCGACGCCACCGAGAACAAAATGCCAATGGAAAGGCATTGAAAACATCAAGTTAGTGCTAGACCCAATCCAGTTTAACGCTGTTGATGTCACTGCAAGCCCAAGGACAACGCCAACAACGATACGCCAAGACGCAATCTTCATCGCGATCAAAACAATGCCTGCCGCTGCAATCAACAAGGTTGACACCTCTCCCATCGAACCTGGGATATTACCTAAGAATGCGTCAGACCAAGTTAACACCTCACCTGTCATGGTATTAATTAGCGTTGAGCCCGATTCATACCACTGGCTCAGAGGCGTTGCCGCCGAGTAGCCATCAGCCGCAGTCCATACACTCCCCCCAGACATGTTTGCTGGATAGGCAAAATATAAAAATGCCCTGCCTGCTAATGCAGGGTTAAGAAAGTTTCGGCCTGTTCCACCAAAGATCTCTTTTGCTACCACAATACCGAAGGTAATCCCTAGCGCAGCCTGCCAAAGAGGTATTGTTGGAGGCAAAATGAGTGAGAAAAGCACCGAGCTAACAAAAAAGCCTTCATTAACTTCATGCTTACGGATCACGGCGAACAGTACTTCCCAAAAACCACCCACAACAAACACCGTTGCGTAAACAGGAAAGAAATAGCAAGCACCGAGAACCATTTTACTTACCCAGCCAGCCTCCTCCATGCTCTGGAATGAACCAAATGCAAACAAATAACGCCAGCTTGATGCGATAACTTGTTCAAGTTCCGACGGAGTATAACTGACTGCTAAAGCCTGAACTGCTTGGTTGCCGATGTTGTACATGCCCCAAAACATTGCTGGGAATGTCGCCAACCACACCATGATCATGATGCGCTTGAGGTCAATGGCATCTTTTACATGAGTGTTACCTTTATTGACTAGGCCCGGCGTATAAAAGATGGTGGCAGCGGCTTCATACACAGGATAAAACTTTTCATACTTGCCACCAGGCTCAAATACCGGAGCTATTGATTCTAATCGACTTTTTAAACTCATAACCTGTTCCATACAACGGATACAACTGTGTCTATACGGCTCAGCTTCTGATTATGGACACAAATTGATGATAATTTCTGACCAGATAAGCTCCCTTCAACGTACAAAATTGCACTCACCACAAAGGAGTGCGTCATGGATACATTAGCCATCGACTTAGCAAGATTTCAGTTTGCTTTTACCGTCTCGTTTCACATCATCTTCCCAGCTTTCACTATCGGATTGGCGAGTTATTTAGCCGTTCTTGAAGGTCTATGGCTTAAAACTGGTCAAGAGAAATACCTTCAGTTATACAAATACTGGTTGAAAATCTTCGCCATCAGTTTCGGTATGGGCGTGGTAAGTGGCATTGTTCTTAGCTATCAATTTGGCACCAACTGGAGTGTTTTCTCGGATAAAACAGGACCCGTTCTTGGCCCACTAATGGGGTACGAGGTTTTCACTGCATTCTTCTTAGAGGCAGGCTTCCTCGGAGTAATGTTGTTTGGCATGGAAAAAGTAGGACGTAAACTCCACTTTGCGTCCACCTGTATCGTCGCCTTTGGTACCTTTTTATCCGCCTTTTGGATTTTATCGGTCAACAGTTGGATGCAAACGCCTGCAGGCTACGCCTTCAACGACGCTGGACAATTCGTCCCAGATGATTGGTTTGAAGTCGTTTTTAACCCTTCGTTCCCATATCGGCTCGTTCATATGTTGTTAGCAGCTTATCTAACCACAGCGTTCGTCGTTGCTGCAGTGGGCGCATACCATCTACTGAAAGCACCTCACAACCCGCTGGCACGTACGATGCTCTCTATGGCGCTTTGGCTCGCAGCGTTTGTTGCTCCAATTCAAATCATTGCAGGCGATTTACATGGTTTGAACACCTTAGAGCATCAGCCTGCCAAAATTGCTGCGATGGAAGGTCACTTTGAAAGTCACTCTGGGGCGCCTCTTATTCTATTTGGCCTCCCTAACGAGCAAACACAAACAGTGGACTATGCGATTGAAATTCCAAACCTAGGCAGCTTGATCTTAACTCATGACTGGAATGGTGAAGTTAAGGGATTAGACGCCTTTCCTCCTGCTCAACACCCTCCAGTTGCTATTGTGTTCTGGAGCTTTCGCATCATGGTAGCTATCGGCTTTGGCATGCTTTTTATCGCCCTAGCAAGTCTATGGTTGAGACGCAAGCGTACCCTTTACGACACAAAATGGTTTCTCCGACTTTGCGCTTGTTTTGGCCCAGCCGGATTTGTTGCAGTGTTAGCGGGTTGGATAACAACAGAGGTAGGTAGACAACCTTATACCGTCTACGGTCTTCTCACCACCGCTGACTCAGCATCTCCAATCGATGCATCCGCAATCAGTATTTCTTTAACCGCTTTTGTCGTGGTGTACTTTGTCGTCTTCGGAGCAGGTTTCTTCTATCTACTGCGACTGATGCACAAATCACCGACTAAGTATGAGCAAGCTTTGGAGAGCCGACTTCCTGATGGTCGCGACGTCCCTCCAGCATCTCACTCAAATCACATCAGTTAAGGGGCTAATATTATGGATTATGCACTTATTTGGTATGCGCTCATCGCCCTCGCCGTTTTGATTTACGTGGTGTTAGATGGCTTCGATTTAGGCATTGGGATTTTATTTCCTAGTGCTCATAGTGACAGCGAGCGAGATATGATGATGAACAGTATCGCTCCTGTATGGGATGGTAACGAAACTTGGTTAGTGTTAGGTGGCGGTGGATTGTTTGCCGTATTTCCACTCGCCTATTCCGTTGTTATGCCGGCCCTGTATGCCCCATTGATTCTGATGTTATTGGGGTTGATTTTAAGGGGCGTTTCTTTTGAGTATCGATTTAGAACCAAAAGAGGCCAGTTTCTTTGGGATAGCGCATTTTTCATCGGCTCTCTAACGGCAACATTAATGCAAGGAGTTATGCTTGGCGCACTCTTACAAGGTATCTCTGTTGAAGGCCGAAGCTATGCTGGAGGCTGGTTCGACTGGCTAACGCCTTTTAGTATCTTTTGCTCGCTCTCTTTGATGTGTGCTTACATCTTGTTAAGTGCATGTTGGTTAGCGATGAAATTGCCTGAAGAGATGGCGGATCGATATTATACGATCGCGAAGCGTTGGGGGCTTGCCTTTGTATCATGCATTGCGGTTGTTAGTGTCTGGCTACCTCTTTCGAGCGAGATGATATTT
Source organism: Vibrio sp. TBV020 (assembly GCF_046056895.1). Classification (NCBI taxonomy): domain Bacteria; kingdom Pseudomonadati; phylum Pseudomonadota; class Gammaproteobacteria; order Vibrionales; family Vibrionaceae; genus Vibrio; species Vibrio sp. TBV020. Next base: position 1,536,004 of record NZ_JBEEAQ010000001.1, on the reverse strand, counting down.
TCTCGTTGGTTTGGTTCTACCAATGCTCTGTTGTTCATTCTTATCCCAATCATAACCGCAATCATAATTTGGCAATTGTTCGCTTCACTCCTCGATCGCAAAGCGCTCAAAGCTTATCTGTTGGGTATTAGCTTATTTTCTATTTCAGCACTTGGATTTGGTGTCAGTACTTTCCCCTATCTTGTGCCTTTCGCTTTTACCTATCAACAAGTGGCAGCGCCAGATTCTAGCTTAAGTTTCTTGCTCGCTGGCGCAGTGGTGTTACTCCCTTTAATCATTGCCTATAGCGCATATTCTTATTGGGTATTTCGCGGTAAGTTAAAGCACGGAGAAGGGTACCATTAATGAATAAGTCCATGTTTCAGCTAGCTTGGTTTGTTGCACTCTGGGTGTTGAGCGTTGGCTCTCTTGGCGTGATCTCATTTGTTATTCGCTATTTTCTTATACCGAGTTAATTCGTTATCTGGTTGGAGGAGAGTAACGTTTCTTCCGTTGATGCGATCTGTTTTAATACGCCATGATTCAAACAATCTAAGAGTACAAAAGCGTTGGAAGAAATCTATATTGCAGGCGGCTGTCTGTGGGGGGTGCAAGAGTTCATCAGGCATGTTCCCGGTGTAATTGAGACCGAAGCGGGTCGAGCGAACGGACAAAGTTATACCACGTCATCGCCTTATGATGGTTACGCCGAATGCGTTCGTACTCTGTTTGATCCGAACCAAGTGTCTGTCAGTGAACTGATGAACTGTCTGTTTGAGATCATTGACCCCTACAGTGTTAACCAGCAAGGAGAGGACGTCGGTGAGAAGTACCGTACTGGTATTTACAGCCGTGTTCCTACGCATCTTGAGCAAGCTCAACACTATATCGAAAGCCGATCTGATAAAGATAAGATCGCCGTAGAAGTTAAACCGCTCACCAATTATGTAAAGAGCGATGAAGAACATCAAGATCGACTGACACGCTGCCCTGATGACTACTGTCATATCCCAATCGATTTATTACATAAGTATCGCCAACAAGACGGGCGTCAACACTTTCCATTTCAAGTCGATAGGTGATTGACCTATCGACTCTTGTCTTAACATCACTAAATGGCCGAAACAGGCATATTTTCGCTGTTTTATTGAGCAAGAATCCGTTAACGTGGAATCACCAATCTCAATAAACTCTTCCTTACGGTCAGCATGTTAGAACAAGTCGTCGGTATCCTCTTCCCTGTCTTTGCCTTAATTGCTGTCGGCTTTTCGGTCGGACGTTGGTTGAAACCTGACTTTAGGCCGATCAACCGAATCAATATGGATGCGTTTACTCCCGCATTGGTGTTCTCATCGCTCGTAGCAATGCCACTGGATACTGACCAAGTACCTTTATTAAGCGCATCGATTGTTGCAGTATTGGTTCCTGGTTTGGTGATGGTGCCTATATGTTATGCCATGAAAGTAAGATTTAAGGCCTGGGCACCTTTGCACATGTTCCGCAATAGTGGCAACTTAGCTATACCGCTATTCACCTACACATTTGGCGACACTGCCCTTGCTCCGGCTGTACTGTTGTTTGTTGTGTCGGCGTGCCTTCATATCAGTATTGGACTTGCGCTACTAAGTGAAGGTAATCCAGTAAAGCAAATCATAAAGATGCCGATTTTTCTTGCCGCTTCTGCTGCCTTACTACTCAACTTATCTGACGTCGGTGTATGGAGCCCACTTTATGAAGCAACCAGTTTGCTAGGCCAAGCTGCGGTACCTGTTATGCTGCTGTCACTCGGAGCTCAGATGTGTAACATGCGTTTAAGTGGACTAAAGGTTGGCGTCACCTCCACGCTTCTTTCACTCTTCACCGGATCGATAGCATTTAGTGTTATCTACTTCTTCATCCCTCTGCCAACCATGCAATTGCAAATGATGGTGCTGTTTACCATGCTACCACCAGCTGTGATGAACTATCTATTCGCTGAACGTTTTCAAATAGAACCCACCAAAGTCGCCTCTATGGTGCTGTTTGGTAACTTCTTTAGCATTATCACTCTGCCATTACTACTCGGATTCGCTCTCTCCTTGTGACCACTCTTCTGGGTTAGTGAGCATGGTTTTGCCTTTAAAGGTTTCCGCGCGAATATCTTGCGGGTTATAGATTGCGCAGGACTCCATCGACAAGCAACCACAACCAATACAGCCACCAAGATCTTCTTGCAATGCTTTCATCTGTTGGATCCGATGCTCAAGCAACGCCTTCCAACCTGACGCCATCTGCTCCCACTCTTTACGGTTCGGCGCATGATGCTTTGGCAGATAGTTTAATGAAGCTACAATTTCTTCAAGGGTAAGCCCTACCTCTTGTGCCGCTTTAATAACCGCAATACGCCTTAACACACTACGATCGTACCGACGCTGATTACCTTGGTTACGCCAGCTGTGGATCAATCCTTTTTGCTCATAGAAGTGCAGTGCCGAGACTTTTACTCCCGCGCGTTTTGCAACTTCACCGACGCTCATTTCCATTATTTACTCCAAAAAGTTTTAAAAAAGCTCTTTACCTAAAGTTAACTTGAGGTTTTAGAGTAGCACCAAGTTGGCAGGTTAGATAAGGAATAATAATGATGCGACTCTCAAAACATAGAACTCTTCCATACCTTTCAGGGCGTTTTTTCGATGGAATTTCCTCAGGCTTGTTCATGATGGCCTTGCCTTGGTTAATTCTGGCAGAGCCAAACATGGGCACTTTTGTTGCTATGACTGCGCTCGCCTGTACTGCGACTTCGTTTGTTTTAACCCCTTTTTTCTCAACGTTAATAGACAGACATTCGCGCAAAACTTTATTGGTCTTCGTTCAAGGCACACAAGCAACCACCGCAGCTATTGTCTTTATCGTTTATGTTTTTTCAGACGGTTCACCTTGGTTATTGGCCGCCGCTCAAATGGTCTTTTGGGTCACCAGTAATTTAGCTTGGTCGACCAATAACGCCTTTACGCAAGAGAACTATGACCAACATGAGTACGCATCAATTTCCGGTAAGCAAGAGATCGTCATGCAAGGTACGACCCTAGGCGCTGGAGCATTGGGAGTGGTGCTCCTTCAAACATGGGGGATGCTGGAATTTGCGGCTTTCGCCGCAGCGGCTTCGTTCATCGCCATGTTAAGTTACATTGTCACGCCATATAGACAGCAACTTAGAGATAGTCTGTCCACACCGTTTCTCCAGCAATTGAAAGAGAGTAAGGATATTTTCGCCGAGCAGCCAAGATTCTACGCCTTTCTGATGCTCTCTTGCCTCTCTTACCCAATTCTTACCTTTCTGGGTAAACTGGTTCCAATCTGGTTCTCAGACAATGGCATATCAGGAGATTGGTACGCTGGTTACAACATTACTTTTGGCTTAGGGTCGCTACTTACTGGGGTTTTCTTGGCTAAGTTGCTGGTATTGACCACTCACAAAGTAACCATTCAATATTCAATGGCAGTCGTCGGTTTAACCTTGATAGGCATGAGCCTGTCGACGCACCCTGGGTATATTCTTTTGTTCACTCTGTTCTTTGGATTCTTTAATGCACTCAACCGTATTGCTCGCACAAACTGGATGCACCACACCATCGATGTTCGTCAACGCGGCAGAGTCGAAGGCGGACTAGCGATGTTTTCAACGGCAGTGCAAAGCTTAAGCTACGTTGTTATCGCAATGTTGGCCCACTTTGAAGTAACTCAGTATGGCTTTGCCATTGCGGCGATCATCGTCCTAATTGCAGTGGTGATAATGGCATTGCTCGGACGTACGAGTGGGCAAAAACAGTTAGTTTATACGTGATAGGTTTGGGAGAAAGAAGCCTGAACAAACAATGTTCAGGCTTTATGGATATTTCATCGGTTAGGAAAGCTTGAAGCGACCAACAATAGAAGTAAGTTTATGATTCATATCTGATATATTTTGCGCGTCTTCTAATGCAGTTTGACCGTTACTATCCAGTTCGCCAACAATATCATTGATTGCTGTCATGTTTCGGCTTAGCTCTTGAGTCACACTACTTTGCTCTTCTGCCGCCGTCGCAATCTGAGTACTCAAGTCATTGATATCTGTGACAAACTGAGTCATCACATCAAGGCTTCCTGCAACTTGTCCTGCCCCTTCAGCGGTTTGCGCACATTTGAGCTTGGTAGAATCCATGGAGTCGACCACTGATTGACTACCTTTTAACAAGCTTGCGAGCGCAGCTTCTATCTCTTCGGTGCTATCTTTAGTGCGACTTGCCAAATTTCGAACTTCATCTGCTACGACTGCAAAACCACGACCTTGTTCACCGGCCCGCGCAGCCTCAATTGCAGCGTTCAAAGCGAGCAAGTTAGTTTGCTCTGCAATATCACCAATCACGCCAAGTATGGTGTTAATGCCATCAGTTTCTGACGCCATCTTATTTACATTATCAGAAGCTAAGCTCACGTCCTCCACCAGTTCTTGAACATTGTTCTGCGCTTGCGTTACCGTTTGTTTTGACTCTGTACTTGCTTCACTTGCTTTATGAGTGAGCTGAGCGGTATTTGCTGCATCTGTGGCCATAGATTCTGCTGTCGAGTTCATTTCTTCGATTGCGGTTACGACTTGCTCTGTCTCTTGGACATGGTTTTGTAGAATGACACTATTACGCTGGCTTTGGTCTTTCATTCGATCAACATTTTCATTGAAGTGATCCGTCACTTCACGGATTTCCAACATCATGGATTGTAGATTAGCTATAAACGCATTGACCCCTTCCGAGATTTGGCCAAGGTCATCTTGAGTTTTAACCTCAATACGTTGAGTTAGGTCGCCATTCCCTTCACTCAGCCCCATGATAGTCTCCTTGAGGACAAGAATTGGGCGGTAGAGGATGTTCATAATGACTAACGCGAGGACGATACTTACGATAGTCGCAACCACTGCCGTCGTTACTGCCGCTTGTTTCGCTGAAGACAACGCAGCAAATGTAACGGCTTTTTCTAAGCCAACCACAAAGTACCAACTCTTATCCGCCACTTTGACCTGATGCGAGAAAAACAACTTATCTTTCTCACCGAGGTAACCATCAAAAACAACGTCAGCACTGCCGATACTCTGCTTCGCAACATTGTTCAACCATTCCACACTATCCGCTTTAGTCCCTGCTTTCACATCTCCTATTGAAGAGGCTAAGACCGTTTTGTCATGGTTGAAGATGATGGCCACAGCACCAGGTATCTCATCGGCATTTTTAGCAATATCATTTAGAAAGCCAAGCTGCATATCAGCGGAAATCATGCCACTCAGAGTCTTACGAACGATCGATACCCAATAGACATCACCTTCACTCCCGAGATATGGCTCAGAAATGGTCGCAGTAGAGCTTTGTCTGCCGAGTTGGTACCAGCCTCTCGTTGTCACATCTCCTTCATATTTATGGTTTGGCCAAGTTTTAGCTGTTTGGTTCCAATAAGCATCACCATTTGTAAATGCAACTACCGAACTGTTCAGATTCATTGCTTTGGCAAAAATGTGGGTAAGTTCAATAAAGTCTTCTGAAGTCCCAGTAATGGGTTTGTTATCAAAGTGCTGGCCCAGTTTGTCGAGACCATGCACTTTTTCATTCAACTGTGTCGCGATCTGTTCTGCTTCACTTTTCACGTAATCTTGATTGGTCTTTGTAATGAGATCAACTAACGTTGCTTTTTGTTTTACGTATGCAATGTAGCTAGACACAGAAACAGAGACAACGACTAGCGCCACAATTGAGATAAGTAATAGTTTTCTAAATCCTAAATTTCGCATCGCACAATCCTTAATAGCGAGCTCCGAGCTCTGCCATTGTGGTGTAAAGCTCACTGTTAACTCTTCTATCAATAATTGTGGCTTCAATATGATAAAAATCCAGTGAAATGCGCGATTTGCTAAAAGCGCACTATTAAATAGGAAAAACAGGCAAAAAAACGCCCCTTCTCAATAAGGGGCGCTGTAGTTATGCGGCGATAAATGTTTTTGGTGGGTTATCTAAATTGAGCAAATGACGAATACGTACCACTGAATCCTGGGCTCATCCCGCCGATACGTTGCCAATCAGACCAACCTAGAGCCCCATCAGACGAGTTAATCCACTTTTTCTGATCAATATTACCCATCAGGTGGTTGCTATGACCAACCATATGCATGTGGTCAGTACGGTTAACATTTTGCACGGTTAACGGGGCATCCAACTTACCGTTTAAGTCCCCGCCTTTGCAGAAGTTGTTAATGGCTTGAATGACACTTTGTCCACGAGTTTTAGTATCCGTCGTCCCACCAACTGTCGCTAAAGATGCGCTGAAATAAGGGTTCTGAGCCCCACTTCCATCGCGTAGTATTTCCATTAATCTGCGAGTGGAGTTAATTGCATCTTTAGTGAAATCTTCGTCTAAGTGGCAAAGGAAGGCACTTTCCGTTTCATTCTCGACCACGATAAGGCAATGACATGGTCCTACACCCGTTGTAATCAAAGCAGTACTCGCTTGATTCGGAAACTTCTTTGGTTGGAAACAAAAGCCGACATAACCTTGAGGAACATATAGTATTTTACTCGCTTTACCTAGCTCAGTATCAAGTACAGCCTTCGGATTAGTTTGAAGCATATGAAATCCCTTTAATTTGATAAACTTGCCTTGTTCCCTCCAGTGTAGATTCCTATGGCTACTGTGTGGTCTGCTCTCTTTCATACATAAGTGCTATTCATTACGTATGGGACGAACGTCATAAATATCGTGCTACTTATTAGAGTAATTTAACGGCTTAAGCGTAGATTAAATTAGACCAACGAGCCAAACCAGCTGTTACCGAACCAAAATAGTTACCACTGACGATAGGCGTATTTGGTAGAAGATTTTTTACCGCCCCCGTTAAGATCGGAGAACGTGCCGAACCACCAGTCATATACACCACATCCGGCTGTATTCCACTCTGTTTTATCGCTTCTTCAACCAGAGCTTGTATTTTGCCCGTTGGGATTGAGATGGCCTCTTCCATTTGAGATTTCAGTACCGGAATCGACACTGCTTCATTGATCAGTTGGATACTAGCTTGATAACTTTCTTGTTCTCCCAACGCAATTTTGGTTTTCTCCGCCTCCCTGATAACCGCGTATCCCATCGTACCTTGGTGCAACTCCAATAAACGACGCAGCTTATCTGGCTGTTTCGCATCTTTCACCATGGTTTTGAGTTGTTTGAGGTTGTCGTGTGCGTAAAACTTGCGCTGCGCTTGAACGTCATTAATGGCAATAGGGTTCCAAAATTGCGTAGTCGGTATTTCTAGCCCCGCTAAGGTTTGAGTTCCCATCCCAAATTCGCACATAAAGCGCTTAAAAGCGGTAAAGATATCAAGATCATTTCCTCCAACCATTTGTCCAGAGTGAGCTAACAAAGAGTCGCGTCGGTCTTGTTTACCCGCCCAACTTGGACCCATACGTAAGAACGAGCAGTCAGTTGTACCGCCACCAATATCAACGACCAATACATTTTTATCTTCAGCTAGTGATGCTTCGTACTCTAGACCCGCAGCCACAGGTTCAAACTGAAATTCAACATCTTTGAAACCAGCACGATTAGCCGCTCGACGCAAAATACCTTCCGCCTGAATATTTGACTCTTCCCCGCCTCGACCTAGAAAGTTAACAGGTCGACCGATGACCGTCTGCGTTACGTCCTGACCTAGTGCGCTCTCTGTCTTGTGTTTGATGTTTGCCATCATTGCACAAACAAGATCTTCGAAAAATGAAAGTTGCATGTCTCTGAGCCCCATTGCACCCAAAAACGACTTTGGCGATTTTACGTAATACACATCTTTAGGGTCTTCCAAATATAAGCTCAGCGCCTCATGACCAAATTTTACGTCATCGCTACGAATATCTAAGCCTTCCTCATCGTTAAGCTTAATCGCACGTCTTAATACGCTTTCACCGACGCTATCTTGTGGCTTGATATTGAGAATACGGAAAAGGTATTCCGAGACTGCTTCTGATGTAGGAGCACACAAGGTTGAGGGAATATAGAAATCTTCTCCAACCAGAGGGATAGGTTGTACTTGTCCATTGACTAGTTTAGCCACCGAGCAGTTAGCTGTACCATAATCAAAACCGATAGACATGTTATTTACCTCTCTTCCGTCATTGGCCTGTTTTTCGGGGCCGGATAGTAAAGCTGACACTGATAGACGGGTCAACCGGTTTCTACATTTCTTTTTTAAATCTCTGAATTCCTTTAGAGTACATACAGAACTCAGTCGAAAATGGAACTCAGCGATGAATCTAAGGCAACTTGAAGTGTTTTACGCTGTCATGAAAACAGGGACGGTATCGGGAGCGGCAAAACAGTTGCATGTCTCTCAGCCAAATGTCACTAGAGTTTTATCTCATACAGAGTTACAGCTTGGGTTTTCTTTGTTCGAACGAGTAAAAGGTCGCTTAATTCCTACGCGTGAAGCCCAGCTACTGTTACCTGAGGCCGAAAAAGTCTATCAACAGCTAGGACAGTTTAGGAATCTGACCAACAAAATCAAAGCGGGTGAAAAACACCTTACTATTGGTGCCCCTCCCATTCTTGCTGCAGGCCTACTAGCCCCAATCATCGCCAAAATTTGTCAGGAAACGGATTACACCATAGAGGTTTCAACAGCAAATCGTGATGAACTCTGTGATGCTCTGTTAAAAAATGAACTCGACCTTGCTATCGGCTTTGGTGATGAAGCGCCAAGTACCATACTGACTAAACCAATGTTGGACACTGAGCTCGTAGTGCTCACATCTAAAACAAGCCCAGAGAAAGAAACATGGCGATTGAATGACTTACTAGAAGATGATGCAACTCTGATTGGGTTAGATACCCGTGATCCAATCGGGCTTCAGTTATATCAAACCATTCACTCTTTAAATCCTAGCTATCACTCTAGAATTATGGTGAGAAACTACAGTGCCGCCGCTGAACTCGTTGTTGCCGGAGCCGGAAATGCCATTGTCGACCCATGGACTGCCAAACAATACGAACACAAAGTTCATTGCCAAAAGCTCGACCCAAGCATTAAGGTTTCTGTTTCACTACTCCACGCTGAGCACTCCCCGTTAAGCATCGCTGCTAAATGGTTCGTCAAACAACTGATCGACTCTATAACTTAAGGTTATACCTTCAATACAGATAAGCATTCGTTACTGTCTCTTAAGACATTTAGAGTAGGTTTCACAACGACTTCTAAAACAAGGATGCTTATGTCTATCGCTCAACCTTACTTACTCTTTCTTGGTGATATTACCGACCCAATTTCAGCGAAAACTGCCCGAGGTATCGCCCTTTGGCGTCCAGATAGCTGCGTAGGTCAACTTCGATTGAATGACCAAACCGTTTCTTTAGGATTACAAGACCTCGACTTAGAAGAAGCCCAAAAGCTTGGAGCGAAGACGTTAGTGTTAGGTACTGCCAATGCTGGCGGCGTAATTCCTTCGGCTTGGAAAGAAACGTTAATTACAGCAGCAAAGATGGGGTTTGAAATTGCTTCGGGGATGCACACTCGACTTTCAGATATACCTGAACTAGCAGAGCTCGCATCACAGGGGCACACTCGCTTACACGATGTTCGTCATTACGATGACGTACTGGCCGTTGGTAACGGTAAGCAACGCGAAGGAAAACGCGTTCTAACCGTTGGCACAGACTGTTCAGTAGGCAAAATGTTTACGGCACTGGCATTGGAAAAATCTATGCGGTCACTTGGTCTTGATGCCCGTTTTAAAGCTACTGGCCAAACCGGAATTCTAATTGATGGTGCAGGTATTTCAATTGATGCAGTCGTCGCAGATTTCATTTCTGGTGCAGTAGAAACCATTAGCCCTGAGTTTTCAAATCACGATTGGGATATTATCGAGGGGCAAGGTTCGCTCTTTAATCCCTCTTTTGCAGGTGTGAGTTTGGGTCTGTTACATGGTGCGCAAGCTGACGCTCTCGTTCTTTGTCACGAAGTAAACCGCCCTCATATTCGTCATCTTCCACACTGCAGTTTACCCACTATCACAGAGACAATCGAAGCAAACCTAAGTGCAGCACGCTTAACCAATCCCAATGTCAAACTCGCGGGAATAAGTTTGAACACCTCAGCAATCAATGAAGAAGAGGCTAAAGTCCTTTGTGCAGATTGGCAGGAGAAATATCAAGTACCTGTTACCGACCCTGTCCGCTTTGGAATTGAATCTATCGCTCGTCATTTAGCATCACACTAGGGAAGGCGCATGAAGATTCTGGCAAGTTCTCATTCGATAGCACTCGCGACTCCGTTTGTTATTTCAAGAGGGGCAAGGACACACTGCCACGTTGTGCGAGTCTCAATTGAGCACCAGCAGCGGAAAGCGGTTGGTGAATGCACTCCTTACCCAAGGTATGGTGAGAGTGTTGATTCCGTTCTACAGCAAATTGAGCAATGGAGTGATGAGTTGAAAGACTTACCTCCAGTTCAAGCAAAACAACAATTGCAGCTGCTTCCCCCAGGAGCTGCGCGTAATGCCTTAGATTGCGCGCTGTGGGACCTAATTTGTCAAATAGAAGGGACTCACTTTCCCTCACCCTATTTTAAAGTACCGCGGTCAATAGAAACGGCTATGACGGTTTCTGTAGGTAGCGTAGACGCAATGGCATCTCAAGCGCGAGATTACGTCGCACAAGGGGCAACATTGCTTAAAGTTAAGCTAGATGCGGCTGAAGTTATAGAACGTGTTGCTGCAGTGCGTCAAGCAGCGCCAAACTGTAAACTGATATTAGATGCCAATGAAGCATGGACAGACTTAGATCTACCGACTTTGTTTCAGCAGCTGACTCAATATGACATTACGATGATTGAACAGCCCCTTCCCGCAGACAGTGACACTCAACTGTCTAGTATCGAACACCCTATCCCACTTTGCGCCGACGAAAGTTGTCATACTAGGCAGCAATTGCACGAGCTGATAGGTCGTTATGAAATGATCAATATAAAGCTCGACAAGACAGGCGGCCTAACAGAAGCATTAGCACTTGAAGAGTGTGCGAGGGATTTTGGCTTTACCATTATGGTCGGCTGCATGCTGGGATCTTCTATCGCAATGAAGTCTGCGCTACCAATAGCAACACGAGCAGAAGTTGTTGATTTGGATGGGCCTGTATTACTCGGCCAAGACGTTGAGAATGGCTTAAGTTACCAAAATGGAACTCTTTGTCTCTAACTATAAACAAAGAAAAGGCAGCGAAATGCTGCCTTACTAATCCATTTTAAGCCTTAACCATCAAAAGACATACCAATTTGACTGAGCCGTGATTTAAACTCATCCACACTCGCCGCTTCATAAGTTGGTGACCCATTAAAGTAACGAGGTTTTTCTGGCAACATCGCATTTTTTAGCGCTTTTTCTTGGTCTATATCATCATGATAGACAGTAACGCGATTTGGAATGTCCTGCTGGAACTTCGCCATTATGTTCTCCTTTTCATTTGACGTTGATCATAGCTAAGCTTAGAAAACCATTCGCACCTGTCAAAGTTGACTTTTGAACTAATCGACGTATCAAAATGGATGAATATGTTCTCTTTATCAGCTAGTTAATGAAAATTTCATTCCCACACGAAGACCCACCGGAATCTGAATTATGTGAACCTTTACCCAGTATCTGTTGGACCGTTACCTCAATTTGCAGCATTGTTATCTGACATTGTCTAACTCATCCTAAATTATGCTCTCAGGTTCACATTTTTTGCCACTACGCCCCGAATAATAGCTTTAGGGATGAGTTAGTCGTTCTATCCCTGATTTAGCCTAGCGACAATTAGAGCAAAACAATCAGACACCTCATGAAGAAATATAATATCTATCAAGTCTTTACACGTTTATTTGGTAACAAGATACAAACCAACAAACCTTGGGGTACCATAGAAGAAAACGGCGTCGGAAAGTTTAGCGATTTTACCGAACTCGCTTTACAAAAAATTCATGATCTCGGAATCACCCATATTTGGTATACCGGGGTTCCACACCACGCCTTAGTGAGCAACTATAAAAAATATGGCATTGAAGATGACCACCCTAGCGTCGTTAAAGGACGTGCAGGCTCGCCTTATGCGGTCAAAGATTACTATTCGGTCAATCCAGATTTAGCAGACAACCCAGCCAATCGAAATGAAGAGTTTGCTCAGTTAGTGAAACGCACCCATGACGCGGGTATGAAAGTCATTATAGATATTGTTCCCAACCACGTAGCAAGAGTCTATACAGGGTTAAACAACCCGGTCGGCATTAACGACTTTGGGGCCAATGATGACACTAGTGTCGAGTATCATCGTGACAATAATTTTTATTACATTCCTGATACTGCCTTTGAGCTGCCCGACAGTCTTACACAGTTTCCCCCACTAGGAGGGGAGCACCACCCAATGCTTAATTCTCCGTATCATGAATTTCCTGCAAAATGGACTGGTAACGGCTCTCGGCTCGCGAAACCGAATCATGATGATTGGTATGAAACGGTTAAGGTAAATTACGGTATCAGGCCTGATGGAAGTAAAGATTTCGACTCACTTCCAGAAGACTTTCGCACGCGTTCATCGCATGAACACTACCTATTCTGGCAAGAGAAGTCTGTGCCCGATTCGTGGATAAAATTCAGAGACATCGCTCTGTATTGGCTTGCACAGGGCGTTGATGGATTTCGCTATGATATGGCTGAAATGGTTCCAGTCGAGTTTTGGAGCTATCTAAATTCTGCTATCAAGAATCAAAATCCCAATGCCTTTTTAATGGCAGAAGTCTATCAACCGGATTTATACCGTGATTATATTCAACTGGGGAAAATGGATTACCTGTACGATAAAGTCGACCTATATGACACGTTAAAAGCAATCATTAAAGGCCATGATTCAACTGGCAGCATCGGACGAATTCAACATGAGCTGCGCGATATTGAACACCATATGCTGCACTTCTTAGACAATCACGATGAGCAAAGACTAGCTTCAAACGAATTTGCAGGGAGTGGCGAGAAAGGCAAGCCTGCTATGCTGATTTCGGCTTGCTTGTCTTCCGCACCAACGATGATTTACTTTGGTCAAGAAGTCGGGGAAAACGGAGCAGAACACGCAGGATTTGGCCAACCAACTCGAACATCTATTTTTGACTATGTTGGCGTTCCCGCTCACCAGCGTTGGATGAATAATGGAGAATTCGATGGTGGTCAACTAACAAGCAACGAAATGCAGCTTCGAGGTTTTTATCAAACACTGCTTAACCTGACGTTAAACCACCCTGCCCTTTCAGCTGACTACCATGACCTATATGCAGCCAACTATGAAAACTTTGAAGAAATGAGAGACCGCCTCTATGCATTTGCACGCTCAGACCAAAGTGAAATAGTCGTGATTGCGGCCAATTTCAGCGATAGCGTCGCCTGCCAACGTTCACTCGTTATCCCTTCTGAGCATATTGCTTATTGGCAACTACAAGACGGAAGTTACACCATGAGAGATAAACTTAATCATAAGGACTATCAGCTTGTAGTGCACAAAGGCGAAGGGAGCATCGACATTGATTTTATTCCGTTAGCAACCCTCTTCTTATGTTTAGAACGTTAACGACCGACTAAGAGCCTACCAATCTGCTCTAACGTCGTTTGGGCAGATTGATAATCAATGGGCAGTTCAATAACACCAGTTTGAGTTTCAAGGAACAGAGAAGGGAAACTATTGCCACCAATGCTTCGAGCAAATTGCAGTTCCTGTATGAATTCTTGATTTAGCTCCGCCGAATAATAATCTTGTTCAAACTTTTCAACATCTAACCCGATACTTTTAGCACATTGAATAAGCACGTCATCATCACTTGGATTTTGAGCCTCAAGGTAATATGCAGACTGAATCGCGGCGATCATCTTCTGTTCGGAACTCTGTTTACGCGCAGCTAGTGCAGCTCGGCAAGATGGGTAGGTTGATCGTCTTGGCGTACATCGAGTCCAAAATTCATAGTTAAACTCTGTACCCAGAAAGTTCTCGATCTTCTGCCAATATGACGCTATCTGCTGTCTCATCTCAGGTGGCATAGGTGTATCAGAATCCGGAGCCAGCCCACCAACAACATACTGAATGTCGACCTTCCCTTCTAATGATTGCACAATTTGTTGCCAAACAGGCTTGTACCCCCAGCACCACGAACACATAGGGTCATATACATAATAAAGTTTGTTCAGTTGAGTCATAGCGTACCTTCCTTAGCGGTCAGCTAGCAGCATATCGCTACCTTTACCCAACTCTCTACTGACAAATTTAAAAAGCTGAGGTTTATCACCATAAGTTTGTGAATTGGCTTTGCATTGCACGACTAACAGGAAGCTTTTCGTTTCCTACAATCACCACCATTTTGCCTGTTATGACTTTTTTGACCTTCTCGATCGCAGAAACATTTACGATCGTAGAGCGATGTATTTGCCAAAAATTGTTTGGGTCGAGTTGTTGAATAAGATCTTTCAATGAAGTCCGCAGCAAATATTCGGTCTGTCTACCATCACACTTTGCAAAGACCGAGACATATTTATCCTCTGCTTTGAAATAGAGCACTTCCGATATTGAAATGAGATGAATATCGTCTCCTTTACTTGCTCGTAACCAACTTAAATAACTTGGCGGAGTTTGATTACCAAGTTGTTGAATTTGAGCGATTAGGACTGATACGTCCGGCTGCTGTGACTCTGTTTTGCTGTCGAGTTTACGTTTGAGTTTATCGACACATTGGTCCAATCTATTGTCTGACAAAGGTTTAAGCAGATAATCGACAGCGTTAGCTTCAAATGCTTGCAGAGCAAATTCATCGTAAGCCGTGACGAAAACAACTTGTATATCACTGCCAGTTTTCGCTAACGTCTTTGCCACTGTCATACCATCCAACTGAGGCATATTAATATCGAGAAACACGATATCGGGCTGATGTTGTTCAATCAACCCGAGCGCTTCTTGTCCGCTTTTAGCTAAGCCAACAATGTCGAGCTCGGGCCAAGCATCAGCGAGCAATTTATTGAGGTGGTGACGTAGCAGAGGCTCATCATCAGCAATCACTGCTCGATAGGTTGTCTGTCCCATTATTTACCCTATGTCGTTAACTTTTCTAAAGGAATACATATCGACGATTGAACTCCCCCAAGGCTGGATTGTTTTATCGTTACTCCCGCACTCTCGCCATACAATGTTTTAATCCGCTCACGAATATTTTGTAGACCAATACCGTGACCAGTACTCTTTGATGATTGCGTAAGCCCTACACCAGAGTCGCTCACTTCAATACATATAAGCTGATCTTTCTGTGCAACTTTAATACATATATCACCACCATCAACTTTGGGCTCTATTCCATGTTTTATCGCATTTTCGACTAAAGGCTGCATTAGCAAAGGAGCAATTGGAATCGATTGTTCTAGTTGGTTATCAATACGATAGTCTAATCTTTCACCCAAACGAATTTTCTGAATCGCGAGATACGCATCAATAAGATTGAGCTCAGCATCGATAGAAGAATTACTTTCTCGGCTATTCAATAACGTCCCCCTAAGCAGCTCGGTCAGCTTGTCTAACATATGCTGAGCAGTTTTAGGATCGTGGCTGATTAACGCATTAACATTGGCAAGCGTATTAAACAAGAAATGAGGTTCAATTTGACTTTGTAGTTGTCGTAACTGACTTAACACCAATGCTTTTTCATGTTCGGATTGGATACGTTTCGCTTTTTCAAGTTCACGCTGGGCCACCAGTTTCTGTTCGTAGGTATAGAAATAAAAGAAACAAGTCACAGTGAAGATAAAACCTAGCACCACGACAGGTTTTAACTGGCTTAAGTCACTGAAATTATCGTAAGTGTGTAACCAAACATATGCGTTGGTCGTACCTAGTACCATTGCGACAACCAATGAGAACAGATTGACCGCTCTCATTGATAAATCAGGCTTAAGACGGCTAATTGTTATCGAACCTATCACCGAGCTAAACCCATAACCGAGGCTAATCATAAGGTGCTCTATATACGCACTAGGCCAAATCGTCTGTGTTACCAACGCGATAACAGCACAAAAAACAGCCGTGTAAGTGAAGCTTTTGATCACTTCGGACTTTGAGTTTCTTTGTGTAGACATTAGAACTTCCCTTTTAGATTTATAAAAATCATACGCTTATCAGGCAGATTTGCATATAGTGAGGAGTCGTCCCCCGTCATAAAACGCGCAGCAAATTCAGTAGAAAATGAAGCTGCCCCAGAATCATAGACAGCGTATTCAAGCCACTGCGTTGCAATAACACCTTTATCTTGCGGGGAATAGAGAATATCAAACGTTGGAGTGAGGTCTCCTAACCATAGTAACGAACGAGACCACTCCCACTGACTCCAACTACTCGAATCTAGTGACCAATGAAACATCACATTGTGCTCAACTAAGTTGGCATGGTTGAGACCTTGGGCATACGAGCTTGCCAGAGTATGTCCTTGTTGGTACTGAGTTAACTCTGCTACGCGGTTATACGCACCATCCCAATCCGATTTATCCCAACTTCGACTGTCATACCAATATTCTAAAATGATGTTGTTCCCTACTGCGTTAGCCCAATTCAGACCAACGAGCGCTTGGTAACCATCGTTCTCAGTAGCTAACAACACTGGTTCTTGCATCAAGGATTGCTGATACGCCAAATATTTCCTTTGATAGACAGTTGAGCCATGAACAGACCAAGCTTCGTCAAGCACCGATACGAATGAACCACCGATTAACCCTTCACGAACGTCATCAAAATACGCAAGCGCTTGCCATTCAGTATCGCCGGACAAAGCATAACGTCGAATGCCAAAACCTTGCTGCTCAGAAGCTTGTTCCAACTGACTCCCCTCTTGCTGTGTCCAACTAGAGTCGGTGTAAACCAAGCTCCATTCACCTGACATGTCAAAGTAAGATAACATTGCCGTTCCAGTGCCCTCTTCGACTTGAATGCCAACAGGGTTCCGGCGATAAGGTTTAAATACATCCAGCGGTCGATACCCATACCCTACACCCCAATCCAGTCTCACTTTACCAATCGTAAGATCCGCTGCGCTATCCAATACTGTGCCTTGCCAAAACAGTTCTTGAATGATCAGTTCGCCATCATAGGAAGGTTCGGGATCCGATTGGTAGATGTCACTTGCTTTAAACGCCACAAGCCCTGAAACACCATAACCTTCAAACTGCACATCCAACAACGCATCGACCGCTTCACTTTTATCCGTCGATGGTGCGCCTAACAACAAAGAGTCTCGATGTACCGTTGAACGAGCACTTACTATATAGTCCCAATCAAAGCTCAATGTTTGACCATAACTTGAAGTCGACCAGAGTATGCTTGCTAACCATGCCGCTTTGATCTTCATTTACAACTCCGATAAAGCATTACGTGTAAGGTAAGCTGGGTTGTAGTACTTGTCTTCTAACGTCGCTTCGGTGACTGATTGGTACTCGATCACAGTCTTTTTCGCAGGTTGAATTTGATCGAGTAGTGTCATCGCAACCACTCTCACTTTTCCATCTCGCTCACCCGGTGTGAACCA
This sequence comes from Vibrio sp. TBV020, assembly GCF_046056895.1. Taxonomy (NCBI): domain Bacteria; kingdom Pseudomonadati; phylum Pseudomonadota; class Gammaproteobacteria; order Vibrionales; family Vibrionaceae; genus Vibrio; species Vibrio sp. TBV020. The sequence goes on along the minus strand of NZ_JBEEAQ010000001.1, from coordinate 1,518,420 downwards.
CGCTTGTTTAGCTAACTTGCCCGAACGCAAGTAAAGCTCTGCTTTGACTGGAAAGTCGTTTGTTTTGTCTAGCCAAAGATCGATGCGGTGGTAACTTGCCCCCTTTGTCGTCGCTTTTAACAAAAGCTGATTAGTTTTTATCTGCTTCCCACCTGAACTCACCAAGTCTGATTGCACTAAGCTTGGTTTATAGTCCTCACTCCAGGTTAAGGTTGAAATATCTCCTACTGATGCTTCGCCAAGTAGCTTTTGCATCGGGGTAATACGGATCGGGCGGCGACTTTTCGGCATTACCAACCAGTAATTGTCGCCTAGCATAAGCATCTTCTGCCCTGCTTCCACCTGAGACTTAAACAGTACTAGTGACTCTCGATTCGGACGCGTATACACACTGTATTTTCTTGTCTTATCGAGCTGCTCATTCTCATAAAGGCTGACCAGAGATACGACTTTGGCCGATGTAGACTCTAATCGGTACTGGTCCGCGTTTTTCACCATTTGTTCAACGCTATCTGCGTATACAAGCGATGCAAACAATGTACTCATCAACGCAAGAAATTTAATTCGATTAAACATAGATTAGTGCCTCTGTTATTGGTTTTTTGACGCCCTTCGATGCTGACAACCAAGCAGCAACAACACATATGAGCAATACACCTACAGCGGTTGCTGAGAATAACTCTGGAGAGAAGTAAATATTAAGCGGGTAGCCTTCAGTTCGCCCCGGAGGTGGTGGCATTTGCACATCTACGACCATCAATAGAGCACTGGTAAGCAAACTCAATAGCCCACCAATCACTGCGCCAATCATTGCCAGTAGTGCTGATTCTTTAATAAATCCAATCACAATTTCATTCGGGTAAGTACCCAAAGCAGAGAGTGTTCCTATCTCACGGGTGCGCTCTGTAACTGACATAGTCATAGTGTTAAAGAGTGCTACAAAGACCACCATAGCCATAACTGCCCCCATAATGCCAAAGATACGGTCATAGAGATCTTTCACTTTCGTATAGAAAAATGCCCGTTCTTGCCAAGGAGTCACTTCCACCGCTTGAGGAAACTTCATTGTGCTCAACTGAGTTTCTACCCATGCCTGCATCGCAGCAGTTGATTCCGTATCAAACAGAAAGACCGACAAGGTACTGACTTTGTTAGTGGCAAGTAATTCTTGGGCGGAGTTTATGTGGACGTATAGCTGACGCTTATCGAGCTCAGGAACACCGGTTGAGTAAAGGCCCCGTACTTTATAGTCGTACGCGTTTAGTGCTCCGTCACTGGTGGTCGCTAACAACGTTACCCAGTCACCCGGTACAACGTTTAGGTTTCGTGCTAAATCCACCCCTAACATAACTTCAGGTTCACTTGGGTCATAACGTGACGATTGAGGGCTCGATAGCGTTTTGCCATCCCTTACATCCAGAAACGGCCCTTTCATGTCGAACTCACGCTCGTTAGCGCCAATACCGACAAAGATGGTCGATTTACTGCCATTAGATACTAAGCCCGTAAAATCAACCCTTGGTTGAACCCCACGTACTTGTTCGTTCCCTATCAATCGTTTAGTGATCTGCTCAGAACCCGACAACCCGTTAGCCAATGGCATTTCTTCATCTTTTTCGAAATAGTCAGGTTGGCTAATAGTTAAGTGCCCAGTATCGCGTGCTGTCGACTCTTTCAATGAATCGTAGGTGTATAAACCAAAGCCACCCGCTGATGTCAGGGCAAATATAGCGATGGCGACGATCAACACAGACAGTGTGCTTCGACGGCCATTCCTTTGCAGGTTTAGGAACGCAATACGAAGTGAATTTGGAATTAACTTGCCCATTTGACCGCCTCCTCTTTTATGCTCCCATCGGCTAACTCAATCGTTCTGTCACATTGAAGCGCCATCCGAGGATCATGAGTTGCGATGACAAACGTTGTTCCCATTTGGTGACCCAAGTTTTTCATCAAGTCGATGACAACGCCCGCGGTATGGCTATCTAAGCTAGCAGTAGGTTCATCTGCAATAACAAGCTGAGGCTTATGCACCAATGCCCTCGCGATTGCGACTCTTTGCTGTTGCCCTCCTGACAAGTTATCAGGCCTATGTTCACCAAACTCTAGCAAGCCCACTTTTTCTAATGATTCCAACGCTAGGGCCTTTTGCTCTTTAGGTGAATAACCATTGAGCATCAGCGGATACGCCACGTTTTCCCACGCTTTCATTACCGGCACTAGATTGAACTTTTGGAACACAAACCCTAACTGAGTTCTTCGCAATAATGCCGCTTGTTTTGAATCCCTTGGATAAGCTCGACCAGACAGTTCAATCTCACCTTGATAATCCATATCCAGCAACCCTAAGATATTCAGAAGTGTACTTTTGCCTGAACCTGATGGACCACATAAGGCGACCATTTCACCTTGCTTGATCTCACCATTTACGCCATTTAGAGCCACAACATGTTGCTGCCCCATCACATATTGTTTGCTTACATGTCGAAAATTTATCATAACGCCACCCTAAGCCGCTTTATTTACAATCGCTTGCGCTTGAAGTGTCATAGGGTGATCTGGATTATGCGTCTTCATTTCCGATAGCCATTTCTGTGCTTGAAGCTTGTCTTCTGCACGCAATGCCGCTTGTATCGCATAGATGTACACCCACGAGATAGCGTCATAGTTTTGCTTGGAAAAAGACTCATCCGATAGCAGATCAATAAAGATGTCGTAGCCGCGATCAAAGTGATTGAACATATCCGGTAGGGACGTAAATGTAGCGCCTGCAATAGATTTTGCCAGTAACGCCTCAGGCAAACCTTGTCGGATTTTCTGGTTTTCTAAGGGCATCGATTCGGCGTTAAGCAGGTCTAAACCTTTACTAATGGTTGCTAATCCCTGCTCGGTGTACTTCATTTTGTTCCAAGGCATAAATGCGTCTCGGCCCATTAAAGTCTGTGTGCTACCCAGATAAACTAAGCTCAGAGGATCTGCCCCTTCACTTTGTATTTGTTTATCCAACTGCTGGTAGACGAGTTCAACCTTGTCTTCATCTCCTTCTGCGGCCATGTTGTATTGAGCAATGATTTCTTCCGAAGGTGCAGCCATCACCTGAGTTGTCATCAATAAACTGAGAGTGAATAGAGTAGCCAAATTGTTCTTTTTCATTCGAATCTTTCCTTGTCCGTTTTGATGCTGTAACCATACGATCGATAAAAACAAGGTGCTGATGATTGCGACAAACGGGCATTTATCGGTGTGAATGGAAGAAATCAGGATTGAATGGCGAGCAATTGTTCAATTCTCCACAGTGCAGTGGTGGCAATTCCTCACTATGATCGTTAAAGTAGCCGGATAATTTCAGGTTAGCTCCCTTGTACATTCGGAGCATAAAGATGAGACATCAATATGATTAGTGATGACAAAATTATTTCAGATCTCGCAGAACTAGAAGCATTTCTAATGGCGATTGACAGTGGCGTTCTTGGTCTAAACAATGCAGCTGGTGTGGCATTGGCAACCAACAATGCAGACGGTCGACGTTTTGTGGCGGTTCTTGACGATAACCACCAATTGATCCTTGGTCGCTGGGTAACAGAAGAAGTATTCCAAACAGGCCAAGATTTAGTTAAGAGCGGTCCAAAACGTACACACTAAATAGTAAAGCCGGCTCCTGAGTCGGCTTTATAGTTCTTCAGGTATCACTACTTGGTTCCGACCTTGAGCCTTAGCTTGATAGAGACATTGGTCAGCCACCTGAAACTCATCTTGATTATCTTTGAGTGACGCGACTGTAGAAGCATTGCTCGCCCCTAGTGAAATCGACACATTCAACTCAAGCCCGTTTATGCGATATGGTTTGTTATTGATTAAATCAACTAGGCTTTGCGCTCGAACCTGATAGTCACTATTCGTTTCCAATAGTAATAGAAACTCTTCACCGCCCCAGCGAACAATCAATTCCTTGTTGTTTAGCTTTGATTTCAATCTTGATGCCGTTTCAGTTAAAACTGCGTCGCCTACTTCATGTCCATAGTTATCGTTGACTGCCTTGAACCAATCTAAGTCAATCAGCGTTACTCGGTACAATGCACCGCTGTCTAGCAAAGTAGGTTTCTTCAGCTCGCTATGGTACAAACGGCGATTTCCGACGCGAGTTAAAGGGTCTTTATAGGAGAGGTCATGTAAATATTGGCTGCGCTTTTTCTCTTTTTTCCAGCGCATAACCAGCCATATAGCGAAGGCTACAATTGCCCCAAACCATACATATAAAACTCGAAGACGTTGATCACTTAAGCCCTTTTCTAGCTCTTTAAGCTCATTTTGCACATCAAGTAAGTCCCTTTCTCGTTCAAGTTCTTCCACTTCAAACGCGGTTTCTAGCAAATGAATTTCAGCAAGGATCTGTACTCGCTCCTGATCGTGGTACTTTTTGTATACCTTTAATGCCTGTTCATGCTGTCCTTTCTTTTCCAATATCTCTGCCAGCACTAGGTGACTTTTGATCAGCCATCTTTGGTGCTCTATCGCAACAAATGTACCAATACTCTCAACAATGGCGTCATGTGCATTTTGGATTTCACCACGATCGACCATAGCGAGTGCATACTCTAACTGACAAATACCCTTCTGCTTAGGGTAACGGTCAATGGCATTCGAATTAATACATGTCATCGCAGTTTCGCTAGCTTCTTGCGCACTTCCTTCAAGTAGTTGCAATCTAGCAAGGGATTTAATTTGTACAATCCTGTAGTAATCTGGCGTATCACTTCGCACATATTGCAATGCTTTTTCGTATGCAGAGCGTGATAAGTCTACTTGGTTGAGTTGGTTGTAAACGTATGACTGATTCATCAAAATGATCAGTAAGCTTTCTGGTTCAGCATACTTCGAAGTGGCGTAGATGTTTTCTGCTTGCTTGAGATATTCGATCGCACGTTGCCACTGCTCCGAGTGAACATATAGCAGCCCTAGATTATTGCTGAAACGGGCATTAAATTCACTGTTTGGGTACTTTTCACCTAGCTCAACACCTTTCTGAAAATATTTCTGGGACTGCTTAAGTTGATTGTTGGCGTTATATAAGATGCCCGCAGTGTTGTACGCTTCTAACAGTAAAAAGTCTGCTCTTATCGACTCCGCATAATCTATCGCAATAGCCACTGTCTCTATGCCTTGAGCATAAGTTCCTTGCTTAATATCTCGATATGCTTGCTCAATATTGAGTTTTGCCTCTAACCAACCAAGCTGATTAACTTGAGCTATCGAACGTAACTCACGGTCAATCTTCTCAATTGTGTTACGATCATTTTTAGCAGCAACTCGACGAATCCATAATGTAAACACCTGCTCAATCGTATTTGGCGCTTGCTTTTGCTGGCTTTGCCACGTTTCCAATTGTTCTAATGCTTGAGCCGGGTGTTTAAATGACATCTCAAAAATCGTTAACAACGGATGATTTTTATCAGAAAGCTGTAACTGTTGTTGTGGCGTTAGTATTGGCGGGGTGTCATTCATCGAAGAGAGGGTTTTCTGCTCAAATAGAAATGCCTCTAACGTCACTACAAGTAATAATGAAAGTGACATAAATAGAAACGCAGTCGTCGCTTTATTTGACATTAGATCGGTGAGAGCCCCAAGTTATAAACACTTCATATAAATTATACAGCGTTTTGATAAAACTTAGTGATAAATTCAGTGTTGCAAATCATTACTTATTCATAGCTTTCGGCACAAGGTTACTCTCTCAACAGATCAAAAAAGGTACAAGTCGAAGTAACTTGCACCTTTATTGATATGATCAGGACATTATTATTGCTTTGGTGGTGTACCTTCAGCATTTGAAATAATAACATCCATCTGTACAGCTGCACCCATTGGAATATCACTTACTCCGATGACCGTTCTCGCTGGAAGCTCTTTTTCAAAGAATGAAGTATATACATCATTCACTTCATCAAGATCAGCGATATCTCGAAGTTGAAGGTTAACTTTCACCACATCATCCATTACATGGCCAATGCTCTCAACAATTGAACGGACGTGAGTTAAGCACTGCTCAGCCTGCTGTTTGACACCACCTTCAACCAGAGTACCTGTCGCCATTTCTATCGGTAACTGTGCTGCAATGTGGTTGTAGTGAGAAAACGCGACTGTTTGAGTGTAGTAAGGGCTAACCGGCGCTTTATCTGTATTGTTCGCTCTAATTACAATGCCGTGGCGGTCTTCTACTTCTTGTGGTGGAGTCCCGTCACCGTGAGAAATCACCACATCAATTTGTACTGCAGCGTCCATTGGCAATGCTTCAACCGCAACAATTGAACGTGCAGGAACATACGCTACCGAACGAGCGATGGCTGAATCAGGGAAGAATGTCGTATATACCTCGTTCACTGCGTCAACATCTGCAAGATCTTTCAGATAAATAGTTGCTTTTACAATGTCATCAAATGGTACATCAATGCTTTCCAAAATAGTTTTTACGTTGCGAAGACATTGTGCAGTTTGCTCTTTCACGTCACCTTCTACGAGAGTGCCTGTCTCTGGAACGATTGGTAACTGAGCTGAAATGTTGTTGTAGTGAGAAAATGCCACGGTGTGAGTAGACAGTTCACTGCGTGGAGCTTTGTCAGCGTTTCTAGCAAGCTTAACAAGTTCACATGCGTCTTGAGGGTAAGTCCCTTCACCGTTTGAGATAAGCGCATCAATTTGCACTAATGCATCACTGTTTGGTAGAGCCGCAACCGCTAGCACAGTTCGTGTAGGAAGGTACTCTGAGAAAAACGCGCGATAAGCTTCATCTACCGCTTCTACATCCGCCATGTTCTTCACGAAGATGTTGAGCTTTACTACGTCATCCATAACATGATCAATGCTTTCAACTATCGCTTTAATGTTCAGTAAACACTGGTGAGCCTGCTCTTTAACGCCCCCAACTACCACCTCACCCGTTGTCGCATCGATCGGCAACTGAGCAGAGATATTGTTGTAATGAGAAAATGCCACTGACTGTGTAGAGTACTCACAGATCGGTGCGCTTTCAGTGTTTCTTGATGCTTTAATGATCACGTCAGTCATTTTTGTCTTTATCCTTATTTTCTTGGGACCGAAAATATTTCGGCAAGCGTTATTGGTATTAAATAATCAACAACGAGATAGTAAGTAAAATAAATAAGGTTGAATGTGACGCTATTCAAAGAGAATTTTAACTAATATCAACCTAAGCTCTGGATAATTAACCAGACAAAATTTTTTTATTCACAATCTATCTTTAAACGTACTTCCACCTCTCTAGTTTGTCTGTACTCAAAATAATTGGAGGGGCAGCTAGGCGGCACACCATTTAAGCTCTATGAGCATAGGTGTTCTAGATGATTGCAGTAAATTGATGTAGTCAACAACAGTTCAACTTCAAGTTTGAAGAGTATTGTTTAATTCGAAAACATTGATTAAATAACCGAGTAAGTTTGGTTTCGGATCTCAAGGTTTTATTCAGATATGCTAGTTCGTTCACAGTAAAGATGTGCCCTATGCTACAGCTCGTGCATAATATGCAAGGAAATAGCCAGCATTTCGCATAATATTTCTCATAATAATAAAAAAGAGCCAACGAGCTTGGTTGACTCTTTTTTTTCACTTGGACTCTATATTTACTTCTCTATATATTATTTAAGATTTCTTTTACAAAAGGCGATTTTTCTTTACCATAAGCCTCTTGTTCAATTACACCGTTTTTAATTATCTTTTTCTTAGATTCTTCATATTTCAGCCTAGCTTTTTTATGTTCTAGCATATATTCCTTATATGCCATCTGTTTAATGTGCTCTTCGCTTCCCTTTTTAATCACATGAACGTGGATATAGTACTTTTTACCCGCGAACCATATTGCACCATCTTTTCTAGGTCGATGGGGTGGAAATGGCGTATCACTCACCTGATCCTGAAAACCTAACTTATGTAAGTGGTCCACTGCCATTTGTAAATCACTACCATCATACAAAACAGAAAGATCGATAATACCTTTCCCACCTACTTGAAAGGATGTCGATCCAATATGGATGACACTCAATCGTTCTGTACCAATGTTGCTGACTAGAAAGTCTGCGACATTGGCATAGTCTGTTGACCAAGGATTAAATTGGGCGGGGATTTTTTCATATTTGATTATGTTCATTTTCTATGTACCACTTCGGGGATGACTTAACTTGAATGTAGATCTTATGGGTACCGAACGGTAAAATTGGCACTTTGAGGTCAAAGATTGGTAGTTATAGATGAGTGCGACAAAACTGATTAAATTTGATAGTGACACTTCTATTAAAGTCCACCATATGAAAAAGTCTCACACCATCTTTGATTGGCATAAGCACCAATGCTACGAATTAATCATGGTCATTGGCGGAGAGCAAACACGGTTCATCGCTCAAACGGTGCATAAAGCAAACTCCAATGAAATTATTTTGATTCCCCCATTTACTTCCCATACGTGGGAGAGCTTCACCGAAGCTCAAGAAATTGTTGTTGTGCTTTTTGAGCCTGACCTACTGACGACTAACATTCCAGAACTCTCACAGATGTCGCAGTTGTTGAATGATACGAAAGCAGTGTTGAGGCTCGATATAGATCCCCTACGTGACTCGAATACCTTAGTTAACCCGTTATTGAACTTAAAAGAGTGTACAAGGTTCGACAGGCTAATATCTCTGCTTCAAATCTTAAAGCAGTTCTCCAACCAGTGTTCTATAGATTCGTTGCACCATACTGAGCAAACAGACTCTAAACCTGCAAAGCTACTGCATAAAATTAGAACAGGAAGAGAAGATATGAGGCTTAATGATTGTGCTGAAATGCTCAATATGAGCGAAAGCACTTTTAAAAGGTGGGTTAACGACGAGTTTGAATGTAGTTTCACTGCGCTTGTCCAAAGCATCAAGACCGACCAAGCTAAACAGCTTCTCGCATGCACGTCTAAACCAATATCTTTAGTTTCAGAAGAGATTGGCTACTCTATCAGAGCCTTTAACTCGCTATTTAAAAAGCAGACAGGAATGACCCCAAGTCAGTTTCGAAAAAATAACCAGTGGAAGCTAAAGCACAACTTACTAAGATTTAATGATGAGTTTTGAATGATCCCACGCGTAGTATCAATACGATCTCTCGTCGTAAGCCAGCGTTTTTTCAATCACCTTTGCACCATCAGGTTTTCGATAGCCACGCATAACCCTTGCGGCTGAACATTCTTTATTGAGAGCTTTGCTCCATGAATCTCCACTATCTTATTTACAATGGAGAGTCCCAAGCCAGAGCCCTGCTGGGTTTGATCGATTCTTACATGACGATCTAATAGTTGTTCGATATGTGACTCGTCAATCCCCGGCCCTTCATCGATGATAGAAATCGTCAAACTTTGCTCGATTTTTTCAACACGTAAAATGATCTCTGGTTCCGCTTTATTGGAGTGAGCATATTTGAGTGCATTTTCTATTAGGTTTAATAACGCACTTTCCAACATTACATCGTCTACATAACAGTAAGCCTGTTCTAAATCACTTTCGAAAGCTAAGCTTTGTCCTCGTTGAAACACCAACGGAGCACGCTTAATACAGAATTCTCGACAGAGAGCTACAACATCAGTGAATTGCCAGTGTTCATTGCCCATAGAGCTATTTTGCACATTGGCGTAATGAAGCATTTGCTGGGTTATGCGGCTCATCTTATCAATATTGTCTTCAATACCGTCCAATTGGTCAGTTTGATGGTCGTGACGAAACATATTTAGCTGCATTTTCATCTCAGCTAATGGTGTTTTAAGCTGATGTGAAAGGTCGGCATTAAAGTTTCGGCTCGCTTCAATACTCAAACTTAGTCGTTTCATCAACGAGTTAAGAGATTGAACGAGGTCATTCACTTCCGGGGGTGTCGCTAGTTCCAGTGGTTCAAGGTTTGTCCCGGAACGTGAGCGTATTTCTGAGCGTAGCTGCTTAAGTGGTTTTAGGCTTTTATCAATGATAAGCATAATTGCAATCATCGCAATAAAGCCAAAAATCAGTGCAGCAACACCTATCTGCTTTTGGGATTCACTTATTGTCGCGTCTCGGCCTTGCGTTGACTCAGCAACGACGATAAAGACCGTTTCAAGTTTCGTGTTCACGCGATATTGCACTGCTCTTAAATCAGTACCTGCGTAAGTAACATTATAAAAGGTAATACGTTCATCTTGGTTATCGGCAAGCACAATCCCTTCGAATCCGGCTAATTGCTTGCCTGACTCTGTGACCACTCGGTAGAACACCTTCTCGTCTCTAACATCACTTAGACTATCAATTGAGAAATAGAACATGTCGATGTGTAGTTTGCCATCTTTGATGTAGAGCTTTTCTTCGATGTTTTGGCTAACCGCCACCAGCATCTTGTCGTAAAGCGCTTCTGTTTTTCCTTTTAAGGTAAGGTTAGCGATAGCAAATATGGTAAGCGATAGAATCACTAACGCTGCAGCTAACGCGATAAAAAGGCGGTGATAAATAGATTGAAGATTAAACAACGTCTGCACGACCTACCATGTAGCCCAATCCGCGAACAGTACGAATGTTTAGGTGGGGGGAAAACTTCTTACGCAAACGAGATATGTAAGTCTCAATGGCACTTTCACTCAAATCTTCCTCGAAAGTGGAAATATGTTGCACGATTTGAGCTTTGCTCACCACCCGTTCGACATTTGACAACAAGCATTCTAGAACTGAAATTTCTCGCTTATGAAGGACAATCTCTTCATCGTTGATTCGAACAATTTTAGATGTCATGTCTAATGAGATGACGCCATGTTTCAATTCATTGGTGATTCGCTCCGATGAACGGCGAAGCAGCGCGTGGACCCTTGCAACCACTTCTTCTATTTCAAATGGCTTACATAAGTAGTCATCTGCACCTTCGTTCAAGCCAAGAATTCGGTCATCAAGCTGATCACGAGCAGAAACAATCAAGACCGGAAAACGATGCTTTTGTTGACGAACCTGACGTAAAAATTGAAGTCCATCACGATCTGGCAAGCCAAGATCAAGCAGTAAAAGGTTAATAGGTTGAATTTCAAGAATATGCGTAGCATCTATACACGAGTGGCATACATCTACCACAAACCCTTGTTTAGAAAGAGTTTGTTCTAAACCTTTTGCAATAGTTTGGTTGTCTTCAAGGATTAATACGCGCATGACCAACTTCAAAAATCTGATTATTGTTGTTTTTCCTGTCATCTATGCAAGGTTGGTGACAGACTTGGTAGTTATTGTTGGTTGTGTAAACAAAAGGTTAATACAAATAAAACAATAACCAAGGAAGAGTAAAATGAACAAGTTCAACAAGGCAATCCTAAAGCTTTCAGCTGTGACAGGGCTAACACTCTCTATTTTATTGCCACATGCTGCCATGGCAGATAACTACCCTAAAAAGCCAATCAACTTCGTTGTGGGCTTTGGTGTGGGTGGTAGCGCTGATCGCATGACTCGAGCGATGTCTAGCTTCGTATCTGAAGAACTGGGCCAGCCAGTAAAAGTCATCAACAAGAAAGGCGCTGGAACGCAAATCGCTGCAAACTACGTTCTAAACCGTCCTGACGATGGCTATACAGTATTCGCTTCAACCTTTGCCCCATATCTCCCAAACACTATTTTAAAAGGTAATGCGAGCTACACCGTTAATGATTTCTCGTACATGAACTTTCAATGGTTTGACTATGAGTTGATTGCTGTAAACAAGGATACTGAATACAAAGACTTAAAAAGTCTAATTTCAGCGATAAAGGAAAAACCAAAAGCGGTTAAAGCCGCTGTCGTTCAAGGTTCTGGTGGCCACTTAATGGCAAAACTACTACTTGAAAACAACGGCATTCCTCAAGAGAACTTAAACCTAGTTACTTTCAATAGTGGTGGTAAAGCTCGCTCAGCGGTTGCTGGTGGTCAAGTGGACTTCATCATAATCAGTGCGCAAGGCAGTGAAAGTATCCGTGAGTTCCTACGCCCTGTTGCCGTAGTACGTGACAATGAAAGTGATCGTTGGGACGCACCAACCGTCAATGAAGCACTAAAGCCACTGGGCACATCTGTACCTGTTTTGACTGGCTCTATGCGCGGTTTTGCGGTAACCAACGAGTTTAAAAACAAGTACCCAGAGCGTTACAAAAAACTGGCTCAAGCATTTGAAAGTGCACTTGCTCGTAAGGACGTTCAAAAGTTCCTTAAATCTAGCGAAATTGGTGGTGCTTGGGTAGGCCCGAACCGCTCAACAGAACTGATGGTTCAAAACTACGAAACCTTCAAGAAGTACAAACACCTACTCAACTAATTTCTCCAATCTTTCATATCTATCTCCCCCACAGGCTAGCGTCTCGGCGCTAGCCAATTTCTCATACACGGAGGCTTTATGGGAATGTTAAATCAACGAGCTGCTGATTTTGCCGTCGTACTCATACTGGCATCATTTGTAGGCTGGTACACATGGGACGCCTATAAAGCATCATCCCAAGCTGAAAACCTAATTCTAATTGTGCCAATTGCTGCTATTGCGCTGGTACTTTGTCTTCTGGAACTTATTCGCCAAAAGTCAGTTAAAACAGAGCAACAGAGTGATTCGCAGGAATCAGTAAAAGATGTATTGCCGGTTATGGGTCTATTTACTGCTTATGTTCTTTCGCTTGAAACTATTGGTTTTGATGTAGCGACAACGCTATTTGTCGGCGCATTTTTATGGATCCAAAAAGAACGCAGATTAGTTTGGGTCATAGGTTACAGCCTTGCTTTTGGATTGTTGATGTCGACATTCTTTGCCGAAATGCTGCCATACCCAATGCCAATGACCTTTCTACCAACGGATTACTAGGAGTTCCATATGATTGATTTAGCTGCAATTGCTGCGGGTAGCGAGCTACTGTTCTCCTCGATTGGCCCTTGGTTATACGTGTTTCCCGGCATTGTGATTGGTTTGGTGTTTGGCGCTATTCCTGGGTTGCAAATCTCCATGGCAATGGCGATATTCTTGCCTGCAACTCTGTACATGAGCTTTCTTGAAGCGATGCTGTTCTTAACGGCCATTTTCACAGGAGGTTCATTTGGTAGCGGTATCCCTGCTATTTTGATGAACATTCCTGGCACATCATCAGCTATCGCTACCGCATTTGATGGTTATCCTATGGCAAGGAAAGGCGAGCATAACAAAGCACTCGGTGTCGCATTAGGCGCTTCTTGTTTTGGCGTTCTGTTTGGTTACTTAATCTTGTTTATGTTGATTCAGCCAATCTCAGGCATGGTGCTTAAACTTGGCCCATCAGAAATGTTTTTTGTAATCCTCTGGGGTATGACTCTAATTGCCAGCCTTAAAGGAGATTCAATGCTCAAAGGCCTATTGTCCGGTATGGTTGGCCTACTGATTGGTACTATTGGCTTTAGTGAAGTCGGTGTGGCTCGCGGCACACTGGGTAATGAATACCTTCTTGATGGTGTTCCGGTCATTCCTGCAATGATGGGAATGTTTGCAGCGTCTGAGTTGTTCAAGTTGGTAAATACAAATTACCTTGTTTCTGATGAATCAGCTCGCCGCGTAAGTATTAAAGAGATCCTTAGTGGTGTAGCTCATGCCTTTAAACATCCAAAAGTCATGCTTCGAGGAAGCATTATCGGTGTTTTTGTTGGTGCGGTTCCCGGCGTAGGCTCTTCTGTCTCTAACCTACTTTCTTATGTTGAAACTAAACGTCGCGATAAGAACCCTGACAGCTACGGTCAAGGCAATCCGAAAGGCGTCGTCGCTGCCGAGTCTGCTAACTCAACATCAGAAGCTGGCTCTATGGCAACCTTGCTTGCTTTAGGTATCCCAGGTGGTGGGGCAACGGCGGTGATGCTAGCTGCGTTTGCAATGCACAACATCACAGGTGGTCCACAGTTCATCCGAGAACAAACGGACATCGTTTATGCCATCATCATTGCCAACTTTGGACAAGTGCTATTGCTAGTTGCTCTTGGCTTGATGTTTATTCCACTGCTTGCGAACGTGGTTAAAGTTCCAATGACCATTTTAATCCCTTCGGTACTATCAATGGCGACCTTTGGCTCATTCGGTCTAACAGGCAATATTTCTGGACCAATGACAGTACTTGTTTTCTCTGTGATTGGCTGGGTGTTCAGTCGACTTAATTATTCGGTGCCTGCTGCGGTGATAGGCATTCTGCTCGGCGGCATGGCTGAAAGTAATTTGCTTCACACCTATCAAATAAGTGGTGGAGAATTGAGTTACGTATTTGAACGACCAATTACGCTAGTGATTATAGGCTTGTTAATGATTTCTCTGTTCGGTTCTAAAATTACCGGAATGCTAACTAAACGAGCAGAAAATAAACCCTCAGAAGAAGCAAAAGTTTAACGCCCTCCCCTAGAATAAGTACGCACTAAATAGCCCCTACGATCCGAATTTCGTAGGGGCTAGATCTAGCCTAATTATAGAACGCGCTTCATTTCCGCATAATCACCATTCGTTTTCAAAATGACCATTACAGTTTCATCGTTACGGTTGCGGAAGAACCAACCATGACTCCCCGTAAAAGCAGCCTCAATTTCACCCTGTTTGTTTGGTACGCCACGCCCTTTTTCGTAGCTAATCGAGTTTCCATTGCCATCACCATGAGTGTCGTAATTGACAGGACCACCTTTCGATGTCCAATCAAATTGAGCAATTTGGCCTTTTTCCATAACCAATTTAACTTCCGCACCTTGGCCTGGTTTAAGTGAAAGCATGATTTTGTCTTTCCAAGCAGGCTCAATTTCGGCAGCAACTTCAGTTTCTGGATAAGTTCCCTCCTGTTGCGCTAGCACGACTTCAGGTTCATCTTTAATTGACTCGTTTGGTAGTGCTTTCGGAGCAATGACGACTACGCTGTTAGCTTGGTCTGCCTCTGCTTCTTGAGCTAATTGAGCCTTAATCTCCCCCATCTCGGTTAGCCCTAACGCTCTGCCCACACTGGTTGGATCAATTGCATATTCGGCAGGTAGAACAACCGTTATAAGCAATAGAGTTGCTGTTCCCAGCGCAATAAAGGTTGAGCGAACAAGCTGTTTAGTTGTCGGCAGTTCGGCACGATTTGGCATATCTGTGTTGTACATAATTAATTCCTTTTTCTTTTTACTGAGCGACAACGTAGCCCGTTAGCTGATAACCGATAAGCATGAAACCCAAGCTCATCATAACGACATTGACTGAATAGGCTTGACGATAGAAGCTGGTATGTCGCCGCCAAAAGCCCATGACAATCAAAATGGTGCCTAGGGCTATCAGTTGCCCAATTTCTACACCAATGTTGAACGCTAAAAGATTAGGAATTAGTCCGTCAGGGGAAATATCATATTCAATGATTTTCGATGACAATCCAAAGCCGTGACAGAAACCAAATAACAAGGTTGCCATCTTCGTATTAGGTTGCGCACCAAACCAACGTTTAAACGCACCTAAGTTATCCATTGCCTTATAGACCACAGATAACCCGATGATGGCATCGATAATGTAACTGTTAATGCCAATGTTGAAGTACACACCAAGCAGCATGGTAGACGAGTGCCCCAGTGCGAAAAGGCTTACATACAATGCGATGTGTTTCATTTTGTAGAGGAAGAAGATCACGCCAAATAGGAACAGGATGTGATCGTATCCCGTCACCATATGCTTCGCACCTAAATACATAAACGAAATGATATTAGTGCCCGTAATTTCTTGTATATAACCTTTATCACCTTGTGCCACAGCATGAGCAAAAACGTCTGTGCTCATTACCATAGTTAAAGCAAAAATGAGATAAAGCATCCCCTTACGAAGCGACGTCGCCGAACCAATAGGCAACGTACTTACTTCGCGTAAAGAGAGTAAGTTCATAATAACTCCATTAATTGTTGAATCTTTTGTAGCCGCAGGCTGCGGCGGTTATCAAGTAAACAACAAGGTTCTTGGAGGGCGCTCTATTTTGAAGGGATTATATATAGGATTTCCAATAACTTGAGTGTCATTGGTTGAGACCATCACTCTTGTAAAAACAGAGTGATTAAGAGCCTTTAATGATGCGCTGTCAAAGGTGTGATTATGATTACTCGCATCATGGTGAGGTGAATACTGATCATCGACATTATGAGAGTGACTGAAAGAATGTGAGTGCGAGTGGTCACTATCGACAATCGATATCGGCGCCAAGCTATGTGAGCGAAACTCCCCAATCGCAGACGCAGTCGTACCAAATGCGACAACAAATAGCAGTAGCAAGCTAATACATTGTGTTAGTGTTTTATGAACCATACACCATCGCCGACATTGGGAAATTTCATTGAGAATGACCAAGATACGAGTTGTTATATTATAACAAAAACTAGATATCAACCGTCATTTGTTTATTTATGTCAGTTCTATGCCAAATTCTTTAACCAGCATAGCTACAATGAAAAAGCAGACGATTGAAACAATGGCACAAATACCCAACGAGAACCAAAACGAATAGCGACTCAATAGAAACGGAAAGATAAGAAACATTGGTAATGTCGGCAATACATACCAAAAGGTATAGTAAGCATGATTGGCAAGCTTTTCCTGACCTTGTCCCTCAATATACATCCAAATCAATGCCAAAATAGTCACTGTAGGCAGCGCGGCTATTAGAGAACCCACTTTATCACTCCTTTTCGCCACTTCAGATATCAAAACCACTATCCCAGCGGTTAATGCGTACTTTGTAATGATCCACAACATAAAATCGTTACCTTATAAACCTGAAAGCCATATCCACTGGATAGCTTTTCTCACCGGTGGTGCATACCTATGTAGAAGCCGACATTAGTTATCAAAACGCCTGACATGTGTACCATTAAGGGTGAAGAACCGGCCATTCCCCCGTTGCAACAGTGCGACAAAACCCATTGCAGTCCTCTAATGCGACTTCGAATTTGATTCAAACTATACTCCCCCCTAGTATCAAATACTACCCCCCAGTATAAATTAAGTGCTACATTATCAGTTAGAATCGCTCCGTTTGAAATTTAAAGAAGATCGCCATGTCGCATACAACCAGAGATCAGAAGAAGCTCAACACACGTGTCAGTAAAATACAGGGGCAAGTGAATGGTCTTAAAAAAATGCTCGAAGCAGAGCACGAATGCCAAGATGTACTGCAGCAGATTGCCGCTATTCGCGGTGCAGTAAATGGTTTAATGCGTGAGGTGATCAAAGGTCACTTGCTCGAGCACGTCGTGCTTGAAGACGAGAAAGAACAACGTGAAGCAGATATGGAAGTTGTATTGAAGGTTCTAGATTCTTACATCAAATAATAGTGACCAAGGCTTGGAAGTTATGCCTAGCTGCTTATGCTCGGCGCTTCTTGAAAGCGCGCCAGCCGATGCTTAAAAAGGTTTTAGCAACCACACCTAAAGCACTGAGCTTAGGATCACTATCTTTTCCCGCTGCGATACGCCACATCTGGTGTTCATACCAAATTAGACCTACCATAGAAGACTTGTCCAACTTGGGTTTACCCGTTGTTGGAGTCGTTAAAGGCATGCCATAACTGGGGTCAGCCATCAGCTTATTAGGGAATTCTGGGTCAACCGCCATTGTTCTCGCAATGCCAATAAAATCTGTAGCAGAAGTTGTAAGCGCCTCGTTCATTGCTGGACCGCTACGAAAGCCGCCTGTGACAACCAAAGGCGTGCTAACCAGTTCCCTCACTTTAACCATATAATCAATGAAGTAAGCTTCTCGCTTTAGGGTACTTTCTTTGATCTTCTTACCATCGGATCCCATCATTGATGGATTTTCATAAGTACCACCGGAGATTTCCACGAGATCGATACCCTGATTACTCAACGCCTGAACGACCTGCATCGACTCTTCTTCGGTAAAGCCTCCCTTCATGAAATCAGCGCTATTAAGTTTTATCCCGATAGGAAAATCCAGTCCAACTTGATTACGAATCGCTTGATAGAGCTCGAGAACAAATCTGAGTCTATTTTCTAGCGAACCTCCCCACATATCTTCTCGCTGATTATGTCGTGAAGATAAGAATTGGCTTACAAGGTAACCATGAGCCCCATGGATTTGTACACCAGTGAACCCAACTTGTTTAGCTAATTTAGCACTGAGTGCAAACTTATTGATAATGCCATAAATCTCGTTTTCAGTAAGCTCACGTGGGGTATTGAAGCTTTTCTTTAATCCACCTTCCAGCGAAATTGCAGAAGGTGCTACAGGTTCAGCACATAAAAATTTAGGTATTTGTTTACCAGGATGATTAAGTTGCGCCCAAATCTGTGCGTCGTTTTGTTTTCCAGCTTTCGCCCACTGTTTGAAGATTGCTAAATCGCTCTGCTCATCCAAAACAACATTATTCGGTTCACCCAAAGCCGTTCGGTCAACCATGATGTTCCCCGTCATAGATAGCCCAACACCACCTTGCGCCCAACGCTGGTAAAGAGTGACTAAGCCAGAAGTCGGGTTATGGTGTTTGTCGCCAAGTTGTTCACTCATTGCTGATTTAAACAGACGATTCTTGATCACTTGACCATTAGCGAGTGCGAAGGATTCACTGAGAGGGTTATTGTTCATGGGGACTCTTCTTAAATGAGGACTTGAACAGTATGCCCTGTTTTCTCTTTTGCTCCGAGTGTTTAATGCTCAGAGCGCCCACTTTAGCCAAAGTGCTCTAAGATTAATTTTTGAAGAAGGAGTACATGACACACGGATAATAACAGAATTTTATTATTTTTATAATTACTAATAATTTTTTAAAATCGAATGTTACTCCTATACTTCTCTACATCGAAACGAACACGAAACAAATAATCAATACAGTTTTTGGAGAAAGTTATGAAAATGAATCACGTTGGTATCATGGTTGGCGATATGGACAAAGCGGTAGAGTTCTACACTAAAGCGCTGGGTCTTCGCGTTGTAATGAACAACACTAAAGTTATCGAAGAACGTGAATCTGCAATCGGTCGTATGTGTATTGCAGTATTTGGTGAAGGCTTTAAAGGTTTCAACATCGCTCACCTAGTGACTACTGATGGCATCGGTGTCGAGCTATTCGAAATGGTTGATCGTGAAGAACGCCATAACGTTGATTTCTCTCGTCTTGGCATCTTCCATTTCTGTCTTCAATTACCAAAAGAACAGTTTGATTCAGCAATCAAACGTGTAGAAGAGTTTGGCGGTAAAGTACGCATGGACATTCACCGTTACCACCCAGAAGACGAACTAAAACAAGCACAAATGGTTTACCTTGAAGACCCGTTTGGTAACTTATTTGAGTTTTACTCGCACTCTTACGAAGATACTTACGCTTCTGATTACGAGTAAATAGTCCTACTCAATGAATAACATTTGAATGCCTACTAGTTGACCCTAGTAGGCATTTATTTAGTCACTTGTTGAAAAAGTCAGCTACGGCATCCGCTGAAAGTGTTACGGCTTCTGGTTTATAGTAAAAATCAACATGGCTAAATTCAGCCAAGGCCAACACTTCATGTTCATTGGTTAGCTTTTCAATAAACGCGGTAGAACAAATAGCTGTTGGCGCATCTTGCCCATATACCACTATGGTTGGCTGAACGATTTTATCTGCGTAGTGCTCACACAGAGAGAACAGCGACTGCATTGATTGATCAGCAATGTGCATGTTAGTGAAGTTCTCTATCGCTACTGGTCCACGATAACCATCACGACCGTAATAGTCGTAACTTTCCCCAGCCATGTCTGGATAAGCCGCTGTACCAACAAATTCTTCTTTCGACTGTTCATCATTCAAGCCGAACGATGCAACATAATCTGGTTGGCCCGTTTCAAACATTTGCTGCTTTGACGCATTCGCTGCAGCGATCATTTGATGCGCCATTGCTTTATCAGTCCACTGGAAGGCATCTGCTGCCATCATGCCGGATACTAGCGCGAGCTTTTTGATTCGGTGGTCGGTCACAGAGGCAGAAGCCATAATTGAGCCACCCTGACAAATACCCAGACCGTAAACTTCTTCCACATACGGCAGTGTGCCTAAGAAAGAAACTGCATCCCAAGTGTTCTCGATCAAACGAAACATGTAGCGAGACTGCATATGTTCGCCTGCCAATGCTGGTGAATCTCCCATGCCTAGGTAATCAAACGCTAAGAAAACAAACCCGCGTTCAGCCATTTCAGGGCCATATGTCGCTAGAACCTGCTCTTTTACCTGTGGAAATGGGCTCGCGCCAAGAACAGCTTTGTATTTCTTGTTCTCATCAAACCCTTCCGGAAGGTATAGATTACCGACTAAATCGACACCAAATGATTTAAATGTTATTTGTTTGATTTTCATATGTATTACCTTTCACTTCTGTCTTGGTCTTGTAGGGATCAAATACTGGGATTAACTCGAGCGTTGTCGTGTCATGCCTTTGTAATCGATGAAGATATGTTAGGTCGTATGAAGAGATTTAGCAGTGCACAAAACTGCGTGAGTTGTATACGAATCTGCGAGAACGAAAAAAGTGCAACATAGGGTGTCAAAACTAAAAAAGGCAGCTAAATTTAGCTGCCTCGATAAAGGTAATGGAGTTATTGGGTCCTAGTCACATCACGCATGGTTTTTTCTAGATCTTGATAGTATGGGTTCCAAGTTAATCTAGCATGCACCTTCCCTTCTTCTTCGTATCCCCAAGCTGACCACCACACGTCGCCGCCCTGCTCGCAGTATGCGACCGCGTCATCATCCATGCTATTCATACACATGGTATAAATCGCATCTTGCCCATAGTAAGGATTTGTCGGTGCAAACAGAGGGCTCATATGCGATGCCGTACTAATTTTAAGAGCCTCTAACTTCATGCTCGATACAGTAACCGAGTCTTGTTCTATTTTTGATTCACCATACCAAAGCAACTGATTGTTGGGATTAGTAAAGCGTTGCTGATAAAAGTCGTTAACCGCTTTAGGGTCGATAATGCTGTCAGCTTCACTCAGCACAATCAGAGTCGGAACCTCGACTTTATGACCTTTCAAGAGCTTTCTTAATTCTACAGCACTGTCTGTATATGCTATCGCACCATTAAGTGGAGCAGAGTTATAACGAGCTAAGTTATCTTCTTCGGTGCTATATCCGTCAAAGAAGAGTGAAGCAAGTGGCGCTAACTTTTCAAGATAAGGCGCTTGAGATTGAAAGCCGGGAGAAAATAGTAGCAATCCATCAACGTTGCCCTCTTCAATAGCATGAATCGTCACAAGGTTTCCACCAGTCGAGAAACCACCTAACCACACTTCATCATAATCTTGCTTCAATAAATCAGCATAGTGGTCAACAATCGTTTGCCAATCATTGTAGCTTGGCAGCATTAAGTCACTAGGCTTACTTCCATGCCCAGGTAATAGCAAAACCTGCACGTGAAAGCCTTGCTGTTGTAATGACGGAGCAATATCAGAAAAACTGTATGGAGAGTCGCCTAAGCCGTGAACCAATAAAACCGCTTTGTTGGTCGTATGTTCAGGGAAAAATTCAAACGGCATATTCATTGCGATTTCATTTTCGCTTTCATCACTGATATAACCGCGGTTTTCGACCAACCACTCTTCAGTTACAGATAGATACTGACCAAATGAGGGTTGAAGGTAATCGTAATAGTCCGGTGATTGGTTTAACGCATTTGAAGTACCTGAAGCACAACCTACTAAGTAGAAAACGACACCAAGTAACAGTGATTTAAATAGATTCGCAAACATGCCTCTATACCCTCTCTTTTGCGATAAGCTAATTTTCAGCAACGACTAGGGTTAGAATATTAAATCGTCTTGACCATAGAAGCAGTGCACAAAACAGCGAGAGTTGTATACATAATCACGAAATTCGCATCACCGTATTTTTGTATACACATTTCGGTGTTTTATACACTGCTCTACCAACAAAAATTGATCATAATGGTTGGGTCCTTAATGGCCTAAGCTCATAACATGATTGGCCAACACTCTTCTTCACTTAATGAGGCTGAACAATGAAGACATTCCACTTTGAAACCATTGCAGAGCAAAATGCAGCCCTTGGTCTTCGTCCACCAGAGCATCCTTTAATTGACGTGATTAAAATGAGTTCAAATAGTGAGGACAACCAATTGAACTGCGAGGGTAGCCTTGCACTTTCCACCAGCTTTTACTCCATATCGCTCAAACATATCTCCTCTGGCGAGCTGATGTACGGTCGCACTAAGTATGACTGCTCGAATGGAACGATGCTGTTTATCGCGCCTAATCAGGAAGTCAAAGCCAATGGAATAAAGATAGACTCTGTTGCTCGCACAATCTGCTTTCACTCTGACTACGTTAGAGGTCATAAACTGAAAGATGAACTCAAGCAGTATCAGTTCTTCAATTATTCAGTTAACGAAGCACTGCACCTTTCACCAAAGGAAGAGCAACATATGGCGGCGATGTTTGACGCTCTCGAAGCAGAGTGTAACAACAACTTAGACGCGTTTAGCAAAGACCTGATTCTGTCGCAA
This sequence comes from Vibrio sp. TBV020, assembly GCF_046056895.1. Taxonomy (NCBI): domain Bacteria; kingdom Pseudomonadati; phylum Pseudomonadota; class Gammaproteobacteria; order Vibrionales; family Vibrionaceae; genus Vibrio; species Vibrio sp. TBV020. The sequence continues at coordinate 1,495,912 of NZ_JBEEAQ010000001.1, read as the reverse complement.
ATCAGTACGTTATTGATGTACGCCAATCGCTATTACCATCGACAATTTCTAATGCGCAAAGAGGCTGACACTTCTGTATATAATCGATTTACTAATCTGCTAGACACTCGCTTGCAAGCCATCATTGAAGAGTCAGCAACGATTCCAGAAGTCGAAGAGTTGGCGCAGAGCATGAACATGACCAGTCGATATTTAACCGATGCGCTAAAAGCAGAAACAGGTAAAACAACCAAAGATTGGATTCACTTTGCGTTGATTGATAAGTCTAAAGATCGCTTACTTTCGAGTAAGGATTCCGTAGCGACCATCGCCTACAGCCTAGGATTTGAGTACCCTCAGTATTTTTCGCGATTATTCAAAAATAAAGTAGGAATGACACCTTCTGAGTATCGAGCAAAGAATATTCGCCATTAACTGTAAAAGTTGGAAACTACACACATACCACTTAAAAGGCCCTTCTAATAAACCTAAACCAATTTTCTTGGTGGGTTTCTTCATATTGCTGTAACTCAGAATTGGACAATTCAGTGTTAGACAATCTACTAATTTAGCTTTATACGGATAACTTTTAGTATTGCAAAGTTACTTAATGAAATGTCCAGATCTAGGATTTAAGCGCCCTATGATCACAAAGGCATCAAACTCGACCTTGGGGCACTATTTAGCGGTAAGCAATATGCGTAAATTATTCTTCAACTGTTTAATTACATCTGAGTATGGCAATTCCCATTCCTCAGAAAGGTGTTGAATTACTCTATCAACATCTGAGGGGAACAATACTTGCCCTGAGACTTTTGCAAACGGTCCATCTGTCTCCAACAGCACTTTTTGTCGTGGTATCCAAGATACGATTCGTTTTCCTCGAGCAGAGGCCAGCATGGCTGGACCTATAGAGAAATAGCAACCTAGCTCAACCGCTTTTAACAGCTGTTTTTTGGTTCCCAAGAACCAGTGCAATATTGACGTACCTGCGTTGGGGTGCTCTTGGAGACAAAGTAGTGTTTCTTCAACTGCATTTAGGCTATGAATGGTCAAAATTTTATCATTGAATGACTCACATTTTTTTAAAATGTGACTAAAAACAAGTAATTGATCATCAAAATGCTCTCTCCAGCCTTTTGATCCATCTAGTCCGATCTCACCAATATATTTAGTTTTCTCTATAAGTCGATCGAAAACTGATAGTTCATTCTTCCTTAAATGAGCTAGTTGAGGATGTAACCCCAAAGCAGTTTTGCAGTGCTTAAGTCCTTTTGTAAGATTAACAGTGCCTTCGAAGGCTGAAGGCACTGTTGTTACAGATAATACGTAATAATTTGAACGCTCAATGTCATCCAATACTTTCTCATGATCGGGGTATAGGTCAACGTGGCAATGCAAATCCATCATGATGTTTTGTTTGCCTCTATAAACACTTCAACTTCCATCAAACCACGCTTAATCATTGCCTCCAAAGCATTACGTAAAGACTTATCTAGTGGGATGGGACCAGATTTCCGTAACCAAGATTTGTAACTATTGGTTTGCTTCAACCGGATAATGGCGGTTTGAACAGCTTGTAGGTCGTCTCTTGTACCCTTTTCTTTAACTAGTGTTTTCAATCGCTTTGTTTTATATGGTGCATCATCATCAAAGCCAGCATGATGCACTGATGCTCTTCTAATTAGACAAGGTACGCAGTGCCCACATTGTATATGCTCTCTGTGCCAGTGACTGCATGAAACGCTTAGCGGTACGGCTTTTTTGATAGCGTTTTGGTCAACGCACTCAGCCAGCATCTCGCCCTTTGTTTTAAACTGATAAGGGTTTACGAATTTGATGTCAAAACCTATACGCGTCAGCAATTCTTCCAATCTCTGCAAGAAGTTCGGATGCGTAGTTCTCGTACTGTGGCTTCCTATTCGCCTTCTAGTTAGCGGCGGGTTGATAGAGATATAGCCATTTTCAGGAACTATAATGGTTTTAATACTGGCATCACTGTTAGCACTTCTTAGTGCGGACATACCCAATACGGCCATCGCCAAGAAATTAAAGCTTCTTCCTCGCATACTTATGTCAGTTTTGCCTTCACAAAGTTTAGTGATGTGAGGAGAGATTGAATAGGAGAGTTCTGCAAATGGCGAAGATAACAAAGTTTTAATTTGTTCTTGTTTTGCACCATCTCCACGATAGGCGTGACTTACTAAGAGAGGCTTATAGTCTGACTCTCCATTAAGGATATCAATGGCACCAACAGCACTATCAAGACCGCCAGAAAATAGGCAAACAGCATTTTTTCCTAGAAGAGTTTTGGCTTTATATTTAGCCAGCTTACTTATCTTAGGTTTAGGTATTTCCATTGATGTCTGCTCAAAAGTGAACATCCATTGATCGCCAGTAAGAAAGTTCAAAATTGAGCTCAATTGAGCCCCCTCTGCATCCCATATATTCGGATCACTTACTGGGATGTGAAGGTGCATTTGTCTTGACCAAGCATTCTCTGCCTTTTCTCTTAGCTCAAAAGTATCAGCTGCGGTAACAGCGGAAGCTATTGTGATCAAATCAATTGCCTTAGGTTCAACAGCAACTCCCAAGTCTCTTACTGTTTGCAGTAGCCCTCTGGAAGCTAAGCTGTGTTTTTTTTCATCATATTCGTGAGTGTGGAAGAGTTGAACTGGGTGGCATGACTCTGAATATTCCGGTAGTTGGTTTGGATTATCACTGAAGTAAAATTTAGTCATCGAAACTCTCCCATTCTTCAACTGTCATTGCGATGGCATCAGCTTGAATCTTGGTAATGTTATTTCTGGTGACATTGCTAGGGTTGCCATTAGTGACCTTGTCTAGCTGCTCCTGAGCTATTACCTTGATAAGCTCCCTTAGCTCAACTTCCATGCTATGGTGCTTGCTAGCAGGTTCTACGTGGAACCAAGCCCTGCCCATACCTTCAACCACATCTTGGAAAATCAAGTCAGTTAAATAACAGCCGATGGCTTGTTGAATAACTTCTTCAGTAAAACTATTTGGATCGAAATCTTCGGTATCAGGTAGGGCTTCTTCCAGCGCGTAATCTAAGGCAATTCTCACAGAGTCTGAGTCAGCATTATCAGGAGCTAAATGTGAAGCAATTCTATCAATAGCTTGGTCAGTGGATAGGCCTTTCAAGTCATTTAAGGAAAGGCTTTGGTTGTTGACGGTAACAGTGTCTCCACGCATCACACCAAGTAAACCAGTACCAGCCGTTATCCCACTAGCCAATCTTCGGCTTGTGGTTTTTCCACCACCAGAGCCTTTCTTAGAATAACTCTTTAGTGCTCGTCTTAGATCAGAGCTTGAACCTCCGGCCTTGGCATAATTCCCGAATTCTCTTCTAGCTCCTGCAAAACGGTTTGCAGGATTGGCAGTACCAGATGGTTTGCCGATTTCCTGCTGAACTTTTTCATTGTCGACTTCCTTGTCACCTTGATTTTCCCCGTCTGGGCTACCAGTATCTTGAGCGGGCTCAATTGTTACAGGCGGGCTTTGTTCAGCCCATGACGGAATGAGTGGGCTCTGGTTGTTAGGGCCAGTTGATGATGCTGAAGTACCCATTTATACCTACTTTTCTAATTCCTTGATAATTACATTCAACCACCTTTGCTTTGGTAGTCCCTTCACGTAAGTTAACAGCGCCTTTTTACATTTAGGCTCTTCAACAGCTAGTAGTCTCGCGCCATATATGCCTGGGGGAGCTTTTGACCAATCACTTACAGTCCTGAAGTTTTCAATTAGTCCATCCATCACTGCTAAATAGTCTTCTCTTGGGGTCGCTGCTATCGCATTTTGGTTTGTATGGCTTAGTCTTTCCGTTTGTTTCATCAAATCCTTCACAAGCTTTTGAGCAGCACCGGACATGACTGCATTCACTAGGCCCATGGGGATACTCTCTCTACTTAAGTATGCCGCTGGGGTCAGGTTCACATTTGCAAACATCGGTGGTAGCTTCGACCACTTATCAAGAAAGGCTAAATCTAGCTTCCACTCTTCTGGTAAATCCATATCATCGAATTCAATTTCTGGATCTTCTAATTGAGTCAGAATCTTTGGGGAACCACTCTCTGCATCAATCAACTGATACAGTTTGTTTGTTGCTTGAGTCCCCAAGCAACGCTCAAATATTACCAATTTGGTAATGGTTTTCTCATCCAACTGCATACCACGACGAAGTGCTGTTTTTCTTCTCATTTTTACCTGATTTAAAAGGCGTTTAACAATTCGAGGGTTCCCATTTATATTGGAGGACTCTGCGAGCAATGGAGCAAGTTGTTCGGCCACGATGAACTTACTTCTGAGTTCGTCTTTACCCTGAACATCTTGAACTTTATCAACGTCCAAAAGCTCATCGACTGATATGGGTGACTGCTTCCAAGATAGCTGAAGGGACTGCTCTAGGCTTTCCCTAAGCCCCTCAAGCTGGTCACTCGTAACGCCATGATCTTGAGCTGTCAACATCATCAGGTAAGCTCTAATTTCTAGAGTACCAGGTCTTGGAACGTGTACTGGGATTTGAATTAATTTATCTAGGTAGTCTGTTTGGTGGCGCTGTGAAGCACCCTTATGATATTCCGGAACAGCTAAGCGAATCATATCTTCGTCTGCCGCAATCACGAATGCTGTATTTGGTAAAAACAAAAATAGCCGTATAGCTTCCAACGTAGAGATGGCATTGAATGGCGAGCAACGATCCAAATTATCGACATAAACTATGAGCGGTTTATCAAATTCACTCAACAAGTCTGAGTAGGCTTTGCGGAACTCTTTAATTTCCTTGGGGGGTGATAAAGCCTTTTTAGATTTTAGAATTCCTTTGCTGTCTTTAGCTACCTGCTTCGCGCCATCTACAGCATCCTTAGCATCACCAAAATCTAGTTCACCATCTTCACCACCGCTAAACAATCCCATCAACTTCTGAAAACCGCCCATGGTCGGGACGCCAGCTAAAGCGGCACCACCATCCATCAAAAGTCCTAAAGATCTAATGATGTCAACACGTCCTGCAAATTCTTTAGCCTTTTTGCTCAAGCTGGCGTTGCCTTTTGCTTGCTTTAACAAGGACGATGCAATTGTCTCTAATAGCGCTGCTTTAGCATCGTCATAACCTTGATACATCCAAGCATCGAAATGTACTTGAATATAATCTTGGCTCTCTTCAGAAATTGCTTTTTTGGTCAGCTCTAAGATTGTTGATTTTCCTGCGCCCCAGTCACCGAAAACGCCAACAGATATAGGCATCAACTCCTTTTCAGTGATTAGATCCTTAATCGATTCAGCTGTCTCACTAAAATTTAAAAAGTCTAGTGAGGATTCTTTATCAGACCACATTTTCACTCCATTACAGCATTAGTTTGATTTTGATTGTTCAAACTTTTTGTGAAAGCAATATGCCAGAGAGTTCTCTGTGGCCTTTGAGCTTTCGTTTTTGTCCTTATCTTTTATGGGGATTAAGCAGTGATAATTCAACTATTTGCATAAATTAATTTTATAGGCCATTAGTCCTAACGGAACAGATAGAATTTTTTAGGTTTTGTACGGGGGAAGTGATTACTTTTAGTAGGGCAAACGCCTACTGCCTCATTCTTGAAGAGTACTGGCTCTAAACGATTTTGGGGCATTTCCGTGTTTCAGGTTGACCTAGTAAACAATCTCAAATAGCAATGAGTTCCCACCTTTAGCTACTAAACCTCTACTACGTTCTCTGCTGATAGTGATAGAATCCCCGCGTCAGAATTATCGAGAAACTCTATGTTTATCCACCATGTTAACGGCATCGACTGGCTGGTGATTACAGCTTTTGAAGAGCTCAAACCTATATTTATCGAAGATGCCGGTAGAATCACTTCTTGCTTCTCTACTACCAGTGAATTGAGCCTGATTGATCAAGCTAAGCGCTGTTATGGATTTTTGCCTAAACTCAGCGGTGTAATCACCGATACTGGTACTTTTCAAAGCAAGGACAATGAAGAAGATTTGAACCCACAGCTTGCCTGCCTAGTTGAGGGGCGCGGTCGGGTGTTTATCTATCACGGTGGCTTTGTCGCTTTCGTAGATGAAGAACAAACCTTTATTACCCGAATGGATTAAAAAGCACTCGGTGAGTGATATCCTTAGCGAGAATTAAAAAAGTCAGCCTACTGGGCTGACTCTTTTATATAAGATCAGTTTTTTCTAGATTAGATATGATTCAGCAGGTTACATCCGTCTATTACTGAGATTGGTGACCAGTCTTTTTCGCAAACTTTTGCATCGCCTCGGCAAACGTTGTAGTTCGGCCTTTCGCCTGCACTTGTACTACCTTGTACCCTGCTTTTTCCAGTGCTTGGCGCTCTGCTAAAACGGCTTTGTCGTCTTGCTGGCTGCCGGTAGCTGGCTGATGAATGTAACATCCCTCTAGTTGACCATCTTCAACCAGTTGGTGGTGTTTCAGTGCATTGATATCAAAATTCATAGTACGTCTTTAATTAAATTTGGGGGAATTGCTTTGGTAGGTTACATGCGCTTTAAGGGCTTAACCACAGTATCAAGCCCTTCAATCTTTAACGCTAGACAAAGTTTCAATAAGTCACCCAGCTCTCCGCTCGGGAAGCCTTTCTTATCAAACCAAAGTAAATACTCTTCAGGTAAGTCGATTAATACTCTTCCAGCATACTTGCCAAAAGGCATTTGCATTCTGGCTAGCTTGATTAGATTCTCTTTTTCTAGCATAGGGTCATTCTATAGTCTTTCCGAACTATCAAGGGTAACACCTAATCTTTCTACCCAATAGTTAATTGCGTCTTTTGCATCATCTAAGGAGTCAATTAGCGTCGAAAAGTCTTTGTTACCTGCTTCACGATCAATGGCAGCAAATAGAGGCGTTCCATCTTGCGCATCACTTACGAGCAACTCGACACTCGCACTACCTACATTAGTATGCTCACCAGTCGCGACTTTAGAAATCGTTGACATGGCTAAACCAAAAGGTAAGACACTGCTGGTCACGGCTAAGATTGGGTTAGGTGTTTCTACATTACTAAGCGCAATGCTTAGGCGCAAGCTATTGCCAGTCGGCTCATCAACCACTGACTTGTACGGGGAGATTTTCTCTTTTAAACGGTCGACCATGTATTCAGTCAGTTCTTGAATATCGTCTTGGCTTAACGTCCCTTCTTCAGCCACAACAAAGACTTGGTCGATCACCACAGAATCATACTCATCTAACTTTGATTGGAGTCTTTCTGCATCTCTTAGCCCTACCCGAGCCCATACTAAGTCGACGCCACCTTTAGGACCTGGTTGAAAGTCTTCATAGGTTGTAAATTTAGTCGCCCGTTGAATGGGACCGCCAGCACAACCGGCAATAATGATGGCAACTAGGAGGATTAGTAGAGACTTTAGAGATGTCATGTATAGCACTCAAGTTTGTAATTTCAACAACAAAAGAATGCTATACCATATGTGGATTTTATGTCGATTTGAATGCGATAAAAATAGGAGCCAAGTCTAAATTAACTAGGTTGGATTCGGTGAGCATACTCGACAATCACTTGGTTCCCTTCTATATAAGCATTTTGGATTTCACCATCAACACTCATGCGACTCTGCAAATACACTATTTTCGGACCGCTAGTTTGACTCTCTTTAAGGGACGGAATTATGTTGTGAGGCTCTAGTTGGAGTAATCGACAAAATTTGGCGACAAATTGCATAGTAAGAGGGGTTTCTCCACGTAGGACCTGAGAAAACGTTAGCTGATTAATTCCCAATTTTTTAGCGAATTCCATTTGAGTCAGGCGCATTTTTGACTTTTGTGACATCCATGTTTGATAGAGCGCCTCTCTATCCTTATCAGTAAATTCCATAACCACTCCTTATATAATTCTATGGACAGAATTGTCGAGGTTTTAGCACATACCGTTGTCATGCCAGAGTCAGTGAAAGTCAGCACTTTGTAGAAGTAACAATGCATTAGGTTGCAAAGCAATAAAAATCCTTACCAGCCCCAAAGTATTCACAATGTAAATTAATCATGCCAATAAGTTCAATATATTCAATAATTTAACAAGAATAAAAGTTGCATTTACGCAAGGTAAATTTTCGCAATTAATTTTAAATCGAGAGTAGCCTTCCACAATCATCTCATTCACTTAGCTTTTATAAAAAGCCTTGGCTACATTTCGCTTGCCTATACATAACGGCACTTTTGGCAAACTATTTGAAAAAATAGGACGCAAAGCTTCCGGTCTGTCGGTACATTTGTACCTATGATAGCGGGGTTGCCACTTAATCTGAGATTGAGTGTTTACGTATGCCTGAGTGTCATCTTTTTGTCATCGAAATCTTAAGGACAAATGATGAACAAACTCCCAAACAAGTCACTTATCGCGCTAGCTCTTCTTAGCATCAGCGGAACAAGTTTCGGCCATGGTTACATTTCTGCTTACGAGAATGGCGTAGCACAAGGTCGAGCAGCCTTATGTAACACAGCAGCAAGTGGTACCAACGAGAAAAATGCCAACTGTGGCGGTATTCAATATGAACCACAAAGTGTAGAGGGCCCGGATGGCTTTCCAGTAACAGGCCCCCGCGATGGTAAAATTGCCAGCGCAGAAACATCACTTGCGGCAGCGTTAGACGAGCAAACTGCTGATCGTTGGGTAAAACGCCCTATCCAAGCGGGTAACCAATACTTCGAGTGGACCTTCACTGCAAACCACGTCACCAAAGATTGGAAGTACTATATTACTAAGCCAGATTGGAACCCGAACCAACCGCTGGCTCGTGACTCTTTTGACTTAGAGCCCTTCTGTGTCGTTGACGGTGGTATGGTTCAACCACCTAAGCGCGTAAGTCATTTATGTAACGTTCCTGAGCGAGAAGGTTACCAGGTTATTCTAGCGGTTTGGGATGTGGGTGATACCGCCGCGTCTTTTTACAACGTTATTGACGTGAAATTCGATGGCGATGGCCCAGACCTTCCTGATTGGAATCAAGGCGGACAGATCTACCCAACGCAAAACTTACATGCCGGTGACACTGTTTATACACGCGTATTTGACCAAAATGGTGAGAATATCGCCTACCGTACTGAGTTGACTATTGATTCAGACGAACATGGTGTAGCGACGAACTGGTCACATGCTTTAGCGTCTAAGATCAACCAAGAACAAACTTTGCTCCAAGCGGGTAAAATTGGCGATGATGGTAGTTTTACTCCGGTCTACGGTACGAACCCAGTTTACCTCAAACAAAATTCTGGGCTAAAGAGTGTCGAGATTGGTTATAAGATTGAAACACCTGAACCAGACTACAGCGTTGATGTATCTGGCCTAGAACAAGAGTACGTGATTGGTGAAAATGCTACAGAACTAGACCTAACGCTCACAGCTACTGGCGATGTTAATACTGAAATGACAGTATACAACCACCACCGTGAGCCTCTGGCAGCATACTCAGCTGAAATGACTGATGGTCAGGTAGAAGGCGTTTCATTAACGTTATCTAAATCTGAGCCAGGTCATCATATGCTTGTTGTCGTGGTCAAAGATCAAAAAGGCAACGTGATTGATCAAAACACGCTCGACTTCCACCTAATCGAAGAGCAAACTCCTCCGCCTTCTGATGACTATGATTTTGTTTTCCCGCAATCTGTAGACAGTTATACGGCAGGCACGAAAGTCTTAGCGACAGATGGTGCAGTCTATGAATGTAAGCCTTTCCCATATTCTGGTTACTGTATCCAATGGTCTCCATCTGCGACACAATATGAACCAGGAACTGGCTCTCACTGGACTGACGCTTGGAACAAAGTGAACTAACCTTTTAAAAATAAAGAAATTAAAACGGATGTTTCTATACATCCGTTTTTTTCTTTTTATCCTACAAATAGTTGGAACTGACAACTCACTCTTACAAATCGTAACCACGGCAGTATGCGTTCAAAAGCTCAGTGCGTTTATATTCGACCAATCATTTACCCACCAACAATAGGATTGATCAACTCATGAATAAACGTCTACTCGTATCTTCCTGCCTCATCTTAAGCCCGCTTGTCGTGCAAGCAGCAGGCACAGAATCCGTTGCAGATAGTGTTATCGCGAACCAACGAGCAGCTCTTGCTCAAAATACTCAAGGACAAGGGTTTGGCCCTCAGTCACCTCGTGATATCGATAACCTTGCTGGTAACAATTCCCGTTACTTTGGTATGGCACCTGATTACTCACAAATGAACCTGTGCAATATTCACTTCCATAAAAATGCCGAACATAAAGGCGGGGAATTTAATAAATACGCAGGTAATGGTGACGGAAAAGGTTTCAACACAGGATATGTCTATAACGGTCAACTAAGTGACGCTGAGCTTAAGCCGTATAAAGGCGATGTGGGAGCTAAAGGTCACGGAGAACTTAAGCCTGGAGATACCATTGAGCTTCACTATGTACACTCAACGGCACAAGTTAAACCGGGCCCAACATTGGGCTCATGTCTAAGTGACTCGATTTCAAATCCGCAATTGCGAGTCGAAACTCAGGTATTTGTTTTAGTAAACGATGAAAGCGCGCTTGATTTAGTAGACCTAACCAAAGTCGAGTTCAAGAATGGCGTTTATCAATCAGCAAATATCCCAACGAATACCGGTAAACCTATCCAGTATGCAGGTTCAACTACAGGCCCGAGCTACAACGAACAAGGCTCACCATTGCAAGTCACCTGGAGCGTTCGACCGAAAGTAGCAAAAGTAGATATTGCTTCGGTGGGAAGATGGTTAGCGAATAATGAGTTCGATGAAGATCATGCTCACGGCGTGCGTAACCTAGTCGTCAACCCTGATTTATTATCGTCGGGTCACTAAATCTCTAGGCTACTAAAACTTTATTCGCTTAAAATAACGCCCTTTATCACGTAGATCGCGATAAAGGGCGTATAGATTTTCGAGTAGTGAAACGACTCAGTACATTGGTGAGTTAGATTAGAACCAACTTGATATTAAGCGCTTAAACCAATCCATTAGCTTTTTGAAGATCCCACCTTCTTCGACATCCTGTTGTGCAACTATTGTGGCGCTAGCGACTTCTTTGCCTTCAACACTATAGATAACGCTTCCTAATGGGTCACCTTTACGAATTGGCGCGACAAGTTCTCCGGTAAATTCAACTTCTGCGGTTAGCTTATTTGCATCACCCTTAGGTAGAGTAATCAAAACGCTTTCATCAACTCCAGCAGGAACATGGTCTAACTCCCCCATCCACACTCTGGCTTGGGCTAATGTGTCACTTTGTTTGGTTGGCGAAACAGTATCAAAGAATCGAAAACCATAACTCAGTAGCTGCTTACTTTCTGATTCACGGCTTTTCGCACTGCTAGAGCCCATTACTACGGAAATCAGCCTCATATCACCGTTCGTTGCTGACGTCGCTAAACTGTAACCTGCACCACTCGTATAACCCGTTTTCATGCCATCAACGTTTAAGCTGCGATCTCGTAGCAACCCATTTCGGTTGTACTGAGTAATACCGTTATAGGTATATGAAGTTTCACTATACAAAGGATAAATATCTGGCAAGTCTCGAATGATTGCCTGACTAAGTAGAGCAATATCGTGCGGGGTTGAATACAAGCCGTCACTGTCCAAGCCATGAGGATTCGTATACGAGCTGTTAGATAGACCTAGCTTTTGCGCCCAGCTATTCATTAAACCAACAAACGCATCTTCACTACCAGCAACGTGCTCAGCAATAGCTACACTGGCATCATTACCAGACTGAACAATCAGCCCTCGATAAAGATCCATAAGTTGAACATCCGTCCCCACTTCAATGAACATTTTCGAGGAATCCGGGAAGTTTTTTGCCCAAGCATTACGGCTAATGCGCACTTGATCATCTAAAGAAATGTTACCGCTATTTACTTCTTGTCCAGCGACATAAGCCGTCATTAGCTTTGTTAAACTGGCAGGATTCAATTTCTTATCGGAATTTTTTTCTACCAACACTTCGCCAGTGTTGTAGTCGATCAGAATATAGCCCTTGGCACCCAATGACGGAGGATCTGGGATGATTGTTGGCGCTGCTAATGCACCGAAGGAGAGAGAAATAGTCGAAAGAAGCGCTGTTGCGGATAAAAAACGCGTTGTCATGATATGCGACGTCTCACTGTAAGTCATTTATGGTCCACTTCAGTATAGACAAGCCGAGATGAGTTTCAGCTACTCTGAAACCAATCGTTACCATTCAATAAGAAATTTCCAAATTATTCCGTATTTATCTCAAATTTAAGCACAAAAAAACCAGCGACTTAACCGCTGGTTTTCAGAAACTTAACTTTTATTAAGCTGCTTTCAAAAGCGCTTCTTTCTTAGCCATCAATTTTTCTCGGTAAGCAAACCATACGTAAGTCGCCACAATAGAGAAGAACAAGTAAGAAAGTGAGAATACAAATGGTGAGCTGATTAAGTCTTGTGACAAGCCCCAAGAGACACCAGCTACTGTCACTGCAATCTTAGAGAACAAGCCACATAGCAATAGTACAAGTGCTAACTGAGGGAAACGGCTACTTCTAAAGGCGAACCAGTAACAAGTACCAACCGCTAGAGTTGAAATGTATAAACCAAGCAAGAATGAATGTAGGTGCTCTGCGGATGCAACACCTGCGGAAATTGACACCATAAAGATTAGAAATAGCTTCATACATCACCTCGTACTTCAAAAGTTAGGAAAAGCTTCCTTTCATTTTTGCAAACTCATTTTGCGGTTATTTTCGCCATTTCTGAGCTAAATACAAGTGCTATTTTTGCTTATTTTATAACCTATTTAACCCCTTGCTGGATATGTGAAATTTTTGTTAATTGTCTAATTTAGTTAGTATATTATTGTCAGGGGTTTAACTTAGTAAGACTAATATTTGATGTTTCTGACGTTACAATTAAGTAACATTGGTTACATTTTAAAATAGTTTGAAATTTGTGATTATCATCGCCTAATGTGTCGAGTTTTATATGAAGTCGCCATCCATAAACTTAGTTTTCATAAATGTACCGTAACGTAAAAAATCACACGACAAATTAGTGTGAGCTCGACCACTGTTCACCCTATTATCTCTCGAATCACGACCTGTGGTTTGATACCTTTGCCGCACAAATTTTTACGTACTACATACCATGCCCTCAGAGTACCGAATTCGTAAGATCGTTGAGATAGGTGACACCTTACACAGGTGTGGCTGCGCTCCTTACAAGTTAGAAAAATACACTCAGTTTTACGCTCGTAAACATGGCGTCGATGTCATGATTCAAGCAACGCCAACAACGGTCAATTATCAGTTTCCAGATGACAATAACGCTGTAGTGATGAAGCGTCATCAACCTGCGTCGATTAACCTTAGTTTGCTTGCTAACACCATTATTCGCATCAATCAGCCAAGCCATGAGCCCGTGCCAGAGCCCGCCGGTTATCCTAAATGGGCTATCGCGTTAGCCAATATGGGCATACCTCCCGCTTACCTAATGCTGGTCGGTTCAACGTTAGACGCTATCTATATCTCTATTTTTCTCGGTTTTATGGTTTGGGGAACGCAGCAAGTATGTCGAGCACGTCGTTCTATCGCAGCCGAATTCATTGCCGCATTACTGACCGGTATTTTTGTCGCTTTCTTTGCGAGTACAAGTGCTGAGATCCCGGTATGGGCGTTATGTATTGCCGCCATTGTTCTGTTTGTTCCCGGATTATCGATCGCAAACTCTTTGGAATGTTTAGCGTTTAACGATCTTGTCTCTGGTACCAGCCTTCTCGGGCAAAGCGCCCTATCCCTTATCAAGCTTTTTGTCGGCATTGTGATGGGGCTAAACATTGGTGAATCTATATGGGGCCAAGCCGAACCATTTAGCTACACCAATGAAGTGCCTACTTGGCTGCACATTTTTGGATTGTTTCTGATTTCTACTTCGTTAGGGGTGATCTTTAATGCTCGACCAAAAGATATTCTGTTGGGCTTACCTGTTGCTATGCTCGGCATGTGGGGGCCTTTCTATCTTGGGTTTGAAAGCGGTTGGGTTGTCGGAACTTGGGTAACAACGGTTTTAATTACTTTGTATGGTACATGGGTCGCCAAGAAGATGGATCTGACAGGTTCAATCTATATTGTACAAGGGATCATTATTCTCGTTCCTGGTAGCCGCGTACTTGTCAGTGCCAGTCAATCGGTATTTGAGCAATCCATTCTGCCGATTCCTAGTATTGGCTTATCAGCACTCTTTATGTTCTCAGCGATTGTAGCTGGCCAGATTACTGCTTACTCAATCTACTCACCAAAGATCGAGCGTTAAGCCAGCCTAAAAGAAAGAGCCCTATTCAAATATCGCTCTTAAGCGGCTTTTGAATAGGGCTCTTTGCCTCTATGTTTCATATTGCGTTTAAAGCTTCCTTTACCCTTCTTCGCTTTCTCCACTTTGGTTTTAAACAGTTTGCTCGTCACCATTGCTTTTAACGCGTTGTCTTTGATTTGACCTCGACCTATCTCGACTTCAACTTCTCTGTTTTCGCAGCTGGGCTCACCACCGCGTTTTTTCGTTGCCATACGGCCTCCTAATTGTCTTGTTGTCATTGGCTTTTCGCTATAGATAGCTTCAAAAATCATCGTTCGATCGCACTATCACAAACCAATTGTTCAAATGTTACACTATTTATAGATAAATCATCAAAATTTTCGAAACTATACCTAGCGCAAATTTCTAATGAAAACCCATGTTTTAAGAGGCAAAAGCCCCCTATTCTTATTGACTTAGTTGCACGTGGCTTTAGACTGAATATCAGCTTGAAAACGGTACTTGTTTACTTTCGCCGTTCCGTTAGATTTTATTGATATCTGTCGTGACGTCGTGCGCAATAGCAATCTCCTTTTCCACGCTATCGATGCCGTATGGCTTTTACATGATTTATCAAGGATATACATTATGTCTAACACTGTAACTGGTACAGTTAAATGGTTTAACGAAACTAAAGGTTTTGGCTTCATTCAACAAGAAAACGGTCCAGACGTTTTCGCTCACTTCTCTGCAATCACTGGTGACGGCTTCCGTACTCTAGTTGAAGGCCAGAAGGTTGAGTTCGTTGTGACTACTGGTCAAAAAGGTCCTCAAGCTGAGAACATTAAAGTACTTTAATTCTTAAGTACTAAAGTTTTACAATAGCCAGCATTACGCTGGCTATTTTTTTATTAAAGAAGTTTTATGGCTCTCAAACCAACAATTTATAAGTTCCGCATTTCACTCTCTGACACCAATCGAGACCTTTACGATTCAACACAATTAACGGTCGCTCAACATCCGTCTGAAACCGTCCCTCGAATGATGGCACGAGTATTAGCTTTCTGCGTTAAATGGCAACCAGAGTTAGCACTAACGAAAGGCCTATCAACCACTGAAGAGCCTGATCTATGGGTAAAATCACTTGATGACCAAATCCAACTTTGGATTGATATTGGTGAACCATCACTCGATCGCATTAAGAAAGCATGTCGAATTGCGCCAAACGTCGATGTGTTCTCATTTAATAGTAAATCTGATGTTTGGTGGCAGCAGACTAAGAATAAAGTTCACCAATACAAAGCGAATATCTATCGCTTCGACCCATCAAGTATTGAAGCATTTGCGGAAACAATTGAACGCAGTATGGACCTATCGGTCATGATTACCGGTGAAAGTCTGTTTGTTGATTCAGATAAAGGCTCATTTGAAATCACTTTAGAGCAGCTACAAACCAATGACTGATTTGAGAAAACAGCTCAATGATATTCAAGCGGATTCAATTCCAGCTATTGAGCCGTTTAAAAAGTCATTCTCGATGTTTGTCGACCAACATGGTTCTCTATTTGAAAGAGCCTGCAAAAGAAAACCTGACGTAGAACCTACTCAGCATCTATTAGGTTTATTGACCAAAGCTCACATTGAAGAAGCGAGCGCGGTCGAATCCTTCTCAGAAGCTTCAGCAGCAATGCATGAGTTGATAAGTGATAAGCTTGGTAATCAGAATGCGGGAAAATTTGAGGAGCAAGGTAGTAATCAATTGATCTTGGTTACTCACTTATGGCTGTACGTTCAAGGGTATTTTCGAATGGACTTTAGCCTAGCCAACGATCATGCGATGAACTCTGCTGAACTTATTGCAGCATCAACATTAAAGCCTGCTCAAGAGCTACGCACCCAGTTTTTGGAAAGCTTCTATCTGGGGATGGAACGTTCTCCTATTACCGTGAAACGCCCATCTAGAATATTGCTTTGGTTGAAGCAGTTATTTGGCTAATTTCACACGAATAAGCTTCTAAGAGCAAAGACTTACCAGACTACTGTGCGTAGTCTGGTTTTGATCTCAAGACAATTAAAGCTCCTGCGGGCTCGTCATCCGCTTTGATCATCGGGCTCACTTGTACTTCCATCCATTCCCAGCCGGTCATCTCACCAAACTTACGAATCTTAGAGATACCACTGTATTCACTGGCATTATGAATAGCTCGATAAAGCCAGTTGGCCGGGCTCGGTGTATCTTCAGACATATTAGCAATGAGAAACTCAAAGCTCTGACCATAGAGCTGAGTAGCCCCAATGTTGAGCCACTCTGTCGCCGCTGGGTTGCAGTAATCAATATTACCTTGATGATCAACCGTGAAAATAACGTCACTAATCGAGTACAAAAGCAACTGACTAAATTGATGCTGTTGATATAGGTTGTTGTATATACTACTGAACTTTTCACTCAGTTCACCAACTTCACCATTACCTGCATGCTTGAAGGGTTTGAGCTCTTCTGCAAGCTGCGAGCCATCAACTTGATTCAGCCAACGAATCAGTTCTTGTATCGGGCTAGTAATGTATCGGCGCAGCAGCAAGATCATCAATACTGGCATGATAAATAACGCAGCAACCGAAGGCATTAAATGAATAGCAAGATGTTTCCAGCCTTGTTTGTGATTCGCCGTAGATGCGCTGATGATAATTGGTAAACGAGGATGCCCTTTTTGACCTATTTGGTACTCACCTTTAATTACACTATCAGACGTTGTCTGTGTAATCGTATCTATCTCCCATAGATCTTTGGCAGAAAAGACAAAAAACTGTGTCTTATCCGAGATCGATAAAGCACTCACTTTGTGGCCAATCAACTCAGAGATATTCGTTTCTACACGTTTACTCACGTGTTTAAAAAAGATTAAGCGGCCATTAGGGGATGACGTGCCTAACGTGTTTTGGATTGGGGAGCTAGCGAACAAATAGGTGTTTTCGTTATGAAACAACACCCCTTTAAACAAGACATCATCTAATTCAATGTTAACTTGCTGGAGATGGGATTCTAGGGGGATAGTTTCATAACCTGTGATCTTTCCGTTTCTCAGGATCACTTCATTTTTTCCATTTAACAGCGCGACTGCCGTTAAATGTTGCTCTTCTATCGCTCTGATTGAAAAGTTTTCATCAACGAAATCTTGATTACGCGACGAAACAAAATCATACGTCGCATCCCATTTTGCGTAATCACGAACAGAAATACCTAGTTCATCCAGCTGATTACTGAGCAGTCTAAGCCCTAGAATAGCAACATCTTGGTTGGCTTCTTGAGCCTGTAGCTGCGCTTCGTGACGTTCCTTAAACAGGGACACCGCGGATATCACACCAAGAATAATCGTCGTTACAGCAAAGAAAATTACAACAAGTCGTTTTTCTGTAGAACCTAGCAAGCCGAGTATACCTTTCAGGTTAAGGAATACTCATTATATAGGACGAAGTACTATTAGTATGTTCTCTGAAGAACAATCCGATCAAAAAGGCCCTTTCATTTCAAAGGGCCTTAGTAAACTTATAGGTAAGTATGAGGACCAAATACCTCATAGTGGATACGCTCTCTTTCAACCCCTAAAGACTCAAGCTGCTTAACCACTGCTTCCATAAACCCTACCGGACCGCATAAATAGAAATCGCCATTGGCAAGAGGTAGCTCTTTGGCAACTAAGGTTACGTCCAACTGGCCTGAGAAATCTGCAGTGTTATCTGATAGATACCAAGAGAATGTTGGCCAATTTTTCGCTAGTGCAATTTCAGCTGACTCTTGCTTAAACGTATGTTGCGAAGCACTGTTGCAAGCATAAAGTACAGTCACATCACTTTTATCTTGCGCTGCCAATGTTTGCATCATCGCTTGCATTGGCGTTGCGCCAACACCTGCAGAAATAAGTACCACAGGCTGATGCTTCTCTTGGTAGAAGAAGTCACCGGCTGGCGGGTATAGGCTTACCATATCACCTTCGTGAACTTCATCGTGTAAGTGGTTTGAAACTAAACCTTTATGTTCACCAGTTTCGCGTTTAACCGAAATTCGATAATTCGCACCATTCGATTTTTGAGAAAGCGAGTACTGACGGATCTCGTTATTCTCACCAGAAGAAGGTTTTAATTCAATACCGATATATTGACCCGGTTGGTAATCCAATACCGCTTGACCATCTTCAGGAGTAAGCACAAAGCTAGTCACGAACTCAGACTCAACCTTCTTGCTTGAAACTACAAATGAGCGTGCGTTTGCCCATCCACCCACAGCTTGTCGGCGTTGTAAGTAAAGCTCGCCTTCACGATCGATAAAGATCTGAGCAAGGAACAAATAAGCAGCGGTCCATGCTTCTTCAACTTCTTGAGTAAATGCGTCGCTTGCTAACTCTCGTAAGGTCTCAATCAAATGATGACCTACAATTTGGTAATGCTCTGCTTGAATGTTAAAGCTAGTGTGTTTCTGAGCAATTCGTTCAACCGCTGACGTCAATGCCGCCAAGTTTTCAATATTTTTCGCATACGCAGCAATCGCTTCAAACAGAGCAACACCTTGGCGACCTGTTTTTTGATGCGTCATATTAAAGATGTCTTTAAGCTCAGGGTTATGAGAAAACATTCTTTGATAAAAATGTTGAGTTAAAGCTGGCCCTGCAGATTCTAATAATGGAATGGTGCTTTTAACGACTTCAATATGTTGATTGTTAAGCATTGAGACTTTCTCCTCAGTATTTTTTAATTATTCAATCCTACTACTGCAGGAACGGTGCCAACTTTAAAAACCTCGTAACCACTTGGTTTTTCGATAGTTACTTCTCATAAAACAGTCAATACGACTCACTAAAAACAAGTCACTTTGACACGTAAAATTTGAAATATCTCACCCAGTGTGTTTAATTCTAGTACAGAGTAATATTTCTCTATATGAATCAGAGACAACCATGCAAGATATTTCTATTTCCACCTTGATTGATATGACGATTGGTTTAGCTCGAGGCGACAATGACCAAGACCGTTTCAATAATCTACTCGACGCAATTCGCAAAGCAATTCAATGTGATTGCGTTGCCCTATTATCGCTTCAGGGTGACACACTCGTCCCACTCGCTCTTCAAGGGTTAACCCGAGATACGTTGGGTCGTAGATTCAAGATCTCCGAACACCCTAGGTTTGAACGCATTTGTGAATCCAAAAGTGCGGTTAGATTTGATTCCGACTCTGAATTACCAGACCCTTTTGATAACCTTCTGCTTGACTACGAGGGCGATCTGCCGATGCACTCTTGCATGGGTTTGCCGCTCTTCTATGCTGATAAGTTATTGGGTGTACTCACACTAGACAGTCTAACTCCTGGTGTATTTGAACAAATTCCGACTCGCAGCCTCGATGCTCTTTCCGCCATTGCAGCTTCTACACTAAAAGTTGCCCTCGCCGTTAGTCAGTTAGAGCAACAAGCCAAGCAAACTCAGCAAAAGCTCGAAGAGCTTAACGAAGAAGCTTGGGATAGAGATGGCAGTGAAATCATCGGTGATAGCACTGCAATGCAAGCGCTAAAAGCCGATATCGAAGTCGTTGCCCCTTCAAACTTCAATATACTCATTCATGGTGAGACCGGTGTAGGTAAAGAGCTCGTGGCGCGAAGCCTTCATCACCTATCCCCAAGAAAGAAGCAACCACTGGTCTATGTAAACTGTGCAGCCATCCCTGAAAACCTTGTTGAAAGCGAACTGTTCGGTCACGTTAAAGGAGCGTTTACTGGTGCGGACAAATCGCGCATGGGTAAGTTTGCCCTTGCCGACGGCGGTACGCTTTTCTTAGATGAAATCGGTGAATTACCACTTGCTGCACAAAGTAAGATTTTACGTGCTCTACAAAACAATGAAATTCAGCCCGTCGGACAAGACAAAGTAGAAACTATCGACGTGCGAGTGCTCGCAGCAACCAACCGAGATCTAAAAGAAGAAGTCTCTGAAGGTCGTTTCCGTTCAGACCTGTATCATCGCTTAAGTGTTTATCCAATTACGGTTCCTGCGCTGCGAGAAAGAAACGGAGACATCGTTTTATTAGCCGGTTATTTCCTCGAACAGGCTCGAAGAAAGTTAGGGATAGTACAAATCAAGCTTGGTAAAGAGGCGCGAATCGAGCTCTCTCGTTACAACTGGCCAGGCAACGTCCGTGAACTCGAACATGTGATAAATCGCGCCGCTCTAAAAGCACGAGCAAGAGGCCGTGGTGGTAAGCTCATTACGATTTCAGTTGAAGATATTGGTGAACTCGACTCTACGGCGGATTTGCCATTGCCGACAGAGAGCCTTTCGCCTAATACGTTGGCTGAAATTAACCCTTCTTTAGGGCTGCGCGAGTCCACAGAAGAGTACCAACGACAAATGATTATATCTGCGTTAAACGGTGCTGATTTCAATTGGGCTAAGGCTGCTCGTCAATTAAAGACTGATCGAGCTAATCTAACTCGACTCGCAAAACGCTTAGGTATTGAAGTAACTAAGAAGCATCAAATTAAGCTCGGTTGAGTTTAAGATTGATCACATCTCGGTTACAATGCGTAACGTAAAAGTCACCTTTAAATATAATAATAGGATTGTTATGAAGTTTATCCGCTGGTTCTTAGGGCGAGTTATCCTACTACTCAACTTTGTTTTTTCACCTCGTGGGGTAAAACGCACTGCTGAAGCTCAACAAACTGTCGACACAAAGGCTCAATCGCTTGCATTGTATCAATTCGAAGCTTGCCCTTTTTGCGTCAAAGTGCGCCGAGCAATGAAGCGCCAATCAGTTAAGTTCGATCTACGCGACGCGAAAAATGATCCAACTCACCGCTCAGAATTAGAAGCTGGTGGTGGCAAAGTAAAAGTACCTTGTCTAAGAATTGAAAAAGAAGGCAACGTTCAATGGATGTATGAGTCATCTGACATTGTTGCTTACTTGGAGAAAGAGTTCGCGTAATAGAAGGAGAGTCTATGTCCCATGTGCCACTAAATATTCCTCAAATTAAAGCCATTGTCTTTGATTTAGATAATACCCTAGTGAGCTCCGATATGGACTTTCTCTGGTTAAGAGAGCAAATTGGATGTCCGTTCAACCAAGATTTGCTCTCTTATATCGAAGACATTGACTGCAAAAAAACACAAGAGGATGCACACTCTCTTGTTCTACAACACGAACTGGAAGATGCGGCCAGCTCGAATCTGATGCCAGGGTGTCAATCCCTACTCAATTTTATCGAAGACAATAACCTTTTAACGGCAGTCATTACCCGCAACTGCGCTGAAGCGGCTCAAACTAAACTCTCACACAACAAAATTATCATTTCAGACGTAATCACTCGCGAGCATTTTCCGCCAAAACCTGCCCCCGACTCGTTATTATTCCTAGCCAACGAATGGCAACTCAAATCGAGTGAAATTCTGTATGTGGGCGATTACCTTTATGATTTACAAGCGGCATTCAATGCCGATATGCCCTCGTGTCTTGTTACACATGGCAACCACAGCCCATTTAGCAGTCACGCCTCGTTAGTTGTTGACCATTTAAGCGACTTAGAAGAAACCATCTCTAGACACTACTAGCCTAGGGTCTGTTTTCAGACTAGGTGAAGAATAAGTAACCTATGGTGATTTACCATACGGTATGTAAAAATATATTTGTAATCATTATTAATCAGTTAATGGGATAGGAAATGTCACAGACCAAAGTCCTCGTACTATACGCTCACCCGTCACCCGGACGCTCGGAAGTCAACCAACACCTGTTTAAAGCTGCTCAAAAGGTTGATGGCGTCACGGTAGTAGACCTTTATCATGAATATCCTACCTATCACATTAATATTGATATTGAACAACAGCGTCTGCGCGATCACGATGTTGTGATCTTTCAATTTCCTCTCTATTGGTATTCAACGCCAGCGATCTTGAAGGAATGGCAAGACCTTGTATTAGAATATGGGTTCGCTTATGGCAGCGAAGGTGATGAATTACACGGTAAAAAGTTCTTCTGTTCGCTCTCGGCGGGCGGTAAAGCTGACGCCTATCAAACCGACGGCTATAACCACTACACCATTCGTGAATTGTTGCACCCCCTAGAACAAATGGCGACGTTGACTGGGATGCAATATCTCGCTCCGTTTGCTCTATTTGGTGCAAGAACCGCGCAAGAAGATGGGCGTGTCGGCACTCATATTCAGAATTGGAAAAAACTGCTTACTGCACTCGTCTCCGATAACTTCGATTACGAGAAAGCCAGTAACGCAGAAAAACTCAATCACTATGTAGACACATTAACGAACGAGGCACAGGCATGACCGGTTATTTCCTGCAAGCTTTCATTTACCTAGCTGCTGCCGTTATTGCAGTCCCAATAGCCAAACGCTTAGGCTTGGGATCTGTTCTAGGCTACCTTATCGCTGGTGTGGTCATCGGTCCAATCATTGGCCTAGTTGGTGAAGAGACCACCACAATTCAACACTTTGCCGAGTTTGGTGTTGTAATGATGCTATTTTTGGTTGGTTTAGAACTTGAACCTAAAATGCTATGGGCGATGCGTAATCGTCTGATCGGACTTGGGGGGCTCCAAGTCGGAGGTACGGCTGCGGTCGTAATGGCAATTGCGCTCTATTTTGAACAACCTTGGACTATCGCACTCGCGATCGGTTTGATCTTCGCCCTCTCTTCAACAGCGATTGTGCTCCAGACGTTCAATGAAAAGGGCCTAAATAAAACAGAGGGCGGACAAAACGCCTTCTCTGTGCTGTTGTTCCAAGATATTGCCGTTATTCCAATGCTGGCATTCATTCCGCTACTAGCATTACCTGAGCTGGTTGAGCAAGCACAATCAGCAGTATCCGCCGCATCAGATCACCACGAAGAACTAAGCTTAGTTGCAGGTTTACCTGGCTGGGCTTATGGCTTAGTGATCATCGCTTCGATCATAGGTCTAGTTGTGGGTGGTCACTACTTAAGTCGACCTCTTTTCCGATTTGTGGCAAGTTCAGGACTTCGTGAAATATTCACGGCAACTGCACTGATGTTAGTCGTCGGTATTGCCGCTCTAATGAGTTTAGTTGGCCTATCTCCTGCGCTGGGCACATTCCTAGCAGGTGTTGTGCTTGCCAACAGTGAATTCCGCCACGAGCTAGAATCCAACATCGACCCGTTTAAAGGTCTACTACTCGGTCTATTCTTTATAACTGTAGGGGCAGGCATTAACTTTGGTATTCTATTTGATGACTTTGCATTAATCATCGGTCTGACTCTTGGTGTCATGCTTCTCAAAGCTGGTGTCCTGTATCTCCTTGCTTTGATTTTCAGAATTAAAAACAGCAACCGTTGGTTGTTCACCTTAAGTTTGGCGCAAGCAGGTGAGTTTGGCTTCGTATTACTTAGCTTCACAGTGCAAAACCATGTTATCCCACAAGGCATTGCGCAGACACTGTCACTGGTCGTAGCTCTGTCTATGTTCCTAACTCCAGGCCTATTCATCCTTTTCGATAAAGTAATTTTGCCGAAATTCGAGCAGCAATCGAACGAGCGAGAGGCGGACACTATCGAAGAAAAAGGTACTGTTATTATCGCTGGTATCGGACGATTTGGTCAGATTGCAAACCGTTTACTGGTGGCTAATGGTGTCCATACCGTGGTTCTTGATCAGCAAGCCGCGCAAGTAGACGTTGTTCGAAAAATCAATACTAAGGCTTACTTTGGCGATGCGAGCCGCCCTGATCTTTTGCATACCGCTGGGATCGAAGAAGCTTCGATGATTGTAATCGCTATTGATAACCGCGATACCTGTGTAGAACTAACCAAATACGTAAAACACACATATCCACATGTGAAAGTTCTCGCTCGTGCTTTTGACCGCGGACATGGCTACCTTCTTCGCCAAGCGGGGGCTGATATAGTCGAGCTTGAAACCTACCATTCGGCACTAGAACTTGGCTCACATGCGATGCGATTGCTGGGTTATCACCCATTCCAAGTAGAACAGCAAAAAGCCGCTTATAAACGTGTAGAAGACAAGAAGTCTGACTTACTTTATAAGGCGTGGGAAGACGATTCGGAAGGGGAACGTTTTGACAATAACTACCGCAAGCTGTTTATGCACCTTGAAGAGCACATCAAATTGGCCATGAAAGCTGACCGCTCTGATCGACATGAAGGTGGAGAACGAGGATGGACGCCCCCACCGAAAGGCTACGCTGACAATTTTGATGACGAATAACTCTTTCGCGTGAATCTATCGCCCTACCCTTGAAAACTGGGCGATTGACTACATGTATGAGAAACACTAATAAACCGAGGTACTTTAGATCGTTTAGGCGTTGCAATTACCGCCCTATCGTTCGAGCCTCGGTTTTACTTTAACCTGACGAAAAACCTAACAAATTCATCAATATGACATCAAAAATACAAGATTCATCCCCATCGCTGGGCAAACAGCTTTATCAAATGACTTGGCCAATGCTTTTTGGTGTGCTTTCTTTAATGAGCTTCCAATTGGTAGACAGTGCTTTCATTGGTCAGCTAGGAATCTTACCGCTCGCTGCACAAGGTTTTACCCTGCCTATACAAATGGTCATCATCGGTATTCAAGTGGGGCTTGGTATTGCAACAACTGCCGTAATTGCCAGAGCAATTGGTGCTGACCAACAACGCTATGCCAAACAGCTCGGTGGATTAGTCATCGCTATGGGCAGCATCGGTGTCGCACTCTTTTCTGTTCTTATTTACCTAGCCAGAGAGCCGCTTCTTTTATTGTTGAGTGCTCCGGAATCTGTCTTTCCTATCATCGACTCATATTGGATCTATTGGCTTATCAGTTCATGGACAGGCGCGGTGCTTTACTTTCTGTACAGCGTTTGTAGAGCCAACGGGAATACCATGTTACCAGGTACGATGATGATGGTAACCAGCGCATTAAACCTTGTCCTTGACCCAATCTTTATTTTTACTTTGGATATGGGAATTAATGGTGCAGCTGTTGCAACAATTGTTTCGTTTGGTTTAGGTATTGTCTTTGTCGCACCGAAAGTGACTCGAAAACACTGGATGAGTTTCGACTGGAATGACTTAAACGTCACCAAGAGCGTACGCTCAATAGGCAACATTATGGGACCAGCAATGATCAGTCAGTTACTTCCCCCACTATCTTCAATGCTAGCAACTAAACTACTAGCAGGTTATGGTACTGCTGCCGTTGCTGCTTGGGCGCTTGGTTCTAGATATGAGTTTTTTGCGATTGTTTCAGTATTAGCATTAACCATGTCAATGCCACCTATGGTTGGTAAGCTCCTCGGAGCCAATAATCTTAATGACATTCGCAAGCTGGTGCTCATTGCGGCAAAATTTGTACTGGGTTTCCAATTGGTAATTGCAATTGTCACTTGGTTAACCTCTGATTGGCTTTCATTATTGATGACCAGTGAGTCTGAAGTAGAAAGCATTTTAAACTATCACCTCATGATCGTTCCGTTTAGCTTAGGTCCGCTAGGTATTTGTATGTTGATGGTTTCAATCAACAATGCTCTAGGTAAATCGTACACAGCACTTACCATCTCAGCACTAAGACTGTTTGCTTTCTTCTTACCATGTTTGTGGGTCGGCTCGCTTTTAGGTGGTATCGAAGGCTTGTTTTGGGGTGCTTTCGTCGGGAATATTTTTGCTGGCCTGTGTGCATGGGCAATGTATCAACGAGCACTCAATCAAATCGAAGCAAAGATGCAACAAATTTAATACGAAACCTTTTGCAATTTCGAGTTCGCAACGATAGTCTAAAAATTCATCTATTTAGGAATAGTTATGACTGTTACGTTTACCTACCTTTGGCTCCTACTTCTTAATGCCTGTAGCCGGTAGGTAACACTGTGCCTGGCTACGAGACACGTAGCCAGACTTACTATCTCGTAGCCTCCCATACTCAAAAGGATACGAGACGAATGACAGACCAAACTCAAACCGCCCCACCACACTCTTCATCAGCCGCTCAGATTGGTATTTTGATGGCGCTTGCAGGCTGCGTCCTATTCTCCGTCAAACCAATATTTATCAAGATCGCCTACCAATATGGTGGAGATGCAACTTCCATCATGACGCTAAGAGCCTTCAGTTCACTGCCGTTTTATTTGCTGTT
The DNA here is from genome assembly GCF_046056895.1 of Vibrio sp. TBV020. Lineage (NCBI taxonomy): Bacteria > Pseudomonadati > Pseudomonadota > Gammaproteobacteria > Vibrionales > Vibrionaceae > Vibrio > Vibrio sp. TBV020. The sequence continues at coordinate 1,469,469 of NZ_JBEEAQ010000001.1, read as the reverse complement.
CTTTATATACCTGTGCCGTGGCAAAGAAAATCGCCTTAAAGTTAAAACCCACGGTTTAAAGGCGGCCGCAATTGGTGTGATGGGTTACTATCTAGCTAGTTTTTTAGATATCGCGTCATTAGCACATATCTCCGCTCAACTTGAACGTTTATTGATCTTTCTATTTCCAACGTTTGTTGTCCTAATAAGTTGGTGCTTGTACGCCCATAAACCCAATCGCACCGTGATTTTGTCTACACTACTTGGCTATGCAGGAATCGGTTTTATTGTCTTTCATGACTTCAGCACGTTTGGCTCAGCGGTCGTATCAGGTAGCTTCCTTGCTATCACTTCGGCGTTGGTCTTCGCCTTCTACTTAGTTTGGAGCAAGCCATTAATCAGTCACCTTGGCAGCTCATTGTTTACCAGTATAGGAATGGGGAGTGCTGGCCTAGCAATACTTGTCCATCTATCATTGAGCAACACTTCACCAGCCGATTGGAGCGCGGAGCTAGTCATTATTGGTGTGTTACTTGGTATATTTTGTACCGTACTTCCGTCATACCTAATGGCAGCAGCAATGGCGCGTTTGACTCCTACAACACTGAGTCTTAGTAATAATATAGGTCCCGCTATAACAGCGGTATTTGCAGTCATTGTATTAGATGAGTTGTTTACCATTTGGCACGCCATCGGCATGATCCTAGTTGTCACTTCAGTTTACACACTCAATAAAAAGCGTTAGTTGAAAATAGCACGCTAAGTAATTCACATCATTCGGCTTTATTGACTAAGAAGTTCAGATTACTGAGGTGATCTCAGCCCAATAAAGTCGTATGATTCAGCTTATCAATTTTTTATACACTTTCATCATGACCACCAAAACACACCACCCTATTCAAGGGGCTAGCTGGATGCTAACCGCTGGTCTCGCTTTTGCTATCGTCAACAGCCTTGCCCAAATCGCTAGCATTAACTTTGGACTATCCTCTACCACTGTTGCACTTATTCAATACGCCATTGCTTTGGTGGTCATCCTTCCATATTTGAAAACGCTAGGGATTCGTCAATCTTTACGTACCCAAAACCTTGGTCTTCATATATTCCGAGTGTTCTTATCTGTTATCGGTATTCAATTATGGCTATGGGCACTCGCTTACCCAGTTCCTATCTGGCAGGGTATTGCATTGCTTATGACCTCTCCTCTCTTTGCAACTGTTGGTTCGGGGTTATTTTTGAAGGAAAAAGTCGGCGTTGCTCGATGGGCTGCTACGCTGTCAGGCTTTGTCGGTGCGATGATCATCCTAGAACCATGGTCTGACGATTTCAGTTGGGCAACTCTCCTACCTGTAGGGGCTGCATTCTTCTGGGCATGCTATTCGTTGATGGTTAAGAAGCTCTCTTCTGACGATTCGCCATCGACTATGGTGGTTTACCTACTTGTATTGATCACTCCTTTCAACATTTTACTTGCTCTGCCTGATTGGCAAATGCCAAGTGGTGGAACAATTTGGCTTGTTCTTTTTGCAGCAGGAGCAATGACAGCACTAGCTCAGTGGGCTATCGTAAAAGCATATGCGGTTGCAGACGCCTCTTTTGTACAGCCATTTGATCACGCTAAATTGCCGTTGAACGTACTTGCTGGCTGGGTAGTATTTAGTTGGGTTCCGCCGGGTAGATTATGGCTTGGAGCCGCGATCATTATTGCTTCTGTGGCGTTCATTACCCGCTGGGAAACAAAAAAATCGAAATAGCTGAAAGATATGTCATCTTATGCCGTTCTAATTAGTCATAGGCATTTAAGGAGAGCAATCTATGACAAGTCCAATAAAACTAACACTGTACAAATGGGCTGGTAGTTGGGGACCATTTAAGGTCAACATTCCATGTGGCGAATGTACCCTAACCAAAGATATCTTAAGTGATACGTTTGAAAACGAATTGGCAGGAATTCCAGTTGAATTGGAAGTAAAGGATTGGCTATCTCATTGGTGGGAACCTCTAAAAGTTGGGGCTTGGCATGCTCCTATACTAATGGTTGAAGGCAAAGTTATTAGCCAAGGCGAAGCTCTGAATCGTGGTGTTTTAGTCCAATCTGTTATTCAAGAGTGGACCAAGCGTGATACGCTCAAAGGCAATATTGTTTATGGCAAAGCGACTTGCCCATATTGCGTCAAAGCGAAAAAGATTTTGGATGAAGCAGGCATCGATTACGAGTACTACGATGTCGTAAAAGACAGTGCAGCACTTTATCGAATGATCCCTGAGGTTAAAGCGATTATTGGTGAGAAAACACCTGTTACCGTTCCTCAGATCTGGCTAGATGGTCATTATATCGGTGGTGCCGACAACCTAAGTGCATGGATTGAAGAAAAGGGGCTTAGCTCTGTTCCAGACAATGTTGTGTCACTTTAACACTTTCAAAGTACAAAAAAAGCCCTGCTGATAACAGCAGGGCTTTTTACCAAACTCGTCATGGTGGACGAGGTTAGAAATTCCATTTCACTTGGGCGATTACTTTGCCAGTTTCTTCATCATTCGTTTGATAAAAGAAGCTTTCTTCGCCTTAGGCTTACCGTAAAGAGCTTCATGCATAGCTTGTTTTGCGATCATTTGACCGATGTATGCATTGCCTAATTCGTGATTCATGATTGTCTCCTAAATACAGGAGCGTGATTTTAATCACATTACAACCAAAAACAAGAACTAAATCACACTAATTAAGCACGTTTCGGCTGAGTGTAAGTTTTGCCAGCAGCTTGATATGTGTCTTTACGTTTAACATCAAACATCACGTCAAAGAACCAAGCAACAAAACGAATGACATCTTCACCTTCATCCATCACGTGCTCAACAAACTCTTGTTCTTCGCCTTGTTCATTTTCTTGCACTGTCACGTGATAAACACGCTTAGCACCATCCACTTCTGCCAGCGCAAACTGCCCCGCTAACGATTGAGCTGCTTCAGCTACTTCACTATCTTCAGATGCTTTTAATAGCTCTAGCGCCTGAGGTAAGTTTTCTTTTTCGCATAGCGACTTAACTAAAGTCTCGAACTCTTTGTGTTCCATCGTACTTGTCTCGATATATCAATTTGCGGGCATTGTACCCTCAACTCACTATCAAGCAAACTCTTGCTGTACTGAGCCAAGTTTTTTCGAAACAATCAGAACATAGGCCATTGTTGAAGCTGCCATCAAATAAAAGACTCCCATAGCCACTTGGCTTTGTACCCAATATTCAACTAAATAGCCGCCAAATAAGCCCGCTAAACACATTTGAACTGAGCCTGATAGTGCTGACACGGACCCAGCTCTTCGCTTGTGAGGCTCGAGCAACATACTGATAGAGAGTGGGAATGAAATACCTTGCGCGATTGTCAGCCATGTGAACGCCCAAACGAGGTTAAACAAAGAAACAGGTGTGGCCACCAGCCAAATGCCAGCGAGCACCATAATCGAAATCGCCAGTGCCATCAGTTGACGGGTAGAAAAGTAACGATTGAGAATATTCAAGGCTAAGCTACCTACCATCAAACCTGCCGATGGAATGATCATGACAGAACCGTACTCTGCTGCTGTTAAACCTAAGTTTTGTTGCAAAATAAACGGCATCACCGACAGAGAAACCAGACTGGCTAAGTAACTCACCCAATTATAGCTAGCGCTTGAGATAACTTGCTTGTTAGTGATTAGTTCCCCATAGCCTTTGATCACATCTCGTAAGCTAAAACGTGACTTCCCATAACTCATGGTTTCTGGCAGCACAAAATAGCCGAGCGTAAAAATGGCTACCAGGTACAATAATACAAAGATGAATACCGCTTCCCAGCCAAGGTAGAATGAAATCCACCCCCCTAGTACTGGGGCCACAATAGGCATAATGGACGCTGTGACAGAAATATAGGATAACGCTTTAGTTAACTGTGCACCTTCATAGCTATCTCTTAGGACGCTTCGTCCTAATACAGAAGCACTCCCCGCCCCTAAACCTTGTAATAGTCGTCCGAGAGTCAGTATGGTTAGATTATCTGCATACGCGACACAAATTACCGTCCCCACCAGATAAACGCCTTGCCCCACTATAAATACCGGCCGTCTACCAATCGCATCTGAAAGTGGACCATAGAAGAGTTGAGATGCACCAAAGCCAACCAGAAAAAGAGTCACTAAAAGTTGTATGTCAGCTTGGCTAGCTTGCAACGCTTCACTGATCATCGGTAATGCTGGAAGGTAAATACTCACACCAACCTGACCTGTCGCAATGATCATCATAGCTAGCAAAATGGGTGTTTTTTTCATGGCGACTCCTTACTCGAACATCAGTAAATCCAGTTTATATTCTTCCCCAATGAATGATAATATGGATAAATGGAAAGTGATTAATTCCCAACAAGAAATAATAAGGCAGGATTATGGATTGGATTCAAAGCGTCCAGAGTTATATTCGTGTAGTTGATGAAGGTAGCTTCAATGGAGCTGCTCGAAAGCTGAATACAACCAGTTCTGCCATCAGCAAACGCATCCACTGGCTTGAAGAGCGTATTGGTGCACAGCTTTTAAAACGCACTACTCGTTCTGTCACACAAACTGAAGCCGGTGCACTCTTCTATGAACGGGCAAAGGTACAACTAGATGGTTGGCAATCCATCGTTGATGAAACACGCTCAGTATCTGAAACTCCCGTTGGTTTGCTGAAAATCGGGGCGACACTCGCCGTCGGATCTAAGTTTCTTGTTCAATACCTCAACGACTTTTTGCAAATGTACCCAGACATTCGTATTCAGTTGATCACAACCACGCCGGGCCAATTACCTGAGCTCAGCCTCGATCTATTTATTAGCCGTGAAATAGAACAGCTCAACTCCTTGAGCTTTAAAGCCACACCACTCTTTGAGCACAAAGCGGGGTTTTACGCCTCACCTGAATACATAGCGCAACATGGCGAGCCTCAAATAGCTAAAGAGCTAACCCAGCACAATATGCTCGTTTGGGGCGAAAGGACTCAACGAGAGATCACACTAACCAATGGACAAAAGCTCTCGCTCAGTGGTAATTTTGCCACCACTAACCCAGAGGCTTTGTACTACGCAGCTAAAAGTGGAATGGGAATATTGCTTTCCAATGATGTAATGATCAAAGAAGAGCTGAGAATTGGTTCACTTAAGCGAATACTACCAAGCATTACTGCGGACGAAGCGCTTGTTTATGCTTACTACCCGAAACTCGATTACCAACACACCCGTACTAAGCTATTCCTTGACTACCTAAAGACGCGTTTATCGAAAGAGCAATAACCGAAAATGCTTACCAGAGACCTAACCGATGTAATTAGTTTTCATTAAAGTTTGCAAATCTATGCATCCGATACCATATTTAGACTGTAACCCGACCGATAAATAAGTGGCATAAGTCGCAATAATAGTGAGTTACTCGTTATGGCTAGGACATCTTCTGTATCAGATTCGCTAAGTGTAGGAATACTTAGCGAGACATTAAGCTTAGATGGTCATGAACTGCTAAACAAAGCGACCTACGAGCTACATAAACACACTGACTCTTTGTGCACCTGCGTCATAGAGTTCGATCAATTCACTCCCAAATCGGTTTTGCTTGCCTCTGCGAGTGACCTAAAACTGCATCGCAATCACTGCACCGCTCCTTTAACACGGAGTACATGGGCGTTTGTCACTCAATCTAACCAAGACTATACCGTTTGCCCAAAGCAGGCCTACTCTAAGCACCCTGGTGAACAATTTATCTTTGATAATAACGTTGAGTCTTATATTGCTGTTTCCCTGAAGGCTCAAAACGGTGAAGTGCTCGGTATCCTACTTTCGACATTCAACACAGAGCTAACTTTATCGGACCAAGAACAATTGATAGAAAGCCACAAATTGTTCGCAAATATCGTCACTCATAACCTCCGAGCTAAGTGGTTATCGGCTCGCTCAGAAACGTTAGTCGATCAGCTCAGCTACGAGGTTTCTCATGACAACCTTACCGGTTTGCTTAATCGCAGCTTTTTATCCGATAAGATTGAACGACTCAATGAAATGAATATCGACTCTTTTACGCTGGCCTACATCGATATTGATAATTTTAAGTCCATTAATGATCTTTACGGTAATTACATCGGGGATCAGATCATTAAGTTTGTTGCCAATACGATTAAACTCGCTATTAAAGACAAACACTTAGCATTTCGAATTGCAGGAGACGAATTTGCCTTCATCACCTTAACGGGTGACCCTTTTGAAGTCTGTCATACCATCATTAAGAACCTAGAAAAAGGCTATCAAGACCCAGCTCATAACATTAAATTTAGTATTAGCATTGGTCTAGCAAAAAGCGCAGGGCCTAACGTTAGCGCTGACCAAATTATACTTAACTCAAGCTTGGCACTAAAAGACTGCAAGCAATCTCGTCACATTAACGTGCAATGCTATGACACCCACCTAAGTGCACAGTACTATCGCCGTGCGTTAATCATTGATGCACTAAGAAATGAACTCGCACAAGAATCGATAAGTGATCGAGAGATTTATGTAGTCGCTCAGCCCATAGTAGAGAGAAACAATCGCAATTGGGACTACTATGAAATTTTAGCGCGCTGGCAAAGTAAAGCGCTTGGGCCAATTTCACCTCTAGAGTTCATTGAAGCCGCTGAGCAGTCTGGCTTAATCGTAGAATTTGGCGAACGCATTGTTGAGCTAGCTTGTAAAGCTAAAGTCGCATTAGAGAAAGGGTTAGGCCATAAAGTTAAGCTCGGAATCAACTGTTCAGCTCATGAGCTCAACAATTCAGAACGCTATCTTCAACACTTATTGAGTACGATTCAGGCCTATAATTTCACCCCACAAGAGTTCACTATCGAGCTCACCGAAACCGTACTACTGTCGCAAACGGACGAGGTTAAAAACATTCTCACGAAGTTGCGTCTGCTTGGCTTTACCGTAGCGCTTGATGATTTTGGAACAGGCTATTCTAGTCTCAATTACATCCACAGTTACCCAATAGACTGCATTAAGATTGATGCGACCTTTATCAATAATATGCTTAGTAATGAAACCGCAGAACGCGTTGTATGGCTTATCGTTCAACTGGCTAAGCAGTTAGAGGTTAAGCTGATTGCTGAAGGCGTAGAAAACCAAGAAGCGCTAGAGAAATTATACGCGATGGGGTGTAACTTTATTCAGGGTTACTACTTTTCTCGACCAGAAACACCTGAACAACTGATTAGTCATTGTTATGAGCGATTGGAGCAACAGCAAGTTTCGAACGGTTAGCTAAACACCATTTCACTTGCTATTGCACAATTAGAATGGAACTTCGACCTGCATCATTACATCGCCATCACGTTCGTCATGCCAGCGGTAATCGACTCTCATGCGAGGCTGCCCCGTATTCATGTCGCCAAAACCAAGGCTAAGTTGCAAACCATGGCTTTTAATCCATTGCTCAGTATCCATACTAGATAGCTGGTCTTCGAGTTCACTAGGAACCCAAACGCCAACACCAATATAATTGGAAGCTAAGCTCTTACTTAGGATCGGGTTACTGTCGTTGTTTAGCAACCACTCAGACCAATATGCAGAATAGTCGGTTGAGTCATCAACCATATATTCACTAATTGAATCTATAGATTTTGCTGTATAACCAATGCCATCGAGAATTGAAAAGCAGACACCTTGCTGCCCTAACATTACCGATTGAGAAGTGGAGTCCCTGCCATACATCTCACACGCATTTGAAACAGAAGACAGTAATAACGTCCCCCATATCAATCCGTATTTTGACATTCACACCTCTTATATATCGTACATCAAACCATTTAATAATACTCTTTTTCGGCAAGTTTGCGACATACTTTAGGAGTTGTGAGGTCAGAAATTTCCTTTTTATCAATTAAGGCATTACGAATATCCGTACTACGGACTTTCACTTTTTCGGGGCAGCTTAACACCGACCATCGCTCTAGAATTTCTTCTGCTTTGTAAAACTTTGAAAAGTTGAACAAATTGTCTGGCCCCATCACAAATGTCAGTTCGCAGCCTGGGTAACGTGACGCTAATTCCTCTAAAACTGAATATGTTGTCACGCTGCTATTTGGCCGATGAAGATCCTCTTCGACAGTGGAGCGTTCAACGTTAGAGGCGTCTAGGTCTTCGATGAAAGCATCAACAAGTTCACAGCGAATAGAGTAATCAAGCATCTGTTTTCCCCAAGCGTGAGCAATACTCGGCAGGAGTAACACCTTATCAAAGTGACTAAGCGACTCAATAACACTCTTGTGCCCAAGGCTTGGTGGGTTAAAGGCACTACCAAATACGGCGATTTTACTCATTATTATTCTTCACTATTTAGGGAAAACCGTGATCACAGTTTTCTAATTTGTTGATTGAGGTATGATATAGCGATGTGACTTTAACACGTTCACTTCAGGAATTAGAACTTAAGCTGAGGTAGACCTGTTAAAGTCACAAGTTTGACATCGAATTTTAAACCAATTTGCTTGCAGGAAGGAAACATAATGGAACAGCTGATTCGCGACGAGATGCGCGTTTTGCCATCAATTGACCCTCATTTTGAAATTACCCGTCGCGTCGACTTTATTAAGCGCAAACTACAAGAATCGGGGTGTAAATCTCTTGTACTTGGTATCAGCGGTGGTGTTGATTCAACAACATGTGGACGCTTAGCACAGCTTGCTGTTAATGAGCTAAACGAAGAGAATAGCGGTGAGTACCAGTTTATTGCTGTGCGCCTACCATATGGTGAACAAAAAGATGAAGACGAGGCGCAGCTAGCACTTCAATTTATCCAACCTTCTCACTCTGTATCAGTCAATATCAAAGCAGGTGTTGACGGACTGCATACGGCGAGTCATATCGCGCTAGAAGGAACAGGCCTACTCCCTGAAGATAGCGCTAAAGTTGATTTCATTAAAGGTAATGTAAAAGCCCGCGCTCGCATGGTGGCTCAATATGAAATCGCTGGTTATGTGGGCGGTTTGGTAATTGGTACTGACCATTCTGCAGAAAACATTACTGGCTTTTACACCAAATTTGGTGATGGTGCTTGTGATATGGCTCCGCTGTTTGGCTTGAGCAAGCGTCAGGTCCGTGAGCTTGCTGCAACCCTAGGCGCGCCTGAACAATTAGTTAAGAAAGTGCCGACTGCCGATCTTGAAGAGCTTGACCCTCAAAAAGCCGACGAAGATGCGTTAAACCTCACCTACGAGCAAATTGATGACTTCCTAGAAGGTAAAGAAGTTTCTCAAGAGGTTTCAGATCGCTTAGTACATATCTACAAAGTAACTCAGCACAAACGTCAGCCAATCCCTACAATATACGACTAACATTATATTCTTAATATAGGCTCTATCCATTCGATAGAGCCTCTTATAAATTCGCTTATCATTTCAGCTATCTTTTCGCTAAAAATAGTGACCAACGTACACCTAAGCCGTCACGCTCTTACCAAATATTGACCAAACCGACTAGCTAGTCTGACAGTTTTTCACTACACTGTGTCGATAATAAGTTCTCGACCCTTTTAAAATAGGCTCGTATTTTTCGCCTATTCTTCTTCGCCCTTTGTATGTCGACGTTAATTTAGTGTATAAAAATATGGAACAAGATAAATTTACTAATATTTATCGATTACCTACTGCTGTGCAGATTCGAATCGGTAAATGGCAACAGACCTTTAACGGTACCTCTGATCTTGTCATGCACCAAGCAATCGATGTGAGAAACAAACAGTATCGTAAACCGGACTTCTTTCCGAGTGGCTGGAGCGTACAACTTTTCGATAGAGAAGATATATCTATTACTAATCATGGTAAGTATATTCAGACAGCGATGAGAACAATGCTCGATCGTAAGGTTTCATACAAACGTATCTATCTATCACGTTTACCATTAGATGTTGCTGAGCCTGGCCTTATTGCATTTAAACAAGAGTGGATATCGAAACACAACCGTGTAGCTCGTAAATACAATCAAATTAAGAAAAAACAATTTATCCGCTTCGCAATGGAAGAAGTTGAAACACTTTACCCTTCCATTCCTAAAAGTGAATTTGACGTGCAGTTGTGGAATAAGCTGGTGGTTTCTGAGTTAGGTAACCCGAAGAAGTTCGATAACCCATACTTTGTAAAAAAAGCCAAAGTTTAATAGCGCTTAAACCGGCGTTAGAAGTTTAGATGCTCCCATACCAACCTAGCTATCTTACAGTTCAGGTTGGTATTGAGCACCATTAGTATTTATCTAATATTTCCTGATACCGACTGTTCCCATTTTCATCCTCTTGTTTAAGCATATCTAGACCCTTTTGTAGCTTCTCGGCTACTTCTTTGTCTGTATCACGATTGACAGCAAAATAAACAAGGCCCTCTCTAACAAGATAAACAGGTTCAAACAGTTCTGGGTCAACTCCTGCCTTACGAGCCCACCAATATGCAGCTCTTTCGGAATAGACAAGAAGATCAATTCGTTTCTTCATTAGCTGCTCAGCAAGTACAGTGACATAAGATGCCTCTTGCATGGCATCTCTTGGTATGCCGAGGGAAAGTAAACTCTGTTCACCGATGTCATCGCGAATAACACCAATTCTATAGTTCGCCATTTCGAGAGGATCATTGATTTTAATATTGGCGTCTTTACGAGCCAATACCACCACTTTTATATCCGTGATAGGGCCAACCCAAGTAAATAATTCCTCACGATGAGCAGAACGAGTGGTGGTGAATAGAATCGAGTTCTTATGTGTGAGTACCGTACGATACGATCTTGCCCATGGTTGTAACGTCATTTGCGATAGCGTTATAGGCTCTCCCACCAACGCGCTAGCTTCCATTAAAATATCAACGCTATAACCACTAATTTTATCATTGGCCACATAATTAGCAGGAGGGTAGCTTTCAGTATAAAAAGAGAGCTCTCTCAGATCGTTACTAGCACTACTATAAGTTGAAAAGACAGCAAAGTAAGTGAGTAGTATAACCCCTACCTTGCGTGCAGAAATTAGTCGGTTCACAAGATTCCCTCCTTGGCTACCGTCTAACCTTAAAGTTAGTCCAGACTGGCCAAGTTCTAAAGGGAGCAGTGCAATTATATTAGTCCGTTACGGCTTAACGCTCGTCTAACACTGGAACACATTTTTCCAAATCGACGTATTTCATCGAATTGCGGTTCAATGCCTCGGTCTAACGCAGACTCCCAATAGCTTAAATCTGAATCGACCATTTCGAGTAACTTTTTAGGGCAACCAACACAATTACCTTTACTGCCACAAACAAATGTTTCCGGCTCATATAAAGGTAGCGTTGCCTTCACTTGCTCGATGATGTCACGCATGGCTGTAGTTCGGTCTGGTTTTCTTGCAGTAGTCACTTTCATAGCCCAGGAAATAGCGAGGTCGGGATTATAGATCTCGCGACCTTTTTGCCAATACCCATAAAGTATGAGTGTGTATTATTTACGCTTTTATACGCTTTAGATTGCTAAATGAAGGAGCTTTGGTTACAAGGAACACGGCAAACGCTGCGAAAACAAACCCAACGACGCCATAAGCATCAAACGACTCACCGAACATTATCCAAGCTTGAATTGCCGTTGTAGGTGGTACTAAATAGAAAACGGAAGCCACACTAGAAGCTGCCCCTTGTTTCACCATATACAAGAGCAATAGAACGGCAATACAAGATAGAACCACAACTAGCCAAATCAACGTTAGTATAAATGGCATACTCCATTGGACTTCCATCGTTTCAAAGGTCGCTGCGAAAGGTAAAAACAATAACCCTGCAGCAAAGTACTGTACTGTCGCACTGCCGACCATATCGATATCGTGACAATACTTCTTCTGATAAAGCGTACCAAAGGTAATCCCCAATAAAGCCAAAAGACAGATCATAATGGCAGCAAACTGATGCTGCTCCGATTGCCACTCAGTTTTTCCCATTAGAACTAAACTGATCCCCATAAATCCAAGGGCTAAGCCAAACCATTGTGACGGCTTAAAGCTATGCTGAGTACAGATAACCAACACTACTGCAGTCAATATTGGTTGTAAGCCCACTAGCAACGAACTAAGGCCCGCGGGCATTCCTAAGTGTATCCCCATGTAAGTCCCGCCGAGGTAAAAGCCATGGATTAACACCCCAACGACTGCGCTATGAACTAACCCCATACCACGAGGTAGTCGGCGGCCAAGGCACAACAAAATAACGACGAATAAAGCGACATTTGCAGTCATTCGAATGGTAAGTAGCGTCGCAGGCTCAGCATACTGTAAGCCATACCTCGCACCAACGAAGCCAGAAGCCCAGAGAATTACAAAAATAAATGGGACATAGCGAATAAACATAAAATCTCCTCTGGCTTTATTCCGTGTAATACCGTTAATGTAATAGGCACAGAAAATACGAAAAGACACAGATTAGATATATTTGTTGGGTACAGATAAATGAACGTGAATAATAAGTATCTGATGGTCGAAGAGTACATTAAGCATCAGATTGATTCAGGGCTGCTCGTTAACCAGGATAAATTGCCATCAATTCGTGGCTTGAGTGACGCGCTTTCTCTCAGTAAAAATACCGTTATTCGTGCTTATCAAGAATTGGAAGCACAAGGTATTATTTACGCTGTACCTAAGTCAGGTTATCGTGTCAATCGGCGGGAAGAAACATTAAAGTCACCTTCTCAGCCCAATCAAGTTGATTTACTCTCGGTCTGTAAAGAGATCCTCACTTATTCTTCAGACAAAGAGCTGTTAGCTACTGGGTCTGCGCACCCGAATATCGACACTCCGATAATCAAGAGCCTTTATGCTGAAATCGGGCGACACAGCCGCCGACAAGCAAATGTACCCAGTCACTACCAATTGCCTCCAGGTAATCAACGTCTGATCAAACACCTTAGTAAAATTAGCCAAGATTTAGGAGTCAGTGTCACGCCGAGTCAAATTGCTGTAACGCATGGCGCTCAACAAGCGATTAGCTTGGCACTAAGAGCCATCACCAAGCCGGGAGATATCGTCGCCGTTGAATCCCCCTGTTACTTCGGCAACCTGTTGTTAATGGAATCACTTGGGTTAAAAGTGGTAGAGATCCCAAGTTGTCCTCGAACCGGAATAGAGCCCAAAGCATTGCAAGAAGCCTTGAAACAGTGGGATATCAGCGCTGTGCTAGTGACACCTAACTTCACTAATCCTACCGGCGCGCGAATGCCGCTAGATAAAAGAATTGAACTGCTTAAACTGGCACCCTCCATACCCATTATTGAAGATGATGTCTTTGGAGCTCTTGCTTTTGATAAGGGCTTACCACCACTGAAAGCTCTTGATGAGTATGACCGCGTCATTTACGTCAATTCGCTCTCAAAAATGCTCGACTCTCGCCTTCGGATTGGTTGGATCATTGCGGGAAGGTACCAAGCCAAAGTAGAAAAGTTTTTGCTCTGCGACAGTATGGGAAGCTTGAACTTAATGCAGTCAGCAGTGGCGGACTTCTTAGGAACAGGTAAATATCGCCAACACGTGCAAAAAATGCGTCGTTACTATCAATCGAATCTTAAGCTTTTCCACCACGAATTGACCGCGGCCCTTAACCGCTACCCAAGCCTTAATGGACAGTATCAAGCTATCTTGCCACAAGGATCATTTTTGCTTTGGCTGACCTTGCCAGTACAGGTCGATAGTGAAAAGATTTATCAACTCGCCAAACCTTATGGCATCAACATTTTGCCAGGAACAATATTTGATACCAGCGGTCAGTTTCGTCAATGTATACGCTTTAGCTGTTCGAACTTCTTATCTAATGACGAATGGAAACAAGGGGTTGTAAAACTGGCTTCTTTTATCCATAGTCAATTAACCTCTAGTAACACATGGAAGAATTCATGAGCAAATTACCATCAGAAACTGATGTTCTTACCTTCTGGTTTGAAGAACTTGAGCCAAAGGACTGGTTTGTCAGTAGTGAGGATGTAGATCAAACGATTGTTGCTCGGTTTAGCAACCTTCTAGACAGTGCAACTCAATGTGAACTGTCTTCTTGGCGTACTTCAGCGAAAGGGCGCCTTGCAGAAATCATCGTTCTCGATCAGTTTTCACGTAACATCCACCGAAATACACCTAAGGCATTTTCACAGGATCCGCTTGCGCTGGGGCTTGCACAAGAGGCTATTGCTCTTGGCTTAGACAAAGAATTGAGTACCATTGAGCAGAGCTTTCTCTACATGCCATTTATGCACAGTGAATCGAGGACCATTCACTTGAAAGCCGTTGAGCTATTTAACAAACCAGGCTTAGAAAACAATTATGAGTTTGAGCTCAAACACAAAGTCATTGTAGATCGCTTTGGTCGTTACCCTCATCGAAATGACATTTTAGGCAGAGAGAGTAGCGCTGAAGAGGTAGAGTTTTTGACTCAGCCAAGCTCTAGCTTCTAGCAAAGTCTGGTTCACCATACTCAAAGCGCTCACAAGGTTATTTGTGGGCGCTTTCTGTATGCATACTAGTAACTGCGACTCACAAACTCTACTTCATTAACTTCATGAAGCTTATTGGTGTAAGAAGCAAGTGTGTACATCACATTAGCCAGCAAGTTGGCATAGCGAAATAAGATAGGATTTGGTGATTTCTTACCTGAATGTTCTACTGCTACCAAGGCTCGCACTATTTTTTTAGCTTGAGTTCGGCACAAATGAAGTTCTGCTGAAATCGGGTGACCACCAGGAAGAACAAAGCCTCGAAATCCACCATCTAACTTATCTCTCAGCACATTGTAATCATCGTAGAGCTCTTTTAACTGCTCTTCATCAATAGCGATTTTACCACGTACCGAGCCATTCAAATGATAGACATTAGGTTGTACACGACTCAAGATATCTCGGCTCAATTCATCTAGCTCCAGAGTAAGAACTAAACCAATGCGGCTACATAGCTCATCAGCTGCGATTTCAAAATCGCACACTGGGCTATCTTCATAGATAAATGGGTAACAGATTTCTCCGTGATCTTTGCTTACTGGTCGCATCACTATCCCTAACATCAAACTACTTGTAAAAATAAAGGAGCCACCAGGGCCCCTTTTACTCTCCATTAGATTACATAGAAACAACGGTAATCTAAATAGAATTCAATCATTAAGCGTTAGAAACTTTCTTATGACCTTCTTGAAGATGCACAAAGTCAACTAAGTCATCGCCCGAGACTTGGTATGCTTGGCCAAACCCTTTAACAAACAGTCCTTGCTCTGGTTTAAGGTTGAACAATACAAAGTCTTGAAGTTGACTTAGTCCATCAATGATTTCACCAAAACGCTCTGATAGCTGAGCAACAACTTGCTGCCACTGTTCAGAATCACGGTCAACAACAGAAGCTACCGCATCAAAGGTTAAGCGCTTACGAGCAAACAGCTGTTTTGATGTATCTTCATCTTCAATCATCATGATTGACACACTTGGGTTCGCCTGAAGGTTGCGCGCATGGCGAGCAATCTCAGAAATAAGGATAAAGTACCCTTCTTGATTTTGAACATACGGTGCGTAACTAACATTTGGGCGACCATTTTCGTCGACTGTCGCTAACTGAAGTGTACGGCGTTCTTGGCGAAACTCTTTGATCTCTGGGCCCAGACGTCCTTGCAGTCGCTCTTGTTTTACTTGTTGATCCATTTGAATACTCCTGACTTCTCTTATAATTTTATATCGATTACTTGCTAAATTCTTGTTGCCACTGCTTGAACGTCGTAACTTGTTCTTCGATCAGCTCGCGCTTTTCGTTGCGGCCTAAGTAGATTTTGAAAATGTTATTACCCGCCTCGCAGAAGAAGCCAAAGTAATGACTTTCACGCCCCATGAATGGCTTACTCACAAGGGCAATATTCTTTACATTGTCGAGCTTAAGGTGACCATGTAACTCACCTTCACGCCCCATGAAGTTGTAGTAACCACGCGCCACTTTTCCTTTTGGAAATGGTGCTTTCACTTCAAAGATAGAGCCGAATGAGTGAACAATTGTTGTTACAGGGCCAAAACCCACTAAGCTCTCTAAAATGGACTGAGCTTGCTCACCCCCCACTAATGCCACCATTTCTTCAGGTAGAGCTGCCACTGCTTCAAACTCTGAAACATTCAACTGCTCAGCGATTGCGGCAGGTAATAACCTTGGTTCTTGCTCAATAAGTTGAGCTACTTGTTGCTTTAGTGCTTCCATCATTCATTCCATTTATACCGCCAGAGAAACTGGCGTGTTTTGTTCTTGATACGTTGACTGTAGTACTTGGATACAGGCTTGCGCCAAACTCACCGCCCAAAAACGACCAGCGAGAGAAAGTGATAAATAATCAGGTTCGAGAATAACCAACCCTTTACGCTGCCATTCCTCAAACAATGGCGCGAAAAAGTCAAAGGCTGATGAACCTAGAAAATCTGGGAGCGACTGACGAGAAACAACACCTTTGTCGAATCCAGACTTAAGCGCTGCAAAGACCGGTTCCAACGCATGTTGCTTAGTCATCATTGCTACGACAGAGTCACCCGACTTCATTGCCGTCATGTAGGTCTCTAATGTGCGATGGTTCATCATGCCGTAGCCACCAATGTTGCCCCCTGCTCCGCAACCGATTGGCAATACTTCTGCGTAAGTCTTAGCCAGCGAGTTGTATTGGCTGCGTTCACGATTATCTCTGGCCCAATGGTTAACGCTCAGCTGGCGCATATGATGTTTACTCATAAACGCAGAACCCAGCTCATACATAGATGCTTTTTCTGGGGAGCTTGCAGGTGCAGGAATTCGGCCCTTTTCAACCAAATTGAGCATAGGTGCATTACCACCGACTACCAACTGATAAAGGTCCAACCCATGGGCTCCAGTCGACATGTAATCGTTAAGATCTTGCTCGAAGACTTCTAAGCTTTGGTAAGGTAAGCCATAGAGTAAATCAAGAATAATAGGTGCTTGATCCGTTTGGCTTAAAGCACTTACTCGCTCAAGCACCACCTCTCGATCATCTAATCGTTTGGCACTGCGTCGCACCTTAGTGTTAAAGCTCTGAATACCGAAAGAAAAACGATTAAACCCACCCTCTAGTGCACGTTCAAACATTTCATCACTGAAGCGGTTAATACGCCCTTCCAAAGTAATTTCACAATCTGTCGATAGTGGGAAATATTGTCGAATCGCTTTGCCCAGTTGCTCTACTTGCAGTGGTGATAGATCGGTTGGAGTACCGCCACCAATATAAACAGCGTGAAACGTCCCTGATTGAGTCCAAGGCATCGCTGCTTTCAATCTAATTTCTTCCATCAGCGCTGCAAAATAGTCATCAACTAATTTTCTACTCGCTGCGTTCTGAAAAAAGTTGCAAAAAGTACATCTAACTCGGCAAAAAGGAATGTGGATATACAAGCACCGTTTATTGGCTTTTTTCACTTCCTTTGCATATAGATCGTTGAGTGTGGAAACCTTTTGATCTGGCATGATAGGGGATGCCATTCCACCAGCATGAGGGGAGGACTTTTTCACAAAAGCGAATCGTAATGGGTCAGGTGTATCTGCCCCCAAAATAGATTCATCAAATTTATAAATATCTAGCATTTCATAAACCATTCAGCGCTTGTCAGCTCTAGCTTCACGCAGCAATCTCAAAAACTGGAAACGATCATAAGATGACGCTAATGATAATGCAATTGATAATTGATCTTATTTGTATTGTGAGTAATAATCCTATTCCGTTTTGTAATTGACAAATAGTTGTAAAGAGGACTCCGTGAACATCAAGCGATACACCATAGCAGGTAGCCTTTCATTAGCTGTCCATGCTGCGTTCCTTTTTGTAGCACAAGAGCCCAAAGCTTTTGCTATGCCTGCTGGGGCACAATCTACTTCGGTGTCAATTAACTTTAAGGCAATGGCCACACCTCCGCCGCCACAACCGACTCCAGTAGAAAGCGAACCGGTAGTTAAGTCAGAGCCCGTTCCAGAACCGACAAAAAAGGTTGCTAAACCGGAGCCTAAAAAAGTCGTTAAAAAGCCAACTCCGACGAAAAAGCCCGTCGTGAAGAAAAAGACTGTTGGGAAGAAAAAAATCACTAAGTCTCAACCGAAAAAGCCGACGCCACCTCAACCACGTAAAGAGCACAAGGTTGAGAAACCAGTTCAAGAAGTAGTGAAGAAAGAGAAACAACCCAATCCCTCGCTAGAAGAGACCAAAGCACAGCCACAACAAGTGAATCGTGGTGCTTCATCTCAACCTATCATGGTCCAAAAGCCATCTTTCTTAACACGCCCTAGTGCCCCTAAGTACCCTCGCTTGGCTCGTAAGCGCGGCGTTGAAGGTATCGCTTTGTATGAAGTTTGGCTAGACGAAGACGGCCAGCAAGTTAAGCAAGTATTAATCTCATCTTCAGGTGCTACCATGCTCGATAAATCTGCACTGGATGCGATCAAAAAATGGAAATTCTCCCCTCATACGGTTGGCGGCCAAAAAATGGCTCACCGCGTGCAAATCCCAGTTCGTTTTAAGTTGGATCGATAATGGAACAATTACATCAAATACAACAGCAGCTTGGCCTTATGGCTTGGCCATTAATAATCTGTTCAGCACTGACTTTTATGATCATTGCAGAACGCCTTTTTCAAGTCATGATCAGTCTCGGAGTTGGAAAAAGAGCGATTCGTTTGGAGCTCAACAAAATTAGTCCAACAAACAGCCGTGATATTGAAGCTTTAGCAGAAGAGCTTTCACCTCGCAGACCATTGCTTTACAAAGGTGTAGCTATGGTGCTTGCCCATCACTCGTTCCCCAAAACACTGCGAGAAGATGCTGCCGGCATTTGGCTTCAAGAGAAACGCCACCAGCTCAATTCTGGTTTACGCTTGCTGACTCTGATCGGTGTGATTAGCCCTTTAATTGGCCTACTTGGAACAGTCTTAGGTTTGATTGAAATGTTCAAAGGTGTTGCTACATCAACTGGCAACATAACCCCTAACGATCTTGCTGATGGCCTAGGTCTCGCTATGCGTACTACTGCTGCTGGCCTTCTCATCGCTTTACCAGCCATCGCGGGTGCTCAGTTACTAGGGTTATGGGCCGACAAGGTAATGGCAAAGCTAGAACACACTCTAAACTATGCCAATTTATGGCTTGAAGGTATCAGCCTTCAGCACGTATCTCCTGACCGTAAGACAGACAATAACACCTCTTTAGAGGCCACCTCATGATTAAGGTAAAACAGGAAGAGAATCGATTTGGTTTAACACCAGACCTCACTCCTCTTCTAGATATAATTTTCATTGTGATGGTGTTTTTGATGTTAACCGCGGCTGTAAAACTAGACTCACTTGAAGTGGATCTTCCTGCTGCTGATTCAAATGCGGTTTCAGAAGTCGATACCAAGTCCTTGACGATCAATATCCTTGACTCAGAACCTTACTGGGCGATTGATGGAAAAGAATACATCGACTGGGACAATTTTAAGATTGCTTTACTCGAAGAGCACCGCTCTCACCAAAGACCTATCGTTATTGGCGCAGATAAAACCGCCGATGTTCAACATTTGGTGAAGCTTCTTGCCTTCTTACAAGAAAACGGTATTCAAGCCACTCAGCTCCTCACGGAAGAATCTAAATAATAGAGTCAAATATGAATAAGAAAACTTTCTTCACCACGCTTACAGCCCTCTCACTTTCTATCTTCGCAACGTCCTCTTTGGCTAGCGAACGTATTATTAGTGCAGGCAGCGCTGTCACCGAACTCATCTTTGCTCTAGAACAGCAAGACAAACTGGTAGCCGTCGACGTAACAAGTGAACTACCTACAGATAAGAAACTACCGAAAGTCGGCTACCATCGCCGCCTTTCTGCTGAGGGGCTACTGGCTTTAGGGGCTGATCGTCTGATCGGCTCGGATGAAATGGGTCCACAGACAACACTCGATCAGCTTCGTTCTGCGGGTGTTGAAGTAAACATCGTCAATACAAAATCTACACCTGAAGGGTTGCTTGAACGTATTGATGAAATTGCGGAACTGACTGACTCACAAACGAGTGCTAAAGCCCTTAAAGAGCAGGTATCTAACCAAATTAATAACCTAGAGAAGAACAAAGCGAGTCAAAAAACCGCGAAGAAAGTGCTTTTCTTACTCATTCACGAAGGCCGCCCTGCCAATGTTGCGGGTAGTGACACGACACCTAACGCTATCATCGAACTCGCTGGAGGTATTAACCCAGCAGCCGATCAGCTGAACTCGTACAAACCTCTTTCAAATGAAGCGATTGTAGAGATGCAGCCTGATGTCATTTTAGTAAGTGGTCGTAGCTATAAAAAACTCGGTGGTGCAGACGAAATCCTCAAAAAACTACCTTTACTTGCGGCAACACCTGCGGGTCAAAACAAACAGTTTATTATGGTTAATGGTCATGCATTAGTTGGTGGGCTAGGCCTAAAAAGCTTGTCAGAAGCTGAACGCCTAAGCGAACTTCTGAAGTAACGAGACAAACATATGCTTTTACGTCGGCTTCCATTGCCCTTTGTTGTCACGATCTTTGGTGCTGCTTTACTGGTTACTACCATTGGGTCAATAACTGTTGGCCCAATGAATATCGGCTTTTGGGACAGTGTTCAGAGCTTAGTATTTCGCTCTGATCAATTAGCGCCTCACATTAACCTTGTGATTCATGAAATCCGCTTCCCTCGTACGATACTATGTATGTTAGTTGGAGCTATTCTCGCGATATGCGGCACAGTCATGCAGGGACTATTTCGCAATCCGTTGGCAGAACCTGGCATTATTGGTGTGTCTGCTGGCGCATCTTTAGGTGCAGCGCTCGCTATCGTTCTTTTTGCCGACCTCAGCTCTCAATACCCAGAGTTTATGAACTTCGCTGCGGTCCCAGTATTTGCATTTCTTGGCGGTGCACTAACAACGGTGCTGGTTTATAAGTTAGGTACGAGCAAAATGGGAACGTCGGTCACGATTATGCTATTGGCCGGAGTCGCAATTAGTGCACTTTCAGGAGCTGGTATCGGCTTTATGAACTTTATAGCCGATGACCAAATGCTTCGCGACCTTTCCCTTTGGTCTATGGGTTCACTTGCAGGAGCTAATTGGACAAGCATTATTCTATGCACGGTCACCTTGATTGGATTGATGTTTGTATTCGTTAGAAAAGCAATGGCGCTAAATGCCCTACTCCTTGGTGAAGCTGAAGCTAGCCACTTAGGTATTCCGGTTCAGCGTCTAAAACGCCAGCTGATTTTACTTACCGCCGTTGGTGTGGGCGTCACTGTTAGTGTATCGGGTATGATTGGCTTTATTGGTTTAGTTATCCCTCATTTAGGTCGCATGCTATCTGGGCCAGACCACCGTACACTGCTACCGATATCCGCACTAATGGGAGCATTACTCCTTACGTTTGCAGATATGTTCTCTCGTGTCGCTGTCGCACCTGCAGAGCTGCCAGTTGGTATTGTGACCGCACTGATTGGTGCACCATTCTTCATCTACCTACTGTTTAAGCAAAAAGGGAAAATCATCTGATGAATAAGGTTGTTCTTTCAGGTAAGAATATTTCCATGAAGTTTGGTAAACGTACCATTCTTGATAATATCAACATCGATATTCGTGCAGGCGAAGTGACGACATTGCTGGGACCAAATGGCGCGGGTAAGAGTACTTTACTCAAACTCCTGTGTGGCGAGGTTTCTTCACGCTGCGATATCCGCTACTTTGAGCAACCACGTGAGCAATGGTCACCTGCTGAACTTGCAAAACACTTAGGCATGCTTCCGCAACACAGCACGCTCAGTTTTCCGTTCCTAGCTCGTGAAGTCGTTGAACTTGGTGCGATTCCATTAAATGTGCCTAATAAGCAAGCTCAAGAACTAGCTGATAAATACATGGCCATGACAGAGGTCACTCACCTCAGTGATCGACTTTATCCGTCTCTTTCTGGTGGCGAAAAGCAGCGTCTACATCTTGCCCGTGTGCTTGTTCAACTCGACCAAGCAGACGATAAGAAAATATTGATGCTAGATGAGCCGACTTCCGCGTTAGATCTTGCCCACCAGCACAATACATTAAAAATTGCTCGCCAGCTTGCTGATGAGTTTAATACTGCGGTGGTAGTTGTGTTGCATGATCTAAACTTAGCATCACAATACTCGGATCGCTTAGTTGTTCTTCACCAAGGAAAACTCGTTGCTGATGGCTCGCCATGGGATGCTCTAACATCTCAGATGGTTGAGGAAGTTTACGGTTATCGTTCCATTATTGATAAACATCCACAAATGGACTTTCCAGTCATCTATCCAGCGGCATAGACTAAATTTATCTTAAGAAAATCACAGCGGGCTCAATCATCAGATTGAGCCCGCTTTTTATATTCCTACTCGATTTACAATAAACGCCTACGTAAACCAGTACGCTCTAAAACACGTGTAGAAATCTCTTCAACCGATAGCGATGAGGTATTGATATAAGGAATCGCTTCACGACGGAATAAAGCTTCCACCGTTTGCAATTCATGCAAGCATTGTTCGTTGCTCGCATAATCACTACCCGCAAGTCGATTTTCACGAATCTCTGTCAGCCGTTCAGGGTTGATAGTGAGACCAAATAACTTATGACGATGGATTTCGAACTCTGGCAAGAGTTTCATTCGAGCCAAATCATCATCGATAAATGGGTAATTCACCACTCGGAGTCCAAATTGCATTGCCATATAGAGGCTCGTAGGTGTTTTTCCACTACGAGAAACACCAAGCAAAATAATGTCAGCCTCCTCTAACCCTTTTAAGGTAATGCCATCATCATGCGCTAAGGTGTATTCAATCGCCGCAATACGATCAAAATACTTATCAGAATCTCTACCTACGCTACGAGAACGTTGCAGCTTCGGCTTCGGTTCCATCTGAATATCATCCTGAACCTTTTGCACAACACTTTCTAACACATCATATCCATAGGAGTTTGAGTCCAAAATCTTTTGTCGAAACTCTGGAATGACGATTGAAAAGAAAACAAGCGGCTTAATGCCATTTCTTTGGTAGGAAGTTTCAACCTCTTTGAGCAAATCAGTTAATTTGTCTTCACTTTCAACAAACGGAAAGGTTTTTTCATTAGCTTTAAATGGGAATTGACCCAGAACAACGTGCCCTAACGTCTCACATGTTATCGCCGTTCCATCAGAAACATAGAACACATCACGACTTTGAATATCAATTTGCATTTTTTTTTAAACTTTAAAATTCTTTTGAGTAGGATAGTAGCCATAATATCGATAATAAAACCCGGCTTGCTGTTACGGCCCCCACAGCTTTAGAAATTCATTGTGAATTTTTTTGAGCTTTTACGTAATCGTTTGCCACTCCCCTACAAAGCTGCAATGTTTCTGGAGAAAGACATGCAAAAGAACACCCTCTGGTTCGATGGTTTATCCATGGATGATGTCGACAAAGTCGGCGGTAAGAATGCTTCTTTGGGCGAAATGGTTTCTAACCTGTCCAATGCTGGCGTATCCGTACCTAATGGTTTTGCAACCACATCCCATGCATTTAACCAATTTCTAGATTACGAAGGCCTTGATGATCGCATTCATCAACTCCTAGATGAGCTAGATGTTGACGATGTTGAAGCTCTGCGTAAGACAGGCGCAACAATCCGTCAATGGGTTTTAGAAGCCCCATTCCCTGCCGATTTAGAGCAGGATATTCGAGAAAACTACCAAGAACTTATCGGTGGCAACGATGAACTTTCTGTCGCGGTCCGTTCATCTGCTACTGCGGAAGACTTGCCTGACGCTTCATTTGCCGGCCAACAAGAAACTTTCCTCAATGTGAAAGGTATTGATGCCGTATTGGAAGCGACTAAGCATGTTTACGCGTCTCTATTTAACGATCGTGCTATCTCATATCGAGTTCACCAAGGTTTCGACCACCGTGGTATTTCTCTGTCTGCGGGTATCCAGCGTATGGTGCGTTCAGATAAAGCATCATCAGGCGTTATGTTCACGCTAGATACTGAGTCTGGGTTTGACCAAGTGGTATTCATCACCTCTTCTTGGGGCTTGGGTGAAATGGTGGTACAAGGCGCTGTTAACCCAGATGAGTTCTATGTACACAAACCAATGCTAGAAGCCGGTCAGTACCCAATCGTTAAAAAGACCTTTGGTTCAAAACTAATCAAGATGATCTACTCAACCAACCAAGAAATTGGCAAACAGGTTGATATCATCGATACCTCTTCACAAGAGCAAAATGAGTTCTCTCTAAATGATGAAGAGATCAAAGAGCTAGCGAAACAAGCAATGATCATCGAAAAGCACTACCAACGTCCTATGGACATTGAATGGGCTAAAGATGGTATTGATGGCAAGCTATACATTGTTCAGGCTCGCCCTGAAACGGTTTGTTCTCAAAGTGAGCAGAACGTCATTGAACGTTACGAACTGAACAACAAAGCGGATGTTCTTATTGAAGGCCGTGCTATCGGTCAGCGTATCGGCTCGGGTACCGTACGTTTGGTTGATTCATTAGACCAAATGTCTCTGGTTCAAGAAGGCGACGTTCTTGTCACTGACATGACAGACCCTGATTGGGAACCAGTGATGAAGAAAGCTTCTGCGATCGTTACCAACCGCGGCGGTCGTACTTGTCATGCGGCGATCATTGCTCGTGAACTAGGTATTCCTGCTATTGTTGGTTGTGGTACAGCAACAAACAACCTTCAAGACGGCGCAGTCGTGACCGTCTCATGTGCAGAAGGTGAAACAGGTTACGTTTACCAAGGTGAGTTAGAGTTTGAGATCAAGCGTTCTTCGGTTGATGAGCTTCCTATGCTACCAACTAAGGTAATGATGAACGTTGGTAACCCTGACCGTGCATTCGACTTTGCACAAATTCCAAATGAAGGGGTTGGTCTGGCTCGTCTTGAATTCATCATCAACAAGATGATTGGTATTCACCCGAAAGCGCTGTTGAACTTTGATGAGCAAAGTGACGAGCTTAAAGCAGAGATAAGCCAACGTATTCGTGGTTACAAAGATCCAATCGATTTCTACGTGAGTAAACTTACCGAAGGTATTGCGACTATCGCCTCTGCTTTCTGGCCAAAGCGCGTGATTGTTCGTATGTCAGACTTTAAGTCTAACGAATACAGCAACCTTGTTGGCGGTCGAGCGTTCGAACCTCACGAAGAAAACCCAATGCTTGGCTTCCGTGGCGCGTCTCGCTACATCTCTCCTGTATTTGAAGACTGCTTTGAGCTTGAAACACAAGCAATCAAACGTGTTCGTAATGAGATGGGACTGAAGAACGTTGAAATCATGATTCCATTTGTTCGTACTCCGAGTGAAGCGGCATCCGTTATCGACTTGCTGGCTAAGTTCGACCTCCGCCGTGGCGATCAAGGTCTAAAAGTCATCATGATGTGTGAACTGCCATCGAACGCAGTACTTGCTGACGAGTTCTTGAAGTATTTTGATGGGTTCTCAATCGGTTCAAACGATATGACTCAGTTGACTCTAGGTTTAGACCGAGACTCAGGCGATGTCGCACACCTATTTGATGAGCGTAACCCTGCTGTTAAAGCGATGCTTCAGATGGCCATTGATGCAGCAACTAAAGCAGGAAAGTATGTCGGTATCTGTGGTCAAGGCCCATCGGATCACGATGACCTAGCTGAATGGTTAATGGCTCAAGGTATTAGCTCGGTATCGCTTAACCCTGATACGGTAATCGATACTTGGTTGAAACTGGGTAAAGTCAGTCAGTAAACTAGGCACTAAAACGCAAAAAGGCGACCGTAATGGTCGCCTTTTCATTATCAGTATCACTTATAGCTTAAACTGCCCAACTAGGCGATTAAGTTGTTCACCCGCTTGTTCTAGTTCTCCAGCTACTTGGCTAGATTGATGGCTAGAGTCTAGCAATGAAGAGACAATGTCTCGAATCGCTACTAAGTTTCGATTAATTTCTTCAGTCACAGAGCTTTGCTCCGTCGCTGCTGTAGCAATATGATCGGTCATACTATTGATGCTTTCCACCGCCATAGTCACCGCATTCAGCCCTGTTGAAATATCATTCGATGAGCTGACTACTTCACCACAAGTCATTTGGCTACTGTTCATCGAAGATACTGCTTGGCTAACAAGTTGGTGCAGTTCATCAAGCATGGTTTTGATTTCCAACGTGCTACCTTGTGTACGACTCGCTAAGTTACGAACTTCATCAGCGACCACGGCAAACCCTCGTCCTTGTTCACCAGCACGGGCAGCTTCAATTGCCGCGTTTAACGCCAACAAATTGGTCTGTTCGGCTATTCCACCAATGACTTCGAGAACACCATCAATCTTCTTCGATTGGTCATACAAAGAGCTAATGTGTTCACTGGTTTGCTGGACATTACTCTCAAGAGAGCCAATAGAGCGAGTAGAGTCATTTACCAACGTTTGTGCTGACTGAGCATCGGCGTACGCATCATTGGTTGCTGTTGCCACCTGACCTGCATTCTGCGCAACTTCATTCGCTGTAGAGCTCATTTCAGTAACCGCTGTAACCACTTGCTCAGTTTCATGATTATGTTCATTTAGCTGATGTGTGATTTGATCCGTTTGTTGATTAATCACACCAGCTGCGCTTGATACTTGATTAGTAGCAACGGATACGTCAGAAATAATGCTATGCAGCTTTGAGATAAACTGATTGAACGCTTGGCCTAATTGTGCAATTTCATCTTTGCCATCCACATCAACTCTGTGAGTTAAATCGCCTTCACCCGTTGCAATATCCTTGAACGTTTCTAGCATATTATTAATTGGAATTACCATTTTAGATGCCAAGTATGTCATGACCAATGTCGCTAGGACTAAAACGGCAAGCGCTGTAAATACAACGGCTTTAATTTGGCTATAAAGTTGTTCAATCGCTTGAGCTTGGTATCTTTCTGTTTCAGCCAGAATATCATCAGTGTAGAGGCCCGTACCAACGAACCACCCTGTATTACCGATTGGCGAAGAATAAGCTATCTTTGGCTGAGGGCTTGAAGCACCTGGCTTATCGTAAACATATTCAATAAAGCCACCACCTGAACGAGCTTGTTCCTGGAGGCCTAATGTAATTTTCACTCCATTAGGATCTGTTAGTTCACGACCAGAAGTACCCTCAACTTGTGGCTTTAGGCTATGAACAACATAGTACATACCACTATCGAAAACAAAGAAGTAACCACTACCATTTGAAAAGCGAGATTTGCTCAATGCGCTACGTGCCGCTTTCTTCGCATCTTCCCCAGTGCCCAAACGATCAACAATGTCTTCCAAGATTGCAGTGGTAATCGTTGCTGCATCTTTAATGTTCTGTTTCCGCTCTTGGGTCAGTACTTGCTGGTAGTCTTTAACTTCTTTCTCAACAATTTTCCATTGTGAATTAATGACGATAGCTAAAGTTGCTAGCGTGACAATAACCATAGGCATTATGGCTGTGAGAAGAAGTTTCTGCTTCATTGGCAGTCGATTCATCATTGGCTCTCTATAACTTTAAGGAATACCATACCGATTATGCCTTGTTTTTGTTTTTATGGATAGTATTTTGATCCTGGAAGTTTCTAAGTCGAAGGAGTTAAAGTAACTAATTTGGCCAAGGCCCATCGGATCACACTGATCTAGCTGAGTGGTTAATGGCTAAAAGTATTAGCTCGGTATCGCTTAACCCTGATACGGTAATCGATACTTGGTTGAAACTGGGTAAAGTCAGTCAGTAACTTCCTAAAATTGATAACAATAAAAAGGCTTCCATTTGGAAGCCTTTTTTAGTTTCTTGGGTGCTTAGAACTTGTAGCCACCAGCAATCATAAATACCCACGGATCAATTGAAACATCGGTGTGGAATTGAGTGTCATTTAGTTTATAAGACGCAGTAGTATCAATATCCGCATACCACACTGAAGCATTCACAAACCAGTCATCATTGATCATGTAGTCCATACCGACATTCGCAGCTAAGCCCCATGAATCATCCAAACTCAAGCTGTTTAAGCCAATTTGTTGCGCACCTTGATTCAATGACTCATCAAAGAATACAGTGTAATTGATACCCGCTCCCACATAAGGGCGGAAATCACTACTCGCTTCACCAAAATAGTACTGAACCATAAATGTTGGCGGTAGGTGCTTAGTTTCAGCAACTTCTCCCAGGCCCGTTGCAGAAATTTTGTGTGAGAAAGGCGATGCAGCAAGCACTTCAAAGCTGATGTTGTCGGTAAACATGTAACCAAATGTCAGACCAAGTTGGGTGTCAGAATCAACCGAAAACTTAGTATTCGCGTCACCAATCACAGCACCACTGTCGTCATTAGGAGATACGGTTGCAATACCTGCACGAAAGATGAAGTCGCCTTCCTTATGAGCAAACGCGTTGGCAGAAGCAAGAGTCGCAAGAACAGTAAGGCTTAAGAGTGTTTTATTCATTGTGATTTCCTTTTGTAGGGTTTTGTTTTAATTGATTGAAGGAATCATTGTTATTTGCGCTGCAAAGTAGCACATAAAAACCACAAAAAATTGAGGGAAATCAATTTGTAAAATTTATTGACTATGTGTTTAGTTTTTTATCGAGCCGATCACTTATTCTTGTAACATTAGTGACAATTATGTAATGCAACTTTTATGTTCATCACTCAACAAAAAAGCTCCCGAAGGAGCTTAATTTAACTTGTTGAATCCGAGCCAGTGTTGTTTGCCAATTCAAGTTCTTTTTGCCTTAGCATTTCATCCATTTCATCACGTTGTGACTTGAATGCTGCCATCTCTTTCTTAGGCACCGAACTCGCCATTGGGATATTCGCTTTCATAGCGTTGACTGGGCGCCCACGATCAATCAATTCATAGTGAATATGCGGACCAGTCACTCGGCCTGTTGAACCCGATAATCCAATTCGCTGTCCACGCGAGACTTTTTGTCCTTTACGAACCAGAATTTTACTTAGGTGTAAATAACGCGTCTTGTATCGACTGCCATGTTGAATAACGACGTAATTACCAGCGTATGGGTGTTTACGGGTCATAATGACCACACCATCACCTGTTGAAACAATTGGCGTTCCTGTTGGCGTTGCCCAGTCTGTACCATTGTGTGGAGAAACGCGTCCAGTCACAGGGTGCTTACGAGTTGGATTAAAGTTTGAGCTTAAGCGGTAACCACCATTCACAGGCTTACGTTGGAACGCTCGCTGTAAACTGTCCCCTTTTTGGTCGTAATACTGACCATCGCTGTGTAAGTAAGCAGTCAGAACACGATCACGATTGTAGAGTTTTACGGCTTTGATTTCGCGATTCCCAGTTAGCTGTTCATCGACAAACTGACGAGATTGAACAACTTCGAATTTATCTCCAGCACGGAGATCTCGGGCGAAATTGATTTTGTCTTTAAGAAGCGTAACGATTTGCTCGATTTCATTGTTTCCCAAGCCTAGCGAATTTACAGATTGGGAAAAACTGCCATTGATCTCACCAACCATTGGGAACAACTTCCACTCACCAGGAATTTTTATATCGGAGAACTCATAGCTTCCGTCATCTAGGCGACTATAGACAGCACGCTCAACCAGACTGAACTCTAACTCCATCTTGCTTAGGTAACCCGATTCTTCGTCTTTCCAAAATCGAAGCGTGTTACCTGGCTTTAGCGTATCAAGTGCTAAGAAGTTGAGATCGGTTTCCATGATCTTCATAAGTTCACTGTAACCAAAGCCCAATTGCTCAAAGATACTGCTTAGGTTATCACCGGCTTGAATTACATATTCATAGTTTGGGTAATCTTGAACCGACTCTTGCTCCATCAGGATATTGTTTACAATTGCCGATTCTGGAATTGATAACTCGATTGTTCTTTGATGACTACGGTGGTCTGAAGTTGATGAAACAGCAATCGCCGCTATGACTGGTAGGGTGAGTACCATCATCCTTTTTGGCATAGATAGCCCTTGGAAGCGGGACTTCAAACTTCTAGATTGCACAGTATGACCTATAGATAGAAATAAAAAGAAGGCATAAGAGTACAAATTTGTCTAAAGCTTGTCACCTTTGGAATGTCAGATTTAAACGAAAAAGGGCGTTCAAAACGCCCTTTTATCAGTAAACTTCGACTATTTAGTCACTTTGTATAGATACTATTGATAAGTGGAGATCAAACCGTTGTCTTCGCCATACCCATTCGGTTGATAGCGGTCTGCATTCGCGTCATTTATCCATTTCTCATTATCAACTAAGTAACGGAATTCGAATTGACTGTCTTTCGGTAACCTAGTCCTAAATTTGAAAGACTTGGATTTCGCCACTCGCTTCATCTCTGTAGGTTCCCAATCAAGAAAATCCGCTACAATTGCAACCGACTGCCCTACTTCATTTTCAGCAACTTCAAACGTCACTTCAACTTCATCTTTGGTCTTAAAAAAACGTTTATTGATCATGCTTATGCTTACTCCTTTAACGAAAATTCTTTCCATCTCTTAACAACAGTACAAATCATAAGCAAACTGTTACACATTCTCAAGCTCGAGAAGTTGGATATAATCTACTGGCTAATTAAGCTACCTTCTTTTGTCACACGATATGTGCGTATCACTTGTTGTGACGGGGACTCTGACATAGCCTGACTCTGTTCATGTTTAAGCAAGGTTACCGTTACATCTCGTTGGTTACTTTCTATTGCTTTTACAACGATGCGGTCTCCAAGTAACGCAGAATCTTTTGTAATAAGACGCTGACGAAACTCGTCGTATTGAGAAACCATCACATAATAGAATCGACCTGAACCTTGATTGCTCAATGATAAGATAGAGAGGTAAGTATTTGCATCCATCTTGATGATTTGCTCACGGTTCATAGTCACTGAGCCACGTTCTGCTCCATCTTCATAAGTGCCTTTCAAAAGATTGCCCTGTTCAACTTCGTCAATAAACGTAAATGCACTACTTTCTGGAATTTTTACCGTCCACGGATTGGAAGTATTAATACCAAAGACGGTAGACATAATTGAATCTTGGCTTGGAGATTGACTAGGAAATTTGGCTAAGATCTCTTCATCCGATAAGCTAAAACGATAAACTCCTGCTACAGAGACTATTATTAGTAATACGATAGGAATCAAAAGAATAAGGGGAATAGGTAAAAAGCGTTTCTTCATGAGGCTACAGATAATTAGTCAGGTTTCGTTATTATTGCGCGTCATGTTATCAGGCAAACGAAAGGAGATAAAATGGAGCAATCACATAAAATTCGCATGGCCGATTGCAGCTGCGGCCAAGTTAACCTCGTTTGTAGAGGTGAACCTGCTCGAACCGCCGTCTGCCACTGCTTCGAATGTCAAAAACGCACAGGAAGCGTATTTGGTGTCCAGGCCCGCTTTGAGAAGGAGCAAGTATCCTTCAGTGGTGAGATGATCGAATATACCCGCATCAGCGACTCAGGGAATGAAGTCACGTATTCATTTTGTCCTCGATGCAGCACAACAATGCTGTTAAAGCTTCAAGCCGCTCCCGACTACCTTGTGATACCTGTGGGAATCTTTAACGAGCAAGATCTACCAACCCCTAGCTTCTCTGTCTACGAAGAGAGGAAAACAGGTTGGGTCAAGTTTGATTGTCAGATGGAACATTACCTTTAGTTGTCAGGGATCAACAATTCACTCGAACTTAGCCTATCGGTCTAGCACGTGTAGCACTATAATTACGCTCAAAATTTAAGGAGCGTATTTTGATTTCCAAACTTCCACGTTGGGTAGAATCAGGAGCTTTTCTACTTGCCCTACTTGCGGGTATTGTTAATGCCGTCGGGCTACTAGGGTTTTCTCATCAAGCTGTGTCACACATTTCAGGGACAGTGACACTGCTTGGCACTTCACTTGAAGCGTTCAACCAGCAAACCAGCCACTTATTCTTTATTTTGATGAGCTTCTTGCTTGGTGCCACGCTCAGCGGAATATTTATCGAGAGCACTGCATTGAAGTTAGGCCGCCGCTATGGGTTCGCTCTATGTGTAGAAAGTCTCTTTTTGTTACTTGCTTACTGGTTACTGAAACATAATCTTCAAGCTGGGCAATATCTCGCATCAGCGGCTTGTGGGTTGCAAAACGCCATGCTTACCACGTTTAGTGGCGCCATTGTCCGCACCACGCACATGACCGGAATAATTACAGACTTAGGCTTGATGATTGGCGCAAAGATCCGCGGAGAAAAGTTTGACTACCGTAAAGCTAAACTATTTATGTTTATATTTTGCGGTTTTCTTTCGGGCGGGTTCATTGGTGCAAAGCTGTACTCACATTACCAGATTGGTGCTCTACTTGGCCCAGTACTCTTATCCGCCCTACTTGCAATCACTTACTGGCGTTTTATATCCAATAAGCACATTAAAAACTAAGAACTGCGCGATCTTGCTACATAAAATTAAATAACTTAACATTGTTAACACATAACACTAACCAACAGACTCATGACAACTTTTTGTCATGAATAGTTAGCTCTATTTATTGAATAGTATTGCAAGAATAGTCAAAAGCCATTACTCTTGCGCCTCTTCGATAAATATGGACGTTTAGTGAATATATATGCCATACGGATTGGCAAGTTATTATTTGACTAGTTGTACTCGAGAAACATATGCAAAACAGCGCTCAAAGTCCGGAACAAACCGAAAAGAAAGGTAACTTCTGGATGTTCTTCATTCCTTCAATGATTGGGTTATTCCTTTTCATGGCACCAGTCAGCTTTGAAGGTGATATCACTATTCCTGTAGCGATTCTAGCGAAGTCGATTCAAGCAATCTTTGGTGAACACTTAGTTGGCATGGTGGCAAGCATCATCGCTTTCATGGCTGTTGCCTCTCTGCTTTGTCGTATTAAAACACCTGCTTTTATTGCCAATAGTGAATTCCTAAATGGACTGTTTAACCCAAGTCCACTTTGGTTGCTTGTTCGTGTTATCGGTGGTGCAGCAGTTGCAATGACGTTCTTCCAAGTTGGTCCAGAAGCCGTATGGGAAGAAAATACAGGTGGTCTGGTACTAGAAGGGCTGCTACCGACTCTATTCTCGGTATTTATCTTTGCTGGTCTACTGCTACCTCTGCTACTGAATTTTGGTCTACTTGAGCTTTTCGGTACCCTTCTAAGTAAGATCATGCGCCCTGTTTTCAACTTGCCAGGTCGTAGTGCAATCGACTGTATGGCGTCTTGGCTTGGTGATGGCTCTGTTGGTATTCTTTTAACCAGTAAACAGTATGAGAATAAGTTCTACACTCAGCGTGAAGCTGCGGTGGTTGGTACGACATTCTCTGCGGTTTCTATTACCTTCAGCTTAGTTGTGATTGCTCAAGTCGAGCTTGAACACCTATTCCTGCCATTCTATGGTGCGATTTGTTTGGCGGGGCTCGTTGCTGCAATCATTATTCCTCGCTTACCACCTCTAAGCCGTAAAAAGAATGAGTTCATTGATGGTACGACCCCAAACAAAGATGCAGATGCAATCCCCCAAGGTCACTCAACATTTTCATGGGGCCTAGAGCTAGCACTTAAAAAGTCGGCTCAAGTAAAGTCAATCAAAGGTGTCTTTGGTGAAGGTGTGCGAAATGCCGTCGATATGGTGTTTGGCGTATTACCTGTTGTTATGGGCCTTGGTACTATCGCACTAGTGATCGCAGAGTACACTTCAGTATTTAGTATCTTAGGTCAACCTTTCATCCCGTTCTTAGAACTGCTAGGCGTTCCAGAAGCTGCTGCTGCATCAGAAACTATCGTTGTTGGCTTTGCTGATATGTTTATTCCAGCAATTTTAGCGGCTTCAATTGATAATGAAATGACTCGATTTGTCATTGCCGCTATGTCAGTAACCCAGCTTATCTACATGTCTGAAGTTGGCGCATTGCTATTGGGTAGCCGTATTCCAGTTAATATTTTTGAACTGTTCGCGATCTTCATTTTACGTACTTTGATTACGTTACCGGTTATCGCGGGCGTCGCCCATCTGATTTTTTAATCAATGAATACCTAAAGCCCCTCTTAAGGGGCTTTTTTTTATCTAGACACTAGCACCTAGACAAAAACTGTCCTCATTGGTCAAATCATGAGTAGAAAGAGATTTAAATAGGCGAAATCTGAACATATAATAAAGTTATAATTAGATTTATAAATATAAGTTGCAAAGGAGTGCTTATGAAAGTGATTTGGTTGTTGTTGCCAATGCTAGTCAGCCTACAAGTGTTTAGCGCTCAGTTAGTAATTCGAGTCGGTGAGGCTACACCTATAACACTGACACATGATGAAATCATTACACAGTTCGAACCTACCAGCTTCACGACTAGTTTGCCTTGGTATCAAGACAAAAAGGAATTCACTGGATTTAAGGTGTCAGATTTACTCAAAAGCCTAGATATTGATGATGCTTTCTCTGTCTCTTTCATTGCACTTAACGACTATGCTGCGAGTTCCCAAGTTTCTGATATCAAAGAATTTGAGCCAATCATTGCGTATCAAGTTGATGGAAAAAATATGAGAATTCGCGATAAAGGCCCTTACTGGCTACTGTTTAATATTGATAAATACCCTGAAACGAATAACGCTGCATTCCACTCTCAGATGGTGTGGCAAATTGATGAGATAATGATACATAGACACAAAGATGTGGAAACAAAATAACTATAACGCTCCCTCTTCTTTATTAATAAAGGCGAAGTACTTACTTCTTTTGCTTAGCGTCATTGTCGTGGCTGCTAACCTTTACTTTCTAAACTCGACCCGACAACATGCTGAGTCATACAGTGAACAGCAAAATCAAGCGACTTGGTTTTTGTTTCAGCTAACCAAAGAAT
The DNA here is from genome assembly GCF_046056895.1 of Vibrio sp. TBV020. Lineage (NCBI taxonomy): Bacteria > Pseudomonadati > Pseudomonadota > Gammaproteobacteria > Vibrionales > Vibrionaceae > Vibrio > Vibrio sp. TBV020. Next base: position 1,434,620 of record NZ_JBEEAQ010000001.1, on the reverse strand, counting down.
TCTCTGAACTCAACACCATTGCACCCTTTTATGAAGAAGTGGACGACTATCATTATCGAATTGAACTCAAATACGAGCTGACCTGGTCTCGCTTTGATTTACTCCTGACAAGCAAAGAGGCCGACACGTTTATCACTCTCCCTGGTGCGAGAGAATACTTTCAAACCTTATTTAATCAATTCAAAGCACTAGAGCCAAGGGTAATATCGCTTGATTCAAAAGCGGATGCAGACAAGTTAGGGCAAGAGTTCGATCTTCTCTATATGTCGATGATTAACTTCGTCAATACGAATTTTCGAGTGAAGAGCCCTCTCTACGAAACTCAAATGCAAACCGCCCGCGACTTAAACCATATCCAGCTCGTTTTGCTGTTCTTACTGGTCGGCTGTATCGCACTAGTGATGTTTATCCTGCAAAAAGAATCTGAATTTCACAAAGAACAGTCTTTAACGGACTCTCTCACTGGAATTGCCAACCGATTAGCTCTTTTTAACGATCTAAAGTACCAAACCCGTGAAGACCAACCCTTCACGATTTACTTACTTGATTTGAATGGGTTTAAAGAGGTCAACGACCAATATGGACACCAAGCCGGAGACAAAGTACTCAAGGCATTTGGTAAACGCTTAAACGAAGTCTCTCCGCTCAGTTATCGTATCGGAGGAGATGAATTCGCATTGATTACTAGAACAACGTCCTTAATTGAGCTTAAGCAGTTATCTAGAACTATCGCGAAAGAGATGACCAAGCCAATTCGAGTAACCGAGAGCGACGAGGTTGTCATAGGTACTAGTATTGGCTTCGCCTCATACCCTAATGATGCCCATGACACCAATGAACTGCTCCTCATCGCTGATAGCAAAATGTACGTTGAGAAGCAGAACGGTAGAAAAATTATCGGTTAAAGAATTTGGTGTGTCTGCCTCGCATATTTTTGAATAGTTTCATCTTGCAAATCTGCTTTGTTTTCAGGCTGCCATAAACCTCTGCCGATCCCTCTAACAATCAAGTGAATGACCGCCGCATCAATCGCTGACATCACAGCAACATTAACGGGTTCATTGTTCGTATAACCCATTTCTACTTCGAGAAGGTCTTTATAATCAATGAATCGGAATGCCCCAGCGGTAAGCTCATGAGAGAAAATTGTTTTGCTGGTTGTTACGCTAAGCAGTATTTGACCAGAGCGTACATTCACGGCCCTAAGGTTTACTGTAACTTGATCCGTTCTATATTTTCCCGAAGAGCCAATGCCAAGGTATCGTGCCCCTAGCCCTCCAGTTTTAATATTTGAGTCGTAGGCGACAATTCCCCCTTCTATAACGACATTGGCCGAACTCAATGCTGATAAGTCATCCCCGTGATTTGACGCAGATTGACCCTTTTTTTGAGCGGCTCGGATTATCTTACGTTCCGTCAGTAGATTTTGTAACCCTTCTCTTTCAAGCGGGATAAACCATCTAGAATCGAGCAACGAAGCGGTAAGTAATGCGGTCCCGCCTTGTGGAACCGCAGTCGAGAAGTTACTGTTTGGCTGAGGTTTATATTGACCCGTTTGATCTCGGAAATCATAAACAGACACCAATATCTTACCTTTAGGTTGTGGTAACTGAATGAGGTCTTGGTAAGAAGCGCCACGTGGCATCAATGTCGGCGCTTCATCGGCGTCCGGAATCGACATAGAGTTAGAGCAACCGACCAACAAAAGGGACAGCATAGTAGAAAATAGTGTTCTCATATTCGGACCTGCTCTACTGATCTGGATTCAGGCCAGCAACTTTTATTTCAGTTGATTCACCCGAGACTTTATCGACGATCTGTACAATCAAAGAACCGTTGTCGTCGACAATATTTAAGAAAAATTCATCCGTTTCTAACTGGCCCGTATTGCCGTTCCCGACATCCGCTAAGAGCTGGCTAATTAAGCGCGACTCTAAGCTGTTGGCCAAGCGGTCAAGAGAAGATTCCTCATCAAACCCAAATTCATCACTTGGAGCTTGATAATCATTGATCGCATTTGCAACACCAAACAAATGCGAGCTATTAAGAGCATTGCCACCAAAACTCGGGTTTATGGGGGTGTACACAAGTTCAGTGGCCCATAACATAGGAGTAAACAGACATACGAAGACTGCCCAATGAAAAGTATTCTTTGGTTTCATAACTAATCCTTTAAAACTCATCCTGAGCTAAATCAAACGTGTCTTGATAGCTAAGTTGAGCTTTCCATCTTAAGAGGTGAGAAGTAACCGCATTTAACGCTTCTTTAGCTTTGTCTTCTGCATGCTGTCTACCTGGAGACAAGGCAGTCCTGTATATAAGCTTTTCCCGGTGAACAATGCTTATGATGCTCCCAGATAGCGCTGTCGGCCTTTCCTTTACTGTTAAGTTTTCTTCCAGTGAACCATGACGTTCATTCATCAACTGGGTAAAGAAAAAATAGAAATCATCACCAAGTCGAGTCATTGTTCGATCAATGATTAAGCCATCGACTTCATTTTCAAGTAAGTGTGACCTTTTTCTATCTTCTATTTTCTCCTCATTTTCTATGACCGCATTGCCTGCAAACGAGAAAAACAACAATAGAAAGGAAAAACAATATAGGGAACGTTTTTTTACTTTACATCGACCCATATTAGTCTCCTGCTCACTCAGCTAATAGTTACTATTCACTGTTACAAATAAAGCCAAATAGAACTTATATGATAATGAGTAAAGTTAAAATAGCATTCTATCAATGATAATTAAATTCTTAATATTGAAACAGACATTTTCTCAATTAATAAACAAAAAGAAACTATAACAATCACTAGGACACCAAGACAAAACTTAATAACAAAACAATAAGTTATAAAAAGAAATAAACTATAGCATTAGTCTAAAGCTTAAAAACAATAAACTATATTGTGTCAAAAATGATACTAACCCCCTACTAAATAAATAATAGAATGATTCATTTTCATTTATTAGTTTATTGAGTTTAATATTCTAGAAATCATAATACACTCGCATTTGGAAAATACTCGAGCTCTAACGGAGGTTAAAGTGAAAATTCCAAAACGAATTCCCACCAGCCTTGTTGCTCTTTCTTTATTAGCTACAAGTCCTATATATGCTGATGGGGTTGAAGTTAATTACGCTAGTGACATGGCAAATGAATTTGGTGAGTTCTATGACGATTCTCCGATATATTCAGAGCTATATGATAAGTCTGTTCCTTTCAGCAACTATGCAGAAGTAGTGCTCGAAAATGCCATGGACTCTGACATTCATATAGGTCAATTCAACAATGGACTCGGGGCGAATAAAGCCAAAGTGGTACAAAGAAATGTCACTGGAAACACAGCGATTATTTCTCAATCAGGTTCGAAGAATGTCGCAGTGATCGAGCAATCTGAGGGGCAAGATAACTATGCAGAGATCATACAGGCAGGTTATAACCACAACAGCTATATCAGCCAGACGGGAAATAACAACATCGCTTATTTAAGGCAGTGCCAAAGTTTTGATTGTTCCTATACCGATTACGGAAGTGATATCAGCATAGTGCAAGAAAACAATCAAAATACGGCCATCGTCGTTGATAAGGGAAACTCTAGCTATGGCATACAACAAGACGGCGGAGATTCAATCGTCATCTTTAGCAATATGAATCGCGGTATTTACGTTAAGCAGTAACAGGACGTAAAGGATAAAACACAATAAATGGACAAATAAAGGATCTATTCATGAAAAAGTTAGCAATCACTATTTCAGTCATTCTAGCATCTGGTTCTGCTTATGCAGGTAATGAAACTGATGTTGAACTCCAAACGTCAATCGAAGACGACGTGACTATCACACAAAATACAGCTCATGCTGAGCCACTGTTAGGAAATGATGCTTCGGTTAGTCTAACAAATACTGGATTTAACGAAGTAGTGATCCTACAAACAGGTAACCGCAACAACGCTACAGTTACTGCGGAATATGCGATTGACTCCAGTTTCGATATCGAACAAGAGGGTAATCGCAACGTCGCTCAAATAACCACTTCTGGCTCAGATAACCTAGATAACGACTTAGATATCCAACAATTTGGGAATCGAAATAACTCTTCAGTCACTGTCGCGGACGGAGCTGACGGCAACGATGTAGACGTTTATGTTCGTGGTAATCGCAACATCACCACGACCAGTATTATCGGCGAAGATGCCGACAATAACCATGTGCATACAGCAGTGTACTTTGGTGGTGCAGACAATAACCTAACCACTACTGTTTATGGTTCAGACAATGATGCACATACTCATGTTTGGAACAGCAATGATAATACTGTCGGCGTGGTACAAAGTGGAGATAGTAACAACTCGTACGTCAATGTATGGGGAGATTCAAATGACAACACGGTTAATGTGACTCAGGGGGACGGTAACATCGCTTCAGTTGATGTTTACTGGGGAAGCGATAACAACGAAATCACCGTTACACAAGCAACCGATAACGAAGCTTACGTCGATGTTGGCTTGAACTCATTTGATAACACTGTCGATATTGAGCAAACTTCTTCGACTTCGTACGCTTTGGTCGATGTAACAAACTCTCAAACACTTGATATCAATGTTTGGCAGAATGCAAACGATGCTGCATCAGTCGTAGCGGCGAATTCTGTCGGTACGGTTGTCAACATTGTTCAAAACTAACTAAGTATGAACAAAGAGCTACCGAATAGAGCGATGCTTTTATGCATCGCTTTGTTTATCTCCACTCCACATATAACAACTTCACAAGAGATCTACAGCTATCGTTTTACAGATTTTGCCGAGGTTGTTTGTCACCACTCTCATGGCTCAGTAACGCTATCCTTTCAAACGAGTGGCGCAACGCCTACTAATTCAAAGCTATCAATTCAAAGCTCCAGTACCATTCGTTACCTACTCTCGCCTAACTCTCACTATCAACTAACTATCTCACAACCCACTAGGGATATCGCTATACAACTATCCACCGACTCAGCTCAGGCGATGCTTATTCTTAAGCCTGACTGCCAAGCTCCTAGCCAATGATTACGCCAATAAAAAAGCCCCTCTATGTAGAGGGGCAAAGTGCCATCGCTTATAGTTATAATTTATTTATTCAAAAGTGATTAACCAAAGTCGCCATTCACATAGCCACGAGTACGATCATCTTTTGGCTCACTGAAAATAACTTGAGTATCATTGTGCTCCACCAGTTCTCCCATCAAGAAGAAAGCAGTGCGGTCTGAAATACGACGTGCTTGTTGCATTGAGTGAGTCACAATAACAATCGTATAGTTCTTCTTCAGCTCTTCCATAAGTTCTTCAATCTTATGTGTCGCGATTGGGTCAAGTGCTGACGTAGGCTCATCCATCAAAATTACATCAGGTTCCATTGCAATGGTACGCGCAATACACAGACGTTGCTGTTGACCACCAGATAGGCCGAATGCGTGTGACTTTAAGCGGTCCTTTACTTCATCCCATAACGCTGCACCACGTAGCGAACGCTCAACAACTTCGTCAATATGCTTCTTATCTTTGATACCTTGAGCACGCAGACCATAAGCAACATTCTCATAAATGCTCATAGGGAATGGGTTTGGCTTTTGGAATACCATGCCTACCTTAATGCGAAGATCCGCTACATCAATATTGCCGTAGATATCGTCGCCGTCCATCTCAAGACGGCCCGTTATTTTCACGCCTTCAATCAAGTCATTCATGCGGTTCAGACAACGTAGAAGCGTCGACTTACCGCAACCCGATGGGCCGATCAAAGCCGTTACCTGGCGCTCAGGTACTGGCAGGTTAATCGATTTTAGCGCTTGGTTTTCGCCGTAAAAAAGATCTAGATTCTCAATATTAAACTTGTTCATTTTCATTTCTCTCAATTCGTCAATTCTGTTGGTGTCAGTATTTTTAATGCTCAGCAATCATTAGTAAGTTGCTGTATTGAAACGTCGTGCAATCAGTTTCGTTACTGTGTTAATAAGTAGCACGACTACGATAAGTACTGTCGCTGTCCCGTATGCTTGGTTCCACTCTTCAATAGTGAATAGCTCGGTAGTCAGCTTGTATAAGTGAACCGTTAATGTACGTCCAGAGTCCAACAAAGAGTCTGGTATACGTGCCACCATACCCGCAGTTAGAAATACTGGAGCAGATTCACCGATTACACGACCAATACTCAGAATGACCGAAGTTAAGATACCTGGCATTGCACTTGGAAGAATCAAACGCCAGATTGTGTAAATTTTTGAAGCACCTAGTCCGTATGAACCTTCACGGTACGTTTGTGGCACTGCCATTAACGCTTCTTCTGTTGTACGGATAATAACTGGCAGAATCAAAATACTCAGCGTCAGAGCACCTGATAGGATCGAGAACCCTAGCCCGAGTATCGCAACGAAGAAGGTCATACCAAATAGACCAAAGATAATCGATGGGATGCCCGCCAGTGACTCAGTACAGAAGCGAATCACTTTTACCAGCTTACTGCCTACTTTCGCGTACTCAGTCAAGTAAATCGCTGTCATAATCCCAAGTGGAGCAGCTACAGCGATTGAAGCAATAACCATATAGATAGTTGCGACAATCATCGGGAAGATACCGTGCTCTTCCCCGGTGCGAGTGTAGTTGTCAGTAATGAAGTTCCAATCGACATGTTGTAGACCATTGGAAAGGATGTACCAAATAATCCAAAACAGGAAACCAACAGTAAGCGCGGCTGCTGCCCAAACAAAAGCATTTAAGATGTTGTCTTTGTTCTGACGCGCTTTTTTTAGTTTTGCCTTATCCATATTAGAAGCTCGAGAATGATTATTTACTGAAGACATCGTTGTTACCTCGCCTTCTCACGGTTTAAGTACAGAAGAATCGCGTTCAAAGACATGATAAACACCAGTAAAACAACACCGGTTGCGTACAACGCATTAGCATGGACGCCGCTTGCATAAGACATTTCTATCGCGATGTTGGCTGTCAATGTACGAGCCGAATCCAAGATACCTTCTGGCATTGCGGGTGCATTACCCATTACCATGATGATCGCCATCGTTTCACCAAGAGCGCGGCCAATGCCCAAAATAACGCCTGTCATAATCCCGCTGCGTGCAGCCGGTACGAGCAATTTAAAAATAGTGAATATTTTCGATGCGCCTAACGCTAACGAGCCTTCTTTATATGTTCTCGGCACTGCACGAATGGATGTTTCAGAAACCGTAATAACCGTAGGTAGGATCATCACACCAAGAACGATGATACCGGCAAGGATGGTGTTACCCGCTGGAACATTGAAGACGTTCTGGATTAGAGGAACGATAATAACAAGGCCAAAGAAGCCATAAACAACAGAAGGAATACCCGCAAGCAACTCAACAGCTGGGCGGATGATATCTGCAACTCGCTTTGGTGCGATTTCAGCAATATAAATGGCAGTAAGTACGCCAATTGGAACACCTACAACAACGGCTCCGAGCGTAGAGACAATTGAAGCAACGATCATCGTCGCAACACCGTAAAGTGCAGGTGGAAGCCAATCTTGGCCTAAAACGATGCCTGAGACGCCCACTTCTTGGAACGCAGGAATACTCTCTTTAACAATGAAATAAGCGATTACCGCCAGAGAAACAATGCCGATAACAGCACTAGTTAGAAACAGTCCGTGGAAGATTCGTTCTCTCCAGTCTACGCGTTTTTTCATGCGTAGGCCTGACTTATTCAATTGAGTCGCTTCAATATTCATAAGCTTTTCACTATTTGCGATGGTCATTAGTAAATCTCACAGTTCGACCCGAAAGCAGGTGCGAAATGGATTGAAAACGCTCAGCCCGAAAGTGTGGGCTGAGCAAATAATTGGAGTAACGTTGAATTAGTTAACTGAGATGTAGCCTTTGTTATCAACAAGAGCCTGAGCTGAGTCTGAAACCATCCAATCTAGGAACTTCTGAGTTTCAGCTGAAGGCTTGCCTTCTTTGTAAAGTACTAGGAATGGACGTGCTACCTTGTAAGTGCCGTTCTTAACATTGTCTACAGACGCTTCTGTACCGTTGATTGACAGTGCATTAACCGATGAATCAACTGTACCTAGTGAAATGTAGCCAATTGCGTAAGGGTTTGATGCAACCATTGTTTTTAGAGCACCGTTGCCGTTTGCAACTTGAGCACGTTGAGAGATTGCAGAAACTTTTTTACCAGAAATCTTCTTCTTAAGTTTCATGATGTCTTCAAACGCACCGCGAGTACCAGAAGCAGTGTCGCGAGTGATTGCTACGATAGGCTTATCTGCGCCACCAACATCTTTCCAGTTTGTAATGTCGCCTTTGTAGATAGCAGTTACTTGCTCAGCGGTTAAACCATTAAGTGCGTTCTTAGGGTTTACAACTACTGCGATACCGTCCAATGCAACTGTAAGTTCTTTTAGTGCTGGCTCTTTTTCAGAATCTTTTAGGTTACGAGAAGACATACCTAGGTCTGCACTACCATTTTTCGCCGCTTTTACGCCAGCAGAAGAACCTGGGCCTTGAACCTCGATAAATACGTTTGAGTTTGTCTTCATGTATGTTTCAGAGAAAACTTCCATCAGTGGAGTTACGCTGCTAGAGCCCACTGCAGAGATAGTTTCTTTAGCAGAAGCTGGAGTCACTGCCATTGCGCCTAGTAGTGCGATTGCACCGATTACTGTCTTTTTCATCACAATTTCCTTAAGTGGCCTTTTTGCCGTTGTGTTTCACTTGAACGGTGCTCACTTTAGGATTTGAATATGACAGTTGTGTTTCACTTAGTTGAAGCCTCTGTGACAGATGCATTTTTTAGAATCTTGATAAGAAACCTGACGCAAACGTTTAAACAAGGCGTACGATAAACTGTAAGAAGGATTTTACGCCATGCGAAATATTTTTCAGTAACCCTATGAATATTAATGGAAATATTGTTGCATAGCGTCTCTTCAAAGTTTAGAAAAACCACTTTATTTCTGCGTTGAATTATCTAATAAAGAAATTAGAATCATTCTCCATAAGAATAATAATAAATGAATCAATTCATCACAGAGGATTTTTAATGCGCCAGTTATTAAGCGGCTTATCGATAAAGCTACAGGTTGTCGTACCTGTTTTGTTTACTTTAATACTCCTTCTTATTGGTATTAGTTATAGTACAACAAGCCTGAAAGATGCATTTCAGGAGGTGACCGAATCCACCGAAGAAGTCATCAGTCACAAAGATCAACTAACTAAAATCATCGATAACACCTATGGAATGCGCATCAAAGCGATCTATAGCTTGTTTCGTGCCGATGACGTCGCACAGTTACAATCAACGTTGCGCGCTAAACAGAATGAAAACCAACGTCTACTAGATTCACTTGGGGCTGTTCCTGGACTAAAGAGTGAAATCAACCAAATGGAGTTGGCGATCGAAAACTATGTCAATTACTCGATCGACACTATGATTCCACTGCTTAAGATCAAGCACAGCCAGAGCAACTTATCCGACGATTTTCAACGTCAGTACGACCAAGCTTCTTCTGTTTATCGTGATAAAGGAAAAGCGATGGTTCAAGGCATTAAAGCTCTATCGAGCAAACTGAATACCTTGGCTATCGAGGGCGTAAAACAAAACAGTGAAATACACTCAACGGTAATGACCAGCTCAATTATCGGATTATCTTTAGTGTTACTGCTCGCCTTCATTATCAGCTGGGTTCTTGCTGGTATTATTGTTACCCCGATTAAGAAGCTACAAACAGCAATGCAACAGTTGGCTCAAGGAGACTTAAAAGTGCGTGTTGTCGAAGAAGGCAACAATGAAATCACTGCCCTTTCTCGTGACTTCAACTCTACAACAGTGCAGCTAAAGGAAACGGTAGACTCATTGGTTCGTATAAGTGTGGATGTTGCTTCTGCATCAACTGAACTTGCAGCCGTCATGACACAATCAAGTGCGAACTCGGATCAAGAGAAAAACGAAGTTGAGCAAGTGGCCTCTGCCATTAACCAAATGGAAAGTACGGCTGCCGAAGTCACGCAAAATGCCAACCTAGCAGATGCAGCCTCAACAAATGCCGATAAGCTTGCTCGAGAAAGCCTAGCTATTTTCGAACAAAATACTCAAACCAGTGCCAAGATGGCCGACCAGCTTGAAGAAGCGGCCAATGTCGTAAATAGCCTACAAGACCAATCGGAACAAATCGGTAAAGTCATTGAGGTTATTGAGAGTATCTCTGAACAAACCAACTTATTAGCGCTTAATGCTGCGATTGAAGCCGCACGTGCCGGTGAAAGTGGACGAGGGTTTGCTGTTGTTGCAGATGAAGTTCGTATGCTTGCTGCTAGAACACAAGAATCAACAAAAGAGATACAGTCGATTATTGAAGAGTTGCAACGTCAATCTGGAACTGCCAATAACAGCATGACCACAAGTTTAGAAATGCTGCAACAGAACCAACTTCAAGCGGTTCAGGTCAGTGAGTCGCTAAACAATATCAGTAGCTCTATCTCAGAGCTGACCTCTCTAAATGCTCAAGTTGCTGTTGCGTCTGAAGAGCAAGGACAAGTCACATCTGATATCAACAAGAACCTAGGTAACATCTACGAGCTTGTGAGTCAGAATGTAACAGGTATCACTCAGTCTGCTGCTGCAAGCCAAGAGCTATCTAATTTGGCTGAAAACCAAAAACAGCAACTAGGCTTCTTCAAAGTTTAAATCAACTAGTACCTAAACAAAAAAGGGTTGCCAATTGGCAACCCTTTTTAAATTCTACGCTTAGATTACTCGTCATCGACCTTAGGTGCGACTTTCTTCTTTGGAATAAATACTGAATCACCCACCGCCACGTTCTGGTGGAAGCTTTTATCGCGCTTAACTGGCTTCTTCGGTGCTTTCTTAGCTTGTGGTTTCGCTTTCTGGCCAGCTTTACCTTTGTTACGGTAATCCGGCTTACGTGGGCGCAGTCCCTTAAACTTACCTTGTAAGCCTTCTAGCTCAGAGAACGATAAGTCTTGCTGTAAGTATGTTTCCACACGTTTAAAGCTATCCCAATCTTTAGGGCCAACCAGTGATACCGCATCACCTTTATTACCCGCTCGGCCAGTACGACCTACACGGTGTACGTACTCTTCTGTGTGCTTAGGCATATCAAAGTTAACGACGTGTGTGACGTTGGCAATATCAAGACCACGGGAAGCAACATCAGTCGTAACAAGAATCTTAAACACAGCACGCTCAAACTGACTCATGATCGTATTTCGTTGAGTCTGGTTGAGGCTGCCGCTCAATGCGATAGCTTTCAGCTTCTTCTCATTCAGTTTCTGAGTCAGGCGCTCTGTATCAACGCGGGTTGCCGTAAAGATAATCAGCTGTTTATATTCAGCTTCTTCCAGAATACGATCCAGAATCGCTTCTTTATGATCTAGGTGATCACAAAGGTAGAATTTCTGCGTGATATCTTTATGTTCTTCACTCGCAGCGCCAACTGCAATACGTTTAGGTGCATCAAGCATCTCAAAAGCAATATCGTTAACTTCAGCGTGGTCCAATGTTGCTGAGAACATAAGAGTTTGACGACGGCGGTGTTTAGCCGCGTTGTGAATACGACGAAGCTCTGGAGCAAAACCTAGGTCCAACATGCGGTCAGCTTCATCTAACACAAGAGTTTCAAGGCCATCAAGGAATAAAGAGCGATGCTCTAAGTGATCGGCCAAACGTCCTGGTGTTGCGACAATGAACTTAGGGTATTTGCGTAACGCTTTTACCTGGTCATTAAAGTTTTCACCACCAACAATCAAGGTTGCGTCATAAGACAAACCACCAAGCATTGAACGCAATTCACCGTAAACTTGTTTCGCTAGCTCACGCGTTGGAGCAAGAATCACCGCTCTTGGATCCTTTGCAGAAAACGCTTTATTTTTTAGAGACTTGTGAAGCATAGGAAGAACAAAGGCTAAAGTTTTGCCAGAACCCGTCTTTGAAGAAGCCAACAGATCTTTACCTGCAATAGCGACTGGAATCGCTTTCTGCTGGATCTCTGTCGCTTTCTTAAAGTCAAAATGCTTCAAGTTCTTAAGTAAGCGATTGTCTAAACCTAAATCTTTAAAATACAAAGTATTCTCCATTCAATGGCTGAGAGTTACTAGTGGTTACTTTGGCACCACCAGCAACAAAAATAATTTCAAAAACAGGCTATGATAACTGGATTCCTATTAAGAGGATAGAGATCACAGAAAATATTCTGGTTATGCGATGAAACAACACAAATAGTTTGCTATGGCACATACATTTATTGCTCTCATCAATGAGACTTTGGTCAACTTATTTGATAATTACTTAAAAACTTGGGTTTTTTTGACTTTTCGGTGCTTTTGGAACACCCTTTTTGGAGCTACACTGATCTCGTCACTATACGATATAGAACGCATAGGACATTTTATTGATACTTATACATGCAAGGAGTTCTTTATGAACAAAATGTTGATCGCAGCTGCTGCATCTTCTGTTCTTCTACTAGCGGGTTGTGCGTCTGGTCCAGACGAAGCGACAACAGCACAATTGGATGAGCTAAGCAATCAAGTTAGTCAACTAAGCCAGGACGTTCAAGCTCTACAAGCTGAAGTCGGTAAATCTGGCGATGCTGCTATGGCTGCACAAGAAGAAGCGGCACGTGCAAACGAGCGCATTGACAACATTGCTCAGTCTTACACTAAGTAATTGCGTTAAATTCTGAAAAAAGGGGCTAATTAGCCCCTTTTTTTTATTCGTAGTTAATTGATAAAACTTGGTGCTACCACTTCGATTGGTACACCATTTTGAGCCAGAATGGCTGCTCGAACTTTTACATCAGAATGTTCAAATTCTTCCAACCACCACGTTAATTCTTGAGGTACGACAAGAGTTTGCTTAACACCGTCGCTGCGGGTTAACGGTTCATGTGCTTCCAAGAACACACTTCTATCCGGCTCTAACGCTACTTTGATCGGCTCATTAATGACGCGAACCTTTTCGCCCAGTTTGACTTGAGGGAATAGCCACTCAATATCTTTTGGATCCATTCGAATGCACCCTGAGCTCACACGAAGACCAATCCCAAAATCTTTATTTGTTCCGTGGATTAGGTAATCTCCTACACCGTAAGCCAATCTTAGCGCATATTCCCCTAGCGGGTTTTCTGGTCCTGCTGGCACAACAGCAGGTAGTTCAATCCCTTTGGCTAAGTACTCTTTTCTAATCGATGTAGGTGGCGTCCAAGTAGGGTTGGGACGTTTTTGGCTAATGGTAGTCTGCATTTCAGGCGTATCTCGCCCAATTCGGCCAATGCCTACAGGAAAAATATGCACTTGGTTTAATTCAGGCTCGAAGTAATACAATCGCAGTTCAGCTAAGTTAATCACAATCCCTTCGCGCTCTACATTAGGCAATATGATCTGTGTAGGAATAGTAAGAACATAATCGACTTCTGGCAGAAATGGGTCGACACCTTTATTAGCCGCCATAAGAGAGAGAAAACCAACATCATATTGTTTCGCAATATTTGCCAAGGTATCACCTTCTTGAACTTGGTGATACTGGGTACGACCAACAATACTACTTCCTTCCGCTGGCAACTCATAAGTTGCTGAAAATGCAGTTGTACTAAAACATGCAAGTAGCGCGATAAACTTACGCACCATCGACTTTTTCCTTAGCATCTTTATAAAGGCCTAAGGTTATCTCTCTTTCGGTCTTATGATCAACTATCGGCGCAGGATAACTCAGAAAATTGGACTCTGACCAATGCCACGGCTTATGGAGAACTTTGTCGGGCACTTGCCTTAACTCAGGTAACCACTCGCGAACAAATTCGCCTTTAGGGTCAAACCTCTCTCCCTGAGTCACTGGGTTAAAGATCCTAAAGTAAGGTTGCCCGTCACAACCCGTTGATGCGCACCATTGCCAACCACCATTATTCGCCGCGTAATCGCCATCAATCAGCTTAGACATGAAGTACTCTTCACCAATACGCCAATCAACATGTAAATCTTTCACTAAAAAGCTGGCAACGATCATGCGAAGGCGGTTATGCATCCAACCGGTACGATTGAGTTGCGCCATAGCTGCATCCACAATGGGATATCCTGTCTTGCCCTGCTTCCAAGCTTCTATATCTGTTGGATTGTTCCGCCAAACCAAATTATCTCCCCACGGTGTAAAACTATGGCCTTTCGATAACTTTGGTTCAAAGTAAATCAAGTGCTGATAAAACTCACGCCAAATCAACTCGCTCTGCCACACTTCACGTCCACCTTCCACTGGTAAGGGTTGTTGGTGCATCAGTCTCGCCATGCATTGCCTTACGGACAGTGCGCCAATCGCAAGGTAGCAAGAAAGAGAGCTTGTACCGTTTATAGCAGGAAAGTCTCGTCGGTCAGAATAAGCCTCGGCATTGTTTGCAACAAAGTCTCTCAGCTTTCTAATGATCTCTTCTCGTTCAATTGGGAAATGTTCGCTGGGCTCTCTTGGGTAATCAAACACAGATTCTTCGTTAAAGAGTTCTACCAATTCAGAGTTAAGGACTGCCTGTTGATTTAATGCGCGCGGTTTATTGACTACAAAGGACAATTGGTAAAGTTTGGTTAGATAGGCACGTTTAAACGGAGTAAATACCTTGAAATATTCACCTTGTTTGTTCTTAACCGAACCAGGAGGAAAGATACATTTATCATCAAAAGCATGTACATCAATTTGGGCATGACTCAGAAGATGTAACAACTCGCCGTCACGGTTTCGTTCATTGAACTCATACTCTTTGTTTAAACTCACAGAGCTTGCCCCAACCTCCAGAGCGAGATTTGCAATGAGCTGTGCAGAAAGAGAAAAAGTGTCTACCTGCGCGTAATACAGTGGTATGTTAAGCTCCGCAAGTTCATGTTTAAGAGCAATCAACCTTCTGAAAATGAGATCCGCTTGAATTGCTGAATGATTGTGGTTGCGCCATGTCTGGGGCGTCGCGATATAAACAGCGACAACAGGTTCTTCTGACTCTATCGCAGAAACTAACGCGGAATTATCGTCAACACGTAAATCCCGGCGAAACCAAACTATCTTCATTAGAAAGTCTCTCTATACAACGCTTACAAATTCGGAGCCAATAAAGTCACCTTGAAAAGACTGCTTCACTTTCTCTAGTGAACTCTTTTGCGATGCATTCAGCGGGCGAGAACTAAAAACGCCTAATGTTTGAAACTTGTTCAACCCTTCATGTTCAATCAAACCAGAGAAGTCATCAATACCATCAACAATAACCACTTGGCGGCCCTGTTCGGATAGCTTCAACGCCCACAGCCTTGAAGAAACGTTACTGCTAGAATCACAACTCACTATTAAGCATTTACCCGAACGAGCAGCTTTATTTTCTGATTCAATGATTGCAGTTAGCCTCGATACGATAATCGAATCGAGCAGCCCGACTTGTAAAACTCTTAGAGCATATCGAACTACACTCAATGCACTGTAAGCTGGCTGAATAAACTGCTTTTCAACTATTTCAAGCGGATACTCTTTGAATACAGTACTCACAATCGACTCTGCTTTACCTTTATTTAAATCAGATAGAGCACTTAGTAGTTTCTCAAGCTCTTCTAATTGCTGCGTCTCTGATTCAATCGGTTCACCTAGCTCACCGTTTTCTTCAAGAAGTTTCTTCACTTTGCCAATCGGCACTCCTTTACTCAGCCAGCTTTGAATATTGCCGATCAGCGCAATATGCTCATCAGTGTAAAGTCGATGCCCTTTATCTGTTCTTTCTGGTTGGACGAGGTTGTATCGTCTTTGCCAAGCCCTGAGTGTCACCGGCTTTACACCTGTAATTTCTGCCACTTCGCGAATCGCGTATAACTTTTTCTCACAATCCATATCGTAAACGTAGCTCCTGTGGATAAGGTTCTAAAAATGCTTGCTGCTCCAAATAAGGTTCTGGATGAGCAGCCAAATAATGTTTAATAAGCGTAAGAGGTGCAAGCAGAGGTAGTAGGCCCACTCGATAATCATCAATCACCTGACGCAGCTCTTGTTTAGCAGGGCTATCTAAATCTCGTTTGAAATACCCTTGAAGGTGCATTAACACGTTGGAATTGTTTTTACGACTCGCACGGTGCGCCACTGCTTGCATTAGGCCCACTCGGTACAAATGAAAGAACTCGTCAATGTCATAGTCAGCGATATTCGCCACTAGCTTACCCAACTCTTTATACGACTCCGGGTGATGCGCCATCAAAGTCAGTTTATAGCGAGAATGGAAAGCGACGATTTTTCCGCGAGTTGGCTCAGCACCCATAGAGTTATAGAAATCATCAAGCGTATAAACGCGAGTAATGAAGTTCTCTTTAAGTACAGGGTCATTCAATCGACCATCTTCTTCAACAGGCAGCCATGGCATCGCCTCCATGAGTTCTTTAGTGTACAAACCCACACCATCATTTTCTGCGCCGTGCTTTTTGTACACCTTTACACGTTCCATCCCACACGTTGGAGATTTTGCGCACACAATATACCCACGAAGTTGCTCTTTCTCTAGATCAGAGACTTTCTGCTTCGAATAACGAACCATTTGCTCGGTGTGGTCCTTGGTTTGATCTTTAGTCTCGACGAGTGCGATACGCTCTTCGTCAGAAATCAGACGTATAGTCGGACGAGGAACCGTCATCCCAGAGCCAACCTCGGGACATACTGGAACAAATTCCAAGTAAGGAGCTAACTCTTTAGTAACGAACTTGCTTATTTTATGCCCAGAGTCAAAACGCACGTTCTCACCCAATACACAGGAGCTAATGCCGATCTTAATTTGATTTTCCATAACTGATTCCTCGCTCAACTAAAGCTGTACAATCTGACTTCTTGTATAAGTTTTAGCATAACAATTAAAAACTGTACAATTTTTTAATTTGTACAACACAAAGAAAGTTACGAATTAACAGAGGTTTTGGTTCACTTCAAAAAGCAAACGTTTATGCAAATCGATTGCCATTTTACTTTCAACAGATTTAGTTATTAACTAACAACAATTGCTTTTATTGCTGCTCTTTTGTGACATACTTCTCATGGACCACCGATATATAAGGCTAGTATTGCCTCAACAGATTTTTGAGAGTCAACATATTTAGTAATCAGAAATGATTGGCTAGTAAAACCGGAGTAATAACTATGGCAACCCCACACATTAATGCACAACCAGGTGATTTCGCTGAAACAGTTCTAATGCCAGGTGACCCACTACGTGCTAAGTACATCGCAGAAACTTTTCTTGATGATGTAAAGCAAGTATGTGACGTACGCAACATGTTCGGCTACACAGGTACTTACAAAGGTAAGAAAGTGTCTGTAATGGGCCACGGTATGGGTATTCCTTCATGCTGTATCTACGTGCACGAACTAATCGCTGAGTACGGTGTAAAGAACGTAATTCGTGTAGGTAGCTGTGGTGCTGTACGTGACGACGTTAAACTGATGGACGTTGTTATCGGTATGGGTGCTTCAACAGACTCTAAAGTTAACCGTATCCGCTTTAATGACCACGACTTCGCAGCAATCGCTGACTTTGGCCTACTAGAAGAAGCCGTTAATCAAGCTCGCGCTCAAGAAGTTCCAGTAAAAGTAGGTAATGTATTCTCAGCAGACCTATTCTACACACCTGAAGCAGACATCTTCGAGAAGATGGAAAAGCTAGGCATTCTAGGTGTTGATATGGAAGCTGCAGGTATCTACGGCGTAGCAGCAGACCTAGGTGCTAAAGCACTAACAATTCTAACAGTATCTGACCACATCATCCGTGGTGAGAAACTAAGTTCTGAAGAGCGTCAGAAGTCATTCAACGACATGATGAAAGTTGCTCTAGAAACAGCAATCAACATCTAATTTGATTCAATTTGCCACCAAGTCTGACTTGGTGGCCAGAATAATCCCGAGGGGGAGATAGTGACAACTGGCAAACTGCCACAGGAAGCAGACGGTTTACAGCTCAACTTTTGTAAAACATTGGCGTGTGACAACTTTGGATTGAGTGACGCACATCGTTACGTTGTGCAGCATGCGAACCCTAAACGACCTGCGATGGTATGTCGGGAGTGCGGTGCTTTCCCCCCCTTACTTAACAATCAGGAAGTTCTTAATGAGCTTCACCGATTAAGACACCTCCATAGTGACGGTTTGCCTGCATGTCGAAATGATGACTGCACAAACTTTGGTCTATCCGTTCACACTCATAAACACCTTTACCATGCCTTCGGCTACAGCGGCGATCGCCAACGTTATCGTTGTAAATGCTGCCAATCTACTTTCGTCGATAAATGGTCAGGTGCCAACAAGAAGCTCCACTTTCAAGAAAATCTCCTTGGTTTGCTTTTTATGGGCTATTCCGTTCGCGAAATTTGCCGAAAGCTAGAAATCAATCCAAAGACGTTTTACGACCATGTTGATCATATCGCGAGTCGATGTCGAAGAAAGCTTGCGATGTTTGATGCTCGCTGGGTTAACCATGCTGCAAGCTATGAATTAGCCTCTCACTATGTATCGCTTCAACCAAAGAGCAATAACGGTGTTCTTTGGATAGCCACAGGAGAAGCACATAGCGGCTACATCCTTTGTCAGCACGTCAATTACTCATCCAGTGAAGAGCCTGTGGGTGAAGTGGATCATGACCCATATAAGTATCCTGCTAGATTTGTTTCTAGAGAGCATTCCTCTGAAGCTAATATGCCAGCACCACCGCCGTCTCCGGTATTGCGCGAACGTATCGATCAACAATATCAAACAATTCTTGCACGAGGGAACGTTGAAGACCCTATGGGCAACTTAACTGTCTTCAACTATCCGACCAAGGGTGCGCTTATTCGTCCGCCCTATACTTCGTATGCACACTTCTTACATGTACTCGATTTGTGCCAAGAAGAACGCCGAGTGTCCATCTACCTTCCTCAAGATCCCGTGTTACGTTCAGCCGCACTCAGTATCTGCTTGCCTAGAATTCAGCGTCAAAATATCGACCTAATGTACGTTGAAGAGGACCAAGGCTGGAACCCAGAATACAGTATCAACAAAATCGACATCGTCCATATGGGGTGGTGGCGAGATCGCTGGGCCATTACTTCCGGCCTAAATGCATCCAAAGGGATCTGTTATTTAGCAGGAGACCACAACCAGCCTGAGCATTGGTTACGCAGCGCTTCCATTCGTCGTACTGAATTTTACCAAAACCGTTTTCAAACTTTGTTCGAAAGCTTTATCAATGAGCCAAGGCGTAAACTTCGCCCTGGTGGTCTATTACCAATGCTTGATATCTTTAGAGCTTGGCACAATTTGTGCTATCAAGATAAGAACGGCAAGACAGCCGCACAAGCCTTGGAGTTGACTCAATCACCTTTAACGTTGCGCGAGCTGCTGTCATAACAGTAAGTAATGTGACGGATACCTTTAAACAGTTGCCGTTTTATTACTTTTTATAGTGTTCATCTGCAGTCTATTCATATAATGCCATAATGTAAGATGAACTCTAAGCGGTAAAGGATTGATTCATTGGATAAAAGCCAGCGACTTTTAGAAGTCGAAATTGAACAGCTTAAGGATAAGATAGAATCTGAGCCCGAGAAGGTGTGGGCAATAGCTGAACAGTGCGCCGCGCGCTCTGTGCAAATCCTCTACCCTGAAGGCGAGATTCAATCTCTAGTCATCATGTCACGTTGTGCATGGTGCAGTATGGATTACCGCAAAGGCTTAAAATACATCAAAGAGGCGCAAACAAAACTTAGTGCCCTTGATACAGACGATCTACTTCCTGAAATCCTTCACATCCATGCCCTACATTACTGGGGACAAGCAAAGTATTACTCTGCGCAGCAATATTGGATAAATGCCCTCGAGCAATCTGCTCTCGTTGATGAAGTTGAAATCCAGCTTGAAGCCTTAATCGGGCTCGGTAACGTGTGGAGGATCACTCACGAATACCAGTTAGCGAAATCAACTCATGAACTTGCAGTTAAAGTTGCCAACAACGCTCGAATACAGTGGCTAGAGGGTAAAGCTCGTATCCTGCTCGCTTGGGATCATTATCTTCTGAACAACTATGTCGAGATGCTCTCAGTGTTAGATGGAGCAACCGAAGCGCTTAAACATCACAGCGACAATACTTGGCAAGCCGAAGTATGGGATTTTCGTGGCTTAGCGCTACTTGGCCTAGAGCGCATAGAAGATGCGGAAGAAGCGACCAACAAAGCTCATGAGTTGGCAGTGCAGCATAACTTGGTGTGGATGAAGACACACTCATTTATTAGCCGCGCCCGAGTAGAGTTACTTAGAAAGCGCCCTGATGCGGCCGCTGAACTTCTCGTGCAAGCTGAACAATCTGCAGTCGCGTTTGATAACGGTGAATTGCTTTCACAAATCTGCTTTCAGCAATCACGAGTTGCTGAGGAATCTGGCAATTTTAAACTCGCACTTGAAGCTTTCCAAAAGTATCGCAAGCACTCTACATCAATGCTTCGTGAACAAACTGCTCGCGTCAGTAACGATAAAGCCAGAGCTTCCAAAAGACAGTTAGAACAACGAGCGAGAAAACTCATTAACCGTATTCGCGGTCAGCACGAGTTTGATCCAGAGAAACAGATGAGTCAAATGGTGTCAGAGACCTATTGGTGGGAACAACTGATCCTATTTAAGACTGAACTCAAACGCTCTAATCATGCCGTCATTATTATTCAGCACCCAGAATCTAAGTACTTGGATGTTTGTGCAGAGCTCACCCACTCTATTTGTAATAAAAAGGATATGCTGTCACGCATCAGCAGCGATCGCTTGGCGTTGTTGCTCGCTGACAAAGGGGAAGCCGCTCTCAGTGTCTTTCAAGTTTTGGCCAAAATGATTGAAATTTATCCTTGGCAAAGAAAGGGCTTAAAAAGCTCATTGCCTAAAGTCATCTACCAAGACATTCTTTCTTTCCCATTTACCCTAGAACAACTCGAAGAAAGCCAGAAACAGGAAGAGCAGCATGGAAACACTACTGAGTAAGATTTCTGATTCCGGCTTAGACGCTTCTTCCGTTAGCGGTGAAGAGGCACTCATTTTTTGGAATCATGTTCGACAACACATCGCGACGACGTCTCAAGAGAAAGCGCAGTGTTTAATCATCAGCGCTGAGTTCCGCTTTGAACTCAAGCAATATCAAACTAGTATCGACGAACTAAAAGAAGCACTCACTAATTTATCTCTTCCAGAAGATGCCGAACTCATATTAGAAGTTCGTAACGGGCTTGCTGATAAACTCATTGAAAACGGTGATTACCACGGTGCACTCAATGAATACATAAGTGCCTCTACCATTGCGGTTGATAACGGATTCATTGATGAATATGTACTAGCGGTATTGGGAATGGGGAATTTGTGCGATGCCTATGGCGATCACAACCGAGCCCTTCGCTATTACCAAAAGATAGATAGCATTGATCACGCTATCAGTAGTCGCTCTTTGAGATTACGTTACAAGCTCTACATGCTCGCGTGTTACATCGAACTGAATCGTACGACGGCAGCCACTGACCTTATCAAAGAGTGTGAAGAGCTCAGCATATTGGTTAGCGATAAAGTACTATCCGGTCAGATTCTTCTCTATCAATCAAAGCTCTATCGTCACAACAACCAAACTACCCTTGCGATGCAATGTCTAGGCAACGTTCAGTATTCACATGGAAATGTTCATTCTGCTTGGCTATCCAATGCCATTCGCCTTGAGCTGGCCGTGTGTTTGAGCCAAGAGAATAAACCGCACATCGCAAATTGGATTTTAGAGACGACTCACAAACGAATAAGAGAATACGCTTCACCGATTCTATCTTTGAAACTGGCAAACGCACTTGCCGACATTAGCGAGCAGAAAGGCGATTACAAAAGCGCTTTGGAACATCAAAAGCGTGCGTTTCGCATCGAAAGTGATCTAATGAAAAAGATCCCAATCGGTGAGTTAGGAGCAAACCAACTACGACGCCTATCTCGCTTCGAACTTCAGCTGAAATTGATTTTGTCTGAACAAGAAAACAAAGAGCTAAAAGAAACCACAGAAAGCCAAAAACACACGGTAGCTCAGCTTCAGCAAGATGTATTTACTGACCCTCTTACAGGACTTCACAACCGCCGCTGGTTAGACGTAAAGCTGAAAGACTTGCTACTACACGACGTGCCATTCTCTTTGATGGTCGTCGATATTGATCACTTCAAGTCAATCAATGATGAACTAAGCCATTTGGTCGGTGATAAAGCCATCGTCAATGTCTCTCATGAGCTTGCTGCTTACTTTAAATTTAGAGGAGCTTCGTGCGTACGATTTGGTGGTGAAGAGTTTCTGGTGATCTTAGAGCGTGCAACGCTAGAGCAAGCCGAAATGCACGCTGAGAACTATCGTGAACGGATCTTTAAATTCGGTTGGCAAAGCATTCTTGGGGAGCGAGGCCTTACTGTCAGCGTTGGCATCACGTTGCATCGTGAAGGAGAAAACACACAACGTACATTCTATCGCGCTGACAAGGCTCTATATCGCGCAAAGGCCAATGGTCGAAATCAAGTCTGTACTGAATAAGCAGAGGGCAAATTGCCCTCCTATTTCATGAAGAACAAAGAAATACCCGCTACCGCCGTGATTGTTCCAACAATTGCTCGTTTCGAAATAGCTTCACCCTTCGCTGCGTAAATAATCAACATAAACAATGGGCTTGTCGCAATCAAGCTTTGTGCAACAGCAGGGTTTGCATGTTTCAGCGCAACTTGCTGAAGCCATAGTGCTAAGAAAGTACCGACAAAAATTGCCGCCAGCAGCCACATAAAGCCATTTTTCCCCAATTGGCATAGATGTTCTTTCATAGTTCGATATGGCTTCTTTTCAACCCAGCCAATTATCACCATGACAACAGCCACACCCATAGACAAGCGGATTAGAGCACCAAGAAGCGGAGGTAAATCTCCAGCAACCAGCGCATAGTGAGAAATCACGACACCGCTAGCTTGGCATACGCTAGCCACCAGCCCAAATCCTACTCCACGCCAATCTAATGGCGTTCCGTCAGAGTGGAACACCGTAAGAGAAACGGCCAAGGTCGTAATGATCACACCTAGCCAGCCTTGGAGTGGTAAAACACTACCTAACGCCAATAAGGCAAATACGCCAGACAGTGGAGGAGCTAGAGACTCGAGCAGCAAGGTTTTATTTGGGCCAATTCGTTTAAGAGAAGCAAAGTAAGCACTGTCGCCGATAGCAATGCCAATCACGCCTGATAGCGCAAGCACGACAAAATGAATGGTCGAAATTGGCGGTATTTTATCTACGGATAAAGGAATAACGCACATCATTAGCACTGAAGCCACAACACCTTTGACAATATTTAGCTGTAGAGCGCTAAAACGATGGCTAAACTGGCTATAAATCCAAGTTGCTACCGCCCAAACTAGTGCTGCACCGACGGCTGCGACTTCTCCTTGAGAAGGCATTCATTCCCTCCTATTCCTTGTTTCATCCATGAGAAACAAGTTTAACTGATATCCATCTAATTTGTTGTTTTTATTGCTATACTTTGTTAACCATAATCAGTACTCTTTATTCATCCCATTTCATTAAACAAGGATTGTTAATATGTTCTTGGACTATTTTGCACTCGGACTTCTTGTTTTCGTCGCGCTCGTTATTTTCTACGGAATAATCGTCATTCACGATATCCCTTATGAGATAGCTAAAGAGCGCGAGCATCCCCATCAAGACGCTATCCATTACGCTGGTTGGGTAAGTCTATTCACCTTACACGCTATTTGGCCATTTCTGTGGATTTGGGCGACGCTTTGGCGTAAAGAACGCGGTTGGGGGTTCCAAAAGCTCGAGGAAGAACAACATGACATCCATCATCGTGTCGATACTCTGATAGATCAAGTTAATAAGTTGCAACAAGAAGTACGCGATCTCAAGCAACAACAGCCGACTCAATCGGTGCAAACATACAGTAAGAATAATGAGGAGGAGCAATAATGGATTTACTACTCATTCTGACGTATGCAGCATTATGTATCACGATTTTCAAAGTCTTCAATATTCCACTCAACAAATGGACTGTTCCAACGGCTGTACTTGGCGGTGTAGTCTTGATTGGAACATTGATATTACTGATGAACTACAACCACCCGTTCACTCAGATTGGTAACCAAGTTTACTCGACAACACCGGTAGTATCTGGAGTTAGAGGTCGTGTAATCGATGTACCTGTTGAAGCAAACAAGCCATTGAAACAAGGCGATGTGCTATTTACGATTGACCCAATTCCTTATGAAGCGGAAGTGGCCAAGAAGAAAGCACAAATTAAAGAGGCAAGCCAAGGTGCGTTAGGTCTTGAATCATCTCTTCAAGAAGCAAATGCGGCTAAAAACAAAGCCATCGCCGAACGTGATAAAGCAAAGCGGGAATATAGCCGTTATCAGCGTGGTTACGATAAAGGTGCGTTTACAGCCCAACAACTTGATACAAGACGCCAAGCATACAAGGCTGCTGAATCAGCCGTTAACGTTGCTATTGCAAGAGTCGACCAAGCCCAGCTAGCACTTGATTCTGAGATTGGTGGCGAAAACACAACCGTAGCACGCCTATTAGAAGAGTTACGCCAAGCAGAGTTTGATTTAGAGCAAACCATCGTAAGAGCACCAACAGATGGGTTTGCAACTCAACTAGCTCTAAGACCAGGTGTCATGGCTGTCCCACTGCCACTTGCGCCTGTGATGACTTTTGTTCATACAGAAGAGGTCTTCTATACCGCAGCCTTTAGGCAGAATTCGCTTCAACGTCTTCAGCCTGGTTTTGAAGCCGAGTTTTTGTTTAGAGCCTTACCAGGTAAAGTATTCAAAGGTACAGTAGTTGAAACACTTCCTGCTATCGGTGAAAGCCAATTCCAAGCGCGTGGAGCACTGTTAGGAACTGAAGCACTGCGTACTAGTGGACGAGTGTTCGTCAAGTTGAAGATTACCGATGATTTATCGGATTACCACTTACCTCTTGGTACTGCTGTAGAAGTAGCCGTCTATTCAGATAAGTTTACCCATGTTTCGATTATGCGTAAGGTTCTTATTCGAATGAAAAGCTGGCAAAACTATTTATACCTAGACCACTAATCCGCTCTTCAGGCAGGTAAAGGTGTCGTTATAGCCTTTACCTGCCTCCCATCACTACACAGTGAGACTTATTTCACACATACGGCCTACATACGGTATGAAATCGAAGGCTTTTGTGTAGAATCCCCCATTTTTCTTCTCAACAGCATGATTAAGATCTCCTACCTCGTATTGATAAGCGCAACACTCTTCGCATCGTCACTTTTTGCGCACCCTACTCTCGAGAAAAGTCGAGATCTATTGTTATCAGAACCGGCAAAAGCGTTGAAGCTCGTTAAATCCGTCCATTACTCTTCTTTGACGACGGCAGAACAACTGCACTACACGCACCTGTATGTTTCTAGCAACAATTTGTTAGGGAATTACGCCGACAGTAAACAGTGGATCGAAGAGTATTCACTCCCTGAACCAAACAGTATCAAATTAACAAAAGAGCTTTTTGATTTCTCGATTCGCGCAGCATGGGCCTATGAGGCAACTCAGCACTATCAGCAAGCCATGCAGTGGTATCGCAAAGCGGAAAATTATGGCGCACGTTTGGGCAATCACGATAAGCAAGGTTATGTTTACTTGCAGTACAGTGCAGTAGAAAGCTTACAAGGTAACCAATACGAAGCATTAAAACTCGCTAATGAGGCGTATATTCTATTAATAGACAGTGTTGATAAAGCAATGGTGTCAGATTTATACAGTCAGCTAGGAATTTTGTATTACCTTAACGGAGACTATGGAAACGCAATCCAATTCCAAGAGAAAGTACTAAAACAAGCAATAGACGATAACAGCATTCAAGAGACTGCAGTGGCTTACTATAACCTTGCTAACGCTTATTATAAGTGGTCAAAAGTCGACAACAGCGAGAGGCATATCCAAGCTGCAAGTTTGAACTATCAACGAGGCCTAGAGCTTGCACAAAATATTGAAGCTAAGTACTTACAGCGCAATAACCTACTTGGACTGATTTCTCTTTACACTTATTCGAACGCAATCGAAGATGCCTCTAGGCGATTAGAACAACTGCTGGATCTACAACTAGAATACTCAGGCTACAGTAAACTCTCTTATCACTTAGTGCTTGCAGATTATTACAAGGTTGTCGAAGATATTCCAAAGCTGCAATGGCATCTGGACAAGGCAACACAATACTATGCGCAAGAAGATGTCTCATTTCCGGCCTACGCCCTAGACAAACAAAAAGAAGTAGCCGATCTCTATGCCGCTATTGGTCAGCATGAAGACGCTTATCATTGGTTAGAAAGTTATTCTACAAACGCTATCGGTAGGTATAAATCGCAAACCCAACAAAAGGTAAAGGAGCTTCAATCTGAGATCGAGAATCAGCGTCTCGCGATGGAAAATAGAGAGCTTAACCACCAAGTCCAAACTCGCTTTTGGTTAATCACTGCAATGTGCTTGGTCTTAGCGTTAAGCATTGGACTTTTGTACCAACAACGTAAAAAAAAGCAGCAATTTTATCACTTGTCGAACACCGATTTTTTAACGGGTTTGGCAAATCGACGTCATATTTTTGAATGGGGTGAGAGTCAATTTAGCTCGCGAAAATTATCATCAATCATCTTCGATATTGACCATTTCAAAACTCTGAATGATACCTATGGTCATGAATTTGGAGATCAAGTACTCAAACAGGTTTCATCTATTGTTAATCAATCGGCTCGAAAGGAAGATGTTGTGGGGCGCATTGGAGGAGAAGAGTTTCTGATTCTGCTACCAAGCATCGGCAGAGACGAACTGTCTACCATCGCCGAAAATATCCGTGCTCTGATCTCGACACATCAATTTGTAACACCAGATAACCAAACAATTAAAGTAACGGCCAGCTTCGGTATAGCAGAACATCGGAGCGGTGCTCTATCAGACCAAGTAAATTTAGCCGATACTGCCTTATACAGTGCGAAGCGTTCTGGGCGAAATCGCTGTGTATTTTCCAACTAGCGCTTACATTTTGGCCGTCTAGACAGTTAGCTTTCCAAATTTAAGCTCAAGAGGTATAATCTGCGCCTCATTTTCACAAGCGAATAAAATTCAATCAAAATAAGCGTTTGTGAGACAGGTTCTTTAAAGATTTTGACAAAGGGTTATCTATGAATCTTTCGGCAAAAACCGTAGTAGTGATTGCTATTGGTGCTGCACTTTACGGTATTGGTGGTTTACCAATGTTCGGCATTCCAGTCTTCGCCAACACTACTCTAAAACCAGCAATGGCTGTTTTAGCGCTATTCTCTGTTTTATTTGGCCCTATCGTAGGATTCTTAGTTGGCTTTATTGGTCATTGGGTTACTGACCTATTCGCAGGTTGGGGAGTCTGGTTAACTTGGGTTCTTGGCTCTGGTATCGTCGGATTGGTTCTAGGTTGTTTCCCTAAGATGACACAAAACCGCCTATCCAAAGGTGAGTTTAACCACAAAGATTTCTCCTTATTTATCGTATTAGCGCTAGTTGGTAACATCATCGGTTATGGCTGTTCTGCATTCCTAGATACCATTCTTTATGCTGAACCGTTTACAAAAGTCTTTACTCAGCTATCAATTATCGCGGCAGGTAACACCGTACTTATCGCTGTGGTAGGTTATTTCATCCTAAAATCTGTTGCTAAGCGTAACAAACAAAGTCGTAACCTAACTGAGTCTTAATCATCGATGACAATTGAATTTTCTGACTTCTCTTTTAGATATGAGTCGCTTGATAAACCGACCTTAAAACATATCAATCTAAGGATAGAGAAAGGAGAGAAAATCGTCATTATCGGTCCAAGTGGTAGCGGGAAGTCTACCCTTGGCCAATGTCTAAATGGCCTAATTCCCCACGCTATAAAAGGCGAGAGTTCAGGCGAGCTTATTCTTAATGGCAAGAATTCTACACAGCTCGAATTACACCACTTCACCGAACAGATTGGCACTGTACTACAAGATACGGACAGTCAATTTGTTGGACTAAGCGTTGGTGAAGACATCGCATTTGCTCTAGAAAACCAACTAATGTCAAACATCGACATGTATCCCTTGGTTAAGTCGACCGCAAAAATGGTTGAACTAGAAGATATGTTGAAGCGTTCTCCTCACGATTTATCCGGTGGCCAGAAGCAACGTGTGTCTTTAGCGGGCATTCTTGTTGACGATGTGGACACGCTACTGTTTGATGAGCCGTTAGCAGCACTTGACCCTCAAACAGGTCGTAAAACCATCGAAATCATCGACCAGCTGCACCAAGAAACCGGTAAAACTATCATCATCATTGAGCACCGTTTAGAAGACGTTCTACACCGCCCGATTGATCGCGTTATTCTAATGGAGCAAGGTGAAATTGTAGCCGATATGACACCAAATGAGCTGCTGGCTTCGCCACTATTGGAAACTCATGGTATCCGCGAGCCTCTCTATTTATCAGCGCTTAAAGCAGCAAAATGTCCTATCGATGAACAGCAACAACGCGCGTCATTAGAGCAATTACCGTTAGAACAATACCAGCCATATTTTGATAACTGGCAAACAGTGCAAGCAGCCAACTCAGAGAACAATGAGACACTCTTAACTGTCAACGAGCTTACCTATTCTTACGATGGAGAAAAGAATGCTCTTGAAAGGGTATCTTTTAACATACAGCAAGGTGAGTTCGTTTCAATACTCGGTAAAAACGGTTCTGGTAAATCAACTATTACCAAGCTAATCATGGGTGTAATCAACCCTGACAATGGTTCAATTGTTCTCGACGGCCAAGATATTTCGACTCTATCAATCTTTGAGCGCAGCCAAAAAATTGGGGTGGTGATGCAAAACCCAAATCATATGATTTCCCATCATATGATCTTTGACGAAGTTGCTTTTGGCCTGCGTAATAAAGGGCTTGGTGAGTCAGAAATACAGAAAAAAGTGTCTGATGTTTTGGAACTTTGTGGGTTAAGTAAATATCGTAACTGGCCGATTGAGGCTCTCAGCTACGGCCAGAAAAAGCGGGTGACTATCGCATCAATCTTAGCGTTAGAGCCTAAGCTTCTCATTCTCGATGAACCCACTGCAGGCCAAGACTATCGTAATTACACCGCAATGCTGAGCTTTATTCAAAAGCTGAACAAAGAGCTAGGCATTACCGTTGTGATCATTTCTCACGATATGCACCTTGTGCTCGAATACACTGAACGTTCTATCGTGATCTCTGATAGCAAACTGATTGCTGATGCACCCATGACCGAAGTATTCAGTCAGCCAAGTTTGTTAGAGCAAGCAAGCTTAACAACCACAAGCCTATATGACTTAGCAAAACGCATGGGCAAAGCGGATATCAATGGCTTTATGCAATACTTTATTCAACAGGAGCGTCACGCTGTATGAACGCTTCTAAAATGAAATTTGGCATCAGCTACGTTGATACACAGTCCCCACTTCATAAGCTAAACGGTATTACAAAGTTTGCTCTGTTTATGGCTTGGGTAACTGTTGTATTGACGACATTTGATTTGCGACTTATCTGTACACTAATCGTGGCAGGCCTGTCACTACTCAAAATGACTCGAGTACATGTTAAAGTTTATAAGCCACTGTTGATTGGTACTGGGACAGTATTACTGTTAAATGCGCTGTTTATGTTCCTCCTTGCCCCGCAACAAGGAAGCGAATATATCGGAACGATTACGCCGCTTGTCGAGTTACCAGGTAACTACTCTCTTACCCAAGAGACACTGTTCTATTTAATCACGGTGACCCTTAAGTATTTCAGTATGTTCCCAATAGCGTTGGTATTTGTATTTACTACCCACCCAACCGAGTTCGCTGCGAGCTTAAATAGGATTGGTGTTCCATACAAAATCGCGTATGCAGTAAGCTTGACGCTCCGTTACTTACCTGAAGTTAAAAATGATTTCGTTAACATAATGCATGCTCAGCAAGCCCGTGGTCTAGATATCTCTAAGAACACACCTTTGTTCCAACGTTTGCAAAACGTAGCTAAAATTCTTGGTCCGCTGATATTTTCTAGTTTAGATAGAGCAGACGAAATTTCGAATGCAATGACGCTGCGTGGATTCGGCCGCCACAATAGCCGAACCTGGTATAGCGCAAAGCCACTAGGCCGTAATGACAAAACTTGTTTGTTTGTTATTGCCATCATAATTGCACTTGCAATTGCCAAGCGGTGGATTGAGACCGAACTGTTCTGGTACCCGTTCTGATAAAAAGCCTAGGTTTTACACCTAGGCTTTTTTATGCGGTTTGCAGCGCTTTCGTCCACACCAATAGTAAAACCATAGCTGAAGATAACCAGACACCTGTTGCCATAGAAAGCGTGTTCATTAGGCTAAACCGATAGCTAAAATAGTAAACAGAGATCAAGTAAGCAGCATATGGCAGTAATGAATATAAACCGAACAATGCCGTTTCTCTCAGCGCTTCCATACTTCGCTCTGAGCCCACAACATAATGAGCAATCAACGCGAATGTCGGAAACAAAGGTACTAAGCCCGCAATATAGAAACTTTTGCTTTTAGAGAGCAACGCAATCAAAAGTACCGCAGCAGAGCCTAATAAACACTTAAGAAATAGAGTTATCATCGGCAAATACTCAGGCTAAGTTCAAAAATAATTCTTCATCTGTCATGTATTTATGCTTTGAGCTCAGGTTGCGCAGATGCATAAACATAAAGTCAGGAAAACCAGGGGCCAATAGGTCGTTTGGTTGCCAAACAATCCCTCCAACGAAAACATATCTGCCTTGCTTTTCTTCACTGTGCACAGGGTTATTTATCTCGGTAGATAATTCAGGCCTCACACCTTCGATGACACAGACAATTTGGCCTCGCGCAACACCGACAACGCGCTTGACAAGGTTTGCTTTCATCCCGCATTTCCACGCCTGACGTGTAGCAAGTTCAAAACCATGCTTTCTCACACCTTTCTGAATATTTACGATCAGATTCATGTTCATTCTTTTGTAAAACCCACATACCAGTAGGTTAGTAATCCACATCGAATTAGACGACACCTGATGTAAGCCCAATTCTCACTCAGTGAAAAATCAGACAAAATTAAAAACTAGCCAGAAACGGATATATAACCCTTTCTACTATTGCTTAACGAGATACTTTCGTTCACATTGTCGTTACAAAATAGAAGGAAGTCTTATGAGCACAGCAAGTTTTCTACGTCTAATATGCCTTGCCGCAATTTGGGGTGGATCGTTCTTATTTATGCGCATTGCCGCAAACACGTTCGGCCCAGCTTACCTTATTGAGCTTCGAGTCGGTTTTGCTGCAATAAGCTTATTTGTTGTGTCACTCGTTCTGAAAAAGCACCTAGCATTTCGGGCCAATTTTAGGCACTTCATGATCATAGGCCTCTTTAATACTGCGCTCCCTTTTTTACTCTTTGCTTATGCCGCGCAGACTCTCAATGCCTCAACACTATCGGTATTGAACTCTACGGCTGCGATATGGGGAGCTTTAATCGGTATTTTTTGGCATAAGGCAACCCTTACACCAAAAGCCAGCGTCGGTATGCTTGTCGGGGTTTGCGGAGTGATTACATTAGTCGGGGTTGATGCTATTAACATCGGCTTCAATGCGGCTCTGCCTATTCTAGCTGGCGTAATGGCAGCCTGTAGCTATGGTATTGCAACCAATTACACAAAAACAGCCCCAAAGGTCGCTTCCTTTGACAATGCACACGGAAACATGTGGGCTGCGGTATTGATCATTTTGCCATTACTGCCATTCATACCAATGCGCGGTGAACCTAGCCAGCACGAGATACTATCAGTCATAGCCTTAGGCGTTGTTTGTACTGGTGCCGCTTACCTTCTCTACTTCCGCTTAGTTGCCGACGAAGGTGCCGCATCAGCTCTCTCCGTTACGTTTCTGATTCCAGTATTCGGTATTCTGTGGGGATGGTTAATACTCGATGAGCCTATTGGCTGGAATACGATTGTTGGCACCACTTTGGTGCTATCAGGCACCATGATGGTGACGGGGTTCTCCCCTTCACAGCTGTTCGCTCGGAAAATAACCGCAGAGCAACCCTAGTTCTGTATCTATTATCAAAGCGTTATTGTCATAAACTGGCTATTGGGGTCAACCTGATAGTCAGCAAAAGGTTCACAATATTCAAAGCCAAACTTTTCGTACAATGCTCTTGCAGGTGCAAAATACTCCATTGAGCCAGTTTCTAAACTCACTCGCTTCATTCCAACTTGTTTCGCATGCCCGAGAACATGGCTCAACATTTTCGAACCCACACCAGACTTACGAGCGGCTGAAGCTGTGCGCATAGACTTGAGCTCACCATGCTCTGCATCAAGAGATTTTAAAGCGACACACCCTAATAATTCTTCACCCTGCCAACCACTCCAAAAAGTAACGGAAGGCTCTTTAAGTGAAGAAACGTCTAACGCATGGACACTCTCAGGGGGCGACGTCGCATTCATATCTTCTAAATGTTCTCTCAGCAAGGCTAGTACATCCGAGTGGTCGAGACTATCTACGATGACCTTCATATGTTCCTCCAAATAATTCAAACTGGAATGGAGCAAGCTATATGCCAAATTTAACAACACAGCAGTCGGATATACACATCCATCCCAGAAAACCAACCTTATAGCGACATAGATCACACAATAAGACCTAAAACTATGCCTTGTTACATACTTCTGAGACTTTCATCAGATAATTCTTACTTATATTCCGATAAGTTTATAAACATTCATTTACATAATAAAAACCAAACTACCCACAACGGATTGAAATATGAAAGAAGTTGAATTTCGTACTATAGACCGCTTATTTATTAAGATGTCGATAAACGACAAAATCTGGGTCATTTTTTCGCTATTCTTAGTTACTGTCGCTACGCTTGCCGGTGGACGTTACTACCAAACATTAGACAATATTGAGCGTGAGACAATCTCTGCCGCTGAACAATACTTAGCCGGTGTAATGACCAATAGCAATGTGACATCCATCTATGATGCACCCAATGTTGCTGCTGTCGCCCAATTGAAAGCACCAAGTTATAACCAAGGAATCGCCCAAGTAACCGCAGCCCACCGTAGCGGACAGGTTTTCCAAGCAACATTTGCCAACCCTAATATTGATAATATCGAATCAGATGCCCTTACCACGTTAGTTTCAAGCTTTCTTTGGGCTATTCCATTCGCAGTTTTCTGTTATTGGGTCGCTACGTTCTTAGGCGGTGCACTATGGGTTTTGTATACGACAACCCAACGTATTGGTGAAGGTGATCTCACATCCCGGCTTGGCTTCCATCCTGGACGTGATGAATTCGGCACCATTGGCTGTGCACTCGATAAAGCAATGGATACACTGACCGAACTGGTCGTTACCGTCAAACAGAACGCAACAACTCTCAGTGATACATCTGCATCATTTGAACAAGAAATGAAGCTCAGTGAAACACAAATCGGGCATCAATATTCTTCTCTAGACTCCGTTGCTACAGCGATGGAACAAATGACCGCATCGGCAAAAGAAGTCTCTACCATATCCCAACAAGCCACTCAGCAAACGGAGAGTGACTCTCAACATATCGAACATAGCCATCACCGTGTGCAATCAGCGATTGACGAAATTGGTCGACTGTCTGACTACATTGGACAAACCTCTCAGTCAGTATTAAGCCTTACGGACAATACGACGCAAATTAATGAAGTCATTACGACGATCAACGCAATTTCTGAACAGACCAACTTACTTGCACTCAACGCCGCGATTGAAGCTGCGCGCGCTGGTGAGCAAGGGCGAGGATTTGCGGTTGTGGCAGATGAGGTGAGAACACTTGCCGGTAGAACACAATCTGCGACGGTAGAGATCCAATCGATGATCGAAAAGCTACAGGCTGAAACTCGCAGTATTTCATCAATCACTGAACAAACAGTTAGCCAAGCTAAAACCAGTAGTGAATTGGTTTCCAATATAGGAGAGGATGTTCAAGCTATTTCTCTATCCGCTAAATCCTTGATGGATATGAGTATTCAGATCTCTACATCGGCAGAAGAGCAAAGCGCTGTTGCCAATGACATCGCATCGGAACTCAGTGATATTCGAACTCAATCTAACACCATTAGAAGTGTCGCAGAGCAATCATCTCAAGGTGTCGCTAGTTTAACCCAAGCGTCGCAATCACTTGCGGAGGTACTCAAACAGTACCGCACTTAATTTTCACTACAAGGGCCATAACGGCCCTTTATTTTACCCCGTAAAAAGGCAGTACCAAACTTGCGCCCCTTACCTATACTTAAGTTAATTTCTAAGGTGGACAAGGATGATGCTATGAGCACCTTATTACTATACATGTTACTGCTAACTAACCCAGACACTGGCCAGTCGAGCTCTATTCCTCTTAAATGTAAGCTCTTACACTCTGCAGATACGTTTTGGTTTTACAGAGAGCAACTCGTTTATCAAAGTGAACAATTCATTATTTTGCAAAACTTCAAAGGGAGAACTGTCACCCAAGTCGATATGAAGACTGGCGAGCTCATCCGAACGACGTATATCGGTGATCCATACGATCCTAAATATCAAATCTTATTAGGTGAATGTTATGACACAGCGCATACGCTCGAAATATGGAAATTGAGTGACGTTCCCTATGACAACTAGTCACCACCACCCCTTATTTTCTTGTTTCAGGGCGCAACGAATCAAGATCACAACTTTGTAACATTTAGCAACTTAATCCGCTGCCTTTCAATTAGTATATTTACTCAACATAAAGGAGAGCTAAGCTACTATGGATGAATTGCTTAAAGGATTCCCTGTTATCACGGAAGTTCAAGTTGCATGGGGTGAGATGGACGCATTGCAGCATGTCAATAACGCTGTCTATTTCCGATATTTTGAAACAGCCCGACTCGATTACTTTAAAGAGATAGACTTACTCGTCAACTTAAAAGAGAGTCAAGTTGGCCCTGTTTTAGGGCATACAGAATGTCGTTACAAATTACCTGTTACCTACCCTGATACGCTCTTAATCGGTTCACGTGTTATTGAACTACAAGAGGATCGCTTTACTATGGAATACCAGATCGTTAGTAAGAAACTTGGCAAAGTAGCGACAATAGGAAAAGCGACGTGCGTTATGTTTGATTTCAAGACAGGAACAAAAACTAACTTACCCGAAAAGGTGCATCGCGCTATTGTGACAACAGAAGAAAAGTGAGGCATAACGCCTCACTCCTTCTATAAGAGCGTTCATGGTTAATATGTCACACTCACACCAATAAAGTGGATTTGACCAGAGAAAGTGCCATCCAATTGACCTAAATTGGCTTGTGTCAGTCCATCAAAATACATATCGACATCACCTAAATCCGCGTACTCGTAGAATAGATCGACCGTGTAATCATTCCAATTTGTCGATGCCCCAACTGAGTAACGATATTGCTTACCGACGGGCAAATCGACCCATTGATAACTCGGATCATCCTGAGGTGAACTTTCGTAAGAGAACCCCGTCTTGAGGTTCCAATTGCTAGAGAGCTGATAATCTAATCCAACCGCCAACTTCCAAACATCATCCCAGTTACGCGCAATACTCGGGCTCACGTTATTAGCCATATTGAAGGTAGTTTGATCCCATTCGCTCCAACGGTGCAATTGTACGCTGGTCAATACGTCCAATTTGTCAGTCGCCGTATAACGAGCACTAACATCATAAATTGCAGGAACAACAATATCAGTTGCCACAGAGGGACTCTGAGCTAACGGACCAGAAAGCGAGGTGGAAAAATCATGCTCCAATTTCGATCGGAAGCTAAAACCAACATCTAGAGATTCATTGAGTTGATACATTGCACCAAGGTTAAAGCCATAAGCCCAATCTGCATCCTCATCAAGATTGGCCTGCCCATTGAGCATCCCCATTTCTAATGATGCCCAGCTTAACTGCGCACCAATGCCTAATGATAGTTGCTCGTTAACCTTGTAGCTTGCTGAAGGATTAACTTGCAGTGCTGTGAGCGTAATGTCGCTCATAAGCAAACTACCCGCCCAATCTTGGCCATAATCGATACTAGAGCCACCTACAGTTCCTAGCGCAATACCAAAATGCCAATCTTCATCAAATTGCTGAACATAGAAGAGGCCAACGGAAGGCATAATCGTATGCCCGCTCGCATCCCCTTGACCTTGGTTATCGGCATAATCCATTTTTAAATCGAAAGCCATGGCGTTAACGGTGGTTTTGCTGTTGCCCATTCCTGACATGGTGGCTGGATTAGCCCACATGGCTGCAGCAGATTTGGTATAAACGCCATCTCCTGCTCCGACTGTACCCGCGTTCGCAACCACCGCCTCTTGGAGAAAAATCCCACTGGCATAGATAGGTGAACTTGTTAGCAAAGCAGCACTGACAATAGTGGTAAGAAATGGATGGCTGCGACGTTTTTTATAAAGCCTTAGATAGCACATGTTATTTCACTAGTATGGTAAGGGTTGAAAGTGAGCCCTAACTTTTGGGCACGGGAGTCACTATCATAGACAACGTCACATAGCGTGTAAGAATAACGATTATTCCTGACAGCTATAAACCCAAGCTACTCACCCTTGTACATGTTTGTTTTGTCACAATTTCGCTGAGATGTTATATACTCCCGTTTTCGTTAATAACTCCTTTAGAATTCTCAATGAACAAGAGCTTAATCACTAACGTTATCGCCCTAGTACTTCTCGCAGGCGGTCACCAAACAGATAACCAAATAGCCTTTTATGCAGGCTTGTTCGCCTTTTCCGGCGCGATTACTAACTGGCTTGCCATCCATATGCTATTTGAAAAAGTACCTGGGCTTTATGGTTCTGGCGTGATACCGGCTCGATTCGAGGAGTTTAAAGCTGCGATCAAGAACTTAATGATGGAACAGTTCTTTACTCAAGAAAACATCGACAAGTTTTTGAGCAAAGAAATGGCTGGAGGTAAAAGTTTAAACCTTGAGCCTGTCATTGAGAAAATCGACTTCAATCCTACATTTGATTCTTTGGTAGACGTCATTGCAAACTCACAATTTGGGGGAATGCTGGCTATGTTTGGTGGTACTGAAGCCTTACAACCACTAAAACAACCTTTTGTAGAGAAAATGCAAACGGCGATCATTGATATGAGCCAAAGTGATACCATTAAAGACGCGCTTAAAGAACAGTTTGAAGCGCCTGCAATGATGGATGAAATCCGAAGCAATGTAGAAAACATCATCGATCAACGTCTTAATGAACTGACCCCACGTTTGGTCAAAGAGATGGTACAGAAGATGATTAAAGAGCACTTAGGCTGGCTTGTAGTGTGGGGCGGCGTCTTTGGTGGGTTGATAGGTATCGCGTCATCATTTGTCGCGTAAGAATATAAAGGGAAGCTATCTGCTTCCCTTTCTTATAACTTACCAATGAGGTCGGCGTTTACACCAAAACTAGTTTTATGCTCTTCGATGACCACTTCACTACGAGTTTGGATCACACCTGGTAAGGTTCCAAGTTTCGTCGACATAAAATTTTGATACGCTTTCATGTCCTTGACTCTGACCTTAATCATTGTGTCAAAGTCTCCAGAAAGTGAATAGCACTCTTCAATTTCAGGCATATCCGATACCGCTTCAGCAAATTTTTCAAAAATTGAAAAGCTGGTTTGGTCAAGCCGGATATGAATGAATACTTGCACATCCAATCCCAACTTCTCTGGGTTTAGCTCTGCGTGATAACCCTTGATATAGCCTTCTTTTTCCAATCTTTTAACACGATCAGAGCAAGGGGAAGTGGTTAAATTAACTTGCTTAGCTAATTCAACAATTGGAAGTCGACCTTTGAGGTTTAAGGCACGGAGAATTTCTCGGTCGATTCTGTCTAGTTCCATTAGCGACTCATAATTAAACGTGAGTATGAAAACACTATCTTAAAATAAAAGTGCTTTAGTACTTACATCTTCGCCAATATTTACGGAAGTTTTGTGAAGGTTAAGCGATTTTCACACCAGAAAATGAACCTTGCTGCTGCGAGACAAATTCTGTCTGAGTATTGCACGCTCGACAAAAAGCCTGCTTTTCCATTTTGACGTAATGATCACCTTGGAACACTGTGGCAAAAAAACGTGCCATAGACTTAATCACTGAGTCTTGCTGGGCCTCACAACGCTTTAAAACAATCTTATGTGGGGTGCTTTTGTGACAGCAGTGACAGTGCATATGTGGCATGGTTTTCTCTCCGTTTAAAATCAGTGTTCCTGATAGTCGACACATTATGTAAGGGAGAGTTCCCACAACTCATAATTTAGTTAATAAACTGTGACCTCTGTTCAATTAATATACACACTTTTTGTGAGTGGTAGGCTATCAGTTTCGACAAATCCAAAAAAAGCCCCGCTTGGCAGGGCTTTAATTGAGGAGCTAAAACTTACTAATCAAGTTCAGCAAGCTGCTTTTTAAATGTTGCATGTTGCGACTTAACCGTTGATTCTGGCTCACCGGTCACCATACTTACAACTACGATAGACAATGCAGATAAGATGATCCCCGGTACGATTTCATATACGTCGAACCAACCACCAGACAATTGTTTCCAAACAACAATCGTAACACCACCAACAAGAATACCTGCTAGAGCACCATTACGGTTCATACGTTCCCAATATAAGCTCAGTACCAAAGCCGGACCAAACGCAGCACCAAAACCAGCCCAAGCATAAGAAACAAGGCCTAGAACAGAACTGTCAGGTGTCATTGCTAGAATCAGAGCAACAATTGAGATACCGATAACGGCAACACGACCTACCATTACGATCTCTTCTGATGTTGCATCTTTCTTAAACACTTGCTTGTAAAAGTCTTCAGCAAGAGCAGAAGATGATACTAACAGTTGAGAATCCGCTGTACTCATCACTGCGGCTAGAATAGCAGCAAGTAGAATACCTGCTACGACAGGGTGGAATAGCGAGTTAACTAGCAGCATGAAGATCTTTTCGCCATCGTCCACGCTAATGCCTGAGTTGTTTACGTAAATCAGACCCACAAGACCTACCAGCATTGCACCAACCATTGACAAACCAGTCCAGATCACAGCAATACGACGAGCAGTCGTTAGATCTTTATTTGAGCGTGACGCTTTAAAACGAGCCAAGATGTGTGGCTGACCAAAGTAACCTAAGCCCCATGCAACCAATGAAATGATCGCGATTGCTGATAGTGGTTCACCTTTAGAATCATTCCAAAGTGTCAGAAGCTGCGGGTTAATCTCCGAAAGATCAGTACTTAATT
This sequence comes from Vibrio sp. TBV020, assembly GCF_046056895.1. NCBI lineage: Bacteria > Pseudomonadati > Pseudomonadota > Gammaproteobacteria > Vibrionales > Vibrionaceae > Vibrio > Vibrio sp. TBV020. Next base: position 1,395,210 of record NZ_JBEEAQ010000001.1, on the reverse strand, counting down.
GACCTAAGCCACCTTCCATCGCTGTGATAGGTACGATAAGTAGAGCCGCTGCCATTAACAAACCTTGAACTAAATCGGTCCACGATACCGCTAAGAAACCACCAAACAACGTGTAAGATACAACACAAACCGTACCGATAATCACCGCAGTGGTGTAATCTAGACCAAAGACTGTTTCAAATAATTTTCCGCCAGCTACCAAGCCTGAACTTGTGTAGAAAAGGAAGAATAGAAGAATGAAGAAAGCAGAAATTACCTGAATCATCTTTGAATTGTCATTAAAACGACGCGATAAGAACTCCGGAAGAGTCAGCGCATCCGTTGTAATACTGTAAGTACGTAGGCGTTTCGCTGTAATTAACCAGTTTAGCCACGTACCAACTAATAGACCACCAGCTAGCCAAAATGCTTCAATACCGGCAGCGTATGCGTAGCCTGGTAAGCCAAGTAGCAACCAACCACTCATATCAGATGCACCTGCTGAAAGCGCTGCTGGCCAAGGGCCTAACGAACGACCACCCAAGAAGTAGTCACTTGAACTTTTCGTTCGTTGATAAGCAATAACGCCAATTGCAAGCATCAGGATCAGATATGCAATAAACGTGGTTGTAATAGCAAAGCTATTTTCCATTTGATTTGTCCTCTTTTGAAAGATCGCCTTCCCTGAATGCCCCCTTAAGTGGGGGCAAAACAATGAAGATTAGTGGGTCTCGCTACCAAGCTCGAGCAAGGTCGCGTTACCACCCACTGCTGTTATATTTATTGTTCTTGTGCGTTCGGTAATAAACCTCAGCACTAAATGAGGATCATGAGCGACAGGAATACTCATAAGATCCGTTTCAGACGTTAGACTCACAATCGCGCCTGAACGTTTTGCTAGTTGTCGGTTGATACTCCTTTCAACCTCAGGGTTTCCTACATAGCCCACACTACGTACATCCGAATCAAGTAGCTGATGGTAAGCATCTAACGCGGCAAATTGTACTAGGTTTGTAGGAAGCGAAGACTGTACATAAGCAGCCTCCAATACTTGGCTAAACTCAACGTCATCACTGCATAAGATAACGCTATTGCCTGAAATCAGCGCAGCAGTTAACTGTGCTAAAACAGCTTGTTTAGCTTGCTCTTGTGTATTGTCCTGAATCACAAGTGCCACACCACGTCCTGCGGTGTAAAGTTCGTTAGTTTCCCCTGTTGGACCTACTAATTGATGCGTTTGCGCCAACAATGCTGACGCTTGCTCAATATGGTAAGAAACCACAGACGCTAACTCAGGCTTTACTTGTTGTAATGCCTGTTTAAAAGCGAGCAAAGACTCACTCTTAGAATCAAAATTGGTCAGATTCCAGTTTTCCCACGCTGAAAAAGCATCAGAAAAACGTGTTACTTGATGAACCATACTATTTCTCCTTGCTCACAAATTAAGAAAACTGCGTTTGAGTAAATCGGTAAAGGTAGTGAGGACCACCCGCTTTAGGTCCAGTACCTGAAAGGCCCTGACCACCAAACGGTTGAACCCCTACAACCGCGCCAACTTGATCACGGTTGATGTAACAGTTGCCCACACGAGCATGTTTCTCGATCCAGCGATAAGTCGTTTCATTGCGGCTATGAATACCCATCGTAAGACCAAATCCCGTGTTATTAATTTGCTCAACAATTTGGGTCAGTTCATTCGCTTTAAAACGAACAATATGCAAGATCGGACCAAACTGCTCTTCTTTGAGACAAGAAATATCACCAATTTCAAAAGCCGTTGGAGCAACGAAGTCTCCGTTGTCATGTTCTTCGGTTAACGCCAATTGAGCGACTTTTTTCTCACTGTTTGCCATTGTTTCAATATGCGCCAGCAATTTCGATTTTGCTGTGCCATCGATAACTGGGCCAACATCTGTTGAATGGAGATAAGGTTTACCAACACTCAACTCCTGCATAGCACCTTGAATCAACGCAACGATGCGATCTGCGATATCTTCTTGGACGAATAAAACACGTAGCGCACTACAACGTTGACCTGCTGATGCAAACGCTGAACGAATCACATCACGAACAACCTGCTCTGGTAGTGCAGTACTATCAACTATCATTGCATTCTGTCCGCCAGTCTCCGCAATAAACGGTACCGGAGCCGCATCACGTTCTGCCAATGTTTGATTGATTCGTTGTGCCGTCGCAGTTGAGCCAGTAAATGCTACACCCGCAATCGCTGGGTGAGAGGTCAATGCCGAACCAATTTCAGCGCCACGCCCCGTTAATAGCTGGATAGTTCCCGCAGGGAAACCAGCATCAATCATCAGTTCAACTGCACGTGCTGCAATCAGACTGGTCTGCTCCGCTGGTTTTGCAACAACTGTATTTCCTGCAACCAGGGCTGCTGTCACTTGACCTAAAAAGATTGCCAATGGGAAGTTCCATGGACTAATACAAACAAACACACCACGACCACGACGTGTCACGATACGCTGTTGGCCATCGAAGCCTTGTAATGCTAACTCACCAAGTGCGTCGACTTGTTTTGCGTAATAGCGACAAAAATCGACTGCTTCTCGAACTTCATCAATACTGTCATGGATGGTTTTTCCTGCTTCTTGATGACAAAGAGCAACAAGCTCAGCCAAATGCTCTTCAAGTAAGTCAGCTAAAGCTTCAAGTTTTTCTGCTCTCGCCTCTGGAGACGTCTTACTCCAATCAGCAAATGCTGCCTCAGCGCCTTCGATAGCTTCGGAAACATGATCAAGGTTTGCAAAAGCGACCTGACCTACATTGATACGACGGTCATAAGGCGCTGTGACTTGTTCAACGTTCACATGTTCCTTGATCATGCTTTCGGCGTGGAATGTGCCATTGATAATGGGTCCTGCCAACCACTGCTTATTCAGAAAGCTTTCCACTTCGTGCTCAAATGGTTTTGCTTCACTTTCAATATCCACATTGATTCCGGCTGAGTTTTTACGCTCAGGGAATACAGCTGGAGGAAGCGGAATTTGAGTATTATTTAATGTATCGAACGCATTGAGCATATCGACAGGGTGCTGAGTTAGTGTCTCAACTGGGCAGCGAGCATCAACCAAACGATGAACGAAAGAACTGTTTGCACCATTTTCAAGAAGACGACGAACTAGGTAAGGTAGCAAGTCTTTGTGACTACCTACAGGCGCATAGATACGCACTGATTGTTGATAGGCTTCCATCGCATGGTTATACAAAGAATCACCCATACCGTGTAGGCGCTGGAATTCAAAATCTTTATGCTCAGCCATTACAGCTATCGATGTAACCGTTTGAGCATTGTGACTAGCGAATTGAGGGAAGATATTGCCACGAACGTTAGCGCTTAATAGGAATCGAGCACATGCTAGATATGCCACATCCGTTGCTTCTTTACGCGTGTAGACAGGATAGTTAGCAAAACCAGCCTGTTGAGACCATTTAATTTCGCTATCCCAATACGCGCCTTTCACTAAACGAAGCGGAATAAGGTCACCCTGCTCTTTCGCTAAGCCATTTAACCAAACAAGTACTGGAAGCGCTCGTTTAGAATACGCTTGCACAACAAGGCCAAACTTACCCCACCCTTGCACAAGCTCGCTACGATACACCTTCTCAAACAGTTTTAGAGATAGCTCTAAGCGGTCCGCTTCTTCAGCATCAATCGTAATTGCAACATCTAGCTCTACCGCACGACGCAATAACTGTTGCAAAGTGTCATAAAGCTCTGTCAGCACGCGCTGTTCGTTTGCTACTTCATAACGAGGATGAAGAGCAGATAGCTTGATAGAAACTGAAGGCGCTGGGCTCACGTCTTTTGCGTAGTCATCTCTGCCTACCGCTTCAATAGCCATCAAGTAATCTTTGAAATATTTATTAGCGTCTGCCGTCGTTAGTGCAGCTTCACCAAGCATGTCATAAGAATAGGTAAAGCCTTTGTCACGCATTGAACGACCATTCTTCTGCGCTTCAGCAATGCTACGTCCTAGAACAAATTGATGTCCCATCACTTTCATCGCTTGGTGCATCGCTTTACGAATCACCGGCTCAGACATTTTATTCACTAAGCGGTTAACGGCACTTACTGGACTTTGTGCTTCACTCTCAGACAAGCCAACAACTTTACCTGTCAGCATCAATCCCCAAGTTGAGGCATTAACAAAAACCGAGTCGGAGCTTTTAAGGTGTGACTTCCAATCAGCAACCGTCAATTTGTCACGAATAAGCGCGTCCGCAGTCGCTGAATCAGGAATTCGCATCAAAGCTTCTGCAAGACACATTAACAGAATGCCTTCTTGAGTATCCAAGCTGTACTCCAAAAGCAGAGCATCAATCATTTGGATTGATTTCTTGTCAGCACGAATCGTTTCGATTAATCGAGTGGTTTTCTCTTCGATTAAAGTCTTTTCGGTTTCTGTTGGTATTGCCAATGGCAGAAGTTGTTCAAGCCATTGTGATTCGTCCACCATATAAAGTGGCGAGATCAACGACCAAAGTTCGTTAAGCGGTTGCTCAACAAACTCAGCGTTTAACACATCAGTCGCTGTAAACATGCGTTTTCCTCAATCTCACACCTGAAATCATTTCAGGTTTCCTACAATGGCTTGCAGTGTATTTTGAGCTCGAGAAGATTACTTGTCAAAAACTCCGAGTTTTTTGCTAAAAACTCTGATTATTAACAAAACAAAAACAGAGTCACACTCAAATAAGCAAAATAATATATGGTTAACGTTATCTTATTTAACCGAATTGTTTCTTATACTGAGAAGGTGACATCCCCTGAAGGCGTGAAAAGGTATGAGTAAAGGTGCTTTGACCTGAAAAGCCGGTGAACTCTGCAACCTGCCCCAAGGTGAGATGACCTTGTTCGATAAGCTGCTTTGCCGTATCAATACGCTTCCCTAAAACATATTGATGAGGAGTAATACCCATTTGGTCCTTGAACAAGGAATGGAACTGACTCTCCCCCAAGAAAATACTTCCAGCAAGTTGGGTCACAGAGATTTTTTGACTCAGATGTTGCTCTATATAGCGATCTATTGCTTCAAGATCGAAACGAGATTCCTTGCGCACTGTTTCAAACGCTGACATATGACGTTGAAGCAAAGCAACTACTGTATCGTTGCACGCCCGACTCAATAACAGATCCTCTGGGCTAGATTGCATTTCAGCAACCAACATCTGTATTAGCTTCTGGATCTGACCGTCTAGTTGGAAATACGTTTCTTTCTGATTCAGTTCATTAAGACGCTGAAGCATCAATGGGTCGTCAGACGTAGGTAGTGGCATATTGAGCACCAATATATCTGACTGCCCTACCACGCCACCAAATGCATGGCCGCTTCCCGATGTCACGACACACCCTTGGCCGGGTCCAACAAGATTACCATAGCCACTCACTTCAAATTCTGCTTGTCCTTTTAACCCAATCACGACCTGAGTGTAATTATGGTCATGACACTCCATGTAAGAAGGTAAGGTCACAAGTTGTGCAGGACGAGGCGACAATTCTTTGGCAGGTGTATGCTCATTTGGAGATTTAGACGAAGGTGACATAATAGAACACGATACATTAGCTCTTAGATATCGACATGGTATAACAAAAGTGATGTAACTCGAAATTAGGCAATAAACAGGCCGTCGTTCTATACCCCCCTTCAGGAAATCACGAAATAGCCCTGCCATTTGAATTGATGAAAAAAACAGCACAACGCCTACCGGAAGAATGATCAAGCGCACATAAATTACGGCTTACGTCACTTCTATCCACTTTACTTAATCTTGATCCCTATTCTTTACTTGCATATTTCTCTAATGCGCCCAAAATGGCTATAACCATATGAGATTTATCTTTAGATCAGATAGTCTTAGCCGTAAAAACACTCTCATGAATATGAGAGAAATGGAAAAAATAAACCCTTTTGAGGCACTAAAGACAGGGAGTGTCAAAAGTTTGTCTTTTCCCTTTACTTCATGTGCATATGATGGATATATGTACTAGGTTGAATTTTTACAGGTAATTTAAACGTTTTATAGTTTGCAGGGAATTATGATCACACGTCGCATTCCAGCGCTTTTGCTTGCGCTAAGCCCGGTTTGGGTTACTACTTCGATTTATGCTGAAGAATCTGTACAAGCAGATCCAGTGGCTGAGATCGAAAACAAAATAGAAAATAAAGAAGCAGAAATCAGCACAATGGCAACAGAGTATGACTCTGAAGCAGAGCGCTTACAGCAGCTTCAAAATGAAAACAGTAAACTGAAACGTAGCGAACAAGAGCTAAACGCTAAACGTAACCGCACTAAATCGGCGCTAGACAAGCAATATGGCCGCCTTTTAGATGATCCAGATATCGACCTAGTTTCGTTCCAAAAGGCTTATCAAGACGCTTGGTCTGAGGTAAAAGAGAACCAATCTGAATTGCTTGAAAATCAACAAGCAATGACAGAAAGCAAAATGCGCCTTTCGCAAGTTAAACAAAAACAGACGCGCTTAAACAGTGAATACTCTTACCTAAAAGAGCAAAAAGTTGAAGCTCGTGTTAAACGCCTAGAAGCAGAACTTCGCGAAAGTGATGTCCTAGAAACAAGTTACAAAACAACTTGTTCAGCAACAATGACTCTGGGCGAATGTACAAGCCAAGGCCAATACTTAACAAAGCAGAAAGCGGTTAAGACGTTCAAAGCTAAGCTTATGGACAACCTAACAGAATCAAGTATTGCGAAGCAAAATGCAAAAGGCGTTCAACTGAACGTTCACGTTCAAGAAAGCCAAGTTATCCGCTCTGGCTTTGAAGGTAACAATAGTTACTTCACACAAATGCAGGCACAGCTTCAAGCTCGCCCTGAAGCTTCTGCCGCTTGTAAGTTGTTGAACGTATCAACGCGTTACTGTCTAAAAGGCACTGAAGAATCAACAGCAAAGAAGCAAGATAACAAGTGGGTAAACGTTACTGTTCGCTCTGATCAATATGAAGATAATGTAGTTATCAACGGTATCAATTACGGTAGCACACCTGTAGATGTCGTATTGCCACGTGGTCAGCACCAAGTAACAGTTTCAAAAGACGGTTTTCAAACCTACAACCGCACCGTAACTGTGACAGCGAATGACACAGTTTGGGTTAAGCTGCGTCCAGGTGGCTAACCGTTGAAAAATCAACCGGTTTCACAAAGATGAGCTAAAAACGCCACTTTGTCCTAAGTTAAGTAACGATAACTTAAGACAAAGTGGCGTTTTCGTTTAGAATATACCGATTAATCAGTAAGAAGATGTAGAAGAAGTTCAATGCGCCCAGGTTTATCTGCCCTTTTGTTGGCATTATCTCCATGTTTACTTTTGCCCTCTGTGATGGCGGAAGAGACGCCGATGTCAATCACTGCTATCGATGACCAACTGTTCTCTAAGCATGATGAGCTACGTGATGCTCAACAGGCCCTAAAAGAGCAGCAAAACGTCGTGGACGAGAAATCAGCCAAACTTGACTCCCTGCAAAAACAGGCCATTGCCCTTGACGAATCTTTCGCTAAGGCAAAGCGCCATCTGGATGAGACTTATAACAAGCTTGAGAATGACCCGAGCGCTGACATCCTTACTGCGCAGCAAAGTTATCAGCAAGCTTGGTCAGACGTGAAGCAAAACCAGAAGTTACGCCTAGAAGCCGAACAATCACTTACAGAAGCTCAAGCAACGTACAACTCGCGTAGTAAAGCGGTTACGGCGCTCAATGGGGCTATTAATGACCTACAAGGCGATAAAACTCGAGCTCGTATAGACAAGCTTCGCGACGAACTGCGCCAGCCAAACCAGATTTCTATCAGTTTCACTAACCGCTGTGACTCTTCACTCACTCTGGTTCAATGTGATAAACAAACACAAGCACTTGCCCTTCAGAAAGCCGTTAAGCAATTTAGAAGTGAGTTGGTAAACCAAGTCTCTGAACCAGACCTGGTTAAACGTAACCTGCATGACTCAAAACTTAATATTCATGTCATTAAGCACACAACGACAAGCAGTGGCTTCTATGATGGTGAGCGCTACCGTACTTTGATGGATGTAGAATTAGAAGCTAGACCAAGTGCAAAAGCAGCCTGTGACCTTCTTGGAGTCGACACTCAATACTGCTTCGAACCTGGCGTTTTTGATACCGCACCTCAATTCGAACAGGAGATTGCTTGGGTAACATTAGCCGTCCGTTCAAATGTTTACGGTGATCATGTATCTATTGATGGTGTTAGCTATGGCAGCACACCTGTTGAAGTCATGCTTCCTATTGGAAGCCACGATGTAACAGTAACAAAAGAAGGCTACCAAACTTTCAATAAGCAAGTCTCGGTAAAAACCGACGCTTCACTACGTGCAAACCTTACCGAGAAAAAGAACCCTCTCAATGCAGGTGATAAGTTTGCCGATGGGCTAAAAGGTCAAGGGAAAGCACCACAATTGGTCGCGATTTTGGATGGTACTTACTACATTGGTGAAAATGCGTCCAACCAAGTTCACCTTGATCATGCTTTCGGATTTGGTGTAACACCGATCACCGTAAGTCAGTTCACGACCTTCGTTGAACAAACCAATTATCAGACTGATGCGGAACTAAAAAATACCTGTACTGCACTAATCAATGGTCAAGTCACACCTGTCGAGAACAGTAACTGGCGCGATCCTGGCTTTAAGCAACACCCTAACTCTCCAGTTGTTTGTGTCAGCCAGAATGATGCAAAAGCCTACACTAATTGGCTACGTAATCTAACAGGCGCACAATACCGCTTGCCGACAGAAGATGAGTGGGAAATTGCAGTACGTGCTGGAAGCTTGAGTAAGTATTGGTGGGGTGACAACTTTGTTCCTGGTCAAGCAAATACTGGTTGGAGCGGCACACCTTGGTCAAATGTAAGTACTTCACCTGTTAGTGCCTTTAAGCCGAACCAATTGGGTATTTATGACGGGGTTGGTAACGTGTGGCAGTGGACTAGTAACCCACAAGGTATCGCAAAAGGCGGAGCATGGAACTTTTCTCCTGAAATGGCAGCCGCAGATAAACAACTTTATCTATCACGCTCTTCTGCAGCTAACTACTTAGGCTTCAGGGTCGTTCGTGATATTCGTTAATATGCTCAGGGTGGAGAATTAGCTTCTTCGTCTTAAGATAGATAAAAAAACGCCGCTAATTTCTAGCGGCGTTTTTTTATGGTGCTAAGCGGTCAATGTTCCACTCTTCTTGTTCTCGTGAAAACAAGAATCGGTCGTGCAGTCGATGTTCACCACCCTGCCAAAACTCAATGCTCTCTGGCTTAATTCTGTAACCACCCCAAAAACTTGGAACTGGAACCTCGCCACTTTCAAATTTTTGTTTTAGCTCTAGAAACTTTCCTTCTAGCACACCTCTCGCTGAGATGCGGCTACTTTGCTTGCTGGCAATTGCAGCTAATTGGCTAGCCTTAGGACGTGACGAGAAGTACTTAATGTTTTCTACAGCAGATAGCTTTTCGGCAACGCCAGTAATATGTACTTGTCGTTCCAATGGGTGCCAAGGGAAATGCAGACTAATTTTTGAATTACCTTCTATCTGCTGAGCTTTGCGGCTACCAAGGTTGGTATAAAAAACGAAACCTCGTTTATCGACATCTTTCAATAACACGATACGCTGAAAAGGCTGACCTGTTGCGTCAACAGTTGCAACAGTCATAGCGGTAGGGTCCGTCAACTTAGCTTCAATGGCTTGCTTCAGCCACAAATCAAACTGAGCTATAGGATCGGCTAAAAGGTCTTTTCTTCGCAAGCCACTCTTCAAGTATTCACGGCGAATATCTTCAAGCTCCATCTTTTCTTTCTCCTCGGCGAAATTTTTCTGAAGATTGTGCGCTCTTAATCAAAAGAACTCAAGTTTAGATACTTAGTTAGGTCTGATTTAATAAACCGTAACGATAAAAATAAGAGGATATATCACTCAACCCTGCTATTCTTACAGCAAATCCTTAACATTTTATTAGATGAGTAATAAAATCAATAAAATAAAGCCAATTTCCGAGGATCACTCATGAGCAAAAGCAGTTATGACAAACTAACTCCCAACGAGTTAGATTATGTCGATGATAAAACTGCCGCATTACTTCTCAACACCCCAAGCAGCGCGAGAATAATGCTGTGGGTGATGGTGCTCTTTTTTATCCTCGCAGGCGTGTGGGCGTCATGGGCAGAAATCGATAAGGTTACCGTTGGACAAGGAAAGGTCGTCCCCTCTTCCCAAATACAAGTCGTCCAAAACCTTGAAGGTGGTTTAGTCAAAGAAATTCTGGTTCGAGAAGGTCAGAACGTAACCAAAGGACAGCAGCTATTACTCATAGACGACACTCGTTTTCGTTCGGATTACCGAGAACGTGAACAACAAGTTGCCAACTTGACCGCCAGTGTTCTACAACTTTCCGCCTCAATAACCAGTGTTGAAGTTAATGAAGATTTCGATGAAACCAACTGGCAAAGAAACGTACAGCTCGATTTCAACAAGTTAGCATTTCCACCGATCTTGGATGAGCAGAAACCAGAGCTCGTCGCGAGGCAGCGTGCTGAATACCGCCAAGACTTGAATAACCTACGAAATCAAATTTCGGTAATCGACCAACAAGTTAAGCAGAAGCAACAAGATTTGGTTGAGATACAAGCTCGAATTAGCAACTTAAGAGAAGGCTATAGGTTCGCTAAGAAAGAGCTAGAGATCACACGCCCACTCGCTGAAGAGGGAATCGTTCCTCGTATTGAGTTGCTCAAGTTACAGCGCCAAGTTAACGATACTCGTCGAGAGTTAACCTCAAGCGAACTTAAAATGCCGGTACTCAAGTCTGCGATTCGTGAAGCAATGTTAAGCCGTATTGATGCAGCACAGAAGTTCCGCTCTGAACAGCAAGAAAAACTCAATCAAGCTCAAGATAAACTTTCCTCTTTAACGGAGTCCACCGTAGGACTTGAAGACCGAGTGAATCGAACCATAGTAACCTCACCGGTTACTGGTACAGTCAAAACACTGAACGTGAATACGGTTGGTGGGGTTATTCAGCCAGGTATGGACATCGTTGAGATTGTCCCAAGTGAAGATACCTTACTAGTTGAAGCCAAAATCGCTCCTCAGGACATCGCTTTCTTACGACCAGATTTACATACTGTGGTGAAATTCAGTGCCTATGACTTTACTAAGTATGGTGGTTTAGAAGGCACACTCGAACACATCAGTGCCGACACTACGACTGACGAAGAAGGCAACAGCTTTTATCTAGTTCGAGTAAGAACAAAAGAGACCAGTTTAGACAAAGACAACTCATTACCCATTATTCCGGGTATGACAGCTTCTGTGGATATTATAACCGGCAAACGTACCATTCTAGAGTACCTACTTAAGCCTATCCTCAGTGCTCAAACCAATGCATTAAAGGAATAGCATTCATGATTGCTTCACAACTAAATACGGCCAAGGAGTCACTCCGGTGAGGAGGCAAAGCTGGCTAAAGCCGGTAATAGTACTCTCCATGCTATTACTCTCTTCTACCACATCATTCGCGCTGAACACTCAAGAACAGCGCTGGGTTGATGCGGTAAAGCGAACATACGGTGATCGTGCTGGGCGGCGTGTCGAGACTTGGCGGACAGAAATGTCTCAATACAAGTCTTTATCAGAACGCGACAAACTAACCAAAGTGAACAATTTTTTTAATCAGCTTTATTTCGTTAACGATATTAACCTGTGGGGAAAGAACGATTACTGGGCAACACCACTAGAATTTTTAGGTAGTAATGCAGGTGACTGCGAAGATTTCACCATCGCAAAATACTTTTCGTTACTTGAACTGGGAGTCTCAGACAGGAAACTCCGTCTAGTGTATGTTAAAGCCATTGAGTTAAATCAGTTTCATATGGTATTAGCTTACTACTCAAAACCGAGCGCAGAGCCGATACTATTAGATAACATTAATCCTCAAATAAAAAAGGCATCAGCCCGACGAGATCTTCTACCGATATACAGTTTTAACGGTAAAAACCTCTGGCTGATGAAGTCGAAAAATGGACAACTGGCAGGGAAGTCATCAAGGTTAAGCCTATGGAATGATCTCCGTGCCCGCGAGAAATCGCTCAAGTTAAACAAACCAAAAATTAATTATGATGAGTAGGCAATATGACTCTATATAAACAACTTGTCGCGGGAATGATTGCAGTTATTTTGATGCTGTTGATCTCAGTGTTTGTCATTGAGTTCAACACCACTCGAAGTAACCTCATTCAACAACAGCGCTCTGAAGTAAACAACACTATCAATACGGTAGGCTTGGCGTTAGCCCCTTACTTGGAAAACAAGGATCAGGTTGCCGTAGAGTCGGTCATCAATGCTCTGTTTGATGGAAGTAGTTATTCGATTGTCCGCTTGATCTTTCTAGACACCGGGGACGAGATTCTTCGTTCTTATCCAATAAAACCAAACAATGTACCGAAATGGTTCACTGAATTAAATCTATTCGAAAAAATCCACGATCGCCGCGTTGTCACTAGTGGATGGATGCAATTGGCTGAAGTGGAAATCGTGAGCCACCCTGGGGATGCCTACACCCAGCTTTGGCTCGCGTTTGAACGCCTTGTTATCGCATTCTGCCTGATCATGCTGATTGGTTTATTCTCGATTTCTTTTATTCTGAAACGCGCATTACGTCCATTGCAACTTATTGTCGATAAGATGGAGCAAGTAGCTCGCAACCAGTTTGGTGAGCCATTGCCTCGCCCTGCGACTCAAGATCTCATCTATGTGGTTGACGGTATCAATAGCATGTCTGCGCAATTAGAAAAATCTTTTAAAGCTCAAGCCAAAGAAGCTCAACAGCTACGTGAACGTGCCTACATAGACCCTGTATCTCAGTTGGGTAACCGTGCTTACTACATGAGTCAATTGAACTCTTGGATTGGTGAAGGTGGTATTGGTGGTGTTGCGATTCTTGAAGCAAGCTTCATTCGCGAGCTCTATGAAGATAAAGGCTATGAAGCCGGCGATGGCATGGTGAGAGAACTAGCGGATCACCTTCGAGTCTCACTTACCTCCCCTAACGTTACTCTGGCTCGTATTTCGAGTGAAGAGTTTGGTTTCATCCTCCCTAATATGGAAGACTCTGAACTTAAGCTTATCGCTGAAAGCATCGTTACTTACGTTCAAGATATCAATGCCGATCCTACGGGAATGGCAACATCTAACCTATCGTTAGGTGTGGTTTACAATAAATCTTCAACTAATTCGACTGAGTTACTCACCATGTTAGATAACGCTTTAGCGACCGCGAAGTCTAACCCTGAAATCACTTATGGCTACGTAACAGGTGAAAACACCGATAGTCTAATGGGTAAACAGCAGTGGAAGAACTTGGTGGAAGAAGCCATTAGCAATGATTGGTTCAGTTTCCGATTCCAGTCAGCTAACAACAGCTGGGGTCAGCCATACCACCGTGAAGTGTTCTCTGCTATTGAGAAAGATGGTGAGCGCTTTAGTGCAAACCAATACCTGTTCGCTCTTGAGCAACTTAATGCTAGCCACCTGTTCGACGAATACGTGATTGAAGCCATTGTTAAACGACTACAAGCCGGTGAGTTCAAAGAACCTGTTGCGATTAACATTGCGCAAAGTAGTATCTCTCAGCCAAGCTTCATCCGCTGGGTTACTCAGTTACTTAATAAACACAGCTCTGTTGCCCCTTTGCTGCATTTCGAAATCCCTGAAAATTGCTTCATACACGCCCCACACCATACCGCACTATTTTGTAATGCTGTACGTGGTGCCGGTGCAGATTTTGGTGTCGATAATTATGGTCGTAACTTCCAGTCTCTAGACTATATAAACGAGTTCCGCCCAGCGTATGTTAAGTTGGATTACTTATATACGCACCATCTAGACGATGAGAAGCAAAAATTCACTTTAACGTCGATTTCAAGAACCGCTCATAACTTAGGTATTAAGACGATTGCTTCACGAGTTGAAACTCAGACTCAGTTGGACTTCTTATCTGAGCATTTCATTGAAGTCTTCCAAGGTTTCATCGTAGATAAATAACAACTATAAAGGTATAGCATGCAAGACCCGCTATTAAATTCTCTTATCTACGTCAGTCGATACTATGGTTTAGCGAATTCGCCAGAAGCTCTAATTAACGGTTTGCCACTTTCTGATGGCAAACTGACGCCATTCTTATTCCCTCGCTCTGCTGAACGAGCAGGCTTGGTTGCTAAAGAGAATCGCTCTGGATTGCTTGAGATTTCTCAATTGGTCATGCCCGTCGTATTGATCCTGAAAAATGGTGAGGCATGTGTTCTAAATAGCATCAACGAAGAGAAAACCGAAGCAGAGATCGTGACTGGAGAGTCAGGGCTTGTTCCTATCTCCATGAGCATTGAGGAGCTAAACCAGCTCTACATCGGACGTTACTTCTTGGTAAAGAAACAGTTTCGATATGACGAACGCTCACCGGAAGTACTTAAAACCCGTGAAGGACACTGGTTTTGGGGAACAATTTGGCAATCTAAAAGAATCTATCGTGATGTTCTCATCGCTTCAATTCTAATTAACTTGTTCGCCATCGCAGCACCCATGTTTACTCGCTTGGTTTACGATAAGGTGGTCCCGAACCTCGCCTTCGAAACCTTATGGGTGCTAGCAAGCGGTATTTTCGTAATCTTCTTGTTTGATCTTACTTTGAAGTTGATGCGGAGTTACTTCATCGATGTCGCGGGTAAAAAATCCGATATTCTCATTTCTTCCAAGCTATTTAGCAAAGTAATGGGGATTCGGATGGAAGCAAGGCCAGCATCGGTTGGTGCTTTCGCTCGACACCTGCAAGAATTTGAGTCTATTCGCGAGTTTTTTACCTCTGCGACTATTGGCTCTTTGATAGACCTTCCGTTTGCCATTCTCTTCCTAGTGCTGATCTGGCTTATGGCGGGTAACTTGGTTATTGTGCCTATCGTGGGTGTACTTATTCTGGTTGTCTATTCGCTACTTATTCAAGGGCCATTGCGTCATACCATTGAAGAAGGCTCACGCTTAGCATCGCAAAAATACGCCAACCTTATCGAAAGTCTTTCAGGTTTAGAAACCGTTAAGCTGTTTGGAGCACAAAGCCAATTCCAGTTCCGTTGGGAGGAAGCGGTAGCTCACATGGCAAACTGGAACATTAAAAGCCGCCGGATTACCGATGGTATTCAGAATACCGCAGGCTTTGTTCAACAAGCCTCGAACGTAGGCATGATCATTCTAGGTGTTTATCTAATTGCTGAAGGTGATTTGACGATGGGCGGCCTGATTGCAGCGACAATGCTTAGCGGCCGCGCTATTGGCCCAATGGTTCAGCTTTCACTGCTTTCGACACGTTACAATCAAGCGAAATCATCGATGACGATCATCGAACAAGTCATGGAAATGCCTGATGAGCAAGAAGAAGGAAAGCGCTACATTCACCGCCCGATCGTACACGGCAAAATTGAATTAGATAAAGTAACGTTCCACTACCCTGACTCACCAATTGCCTCGGTTCGAGATTTAAGTCTAACGATTAATCCAGGCGAGAAGGTGGCTATCATTGGACGTATTGGCTCAGGTAAAACAACACTTGAACGTCTAATCATGGGCCTTTACAGACCAACTGAAGGCCACGTCCGTATTGATGATACTGATATCGATCAGCTACACCACATCGATATTCGCCGCAACATAGGCTGTGTACCACAAGATAGCCAACTATTTTATGGCAGTATTCGTGACAACATCACACTGGGTCGCCCTCTAGCTGATGACCGCGATGTGCTTGATGCCGCGAACCGCGCAGGCGTAACGGTATTTACTCAACAAGATCCAGCAGGCCTCGAACGTCAGGTCGGTGAAGGCGGTATGCTGCTATCCGGGGGCCAACGTCAAGCCGTAGCAATTGCACGCTCTCTATTAGGTCGTCCACCTGTTTTATTAATGGATGAGCCGACCAGTGCAATGGATAACCGTTCAGAAATGCATATTAAGCAACAGTTAGCTCAGTTGAAGCAGAGTGAGACTTTGATTTTGATTACGCATAAGACTTCAATGCTTGATGTAGTAGACCGTGTCATTGTTATGGAGAAAGGTTGCGTTATCGCCGATGGGCCTAAAGCTGACGTTCTGAATAACCTTAAGCAAGGTAAGGTAAGAGCGGTAAATTAACTCAAGCTTAGTTACTCGTATAAAAAGAAAGCCATTCGAGTTTCCTCGAATGGCTTTTTTATTAGATTAACGACTAATTAGTTAGTTGCACAGTTCGCTGCGCCAACTTCTTTCCAAACGCCCCACTCACCTGATTGCGTTGGATCATCACCTTGTGTCCACCATTTCGCTTCCCAGACTTTTCCAGCCCAAGAAACTTGGTCGCCACCGTTATATACAGAACCTGATTGCCACAAGTTGTCACACAGTTCACCACCAGTAGATGTCTTCGCTACGACAACTGTAGCCGAAACAGAAGACTCAGCTTGTCCATCACTGACTGTAACAGTAAAGGCTAACGAAGTGTCTTGAGTATATTCACCAGCAACAAAGCTCACTGTCGCACCATCAACCGTAGCTGTAAGACCTGCAGGAACACTCCATGTATAAGTAAGAGCATCGTTATCAGCATCAGTCGAGCCGGATGCGTCAACAACAACGACATCACCTGCATTTACGTTAGTAGGCGCAGTCACTGAAGCAACTGGCGCTTCATTGACTGGAGGAAGATCTTTAGGGTTAACCGTGACAACGACTGTGTCAGTTGATGTTGCACCTTCGTTATCAGTCACTGTTAGCTTAAAGCTTAACGTTTCAACTTGAGCAACTTCTACTACATCAAAGCTTACTACTGCGCTATTTGCTGAGCTCAAAGTTACTGGAGTTCCAGAAACTTGCGCCCATTGATAGCTTGCAACGGTGCCATCAGAATCACTTGAAGCACTTCCATCAAGGCTGACATTAGCAAGTCCAACGACTGTCACATCTACACCCGCATTCGCAACTGGAGCTCGGTTTTGCGGGGGACCACCAGCTAGACCTTCGTGCATCGCGTTTAAAATGTCACCGTTATCAGCATCAATTTCCCAAGAGAATAGACCCGCTAGGCCTAGGTTACGTACGTACGCACCTTTTGCTTTCACTGAGCGATCGTCATCAAATGTAATTAGCTGGCCTGTAGTCGGGTTCCATACCCAAGGCGCTTCAGCTTGCTCATCATAGCCATACTGGAAACCGTTGATACCTTGGCTGTTGTCACCCAACATGAACGACTTAATACCTTTGTAGTCAATAACACCGTCTTCCCAAACACCTTGCGCAGTAGAGCCTTTCAACTTGCCGTTACCAACACCAGTCATAGGATCAGCTGGATCTGATAGTGTTTCTGGCATCACACCTTCCCAACCACGACCATACATAGCAGCACCAAGAACAAGCTTACTTGCAGGAACACCTTGCGCTAGCAATAATTGGATACCGTTGTCAGACGTGTAGGCCGGTCCTTTGTACGCTTCACCGTTTTCATCAACACCAGTACCATCACACTGACCTGGGCGCATAAAGCCACCACAGTACAATGCGGTTTGGTGGCCCACTACATTGTTCCAACCGCCATAAAAGTCGTAGGTCATAGCAAAGATGTAATCCATGTACTGAATCGCTTCACCATAATTCACATCTTCAATCTTGTCGTGACCCACACCAATTGCAGAAGTCAGTTCATAACTTCGGCCAGTTGACGCTTCAAGCTCATCAAGCATCACTCGAAGTTCTTGCATTAGGGCAATATACGCAGGACCATCGTTAACTGGGTCCCCTAAGTTAGCAGCAGCACCGCCACCACCCGGGAATTCCCAGTCAATATCCACGCCGTCGTAAAACTTCCACGTCGTTAAGAATCGCTTAACTGAGGCAACAAAAGTATCTCGGTTCGCTTTGGTAGTGAAATCGAAAAATGGGTCAGAAAGTGTCCAGCCACCAATTGAAGGGATAATTTTCAGATCAGGGTTGCGCTGCTTAAGTGCCATAAGCATCGCGTAGTTACCTTTGATTGGAGAGCTATATTCATGCCCAGCTTGCGGGAAGCTTTTTTGGTAAGCCGCCCAAGGATCATGGATAACAACTTCGTAATCTGGCACGCCCTGACAAGCTGTCATCAGTGCATTGTAGCTATTACCACCAACCGACTTAACCGACTCATTTGGTCCACAAATTGGGATAAACCCGTAAAGAATGTGAGTTAGATTGTCCGCAGGAAGGTTATCTACTGTGTAATCACGGCCATAGATACCCCATTCAACGAAATACGTACCTACTACTGTGTTTGGGTCAGTATTGTAAGACTTGTTGTTCGGGTCGATATTCATTGTCAGTGGTTTTAAATGTGACCCGTCAGTGTCCGCTACCGTCACTTCAACCGGAGCACTAGTGCTACAACCAGTCGCATCACACGCTTCGATGGTCATTTGGTACAAACCACCTTTGCCATATTTAAATGTCGCATCCGTTTGACTGCCACTGATTGGGCCCGTTGCCACCTGTGTACCATCAAAGTAGATTTTGTAAGTGTCGCCTGTTGTACCACTCCATTGATTAAACTTAATGGTGATATCAGCTTCTTCGTGATACTTCACCATCTGGTTATAACCCGATACGGTTTCCATGGCTAATTCAATCTTAGAAAACTGAAGATTGTTCGAGCCATATACATCGACACTCGGCGCTGTAGGAGCGGCTATCGCTGCGCTTGATACTGCTAAAGCAATACTTGCAGCGCATAAGTTCATACGATTCATACCTATTTCTCTCGTTCCTTGAATATGTGCCCTAAAAGGGGCTAAGTCTGATTCCGTCAATCGGAAACATCCTCTTCAGTATTTAAGAGACTTTTTTTTAGATAGAAAAAATTAAAACTAATTACGAGCCAAGGCCAAAAATCAATTTGAAGTTATCAAAATGTTACATGACAAGTGGAATGTCGAGTCAAAAATTTGCAGCTAGCGGCATCAACAGAATAATCAAAATAGATATACGATCTTGCTAGAGAGTAGAACTATTTGGAATCGATATAACAGTATAGAACACTATAACCAGTCAGGTGATTACCTCCCCCCTTTGAAGACCTATCACTGGATTTGACACCCTCTGATGCAGGAATAGCGTTATTGTTCATTAAGATTTGATTAATTTTTCGAACTTCTTACATTTGGACATTGCAATGAATCCACAAGCTAGGCACTCTCTTTGAGTTAAGTGCCTGTTTATTAGGAAACTCAAAATGAAAATTAAAACAACACTACTTACTACCGTTGCGCTAGGATTTAGCGGTTTCACTACTGCTGCTGTCACCATTGAAGTTCCTGACACTGTCGAAGTTCTGATTGCTAATGACACAAAGCCAGAACTGTCGGGCGGTTTTTTCTCAGCAACAAAAACTCTCACGCTTCCTGACGGAGAGAACCAAATTCTGTTTACATACAACCCATACTTTGATCAAGGTAAGGACCGTATCATTTTAGAAAGTGATCCGATTATCGGGACATTTACTGCGAAAGATGCAGAATTACAGTTTGAGCTCCCGACTTATCGCAATGAGCATGAAGGCTCGAAGAAAATTCGAAATGTAGAGTGGAGCCTCAACGACAACAATGGTAACGAAGTTGCCGTCAAGCAAGATAAGTTAGTTAAAGATGGTATGCAAATCGGCCGTAACCACCAAATTGAATTGGCGGAATACAACCGAAAAGGTGGTATTGCGGCTCTTTCAACTGCAGTAGCTGTGCCAGTAACATTGCCAGCCCAAATTCCAGCTAAAGATGGCAAAGCCTCTGACAATACGGCTGAAGAAATGCTGCATTTTTGGTACAGCAAAGCAGACGCTGAAACTCAAGCACGCTTTAAAAACTACATAAATCAGCAGTAAGACTTGTCTGCCAGCGTTATATTAACGCTGGCTGATGCTGTTTTCGACCAGTCGAAATCTGATAACACGTAGTTTGATAATCCAGCAAGCATTCAAACACCAAGCGATCAAGTTTCCCCGTCTCAACCAACTCTTGAATAATATCGAGCGTACACTCAAGCGATAGCCCTTCTCGGTATGGTCTAGATTGAGTTAACGCCTGGAACACATCGGCCACCGCGACCAACCGACTTGGCCCATCAAGCTGAGAGGCATTCAGTCCAAGGGGATAACCAGACCCATCGAGTCTCTCGTGGTGATTTGCAGCCCATTGAATGATCAAGGAATCAGCAAACATATTTTGTAAAGCATGCCTTGAATCCGTTGCATGCCTTTTAATACAGCAATACTCTTCGTCGGTCAGCGCGCTCGGCTTATGTAAAATGCTATTTGGCGTTTTAAGTTTGCCAATGTCGTGAATGAGCCCTGCCAAGTAAAGCATACGTTGAGTGCGACAGTCATAACCTAACTTCTGAGCAAGAAATTCAGCCAACTCGGCGACATGCTTAGAGTGCTGATAGGTAAATGAACTTTTTGCATCAACAATGTTTGCAAACAGTTCAGCAACTTCTATTGATTGCTCCAACCCTGTGCGATGAACTCCGAAAGGTAAGCTTGAGAACTGACAAGCAAGAGTTTCTATGTACCTTGAGTCCATAGAAAACCAAAAGTCATCACACTGAATCAGTTCCACCATGCCTGTTACCTGTCGGGGATCAAACATTGTTCCTGAGTTAGCGACAAGCTCTCCCTCAAGGTTGATCTTATTGGCCTGAGTGATGTTTCCATATGAATCTAGGGGGTAGCAGCCATGAAGATAATCCACTCGGTCAGCGATAAAAACCAGCGCTGCAAACTGCTTATCTTCTTCGCTAAGTTCATCTAAGCTTGAAAGCTCTTTCCACCATGTATGGTGGTATAAAATCGGTGTAGCGAATTCAGACAGGGGCTGACATGCCTTTAGTAACTGATAACCTTTAATGCAGTGATCTTTGGTGTTTTTTGGGGCGAACGTAGTTAGCAAACCATCAATTTCTTTGGTATCAGAGACACCACAGTCGTGGATCAAGCCAAGCGAAAAAGCTTTTTGCGCTCTTTGCTCACTCCATCCCATTTGTTGTGCACACCGATAGGCAATATACGCGACTCGGTGTCCATGATAAGTATCATCAAAGCCAACAGCATCCAAAGCATAAGCAATTTCGAAAAGAACGCGACGTAGATCGACACTTAAATCAGTCTTGGGTAATTCCATATGAAGGGTTTAGTGTTTTATAAATAATTTTTATGTCTCGGAGGGTATACGAAAGTAGTACTTATAAACCATAAATTATGAAAGGTTATTAATAGAATTGTGACTTGTGTAACGGGATGGGATATTTTCGTGCCAGAAAGAAAACTGAATCTCAGCAATACCTTATGGAGATCACTCTTCGAGTCTGTTACGTTTACCATTCCCGATATGACCATGGATGCACTATGTTTTCACAACAAATTGACGCTGATATCTCGATTGCTCTGGTACAAGAATCTTTTGCCAATCATTATTCATCTATCGTGAATAGCCAAATAGATTATTTGTCTGAATGGCTTGCATGGCCAGGGGTGTGTACTAGCGAGCAAGACTTTCGCTTTTTCATTCAAAGAGTTTTACATGAGTATGCCGACGGAAAATCGATGACCTGCGCCATCGTTTATCAAGGTACTATTGTTGGTAATTGCAGCTTTAACACGATTAATTATGATACGAAATGTGCTGAAGTAGGTTACTGGTTATCTCAACCGTATCAAGGTAAAGGCATCATTACTCGAGTGGTTAAGTATCTAATCTCTTATGCTTTTAATCAGTTAGATTTACAGAAAGTTCAACTCTCAGCAGCAGTGGACAATCTGCCTAGTAGACGTGTTGCTGAACGTGCAGGAATGACTCTTGAAGGAGTGTTAACCAATCAAGAAAAAGTGGGCGACCGAATCTTAGACCATGCTATATACGGTATAAAACGATAAAGCAATAGCTAGTTGATGTGTTGCACAGTTTTACTTTTCAGCTCAAAGATTTAGCCAACTGTATGCTAGGATTGCGCCGGATAGAAACCATGGAACAACCAACATGCCCTCAATTGTTAAGCTACTACTCGTCGTACTAGCAGTCGGCGGAGGCTTCTTCGCCAATGATATTGTGCATTGGTTTAAAGCATCTAACAGCCCAATTTCACTTGATGACTATTGCATGCTCACCACTCAACCTTGCATTGAAGATTCCATCTCCATTAGTGCCGACAAAGAAACTAGTCAACCGCTCGTCCCAACTCAGGTCGAAGTTAAATGGCAAAATAGTTCAGCGGATAACCTGATAATATCACTTCAAGGTTATGAGATGGACATGGGTACTGTGGTGTTCAAACTCAATAGCACCGGAGGCAATGCTTATACTGGGCAGGTTATCTTACCCGTCTGTACTACCGATGCCATGACTTGGTACGGCACAGTAAGCGACGGAACAACATCGATTAAAACGTCTATAAGGATGGAAAGATGAGCAAAAATTGGTCTCTTATCTTAATTGTTGCATTTGCCCTTGGATTTGGGCTAAAAAGCTACCTTGATCAACAGGAAAACGCACAAGTAACGACTTCCGACTCTTCCGTTGTTCTATATGGTGAGAACAACCAAGCCGTCTCATTGTTCGATCAAGCAGATGAGCGAATTCGAGTTGTCTACTTTGGATTTACCCGTTGCCCTGACGTATGCCCAACATCTTTGGCAATGCTCGCTGGCGCACTTAATCAAGTCGAACAGTCAACCAAAGATCACTTCCGCCCTGTATTTATTTCACTGGATCCAGAACGAGATGCTGCCGCTGATTCGTATAAGTACGCTCAGTACTTTCATCCGATGATTGAAGGCCTGTCTGCGCCGTTAGAAGTGACTAAGCCACTTGCTCATCGTTACGGTGTTATTTTCCGTAAAACAGAATTAGAAAATTCGGAATTGAAATACACGCTTGATCACAGCTCGTATTTCTACTTCTTAAAACCAGATGGCACATTAATTACTAAAGTGCCACATACTTTGACCCCAGCACCGCTCGTTGAGGCCTTTAAAACCATTACTTCAAAAGGTTAGTTCAAATGAAACTAAAAGCACTACTTTTAGCCACTTTAGTATTAAGCCCACTTGCACAAGCAAAAATGGACATCATGACCCACCACGCTTACGCTCGTGCTACACCGCCAAATGCAGCGACAAGTGCCGTATTTGCTGAAATTATGAACCGCAGTGAAAACGTTCGCTACATTGTTTCCGCATCAACTGAAGCCGCAGGTAAAGTGGAGCTTCATGATGTGCTTAAAGAAGGCGATGTGATGAAGATGCGTCAGGTAGAACAAATCGAGGTCCCTGCTAACGGTAGTGTCGAGCTAAAGCCAGGTAGCCTACACATTATGTTGTTTAACCTGAAAAAGCCGCTCGTCGAAGGTGAAGAAATTGATGTTCAGATCACCTTTGCCAACGGAGAAAAACAGACTTTCACAGCACCAATTAAGAAAGTGATGAGCGGTATGAAACACCATCACTAAACTGAACAATATGGGGTGGGCAAATGCCTACCTCTTTTGCTATGATTGCGCCGTAAACAAAACATGAACCAGGAGGAAACGATGATTGTATTACAAACCCGCCCGGCAAATTTGGTGAAGAAAGACTAAAGCAGACTATTTACTCCCTTCTCTTCCCTTCTATTTTGCCCGGTGTTAATCAAACCGGGGTCTTAAGACCCTAACGAATTATATTCATGCAGAACTTCTGCAAGTTTGGGGCAATTATGTATACCAAAGAAAACAATCCAATCTCATTAGCAACACTTGGTTGGAACAACCTTTTTCAACAACAGCTTACACTAGAAGATCTAGAGCACCAGTATGTGATCGCACGCGTCAGTGAGCACCATCGCAGTGGCTATAAACTCATAAGTGAACATGGCTTGATCGATTTAGAGATTCACAAATCCCTTCCTTCAATGGCCGTGGGTGACTGGATTCTTCTTGATCAGGAGCAGCGATTTGTCCGTTTGCTAGACCGACAGTCATTATTTCGCCGTAAAGCAGCAGGGACGAAAGTGAGTGAGCAGCTTATATCCGCTAACGTCACGACACTATTTATCGTCTGTTCACTCAATGATGACTTCAACTTGAGCCGTATCGAACGTTACTTAGCGATCGCACATGAGGCAGAAGTTGAACCCGTTATTGTTTTGACTAAAGCTGACTTAACTGACGACGACGCGGAAAAACGCTCTCAGGTTCAAAAGCTCGATCCACTACTAATGGTAGAAAGCTTGAACGCTTTAGACGTAAATGAATGCCAACGTCTGAGTGCATGGTGTAAAACAGGTAATACCGTTGCATTCATGGGCTCGTCAGGTGTGGGTAAATCCACGTTGGTTAATACCTTACTTAACGAACAGACACAGCTTACCGGCGGGATTCGTGAAGACGATAGTAAAGGGCGGCACACCACGACCAACCGTTCATTGCATTTGATGCCAACTGGCGCTGTTTTGATCGATACTCCTGGAATGAGAGAGCTTCAATTAGTTGACTGCGCCGATGGCGTAGCTGAGACATTTTCTGATGTTGAATCACTTGCATCGCAGTGTCGTTTCTCAGATTGTCAGCATATCGACGAACCGGGTTGCCGAGTACGTGAAGCTATTGAGTCTGGAGAACTAGAAGAACGACGTCTAACTAATTACCTTAAGCTACTACGTGAGCAACGACGGAATACCGCTACTCTTGCAGAACAAAGGGCATCTCATAAACAGATGACTAAGTTCTATAAGAAAGTTCAAGGTGCGAGTCGCTCTCAGAAGAAAGGCGATCGTTATTAACGGTTTAAACATTATTTTAAAGGGGCTTTATGCCCCTTTTTTCTTTATTGAAATTACCAAAACAAAACACCAGCGCAACATAAAAACAACAACAAGTACGAGTTAGCAATCTTTAATGCTAAATTTCAAATAATTCTAGACACATAGTTTCAAGGCGATAGTATACCTCCCTCAGTTTTCAATAACTGAAATGACTACAAATCTATAAAACAATTCATTGTAGGGATAACTATGCAACACAACTCACTTATTGCACGTTTTGCTCGTGGCAATCTGGTTTTGCAGATCCTAGCAGGCATCATCTTAGGTGTTGGCTTAGCGATCGTATCGCCAGAACATGCTCAAAGCGTGGGTTTACTTGGAAGCCTCTTTGTCGGTGCACTAAAAGCTGTCGCACCAATTCTCGTCTTTATTTTGGTCGCTGCCTCAATTGCCAACCAGAAAAAGAACCAGCATACCTATATGCGTCCTATCGTCGTGCTTTACCTTTTTGGTACGCTTGCCGCTGCTTTAACCGCGGTCGTACTGAGCTTCCTTTTCCCGACGACATTGACACTTGTATCTGGAGCTGAAGGGGCAACGCCACCTCAAGGCATTGCTGAAGTACTAAATACACTCCTGTTCAAACTTGTCGATAACCCAGTCAGCGCCCTAATGAACGCTAACTACATCGGTATTCTTGCATGGGCAATCGGTCTTGGCCTTGCGCTTCACCACGCATCAGCAACAACGAAAGCAGTGTTTGAAGACCTTAGCCATGGCGTATCTCAAATTGTACGTTTCATTATCCGTCTTGCACCATTCGGTATCTTCGGCTTAGTGTCAGCAACTCTTGCAACTACAGGCTTTGAAGCACTTGCTGGTTACGCACAACTTCTCGCAGTTCTGCTAAGCTCGATGGCAATCATTGCACTGATTGTAAACCCGATCATCGTCTTGGTTAAAACCGGTGAGAACCCTTACCCACTCGTTCTACAATGTATCCGTGAAAGTGGTGTAACTGCATTCTTCACTCGCTCAAGTGCCGCGAACATTCCAGTGAACATGGCTTTGTGTGAGAAGCTAAAACTTGATGAAGATACTTACTCGGTATCAATCCCTCTAGGGGCTACCATCAACATGGCGGGTGCCGCGATTACAATCACAACACTAACGCTAGCCGCAGTTCACACCATGGGTATCGAAGTCGACATCTTAACGGCGATTCTACTAAGTGTTGTAGCAGCAGTCTCAGCTTGTGGAGCTTCAGGTGTGGCCGGTGGTTCACTGTTACTTATTCCACTAGCATGTGGCCTGTTTGGTATTCCAAACGAAATCGCGATGCAAGTAGTTGCGGTTGGCTTCATTATTGGCGTGGTTCAGGATTCTGCTGAAACGGCGCTGAACAGCTCAACTGACGTAGTATTCACCGCGGCAGTTTGTAAAGCGAAGCAAAAAGAGCAAGCGTAATCTACGCCATGCTCCATAAAATCAAAAAAGGTCTAGTGTTCTACTAGACCTTTTTTATTTCTGTCACTCTTTACTTGTTCATCGTGTAACAACACTCAAGATCGTAGTCTTCCCCACCTTTACCTGTGTACGCTTTTGCTTCAGTACAGGCTTTTGGTTTGCCTTTTTCATCGCCCCTTACCAAACTAATCCAGTGGCGCATTGCTGAAATTTCAGAACTCTCTGATGGGAACATCGTACATGTCTCTAGCTGGATATCATCAATTTCAATCAGCTCTACACAACCCGTCCCTTTTTGGCCACCAAATGTCAGCTCAACATGGCTTCCTGTGCCATCGCGGAACAAAATTGACGTTGGCGTTTCTTTCTCACCGCTATAAGCAACGAATTGTTTGTTGCTCTTCAAGCCACTGTGGGTTCCATCTTTGAAGTAAGCAACTAGATGGCGGTAATCAACCATGTAAGCAGTTACTTCTTGATGAGAACCGTTTTCTAGCGGGAACATACGGTCCAGCAGTTGTTTTGCTTTGGTTTGTTTTTCTGAAGATCGCTTCGAGTTAGTTTTCTCAACCGCGAAGACTGCTTCAGCGATAAATGGTTGTTCTTGTTTTTGGATGTCTGTTTTATCGATAGTCAGCATATTCATAGTGTTTCCCTCGCGGATGTTTCACAACTTTATGTCCTAGAGCAAAGATTTCAAACTTGCGTTTAATTGTTTTAAGTTTTGTGACTTTGCTTACTTTCTATACTAGTGAATTTTTGACTACAATTTCACAACAAAAATTTTACAATGTGAATTTTACAAAATGCCAGTGTCAAAAAGCTTAATTAGACAGTCCCATTTTTTGGGTACAAAGATAAGAAACTTGAGAAAACGCAACCACTTAACGATGGAAGATCTCTCGGCGCGCTGTATTCGTGTCAACCCAGAGTACGCACCTTCAGTTTCCTACCTCTCCATGATTGAACGCGGGAAACGTGTTCCAAGCATCGATATGTTGGAAGTCATCGCCGAAGTTTTCCAAAAAGATCCGGCATGGTTTCTAGATGATGAACCCGAGCAAGCGGACATCACACCGGATAAAGGAAATCGTGGTGGAATTAGTGGTATGGCATTAGAGCCAAGTTTTCTTTTTTCCAATGACATTCTCCAAATTGCGATTCCTGAGATGCTCTCACAAACGGGCATCACAGGTCGTCAATTTGCCCACCTGCTCATTCGTGCACACCAAGAAAGCAACCAAAATCACTTTCCTGATCTAGAGCGAGCAGCCGAAGAAGTCGGATTAAAAAGACTCAACCTATCGGCTGAAGATCTTATGGATATTGCCCGCAGCCTTGGATTGACGATTAGATGGATTTCTCGCCCACCTAAAGATGTTGTCGATGAGCTAGGAGTGAGTGCAAAACAAGTTGTGACTTCATTCTTTGAGCCCCCTGGTAGCATCTACTTGAATGAAATCCTTAAACAATATCCTACTCGCCTTAAGTATGACCTCGCGGTTTATATCGGCCACTGCGTGTTGCACAGTAAAGAGGGATTAAAAAGCGTACTTTCAGTTGGACACGCAAATAGCTGGGAAGAACACAGTCAAACCTCACCAACGTCAGAATTGAACTCTCAAGACATTCTTCAAGCATGGCGAGATTTTGAGTCTAGCTTCTTTGCTGGTGCGCTTTTGTGTCCGAAAGTTCCATTTAGACAACTTCTTGATAGAAGCGGCTATGAGATTGATGTGCACCAAAAAGCTGGAGTTTCTCCATCTGTTGCTATGCGCCGAATGACTGTAGTGTCTCCGTACCCACATTGGCACTACTTTGATGCTTATGGGCAAAACAAACTTAAGGCCGTGTACCGAGGTAACGGTATCCCTTTACCATGGGGGAATATGCGTAAAGTAAATGACCCTTGTCAGCACTGGGCGGTATTTCGTCGACTTTCAGAACCTCAGCAAGGGAGTTCAGCACAAATTTCCATTCTTAATGTTGGAGATGAACCAAGAATCTATTGTTGTGAATCCGTCAATATGACCGATCCTGCTGGCAACAACCGAGTTCTGTGCGCAGGCATTGATCTGAACCCGGCAATTGATGCTCAAGGGGGTAACTCACTCGAACTTGCAGAAGAGCTTAAATCACTCTGCGTTGGCAATGGTGGTAGCGCAGCAATTCCTCGCCATATTCAGAAAGAGTTTACAACCATTGCTAAAATCCTAAATATTAATTGGATTGAACGTGGAATCCAAACGGATGCGAGGGTTATCTGTTCCCGTGGCGCTGTTTGCCCGAGAAAGCCAAGCTGTTATAACGGGTGTGAAGACAACACGAATCAAATAATCTTAAGCTAGTATTGCCATGACGTTAGAAAGAAAAAAAGCCAATCACAATATACGTGATTGGCTATATATAAGTGTGAACAAAGTAGGTTCACTAACAACGTCAGTTGGCTAGGTGACCCTCGGCTTAATAAGGGTCGATGTATACAAAGCAGAATGCGTGCCAACTTTAAAACTATTTTAAAGCGGCTGTTTTTGTTGGATTTTTATACGATTTCACAAAAACAATGCGCATAATGAATTTTCAAATTGCAAATTGCTCTATTTTACAAATCTCAACATTTGCAAAACGCGAATTAAATACTCTCTCCAAGCTCAATTTCGTAACCTAAATCAATCGTTGCTGGCCAATCATGAACTCCTTTCAGACGCTGGATCAACTGCTCAGCAGCCACACGACCAATCTCTTCACGTGGCGTCACGACAGTAGCCAATTTCGGAATCATAGTCTGGCTGATATCATGCCCATGAAAGCCTGCAATCGCCATTTGCTCAGGAACTTGAATTCCTCGACGTTGACACTCGTAAACTGCACCAATAGCTAAGTCATCGTTGGTACATACAATCCCATCTACGTCAGGGTACTGTTCCACCAACTGAGCAAGAAGTTTTGCTCCTAATGTAAATGAGGATGCCTCTTCGGTTTGTAAGCTGACCGGCGCATTGCCTGCATCCTCCATAGCTTGATAGTAACCATCCATCTTCAAACGAGTGCGTTCATCCATACGAGCGGCGAAATAAGCAATATTGTTTCGACCTTTAGCAATAATCGCCTCTGTCATTGCCTTAGAAGCTTTAGCATTATCAAATCCAATCGCTTGCTCAATCTTATCGGAGTAACTGTCCATGATCTCTACAACTGGTATCGAAGCTGTTTGCAACATTTTACGCGCTTTTTCGGTATGTACATTTTCGGACAAAATAATGGCGTCAACGTTATACGAAAGTAGAGACGCAATGCTTTTTTCTTCCAGCTCTTCGCTATAACCATAGTGTGCAATCATGGTTTGATAACCCGCTGGTGCTGTCACGGACTCTATACCTCTAATCACTTCGGCAAAAACTTGGTTGGTCAACGATGGAACAAGTACGCCTATCGCGTTGGATTTTGCGTTGGAAAGAATATCAGGAGCACGATTGGGGATGTAACCAAGATCTTCCACTGCTTGATTGATCTTATCCTTGATTGAATCAGATACTTGGGATGGATCACGTAAGCAGCGGCTAACGGTCATTTTTGTCACACCTACTCGGTCAGCGATGTCTTGTAATGTCGGTCTTTTTTTCTTATTTGCCATGACAGAGTCTTTAACTTATTACTAATGTTACTGGTAACATAATACCTATGAATTCAATGTTTTTTATTGTCGTAGGTAACAAAAAAGCGCTCACATCACTGTGAACGCTCTTTTTCTATACACTGATTTGGGTTCTTTGTTCAGCACTCCACGTGATGTGGTATTTCTTGGATTCGTCTTCGTCAATACGAGCATAGCTGTGAGCACCGAAATAGTCCCTCTGCGCCTGTAACAAATTAGCAGGGAGAATTTCACAACGCAGTGAATCAAAGTAACTCAGTGCAGAGCTTATTGCCGGCATAGGTACACCTGTTAATGAAGAGTTAGCCACAGCGGCACGCCAGCCAAATGAACGGCTATGGACTTCATTCACAAAGCGTTCTGCAAACAATAGGTTTTCAAGCTCTGAGTCCGATTGGTAAGCTGAAGTAATATCTTGTAAGAAGATCGCTCGGATAATGCACCCTGCTCGCCAAATTTTAGCGATATGAGCAAAGTCTAATGCCCATCCCTCTTTTGCGGAGGTCGCTTTCATTAAGTCGAAACCTTGCGCATAAACAGAGAGCTTAGAACAGTAAAGTGCATCATGCAGCTCAGCGATGGTTTCCTGCTTGTTGAGGCCAGAACTCGGCTTAGTGTGCGTTTTAAGTACGCTCGCGCCTTTGATTCTGTTGCTCTTTTGGCTGCTTTGAGCTCGTGCAAATACCGCTTGAGCAATCGTCGGAGCTGGCGCGCCTTCTTGTAAGCTGTTTACTGCAGTCCATAACCCAGTCCCTTTCTGGCCTGCTTTGTCCAATACCACTTCAACAAACGGCTTTTCAGTCACAGGATCGAGAGTTTTGAGAATATCCGCACTGATTTCCATCAGGTAGCTATTTAAAACTCCTTGGTTCCACTGCTCAAATACTTCACCAATCTCGTTTGCAGACATAGCCAATACATCAGACATAAAGTGGTAAACTTCACAGATGAGCTGCATATCTGCGTATTCAATACCATTATGTACCATCTTCACATAATGGCCCGCACCAGCAGGACCAAGGTAAGCAGCACATGGCTCGCCTTGTTCGAACTGACCTACAGGTAGCCCTTTATCGTCAACCTTTGCAGCAATCGCTTCCCACATCGGTTGGACATAATTCCATGCATCTTTATCACCGCTCGCCATCAGAGCAGGGCCGATACGAGCACCAACTTCACCGCCAGACACCGCAGTCGAGAAAAAGCGTAGTTTTCCGCGATACTTCAACTCACGGGCTTCAGTATCGGTCCAAAGGCTATTGCCTGTATCAATAACAATATCATCCTGCTCAAGACCAGCCGTAAGCAAATCATCAATGACTGCTTCAACGATGTTACCCGCAGGGACAGACAGTGCAATGACACGAGGTTTCACCAATGAATCTAATACTTGGTTCAAGTCTATCGCTGTAATAAAGCTACCTTTACCCGCTTGCTGAGCAAGTTCTTTCGCTTCTGCTTCTGCACGTTCACGATGCGCGTCACTGATATCAAAACCGGTCACGTTGAAGCCTTGGTCAAGAAGGTTCAGTGCAAGGCTTTTTCCCATCACACCAAGACCGATCATTGCAATATTTGATTGAGTACGGTTAGAGCTAGTCATTACTTCTGTTCCTCAAACTGGCGGATTGAGCGCAATGTATCTTCAATTACTGCTTGTGCATCTTGTGAGATATTGATGAATAGAGCTTCACTTTGCTCTGGTTCAACAAGCGCTTCAAATTGGCTTTCTAGCATTGCTGAGCCATTGAAGTAGTGATTTTGACGTGCCTTATGGCGATTCCAAATCGTATCGAAGTCACCTTGAAGGTAGACAATGACAAGCTCTTCGTTGTTCTGACGTAAAATATCTCGATACATAGGTTTCAACGCTGAACAAGCGATTACAGCTTCATCATTGTTGGTATAAACCTTGTTTAGAGTTTCCAGCCAACCAATGCGATCTTCATCAGTAAGAGGAATACCCTCAGCCATTTTGTCCACATTTGTTTGTGGGTGGTAATCATCCCCATCATGGAAAGGAAGATTAAGAGCGTTAGCGATCTCGCTACCAATCAAGCTTTTTCCGCAGCCTGAAACGCCCATTACTAAGATTTTTTTCGCTTTCATTGGACAATACTATCCTTAGCCTCCAACTTACACCGGAGGCTGTAACTATATTCTTTGGGTATTTCGAGTTATTTAGAGTGGTGGATTATTTCCACCACATCGCTAGTTCAGGGAACGCAATCACAAGGCCAAGAACCAGAACCTGCAGTCCGATAAACGGCAATAAAGATGTGAAGATTTCACCTAGCGTAATGTCTTTTGGTGCGACTGATTTCAGATAGAAGGCAGCCGGGCCAAACGGAGGTGATAGGAATGACACCTGCATGTTTAGACAGAAGACAACACCAAACCATACTGGGTCGTAGCCAAGACTGGTAATAATTGGTACGAAGATAGGCATTGTTAGTAGTGCAACGCCAACCCAGTCTAGGAACATACCTAGAACAAGCAGAATCACCATCATGATCAGCAGAGTGGCTAATGCACTACCACCACTTAAACCTAAAATCACTTCTTCTACAAAGTCGATACCGCCCATGAGGTTGTAGATACCAACCAACGCGCTTGCGCCAATACCAATCCACATGATCATGCCGCAGGTACGCATCGTCGCAATAGCACTCTCTTTCAGCATGCTGAAGTTCAGTTCACCGCGAATCGCCGCTGAAATCATAATACCAACGACACCAAGAGCAGATGCTTCGGTTACAGATGCAACACCTGTGTAGATACTACCTAGAACAGTTGCTACTGATAGCAATGGGAAAAATAGCGCCTTGAAGTAGCTCGGCTGGTTCGCCATGTCTTCTGCCATCTCTTCATCGCTCGGTAACGGTGCAAGGGATGGGTTTAACTTACAACGAATTAGAACGTAACCAATGTAACAACCAGCAAGAATAAATGCAGGTAGGAATGATGCTTTGAACAGGTCACCAATTGAAACACTTGCTGTCATACCGTAGATGATCAAAACGATCGAAGGTGGAAGCATAGTACCTAATGCACCACCAGCACAGGTCGTACCGATAGCAAGCTTACGGTCATAACCAAGACGTAGCATCTGTGGTAGTGCAAGAATACCCAGTAGAACTGTTTCGCCACCGATAACACCGGACATAGATGCCAAAAGTACCGCAACTAAAAGCGTCTGAACGGCAACACCACCACGGACTCTACGACCGACTGATTTCATCGCATCAAAAAGATCTTTTGCGATACCAGAACGGTCAAGCAATGCAGCCATTAAGACGAACATCGGAACCGCAAGGAAAACATAACCTGACGCAAAGCTGTAAGTACGACTTGCAATCAAAGGAAGTGCATCTGGGCCAAACCAGAAGAGCGTGAAAAAGATGGCTACGAAGCCCGTTACGAACGCCAGCTGCATACCGGTTAGTAGCAAGCCAATCATCATAACCAGCATGAGGATACTGCCCCATGCAATGCCAATAGAAGATAAATCAAACATCGTCTTTCTTCCCTAGACCTACAATCTCTTGGATTAGGTGCAATACAAACTGGACAACAAGAACACAAAGGCAAACAAAAATAATGCCTTTTAACAGTGCTGGGTACGGTGCGTTAAGAACCGAGCCCGAGGTTTCAAGACGTAAATCACCCCAAGGTGTAAACCAAGACTCTTGAACCATTGAATAAGACGCGTATGCCAACATACCTGCAAATGCAAGGCCGACAACATGGTGAACTAGGTTTAGGTATTTTCGAGTTTGAGCTGAAACTGAGTCATAAATAAGAACAACTCGAACGTGCTTGTTAGCCGCAAAAGCATAAATGCCACCAACAATAAATAGAGAACCACCAACAAAAGAGGCTGTTTCATGTACCCACGTTGTTGGCGCATCAAAAGCGTAACGCATGACAACTTCGTAGAATGAGATAAGTACAGTAACGATAAACAACCAACTCAATAGATTACTAATTTTAATAATGGCTCTATCAAGAATGTTACGAGGTTGCTCTTCCTGCTCTGGCGGAGTATGTGAAGTGTTATCAGTCATAATTGGGCAATCCTGAAAAAAATAGGAGGGCTTTCGCCCTCCTGAGAGAAGCTAAACAAATACGTGTAGCTTAAAGAAGACCGTTAGTCTCTAGGAACGTTGTTACAGAGTCATAAACTTTCTGTGCATTTGGTGAACGTTCTGCAAATACCTTCCACTGACCTTTTGCAATTTCACGGAACTTCTTGCGTTCTTCTTGAGACCAGTCGTGAATTGTAATCTCTGGGTTAGCTTGCGCTTCTTTAACCGCAGCTTGGTCAGCCATTTTCAGCTGAGTAGTCATGTCGTAAGAGAAGTCACGAACAGATGTAGTTAAGATTGTTTGTAGGTCAGCTGGCATCTTGTCCCACTTTTTCTGAGAGATAGAAATATCAATCAGAGGTAGAGAGTGGAAACCAGGTTGAACTGGGTGCGTGGCGATATCGTTCATGCCCGCCTTTTGGTTCGTAGAGAATACAGTGTAGTCAGCGGCATCGATTACGCCTTTGCTTAGACCGGTAAATACTTCAGAACCAGGTAGGTTAACTGGCGTCGCACCTGCTGCTGCAAATACCTGTTGCACTAGACCTTCTGGAGCACGAAGTTTTAGACCTTTAAGATCTTCCACACCGTCAATTGGCTTCTTAGAAATGAACGACTCAACACCTGTTGTCGAAGCACCAACGAACTTCACACCGTACGGCGCGTAAAGCTCAGTCATTAGCTCGTTACCACCACCATAGTTCATGTATTGAAGTAGCTGAGTGGTATCTGACCATGCACCAACCATGTTACCGATTAGGCCAAATGCTGGATCTTTACCTGAAAAGTAACCTGTCGCTGTTACTTGACCATCGAGGATACCCATCTTGATAGCGCCCAGTGTTTCTGTGTGCTTAACCACAGCACCAACTGGTAGAAGGTCGATATCAATACGACCGTTAGACATAGTTTCTACGCGCTCTGCCCAGTTTTGCTGAACTTTAAAGTTCAAATCACCTGAAGGATCTGACGATTGAATTTTAAGCGTGAAATCAGCAGCTAGTGCTGACATCGAAAATAGACCAGTAATTGAAGCAGCAAGTAGAGTTTTAGTCATTGCTTTCATAATAGGGTTTTCCTTTATTCGTTTCAGTTGTCCAATCTAGCCGAAAATGACTGCTTGGTGATCCACCGGCTGTAGTTTTTATGTTACCGGTAACGTTAGGCGCAATGTTACCGGTAACAACGCATAATTTACTATGACGGCTATCACATTTGTTATTTGCTACTACTTAAGAATTAACAAACGTTAAAGAAAGTGTGATGAAGAACACATGGCGAGACGCAAACGATAAAACAAGTGCATATCAAATCTATCGCTGACGAAACACCCAAATAGGTCCGATAAGTAAAAATTGTAGATCTTCGAAAAATGACGGCTTCTTACCTTCAATTTTGTGGCCAATAAACTGAAATAGCCACAGCACTGAGAAAAGGACGAGTGAAAACAGTAGGACAGGTACCTGCATTAGCTCTATCGACCATATCAACGATATACAAGCGAGCGTGAAACCTAACATCATTAGGAAAACACTCAGTGAGAGACGAAAATAGAATACCATGACGGGAAGAGCGGCGACCCATACCCAGTTAAGTGAAAGACCGAATAATTCAACAGAAGGAATAGACCAAATCAACCCAACCACAGATAGGAAAATGCCCGGAACTGCCACTTTATGAATTTTCTGATTGATCGGATTTTGATGGCTTTCACCATATTCACACAACCACTGAGTCAAATTCTTCATATGCACTCACTCTTACTACCATCTTTACTATTTCTATAGCATGGGTTGCAATAACTTGCCTTTTGAAAGAGTTAATTTGTGTTGTCTTTTAAGTTTTGGCGCCGCTTTTCTTCATACATACGGATATCGGCAAGGCGCAGCATATCATCAACATCTTTTAGCTCTGGCTTGTACAACGCGAAGCCCACACTCACGCTGATGGTAATTAGGTTTTGCTCAAAAATAACTGGGGTATGGCACACCGCTTTTTGCAGTTCAATATTAATCACATCGACATCTTCAACGCGGTCAATTCTCGGCAGCAGTATTAAAAACTCATCACCACCCATTCGAGCAACCAGATCAGAGGATCTTAAAACGCTTTTGAGCCGCTCAGCGGTGGCAATTAACACTTTATCTCCTGCTCCATGACCGTAGGTATCATTAATGTGCTTGAACTTATCTAGGTCGATATTGAGAATGGCGAACCGGTCTTTATGGTCACTTCTTAACGCAGCATCAAAGTGTTCACTTAACGTGTACATAAAATAACGTCGATTGGGCAAATGGGTAAGTTCATCATGAAGAGAACGTCTATTCGCCTGCGTATACAAGCGATAGGTTGCGACAAACGCGATAATTAAAACAGCCAACATAGGATAGCCAAGCATCCTGACCGCATGAACCCGATACCATGGACTATTAGCTAACAGATCCCCTTCGACTGCCGCAGCAATTGCCCAACTCCCATATGGAAAATGCACAGCTTCCACTACAAAAGCGTTGTCAAAGGTCTTTTGAAGGCCATAAAACACTTCCCCATCAATCCCCGAGCTATCAATCCCTCTCATCGCTATTCGATATTTATGCTCAAAAGCAGCAATACCGGCATCTGAAAACAGTGAATCAAGCGAAATGATGACACTACATACTCCCCAATAGGCAGTATTGTATGGTGGATCAGAGAATATCGGTACACGCGCAATAAGCCCTCGCCCTCCTTGAACAAGATTGACGGGGCCCGATATGAAAATTTCTTGGATTTTCTGAGCTTTTTTTACGGTACGCCACTGACTTGGAATGGTTCGATAATCTAATCCAATCGCCTTTTCGTTCCCTTCTAATGGGTAGATAAACTCGATCACGTCATCCGGCGCAAGACCTATCACTTGCACATGCCGACTTTTACGTAAAATGCTTGAGGCGATCAAATCCCATCCAGAAAACTCAAACTCTGGGTTTGCTGCAACTAAAGCTGAAAGGCTATTTGAAACATAAATGTCCGACACGATCGCCGCTTCGAGTTCAGAACGTACAATAGAAAGCTCTTCTTTCGCCCTTGCCAACAGGCTATCGCGAAGAAAAGACTTCTGACTTCGGTCTAGGGACTCGATTAGCCCTATTGAAAAGATAAAGACGGTCAAAAACAAAGCACTTACATAGTAATGTTTGCCTCGGTGATAGGTCATCCATCCCCCACAGCTGGTACGCAACTCTACACAACCCGAACATTGAGTTCGGCCAAATACGCGCAAATGACGGTGTTATTATTTTTATCAGTTATATAAAACGTACAATAATTTGATCAACTTTTCATCGGCAATGGATAAATTTATTGATAAGCCAACTCAATATTGTTACCTTATTTATAGTACAGCATACAATTACCCAGCCTAGCCGATGCCCACATTCACTTTCCCCTTGTTACCTCGAACAATGCTTCAGGTGATCTTTCAGCATATCGCAATAGTGATTGGCATACTTATTAGCTTCCAAGTTTCAAGCTTGTTTGAGCTTCATACTCAACGCGTTCATATTCTCTCTTTTACCGCTGGGTTTATCGCTGCTGTGTTCATTACCGAGCGAGTCAAAGCGCTACCGGCGGTTATTTTTGGCTTGTTATTTCACTACCTCTACATTTCCCAACGAGAGCCTTCTGTCGCTGTTGCGTTTTCTCTATTGTTGCCAACGGTCATCTACGTCTTCACACGCTTGCTGGTCTATCTCAATGCTGAGTTCGCTAGTAACAACTTCACCATGAAAGCCATATGCTATTTGTGCATCATGGTCGTGGTTTATCCAATCGTAATGACGGTATCAATCATCCTAGTGACTCAAGCGTTTAATTATCCCTTTATGGATGACCTTCATTACTATGGTTACGCTATTTTAAGTAGTTCGCTTACTCAGGTATTACTCACCCCAATGTTCCTTGTCCTGCTCAGCTACTTTGATACAGAGCAACGAACCTCTCTTATCAAGTTAGATAATGAAATGCGCGAGCGCGGTGAGAACCACAGCTTCTATAAACCATGGATTGCCATAAGCTCCATCATCCTACTTGCAGCATTCATTGCCGATGATTTGCTAACGCTTAATGCGCTCTGTATCATCTTAGTCCCTGTTATTGGCGTAGGGCTGGGTAGCTTTGGGTACTTACAACCAGCATTCCTAACTCTGTTTCTTAGTCTTATCAGCACCTACAGTTCTGTAAACGCCTTTGATTCGCAAGCAATTACGATAGAAACGTTTTACAGCCTTATCGCAATGCTGTTTACCATCACGAGTGTTATCTTCTTGATGATTGCTCAAGCGATCAAAAATCACCTTACATTGAAAAAAGTCATTCTTAGCGAGCGACGCGACCCTTATACCAAACTGTTTTCGTTAGCCCAGCTTCAAGATGACGTTCAGTTGACTCATCAGCCTATTTTGATTCTGATTGACCTATCGGAAATTACGCAACGTCTAAAAACACTGGGGTTAGCCGGAAAAGGAGAGCTTGTTCAGCAACTCTCTAGGCACCTGTCACAGTACAATACACTTTGCCAGCGCGCTTACATTGCCCCTTTTACGACCAGTTTGATCTATCTTTCAAACCGCTCAACGGCCAACCCAAACCAACTTCATGTATTGCATGATCTGGTCGCTAATTTTTCTTTTGAGTGGCAAGAGCGTTCTATCAAGATCCTTAATCCGAAGATCATTCACGGAGATATTCCTTTAGAGCAAGATATAGGTCTGACGGTATCTGAGTTGTGTTCATACTCCGGTAAACGTCAAACCTTTTTATCTGTTGTGGAAGTTGAGTTATCCAGTGAGCAGTCAAACGATATCTCTAAATTGAGCCAAATTCAGTCGGCATTCGACAATGATGCGTTCGAACTCTATTGCCAGCCATACCGAAGCTTACAAGAATCAAATAGCGCGCTCTCATTCGAAGTCTTGCTCCGATTACCGAGCAGCACGGGTAACGTACTCGCTCCTGCTGAATTTTTTCCTCTAATCCATGAGTTTGGGCTAGAAGTTGAACTTGATAAGTGGGTAATACACCACACATTCAAAACGCTTCACCACTATGTTAATGATTGGAATCAGATCGAAATCTGCTGCATTAACCTGACAGCTCAGGCGCTAACTCATGTAGACTTAGACAAACAAATCGTTGATACAGCAACTCTTTATCAGATTCCGCTCAATAAAATTTGTTTCGAAATTACCGAAAGTAAGCCTCTCGACGATGAGCTCCAAGCCTCGATCAATATCTCAGCATTACAATCCCAAGGATGTAAGATCGCACTTGATGACTTTGGTACCGGCTATGCGTCATTTGATTACTTACGCCGCATCCCAGTTGACGTGTTAAAAATCGATGGTTCTTTTGTCGAACAAATAGACAAAGACGAAACCGACAAGGCAATTGTTAGCAATATCAGTCATATAGCACAAAGTATGGGTTTAAAAACCGTTGCGGAGTTTGTTGAGTCTGAATGCCATGCAGAGATCTTAACTTCACTCAATATCCATTACGGGCAAGGTTATGGTATCGCCAAGCCAAGACCACTAGCAGAGGAGCTATCTTCCCTCTACCCAAAACCTAAAGTTATCGGCCTCGCTTAATAACTAACCCATTGCTCACAATAGTACTCTAAAATTCTGATAGTGTTATAGGTAGATTGGTATAACTGCCGAAAAGGGTGACATCATGCGCGGAAAGTTTCTCGCACTATGCTTAGGGCTAGCGATTAGCCAGACATCATTAGCAGCAACACAGACAGAAAGTTTTGCTGCTTCTGCTGACATTATTCGCACCACATACGAGACTCAGCTCTATACACTTCCCGCTTTCAAAGAAGGCCACTATGGCTTACGTATGTATCGACAGACCCTCAATCCAAAGTACTCTGCTGCGGTTTGGAGTGATATGGCGAGAGTCGCGAGTAAACTCAATAAATTTGCCCAAGAAGTCTATACACCAGAACAAATCCTCCTTTACTCAGAAAAGCGCCTTTCAGCCTATAACGATGACACTGATGAACGCAGTGTGAGACGCTATACCGTCACTAAGCACATGCCTGAATATATCTACCTTGGCGTCGACTTACTTGGTTCAATGGCAAGAGCCAATGAATATGGTTTGAAACACAGAGAGGATCAAAAGCTACGCCAAGTTATTCGTCGTTACGATTTTGAAAAGTACGCCACCGACCCTGAAATGATCAAAGCCTGGGCTGCACAGCTTGCAAACCAAGTCTTTTGGCTACGACAGCTCGGAGAACAAGATGTCGTTACACCTTTCATTGATACGTTCAGAGAAACTTATCCTGACAACCAAGACAAGAAGCTCTCTAAGCAACAATACGGCAATAAACTTTATGGTTTAACACACATTATCTTTGCAGAATCTGAGTACTATCAGCATCAGGTAGACGAGAAGAAGTATCAATGGATTTATGACTACTTCCGCGAAAACATTGATACGATCTTGCTGAGGGCAAAAGAAGACGTGATTGCTGAAGTAGGGATCAGTTTCCTTCTCGCTGGCTTAGAGAATGATTCAGTGGTTGCAAAAACCCGCTCTGCTATTCAACAATCGATCGATACAAACAAAGGGATGATCCCTTCCGTGACAGGCGACTTTGATATTACTTACGGTGAACACCGAAACGTACTCGCGATTATGTTACTCGATTGGAAGAGCGTAAACGAAGCCCCAACTATAACATCGACCCCAAAGGTGTTTAGCAGCCTACCCTACGGCCTAGTCGCCCAGTAACCAATAGAAACAAAGCTCCTTAAACACTTAAGGAGCTTAACATTATCATCTCGCGGCGAGCGCTCTACCCTGGCGAGCACGATAGATTGGGAACAATACAACAAACGCATTGGCAACCACGATTAGCATCAATCCTAAACACTGAGTGACACTGTAACTGACATTATAGAATATAGTTTGCCATAGAGCGGTAAATAGAAGATTGGTAAACACAAGCGGAGCAAGCTGAGAGCCTGTTTCAGCTAAACGATACGCCTTAGAACGGAAAACCTGAGTGTTGATGATCAACATCGAAGTCAATAACAACACCACTATTAGCCATTCCCAACGTACTACGGTTAAATCCACCAGCGTCTCAAATGACTCGTAACTGAACCCTACAAACGGCAGTAGCACAATTCCAGCCAGTAAAAACGTCCAGTAATTTATCTCAAGCGCAGACAAATTCGATTTGCTAACTCGGTACAGGGTCAACTGAGAGCCAGCATTAAACAAGCCGGCTGCTAACCCCACAACCAACTCAGGTCTAAATGACATATCAGAGAGGTCACCAGCCAGAAGTAATACTCCTAAGAAAGTGGCAATAAGTCCAGCTACCGACGTCCACTGAAGGCGCGTAGAATATATAAGCCTTTCTAACACCGGAATAAACAGTGGCCCCGTGCCAAAAAGCACAATACTCTCGACTAACGAAAGGTGTATCAAAGCATAAATAAAACAAATCTGACAGCTCGCAATACAAATGGATCTAATCAAAATTGTGTTGAGCTGGCGACGTTCTGGTAATTTCACTGGCAGTCTAAAAACAAGCAATATCAGGATGGCAGGCACTATAAACCTAAGGAAACCTAATAGAGCAAGATCAATATATTGACTCAAAAATTTGGAAAGCAGTCCCGTTAATGACAGACTAAACGTTGACGCTAACATGAACAACAATGGGTACAACTGATTCGGCATACATCCCCCCTTATGCCGATGAGTGTAGGCGGAGCTTAGAGAAATTAAAACTGAGTTAAATTGACAATATTAGTAAGAAAAACTTACAGATGAAAAAATTCGCTTCTGCACCATTAAAATCATTGTACGCTTTCATCGCAGTCGCTGAGACAGGGAGCATGACTGAAGCTGCTAATCAACTTCATGTCAGTCACTCTGCTATCAGTCAATCGATTAAGTCACTAGAATCTTATCTAGGACAATCCCTTTTCAACCGAGTAGGACGAAATATAACGCTCAATGCTCTCGGTCGAAGCTACTATAAAAAAGTAGCACCACCTCTAGAACAAATCACCCGAGCCACACAACAATTCGTTGAGGAAAAGCAATCCCACCGACTGACGCTAAACATGGTCAATTCACTCGCTATGCATTGGTGGATACCTAGAGTACATAAACTCAATCAGTATGCGCCAAACCTTGATATCCGAATCTCCACACTGATCGGTCAGTTTGTGATGGAAAACGAAGGCGTCGATATCGCGGTCATTCATGGACACACCGATGACTGGCAAGACTATTATTGTGAAAAGCTAGCCGATGACGAGCTCATTATGGTGGCTAGTCCAGAGATAGCACAAGGGCAGCAAGATCCTATCGCTCTACTTGAGAGTCATCCAGCAATCATTGTGACCAATGATCGGCGTAAACATGACTGGGAAATCTGGTGTAATCAGTATCAGCATGACATACCTGATCCGGTGAACAATTTAAAATTCGGTGCATCAATTCAAGCCGTACAAGCAGCGACACGCCAGCTAGGAGTATTTGTCACCCACCGCATTTTTGTCAGAGAGGAAGTGAAGCAAGGCTATTTAGTTGAAGTGGGAGAGCCTGTCCTGAATCCTTATCAAAACTTCTACTTTGCCTGCGAACCCAACAAGCTAAAAAA
This sequence comes from Vibrio sp. TBV020, assembly GCF_046056895.1. Lineage (NCBI taxonomy): Bacteria > Pseudomonadati > Pseudomonadota > Gammaproteobacteria > Vibrionales > Vibrionaceae > Vibrio > Vibrio sp. TBV020. The sequence continues at coordinate 1,352,479 of NZ_JBEEAQ010000001.1, read as the reverse complement.
TGAAAATGTACTCTTGCTAAGAAGCTGGATACGAAACGAATTCAAAGCAGAACCTGAATAAACATTAGAACAATTAGCTATAAATACTGAGTTTTTAATCACTAAGCTGTATAACGTAAGACGTCTGGTAAACGTCAAAACTCCAACACTAAAGCAACTAGAGACCTCTGTACAAAGCAATTATCAAAGAGTCAAAATACCGTTCATTTATAAATCTCATCAATCATTAAGAATCAAGGCTCATATAGATAACTAAAGTAGCGCTCATTCCAATAATTCGTCCTTCGTTCAGACAATTATATTTCTCCTAGACTTAGCTTGAGGGGCTATGTGTAGGGAAACAATCAAAATATGCCACAACTTGCAGGGCGACAAATTGAAGAAATGGCAGATATTCGTGCGACACGCAAAACGAATATTGTTTTACTTTGTTCATTAATTTCAATCGCTATTTTGGCAACATATGGAGTTTTACGCTTTTTAAACGGTGACTATTTTCTTTGTGCGATTAATTTCTTCTCTGCTTGCGTGCTATTGCTTAATACGCTTTACCTTTCTAAACACCGCCGCATCAATCATTGCGACCTGGTGTTAAGCAGCATATTACTTTTTCATGGTGTTGTGCTTTTACTTTATGGACAGGAGGTCAGTGATCGACTGCTCTGGCTCTACCCCATTATCGCAGTACTCATTTTCGCCAACGACTTTAAAGTCGGAGCCCTTATGAGCGTTGGTTTCTGCGTTCTAACCCTAATCGCAATTCAGTTTCCTCAAGCGGTCCATTTTTCAGAAAACAACTCTAAAAGTCGGTTTTTACTGAGTCTATTTTCACTCTGTTTACTCTGCAATATCTCTGCCTACTACTATTCAAAAGTAATGAACTACATACACTCTCTCTATAAAGAAGGTATTGAAGATCTTGCCTATTTAGACCAACTGACAGGGTTAGCAAATCGATGGAGTTTTGAGAGCTGGGCAGCGGGAAAGCTCATCGAGAAGACCAACAGTGCGAATATTACCGCCATGGTCTTTATTGATATCGATGATTTTAAAATGATTAACGATACTTACGGACATGATGTCGGCGATAGAGTTCTACAGCATTTCGCCAAACGCTTACGTAATAACGTCCGTAACAAGGACCGAAAAACCGACAAGCACGACTATTCAATTGCACGTTTTGCTGGTGATGAGTTCGTTTTACTGCTTTATGATGTGAAAGAAATAGATGACCTAAAGGGGATACTCAAACGGGTTAGTAATCTTTTTTCAGAGAGTTACCAATCTTCCGAGCGCATCAACAGGCTCACTGTAAGTGTAGGTGTGGCGTTATACCCTCAGGATGCACGTACGTTATCAGAACTGACACGTTGCGCTGATAAAGCGATGTACGCTGCGAAACACAGTGGCAAGAACCAATATCATTTCTACAGCGACAACAGCTTTCCTCAATCTCTCAGTGATGCTGATAAAAAACTAGCAAGTGTCACCTCGATAAAATAGATCTAGCGGGTCATATACATAACCCAAAGAGAGAACACCATAATCACAAGCATCCACACAGCGTAACGAACCGTGTTCGGCTTGTTACGTTTAGGGGTAACTACGGGTTTGAAAGCTGCATCTTTTAACGCAGCTCTTCTTGCCGCACGATCAGTTTGAGGAATGACTCCTCGCTCCAATCTCTCATCACGCCGCTGTTGAGCTTTTTGCGCCACCTCTCCAAATCGGTGAAGCTGATCTGCGGTTAATTCCTGACTAGGATCGTAACGAGTGCTAGAGTCGGTATGTTTTGGAACAACTGCCATAAGCATCTCCTCTCGGTGATAGTCATAATCTAAGTATAGCCAACACTTACATTAATAAATCTGATAATAACGACTTCATTACTCGACATTTTCGAAAGTCTTGGCTGCATCACTATTACAATATAAGTTAGCAACTCTCATGCCGAAGCAATCGTTAGAGGCCTATCATCTTGATTTATGGAGATTATATTCACCTAAGGTCAATATTTATTAGCATGTATTCTCAAATCTATTCTCATAATGCACATAAAAGAAAGCCAGCAACCTCCGTCGCTGGCTATCAACGCAGATTCTGCATGCTTAGCGTAAGAACAATCTACCGATAACGTTAATCACCCATCGACGATAGGCCAACAACAGGTAGCTACGAGGCATCCAAGAGTATGACGACAGTACCGTTTTAGCTTTAGAGAACGTTCTAAACCCTTCTTCACCGTGGTAATGGCCTATGCCTGACTCACCGATACCACCAAATGGCGCGTCATCTGCAGCGACATGAAGTAGCGTGTCATTAATAGCCACTCCACCACTATGAGTATGCTCAATCACTTGTTGCTGTAATAGCTTGTCGTCTGACATCAAATACAATGCGAGTGGTCTTGGCCTTGCGTTAATAAAAGTCAGCACCTCATTTAGATGGCGATACCCAATGACAGGTAAGATTGGACCAAAGATCTCTTCTTTCATGACCAACATCTGCTCAGTAATACCGGTGACTAACTGAGGTAACATTTGGCGCTCATCCACTTCCACATAGTCTATGCTATGTAGCGTTCCTCCTCTCTCTTTAGCATCTTGAAGGTAAGACTGTAAGCGCTGGTACTGAGCATCATTTACTATGTTAGTCGAGTTTTTTAATTGACCATCTTCGATATAAAGCTCATAAAAGCGCTCCAGGTAACGCTCAATAAACCTTAATTCCTTCCCCTGCGGCACCATAACGTAGTCAGGCGCGACACATATCTGCCCAGCATTGACCGACTTACCGAGCATAATGGCATCCACTGCTCGGTCTATATCCGCATCATCGGCAATAATCACGGGCGACTTGCCACCTAACTCAAGCGTTACTGGTGTAAGGTTCTCAGCAGCAGCTTTCGCAACTAATTTCCCTACTTTAGTCGATCCAGTAAAAATTAAATGGTCAAAGGGCAGAGACGAGAAACACCGAGCTATGTCAGCTTCCCCTTCAACGATGTAGATATCATTCTCCAGCACTGAGCAAATTTGGCTTAACACCGCGTTGGTGGCAGGGGTATGTTCACTCAGTTTAACCATCACTCGATTACCAGCCGCTAATGCTGTAACAATAGGAGCAATGCTCAGGACAATGGGGAAATTCCACGGAGCAATCACCCCGATCACACCTAGTGGTTGATATTCGACTCGAACTTTAGAAGGGAAGAGTAATAGACCAGAATGACGCTTGCTTGGCTTCACCCACTTTTTTAAGTGCTTTACTGTGTAGTTAATGTGGTTTATTGCTGGCAACAAATCACAGATAAGACTGTCAAACTCACTACGATGGCCGTAGTCAGTGTTCAAAGCAGTAACGAGCTGAGATTGACTGTCGAGCAAAGCAAGTTTCAAAGTATTCAACTTCTCTAACCGTTGCTCGTATGATGGGGCAGGATCTTTGGAATATTGAGCTTTTAGTTCACTAAACAAGTCACGTAAATCTTGTTCACTCTTAATGTGTTCCTTGTGCCATTTGTTAATGTCTACGACTTTTTCCATATTAATAGCCAACTATGAGTTCTTCCTGATTAATATTAGCCACTATCGTCGACAAAATCTTCTAAAGCGCTCCAGTTCCTGAGTATTAAATATCAAGCAGCCCTATAAGCTGCTTGAATATTATTAAAGTTGTGGGAATCGCTCTTGGAACTTTTCTAAGCTCACTGCTCCTGCAATGCGACTGTTTTTTAACTCTTCTCCATTCGGTGAGTAGAAAAATATCGCTGGAGGGCCAAAGACATTCCTTTGAGCGAGCCAAGCCATTTGATCCGGCGTGCTCTCTGTTACATCAAGCTTGATGGTTTTCCATTTTGCAAGCTTCTGTATAACCGAAGGATCATGGAAAATTTCCTTCTCAATCACTTTACATGACACGCACCAATCAGCATATAAATCGATAAGCACAGGTTGCCCAATCTGTTTAGCTTTAGTCAATACCGTATCCAATGAGTCGATCGTTTTGACTTTGGTAAATGTCTTGCCCTGAGACGCCTGAGCAATAGGCCCATTTTTCTGCTCTAAAGGATTCAAAGGATCATCATTTCCCATCAAGTAACCGACAAAAAGAATTAGCCCATAAAACAAAGACATGAACGCAGCGAATTTACGCATTCTTGCCCAACCCGCTTGCGCTGACTCTAATGCACCGAAATGAATCCCCGCACCAATCGCAAGGACCGACCACAGCAACATCGTTAACCAAGTTGGGATGAATCGGCTAAGCAGAACAATCGACACCGCGAGCAACAGTACACCAAACAACTGTTTGACAGATATCATCCAAGGGCCACTTTTTAGCAACAATTTACCACCGCTTACACCAATCAGGATTAGAGGCAACCCCATTCCCAACGCCATGATAAACAGGGTGACACCACCAAATACCCAGTCTTGTGTTGTAGAGACATAAAGCAATGCACCCGCTAAAGGAGCGCTGACACATGGTGAGACGACTAAAGCCGATACCGCTCCCATACCAAATACACTTGCTATGCGCCCTCCACCGAGTTTGTCAGATTGTGAATTTAACTTTTGCTGAAGTGATGCGGGTAATTGCAGTTCGTAGAAGCCAAACATTGCCAAAGCAAGAACGACAAAAACAAGTGCAAATATGCTCAGCAACCAAGGCTGTTGCATCGCTGCTTGTAAGTTAACCCCTTTAGCAACAGTTGTCACTAAAATGCCCGTCATTGCATAACTCGTCGCCATGCCAAGAACATAAGAGCTGGATAAGATAAGCCCTTTACGCCCTGTCATTTGCGCATCTCCTCCGATAATACTGGATAAGATTGGCACCATAGGGAGTACACAAGGCGTCAACGACAACCCTAACCCTAACAAGAAGAATACCGCTACTGCTTGTACACGAGACGCATCACCCAAGAACTTTGATATACCATCAGTATCTTCCGATAAAGAGGTTATCTCTTGCCAAACGCTGCCTTGTTCTTCACCTATCGTTGTATCAGTTACTGTGTTGGTACTTATACTTTCCGGTAACGACAACTTTATTGTTTGAGGCAAGTAACAAAGGCCCTTATCCGCGCAACCTTGGTAACGAATCTTCACCTCCCCTCTACCGCTATAAGGAATAGTTAAAGTGACAGGCTTATCAAACACTACGACTTCACCAAAGTATTTATCTACTTTGGTTTTCCCCGGCCAGGAGTATTGGGCACTCACTAGCTCGACAGAGTCTTCGGCACTAAATTTAAAGCGCGATTCATATAGGTAATAGCCCGGATGAACCGCGAAGTGAATCTGTAAGCCATTTTCTCCTACTGACCACTGATAGGGAAAAGCTTGTTCAACCGGTAAAAAGTTCTCCTCTTGAGCCCATGAGTTCAAAGAGAGAAATAAAAATAGACTAATAAAGAGTTGTTTCATTGAGCGAGAAATTCCGTGTCTTGATGAATAGAAAGCTGGTCATCAATAAAAATAACGCCTACTCCCTTAGGAACAGGTAATAGAGGATCAATAGTCAATGCGGTGCTGAGTGCTCCGGCTTCTAAAGCTGTTGGCGCGACAACAGTGACAGACAAAACCTTAGAATGGACACCCTTTTCAGCTAATATGTGGGAAGTTTGCTGATCCGCAAATTGAGCTTTACGCTCATAGTGTGCTGAGGTCGTTAGCGCTGCATCCTCTAAAGGTAGTGAAAAGAATGGCTCTGAAGGATTCGCTGGATTAAGCACTGCTACATTAAATGGAGTCGAGTCACCTTTTGTTTTCAGTGCTCTTATATCACCACCAAAATTGATAAGAGCACCTCCAGCTCCAAGGCTATCTGCAATATTAACCGCCTGATCGATAGCGAACTCTTTGATCACTCCACCTAAGTCGAAACGAGTGTCGGCATGTGGTATATGAAGAAAATTGTCTCGTATCGACCATGAACATACGCCCATTGCTTGTGAAGCTCTTTTGTAGACCTCTTCACGACCCAGTGATGAGTTAAGTGAGGCTAGATACTTTACTGTCCCCACTGTAGGATCAAATACTCCCTGAGTCGCCTGAACTAATGTCTGCAACGCTTGGAATACAACAAGCGACTCATCATTCAACTTAACATCTTGTGACTGGCGCTGATTAAGCGCGCTATGAAGCCATGACTGGGTTGAATAAAAGTTGTATTTCTGTTCTAAACGGCGAGTGTTTTGCTCAATCAGCTGGGCAATTTGGTTCGCTTTACACGAACCAAATATCTGCACTTCACAAACAACCGTCATCGCGTGAAAACGATGGACGAACGGTTCACTAGAACGCATAGCTCGCTCCAATAGCCCACCAGTTCGCCTCAAATCCATTAGACTGCTCATAGTAAGCACCCAAGAGATTCACACTCACGCCTTTATATACTTTAAAGCTCGCACCGAGTTCATAGGCATTTGCGGTATAGTCACCCAAGCGTAAATCCGACGTTGCGTAGCCAGTCGATGCGAATGTTTTATCGTTCCCATAAGGGTCACGATAGAAGTCTGCTGCGTCTTGCGTATACCAAAAGTAGCCTGGCGCTAAAGTCAGCCAGTTGGTGACAGCCCAAGAGAGTTTTCCACCAATTTGATGAGACATGACACCCCAATCATCTTGGAACCATTTGTATCTAGGGCGAACCACTAGAGAATCAGTAATTGACCAAAATGCTTGCAGGTTAACACCGCCGGATAAGCGTGTATCTGGTCTAGAATCCTGAGCCAAGAACACTTCATCTGTACCTATCTGACCGTCTTCATCAACATCGATCTCACGTAAAACAGTCAGGTAGTGGTTGCTCAAGTAACCCGAACGGTAACCCGCATAACCAGTAAAAACCATATATAAGTTCGGACTAAACACCTGAGATAGGCCCGCTTCTACACTACCAGTGAAGATTCGTTCCCACTCTTGAGTGTTGGTATAGTTTTCGTACTTTTGAAATGCAAGAGTATTATCAAAAAGTGTTGCGACACCTAAACTATAAGAGCGGTTCTTTTGCGAATCTGCATAGATAAGCGCTTTACCATTAATGCCAACACTCTCGTAGTCCTCCTCTACCGAAAAATTATGGCCAAACGTCCATTCATTACGAGCTTCATCACGGTAGGTTGCACTGCCACTAAAAGAGACGCGCTTATCTTTTAAAGGCACTTTTTGAATCTCATAACCACTCGCATGAGGATCATAACCCGATCGAATCACTTCATCGGTTTTAGCCTGAGCCTTTTCCGTCATTTCAGCTCGGTTAATAGCATCATCAACGCCATAAATTGGTGTGGTTGCTCCCCAAGCAGGTGAAGCGCCAGAAACGGTGTCATAACCGACCTCAACATTGAGGGTCCAATCTAAGCCAATGCTTTTCTCAAATGAGACAACTCGATCACCAGCTTCAACTTTATCATCGTATTCTTGGTAACTCAGGTAATGGACGGAGATATGGTCCTCTGCCATTACATTATTTGCCACTGCCGCCGCACCAAGCAGCGTTAAAGGTAATTTCTTCATTTTGTTCTTTTATCTATTACTAGTTACAACCACAGCCGCCACCACCGACGCCGCTACCACCTACTGAACCTTGTTTGTAGGCAAACACTTTTTCAGAAAACAAATCGAATTCAGGAACTGGGCCTCCTGGCTTCATCTCTTTTTTGGCTAACGTGCCTTTTTCCCAAGCTTTAACTGGTTTAATCCCTAGAGCTTCATCTACGAATGCAAGTGCGGATTTCTCATTCTTCTTAGGCTTTTCAGTTGGTTTTGATTTGGTTAACTTCAGTTGAGAGCTGTTTGGCTTCACCATCTCGACATTTCTTCGTGCCCCGACAGTTGTACCGTCACTGCTGTAAACTTTAGAGGAAATCACTTCCTCTTCCATGCCGTCTTTTGCCACAGAAGCTTGAGGTTTAGCTTTACCTAGATTGCTCAAATCAACTTTGGGCGCAGCGTGAGACACCGCCGACGTTGATAGTATTAAAGCCACTAGGAAGCCATGGGATGTTAGACTCATAGCTGGATCCCCATCGCTGCTAGGTCATCGGTAATCACTTGGCTAATACTGTTAATTGCGCCAAATCTCACCTTAAGAATCTGACCTTGGTAGATGTAGTAAAGTGCTGGCATACCAATCGGCTTAAATTCACCAATTAGCGACTGCTCAGGATCGTTCACAACAGGAAACTCAAGACCCAGCTCTTTTTGAAATGCTAGGCCAACTTCTACCTCTTCATCAACGTCAACGCCAACAACAGTTACTCCCGTCCCTTCTAGCGTTTGATACAAGGCATTGACCTCCGGTAGCTCGTGACGACACGAAACACACCACTCGGCAAAGAAGTCCACGATGGTCAACTGTTCAGGATCAAGACCTAACCCTTGCGCAGCTGATTCTGTTAACGTATCCCCTTCTTGAAAAGCCATAGCAGGTATGGAAGTGATAAGGGCAAATAGAACAACCAATTTTCTTAACATTATTTCTCCTTAAGTTATTGTTTTAGTTATTTCCAAAATTGATAGTGGTGTCGTAATCCACATTTAGAATCTGTGAAAAGTACTGCTCGAGTTCATCGTGGTTATTCGCTGAGAAGACGCTCCCCGTTCCTCCGGCACAACGGGAAAATTGCGCTAAACGAGCATCTAATACATCAAAACCAATGAAGTTGAATTCGATTCCATAATCCTGAGTCGCTATCCGACATAAGCCTGCGTCCACCAGCTGATCCAAAGCATTGTTGTTGTCAGCCCCGTCCGTCATTAGCACTAGCTTTCTGTTAACGCCACCATAAGCTGCTGGGCCAACGTTCCATTCACGTTGCCAGTTAGGCATCAACTGTCTTAAGCCCCAAATCAAACCTTGGTAAGAGGCTGTGCCGCCTGAAACATACAACTGGTTGACTGAGTTAATCACTCGATTCAAGTCGTCGGTGAGCGCTAGTGTTGGCGAATTTTCGTTGCAGTCGCTCAACCAACGATCAGGAGCGGTCACTTTCACTGGTTTGTCGTCATGGACAACGTCCAGATTAGCGACTGTTTCTTCGGCTGAGAGCGTGTCATTGGGTTGCTGTAGGCCATCCACACAAAACACTCCCGACTTGTCTGACCAAGGAGCGTCAACAACAGATACGCCATCAGAAAATGGAACAATGGCAACCTTAATATGGCCTTGTGTTTCTGCTGTTTGTTGCTGCTCTTCAAGTGAGGAGATAGCGTTGTTCAAAATCGACTTTAAGTCGTCGATATCGCTTAACATCGAGCTTGAAACATCCAACACCAACACAAGCTCGGTAGGTTCACTGTTGAGTTCTTCTCGAACGTAGACTTTTTCCTGAGCTGTAGAAGAAACATTGAATGAGACATCAGACAAAGTTAATGAACTAAAAATGGTCGATTCTTGATAACCAACATTAACCACGCAGCCTGTGTTCCCAACCAATATGAAGTCAACGTTATTAGCTTCAGGGCTGTAGTAGTCGAGGTAACCTTGCATCATTTCACGATCGACTTCGCCTTTAAATTCACACGCAAATGCCGCCGAATCTGTCGCTTGTATCGCCCTATTTGACCATTGAATTTGATAACCAATGACTACCGTTGTGGCTACCGCGGCTAGCATTGGGATTAACAATGCCAAATACGCAATAGCAACCGACCCTTTCTGGTTCTTCAATGAATGCTTAGCGTGCATAATGCCTCCCGAGCATTACCGCTTTACTACTCAAAAATTCCGGTAATACAACACCAGATAAAACGAACTGCGAATCTGCACTAAACGGTTGATTAATGCATATTGTCGTCTGTACTAAAGTCGCCTTTCTGTCATTTAATGACGTTTCAGGACGTTGACTTGTTGGAGCAAGGCTATCAAGTTGTGATACAGATTCGTTGCTTGAGCAGTTGACCCCACCTTGAGAAGATCCAGAAAAAATCTCGACTTTTTGTGTGGTTGGATGCGCTCGACGAATTTCAAGTTCTAAACCAATCTGGCTACTATCAAGGTGTTTGGGTAACGTGCGAATTACCACGGCAAACACATCTTCAATATCCAATTGGTTTATTTGCCAACTAAGCGATTTTGTATCTGTCCCTGCTGGCGCTCCTGCAAGGCTTATGGTCGCGTTATCGTTAAATGTTCTCGACACAGCGTTAGTCACCATAAAGGCAGCACTATCTAATCGCGTTTGCAGATGCATCAAACGGTAGATGGACACTAAGCCAAACACGATAACCATGATGCCGATAACAACGAATGGAAACTCAATCGCTGTGGCCCCAGCTTGACGCAGCCTCAATTTAACTGTCATAAGCAACCACCACAGTTCGCTCTAAAGAGACTAGCTTTACAAAGTGTTCACTCAGCTTAGGGACAAGCAAAAACGCAAACGAATAGGTCACTGTGTATTGGCCTAACTGAGCTTGTGAAGACGACGTATAATGAGTGTTAGCCAAGTCTGAAATCGTCTTAGCGTAGATCGGTTGAGTCACTTCTAATTTTGCCGCGTCAATCAATGGATACTCTCCAATTTTTGCTTTGAATGCTTGGTCTGCGATGTAAGAAGGCTCCATCACCCGTGCTACTCGCACAGCGTGATTCACTGCAGAGTCAAACACCATGTTCACCCATAGAAATCTCGTCAGCTCGAAAATCGCTAAAATCAAAATCAGAAATGGCAATGCAATCATTGCAAATTCTAGTGTTTGACTACCGGCTTGCTTTTTCATTTCTGCGCCTCGCGAACATCTGTTGCGAGAGAGTGATAAAACTGACTATTGTTCTCTAGTTCAGCTTGAGACAGATCTTGTTTAGCGACTTGCTTAGCAGCTTCAACATCACCATTCATGGCATAGGATAACGCCAGGTTAAGCCGTAATTTTCGACTAGCTTCTCCACGCTGATAAATTGGGTAGAGGATACGAATAGCTTGATTAGGCTGCCCGTCTAGCATCCATGCCAATGCAAGGTTATTACGAAACTCCACACTGTCTGGTTTTAGCTTCAAGGCTTGGTTGAATGAATCCCTGGCACTGACATAATCATTTTGCAAAGACTGCGTCACTCCAAGGCTATTTAACGCAACTTCATCTTGATCATCAGATTCAACCGCTTTTGTTAGCGCAGCTTTCGCTTGGATAAAGTTACCCAACGCTAGTTGGGCTCGTCCAATTTCACGTTCAAACTGATGAGAAGGCGAAATCGAATTTCCTTTGTTCAGATAATGTAACGCTTCATCGTAACGCCCTGATTGATTACATGCAGAACCAGCCAAGAACAACAGCTCTACATCTTCTGGTGTTGATACCAGTTGCTGCTTATAGATCAGTAGCGCGTTGTCTGCATGGCCATTAAGCAACGCGGTGTTGGCCAGTTTTAGATCATCTTGGTCTTGTTGTTCTGGCGCAGATTGACACCCCAGTAATAGAAACCCAAAGCAAATGGAAACGAATAGTCTGATCATAACTGCCCCAATGTATTGAATAGACTTAAGACCGTTGGAGCAACGATAATGACCACTACTGGCAACATGATGAAGACAACAAGAGGGAATGACATCTTTGCGGGAATTTTTCCCACCCACTCTTCAAGCTCCAATAGATGGTACTGGCGGTTATCCGAGGCAATCAGTTTGAGAGCTTCAGCCATCGGCGTACCAAACTTGATCGCTTGAGACATTGTCACTGCCATATTGTTAACTTCAGGCAACACTAAACGTTGGTCAAGATTGGCCAAAGCGCTAAGCGGTGAATCGAGTACCGACATCTCAGTTGAAGTGAATAACCACTCTCTGGACAGAGCTGGAGAAATTGACTTCATCTCTTTACCTACAGTGTAAAATGTCGCTTCCAAGCTTTGACCTGAAGAAACACAAACCACCATAAGATCCAACACATCCGGAATTGTACGAGCTATGTCTTGGCGAACCGCATGAACACGCCAATCAATTACCTTGTCAACGAAGATCCCAACCACAAATGCTATTGCAACACTCTGGGCTACACCCTGAGCATCAAAAGCTAACTGTTGGTGGAAATACCATACAACTGCACCTGACAACATTAATATCGCTCGAATCAGCATAAAGGTCGTTTCAGCACTGCGTGATACGTAGCCAATCAATGACAGTTTCCGACTGCGCTCTGGATTGCGTTTCCAGCTCCATTTCAATTTTGACGAAGTAGCACCGGAGTTCACGATTGCGACACTGTCTAATCGCTTTTTCAAAGCATCACTTTGAGAAGCGAAAACAAACCCAAGAATCGACCCGACAATACCGAACGATAACAAGGCGATGCCAATATAGAGGCTCATCTAAACCTCCTATTCTTGGTCAACATTTGTAGTGAAATACCCCCAATCAGAATACTCAAAGCGCAGTAAGCTAGAACAGACTGCCCACTTTCCGTATCGACCAAAAGCTGAAACATAGATGGGTTAATCCAAGCGATGATAGCGAGCAAGATCAAAGGTAGAATCGCCAGAAATCGAGCTGTCATCCGTGGTTCAGAGGTAAGACTCTTGACCTTTTTCTGCATTGCTCGGTTGTCATGAAGCGTTCGGCTGAGATTATGTAAAATCTCTCTTAGCTGACCACCATTGCTCTGGTTTAGAATCAGAGCAATACTAAAGTATCGGAACGCTTTGTAGGGCATACGAACACATGCTTCATCCAGTGCAAAACGCAAACCACGCCCAAGAGACAATTGATCTTCAATTAAAGAAAACTCTCGTCCAAGAAGCCCTTTTTGTGAATGCGCAACTTGGCTGATCGCCTGAGGAACGGATAAGCCAGCAGAAACTGCTCGGCTAATCATTCCGAGTACTTGAACAATACTCTGCTCAAACTCTTCTGACTGTTGCTGTTTTCTAATCAGGAATAGAACACCAACCAGTGTAAACACCGCAACGAAGCCAATCAGGAGTCGCCAATGACTGTCTAGAGCAGTCATAAAGAAATAACTTGCCCACGGTAGACACACAAAACAGAGAGCCAACAACAATTTGTCCCGGCGAGAAAATAGTGCATCAAGGCGAGACAGCACACGACCACTAAACTTAGTCGATTCTGCTTTTTTTAGAATCGACCCTGTTTCTAGAACTTCCCCTTTGGCTGACAATGACTGAACGCGCGCAGAAACCTGCTTTTTAAGCACATACGTTCGCACTGCGTATATTCCAGCACAGATAAATAGCGCTAACAACAAAGCAGAGATCATGACTCTAACTCCATAGCATTACGCAGTTGACGCTCTAATTGGTAGTAGCTCACCCTTTGAGTAAACTGAGGTAGCGTTCGAGAAGAACGATAGCTACCAATTAAATTGCCTTGAACATCTTCTCCAGTTGTCACAAAACGATAAAGGTCTTGAGTCACATACTGCTCACCTTCAAGCCCTTGAATCTCAGTGATGGCTACAATGCGGCGTTTTCCATCTCGCATTCGCTCTACTTGAACAACAACATCGATGGTATCTGCGACTTGTCGTCTCAAGGCATAGAGAGGTAAGCTCGATTGAGCCATCATCAACATGTTTTCAATACGAACTAGCGCATCAGTCGGCGAATTTGCGTGCAAAGTAGATAAGGAGCCATCGTGGCCCGTGTTCATCGCTTGCATCATTTCAAATGCTTCGTCACCACGTACCTCCCCGAGAATAATTCGGTCAGGACGCATACGAAGTGCATTCTTAACCAATTCACGCTGACCAATAGCGGGCAGACCTTCAGCGTTTGCAGGACGAGTTTCTGCACGAACGACATGAGGTTGTTGCAACTTCAGTTCAGCCGCATCTTCAATCGTAACAATTCGCTCATTCGGAGAGATGCTAAAAGACATTGCATTGAGTAAAGTGGTTTTACCTGCACCTGTCCCACCTGCAACAAGCACATTGAGACGTGAGCGCACGATTACATCAAGCAATTGCACCATTCCATCCGACATTGAACCTGTTGCCGCTAATTGGTTTAACGAAAGCTTTTCTTGATTAAATTTACGGATGGATATGTACGTACCGTCTAATGCGAGCGGCGGAATCATTACATTGACACGACTACCATCTTCTAAACGGGCATCAACCAATGGCGACGATTCATCAATTCTGCGGCCAATCTTACCCACAATACGTCGAGCTAAATTAAGCAGTTGCTCTTCATTACGAAAAACAACATCCGTTTTGTGTAGCTTACCCAGTTTCTCGACATATACTTCTTGATAACCATTCACCATGATATCTGTCACGACAGGATCATTGATGAGTGGTTGTAATGGCCCTAAACCACACAGTTCATCGACAAGCTGCTTAACGACGGTAGCGACTTCTCGATGTCCTAATGGCAATTGTCCCGTCGAAACAATATCTGTCACTAAGTTATGGATTCGTCCTTCAAGTTCATGAGCTGACAGCTTGACGACAACACTTGCTTCGATTGAGTCCACTACCTGCGCGTGGATGCTTTGGTAATGTTCTCTTACTGGATCAGCTGAGGCCGTTTGTGCTCTGGTCGTTGATAACAGCCTCGACGATTTCATTCTAGAGGTGGTAAACATCATGCACCTCTTTTCCAAAAGCGGCGCTTAGCAATTTTACTTTCACCAGCGACAAGGTCTGCCAAGTGAGCAAATGCTCTGTTTACTTTACGGTTGCCTTTCAGCGCAGAATAGCCTAATGAATCTTTTGTCAGGAAGTGCCCAGGCGCATATGGCAATACAACGTCTACCGAATAGCCAAGAGCACGTTGAACATCGTTACAGCTAATCAAAGATGCTTTATCAGATTTAGTGTGATTAACAACAATTACGTTCTTTCTAGCGGATTGCGTTGACTCCGTAGATTCAAGGGCGCGCAGGATTTGCCCAGCATTACGAATTGAAGCTAATGTTGGTTCAACCACCAAAATACGAATATCGGCTTGAGTCAGTGAGTTCAAGCCAATTTGATCGCGCATAGAAAACGTTGGTAAATCTTGAATCAACATATTTGAATGCTTTAGACAGAACTTCCTAAAGTGGTCTAGAGCACTTTTCTCAGGCCAAAATGGGCTTGCATCTAATGGTAAGTATCCAGTGAACAAAGTTAAGTTGTCTTCAACCGCGATTCCACTTCTTGCATAGACAACCGGCTCTAGGCGTTCCGGGTACTGCAACATTTCAACCAATGAAGTGTTACCTTGGACATTGTACTGGAGGTCTAAATCCCCTGT
The DNA here is from genome assembly GCF_046056895.1 of Vibrio sp. TBV020. Lineage (NCBI taxonomy): Bacteria > Pseudomonadati > Pseudomonadota > Gammaproteobacteria > Vibrionales > Vibrionaceae > Vibrio > Vibrio sp. TBV020. Next base: position 1,337,272 of record NZ_JBEEAQ010000001.1, on the reverse strand, counting down.
TGAAAAGTCCATATCAGCAATAGAGATGGCATCACCACGTTGACTCAGCTCTCTTGCCAAATTTACAGCGACAGTCGAACTACCAACCCCACCTTTCGCACCAACAATCGAAATAACTTTTCCGGTCGAATCCTCTTGGTTCACAGAATGGAAATCGACGTTATCAAACGCGCTGACTTCAACTGGGTTCAACACATACTCAGAAGCACCAGCTTTGATCATTGCTCGATAAAAGGCGATTTGTTCATCATCACCAATGGCTAAGATATGACTCCCCGTTCTAATTTTTAGTGCGCTAATCAAACTCTCTGCTTGCTGCCTAGCCAGTCCCGAAACATCTAGAGCGATGATTGGATAGCCATGCTTAACCACACTCTTAACGATTAATTCTTCTTCACGGGAAACCGCGTCTAAGTCAGTAATACCTTGCTCTGCAAACGCTAAAGTCAGGCTATATGAGTCTAATTGTCCATTTTCAGCAACCAATACGGATAAAGATTTCTTATTCATTTCAGTTCACTCCAAATGCCGTTGTATTAACATCTTGACCACTGCTTGCATTTCCTGTGCTAACCGGAGGAGCAACATAGCCCTCGATCACTGAGACAGCCTTTGCACCATTGGTTGGGCCTAATTGTTCACCCACAATTAGATCCTTAGGGTTCGCCACCATTTGAGCTAAAGCGGTGGAATTCGCACAACCATAAGCTGGGTGCGTTTTGTAACGGTTGATGAAGTTATTGCTGTGTTTTTGGGTTACACATTTAGGAAGTTTCGCTCGAAATGATTCGATTAAAATTTGTATGTCCCCTGCATTTTTTTCACTAGTGTGCTCGCGATAAATTTTATTTCGAGCAACCCCTTGGCCGATAATAAGCGACTCAATGGTGTCTAACTGTTGCTGACCTGCAGTAGTGTGCGTTAATAACTTCACTGTTAAGCCGTAAGGAGACCCCTTACGTTCTATATACTGGCGAATAGCTTTCTCTTGCCCAGAAGAAATTTTCGCACTATCAAGCTTTATTGTTAGCTTGTTCGTCACCGATACCACGTCCAAAGCTGGAGCTTGTTCAATTGGTGAAGATGTACAGCCGCCTAACAACACTAAGGCTGGCAGAATGTATTTAATCATGTTCATAATGGCCTCAGTAATAGAATCCGTTGTCGCCGAGCAGCCTTGGCTTACTGTTGTCGGTATAGGTATCACTCTGTTTAGGTGATTTTTGACGCGAACGAGGGATCGCTAGTAAGCGCTCTAAGTCACTCAGTGGTAGTAAGCTATCCGTTGGCAATGGCAGAATGTCGTTACGAGTCGGCTCAACAAGGTAAGCCGTAGCGATAATAATCAACTCAGTTTCGCGGCGCTGATATTCACTTGAACGGAACAATCCCCCTAGAATAGGAATATCACCTGCCCCTGGCAGCTTTTGGATTTGATCGATTTCGCTGCTTTGTAATAAGCCACCTAACGCAAAACTTTGGCCACTCGCTAACTCAATGGTGGTGGTTGCGCGTCGTGACGTAAATGACGGGTATACATTCCCATTTAGGCTAGTTTGGTTTTCCACCGAAACACTGCTCACTTCAGGAGAAACTCTTAAACTAATTCTGTCAGGCCCTAGAACAACTGGCGTAAAGTTTAAGTTCACACCAAACGGCTTATATTCAACCGTTGCCGTATCGCCTTGGATTAATGGAATAGGGACTTCACCTCCCACTAAAAAGCTTGCGTCTTCGCCTGACATCGCAGTCAGATTTGGTTCAGCCAGCACCGACATAGTGCCGTCTGTTGCCAAAGCGTCAATCAAGGCGCTCAATGTCGGCTTACCCCAGCTACTGACATCCCAAGGTTTGGTGTATAAAAAGCTACCGACACCTGATTCAATCGAGCCCCATTTAATACCAAGCTTGTTTGATACATTTCGCGAAACTTCAGCAATTCGGACTCGAATATTTACCTGCGTTGGCATAGTGACGACCAGCTGATTAACCAGTTCATCATTCATTGGTACAGATTCATTCTGGGTTGAATCTGACGAAGACTGCGAACTGCCGCTGTTTTCGGTTTGTTCTGGAGCAATGATCGGTGACAGGTAGCCTTTAGCAACATTGACGATACTATGCGCCATCACTGGCGTCGGCACGGTTCCTTTCAACCACAACTTTCCTCCCAGAGACTCAGAGTGCACTGACGCTTCTGGGAATTGAGTTGAGATCAGAGAGTCTAGCTCATTGGTGTCATGAACTACTCGAATCTTGTTGTTATAAATAACACGTTCTTGTTGATTCAAGATTGTGATTGTTGCCGTACCTGCCTGCATACCAAACACCATGACTTTGGTGTTGGTCAGTGGTTGATAATCAGCAATGTGAGTGTTGGAAATAAAGATTGATTTAGCGTCTTGAGACAGAGTAATCATCTTTGCTTCGTTAATATTCACTTCTAAGGGCGCAGCCCAAGAAGCGAACGAGAAAAACAAACCAGGAAGCAATAATAAGCTCCACCAGCGGAATGCTTTATTCATAGTGTCAGTTCCTATCACGACTAGTTAGTTTTATCTTTTGTAGGTCTAAGTTCGATCAAACCGAAATCCGGTGCGACCTTCTTCGAGTCTGGGTTCATTAGCGTTGAGGTAACAGTAAACGGTTCTGCAATCTCAGAATCCGCCTCATTTGCGCCACGTAGTGAAAGAGTTAACTTACCAATCTGATTAGCGAGCACGATTTGAGTCGCTTGTTGAGGGGTCACTTCAAGCGAAACTGAGCTATTGTCGGGTAAATCAGCACCATACGAACTACGTTGCTTTTGAAAGTTTTCAGACGTAGCAAGCTCATTAAATGCCAAAACTCTCACACCCGTAGCAATGGTTTTTACGTATAAGCCGGTCACCTCATTGTTATACTTTTTCAGTTCACTAACTTGAGAGCCCAACATTAAAATATCGACTTTGTCCCCAGGTTGAACAAAACCAGAGTTAGCCGTTACTTCATCGACAGGGACAGAGATCGCGCGATAACCGCTGCGCACGTTCAACGCGAGCGATACCCCACCCTCTGGACGAGTGAAGTCATTGGCAGACATTACCTGCCCATTTTTAATCGCAATATGAGCAATTCCAGAACGAAGATTGAGGTCTGTAAACTGTTGTTCCGAAATATAGTCTAGGTAGTTTTCAAGCTCTTGTTGAGAGACCTCTTTCCACTTAAACATGTTGAGGTTATATGGTTGACCTACATCTACAGCTTGTTTAGCGACCAGTACTTTTTTAAAGACTTCGCTAGCAGGCTGTGGTGATGTAGTATCTGTATTGCTTTGGTTAAGCAGGAGTATCGCAATACCCACTGCTGAAAGTACCAAAGACAGCAACATTAAACGTTTCGCTGTCATGATTATTCCTTAACTTATAACGAAACTATTCGCCTGAATCCTTGGTTTGCTCTAGTGAAGTAATGACTGTCTCATAAGCGTCAGTAATCGCTTTGGTCAAACGCCCTTCACTTCCCCCAACTAATGACAGCAAAACGACTGACATCGCCGCTGCTAAAATGGCATATTCAATTGCAGCTGCGCCGCGTTGTTTTTTCTTATTCAGCATGAATAGACTCCTAAAATGAGATAGTCAGCCTCCTATTGGAGGCTGGATTAGTTATTGTTTTTTGACTTACTGAGGTCTATTTAGACACGAAGCGATAAAGGAACTTGGTAGAACTATTTGTGCTGTTGTAGCGAGTATTAGATTCACCAAGAGGCAGTTCTATATATTCGAGCGAAGTTCCGGCAGTACCATTGGTGACGTAATAATCCTTGTCGTTATAGTCACTACTTGTCGGCTCTGCATATGGGAAAACCGTAACATCTGATGGAATCAGACTTTGCATATCCGCCACTGAAGGTAGTGTCCAGTTTGATTTACCACATACACCGTTCTGATAATTGGCTAATTCCGTTTGAATATTGTTGTACGTCTTGTAACGTTCGCTCGGTGTAGCATTTTGGAAGATCTGCCAGATTTCACCTGTCGCAGGATTCTTAGCACATTGAGCTGATGCACGGTCTACAACAGTCGAGCCGTCGCTAGCAATGTATTCCCAAACGAGCGAGTCCTCGCGCATTAGTCTTACCATTGTGACGTATTGATCATAGCTATCCCCATCGAGATCAAAGGAACGTAGCTCTGGTCGTTCGCTAGTATTCGCGAATACGTAGGTGTATTGCTTCGAAGAACTTGATGCCGCACTAGTCCAATAATAGAAACGTGTACCACCGTTGTAATACGATTTATCAAACTCAGGTAATAAGCCTTTGTGATTAGGAAAAACATTCACATCAATCGTATGGCTTGCGCTATTTAGCCCTGCTACCGCAGCGGTCTCCAATGATTTAATATGATTAGGGTGAGGAACTTTCCAGTCATTGAATCCACATAAGTTAGCGTTATTTGTTGTCTCTAGGACACCACCTGCACCCAGAACACTTGGTAAGTCTGCACCTGCGGCGTTGTAAACCACTTCATCTTTACTACCCGGCATACCACTTCGTAGTAAGCTCCAAACACGCTTAGAACCTACAATGTTAGTATCCATCACACAGCGCCAGCCTTGTTCATAAGATGTAGCTTTAGGCAAGTAGCGACCTAGTGAGTCTAGTTTTGCGAATTGCCCATCAATAAGAGCATCCGCTTGGGACACAACAAAGCCTGCCGTATGAGCTCGGTTTAGCCCATCTTTTGCAGTTGTGTGCAACGTATCTGTACTATGGACTGCGACGGTTGCATCTAACTGAGAAATCAATCCCTCCATCGTAGATAACAAGTTTGCAAACTGATTATCTACCCCTGCCAGTGCATTATTCAAAGCCGCTTTAAGCGCGTCGGTCGTATCATAGTCATTTTCAATATCAAAGAGCGCCGCGTAAAACGCCAAGGTTGCTTGATGAATCGCACTGCCTGAGCTTGCTGCAAGTAACGCTGATTGTGCTGATGTCATAGACTCAGAGTTCAATTGAATCTTAGCCAGTTTTTCCGCGAACGAAGTCGCTTCAATCGCGCCAGTTAATGCCAAGTTGTTCTTACTTAACTGCTCAAACTTGGTTTCAAAATCTGCCACTTTAGCGATGAAAGCAGCACTGTCCGAGTCCGTGCGAGACTGTGCAATTTGTGCTTCAAACGTATATTTAGCTAGTTGTGCTTGCTGCTGCGTTTTCTGAGTTTCCCAGTTCGTTGTTAGACCGTACAGAGCAGCTAGTTTTGCATTCGCCTCGCTACTTAATAACGTGTAGCTCTTTTGTTTAGCTTGATTTGACGCCAACCAAGCCGTCAAGAACGACTCTGCTTGAGTAAGCTCTGCAGATTGCTGCGACAAGAAGCTATCTAATGCTGATAGTTTCGCGGTAATGTCAGCAACAAGTTCAGTTCCACTTGCAAGCTGCCACTTCGCAAACGCGTATTTACTTGAGTAGAGCGAGGAATCCTTAACCCCATTTTTGTAAGCTACCGCCGTTCCTGCTTCATCGACCCAAGTGATTGAATAGTCAGAGATTAGATAAGATCTTGCGTAACTTGGTAGCGTATCTCGACTACGAGTCGTTAGTGGCAATGCTTCGGAAGCTTTAGGTAAAGTCCAATGCTTGATGCCACAAGTCGTAAGTTCTGAAACTTCATTGAATACGTCTTCCGATTTTGACACTGAGGTAGCAACCCAGAATGTAGGTTCTCCTTGTCCATTGACATCATATTCCGCAATACACTCGGTATCGTAGCTATGCCAGCCATTGTATAAACTGTACCCTGAGGACTTATTCCACAACTCCATCGGAACATATTGGATGGCGCCAAACTGACCGCTCAACGCTGTGGTCCACAGTACATCACCGGCAGTATTCTCTTTTCCTACAATGGCGTTCTGTTTGATACGAATACCAACGTCGCTTTTGTTATACGCTTTAGGGCCAACGAACTGAGGGTTATTTGTAACAGGCTGCCAAGTCGCACCTTTATTTACTGTGAACTCATAATATTCTGGTCTATCGTAGTGCTCGCCGCTGTTCACATAGTCCCAGCTGACCATGTTTGGTGCTACACCATTATTAGCGACCTTAATCTCACCATTACTTGGAGCAGGTAATTTAGGTGTCTCAGTGAATGCTTGCTTGTTCGAAGCAATTAGACCTACAGGCATACCATTTTGCGCGTTTGCTCGAACTCGAAGTTGTACTTCATTGATCGATTTTGCAACGTCTCCAACCAAAATAGGTTTTGCTCCAACAACCACCCAAGTTGACCCGCTATTGGCAGACCATTCATAGTCTGATGGCGCACTAAAACCATTAACATGGGTCCAATCTAAGGTGTTGGCAACATCATCAACGACAAGTGACGTCGGTGCCGCGGGTGCATCAGGCTGTTTGGTGAACGCTTCAGCATTTAACAACGGCAATCCAGCCGGACGCCCATCAACCGGATTAGGTTTAACGCGCACCTCAATACTGTTCACACTGTAGATGCGGTCTTCTAAGTTAATTGGTTTGCTAGTAACGCTCTGCCAAGCACCAGATTCGATTCTAACTTCGTAATCTTGTTCACTTTCAAAGCCTGAAACCCAAGTCCAATCAAAGGTGTTAAGTGCATCATCAACCACCCCATTGGTTGGAGCAACTGGTTGTGCTGGCGTTTGGGTGTATTCAAGATCGTTACAAAGCATGCTACCCGCGGCATTGTTCACGCCATCTTTTACTCGAACACAAATCTCACCAACAGCGTAATTTTCATCCGTTAGGGTCACCGGGTTTGCTGACACTGATTGGAAAGTTTTTCCTCCGTCAACTGACAACTCGTAGAGCGAAAGGTCTGAGAAGCCAGACACTAATGTCCATCCAAAGGTATTACTAGCGTTATCAACGACAGGTGCAGTCGGACTAGCAGGTTTATTCAAAGCCTGGGTAAATGGTGTATTGATTGTCAGAGATGCCCCAACAGGTCGACCATTGTCAGCATTGGCTTTGACACGGATTTGAATAACATCAGCAGCAATATCGATATTGCCAACTAAAGTTGGGTTCGCTGCCATTGTTTCCCAAGACGAACCTAGGTAGATTTCGTAAGAATCTAGGTTTGGATAATCTGAAACTAAACCAATCTCAACAAGGTCTGCTGTATCGTCAGCCCTCAATAAAGTCGGCGCTACAGGAGCAGCAGGAGTAACCGTCATTGCCTTTGCTGATTTAGCCATTAAACCGTGCGGGCGACCTTGCAGATCATCACCCTTAACTCTCAGCTTTAACGCACCAGCGGCAATCGCAATATCGCCAACCATTTGTGGCTTTGCGGTTACTGCTGCCCAGCTACTACCGTTGTCAACGGAATACTCGTAATCATCAGCTGAGGTAAAGCCAGTTGCCCATACCCAATCAAAGGTGTTTTGAGCATCATTCACTGTAAGACTTGTTGCAGCAGGCGGTATTTGCGTGTTGGTGTAGGCTTGAGCAGAAACAAGGGCTGTACCCGCTGCAATTGACTTGTTTGCATTGGCAGCAACACGAACTTGTACGTCACCTTTGGCAATGTTTCCAGAACCGACGTTGATTGGCTTTTGATTGACAACTTGCCATGTCGAACCACCATTAAGGGAATATTCATAGCTCGATAACGCGTTGAACGGCTTGACCCATTCCCAATCAAACGTATCAGCAGCATCATCCACTACGCCGTTCTTTGGTGCTTTTGGCCTAACCAACACGATATCGCCATCAATATCGTCAGGGGTAATTTTGAGATCTTTCTTGTAGTCAGTGGCAATTTGATCGAGCGCTTGCTCAGTATTTTGTGCACCATGGGAAAGGCCATCTGTACGCTGCTTAAGCGCAACAACATCTAGGTTAGCAAGGCGCTGCATTGAGCCCTTTCTAGCATGTTCTTCAGTTACACCACCGTTTATTGAGCTTTCTTGTGCAGATTGAAGGACTCGCGTAATACCGCGAGCCAGCATGTGAACTTGCTTGCTCTCCGTGCTGGATTTACCTACATAATCCGACTTTAAGACCTCTTCAGACACATTAAGATCATTTGCTAGGCTCTTAGCTGCCTCGTCAAACGTTACTCCTGTCGTTTGGGCAATACTAGAAACCATGGAGGTCATTGGGCTAACAACTTCAGGCCTTGCTGCTGGCGCCTCTAGAGTAAAATCACTAAGTAAAACTTGACCAGGGTTATCCATGTCAATCGTAACACCTGATAACGCTTCGACAAGAATGTTGTAGTTTGAAATATCCCCTTCAAACGGTAGCTGATAGTGACCATTTTCATCACTCTGAACGATGGTGCCATCTCCGCTATCACAGTGCGCATTGTTGTTCTTATCTAAACAAACATTGGCGTTTTTTAGGTAGCCATCCATGACAACACCTGACAAATTATTGGCAGTTGCATTCCCTCCAGGAGAGGAAATTTTCGCGTCAGATTCATTTCCACCACCACAGCCAACTAACGCAATTGTTATTGCTCCAGCCCCAAGCTTTTTGACCAGTAATCCCACCGTCCAGACTCCATGATTTATAAAACCAACAACAAAATTGAGCGGCGATATTAATTTAAATGATATTTATTATCAATATCATTTGATCTTTTATTTTATAAGATGATTAAATAGTAGCGATTAATACTGTTCAATATGGAATTCAATAAAATTATCGGTTGACTATGCTTAAAAAATATCCAATGTGTAAATTGGCACTTTCTGTCTCTAGTGCCCTACTCTTGTCTGCTTGTGGAGGGGGGTCTGATGATTCAAGTTCATCGAGCAGCGGCGTCAATGCTTATTCATATACTTCTCTAGATGTGTGCGCTGACACCGATCTAGATGGGGCATGTAGTACCTATGAACAACAGATTAGTGACACTAGCAATTACTCACAAATGATCAATGACAATGGGGCAATTCTTACCGCTCACGCTGGGTCAAAGATGGTCTCGCCTTTCACAACTTTAGTGCACAGTGAAATGCTGTTTAACCCGACATTAAAAGGAGAGCAAGAAGGTGCGGTCGCTTACCTTCAGAAAGTGCTCGGAGACATAGTGAGTGTGGACTTCACACATGTAGACACGACCCATGGACCGAAAGAACAGACAGAAGTTTTACTAAAATCTTTACGTCAAGCCCAAAGCCAAGGAGAGCTTGACCCGATGCTCAATATCGCTCACGCATTGGACATCATGATCGCTAACCAAACCCTTGATTTATCAGGCTTTGATTTAAGGACGCAACCCAATCGACATGTCTCATTTGACGGCTTACTTACCATACATGGCTCTCAGGTCGACTCATCTCTCTTGGGTGCGAAATCGATTACGTATAATCCAGCTAATAACAAAATTGTATTTTTGGATTCTTCTGACAACGTTAAGCAAATCGATATAGGCAACACCAATAGTGCGGTTAGCCAGTCAGCACAATCATATTCAGCCTTAAATGCGATAAGTCGATATGACGATGATGACGACGACGATGATGATGACGATCACCATGGAGGTAGCATTGAAGATCTTCTTGGACTCCAGCCAGGGGAACATCAACTCGTCCAAATTCTTCCAGCGCTGAATAGCATCCAGTCATACAAGCTTTATCAACCTAAACTGGTTGCTCAATCAAGTACTCATTGCAACTCAACAGGAACGAGCGGAATCTTCTTAACAAGTCTGCATGACAAATCCACTCAAGCGGTCAGAGCTTCAAAAGTTAAGATTGATGCGTACGGCGGTGCTTCTGGTAGTGTGCCAATTCCTAAACCTAAGCCAAAACCAGTTAATCCAGATGCGAATCTTGCAGCTCAGCGTTGCTTTAACGATAACTTTAACTGGATGATGCCGCTGTATCAGAAAGACTCTATTATTGCCGAGTTGGATGATGGCATTTATGGGCAAGACAAATTACGTCGGCTCAACTCTAAGGATCTCAGCATGGGGTCACAGAGCTATACACTTTCAACAACTCAAGATTTTGTTACTGCATCTTTGGATGAATCAGAATTACTTGTTGTCGACAGTGGTGTTGGCGGAACGAAAGACGCTACCCTACTTGATTCTACTTCACTCGCACAAAAGTCTACCGTTGGAGTGAACAATGCTGTCGCTGGCGCCTTTACGATCAACAACAATCTGATTTTTGGTTTAAAAGATAATCATGCTACTTGGGTGGCCAAAACGCCTGCTGCCACTGAGCGTAAGAAAACTCTGTTAGACGCTAACATTCGGTTCGTTAAGTCGTCACCTAACGGTAAACAGTCAGCCATCGTGACGGATACCTCCCTATATCTTCTAGACAACGCTAGCTACTCTATCATTGACCAGTTCTCCATCGCTGGGACAACTGTGAAAGACTTGAGAATGCTTAACGATAAAGCTGTGACAATACTCAGCAACTCAGTTGAATATTTCCAGTTTGGTAAGATCTCTGGACCAAAGTTAAAAGTCGCCGCGCAGCTAATTACTGACGATCTAAAAGATGACTGGGCAAATACACCATCGGCGCATTGGAAAGCAACCAATATGGGGTTCTTGCTTGAAGCAACTGGCGTCGAATCGGCTGCGGCTAGTCAGTTCAACTCTATCAATGTAAGTTGGTTACCTACAGGGGTGACACAAGCCAGTAATGTGACTGGTGTAAACATCAGCGGATTAGATAGAGGGACCTGGGTAACCTTGTATAAGGCTCTATAAAAATAAAGCGGCATCAATCAACTGTTTCGTGGGGGTCAGGAGCAAGTTTGATTTGATGCCGCTTTAAATTTTTTGAACGAATGTTATTCAGACAATAATTGCAAAAGGCTAAGTAGTGCCAACTGCTCTAGCTTGTTAGATGAACTCACCAGTTTTTTTTGATAGTAACGAATCATTGATTTGGTCTGCATATTCGCCTCCTTAGTTGAGCTCTATTGTTGCTTTTTATTAGGAAGCTAAAAACTGGCCAATTAATTTATTTTCTTTCCCCATATATTGATTTTTTCACTAAACAAACTCTAAAACTGTAGAAAACAAGCTAAATTAGGAACAAAATAGAGTTCGTTATTGCTTAGTTTGGTGAGAGTTACTGTGTCTGATTTAAATCTTATTCGTTATTACGCACGCCTCGTACCTATGGGTGTAGGCACCGAGATAAAGACCGCGTTACCTATGGTGGCCGAGTTGCTGTTTACTAGCTCTAGGCACGCACGTAATCTGCTCAACCAAATGCAACAACTTGAATGGCTAACGTGGAGCCCTAAGTCAGGACGTAACCAACGATCTTCTCTTGTATTGAACCTTCAAATGGATGAGTTAAAGAACGTCTTGGCAGCCAAACGGATAATGGAAGGCAAGTACGAAAAAGCGCTCTCTATCCTAGATGATGACGAAGTCGCTTTTGGTCGCTTGTTACAAAGTACCTCCGGAGCTTCCGTTCGTGAAGGCCTGCTTCACATACAGCTCACTTATAAACGCCCCTTCGAGCGACTCGTTCCGCATCAACTTCAGCGTTCTAGTGAACGCTATTTAATCAGGCAAGTTTACTGTTGTTTGGTTGGTAGCTCTGCCACTGGAGAACTAGAACCCCAACTCGCACACCATTGGAATTATGACGAAGAAGCATTGGAATGGACCTTTTACCTAAGGCCAGGACTCAGTTTTCACAACAGCTCAGCCATTGATGGAAACTGTATTGCGGAGCTTTTCCGCCAATTAATGCTTCTAGAAGATTACGTAAGTGAACTGAGTCATTTGGAGTCGGTACATTCTCCAACCCAAAACAAGGTAGTTTTTAAACTGTCGAAACCCGACCAAGGCTTTGGTGGGCTTATCTCAGGTGTCAAATATTCCATTCAGCCACCGAACCAAATCCATCAGTCGACGTCTCGCCAGGTCATTGGTTCAGGCCCTTTTGAAGTCACAGAGCACACTCAAACAAAATTATGTCTGCAAGCGTTCGATCGCTATTACGCTTGTCGAGCCCTTACTGACCAAGTGACTATTTGGCGTTTAGACGAAACCGAGATAGAAAACAAACAGATACAAACCAACCAACCCGGGGCTCAATCCAACAAACAATGTAATTACTATGTTTCTCATGCTGTCAGTCAGCATATAGAGAAAGACGTAAAACAGAGCCGCACCGAAGATGGCTGTATGTTTGTCCTATTTAACCAATGCGGTGAAGTCATCCTTGATGATAGTCAGCGACGCTTTTTATCCACTTATCTTACCCCCGAAAAGGTGTATCAATACCTCGAAGAATCGGGGAACTTATTTGGTTGTGAAATAGCACAAAACCTTTTACCAATGTGGCACAAAATTACACGTCCAGAGATGCCAAAAACCGAGTTACCTGAGCATCTCAGCATCGCAATATACGATTACAGCTCTTTGATGAACTGTGCGCTGGCGGTTAAACACATTCTGGAACAAGAAAATGTTCAAGTAACCATCAATACCTATTCTTACCGAGAATTAACCGCTCTTTCCACAGAAGGCAAGCTGCGAGAGTCTTTAATTATCACCAACATAAATCTTGATGATAACCGTCATGCTTCCGCGTTTAATAGCCTGTACCACAATCCTATTATTCAACGTTGCATTGGTGAAGAGTCAAAGCAGTGGCTTATTCAACGACTAGATAGCCTACGCTCACAAACTCCTCTACCCGATTACTTAGACGCTTTAGAACCTATCGCCTCTGCACTCATCAACCAGTTTTGGCTCTCACCTTTATTCCATCACCGCCAAACATTGCGCTTTCAAGGTGTGCTGAAGGACGTCGCCCTGACAAACTGGGGGTGGCCAGATATAAAAAATGTTTGGTCTGCAGACTAACGAAACAATTAATTTGAACTCAAAATATTAGACACGTAAACACCTATAAAACAAGGGGCTCGCAAGGTTTAAAAGTCGCATTTTCGCGTAAATACCGATCTAAACCTGCTTAATCTTGTTTTAAATTAACATCACAACAACAAATCAATCATTTGAACTCTAAATATTAATTCACTACCATTACAACGTATTCATTAATAAGGAAATTCAAATGAAACTAAAAACGGCTGCATTACTAACCCTAACCGCAACCGCTTTCCAAGCCCAAGCAGAGGACTGTGGCACTGTAACTATCGCAGATATGAACTGGAACTCCGCTACCGTGATAGCTAACGTTGACCGATTCATCCTAGAACATGGATATGGATGTGATGCTGAGCTAATCCCTGGTGACACAATGCCGACTGGCACGTCAATGATTGAAAAAGGCCAACCGGATGTCGCACCTGAACTGTGGAGCAATGCTCTGAAAGATGCACTTGATAAAGGTGTGGCTGAAAAACGCCTTCGTTACGCAGGCAAGTCACTCGTCGATGGTGGTGAAGAAGGCTTTTGGGTTCCCGCTTACCTAGTAGAGAAACACCCTGAGATTGCAACAATTGAGGGCGTAAAGAAACACGCGAAACTTTTCGAACACCCAGAAGATCCTGAACAATCTGCATTCTATAGCTGCCCAGCTGGTTGGAACTGTCAAATCAGTGCCGGTAACTTATTTAATGCGATGGCTTTAGATAAGTCTGGCTTCACCATAGTAGACCCTGGTTCAAGTGCAGGCCTTTCCGGTGCTATCGCTAAAGCCTACGAACGTGAAGAAGCGTGGTTTGGTTACTACTGGGCTCCGACGGCTGTGTTAGGTAAATATGAGATGGTCAAAGTCGACTTCGGTAGTGGCGTTGATACAGATGAGTTCGTTAACTGTACAACTCAAGCAGAGTGTGCGGATCCAAAACCTACTATGTACCCGCCGTCACCAGTACACACAATCACAACCGAAGAGTTTGCTACTCGCGCACCACAAGCATATGAATACTTTGCTAAGCGTGGCTTTACTAACGCCGACATGAACCAGCTGCTTGCATGGATGGAAGACAATCAAGCAGACGGTGAAGAAGCGATGTTCCACTTCTTGGAAGAATACCCACAGATCTGGCAAGCATGGGTACCTCAAGACGTCGCGAACAAAATTAAACAAGCCCTGTAACGCAACCTTCAAAATCGCTTAGCGCAATTGGCGCTATCCTATAGAAGTACTCGTTCATCGCGACATATGTTGCGATGAACGAGAATAAAAGGAACTTATTGATGTCAAATGATAGCTGGTTCAACAGCTTTCCTGAGATGGAGCGCTCTGATCTTAGAGCCATTCGAAAGACGCTAGATGGCGCATATCGAGACTTTTCACGTGAATATGGTGATTTGATCGAATCATTCTTCGACCCTCTTCTCTCTTTTCTTATCTGGTTTGAAAAACTACTTATTTCCACACCTTGGATGATCATTCTCGCCGTTTCTACGGGACTTGTGTACGCGGCTAGTCGCTCTTGGAAACTTGCGGTGGGCTGTTTTGTCTCATTGATTCTGATTGGTTATTTTGGAATGTGGGAAGACACCATGCGAACTCTTAGTATCATCACCGTGTGTACCCTACTCGCAATTGTTCTCGGTATTCCGATTGGGATAGCAATGGCCCGTTCCAACAGAGTTCAATCCATTGTTACACCAATGCTAGATGTTATGCAGACCATGCCTGCGTTCGTTTACTTGATTCCTGTGGTGATGCTTCTGGGTATCGGTAAGATCCCAGGACTTATTGCCGTGATCATTTATGCGATTCCTCCTGTCATTCGCTTAACCAATTTGGGGATTCGTTTGGTTGATAAAGAGGTCCTCGAAGCAGCAACCGCATTCGGTGCCAGTGCCAAACAACGCCTATTCGGTGTCCAACTTCCACTCGCAATGCCAACCATCATGGCAGGCATTAACCAAACTATCATGATGGCGCTGTCTATGGTTGTTATTGCTTCGATGATTGGTGTAAAGGGTCTTGGTCAGCCAGTTCTTAAATCAATTACCAATCAGTACTTCACACTTGGCTTGTTGAACGGTTTCGCGATTGTTGCACTCGCTATCCTGTTTGATCGTGCTTCTCAAGCATATGCAAAACGCACTCAAGCTCACCTTGGAGATCTGAAACATGACTAAACCACTCATCGAAATCAGTGGACTGTATAAGGTCTTTGGCAATAAACCACAATCGGTTATGTCTCGAGTTAAACAAGGTGACAGTAAGGAGCAAGTCCTTGCTGAGACAGGCCATACCGTTGGTTTAAAAGAGATTAACTTGAGTATTAAGCAAGGCGAAATCTTTGTCATAATGGGACTTTCTGGCTCAGGCAAATCGACCCTAATACGTCACTTCAACCGCCTTATTGATCCGACTGAGGGTCAAATCCTTGTTGAAGGCACCGATGTCATGAAGCTCAATCAAAAAGAGCTTGAAGAGTTCCGCCGCCATAAAATGTCGATGGTATTCCAACGCTTTGGCTTACTGCCACACCGAACCGTCCTTGATAACGTTGCTTACGGGTTAGAAATCCAAGGGATTGAAAAATCCAAGCGATACCACAAAGCAACAGAATGGCTAGAAACCGTTGGTCTAAAGGGCTATGAGAAACAATATCCATCCCAACTTTCCGGTGGTCAACAGCAACGTGTCGGTTTAGCTAGAGCCTTATGTACTGACGCAGAAATTCTGCTTATGGATGAAGCCTTCTCCGCTCTTGACCCATTGATTCGAAGTGAAATGCAAGATCAACTGATCGAGCTTCAAGAAAAACTGCACAAGACGATTGTCTTCATCACACATGACCTTGATGAAGCACTTCGCCTTGGTGACCGTATTGCAATCTTGAAAGACGGTGAATTAGTCCAGCAAGGTACGCCAGACGAAATCTTACTCCACCCTGCCGATGATTATGTTGAAGCATTCGTGAAAGATGTAAACCGCGCAAGAGCACTAACGGTCGAAACCGTCATGAACCCACCCGCTTATCGCATTACCGCGAATACTATCCAAGAAGCGATCGCTCAAATGAAAGGCTTCAAACAAGATTACGCATATCATGTTACGGAAGATGGTTACCAAGGCGTACTAACGAAAGAAGGTCTACTCGACGCGGCGAAAGAGACATCACAAGAAGAAATCAACCAAGAGATCTATGAAGAAGTCCCAGCCGTCTCACCAGACGCTGCGATTGAAGAAGTGTTAGTTGATACCATGTCTTATGATTACTCACTCCCCGTTGTCGATGATGACGGCAACCTTCAAGGAGAGCTTGAACGAAGTGCTGTTGCAGAAATTTTCTCTGAACCTAGTGAAGAGGAAACCAAGGATAGCCCAAAGCTCGATAAGGCTTCGTAGCCATAACATCGCACGATAATAAAACGTCAGTTTAACAACTGGCGTTTTATTAAATAGTTAGAGTTCATCGCAATTTTTCTTCCTATAAAGTCGTCACTTTCACTTCAATTTGTGATCAATCTTTAGTTTATCTCAAACTTCTGTTAGTCTTTGCCTGAAATTTGTTTCGAACTCTAACTATTTTGTGAGGATTAATGAGTAGTACTAAGGATAGGTATAGTATTGAAAGTACTGACTATACTGTCGGTCAGGACAACGTCCAAAAGTGGGGATTTGACGTCCACAATCCGGTTTTTGGCATCAGTGCCGGCGCCATCATTCTCTTTCTTATCGCTCTTCTAATTGCTGAACCAGAAACTGCCAAAGCCGCCTTAGATGGTATGAAATGGCAAGTAATCGGTAACTTTGATAGCTTCTTCATGTGGTCAGCAAATTTATTTGTTGTCTTCTGTTTTACCCTCATTGTCTCCCCGTATGGCAAGATACGCATCGGTGGTAATGACGCCAAAGCAGAACATTCAACACTATCTTGGATGTCGATGCTTTTTGCTGCTGGTATGGGTATCGGCCTGATGTTTTGGGGCGTAGCTGAGCCACTTGCTTACTTTACTGGCTGGTATGAAACTCCTCTTGGTGTTGAAGCTTATTCTCCTGAGGCTGCGAAGCTCGCGTTAGGTGCAACTATCTACAACTGGGGTCTTCACGGCTGGGCAATTTATGCGATCGTTGCGCTGTCTCTTGCCTTCTTCACCTTTAACAAGGGCATGCCCCTCTCCATCCGTTCTATCTTCTACCCTATTTTGGGCGACAGAACATGGGGTTGGTTCGGTCATATTGTTGATATCGTAGCCGTTCTCGCGACGCTATTTGGCCTGGCAACTTCTTTAGGTTTAGGCGCGCAGCAAGCAGCGAGTGGTATAAACCATGTATTTGGTACTGATGGCGGCATTGGCATGCAGCTAGCCGTTATCGCAGTGATCACGCTTCTTGCGACTATCTCTGTAATTCGCGGTATTGATGGTGGTGTGAAGGTGCTAAGTAACGTCAACATGGTAGTCGCACTTGCGCTGCTAATTTTCGTTACTATCGCAGGTGGCCTAGTGGGTATTAAAGCTATCCCAACAGCACTCATGGGTTACATCGAAAACTTCATTCCATTAAGTAACCCTCATGGCCGTGAAGATGAAACATGGATGCAAGGTTGGACTGTATTCTACTGGGCTTGGTGGATCTCTTGGTCACCATTCGTAGGCATGTTCATCGCACGCATCTCTAAAGGTCGTACTATCCGTGAATTCGTTGTGGCAGTACTCTTTATCCCAACAACGGTTATCGTAATCTGGATGGCAATCTTTGGCGGCATCGCGATTGATCAAGTGGCGAATAAAGTTGGAGAGATAGGCATGAATGGTCTAAAAGACATTACGCTCTCGCTATTCCACACTTATGACGCACTGCCAATGAGTTCGTTGCTGTCAGTAGTCTCAATTGGCCTAATCATGGTGTTCTTTATTACCTCATCGGACTCAGGTTCACTGGTAATCGACAGCATCACATCAGGCGGAAAAGTAGATGCCCCAGTTCCTCAGCGTGTTTTTTGGGCTACTATCGGTGGCGCTATCGCGGCAGTATTGCTTTGGGTTGGTGGAACAGAATCAATTCAAGCTCTACAAGCGGGTACAGTTTCAATGGCTTTACCATTCGCCTTTATTTTGTTGATGATGTGCTGGAGCTTGCTGCTTGGTCTACGTACCGAAATGCAGCACCACAAGCTCAGTTACGCATAAAAATTTGCAGATCCATTCAAAGCCTAGCAACTCGCTAGGCTTTTTTGTTTGAACTAAGGTTCTACAGCCAGATAATATTTACACCTCAAATTAGAATAAAGTACCATTAAAGTTTGACATAGATCTCACAATTGCTACCCTGCGCCGCTTTCTACTGATTTATCGATTTGTAAAATCGCCAAGAATTGCACTTGGCACATGTCACGGAAGCACTCTACCCCGATCGATCAGTTTATGTTGTTAGAAACGAAAACGGGGAATTTATGACAATTAACACCACAGCATCTGCAATAAATCCACCAGTTGAAGAAAAAGGTGTAAACCACCCATTTCTATCGCTCGTTATCATGGTGATCATTGCTGCTATTGCAAGTTACTTCATCCCGGCAGGCGAATTTGAGCGCATTATTGTCGACGGCCGAACCATGATTGACCCAGATAGTTACAGTCAACTGCCAAGCAACCCGACTACCCTTTCTTCATTTTTTGAGTCTTTCTTTAAAGGGTTTAAGTCTGCCGCAGGCGTTATGGGTGTGGTTTTCTTTGTGGGTGGCGCATTTGGAGTCATCAAGCGTATGGGAGTACTTGATGCCTCTGTTGTTGCTTTGACCACTAAGCTTAATAAGCAAGGCTTGTACGTAATCGCACCAGTGATCATGACAGCTATCTTTTTCAACGTAACCTTTACAGGAATGCGTGAACTCGATGTGATCTTCATTTCGTTGATGATCCCTATCTGTATCAAGTTAGGATACGACGCTATAACCGCTTTAGGTGTGGTTCTGCTCGCAAGTTGTGCAGGGTTTGCCGCAGCGTTAGCCAATCCATTCTTTACTGGTATTGCCCACAAGATTGCCGAGTTACCGCTGTATTCAGGTATGTGGTATCGCTTCATTGTTGGCATGTTTATGCTAATCACTGGCGCACTTTACGTACTAAACTACGCAAGAAAAGTAAAACAGGATCCAAGTAAGAGCCTACTCAACGGGACGGGTTATAGCTACGATTCAAACATTGAAGCTAAGACTCTGAGTACACAAGAAAAGCTGGCTGGTATAGCATTCTTAGTCGTGTTTGGCTACATGATCTTCGGCACCCTGACGATGAACTTTGGCTTCACAGAGATCGCAGGTTGCTTTGTTGCCATGGCAATTATTCCTGGTCTAGTTGGTGGTTTATCACCAAACAAAATCTGTGACTACTGGACAAAAGGTTGCTCAGACGTATTAGTAGCTGTACTCATCATCTTCTTTGCTCGTTCAGTGTTAACCATTATGGAAGATGCTCGTATTGTTGATTCGATCATCTACTACCTAGCCCAAATGATTTCAGGTAGCTCCCAGCTTGTCGCCGCTGCTGGGATTTACTTTTCTCAGGCACTGATTAACCTATTCATCCCATCAGGTAGTGGTCAGGCAGTAATTACTATGCCAATCATTATTCCTTTAGCGGATATTGGTGAAGTGACTCGTCAGGTGGCAGCCCTTGCTTCTCAGCTAGGTGATGGTATTTCAAACTACATATACCCTACTAACGGTGGTCTTCTGGCAGTACTCGCGATCGCAAAAGTGCCTTACGGAAAATGGGTGAAGTTCTTCTTACCGCTTTTCTTAGTCTGGTCTATCGCTGCGCTAATCGCCGTCGTCATCGCTCAAATGATTGAATTAGGTCCTTTTTAACCTGCAATTGATAAGTAAAACCCTCCAAAAGTGGAGGGTTTTTATTATCGGGTGAAAATTTGTCTTGTATCGCATAGTCACTCGTGTAATTTAGCCTCTAGATACACCAACCATAAATAGTAGATACCCATACTGATGAACACTCCAGACATTAAGTTCATTGCTGTCGATATGGACGGAACACTCCTAGACGAGAACAGCCAACTCAACCCAGAAATATTTAATCTTTATGAACAACTGGAAGAAAAAGGAATAATTTTTGCCGCTGCTTCTGGTCGTCAATACTACAGCTTGATAGAAACCTTTAAACCAATTAGCGATCGTATGATGTTTGTTTGTGAAAATGGCACCATGGTGATGCATCAAGGCAAAGAGCTTTATAGTTGCGAAATAGATAAAGCATCCATTCATGCGATTATCAAACAAGCACGTGCAATTGAAGGCGCGCAAATTGTACTTTGTGGTAAAAAGTCTGCATACATTGAAACGCAAGATCCGCAAGCGTTGGAAGAGTTTGCGAAATACTACAAACGTTGTGAATATGTCGAAGATCTATTAGCCGTCGATGATGACTTTATTAAAGTCGCTGTCTGTCATTTTGGTGGCACAGAACAAAACGTCTATCCTTCATTCAATGAAGCATTTGGCGAAAGCCATCAAGTCGTAGTGAGTGCAAAGATTTGGCTTGATGTAATGAACGCAGAAGCTTCTAAAGGCGCCGCGATTGAGCACCTACAGCAAGAACTCGGTTTTAGTTACGAACAAACCATGAGCTTCGGCGATTACCTAAACGACCTAGAAATGTTGAAGGCAAGCTACCACTCTTACGCTATGGCTAATGCTCACCCTCAACTAAAAGAAATCGCTCGCTTTGAAGCGCCAAGCAATAAAGACGCAGGCGTGTTCAAGGTAATTAAACGAGAGCTATTGAGCTAATCACGCCTCATATAACTCTAACGGTAAGCCGTCAGGATCTTGGAAAAAAGTGAACGGCTTACCGGTAAATTCATCGACCCTTACTGGCTCTACCGCAACACCTTTTCGCTCAAGGTACACCACATACTCTTCTACTGAATCGACTGCAAATGCCAAGTGTCTCAACCCTTGAGCTTCCGGTCGAGATGGCCTTTCGGGTGGGTTGGGAAATGAAAACAACTCAATTTGGCTACCATCTGGTAACGCCAAATCAAGCTTAAAAGAGTCACGTTCCTCTCGGTAATTCTCAGCAATAACATCTAGGCCTAAAATTTCCGTGTAGAACGATTTAGACGCAACATAGTCTGAACAAATAACTGCGACATGATGAATTCGTTTTAGCTGCACTCAATTACCTCAATCAATGACTAACGAGCCATCTTCATTAAACTCCCAACAATCTCCGTATGCGATTTCCCATAGGTACCCATCAGGGTCTGAGAAATAACCGCTATAACCTCCCCAAAAAACATCTTGAGCAGGTTTCTCTAACGTTGCACCTAAGCTTACCGCTTTCTTAAGAAGCTCATCAACGTCCGCTTTAGAGCGAGTATTGTGCGCTAATGTTACTCCACTGAACCCTTCTTTTTTCACTGACATATCCGGTGAAACATCTTCGGCTAGGGCTTTTATTGGGTAAAGTGCTAAACATACTCCACCCGTCTTAAAAAAGATGATGCCATCTTCAGGTGACCTAGAACTCGGAAAGCCTAACTGGCTATAAAAGTCGAATGAACGTTTAAGATCTTGCACGCCTAGAGTGATGATACTGATACGTGGTTCCATGTTGGCTACCTTTGTCATTAAGTTTTTCCAGCTGAACGATTAACGGCTTCTAATCTCTGAGAAATCTCTTCTTGTTGATTAGATATGGCATCAAGCGCTTGAGCGGTTGTCTTAATCGCTCCGGCCATTGATGAGATATTATGTGTGGTCTCAACCAATGTACTTTGCATCGGTCGTAGAATGAACCAGAAAATAGCAGCAATAATCGCAATAATCACGACGCCCACCAGCCCAATGATAACGATAATTTGCAGCCTAAGGTCATCAAGAAAACGCTGACTGTTCGTTTCTAGAGCTTGCTGAGATCGTTGGAAAGTGCTGGGAAGCGTTTCAACCGACTGCTTCGATAAAACAACCAGTTGGTTAAGGTTATTGATAGTATCGCCCAGTTGAGCTTTTTGGTCTGGAGTTAAGTTCTCACTTTGGGAGATACTTTCTAGTGCCCCACCAATCCCATCTAGAGATTGCCTCGTATCTTGAATCGCTTTCTCGATACCATTCAGTTCCAGCGTCATATTAATACTGACAAATGCTTGCTCGTCCTTGGTTTCGCTCGCTACCGCTATATTCATTAGTAGCGAAGCAATGATGCCTAGCACCCACTTCATACTCAATCCTTGATTCAAAAATACCATCTGATTGAATCATAGGATAAAACCCTCATATCGACGCGAACTAAAAGGCAAAAGTCTCGCCTACATCAATATCTCTGTATCGCAAAAAATAGAAAACCGACAGCCTGACACTGTCGGTTTTACTATTCTAGTTACCAGAACTCTGGTTTGTTAAATGCCGGAACGCACTGAGAGTCTCCTGCGAGAGAATCAATCTCTGATCCTGTCAGGGACTGCGCCATCCAACCATGAGGGAAGCTCAGTGGTAGTGGTGCTTTAAACGCACTTTCTTCAACGGGTTTAAAGCCTGACTTGGTATAGAAGTTTGGGTCGCCATAAGTAAAGGCGATATTGATGCCTTCATTGCGCATCGCCTCTAAACCAAACTGAATCAGCGCTTGGCCAATACCTTTACCTTGATAATCCGTATGTACTGCAACAGGAGCCATCAAGAAGCTTTGTTGCTCTGACTCATAGGTCATACGTGTGAAAAGAATCGCACCCGTAATAACCTCTTCTTCTTTTGCAATGCAGACGTAAAGGTCCTGCTCTGGCGTCGTTGTGATCAAGTCTGTCACTAATCCACCAATTTGTTCTCCAACTGACTGCCCTTCTGAATCGCCAAATGTCTTAATAAATAGTTGGATAATAGTGTCGGTTTCTTTTGCGTTATATAAACTGTAATTCATGCTGTTACCTCTTTATTGTGCGAATAGCATAAACTGTAAAGCTGTAGACAGGTCAATAACGGAAATCCATAAATTACACTTTTTTTAGAATCAGCATCTGATAATCAAATTGGTGATTACGAGTATGGTAAGCCGCCAATTCAGCATGAAGACTTTCTAGGGCCTTAGAACCTTGTAATCGCGCTTCAAGTTCGATAACTCGCTGCTCTAAAGGTAAGTAATAGTCGTCCCACGCACCGTCACTGATTGGAAAAGAGCCCAAGACCTCATAACCTAAAGCCTGAGCCTGCTTAGCTCTCTCTTTTGCATACTTCATGTCTGGGTATTCACCTTGCCAGAAAGATTTAGCCTCATCACTCGGCTCACTGGCTCGCCATACCAAGTCGCTCAATACTAAAATTCCATCGGTTTTAAGTAGCTTGTGCCAATTTTTTAGAGCTTGCTCTACACCTATGATGTAGGCGCTACATTCAGCCCAAACCACATCAAAGCTTTGCTCAGTAAAAGGTAGTTTCGCCATATCAGCGCATACCGTAGTCACGCGGTCCTTTTGCTCCTGCTGAGTAAGCGTGTTTTCTAAGAATGTGAGCGCGGGTTGGTCATTATCAACCGCAGTAATATGAGCATCGGAATGACTGACTAATACTTGCGTTGCAATACCTTGCCCACAACCAATCTCCAGCCATTCTCCAGACAAGTTTGGTAGCTGGGAAATCGCTTTTTGAGTGTCAAACTCACTCCCTGGTCCCCACCTTTCAAGCTCTTTGAAGACCAGCATAAAATCTTGCATGTAACGTTCGTGTTCATTCATATCTTTTGATAACCATTTAAGATGCATCGCCTGCTTCTCATCGAAGCCTTGTTTCATTAACCACTCTAAGTGAGCATCGGGAGCAATTTCGTCGAGTTTAGAGTGCCATTCTTCTAGTGGACGTTCACCTAATAACGCCGACAATAGTTCGCGAGATGTTTGTTTTTGTTCAATCTCGCGATCCAGTTCTGTAAGACGTTTTTGCAATATCGTGCGGTCAATTTTGGCATCAAGGCAGGCTTGGCACTCTTTTAGAGATAGGCCACCAGCTTGTAGGTTCTGGAGTAGTTTTAAGCGTTGGAGATCTTTGTCTCCATAGGTTCGGTAACCATTACTTAACCTCTGACCTTTGATTAGGCCGAGTTTCTCGTAATAGAGCAATGTTGTGCGTGAAATGCCGAGCAAAGAGGCCAATTGCGAGATTTTGTACATAGCAGTGACTTATAGTGAAGGTTGAATAACCTTAAGATAAACTATAAAGCTATAGACAGGTCAAGTTATCCATAATCCTTTACGCCAAAACCATTGCGAAGAGCAAATTGGATAAGCTCATTGTGGGAAGAAAAGCCTAACGCATTTTGCATTCGATATTTGTGGGATTCAATGGTTCTAGGGCTTAAGAAGAGTTTCTCTGCACACTGTTTCGCCGTATACCCTTGCGCTAGCAATGTCAGTACTGAACACTGCTTCTTGCTTAGCATCAATAGCTTTTCATTCTCATCAACCAAACGAGTATCTTGGTCAGAGAGACTGCGCGTAACCAGAGAATGCTGCCAAAAACAGAGCCAGCTATCACAAAGCAGTTTTAATCTTTCGATATCTGCTTTAGAAAGAGGGTCGCTATCTTCATGAAAGCGTGAAAATGCTAATGCTCCCCAAGTTTGCCCAAACAAATTAAGTTGAATAACACCATGCCAACGAGCGCCTTCTCGATACAAAATTCGCAATGGAACAAGTGGATGTGCTCGTAGCATGTCAGCATCAAATACTTGCCAAGGACGTTTCACTTTCAGAATATTGAGGTACTCTTCGTAATTGCCCATCGCGAACTTATCAAATCTTAATTCCGGAACATTGGGTCTAGAAACCGTCATGCTTTTGCCTTCTTTAAGAGAGATAATTGAGTTTGGAAATAGCGTCAGCCTATCGAGCTTAAAAAAGTTAAGTGCTTCTAATGCAACAACTTTAAATGTCTCTCGAAACTTATCAGCCTCGGTTAGAGTCAATTGATTAGACTGTTTAATCAACAACTTTTCAAAGCTTGTTGGCACTTGTTCAAGCATGTACTCGATCCTTTGTTACGGTGATGCTAGTTAATATTTTCTCGGGTGAATGAAACGTTCGCTCAACCATACTAAAGCATATAGTAAGTTTACTGCAATTTAAAAAACATTGTTTTATTGCAGTAGATCTACGGTATTTTTGACATAAATCTTACGCCAGAATCATCACCAATTGTTAACACAACACTAAAAACAATAGGTAGTGGTCATGAAAAAAACGTTACTTTCTTTGCTTGTTGCAGCCGTTGCAACGCCAGCAATCGCAGGTGATATCTATTCAACAGATACAACAAAAGTTTCTTTCTCTGGTGAGATTGATGGTTACTTTGCAACAACAGACATCTATGACAATACTAAGAAGGAAAGTGTAAAAACCGACCCAGATGTTAATATGTGGGCTAAGGTTCAGATGGATGCTGAGCAAAAAATCACAGACACTCTAACGGGTTTCACCTCTTTCGAAATCGAAGCAGGCTCTTGGTACACAGGTACAGATTCTGAAGCGAACTTTGATGATGTTCTTATCGGCCTTAAGACTGAAACTTGGGGCGTTGCAATGGGTGAAGTTGGCGACCTAGCAAGCTCTTCTGATGCTATCGAGAAAGACGATATTACAAATGAAGGTAACTACATGGGCTCTGCTGGTGGTAACCACCGTGAGAGCGATGGCAAAGGTTTTGTTGGTAAAGCTAACTTTGGCCCAATGACATTCGTAGTTGATGCAAACACTGTTGCTGACAATGACACAGACAACACCTACGGTTTCTCAGCAGACTTCCAGCATGACCTATTCAGTGTTGGTGCTTCTTACATTACTGGCGAAGTTGCTGCTACAGGCACTTCATCTGCAGCGGATTTTGAACTATTCGGCATGTCAGCATCTACAGAATTCAAAGGCGTATTCCTAGCGGCAACTTATGCTGATTTCGAAGGTGTTGATAGCTTTGGCTTCTACAAAACAGATGCCCTTGTTAAAGGTGATACTCTAGGTCTAGCAGCCTCTTACAAAATTGAGAAAGCACGTCTTTACACGACTTATTCAATTGCCGATGTAAAAGCAATGACAGGTTCAGACCAAGGTGACGCAACAAACTGGGTTATCGGTGCTGACTACCAAGTTGCGAAAAACATCACTGCATTTGCTGAATACCAGCAAGCAGACGCTGATTGGGCGACTGAAGACTCAATGACTGTAGTTACTGGTGTTTACTACGCATTTTAATTGTTTTTAGTTGGGTAGTCCTTCTACCCAACTTTTTTGTTTCACACTAATTGGCTTTATCGCCTTTCCATGCTGTCCTTTGAAACAACACACTCTTGAGGCTCAGAGTGTGTTTTTATTGGTTACTTTCGCTTAGGTAACTCACCCTCCGTGATGTAACCATCATTGTTTCTATCGATTCGGTTAAAGTCTTTCGAAAGCGGACCTTTCACTTCCGTGCGAGACAACTTTCCATCACCGTTTATATCCATCTTTGAAAAATGTCCACTGTTTGATTTTCCACCTGAAGGCTTACTCATTGAAGCGGAACCGCTGTTAACGAATGTTTTAGCTGATCGTTCAATTGTTGTGGGCTGCAATACAAAAGTGACATCACCTTTAGATACACACCTCACCATATTTTCAATACGAATAGCATCTCCTTGAGGACCATGTCCTGTAGGGTACTGACCCGCATTTCCCTCTTTAGGGTCACTACGCTGAGAACCCGCGCCATGGACATCTATCCAACGATTATTCATATAACCAAGAGAAGAGCCAAACGCTACGTACGCGCCATTCGCACCACTCCTTAAGTTGATATGTGTAGTACTACTCCAGTAATTTGCATAATCAGTCTTACCTGCCTCACTCTCAATTGGCGTTGCATCAAACATACCATCTATCGCAGCACTTCCGGTGGTAGCAGGAGAACGTAAATAGTCGACAATAGATTGAAGCTCTTTAACATTAGGTAAACGCCAATCGCTTATACCCGAGACTGTTAGGTTCTCACAATAAGAAAGAGCTCTGGGAAAATCCATTGGTGTTCTACTGTCAGACTGTTGCCAAAGTAAGCCCGTTGACTGATCTGAAATCGTTTGATTTCCATTATCTTCAAACACGTTTTTCCCATAGTTTGGATTACCACGTACCGCTAAGACGTAAAAGGTTTTGTCCCCTCCTTTAGGGCTTCGCATTCCATAGCCTTTAATACGGCCATCAATAAAATTAACTCCAAATACAGTCTCATCTCTGTTCATCGTGGTAGAGACATACCTAGTACTCGATACAAATTGACTATCAATCAGCCGCTCTCCAGAGTTAACATCACCAGCGTTCATATCGAAGTAACGTGCATCAATAAACGGTATAAGGTCAACCTCACCCGAACGGTTAAATCCGCTTGGATCTTGCCCGTCAAACAATACTAGTGAGTACAACTCTTTAATTGTTGGAAGACGCCAATCATCTGCCCCAGCCAAAGTAAGCGATTCAACGTATTCTAAAGCCTGTTCATAGCTAAGCTTATCATTTACATTGATCTTACCATCACCATTAAGATCTGTAGTCGCACTCCAAATCAATCCTGTCACATTGTCACGAACAGTCCCATCGCCATTATTGGTATAACTCGGCATGTTTCCTTGATACTGAGCATCTTGTCCAAAAGTGGAAGAAGAAAGTGAGGGGCAGCTACTCATTAGATCTTTGGTATCAAAACATTGAGTCTGGTTCGTATCGACAATAGGAGTCGAGAGCGAACTAGCAAATACACTCCCAATAGAGGTACTTAAGCTCGCTAAAGCTAATAGTCTAAGTTTCCATAATGTATTCATCGTCATCCCTTAATTTATTTCTTAGCCATAGTGTAGAAAACGCTAAGTAAAGAAATGAAGATCTTACGTAAAAATGTGTAAAGCTTTACAGTATTTTCCTAACGGGTGTTCCGCATAACACCAAAGCAGACATAAGCTGAATGATCAAACAGACAGCAAATACAGCACTGATGCCAAACAAAGTGACTAAGTAACCTGATGCCGCTAAACCTATCGGCATATTTCGACGTAATCATAACAGGTGAAGTCTTGGGAATGATTTGGAAATGTCATGGTTAGGTTGGTTGCTGTGTACTTTTTCCAATGAAGCTTGCTTAAACACCCAATTAAAACAGTGGCTGTAAAATCGAGCTATCAACGCGAATCAACGCTCCACCAACAAGCAAAAATTGAATGCCTTTTTAAGAATAGAAAAAGATCTGATCACTAAGGGGATTTATCAACCACTCTATCATGTACAGCAGGATCTGAGTGTCTCTGAAACAATATCCACCCCTGAACTATTAGCCAACGGTTGGATAGACTTCAATCGAGTCACAATGATCTAGGAGAACACTTCAATTGCTCAGTAAACGGTCTTAGTTTTAGCCACAATAAAGTGCAGGTTATTTATAAAATGGTAAACTATTGTATTAGGCCAACAAAGAGTATTGCTGTTTAATGAAGCGTTATATTTTAATTGTGGTGACCTACTTTGTTCTTGGCGTTAGTTTGCCAACCCAAGCGGCATGCAACGTAGAGTCACAACAAGACTTCCTCTACAATCAAGTTGAGGAACAAGATCGCCTAATGCTTGATTTCTACTACCACTCTTTGTGCCGCCCAGGTCAGGTTATTGCCGATGATGTATCACTGCCCGCTAATAGTAGCTCTCAAACTCGTGCCTTGTACTTTTTAGGTCTACTAAACCTTCATAAGTACGAAGGTATTCAGACTCAAACAATCCCTGATTTGGTTGCGCTTGGGCAAGACTCTAAGATCGAATGGATCATTGCTGAAGCTAAGTTGAATCAAGCGATTAAGCTCATTGAATCTGATATGTTGCTTGAAGGGGAATTCCTACTGCACGAAACGATCACATTAGCGAGAGAGATCGGCTATAAACGCTTACTTGCAAGGGCGTATCGCTGGCTAGGTAATATCAGAATTCAACGTTCTGATATTAAAGCGAGCCTAAATTACTACAAGACAGCTTTCGCTTTAGTCAGCGAGATTGGTGACAGTTTCCAAGCGACCATGACTCTCAACAACATTGCCACCGTCTACATGCAGTCTGAAGAATGGGAGCAAGCGAACACTTACATCAAAAGGGCTGTGAAGCTCTATGAAACTAACCACTACGATAACAGTCTCTTTGAGGCGATTTTGTATGCGAATTCGAGTGCCATCTATTTTGCTACAGGCGATCACGATACAGCCACTGATTACATGCGCTTGGCACTCCAGCAAGCAGATAAAACGGGCTCTAGCCGAATTAAGTTTTCGACACTATCAGATTTGTCACAGCTCTACTCTACCGTCGGTAGACCTAAAGAAGCGTTAGAAATGGCACAAAGATGTCTTAGTCTTTCAGAGCAATCTCCTGAATCTCCAATTATGTTAGCGACATGCTACGACGCCTTTTCTGCAGCCTATTTGGCACAAGGAGATTATGATGAGTCGATCATCTACGCCCATAAATCTCTTAATATTCTAGCGATATCTGAAAGCCAAGAAACGGCTTGGGAAATAACAATATTAGAAAACTTAGTTCAAGCTCATGAACAGCGCGGCGACTATCAACAAGCATTAAATTACATGAAGCAAGTGGCGTTACTCAAACAAGACTTCTACAAACAAACTTACAACGAAGAAATCATTAGTGAGAAAGGCACTCTGGAGCGTCAGTTAAACAAACGCGAAGTCGAGTTATTAGAAGCTCAAAACGCCTTACAAGCAGCGACTTTAAAAGGCCAACGTTCCAAAGAAATCTTGTACGTTACACTATTTTTGATACTGACCTATTTCGTGGTGCGAAGTTTACTGCGATTAAAACGCTCTAATCACGAACTGACAGCTCAAAACAACACTGATGCACTGACTGGAGCATACAACCGACGCTACCTAGAAAATTGGCTTGAGCAAATAGCATCATCCAAAAATAACTCAAGCTTCTTAGTTTCCGTGCTAGATATCGATCACTTTAAGTCATTTAACGATCGCCATGGCCATGACGTTGGGGACGCTGTATTGATGCAAACGGTGCAAGTGCTTCAAAGTCAACTTCGCAAACAAGACACACTGATTCGCTGGGGAGGCGAAGAGTTTATCTTGCTCATTCCACTCGAAGATAATGAAGATATCAACAGCATCCTTGAAAGACTAAGAGCCTGCATAGAAGAGCACTGTTATTCAGACGGCGCTAATCTGTTTCAAGTTACTATCTCGATGGGCGCAAAAATCTGTGATGGACAAACCCTTGCTAATCAATGGGAACAGACCTTTTCACAAGCAGATTCAGCTCTCTACCAAGCGAAAGAAGACGGAAGAAACCGATATCACATCCATGTGTGACCTTTTGCAACCTTTCAGTAGGGTTGCTTGATTTTTGGCCTACGCGGTAGGTATACTCGCCCCATCACTTCTTTAGGAGATTACGCCAACATGAACAACTAAACCTGTCATCCAACTTCAACTTTTCTTTGGATTTACAGGGTTAGTAGGCGTAGCTCAACCACAGCTATTTCTTTGCGTTCAGAAACTGCCTTATTTTGAGGTGTGATTTCTCTGCGGCACTGATCTGGCTTCATCAGACATCTTTATAGCTACGGCTGTCTCCCTGTACTACAGGAGGCAACACATGCCAGTATTTAGCGCTCATAATATCAGTTACAACTTTGACAACGGTGATCAACTCTTTACCCAAGTGTCTTGTTCGATGACAAAACCTCGCGTGGGATTAGTCGGACGAAATGGCATTGGTAAGTCTGTTCTTGCATCAATTTTGTCAGGAGCAATATCCCCATCGGGTGGTACCGTTTCAATACCACGATCATTTTCAATCTATCACCAGCAAACAGATGCGTTTTTCACACAAACCATCTCAATTGCCCGCTTTTTAGGGAAAGAATCCGTTCTTCAAGCGATTAAAGAAATTGAGTCAGGAAGTTGTAATGAAGAGCTATTCAGCATTATCGGTGAACAATGGGATTTAGAAACGAAACTCAAAAAGCAACTTGCAGAGTTAGAATTACCGTTAGATCCGCTGTTTTGCTGTTCCCAATTGAGTGGTGGGCAACTTGCGCGATTGCAGCTTTGGCAATTGTTTGAAAGCGATTCAGAACTGCTTATTCTCGATGAGCCGTCTAATCACCTAGATGCTCAAGGCAAACAGTGGCTTATTCGTTCAATGAAGAACTTCAAAGGATCAATACTGCTTATTAGTCACGACCGCCAACTATTAAGAGAGATGGACGAAATATGGGAACTATCCAAACTTGGTTTGCATACATTTGGTGGGAACTATGACACCTATAAAAAGCTAAAACAAAATGAGCTTCAAGCCGTTGAAAGACAGTTAAACAGTGTCGAGAAAGATCAACGAAAAGTTATAGAGCAAGCCCAGAAAAACAAGGAGAAAGCCGACCAAAGAGCCTCTAAAACTAACAAACTCCGTAAAGATGGCAGTCAGCCTAAAATCTTGTTGGACGGAATGAAAAACAGCGCCGAAAATCGACTCGCGAGCCGCAATAAGAATGAACAGCTTAGAATGAGCCATCTGCAACAAAAAGAAAGTGTATTACGAAAAAGGCAAGAACAACTAAAAACCCAAAAGCTTTATTTAACCGAAGCAGAATCAAGTACGAAGAGAATCATATCGTTGCTTGACGTAACGTTAAAGTATGGCTCGAGAGCACCCATAACATTACAAATTTTCGCAAATGATAAGCTGCACTTAATCGGAAAGAACGGGAGTGGTAAGTCCACGTTACTCAAGTCACTGTATGGTCAAATGCCTTTTATGGGAGGAGAGTGCCAAATCAACGCTCCACTCTATTATCTTGACCAACACTTTCAAGTTATACATCAGCACCTATCGTTGTTAGACAATTTAATGTCGCAGTGTGAAGGTATGAGCGAAAGTGACGCACGCACCTTATTAGCTGGTATAGGATTTCGCCGAGACAGTGTATTCCGACAGGGCGCTGCGCTCAGTGGAGGTGAAAAAATGAAACTCGCCATGTTGATTGTTAGCCACCAGCCGACTCAACCTTTGTTGTTACTCGATGAGCCAGACAACCACCTCGATCTGGAGTCCAAGATTAATCTTGCCCAAGCATTGAAGCAATATCAGGGAGGATATATTCTCGTCAGCCATGATCATGACTTTGCATCAGAGTCAGGGGTTAGCAGTACAATTGTGATGAGCTAACCAACACCGGTAAGGCAGATCTGCTCTGCTTTGCCGGATTCTACATCATTCAGATGTCGTGCCTTATGTGCATCAGTTTGATACCATCTCGAACTTCTGTCTACGGTGGTAAACTCATGCGCAAATTTTACGTGGTTGAAGTGACAACCAGCTCAAAAAAACAAAAAGATGCTTATCCAACTCTAGCCTTGTGCGAAAAATGCGTGCGTAAGCATTTTGTCATTAGCGAAGGGGAAAGAACCTACCAAGTATGCGCCGCATGTGGAGAAGACGAGTAGTAACCGCTTACTCTGTCTTGTCGCCGTGCTCTGTATTGTCTACAATGCGTCACCTTAAATATATTGCAGGTCATAATCATGAGCGATAACAACGCTAAACCAGAGTTACCAGATCACCTATCAGGTAACCCACGCAGCCCACATTTTGTAAAAGAGTGTTTTGAGCACCACATTGGTATCCGTCTAAACGGTAAAGAGCGTACTGATGTTGAAGAGTACTGCGTGAGTGAAGGTTGGGTTAAAATTCCTTCACCAAAAGCAAAAGACCGCTGGGGTAACCCAATGCTTATTAAGCTAAAAGGCGAAGTAGAAGCGTTCTACAAATAACCCTTTTAGCCACGATGATTCGTATTTAAAAGACAGCCTAGCGCTGTCTTTTTTATTTTTCACATCATATCCATGCCTCACCTCATGATATTGAGTCGCTTTGTTGATTTTCCTCTCAGAAGCGATAGAATCCTAACCGCTTAATAGCAAACGTTTAATTTATTCTCAGGGCGGGGCGAAATTCCCCACCGGCGGTATTCCTTACATCGTTAAGGTGAGCCCGCGAGCGCTCGATACGTCGAGGTCAGCAGATCTGGTGAAAACCCAGAGCCGACGGTTATAGTCCGGATGAGAGAGAATGAAAGTACGCCACCATACTCTGTATGACGTGGTGCATTTCGTTTTGGCTGAAATGGTATGAATCTATTTCAGTGCTCATGCATGCCCTGATTCTGGTGATATTTAGGAGTTAACCATGAATCAGTCATCACTTCTTGCCGAGTTCGGCGACCCAATTACACGCGTTGAAAATGCACTATTAGCCTTAAAAGAAGGTCGTGGTGTGCTATTACTTGATGATGAAGATCGTGAAA
This sequence comes from Vibrio sp. TBV020, assembly GCF_046056895.1. Classification (NCBI taxonomy): domain Bacteria; kingdom Pseudomonadati; phylum Pseudomonadota; class Gammaproteobacteria; order Vibrionales; family Vibrionaceae; genus Vibrio; species Vibrio sp. TBV020. The sequence continues at coordinate 1,304,025 of NZ_JBEEAQ010000001.1, read as the reverse complement.
ACGAAGGCGACATCATCTACTCAGTAGAGTCTCTAACCACTGCACAAATGGCGTTGATGATCCGTGAATGCAGCGGCATTGTGTGTCTATGTTTGCCAGAAGAACAAGCAGACCGCTTAGAACTAACGCCAATGGTCAAAGATAATAACAGTGCAAACGAAACCGCCTTTACCGTGTCAATTGAAGCAAAAGTTGGCGTTACCACGGGTGTATCCGCTCAAGACCGAGTGACTACGATTAAAACCGCAGCTAACCCTACTGCACAACCATCAGACCTTGCTCGCCCTGGTCACGTATTCCCACTACGTGCCCGCAAAGGCGGCGTATTGACTCGTCGTGGTCACACTGAAGGCACTATCGACCTGATGCAAATGGCTGGGTTACAACCTGCTGGCGTGCTTTGTGAAGTTGCGAACCCAGATGGTAGCATGGCGAAAACACCTGAAATCGTTGCTTTTGGTAAACTACACAATATGCCGGTTCTAACGATTGAAGATATGGTCATGTACCGCCAACAATTTGATTTAAAACTAGCATAATAAACAAAGCCAAGCGATACGTTGCTTGGCTTTTTCAATATCCCACCACTATGCGTGTTCTTTCTTTAACATCCACTCTTTTAAAGCGTCATATGTCATAGGTTTAGCAAAGAAGTAACCTTGAATCGACTGACAACCATACGACGTCAACATCAAATACTGCTCTTTGGTTTCGACCCCTTCGGCAACAACATCAAGCTGATAAGTATTGCTAATAGCAAGAATCGCCTTAACCAATGCGTTACTCTGAGCATTGTTGACCATATTGGTCACAAAGCTTTTATCAATCTTCAGCTCATTGATCGTTAAATGGTTTAAATGACTCAGCGATGAATAGCCAGTGCCAAAGTCATCTAACGAAATGCCAAACCCTAGCGTTTGTAAATGTTCTAAAATTGGAACTACTCGCTCCAAATCATGAATAAAAATACTCTCCGTCACTTCAATGGTAAGTCGCGCTGGATCAATGCCGACACTTTCTACGGTGCGTTCAATGGAGTGCGTAAAGTCATCAACCAGTAGTTCTTTCGGCGATACATTCACGGAAAGACGTAATGCATCTTGGCCATTAGGAGAGATTCGATAAATATCTTCACACGCTTGCTGAAAAACAAAACGGCCAATATCAACAATCAACCCGTTGTTTTCTGCGAGCGGTATGAATACATCTGGCCCGACAAACCCAAGCTCTTGATTTGTCCATCTTACTAGCGCCTCTACACCAACAATACTTTGAGTGTCAGCACATATCTGAGGTTGATAGACGACACTCATTTCTCTTCGTTGCAGCGCACTATTTAATAGCTGTTCGACTCTGTATTCCGTTTTTATTTGACGATTAATGTCTTCATTGAAAAACAGCACACTGCCCTTTTTATGCTGTTTAGAACGGTATAAAACCATATCAGCATTAGTAATAAGCGTCGAAGGATCATCACTATCTAACGGATACAAGCTGACGCCAATACTCGAGTTAGCGCTTAGTAACTTACCATCTATAAGAAATGGATCTTTAAATGTACTTTGTATTATCTCAACTTTTCTTTGAGCAGCACTTCGGTCTTTAAGTAGCGGCAAGCAGAAAATAAACTCATCACCACCAAAACGAGCTACCGAGTCATACTCGTCTAACACAGCTTCAAATTTCCGACTTAAGCTTTCCAGCAACTTGTCGCCTATAGCGTGTCCATAGAGATCATTGACCTTTTTGAAGTCATCCAAGTCAAGAAACACAACGGCAAGGCATTGTCCTTCAGAACGTGTAATCTCCATCCCTTGAGAGATAGAATCAATCAATGCACTGCGATTTGCCAGCCCAGTTAATGGATCGTGAAGCGCCATATATTGCATTTGATTTTTGGTTTGCTCTAAACGGCCAAAATCGTCCGAAATTCTTTGCTGAAACTTATCAAAACGTCTCACGATGAGCTGACTCGCTATATAGCTAACCGCCACCATAATGAGCGTTGATAGAATACTGAGTGCAATGAGTTGGGTAAGATATTCTTGATTGCTTTGTTCAAGCTCTTGTTGCTGCGTAAGAATGTAGTGATTGATTTCCTCGAGTGAAAAAGAAGACCCAATGACCCATCCCCATGGTGAAAAAGGACGAATAAAAGCCACTCCTTCATTGGAAGCTATATTTCCAGGCGGTTTTTCAAAGTTGAAATCGACATAGTCCCCATCTTGATGAATGCTCGCTAAACCTACCGCGGGATCCTTTATTTGCTCACTGATTCCAGTAATATTTTTGCCGATTAACGCGAGATCTTCATGGATGAGGATGGTGCCATCAACATCGAGAATAAACACTTTCTCTTGCTTGTTATTTTGATATTCGGAAACCCAATCTAACACGGCCCCCTTAACATCGGTTTCAACATCAGCAAGATACTCTCCCGTGCCAATGAACCAATCGTAAGGCTCAAATGCTTTGCCATAGCCAATTTTTTCGAACTCTTTCTCGACGGGATGGCCCGGCTTTTGGTACCACCAGCGATAAAATGCTTCCCCTCCTTGTTGCTTAATCAACTTAATGTGTTCTCGCAGAATGAACGTCCCTTTTACATCTACACTGCCCCAAGCCGAGTTCCCCTCTAAATGTGGCTTCAATGCGTGCATGACATTGATGCCATCCATCTGGAAGATAAAGAAATAACCTCGGTTATTGTAAAAGCGGATGGGCTTTAGTGCGTCGGAGATCATCTTAGTGATCTCTAGTTTGGATTTATTTGGGTTATTGTTGTAGATGCTAGTAGCAATAAGATGCGCTTCACTCACCCTAGACTTGGCTTGGTGCTTTAGCAGTTCTTCTGTTTTCGATTGCTGAGTTTCAACGTGAGCAAAGATCTGCTCCACTTGGTTCGTGATGACCTGCTTCTGATGATCAATGATGTTGCTGTATAGCGCTTCACTGTTTAAACGCGCTTTCTCATGATTATCGTTGATCACCGCAACAGTGATTAGAGTCGCAAACAAGGCCACGATAATAGATGGGACGAAGCGTATTAAAAGGACTAACTTATGATCATTCAGCGTTGCCATGAAAAATTCATCAATTCGATTAAACTCCTATAAATTATACATAGCAGCATCCTATTCTGTATGAACTAGCAGAGTTTTTTTTAACTTGGTATTAAGCCAATGACAAAACAGAGATATAAATCTCATTCCCAACCCAAAAAGTGACATTTGTTCCATAAAAAAGCAGCCTATCTAGGCTGCTAACTACGTAAAAACTTCTATCGAGATCAGCTTTCACTGAACTCCGGTACTTTTAGATACAAAATCAACGTTGTGCCTTGCCCTTCTTTAATATTGAGCTGAATTCGTCCTTCCTGAGCGAGCGCACATAATTTTGCTGAATACGCGCCAATACCTAAGCCATCCACTTTGCCTGCAGTAGTGAACTTACTAAAAAACTGACCACGTATATTAATTGGGACTTCCCCCTGATTATTAATAGAAACGACAATTTCGTTACCGCGGCGCTCAGAGACAACTTTGACATGACTTCCCGTTGGCGCTGCGTCTATCGCATTACTAATCAGGTTCGAGTACATGTTGTAACTGAGTAACTCATCCCCCTGATAGATATGGTCTGGGTCGACGTCTAAATCAACCTTGACCTGCTTAGCGTTCGCTTTGGCAGCAAACCCTTCAATCACTCTTTGAATGACATTGTCTGCGGTAACGGGCACTAAAGGTTTGGAGTAGTTGCCTTCTTCAAGATCTTTCAGCAGGTTATGATTTTCTAACATTTCTGACATGATCTTCGAAGAATCAGCAACCATATCTAGCTCAGCTTCTATCTCGGGGGAGCGTTCTTGTATTGCACTCAAGCTGGTCATGATTGCGGTAAGAGGGTTTCTTAAGTCGTGGTAAAAAGTTTGATCGGCTTCGTCTCTCGATCTTGCTGCCTGAATCAAACGATCCAATTGCTTAACTACTTTTTCCTTTTGAACAACAAGGTTGATGTGAGTTTGAACACGCGCGAAAACGATCTCAGGGATGATGGGTTTAGTAATATAATCAACGGCACCTAGCTTCAAGCCCTTAACCACGTCATCAGTTTGAGACAATGCCGAAACGAATATAATTGGGATAAATTCAGTTTCAGGGTTAGATTTAAGCGCTTTACATACTGCCAGGCCATCCATTTCTGGCATCATGATGTCGAGTAGAACGAGATCTGGTTTTACCGCTTTCGAACAAATGTCTAACGCTTGTGCGCCACTTCTACATACCCGAGTTTTATAATCAGACTTTAATAGCTCACCAAGCACTTGTAGGTTAGTAGGCTCGTCATCTACGATCAAAATAGTTCGGCGTTGATCCACTTCTTCTGGTTCATCCTCTCCCTCTTTTGACTTTTTAAGCCGAGTAACAGCAGAGCTTGGAATAGGTGAAACGAAAGCCTTATGAATCCGCTCTCCCAGAGTCGCCATTGAAAATGGTTTGATCAGATACTCTGACACGCCAGCTTCAATCGCATCAATCACGTCACTTTGCTGTAAGTTGCCTGTTAACATCACGAACGGCGTCGTTTTGTAGGCTTCCATTTGACGAATGCGTTTAAGTAACTCAAGCCCATCCATTTTCGGCATTTTCCAGTCTGAGACAATAATATCGACGATATTATGCTCTAGTCGGTAAAGGGCTTCACGGCCATCTTTCGCTTTTAATATGGTCTTAAAGCCGAGCGATTCAAAAGCGCTATAGAGTGTTCGAGTCACCGCTTCAAAGTCATCGACAATCAGGACTGTCAGCCCTTTGTATGGCGACTCTTTCCCAACCAACTTAAAGTTTTGCATTCAGTACATCCTTGTCCAAAATTAGCTTAATTGTCCGCAAACTCTAAAGCGATACGCTGAAATTCATCAGCAACATTCATAAAGCAATCAATCATAAACGGGTCAAAGTGGGTACCTCTACCATCTGCAATGATGTCTATTGCCGCTTGATGAGAAAAGGCTTCTTTGTAAACACGCTTACTAATCAATGCATCATAAACATCAGCAATCGCCATAATACGAGCCGATACCGGGATATCTTCTCCACTTAAACCTTCTGGGTAACCGCTTCCATCCCATTTTTCGTGATGTGAGTATGCGATTTCTTTGGCAAAGATCAGAAAGTTATCAGCAACATCCATCGAACCTTCAGCAGCTTCAATCGCTTTTTTGCCATATTCCGCATGGCGCTTCATCTCTTCAAACTCATCGTCAGTAAGTTTGCCAGGTTTGAGCAGAATGCTGTCTACAATTCCAACTTTACCAACATCATGCAATGGCGCAGATTTGAACAGTGCAGTGATCGATTCTGGCGTTAAGAACAAACGGTATTTGTCGGTTTTGGCCAGTTCCGCCGCCAACACTCGCACATAATGCTGGGTTCGGCGGATGTGGTTGCCCGTTTCTGGGTCTCGCGACTCTGCCAGTGCCCCCATCGCGACCATTGCAACATCTTGAAGCTCTCCAAGCTGGTGAGTACGTTCTTCAACTTTTTCCTCAAGTGCCTGATTTTGTTGGGCAAGCAAGTCCATTGAAGCTTTCAATAGCAGGTGATTTTTCACACGCTCTTTCAGTATCGGAGGGCTGATTGGCTTGGTAATATAGTCCACCGCTCCTAACGCTAAACCGCGAGTTTCATCTTCCTCTTGCGATTTGGCCGTTAAGAATATGACCGGAATATCTTTGGTTTCTTCATTCGCTTTTAGCCTTTCACACACTTCATAACCATCCATTTCTGGCATCATGACATCAAGCAAAATTAAATCTGGCTTACGCTTTGCGACGATCTTAAGTGCTACCTCTCCACTTAGCGCAGCTTGAACCAAGTAATCATCCGATAAGACTCCCTTTACAACCTCTATATTCATCACCGTGTCGTCCACGGTTAGAATGGTTGCCTTTTTATCTGAACTCATACTGTTTCCCATATTTGTTATCGTTATTGTTTTAATTTGTTTTCTTTAGCTCTGCGACTAACTCAGAACCACTATCGAAATCGTAATTGCTTAGGACATCTCGCAACTGAATAATTTTAGCTTCTAACTCGTTATCCATCTTGTTTTCTAAGAGCTCATCAAGCACTTCCACCACGCTTGAATCAAACATTTCAATTTGCTCCTCAAGCCCTGCCAAATGAAGCTGAATATCGAATTCACCCTTATCAGTGACATCAGCGTCAACATTGGTCTCAGACAGCAGTTTCTGCACCAGAGGTAATGCCGATTCGAAGTCGAATGAACCCAACGCGTCGTTGATTTGTCCCACTAGCGACATTTGAGCAGAGAAATCCATAAGCCCTTGAATTTCATCAAACGTGTCAGAAGCGCTGCTATCATAATCATCCAACTGCTGCAGTAGCGAATCCGCTAACACTTGGTATCGCTGCGCATCAAAAACTGGATTAACCACTTCTTGATGGCTTGATTCCAAAGCTGCGCTAATTGCGTCAATCATTCGATTCACTAATGGTTCGATAACGTCTAGATGACCTTCAACTTCCTCAGACACCAGTACATCACCACGCTCCTTAAGCTCTGTCAGCTGAAGTTCTAACTTATTAGTCGGTTCAACTAAGTAGTCTGCACCGATATTGCCAGCGATCCCTTTTAAGGTATGGACAATAATAATGGCGCTATCGAAGTCCTGTTCAGCCAATGCTTGTTTTGTGCGAGTAATAGCATCTTTTTCACTATCCACGACGCGACTTAGAGTCTTTTTATAAGCTTTAACATTACCCGCCATACGAGCGATTGCTGCTGGAGTATCAAAGCCTTCAACCTCAAACGCTTCATCTGCAACATCTTCCAGTACCGGCTCTAGTGTCTGGCCTGTGGGCTCAATCCATTTAGATAGTGTCTGGTAAACCTCTTGAGGGTTGATAGGTTTCGGTAGGTGATCATTCATACCCGCTTCAAGACAACGCTCTTTATCGCCTGACATCGCATTAGCAGTCATTGCAATAATTGGCAGACCATCAAATTGACTTTGCTGACGAATGGTTCGTGTAGCTTGGTAACCATCCATCACAGGCATTTGGATATCCATTAACACCGCATCAAACTCACTTTGCATCACTTGGTCTATCGCTTCTTGACCATTGTTAGCCGTTGTGACATCTAGGCCAGCCATCGTCAGTAATTCAATGGCAATCTCTTGGTTAATCTCGTTATCTTCAACCAAAAGGATCTTGGCTCCGACAATACCTTGGGTCGCTGAGACATCTAACTTGCCATTTGAACTAGACGGGGCTTGTTTAGACTTGTTGCCCATCACTCTCATCACAGAATCAAGCAGTGTTGAGGCACTGACAGGTTTGGTAAGCGAGTCGTCTAACTGAATACCTTTTGCTGTCTCAAGCATGTCATCTCGATCGTAAGCCGTAACCATGACGTAATGAGGCTTCTGCGAGATATCCTGTGCAGTTTCAATTCTCCTGCCAAGTTCAACACCGTCCATCGCCGGCATTTTCCAGTCCGCTAACACTAATTTGAATGGTTGTTGCTCTTGCTCTGCATGAGCGAGTTTCTCAAGAGCCTCCGCGCCAGAAGAGGCAACATCAGCATTAAACCCAACGCTGTCACAGATATTGAAAAGGATTTCTCGCGCTGCAACGCTATCATCAACAATCAATACTGGTAGAGCTTGCAGCGACTTGGCGAATTCAACTTTGTCGCCTTTCTGATTGGTCGATACGTTGAACTTAGCAGTGAAGTAGAACTGGCTCCCCTTACCGCTTTCACTCTCAACCCAAATCTCACCACCCATAAGCTCTGTCAAAGTCTTACTGATCGTTAGACCTAAGCCTGTACCACCATACTTACGAGTCGTTGATGCATCCGCTTGACTGAACGACTGGAATAGACGACTGATTTGCTCCTCAGTCATACCAATACCGGTATCGCTTACTGAGAACTGAATCATGACGTCATTGTCATCACGTGAAAGCTGCTCTGCTTTTACAATGATCTCACCCTGATCGGTAAATTTGATCGCATTATTGGCAAGATTAAGCAAAATTTGCCCTAAGCGTAATGGGTCTCCCACCAAATCAACGGGTAGATTTGGATCCACATCGATCAATAGCTCGACACCTTTTTGCTGCACTTTGTGCGAGATGACTTGAACTAACCCTTCAACCGATTCGTCTAAGTTAAAATCAGTTTTCTCTAGATCAAGTTTGCCTGCTTCAATTTTGGAGAAGTCGAGAATATCGTTGATGATACCTAGTAAGGACTCCGCTGAAGTTTGAATCTTGTTGACATAGTCCGCTTGCTTTCGATTTAAGTCGGTCTGCATCGCTAGGTAACTCATACCAATGATGGCATTCATCGGGGTACGAATTTCGTGGCTCATATTCGCTAAGAAATCACTCTTAGCTTGAGTCGCTTCTTCGGCTTTCTGCTTAGCGAGCATAAGCTCACGCTCTGCTTCTTTTCGCTCAGTGGCATCACGCACAATCGCGGTAAATAGAGTGCCACCATTGAAGTTCGCTTCACTGATCGCCACTTCTATATCTAGATGAGCTTCGTCTTTGCGGTAGCCGGTAAACTCAAACAACAAATTGGAGATATCACCTGCAGACTTGAGCTCTAGGTAATATTCGTGGAATGGCTTGTCCATCAATTTACTAACGGACGTATTCAGGACCTCATCTGCGAAATAGCCAAAGATATCTTCAGCGCCTGGGCTAAATTCTTTGATGTAACCATCATCATCAACAGCAATGATGCCATCAGAAGCGTTGTCGATAATGGTGCGAGTTCGCTTAGAGTTCATTTCCAACTCGGCCGTTCTTGCCAGCACTTGAGCTTCAAGGTCTGCATGGGAGCGGGTTAAGGCGCGTGTAGCACGAGTACCAATCCGTAAAGTAAACATACTGGTACCCAGCATTAGGATTAATGATAAAGCGATCATCGACCATACTGTGTACTTGAATGTTTTCAGCAGTGCGTACGCCTCATCAACATCGATTTCAGCCGCAATACCAACGCCAAGCATCTCGTCCCATACCCAACTACCGACAACAGGTACGCCCCGATAATCGTTATATCCTGCTAGGTTTGAGCCAGCCTTTTTCTCGACAGCATTTTTTGCCATTTCAGTTAAAGGCCAACTTGGATCGGCTGAAGTTGGGTTATCAATCAGGCTAAAGCCAGGGTCAGCGACTCGAACATTTAGTGAAGCATGCTGGCCTTTTTCTAAAAGACCAACGTCTTGCAGCTGCTGCTCAAATCGAACTTTTGACAGTAATAGGCCAGAACGGTCGATAGCGTAAGTCTCTCCACTGCGACCAATAAAGCCAGCAGAAAGCACAGTTGAGAAAACACCTTCGAAGTTAACTCGTTTGGTCAATACCGCAATCACTTCGCCTGTAGCGTCCATAATTGGCACAGCAAAGAACATGGTCGGAGGTTTCGCTCTCGACATATCAACACCTAAGTGAACGTCCGAACGAATCGGTGGAATGAATACGCTTTGCCCACTGAGGACAGACTCCATAAGGTCTGGGCGCTGCTTCTGGATAAGGTTTAACTCACCTAGGTTAGAGTCTCGACGAGAGGCCAAGCTGATTTTTTCAGGAGAAATGACAAAGAAACCAAATGAACCAGAGATCCCTTTTCTCTCTTCAATAAACTCGCGAATTTCGGCTTGAACAGGGGTACGACGCAACGCTTCTGGAGTAGGTGGAACGAGCAATAAGTCTTGAACTAACGCCACCATGTCTGGGTTTTTACCCAACTGTTCAAGCGAGTTTATTTCAAGATCAACCCAGCCAACCATTCGCTTGTGAGTTGAAGACAATAAAGTGTTTAAACTGTACTCAAGTGCGCTTCGGCTTTGCCTTTCGGCGTATTGAGTAACGAGTATTCCGGTAATCACGAGAAATACAGCCAGTACCGCTTGACCAATCCACAACGTGCGTTTGAAGCTCTTACTACTGAATTTATTCGCTAGTTCTTTGTCGCTCGCTCTGAAAACACGGGCAGTAACGAAAAACAATAAAACGACGACAACCACGACAACGCCAGCCACAACCCATAACGTACTCATAAAGCTTTCTTGTTGATGGGTTTGCTGAGTGGAAATATCTTGGGTTTTCAGCCAATCATTACGAGTTAATATAAGGTCGCGTAAATTGAGAGAGTCCAAGCCTTTTTGCAGGATTCCACCAAGAAGTGGAGCACGGTTGCTTGACCAAAGATGCAGCGTTGACGGTGAAACAACATCCTCATTAATTGGACGAAGTTCAGTAATATTGTTGTTCGATAAAGCGTCTAGAATGACCGTTTCAGCATCGAGAACGGCATCTGCATCTCCATTCACCACATGTTGAATCGCATCTTCAATACCTTTAGTTTCGATAACCTTAATGTTCGGGTACAAAGTTTTGATCTTATTGATCGTGGTGTACCCTTCAGAAATCGCAATGGTAGCATTCGCGAGATCTGAACTGGTTCTAAACTGTGAGTCTGTATCACGTACAAAGAACAGCTCTCGTACCAAGAAAAATGGCGTTGAGAAGTTGCCTGCTTTTTTACGTTCTTCACTCAAATACGCGTGAGGAAGTAAATCAATTTCACCGAGATAAAACTTTTGCAGCAATATATTCCAGTCTGCTTCAACCAATTCCACTTTTAGGCCGGTTTTCTCGACAATCTGGTTAACAATAGTTCCCGCTAGGCCGCCAATTTTACCTTCATCCGTTTTGTAAAGCATTGGTGGCCAATGCTCAATACCAACACGAATAGTATTGTCTTCAATCCATTTAGCTTCTGTTGTCGTGAGCGACAAGAATCCATCACCAGAAGTTTCCTTCGCTCTCTTTTGAATGCGGTTGGCTAGGTTTAATAACGCCCCCATATACTGACTTTTATAGTGGTGATAATCCTCACTATTAATCAGATCCATCGCTTTTAGTCGATCGCCAGCTTGAATAAGGTCGATTGCTCGCATCTCAATTTCAACTAAGGCGAAATTGACACTTTCAAGTTCACTTACCACTGCTAGGTCTTCGTCTTTTTGCCCAGCGAGTAAGGCATTAATAAGGGACGTAAGCTTTGGTTCGTACTGATAATATCTATCTAGCCATTTCTCATCGCCTGAAAACGCATAGCTAAGTACCGAAGACGTCAGCACCTCATCAAGGTACTTCATTTCTACAGTGATATTTCTTACTTGAGATTCAGTCAACTGGCCTTGAAGTGAAGGAGGCAAGCCATCAAAGTCTGCGTGGGCAGTAGAAAAGGTACAAGAAGAGAATAAAACCGCCAAGCAACTAAGAAATGAAAAAAGCGAGCACTTCCTTAGCTCACGAAAAATAGATGTCATATTGTATACGTCCTGTTTACATATATAACACAGCGTACAATGCTACAAACCTTGAATCAAGATACCAAACGGCGTAATGACAAAAATGTTATTTATTTGCTCAAATTTTATTAAAAATGCGCATACTTTCGCTACTTGGTTTAGAAAAAGCACCGATTTTCATTAACTAGGCGTCTTATTTGAATAAAAAGGGAAATCAGTGTTCTTGGCCAAAGAGCTATAAAACTCGCGTTAACCCTTTAGCCAAAGAACACTGTAGTAAGGAACTCGGTTTAAGCTGGCATTGGATTACTTGATGTTTGATGACGCTTAGATTCAATCTGTGCAAATAGAGCAAGTAAGCATAGCGCTGCTAGTGACCCTGCAAGGGAAACATAGAGCGTACTGTAGTAGTTAAATAGCTCCCCAACGACCCCAACACATAGGCTCGCTACCAACATGCTGACATTGAGCATATTGGAAAATAATGTTGATGCTGTCCCTAAACGATCTTTCATCATATCTTGCAGTACAACCATACCAAGGGTCGCGCACACGCCAATAAAGAAACCATTGAGAACCTGTGCTGCGAGCATCGCAATAAAAGAGGTGTTAGTCAGCATGACTGCATAAAACGCAATGCCACTAACCAAACCCGCCATGAGTAGCTTTAGTGTGCCAAACCTTACAGCTAGCTTACCGGCCCCAAGCATGACAGGAATTTCAAATAAAGCCCCTGCACCAAATAGAAAGCCAAGCCAACTAGGGTCAACTTTCAGTTCTTGCGACAAGTAAAGTGGCATGCTGGTGATGTAAAGATTATTGGAGGCAAAAGCGAACACAACGACCAAGCAATAAAGAGAAATCAAAACGTTTGAAGTGGTAGGGTGCTTTACCTCAACTTCCACTTCTTCTGGCGTCTCTGCTTTAACCACTCCATTTGGTAAATATTTGGCAATGACCACAATAGATAGGCTCACGATAACCGCAGAGACAGCAAACGAGGCGTTGTAACCAAAGCTGGCTTTGAGCATAAATGCCATTGGCGGGCCAAACACCCAAGCAATAGCGATCCCTGCTCGCATCGTTGATAAGAAAGTCGTACTGTCTTTCATATGACGGTCACCATACTCTCGGCCAAGTGCGAACAATTGGCCAAAAGAGGCACCACTAACACTGCCAAACACTGTCGCAATGGTCACCGCCAGCCAATATTCTCTCACCACTATAAAGCTAGAGATGGTAATTAGGTAGCAGCTCATCGCCACTAATAGTATGGTTTTTCGTTTCCAGTTCCGGTCCGATTGCCTCGCCAATAACTGAGAGACGATAACAGCACTCACCACCGCCATTATCATGTACAAACTCAACATCATAGGTGATGCGCCAAGCTCTTCAACAATAAATAGGCTCGATAAAGGGTAAAAAAAGGCCCCGCATAATCCAGTGACAAACGCAGTAATAATAAACAGCATTGCCGTTTTATCTTTGAACATGAAGGGCTCCTTTGAGTAAGTGTGTGAGGCTACAGTCTACGCAAAGATATGCCTGTACATTGATAGTATTCGAGCCACATCTAATACTATTCCATCAAGTTAACCTCTTGGTTTGACAGAAAAGCAACAAAATCCATACTATTGAACGGTTAGATCTAGGAGAGCCTCAATGAAGCCATTTATCGAAAATGTTATGGAGACACCAAGCAATGATTGGATTGTCCGTCAGTTTCATTGTCGCGAAAAAAAGGAAGAATTTGCCTGCTCATGGCACTACCACACAGAATATGAGCTCGTCCTTTACCAAGATCCAGAATCCATTTTCAGTGGTAATTACTTTGCCGGTGACGCGGTCGGCTCGGTTCATCACAATACTCTGCTCTTATACGGACCAGGATTGCCACATATGATTACCGGTCAAATCAATGGATCAGAAGAAAAGCCCCACCACTCTGTCATTGTTTGGTTAAAGCATGACTGGATAGAAAAACTACAAGCAACGATTCCAGAGGCACGCAATATTAAGCGAATACTCGAACAGTCCGCTTATGGAGTTAAATTCAGCCCAGCCACATCACAAAAGGTCGCGGACCTACTCAACGGAATTGAGAATATAGAGCGACAGTTCCAAGCAATACGCGTGATTGAAGTACTATTGCTGATTGCCAACGACGTAAGTTCTCAACGATTGTCTTCATCCCCTTACCGTATTAGCCAAGTATCAGGGAATCGCGAAGCACACCAAAAGGTTCAATTGGCGACGCGCTATATCGAAGACAATTATGGGGAAACTATTCGTATTTCCGATCTCGGACGCCACTTACATATGAGTGAAAGCTCCGCGTATCGTCTTTTTGAAAAGCACTATGGGGTGAGTTTTTCCGACCACTTAAAACAATTTAGAATTGGCAAAGCATGTGAGCTGCTCGCTAGCACATCTCAACCTATTGCTCTTATTGCAGAGAAAACGGGCTTTCAAAACCTCTCTAATTTCAACCGACAGTTTAAAACGGTCAAAGAGATGACCCCATCGCAATTTCGGAGTCGCTTTCAGTAGGATAAGCTACTCTACATTAACGAAAAAACGCCTCAAAAAATGAGGCGTTATGGAAAGAGCAAGTTGGGGATTATTACCTACTAGGACATCTGGACAGAACCTAAACAGTTAACTTGCCATGATCCAAAAAACTTACTCTTGAATACCTCGAATTTTCACATTGCGTCGTCGCAACATTTCGAGAGTTAACAACAGCAAGACGGACATACAAATCAGCAATGTAGCAACCGCTAGAATTGTCGGACTTATTTGCTCACGGATCCCTGACCACATCTGCCTTGGCACAGTTCTTTGTTCTACGCCAGTGATAAACAAGGCAACAACCACTTCATCAAAAGACGTTCCAAAGGCAAACAGACCACCCGAAATCATTCCTGGTCGAATTAAAGGAAACGTCACATGTCTAAAGGTGTAAACAGGGTTTGCACCTAGGCTGTAAGCTGCTCTCACCAAACTATGATCAAAACCACTTAATGTCGCAGTGACAGTAATGACGACAAAAGGGGTCCCTAACGCCGCATGAGCTAATACAATACCAGTAAAGGTTTGAGATAAATCTAAACGAGTGTAGAAGAAGTACATCGCCGCCGCTGAAATAATCACAGGTACAATCATCGGAGAGATCAAAAACGCCATAATCGCATTTCGAAACGGAACATTATTGGCAGCAAGCCCCATCGCCGCAAGTGTCCCTAAAACGGTCGCAACAATGGTTGCACTAACGGCAATCAACGTACTGTTTTTAAGCGCCATCAACCACTGACTGTTGGTAAACATATCCACATACCAACGCACCGAATACGCCTCTGGATCTAGGCTTAACATACCTTCAGTGAAAGTAAAGTAAGGTGTCGCATTAAATGAGAGCGGCACTATGATAAGAATCGGTGCGATCAGAAACAAAAATACCAAGGTACAAAACACTAGGTAAGTTGCGTAACCCACTCGCTCACGCATATTACAATAAGCTGGTAATCCCATAGTTAACCTCCTACCTTGATGTTATTGATCCCAACGATGCGATTAAATAGGTAGAACAGCACCGTAACAACAGCGAGAAGTAAGCCTCCAAGAGCAGCCGCCATCCCCCAGTTAAGAGATGTTTGCATATGATAAGCAATCATGTTCGAGATCATTTGACCACTTCGACCACCAACTAATGCAGGGGTAATGTAGAAGCCAATGGATAGAATAAATGTCAGCAGCGCTCCCGCTCCGACTCCCGGCATCGTCAACGGCATATACACTTTAATAAAAGCCATAGACGGCGTTGCTCCTAATGATCGAGCCGCACGAAAGTAGCTCGGGCTTATCCCTTTCATCACGCTATAGAGCGGTAAGATCATAAACGGCAATAAGATGTGGACCATTGCGACTATGGTGCCGAACGTATTGTGCATCATGGCTAATCGCTCGTTAGTCAGACCTAACCAAAGCAGCAGATCATTCACCACACCTTGGTTTTGCAATAAAACTATCCATGAGGTCGTGCGTACCAACAACGAAGTCCAAAATGGTAGCAGAACCACAATAAGTAAAAGGTTTGCCTGTTTATCAGGGAGGTTAGCCAGCAAATATGCCACCGGATAAGCCATCACTAAGCAGATCACTGTGATAGCTAACGACATACCTAATGTCTTAGTAAATAGGTCAACATAGACCTGTCTGGTTTCTGGCTGTGCTGTCACCTTCCCTTCGGCGTCATAACGTAAGTCCAGAGCGGCAAGGTAATAACTCAAGGTATAGGGTGAACTTAAGTTCTTTAATGCAGCCCAGTATTGCGGCTTAGCCCAGCGTTTATCGAGCTTTTTAATCTCATCTAGGCTTTGCGGCAATGACTCCAACTTCGCTAACTTGCGCCCCGTTTTCATCAGCAGACTACGCATACCCGATACTTCAATATTCATTCGGTTTGCAAGCTTAGGTAGCGTCTTGTCTTGGTAACGGTCTTTCAGCTCAGCCATAAAAGTTTGCTGAATACTTAAGTTTGGCACACCCTCATAATCCCACTGCTTAATAGCATTAGAAGATTGAGGAAAAGCATTCGGCAATGCATGGTTGTCGACACTACGATAAAGCATTTCAGCAATTGGGAATGCGAATGTTACACAGATAAAACAGACCAAAGGAAGAATTAGCAAAATGGAGCGAATCTGTTTCTGGCGTTCAGCACGCTTGAGCTGAGCTTTGAGGCTTTTGTCTGACCGAACCAATTTGCGTTGCAGTGACAATACCGAGTTTAGTCCAGTTAATTCGCGACTCATGCAGCCACCTCTTGCTCAACTTGGATCTGTTCACAATCTAACGCATGGCAATCTTGGCTAAGCCAACCTATTCTGTATTGGTTTCCAGCAACAAATGTACGTTCACCACGACTGTCATTAGGGACCTTAACCACCAAGTCTCCAACGCCCGAGATTTCAACCACTAAGCGATGATGATCACCATGATAGATCAACTCTCTCAACATGCCGGTAACCTCGTTATCGCAGTAACCAGACTCAGGCTCAACAATGATCTTTTCCGGTCGAATTGAAAGTAAAGTCTGATCACCAACCCGAGACACTTTGACCGGTTTAGCCTGAATAAGATGGTGATTAATCTCGACAGAACAACGGTCTGAGCCAAGTTCTGCAACCACTCCTTTGAGCTGATTATTCTCACCAATAAACTGAGCAACAAACGCATTGCTTGGTGATTCATAAAGTTCGGTTGGCGATGCCAATTGTTGGACTGCACCATTGTTAAATACGGCAATGCGATCCGACATAGTTAGCGCTTCATCTTGGTCATGGGTTACATATAGCACTGTGATGCCCAGCTTTTCATGCAAACGTTTTATCTCAAGTTGCATTTGTTCACGAAGCTGTTTATCGAGCGCTCCCAAAGGTTCATCCATCAACACTAACTTAGGTTCAAATACCAAGGCACGAGCCAGAGCCACACGTTGCTGTTGCCCGCCGGATAGCTGTTTGGGATAACGATTGGCGACATGAGCGAGTTCTACCATTTCTAGGACCGACGCCACTTTTCGTTCAACCTCTTCAACTGATAACTTGCGAACCTTTAATGGGAAAGCGAGGTTTTCTGCAATCGTCATATGAGGAAACAATGCATAGTTTTGAAACACCATTCCGATATCACGTTTGTGAGGCGCAAGGTTGTTTACTGGTGTCCCGTCGATGTAGATCTCGCCCTTTGTCGCCGTTTCAAACCCTGCCAACATCATTAAACAAGTCGTTTTTCCAGAACCTGAAGGTCCGAGCATAGTGACAAATTCACCCGGCTCAATCGCCAAATTAAAATCTTTAACGACCAGGTTTTCACCATCATAGGTTTTCTGAACGTGTTGAAAACTCACGTATTCCTTTTGCAATGCCATTGTGATTCCTTTTTTGACAGCAATAAAGTAAGCAATCCAAATAGGTAAACAGCTTAACGACCTAATAAGCCGTTTACATAGATACATTGAGGGCAAGAAAAGTCTTGCCCTTTGCGCTAATGACTAGATTCAATTAAAGATTGTATTTTGATAGGTCAGGACGAGTCGCTATCGCCTGTTCAACCAAAGCAATCACTTGAGCACGTTCCTCACCTTTTAGGTTTTGACGCGGAGCACGAACTTGCTCACTGCCTCGACCACACACTTGTTCAGCAAGCTTGATGCATTGAACCAAAGTTGGGATCGTATCTAGGCGTAGTAGAGGTAAGAACCAACGGTAGATTTCTAACGCTTCTGCATAACGACCTTGGCTTGCGAGTTTGTAGATTGCGACCGATTCAGCCGGGAATGCGTTGGTTAGGCCAGAAATCCATCCTGTAGCACCAAGCATCAATGACTCTAGAGCGATATCGTCGACACCACTAAACACGGTGAAGCGATCATCAAAACGGTTGTACAGTTCCGTAATGCGGCGGGTATCCGTTGTTGACTCCTTAACTGCGACAATGCTTTCACACTCCGCTAACTGAGCCATAAGATCGAGATTTACATCGACGCCGTAAGAGACTGGGTTGTTGTAAATCATGATTGGCATTTCTGGTGTCGCTTCAGACAAGGTGCGGTAGTAATCAACCGTTTCACTGTCTGATGTGCGATAGACCATAGCAGGCATTACCATGCAACCATCAATACCAATTTTGTGCGCGTCTTGCATGTAATCAATTGCCGCTGTTGTGATTGATTCTGCAGTCCCTGCAATTAAAGGAACACGTCCCGCAACCACTTCTTGAGCAGCAGCAAGTACCTGGCGCTTCTCTTCTGGGTATAAGGCACAGTTTTCGCCGACAGTACCAAGACAGATAATGCCGTTAACACCATCGTTAATTTGGTTATCAATTACCGTTTGAGTCGCATCCAAATCGATACTCTGATCTTTGCGAAACTGCGTGCTAACTGCTGGGTAGACACCTTTCCAATCTACGTTCATCTTTTACCTTCCATTTGTATATTGTATGCAATTTTAAATTACGGCAGAAAACCGTGATAAATGAGGGTTACCCTCAAACTTAAAGAATCTCTTTTTGGGTTAGAACAAATTTAACTGCGGCCAGATCAGCCAGAGCACTACCAACTGACTTATATAATGTGATCTCTTGTTCAGACTGGCGTCCAGTGTGATGCTGAGAGCATAGTTCAGTTAACTCAGCTTGGATTTGCTCCTGTGTAAATGCACCTTGTTCGATAGGGATAAGTAAATCCCCTGCTTCGGCCAATACATTGATTTTGCTATCCACAAATACACTAGAGCGTTTAACTGCAGCCGTATCACACTCGCGTTTATCTTGATCATGATTGCCGATGAGGTCGATATGTGTACCGGCTGTCACTTTCTCTCCATCAAATAGCGCTGTGGCAGAGCCTGTCACACAAGTAATGATATCATTACTGGATAATGCACTATTCACATCATCGATAGCTTCGACTTCAAACTGCTTTTCAATTGACAATGACTGATACTCATTGCTCGACAAAATGGCGTCGACGGTACTCAATGCTTTTTGCTTATCTCGTCCCCAAACTTGCACCTTAGTCAATGGGCGAATCGCTGAATACGCATAAGCCATATAAGGTGCTAGGTTACCCGTTCCACATATCAGCAGTCGGCTGGCATCCTTGCGGGCCAAATAATCCGCTGCCAATGCTGATGCAGCCGCCGTACGCCAGAACGTCAACACCTTACCGTCTAGCAGAGCAAGAGGCTCACCATTGCTACGATCGAACGCCAAGATCTTCGATGCTAAACTATCTTTTCCTTCTAGATAGTTTTGCGGAAAATAGGTAAACGCTTTAACCGTAATAAGTGACTCACTCCATGCAGGAAGCAAGGCGAAAGCGTCGTAACTTCCCTCTTCTAATGGCATAACTCGACGTTGTGGAATCGTTGACTGCTCTTGGTAAGTTTGGCACATCGACTCAATCAAACCTTTCATAGACAAGCATTTCACTATTTGCTGCGCATCCAGATTGATCATGAAACCTTCCTTATGAAAGAGGCGCATTCACGCCTCCATTGGTTATTAAATTTATCTAGGGTTTGTTGACTTAGTTAAGAAGCCAAGTGTTGAACTCTTCATTCAGCTCATCGGCATAATCTGACCACCACTCATCATCAATCAAAAAGGCAGTTTGAAAGTTGTTTGGCGCTGTCGGTAAGCTCGCTAAGATTTCAGGGCTAATTTGCGCTGATGATGATTTTCGTGTCGGACCATAAGCAACGTACTTAGCTTGGTCAGCTAGGGGCTTAGTACCAGAAGAAAATTTAATAAAGTCGAGAGCCTGAGCTAGGTTAGGACTTCCCTTAGGGATTGCCCACCCATTCATGTAACCCAACTGGTGATCCCAGATGATCTTGAACGGCTGGCCCTCTTCTTGAGTGGCACTATGGATACGACCATTAAATGCCGATGCCATCACGACTTCTTTATCTGCCAACATTTGCGGAGGCTGAGCACCCGTTGTCCACCAAACAACCTGCGGTTTAATGCTATCTAACTTAGCGAAAGCGCGAGCTCGGCCTTCAGGACTTTCAAGAGTTTCATACACTTGTTCTGGCTTCACTCCATCTGCAATCAACGCCCACTCTAAATTGCCTTGTGGCATTTTCTGTAGCGCTCGACGACCTGGAAATTTATTCAGATCAAATAGGTCGGTCAGCTTGGTCGGTGCTGGTTTACCTTTAAACGCTTCCTCATTGATCGTAAGCACTGTTGAAACCACGATCGTATTTACCGCACATTCATGGATAGCACCTGGAATAAAGTCTTCATTTGCAGGTGTACCGTCATCACCTGCAGGCAACATACTAGGATCAACCGTTTCCAATAACCCCTCAGCACAGCCACGAACAATGTCTGGCTTATCTAGTGACACTAAATCCCAACGCACATTATTTGCTTCGACTTGCGCTTTAATCTCCGCGAGACCACCACTAAAGTCTTCAGACACCAATTCAACACCGGTTTTTTCAATGTAAGGCTTGTGGTACGCCTCAACTTGGCTCTTAGTAAATGCGCCGCCCCATGAAACGACGGTTAGCTTTTCACTTGCCGTTGCTACATTGATCGTCCCTAACAGCATTCCAGAAACCAAAAGTGCTAGTGGTGTCATCGTCTTACTTGACATGATTTTGCTCCTTGTTGTTGTCACATCGGGTCATTCCCGAAAGTTTTTGGACGCCTGGATACCGCTGTTAGGCATCAAATATTATCTGTATTTGGCTATCATTTTCGTTAACCTTTAATTAACATAATCCGCTCGTATATTTTATACAATATTTAATTTTAAATTTTTTTAGCAAAAGCGATCTAGCGCAAATGGAGAAATATTAATCGCCGGCTTGCTCTCATTATGGATATCAGAGATTAACGATGCTGTGATTGCAGCTTGAGTTAAACCCAAGTGTTGATGACCAAATGCCAGTAATACTTTTCCGTTCTCAACCGCATCAATCACTGGTAAGGAATCAGGTAAAGACGGGCGGTTCCCCATCCATTTTTCATCAGCAGTATCTAATTGACACTCCGGTTTTAGCAAGCCTGTCGCGAGGCCTTTAAGCATATCGGCGCGCTTCATATTGGGCGGGGATACTATGTCTGCATACTCAACGGTACCAGCAAGCCGCAAACCATTTTCCATTGGTGTCATAATAAACTTTCGATCAGCTGAACTGACTGGGAATGGCAAACAATTTTTCAACTCGGGGACCATTAGATGGTATCCGCGTTCGGCTTGAAGCGGCACCTTAATCCCGGTAATTTTCTTCACTAACGGCACCGATTCAGCGCCTGTTGCAATCACCACTTTGTCAAACTCATGACTGAGAGTTGGTGTCACAACTACCCCCATATCACCATCAAAAAAGACATCATCAACTTGTTCAGTTATCCATTTACCTTGCGCTGACTTAAATGCTTTTCTTATCTCATCGCACATTTTATAAGGGTTTGCCGTATGTCCTGTTTCTGGGAAGAACACCCCTTTCTTAATCGCGTGAGACAAATTGGGCAGTTCATTTCGCAGCTTCTCCTGCTCCCAAACCAGACACTCCACTCCTTGTTCACGTAACGAATTTAAAGTCGGTCTATAACTGTCAAATAGCGTTTCACTTTCAAAAGTCAGCAACGACCCGTTCATTGAAATTAAGTGCGATAGGCCAACTTGGTTCAGTAATTCAAACCAGTTGTCCATCGCGACATTATTCAGCGACGTCAATGCCTCCGTTGCAAGTTTTGAAGACTGCTTTCTCGCTTTGAGTAAGAAGCGAACCATCCACGGCAATGTTCGGTGAATATCTTGAAAACGGACAGAAACCGGACTGGTTGGCGACAACAACATCTTCGGCAGTTGAGGTAAAAGAGCTGGCGTTGCCAGAGGAAATACTTGCTCAGTAGCAAAATGTCCAGCATTCCCTTTTGAGCAACCTTCGCCCGCCCCTCGTTTATCAAAAATGGTGACATCTTCACCACTCAACTGCAGCTTTAACGCGATACACAACCCAATCACACCTCCGCCAACAACAGCAATTTTTTGCTGAGTTGTCGATTTATTACTCACCATTTATTTTGCTCCTCATCACGTTTCAAAAACAAAATTGTATAAAATATACTTAACATCACGATAACATCCATTCCATCCACTTCAACCAATTTCTTATTCAAGGAGCGAGAAATGAGACAAGGAACCTTCTTCTGTATTGATGCGCACACGTGCGGTAATCCAGTTCGTTTAGTCGCAGGGGGTGTACCTCCACTTCAAGGAAAGACGATGAGCGATAAACGCCAGTTTTTTCTAGAGCACTATGATTGGATTCGTCAGTCGCTAATGTTTGAACCACGCGGTCATGCAATGATGTCGGGTTCAGTTGTTCTTCCTCCTTGTAGTGAAAATGCCGATGCGTCGATCTTATTTATTGAAACCAGCGGATGCTTACCAATGTGTGGCCACGGTACGATCGGCACCGTCACATCAGCACTCGAACACAAGTTGATTACACCACGAGAAGAAGGCCGCCTAGTATTAGATGTACCAGCTGGCCAAATTGAAGTGCACTACCAGCGTGATGGCGAGAAGATCACTTCGGTTAAGATCTTCAATGTCCCCGCTTACCTCGCTCACCAAGATGTCACTGTTGAAGTAGAAGGACTCGGCGAAATCACGGTGGATGTCTCTTATGGGGGCAACTACTACGTGATTGTTGATCCACAAGAAAATTATAAAGGATTAGAACACTACTCTTCAGATGAGATTCTCATGCTCAGTCCAAAAGTACGCACGGCAGTTTCAAAAGCGGTGGAATGTATTCACCCGGACGATCCGACGGTCTGTGGCGTCTCTCATGTTCTTTGGACCGGCACACCAACTCGTCCAGAATCGACCGCTAAGAACGCGGTTTTTTATGGTGAAAAAGCCCTCGATCGTTCGCCATGTGGGACAGGCACTAGCGCTCGTATGGCTCAATGGCATGCCAAAGGAAAACTCAAGCAAGGTGAGGATTTCATTCACGAAAGTATCATCGGAAGCTTGTTCACCGGTCGTATTGAGGGAGTCACAGAGGTCAATGGCAGAGCGGCGATATTGCCAAGCATCGAGGGTTGGGCACAAGTGACCGGTCATAACACCATTTGGGTCGATGACCAAGACCCTTACGCCCATGGTTTTGAATTGAAATAAATAAGTTAATCACCACATTTAGGAAACGTTATGAGTAACAACCAAACCTTTCGCGCACTGAACCCAGCGACAGAACAATCATTACCTGGCGATTTTGCCCAACACAACCAAGCAGACGTTAACCTAGCCGCTTCAGCCGCCAATGAAGTCGCTAAGTCATTTCGCCAAACTTCGCCTCAAGTCAGGAGTATGCTTTTACAAACAATTGCTGACTGCCTCGAAGAACAAAGAGAGGCGATTGTAGAACGAGCGAATTTAGAATCAGCACTCCCACCAGCAAGGCTTAACGGCGAGCTAAGCCGAACAACTGCTCAGCTGAGGCTCTTCGCTGGCGTAGTCGAAGGAGGACTGTGGCAAGAAGCCATTTTTGATACTGCGAACCCTCAACGAGAGCCGCTACCAAAACCGGACCTACGACGTCAGAATATTGGTCTCGGTCCTGTTGCCGTGTTTGGTGCGTCTAACTTTCCGCTTGCCTTCTCTACCGCAGGAGGAGACACCGCTTCCGCACTCGCTGCGGGTTGTCCGGTCGTAGTGAAAGGCCACCCCGCTCATCCTGGCACTAGTGACATTGTCGCACAATGCATCGCTAAAGCACTTGACGCGCAGGGGCTACCTCAAGCAATTTTCACCTTGCTCCAAGGTACCAGTCATGAACTTGGTCAAGCGGTCGTCAGCCACCCAGCAATTAAAGCGGTTGGATTTACAGGCTCTATTCATGGAGGCCGTGCTCTATTTGATCTTGCTCAGCGCAGAGCAGAACCCATCCCATTTTATGGCGAGCTTGGAGCATCAAACCCTGTGTTTATTCTTTCCCATCGCATGAATGAAAACGCTCAATCTCTTGCAGAAGAGTATGTCCTATCCATGAATATGGGTTGCGGGCAATTTTGCACTAAGCCAGCAGTTGTCTTTGTATCCCAAAGTGACGCTACTGAGAAGTTTTTGGCAACGGTACGAGATGGTATTACTCAGCAACCCGGTCAAACCATGCTGACCTGTGGCATTAAACAAAATTATCTTATCCAAAGTGAAGAGCGAGCGAACCAGCGTGGATTAACACGCACCCAGTCACAACCAGAAAGCGGCGTACCTTCAATGCTGTTCGAAACCACCAGTGATGAATGGCGTAATAACCCTCAGTGGCAAGAAGAAATCTTCGGCCCACAATCCATTATTGTGGTATGCGAAAATGACCAAGACATGGTGCAACTTGGCCAAAGCTTAGCCGGTAGTTTAACGGCTACAATTCATGCAGATGAGGAGGACTATTCGATCGCAGGCCAACTTTTAGCCGATCTAGAGGAAGTGGCTGGACGTATTGTCTTTAACGGTTGGCCAACCGGAGTAGAAGTCAGCTACGCCATGGTTCACGGCGGCCCTTACCCAGCATCAACCATGCCAGCAAGTACTTCAGTGGGTGCAGAAGCAATCAAACGTTGGCTAAGACCCGTTGCCTATCAATCAGTCCCAGAAGCCTTATTACCTGATGCGCTAAAATCGCAAAACCCACTCAGTGTTCGCCAATCGGTGGACGGGAAGTAGGCTTAACAATCCTCTTCACAAAACCAAAACAATACAGCCTGCTACATTGAGCAGGCTGTTTCTTAAAGCAAAACCTATTAGGTTTTCACTGATATGTTACCAACCGTAGTAGCTCTTCTGAGCGTAACAAGTCGATGTTTTTAGATTATCAGGGCTTTGATCGTTAACCTTAACTGACCAAACGTTCGTTGAATCTTGAACGGTAGGAACCTGAATACCATTGATACTCGCATTCATATACTTAGCATAGGCATTGTAGTATGAAGCACGTTGAGTCGGACCAGTATGGTAAGACGCAGCCTTATTACACTCTAATCCACCATTCACAATGTTAGTCACAGTACCTAAACGGTAAGAGATAACAGCCTCATCGTAAGACTCTCCTTCAGCCGTAACAATACTGCCGCCATCATTACGTTGTGGTAGCCCTAATTCTTGACTACTACTTGAAACGTGAGTGATGTTACCCATCATGACATCATGCGAAGATGGTTTTGCACCTTGCGGCGTCATCCAGAACCAAATACCCGATAAGATCGATAGATCCCCGCGGCTTGCAACATAATCTGGACGCTTCAGCAAGGTGTCACGTTCCGTGATCAAATCACGCATCATGCCATTGTCATATAACCAGTAGCTAAACGCACCGTAGTTATAGTTCCAAGATAGCTGAATAATGCCTCGACCATAGTAAGAACGACCTTCAGCAGGCGGATAAGCGGTAGAGCCAGCATCGACATAGTTGATTGCTGGGCTAGTACCGTCAGGGTTAGTTGAATAACCCACTTCTTCGACCCAGTAAAGTGCACCTTTCCAAACAATACCAGCGTCTTTATCGTTCACGATCCATGGCGCAGGAGCATTGTCCCACGAGCCAGAAGTCTCTCGCGATGATTTCGCCCAAAAGCTTGTGAATTCTAGAGCTTGCTGAGACTTAGTCCCTTCATTCAGGAACTGTTTGTAGCCTTTACTTTCCGCCCACGTATTGTACTCCAGTACCGCACGCTTGAATGCGTCTAGATTAAACGTATCTGTAGAACCATCAGCAAGCGCAAATGGAGGTTGGTTACGAGTTCCACCTTCAACATTGTAGCGACCAGAACGCATAGGGAAGAACCAATCCCAATGTTCGTTAGTTAGCTCACTCAAGAATTCATAGCCGTCGGCTGGCAGGTCAGTAGGTGGATCAATAACTGGAGTTTCTGGATCAGGTGTTACCGGCACTTCCGGTTCTGGATCTGGAGTAACAGGTAACTCAGGTTCAGGCTCGACTGGCACTTCTGGCTCAGGTTCCGGAGCCACTCCATCAACAACTTGCCAAGGAGTTTCCCAATCCTGCAACGTTCCCCCACTAGATACCGTCAGTACTGGCTTGTCGCCTTTCGTCCAGTATCTTGCTTCAAACAATAACGTTGAGCCGTCAATCGTGTGCTTGACTCTGTCCCCTGCAACATAAGCCGTCGTCGAGTTCCATAATTCACCTGGTAATTCTGGTTCTGGAGTAACCGGGATTTCTGGCTCCGGATCTGGAGTGATTGGTAATTCCGGCTCTGGGTCCGGTGTCACTGGAGTTTCTGGATCTGTTGTCACCGGAGGCTCAGGGTCAGGATCCGGTGTAACTGGCGGAGTCACATCATCAGATACCCCATCGATTTGGTTCCACGGAGTTTCCCAATCTTGAGCCGTTCCACCATTCGAAACAGTCAGTGCTGGTTCAGTACCTTGAGTCCAGTATTTAGCCTCAAAATATAGCACCTCTCCATTGATCGAATGTTTTACTTTGTCTCCAGCGCTATAAGCCGACGAACTGATCCAATTATTCACAGTGACAGATTCAGGCAAATAGTGACCTGAAATATCTGTTTCGCTAACCAGTTCCCACGCACCATTAGCGTCGATGAAACTTGGCGACTCACCTTTCACCCACCACTTATTTTTGAATACCCCCCAGCGTTGGCCATCAGTAAACTTTACGCTCGAATCTGCTCGTTCATACGTTTTATTTACGTCAAACACAGGTAGTTGATCCCAACCAGAATAGATTTCACGTTGTGCTGCTTGTTTCGCAAAGCTTCTCTCGTTACTCAGGCTATGGTTGTACACAGCTATCGATTCTGCGTTAGGTACTGTTTTACTGCTTGGAGCAGTGTTGGGCGCTGCATACACACCAGTTGAAACTAACCCACTTGCAATAAGCGTTAATGTTAACTTACTTAAATTTAAGTTTTTGTTTTTCATATATAACTTCCCAATATACCACCGGTTGTGGAAAGTCATATTTTATTGACCAGTGTAGCGAGCGAACACACTCTTTAATTCATAAGCGTAATGATTTGCTCACATATTCCAAGAACAAATAAACACTCCTCAATTGACATTGTAATCATCAACAACTAGTTCTTAATAAGCAACATGTTTCTTAGTGTGATCGATTAACTGTATCAGGAGAGGCACATGGACTGTGATATTCAATTTTATGAACCCGATGATGACTATGGGTTCCTTTCAAACTTTTACGAGTCGCCAATTAATATCGATGGCCAAATTTGGTCCACCAGCGAACACTATTACCAAGCACAAAAATTCATCGACCCTGAAATCCACGCCAAAATACAGCACTGTGAATCCCCCGATTTAGCGTTTGCCTTAAGCCGTAAATATCAGCTCGAAGAGAGAGCAGACTGGATGGAAGTCCGCTTAGATGTCATGCGATTTATTGTTGATGAAAAGTTTCGCCAAAATCCATTGCTCGCGTTCAAGTTAATTGAAACGGGCGATGCGACTCTTACCGAACATTCCCATAAAGATGCTTTTTGGGGAGATGGAGAAGATGGACAAGGCGAGAATCACCTCGGCAAGATCCTAATGGCCGTTCGAGAGCAGTTAAAAGACTCAGAACCTTTCAATCTGATTCAATTTGTTGATAAGGCAAAACTTCCTACTAAATGGGGAACGTTTGAGGTGTATGGCTTTATTGAACGAGAAACGGGTAAGGAACATCTCGCGCTGGTTTATGGTGATATCTCTTCGGTCAAAGCGCCTCTTATTCGTCTCCATTCAGAGTGTTTAACGGGTGATGCACTTTTCAGTACTCGATGTGATTGTGGTTTCCAACTTGATAGAGCATTACAAAACATCACCGATGAAGGTGCAGGAGTATTGCTATACCTACGACAAGAAGGCCGTGGAATTGGGCTACTTAACAAGATTCGAGCCTACCATTTGCAAGATGACGGCGCAGATACAGTCGAAGCTAATGAACGCCTGGGGTTTTCTGCAGACATGCGCGACTACCGCTTCTGTAGAGGAATGCTTAGTTACCTTGGAATTGATACCGTGCGTCTTATGACCAATAATCCGCGCAAAGTGAAAGCGCTAGAACAAGCGCATATTGATATTCAGGAACGCGTTCCTCTTCAAGAAGGATGCAATACGAATAACCAGTTCTATCTTGAAACCAAAGCCGCGAAACTCGGTCATTTATTTGACCGTCAATTTATCAAGCAATAAATCTTACTAAAGTGAGGGCCTACTTGATGAGGTCCTCACAGACTCTTCAATGCTGGCATAGCCTCACGGCCAAATTCCTAACTATTGACCTATCCCCCAAAAAAGAAGTCATTGGCACGTTGTTCGTTCACATTTTCATTCAAAATAGTATATTGAATACAATATTGAAGAAGTAACACTGGAGACTTGGATGTCACAACCTGTTTTTAAAACTCGAACCCAATTAGTCGAAGAAGCGATTCGTACTAAAATCCTCAAAGGCGAGTTAAAAACCGGTCAGCCATTGCGACAAGATGCTTTGGCAAAGGAGTTTAACGTCAGCCGAATCCCTGTTCGAGAAGCCTTGATGCAACTTGAAGCGCAAGGACTAGTTAGTTTTGAAGCTCACAAAGGCGCCACCGTAACGGAACTCTCCCCCGACAAAATTGATGAGTTGTTTGAGTTGAGAGCCGTGGTTGAGTGTCACATCTTAGAGCGAGCAATTCAGAAGATGACCGACGAGGACCTAGCGAAAGCCAACGCAATTCGCGAACGTTTTGATGATGTGGTGAGCCGTGGTGACGAGGTCGAAGAGTGGAGTAACTACAATTACGAACTGCACAAAGCGCTCTATGCCCCTGCCGAAATGCCAGAAACTATGGACGTCATCTACAACTTGAACACTAAGTGCGACCGCTATATTCGAATGCAGCTTCTATTTACAGAAGGCACGGCTAAAGCAGATAAAGAGCATCAGGCACTACTCGAAATGTGCCAAAACCGCGATATAGATGGGGCAAAATACATGCTCAAGAAACACATTCTTGAAGCAGGTGCCGCCATCCGTGATCTGTTGTTAGAGCGTCAGAACAAACCATCGTAACTGAGTGATTTGAATGCATATTGGACCAGAGTTTTTGCTAGCCGCTATCCGCCTTAAAATTAAGGACGAAGGCTTGTGCTATAGCGCATTGTCGGAAAAAACCGGTATCCCACTGTCGACGATAAAACGGCATTTGCACAACCCATCCCTTGGTTTGGATAAGATCCTCATCTATACCAACCACCTCAATACGGATCTAAAAGAACTGTCTGAGATTGCCATTCAAATACAGCGAGATAACGAACAATTCTTATCTGACGAGCAGAATGAACTCTTTGTAGAGTATCCTTATTTGCTCGACTTTATCTACTTAGTAACTTCTTGCAACATGCCTCCTGAAGACGTCGCGAAAGAATACCAGCTGTCTGATACCAGTTTGCGTTTTTACTTAAGCATTGCAGAAGTACTTGGATACATCGAAAACCTCGGCGATAAGGTGTTCTATCGCTCCGGGCGTCGTTTTATTATGGAAGAAGGTACTGCTCTAGATACTCTATTTAAGCGTCGCTTTGAACAAGTGTCCATGGCAGATCAAACTCTATCTCAAGTGTGCCACGCTCGAGTTCGTCTCACAGCAGAACAGAGACTCAAACTTGAACAAGAGATCGATCAAAAAATTGGCGAAATGCATGCTGCCAATTGCGCTAACGGAACAGGCGAGCTAACCAACGTTCTGTTTCGCAATATTCCCGGCCAACAGATTTTCTTTTCTGATGGCCTGCCAGAAATAGATGGTGAACTTCTCAAAACGGTGTCTGCGCGCTTCAGAAACCGATAATTTCATTTTTAAAAGCCGCTGTCATCGAGCAGCGGCTTAAAATGCTTCTGTTATTCAACCCGCCAAACTCGCTCCTTTCTTAAGGCTCAGATCTACGTTCGAGTCATAAATCGTGAACTAAATATCCATTTTAGCGTCACCTATACGCAAATTTTCTACATTTCACTCGATATAGTTACTCGGAAAATTAAACCAATAAACATATACGAGTTAACTATGAATAAGAAAACAATCGCCCTTAGTATCTTACTCGGCTTAACGGCTGTTGGCTGTACAACAAGCAACATGGATGCACACTCTAAGTTCCGCGGTGAGCAAGCGCTAGAAGCGGACCAATCGCAGTGGTTCCGTGAACTACGTATGGAAGATTGGGAGAAAGTCGTACCAAAAGAAGAAATTCGCTCTGTACTTGAACGCATTAACTCTGGCGGTGAGCTACGAGACTTTATCAACAACGATGAGCCGGGCAACTGGACATACGAATTTACTAAAGCCGCTGACGCCTTGGCAGCATCCGCAACTGATTACGAATCATTTCGTAAAGCCTCTATGATGTACCTAATCGCGTCATACCCGAATCACTTAACTCCTCAAGAGCATAATGCCATTGAGCGCTCTGTCGAGACATATGTTAAGGCTGAAGCATTCAGTAAGACAATTAACGTCGAGCGCGTAGAGATGCCATTACCAGCAGGCGGCACAATTACTGGTCTGTTACACTTGCCAAAAGAGGCCAATAAGCCACCTGTTATTCTCTACACTGGTGGAGTCGATAAAGTATTGACTGAACACCGTGATTCTATCGATAGCCTATTGAAAGATGGCTATGCTGTCCTCACGTTTGATATCCCTGGTGGCGGTTTAAACAATCAAATCCACATAGAACTAGGAAAAGAAGACCAAGCTCACCAAGCTGCTTTAGCTTACGTTAAGTCTGACCAACGCCTTGATAGTAGCAACGTTGGGGCACTAAGCTCTTCTGGTGGTGGCGTTCCACTGATGATGTTTACCATAAATACACCAGAGCTGAAAGCTGCCGTAGCACGTTGCGCAGTTGTGACTGACGTCCTGACCGACACTAGTGTTTTCTATGATGCACCACTCATGTCTGTGATGTCTTATGGTTACCGCGTAGGTGTTGAAGACGTGAGCGATTTAGGCTCTTATGGCAAGTGGACAGTCCCACTAGCGCTTAAAACACGCGGCTATAAAGAGAACGTTACAGAGGTGCCAATCCTTGCGATCAACACAAAAGATGACATGGTGAACCCACCTCAAGAGATGGAATATACAGCCGGACTATCAACTCATGGTGAAGTGGCTTACTTTGGCAACTCGGGCCACTGCCCAGATGGGGAAGCAGCAGAGCAAGCTATCACAGGTTTCTTTAATAAGTACATGTAAAGAAAGGCAGAATAACCAGGCCAGCAATCCTATTGCTGGCCTTTTACTATTTTGACAAGCAAGATATATATTCGCTACTGTCTGTCAGCCATCACAGCGAAATTTCACCCACATTCAATGCCTTTATAAAACGCTGTGATCAAACAGCGGTTTCTCAATAATTATTGGTTAGATTTTATCCAGTCTCAATAACTAAGCCCGCTGGTCTCTGTTCCTGCCACCTTGTTACAAACATGTTAAATAGTATTTGTTAGACCATTTTATACAATATACATTCACCTCATCCCTGTTGGTGAAATGTCGGTTAGCCCCAAGCCGTTCGTGGCGTTAGCCTCCCCTCCCATTTCACCAAAGGGTTACTCCTATAAGGAAATAACGAGGAAGCTATGAAAGCCAAAAAACTGATCGCATTGAGCGCTATTGCTGCTGCATTTATGGCAGGCAATACCATCGCAAAGCCTTACCCAGCTGGAACACAACTTGCTGACAAACAAGAAATCGTACTTAACAACGGCGCAGAGGTCACATCAATTGATCCTGCAAAGCAAGCCGCTGAACCTGCTTTTAACTTAGGTCGAGACCTATTCGAAGGCCTGACGGTACAAGATAAGCAAGGTAAAACCATTCCTGGTATAGCCGAAAGCTGGCAAGCCAATGAAAACAATACGGTTTATACGTTCAACCTACGTGAGTCCCAGTGGTCCAATGGTGACCCGCTGACGGCACACGATTTTGTTTACAGTTGGATGCGATTAATCGATCCAGAAACAGCTTCTCCTTACGCTTGGTTTGCTGCCATTCCTGGTATCAAGAACTCAAATAAGATAATGAAGGGTGAAGCGCCTGCAAATACGCTCGGCGTACGTGCAATCGACGACTACACCTTTGAAGTCACCTTAGAAAAACCCGTCCCATTTTTTATCAAACTCTTAAGCCATCCAGTACTTGCCCCTGTTCATAAAGCAACTATCGAACAACATGGCAGTGCTTGGACTCAGCCTGAGAATATCGTCACCAATGGCGCTTTCACGGTTTCTAATTGGAAAGTGAATGAAAAAATGGTGATGGAAAAAAATGAAAGTTACTGGGATGCCGACAACGTAGTATTAGAGAAAATTACATGGCTACCAATTGGCGACGCAAATGTGGCGCTTAACCGCTATCTTGCCGGTGAAATTGACCAAGCACTCTCAATTCCTTCTGCACAAAAGAACAAACTGCTTAAAAAGTTCCCAGAACAAGTAGCAGATACCAGTGCTTCATTGGGCTCGACTTTCTACTACCTAAATACTGAAAAGGGAGCAACAAAAGACCTTCGCGTTCGTCAGGCGCTTTCTTACGCTATAGACCGCAACATCATCACTAAAGCAATTGCTAAGAATGGTGGTATTCCGATGTTCACATTAGTCCCACCACAAACAGACGGCTTTAAAACTCACACTCCTGAATTCGCCACTTGGGATCAAGCCAAGCGCAATGCACAAGCAAAAGCGCTGATTAAAGAGGCAGGTTACAGCGCTTCAAACCCGTTGAAACTAACGTTCACCGTCCCTACCTTCTCAAAAGATGTGAAGATGGCAACGGCAATGGCGGGGATGTGGAAGAGCGTTCTAGGGGCTCAAATCGAAATCAAACAGCTTGAGCCAAAAGTATTCTACGCACTGAAAGATCCTGGCAACATCAGCCGTGGTGGTTGGACTGCGGACTACAATGAAGCATCCACATGGTTAGATATTTTCGTATCAACTGGCGAATACAACGACTCTAAATACAACAACCCAGAGTATGACCGTTTAATGACAGAGTCGAAGAGTTTGAGCGACCCATCTGCAGAGTATATTGCAGCTGAGAAACTGCTTATTGAAGATATGGCCATTATTCCGATGTACCGCAGTGGTAACAACCAATACCTAATTAAAGAGTACGTTGGGGGTTATGAGCGTACTAACCCAGAGTCTTCATACTACCGCAAGAATGTTTACGTAAAGGCCCACTAATTGGGACGGTTTGCCCCTAGGGTCTGTTAACCCTTTGAGGTGATTTTTGCAGCTGTTGGTGGCTTCTTTATACCAGGCAGAGGCTTTGAAATGTAGTGCTCCTACCTGATAAGCCGATAACGCAGTAGAAAGGAGCCACAAACGCTGCCCGAAGGGTTCGGCTAAAAGCGTTTTTCTCTTTGTTGAGAGGTGTTTTGCTTAGGAGACTAGGCGTCAAACCTCTCGCCGCGACAAAAACGCTTTTATCTCGAACAAAATTTAACCGCAAAAGGTTAACAGACCCTCCCGACGTCCTCGTAGGTTGCGGGCTTTTTTCTAAGGAAAGGATACGTCATGTTGTTGTATATTCTTCGCCGCTTGCTCATTGCAGTGCCGACCCTCCTATTCATAGCGTTGGTCTCATTTTGGCTAATGCATATTGCGCCAGGAGGCCCCTTCGATATGGAGCGTCCAATGCCAGAAGTGGTGCGCGCTAATATTGAAGCAAAGTTCCACCTCAACGAGCCTTTTATCATCCAATTTTTCATCTACATCGGTAACTTTATTCAGGGTGACTTAGGTCCAAGCTTTGTCTACCAAGACTTTAGTGTCACTGAACTGGTTGGGCAATCTTGGCCTGTTTCAGCAGTACTGGGCGTGATTTCATTCTGCATCTCGGTGCCTCTAGGCATGGTCTTAGGCACTATCGCGGCGCTTAACCGCAATGGAAAACTCGACTACTTATTGATGTCACTTTCGATGACTGGAGTCGTCATCCCTGCGTTCGTTTTAGCTCCAGTGTTAGTCACAATCTTTTCAATTCATTTAGGTTGGTTACCTGCTGGCGGCTGGGAAGGCGGCCAAATGGCATTTTTAATTCTTCCTGTCCTTAGCCTTGCGATTGGTTCGGTAGCGAGTATCGCCCGTGTTATGCGTGGTGCGATGATTGAAACCCTCAATCAACCTTATATTCGGACTGCTAAAGCCAAGGGTCTTTCCACCAGCTACATTTTATTTCATCACGCTCTGAGACCATCACTCATCCCGATCATTGCCATGCTCGGTCCAAGCTTTGTTGCTGTAGTTACTGGCTCTGTGATCATCGATATCTTCTTTAGTACAGGTGGTATGGGGCAACACTTTGTCTCCGGTGCATTAAACCGAGATTATGGATTGGTCATGGGCATCACCTTGATCGTTGCTTCTCTTACTATCTTTTTCAACTTGGTGGTCGACATTCTTTACACCGTCATCGACCCGCGCATTCGTGTTTAGGAGGTAACGAATGTTAACCAAACAAATTGATGCCAAGGAGCTGGCTGATCAAATGAGCTCCAATATCGAAGCCGTAGAAGGTCGCAGCTTATGGCAAGACGCTTGGGCACGATTTCGTCGTAACCGAGCGGCGATGACCTCTGTTTACGTATTGGTGTTCATTGTTTTCTGTATTGTTTTCGGACCTCATTTCGCCTCTTTTGGCCACGATGAAATTGATTGGAATGTCGTTGTAGACCCTTATGAATTAGGCAAGCCCTCCCTGAGCTCTGGTCATTACTTTGGTACAGATGACCTTGGCCAAGATATCTTTGCTCGGACGATGCAAGGCGGCAGGCTTTCTATCATGGTTGGTTTCATGGGCGCACTGGTTGCCGTGGTAATAGGTACTGCTTGGGGAGCTTTGTCGGGTTACCTTGGCGGCATTGTTGATAGCACGATGATGCGTATTATCGAGGTATTGGATTCAGTCCCATTCATGTTCTTGGTCATTTTGTTTGTCACCCTGTTTGGCAACAACATTTACCTAATTTTCGTCGTTATCGGCATGGTGTCATGGCTTGGAATAGCAAGGGTAGTTCGCGGTGTCACTTTCAGCATTAAAAAGCGCGAGTTTATTGAAGCCGCTCATTCGATTGGGGTTTCTCGATTAACGATTGTACGTCGACATGTGTTACCTAATGTTCTTGGCATCGTCATGGTCTATTCATCATTAATGGTACCCGGCTTCATTATGTTTGAATCTTTTCTCAGCTTTTTAGGTCTAGGTGTACAGCCGCCTGATACTAGCTGGGGAATCCTAATCGCTGAAGGAGCGAAGACTATTGACGTTGCGTTGTGGCAATTGGTCTTCCCTTCCATTTTCCTTGTCGCCACGCTGTTCTGCTTTAACTTCATAGGTGACGGCTTACGTGATGCACTCGACCCGAAAGATCGCTAAGGAGTAGTGATGAGTATTCTATCGATTAACAAAATGAATGTGCGCTTTCAAACCCCTGATGGTTTGGTTCAAGCCGTGAGCGATCTTTCCTATTCGATCAATAAAGGAGAAACACTGGGCATTGTTGGCGAATCGGGTTCTGGTAAAAGCCAGTCGGTGTTCGCGCTCATGGGTTTAACCGCTGACAACGGCCGAGTCACAGGAGAAGCCAACTTTCACGGTGAAAATCTTCTGACTATGTCCAAAAAGCAACTCAATCATATTCGAGCTGAAAAGATTGGCATGATCTTTCAAGATCCAATGACTTCGCTTAACCCATTTATGAAGGTCGGCAAACAGTTAGCTGAAGTACTGATGATTCATAAAGGTATGTCTAAAAAGGAAGCCGAAACCGAAGCGATTGCTATGTTGGATGCAGTACGTATCCCCTCTGCTGCGACACGTATGGCGCAGTATCCTCATGAAATGTCTGGCGGTATGCGTCAACGTGTGATGATCGCGATGGCATTGTTATGTAAGCCGGAGCTACTCATTGCCGATGAGCCAACTACTGCACTTGATGTAACAGTACAAGCACAAATCTTAACGTTGCTGCGTGAACTGCAAGCAGAGTTTAACACCGCTATCTTGCTCATCACTCACGATATGGGAGTCGTAGCGGAAATGTGTGACCGTGTATTGGTTATGTATGGGGGAAGAAAAATGGAAGAAGCGGATACCGACTCTATTTTCGATAACCCAGCACACCCATATACCCAAGGTTTGCTTAAGGCGATCCCTTCCATCACCGAAGATATGGACAGATTACCAACCATACCTGGTAATCCGCCAAGTGCGCTGATTCATAACAAGGGCTGCCCGTTTAAAGAGCGTTGCAGTAATTACAGAGCAGAATGCAGCGCAACTGTACCACCGTTTCGTTCGCTATCTAGTCACCAAGGTCTTGCTTGCCATGTTAATGCACCAGCGACCATTGCCAATATTGCCCGCTCAGCTTAGGAGAATGTATGACAAAACCTGAAATATTGCTCTCAGCACGCGATCTCAAAGTCCACTTTGCTATCAACAAACATATTCTGCCAAGCAAACGTAAAGTCGTTAAAGCGGTTGATGGTATCGATCTCGACGTTTATCGCGGTGAAACATTAGGTATTGTTGGTGAGTCTGGCTGCGGTAAATCGACCCTTGCACGGGGTTTACTACGTCTTATTGAACCAAGCGACGGGCAACTGCACTGGAAAGGTGAAGATATGCGAGGCTTTGGCAAGAATGAACTGGCAAAGCGTCGCCGAGAGTTTCAGATGGTCTTTCAAGATCCGTCAGCCTGTTTAAACCCTCGATTGACGATTGCCGAATGTATCGCTGAGCCTTTACTGACTCACGAACCACAATTAACGCGCAAAGAAATCGAAAATCGAGTCATTGCTATGATGGACAAGGTTGGCCTGCTTGCGAGCCAACGAAATAGATACCCTCATGAGTTCTCAGGTGGGCAATGTCAACGCGTGGGCATTGCTCGTGCACTGATTTTGAAGCCTGATTTAGTCGTGTGTGATGAGCCCGTCAGTGCTCTCGATGTCTCGATTCAAGCTCAGGTCATCAACCTACTTGATGACCTTAAGCAAGAAATGGGGCTGACACTGGTGATGATCGCCCACGATCTAAGCGTCGTTCGACATATCAGTGACCGTGTAATGGTGATGTATTTAGGTAAACCGATGGAAGTCGGACGCTATGACAAAGTGTTTGATGATGCTAAACACCCTTATACAAGAGCGCTGCTCTCTGCGGTACCCATTGCTCACCCAACACTCGCGCGCAATCGCGATATTCAATTGTTGCCGGGAGATTTGCCATCACCGCTTAACCCACCAAGCGGTTGCGTGTTCAGAACCCGCTGCCCAAGCGCGACGGAGCTCTGCGGAGAACAAAAGCCAACCAAGAGTGGGCAGATTGATCACCATATTTTTTGTACACATACTTTGCTAGGAAGCCAACAACTATGACAATCACTACGGTTCCACAACGCCTTGACGCCTTACGCAAAGGCATGAACCAGCATAACTTTGACGCTTACATCGTCACAAACAATGATCCTCATGCCAGTGAATATTCAGCAGACTACTGGTTAGCGCGCCAATGGATTTCAGGGTTTACTGGCTCCGCCGGAGATGTGGTTGTTACGAAAGATGGCGGCGGCTTATGGACAGACGGCCGTTACTATATTCAAGGTGCAGAACAACTGGAAGGTTCTGGGCTAGCATTGTTTAAGGCAAGACTCCCAGAAACACCAACAATAGCTGAATGGCTAGCTCAAACTCTGCCAGAAAACTCCACAGTAGGTGTAGATGGTCGCAGTATCAGCCAACAGTTTTTTGCCGAGCTTAAAGCAGCCTTTAGCGGTCAATCGATACGTATTGTGCTCGACCAAGACCTGATTTCTCCGATATGGCATGACCGCCCTGCTCGTCCTTCGTCTCCATTATTCAACCACCCAATAAGTGTTGCAGGGCTGAGCGCAACAGATAAAGTGACACAGATTCGTCAGTACCTAACCGAACAATCTACCGACGCTATACTTATTAGCACGCTCGACGACGTGATGTGGACGCTGAATGTCCGTGGCGGTGATACCAATTACTGCCCGATTTCCGAAGGCTACCTACTGATTGACCAGAGTAGTTGCCGCTTGTTCATTGATCCGAGCAAGTTGACTCATTCTGTAAGCCAACAGCTCGCTCAACATCAAGTCCACATCCATGACTATGAGCACCTTAGCACAGCGCTAAACCTTATAAACCAGGGTTCTACACTTATTTATACTGCGAAGAATAGCGACAGCCTGCTCATCAGCCAAATTAAATCAGAGCTTACGCTTGTCGATAAACCATGCCCAGTGACTGTAATGAAAGCGCAAAAGAACCAGACCGAGCTTAACAGTCTAGAAGAAACTCTACGCCAAGATGGTGCAGCTATGGTCAAGTTCATGAAATGGCTCGACGAACAAGTTCCTAGCGGCAACGTAACCGAACTCAACGCCGAACACAGATTAATGAGTTATCGCAAGCAAATCGATGGTTACATCTGCGATAGCTTTAGAACAATTGCTGGTTATGCTGAGCACGGCGCAAAAATGCATTACGCAGCAAATGAAGAGAGCAGTTATCAGGTCGGCGAATCTTATTTCTTTTTAGTCGACTCCGGCGGTCAATACCCTGGTGGTACTACCGATATTACGCGCACATTCCATTTCGGCTCGCCGACTGAACAAGAAAAACGCGACTACACTTTGGTGCTCAAAGCAGTCATTCGCCTCACCCAATCTCGCTTCATGAAAGGGTCGACCGGTGCGAATCTCGATATTATGGCGCGCGGTGTTCTTTGGCAGCATGGTATTGACTACAAATGTGGCACTGGTCATGGAGTGGGCATTTGCTTAAACGTTCACGAAGGGCCGCAAAACTTCTCACAGAATCCTCGAGAAGTCGCCTTATTGCCAGGAATGGTCATCACCAATGAGCCAGGAGTTTACCGCGAAGGAATCCATGGTGTGCGTATCGAAAACATCATGAAAGTTGTGGAAGTTGAAGAAAACGAATTTGGAACATTCTACGGCTTTGAAACCATTACTCTGGCCCCAATTGCGACATCGATGATTGAAAAATCTATGCTCGATTCAGGCGAGGTAGCTTGGTTGAATGGTTACCATCAGAAATGCCAATCTCAG
Source organism: Vibrio sp. TBV020 (assembly GCF_046056895.1). Taxonomy (NCBI): domain Bacteria; kingdom Pseudomonadati; phylum Pseudomonadota; class Gammaproteobacteria; order Vibrionales; family Vibrionaceae; genus Vibrio; species Vibrio sp. TBV020. The sequence goes on along the minus strand of NZ_JBEEAQ010000001.1, from coordinate 1,264,924 downwards.
CTTGATTCTTACCTTTCTGCCGACGAGTGTGAGTGGCTCAATAAGGCAACGCAACCAATTTAATTCTGAATCTCCTTTTGTTGTGTTTACAACTTAAGTTTGCCGGCCTTCGGGTCGGCTTTTTTCTCCGTTTTCCCCATGTTTTCTGCAAATAAACACGACTCATCTACACTAATTAAAAAGCACAACTAAGTTCGAACAACGACAAGCTAGGAACCCAGATAGGAAAAGGGAGCCTATTTATGGATTCTGTTGCGCTGTATATTACGTTGGAAGTATTCATAACGACTTGTTGTACCTACATTGCTTCTCAGATGCTGCTAGGCAAGGTTCATTTTGCGAGCCTTGCACTGATCGTCATTTTTTAGCTCCTTACTTACATTTATTCCAGTTGTTGGCTGGGTGATCAGTTTAGGGATACTGGTATATCTTTTACATCGAGTCACCACCATTTCTGTCGAAGAGAGCTTGCTCATTGCTGTCGTGGGGAAAGTACTTAGTTATTTCATCACCGAAGGCGTTCTCTACTTCGCAGCGCTCTGAGCATTCGTTAGCGCACAATTCGAGATTGGACACTCAAAAAGGGGCGCTTATCCCCTTTCTATCGTTAACACTTGAACCCGTAGACCTAGTATATCTTCGATTCATTGACGAAGAAGTTTTCGTTTAAATACTTAGCCACTGGAACAAACGCAGAGTTTGAAAAGTTGGACGCATTATTCGCCCCAGAGCCTACCTTTAAACCATCCGTCGATTCTAAAGGTGTAGAAGGTGCAGATGTCCATTCGGCGCTGGTTTTGAACTTCCCAGTCAACATATATTCGTAGACAACACCAAAGCCAGCTCCTGGATTTAGGTTAGCCTTAATATCATGAATTTCGTCCAGTTTTCCGTTGCTTTCATCTACTGAATCACTCGGGTCTTCATCACAATCTACAGCAGTACCCTTAACCCTAGGTGTCGTAACGTAACCATTGCCGTAATTACATTCATTGTAATAGAGCGAGCTATCGTAGTTGATCAACGATATATGATCGTCGTAGGCATTTTTGAGCTTCATCCCCAATGCATGGTTATCGTCACCATCGATGTAATAGTCAAACAACTGCATCATTTTTTGATAAGCGGTTGTGGTCAGTGTTTCATCTGTTCCACCAATATCGGTATAGACCAACTCAATACCTTCGAGTGTCGAACTATTATCAGCAAAGCGAGAAAGATCGAGTATAAACTCTTCATCCAATGTACTACCGCTAGGTTCACCAGTAGTTACACCGATAACAATGGTACGATTAGAAAACCTCTGGTTAACATCACTTGATGCCATATGTAGAAAGTCTTCAACTTGCTTAATAACCGTTTCATGTTGCTTCTGAGTGGCAGTGTTCATCGGCAATACATAGACACCATCTTCAAACGCACAATTCGCAACATCAACACGCTGTGATATAACCGTACCATAGCTCTTTTCATAACAATCGAGCTTACTATAAACCTGTGCATTAACCGGATTTGGTTTCGCATTGGTTGATGAGCCATCATCACAAGCCGTTAAAGTAATAATCAGCGGAAGAACAAGCGATATCGGGTGTCTTTTGAAGTTCATGGACCGAGCCTTGAGTTTGCAACTCTGTAGAGTATTGGAAGATAGATATTAAGGTCGGGCGTCCTTGCCCTATGCAAAAATGCCAACGTGGCAAATTAGAATTTGTATGCCAGACCAACGTTGGCTGACGCTACGTCATTATTGCTTGCACTAAATACTTCGTATGTTGTTTGCAGTGTGAAGTGCTGAGTAACGTCCCATCCAAGGCCTAAGCCATATACTGCACTAGTGTCACTGTCAGATAGAGTTCTTGACTGTCCCGCTTGAATTGTCGCAACGGCGTCAATATCAAAGTTGTGATAACCAAGCTTTGCCATTAGGTGAAAATGGTCGCCAAAATAAACTTTAGGTAACAGGTTCACACCGTATGAAGTGACGCTCGCTTTTGTCGAGATATTGGCCCACTTTTCGGTTGTTGATCCTAAATCCTTGTATTCCACTTCTGTCGCCAAAACAAAACGATCGCTCAACGCAAAGTTGTAACCTGTGTAAGCGGTAAAGCCATCTTCAACTTCATTACTAGAGGCTAGGATGGTGTCGTAGTGCATCATTGAATATGCGCCACCGACGTAAAAGCCATCGCGTGCCACTGCTGCTGTTGAAAGTGACGCAGCAATCAGTGACATCGCTAGAATCGTTTTTTTCATAATGGTTCCTATGATTTTTATCAGTCGTGTTGTTGCGACGAATCATAGCAATACTCATTTTTCTTGTGTGTAAGCGCACGTAAGCCCATGTAAGGGATACAGGAAATGGAAAGAGATGAAAGGCGAAAGCCAGCTAAAATTTACATTGTAAATCTTTTGCTGGCTTGGATTTAAATCAATTTAGTTGAGGGTTATTGGCGACAAGTTTGCGTATCAAAATCCACCGCAATCGCTGCGTTTTCAAAGCTTCCTGACACTTTTAAATACCCCCAATAGTTTGCTTGTCTGCCTAAAGTGATGCATTCACTTGTACCAGGATTGTCAGACCAACCATGCAAGTTTGAACCCTGATCATTTGGCCAACCATAGTTGCTATACTCAAGCTTCAGCTCTCCTGAACCATTACCAGAGGTAATCGCCATAGACTGATACTGATCCACCCCTTCAATGCTCAGCCATACGACTGATTGAGTAGCAAGACATGCAGGCTCAGACGCAACAAGTCGCCCCCCGCTAACCTTACCTTTCACCACACAATCATTTGGCAATCCACCAACACCACCAGCGGCTGTAATGGTGATAACTGCTGTAGCGGTATTCGCATAACCTTCGTTATCCGTCACCGTTAGGCGGACTGTGTAGTTCCCTGCGCTTGTGAATTGGTGCGTCGGATTGGGCGATGTGTTGGTCGTGCCATCACCGAAGTCCCATAGGTATTGGGTAATCTGGCCATCTTGGTCTTGGCTACCTGCACTGCTGAATGATATTGATTCATTGACTTTACCTTCACTCACAACGTTAATTACTGCGGTTGGTGCAGATGGCTGCTCACCACCACCATTGACCAATTGCTGCTGCCATTGCTCAAATTCGCTCTGATATTGCGTGGCCCATTGGCTAATTATGGTTTTGTATCCGCTCCAATTACCGCTACGTGTTTCCACTAGCATCTGGTTAACGTCGTCCATGTGACGCTCGAACATAAAGCGAACTGCGAGATAACCCCAACGATAGATTCGATCAACATCAAAGCCGTCATAAGTTGTTTCAAAGATTTCCTGCAATGTATAGGTCGAACCATCCAAAATTGTTTCAATCGCACGCGGATTGTTGTCTTCATTGGCAACATATTCCGCTACCCCTTCGCTCCACCACACCACTTTTTCTGTCGGGTGGTTAAACCCGCCATACATATCAAAGCGTCCATCGAGGTAATGAACATACTCGTGTTCTAAGTTCCACACGAAATGGTCTGCATTGGCGTAAGAAGCCTCGTAAGCGATGAAGTTCGGAATATTCCCTGGGGTCGCAGGATCGCCTTCGAGGTACATCCCGCCGTTATTGGTATCAATATCGAAGATTGGGCCGGCATATTTGCCATAATCATCACTGGTATCAAAAATATTGACTTGAAGTTGAGTGTTGTGGTCATCAGCAACTGGCTGATTACCTGTTTCAAGACGGGTATGGAAATAGCCTTCTTCGTACCCCATTTTGTCACAAGCTGCTTGGTGTTGTGCAGGCGTCATATTTTGCGACAAGATTCGTATCGTTGGACTACAGGTATAACTTTGTGCCAATACCAAAGATTTTAGCTCTTGCTCAAAGTTACATATTCCAAATTCTGAACACTCCACGTAATAAGATGCCGTGTCAGCAGTTGCAAGCCAAACACTATCACCGTAGCCAAACATCTCATATTGGCTGAAGATGCTCTTCACTTTCGTTTTTACGTTCGATTCAATCGCAGTATTGGTGTATTGAAGCAGCCGGCCAAGCTCACGACCTGCATTCGCTGTCATGAACTCATCATCTCGGCCGATAGAATCACGGTTCGCGGCAAAGTTACCCAATGCATCCACTAAACTTTGTTGTGCGCCAATTTTCGCGACGAACTCATCATTCCATTGACCGCCGAATAATATAGTAAACACACCGTTTACCGCGTTTCTCATATACCATTGCTGCGCGTATTGAGCATTCCAACGAGTTAACCACTGTGTCACAACATCAATGTATTCATGCTGAAGTCCCGCACTGTCCATTGCAATAATGACTTCACTGAGCACCTTGCCATGCGCGTCACTATTTTCATAGAACGCAGCATTTCTCACAAACGCATCAATCGCTTCTCGCACCGCAGGCTGCACCCAAGAAACGAAACTAATACGGTCATTGTAAAACTCGGCGTAATAACCCGCTCTGAGGTATAAGAACAGAGCTTCAAGCTCATCACTACCACCACCTTGATAGGAGCGCGCTAAAGAGGCGGTATGCTTGGCGACGTTGTACATATTGCCAGATTCAAATGCCGATTCTTGTATGCGACTTTCCGCCGAAAAAAGCTCATTAACACAATCGCTGCCTTGGCTAGTAATAGCATTTATCAAAGCACTGCTACTTGAGGTTGCAAAGGCTTCAATATCACAAACAACCGCGGCTTCCACTGACATTTGTGAAAACATTTGCATCGTTGGCTGCGGCTTTTTTACAAGGGTCTTAGTTGGTGCATACTCATGTTTGTTTTGTTCAATACCATGATGAGCGTCATGCTCATGATTTGTCGTATGATCAACAACTTGAGGGGTTGGCTCACTGAACGCATAGGCATTCAGACTAAATATCGCGCCTGCCACGGCAATTGCTAACTTCTTAAGTTCCATCTTAACTCTTCTATCGTTTGACTATTCAAATAAGGAGGTCTTTCTTGACCAACGCATAGGTGCGTCAACCTGAATCTAGACCCGAAGCATCATTCAATGAAACATTTTGTTAACATTCATTTTTTGAGTCTCAATTTGTAAGCTATGAAGATTCGATAACTAAGCTCCTTTTGATTTAGACCAAAGCAACATGTTGTTTATGAAATAGAATACGCAATAAAAAGATTGGAGTGTAATTGTGAAGTTGATGGCCGATCGAACTGGTGAGCAGTTCCTTGAAATCAAACAACAAAATGGAGACGAGCTTGAAGTTCAGTTTATTTCCAATAAAGGTGACCCCAAAGGCAAAGTATTTAAGGACTCTTTGAAAGGGTTGTTGTTAGCCGGCTGGAGTCATCGAACAACCTCTACAGCCATTGGGTTAAAACGCTTTAAGCAAGGATATGTCAACGACGCTCATGTCAGTTTTGCATTGCATCAGTTATACCCTCTAGGCCGTATGGTCCGTCTACCAAATGGCGACAAAGTGCGCATAGCTAGCTACGCAAATACCCATCACGACGGATACTACATGTTTGTTCGTAGTAATGATGACAAGTTAGTCAGAATGAAAATAACGCCCGATTGGGAGTTAATGGCGTCTGAAAAATTACTCGCTTTACCTTACTACCCCGCTCCAAGAAGCCAAAAAGAGAACGATAACATCAATGAGTTTGATGCTTGGGCTGGTGGTTTTTAGAATATCACTCAAAAAAAAGCCCCTACGGCTGGGGCTTAATGGTGTGTTTGCTACAGCGATTGAATCTTGGCGTGCAGTATATCTTTTAGTTCGGCACGATCATGTTTCATCTTATGCATGTCCTCGTCACTGATTGGTGAGTCTCTTAACTCCAATTTACGGATCTCTTTATCTAGAGCATTGTAATCTTTCATCATGCGCGCAAAATCTTCATTATCACGCGCGAGTGCGTTGATAGCGTCTTTGTGTTCAGGGAATTCTTTAATCAGAGAGTGATCTTCACCAAGCATACTTGCACCTTATTTTGATTGGAATAAATCTGTTCGAAATTTAACCATAGCAAGAAATTAATTCACTGTGTGTGTCACTGCGCACTTCCTTGCATTTCACTATTACATCTGACCCTGAATAAAATGAGTTAACCACTCTATTATGGATTTTTAGTTCCATAATGATTGGTGTTTTAAGTTAATGCTAAACAAGATGCATTGCACCATACTAGAGCCATCAGCAACGAAGAGGACAACACAATGCAAAAAGTTATTTTGGTCACAGGCGCTACAGACGGTATTGGTTTCGAAACAGCAAAAGTGCTGGTTGAGCAAGGTCACCACGTATTAGTCCACGGTCGCAGTCCTTCAAAACTAAAAGGCGTTGAAGAGAAGCTTTCTGCACTAGGTAAAGTGTCGAGTTACGTTGCTGACCTTTCTAATTTAGCCGAGGTCGACACTTTGACAGATACCCTAAAGCGAGATTTTTCTAACATCGACGTGGTGATCAACAACGCCGGTGTCTATGCAACAAATCAACCGGCAACACAAGATGGGTTCGATGTGCGCTTTGTGGTGAACACACTAGCACCTTACAAATTGGCCAAAGCGCTATTACCAATTATCCCAACTTCTGGCCGAGTAGTGAATCTCTCTTCAGCAGCACAAGCAAGCGTTAATATTGACGCGCTAAACGGAAAAAAAACGTTAGGCGATGGAGAAGCATACGCACAAAGCAAGTTAGCGCTTACTATGTGGTCACGCCATTTAGGGTTGGAGAATAGAGAGCAAGGACCAATCATCGTTTCTGTAAATCCTAAGTCGTTCCTAGGCAGCAAAATGGTAAAAGAAGCTTACGGGGTGGCAGGTAACGACTTAAGTTTAGGCGCAGACATTCTGGTACGAGCAAGCCTATCTGACGAGTTCAACCAAGCCGCCGGTCTTTACTTTGATAATGACGTGGAAGCGTTTGCCGACCCACACCCTGACGCCCTAAATCAAGCAAAGGTTAACCAAGTAGTCGAGGCGATTGACGCGCTGATTTAGATAATCAGCGCAAGGCGATAAACACGCTTTCCTATGCTGAGTAGCTGTAAGGTCATTTAGTTGCTTTATAGCTCTCAGCAAAGTGAGGGATATATTGCTCCCAAATTGGTGGCGTGCCTATATAAGCTTGAGCCGCAGCAATAAACTCTCTAACTAGTGCTGTCTGCTTACGATGGGGATATAGTGCATACAAAGCTAGGCCTTGGTTGCATAGTAGATGGTCAGTTAACAAAGGTTTGAGCTTCAAATCTTCAATGTTTTGATTGAGGTTTGACGATGCAATCCATGCGTAGCCTAGTCCATCCGCTACGGCGTCAATTAAGACAGAGACATCATTGACCTTACAATTGCCTTTCATCTTGTAATTCGTCGCGACTGTCGCTTCAGGTGTTTCACCCAATCTCATTGTATCAACGGTCAAAGATCGGTTGGTATATATCACTGATGGCAACTTAGCTAACTCTTCTGGCGTTTTCGGCTCACCATACTGCTCGATAAAGCTATGTGATGCCAAAAGGACCGGACGAATATTTGCAATCTTCTTAGCAATCAAGTTTGAATCATCCAAACGACCTAAGCGGAAAGCAAGATCAAAGTGATCAGAAATAATGTCTGAGCGCTTATCATCTAACAGCAATTCAATTTCTACATCCGGATAGCTCGCCATAAACTTGGTGATCACTGGCTGTAGGTGGTTACGACCAACATGGTACGGAGCGGTGATTCGGATTCGGCCTTTTGGCTGAGTGTGATAAGAGTCAGCAATTGACTGAACGTGATTTAGCGTGCCAACCAAGTTATGTGCTTGCGTTAAGATTTCTTCGCCCGCTGGCGTCAGTGAAAAAGAGCGGGTCGAGCGGTTGAGAAGTTGTACCCCAAGCTCAGACTCCAGTTTCTTAATCTGCTTAGACAAAGAAGAGTTATCCATGTCATGAAGTGCTGCCGCCTTAGTAAACGAGCCTTGCTGTACGACATCAATAAAAAGAGAGAGTTGATTCACTAACGCCATCTAAATAAACCTATTTTTGCGCACGTTGCCACTGTACTAACCACTTATCTAAATGATTAGCGAATTGCTGACGGTCGGCTTGGCTCAGCGGTGCAGGCCCACCAGTCTGAATGCCACTGCTGCGCATGGTTTCCATAAAGTCACGAATATTCAGACGTGATTTGATGTTCTCTTTAGTGAACATTTCTCCGCGAGAACTCAGCGCATGACCACCTTTAGTGATAATTTCATCAGCCAGAGGGATATCACTTGTGATTACAAGGTCACCCGTTTCACAACGTTTAACGATTTCATTGTCGGCAACGTCAAATCCGGCTTGGACTTGTAACATGGTCACTTTTGGTGATGCTGGTGTACGAATAAACTGATTGGCAACCAATGTCACCTCTACACCCGTACGCTCAGACGCGCGAAATAAAATATCACGAACCACAACTGGACACGCATCCGCATCAACCCAAATCTTCATCAAACTAATTTTCCTTTATATAGGGGCTTGTTATACCCCACCATTAGACCGCAATTCATTCCAGCTTAATAGCGATATTTACTCATCAACAATATCAGCTTCTTAAACTTTGTTGCGTTCACTCCCTTATCAGCCCTGCACAGCTCTATCAATTACGTGAAAAAGTGCCTTTAACATCTCGAACATAGTCCTTTAGCGGGTTACGGTTTATCAGCGGTGATTCGTTTTTCGTCAGCCAACCATCAAGCAACTTTTTCGCGTAAAGGCACCCCAATATATTGGCAACCGCTACTCCAGTCCAAAGTAGCTCAATCGTGAACAAACCACCAATAAATGCTAACGGGATGGTGAGCAACAATGACTTCACTAAGGTGACTCGCAGTGACATTTTTGCTTGCTGAACACCATTGAAGAACGACGTCGCCATTAACACGAGACCAAACGCTGGGAACGTAGCGCCAACAATATAGAAATACCAACGCCCGAACTCAATCACCTCAGTATCAATGCTAAAAATACCAATAACCGATTCAGCAAATACAATGGTTAGCAAACCAAATGCAATCCCCCAATACACCGTCATACGCCCTGAGAGAGCAACAATATTATCCAGTCGACGATATGCTTTAGCACCATAGTTTTGGGCGGTTAACGGCGTCACAATAACACTTAAAGCAAGTATTCCAGTCAATACCAACGACTCAATTCTCGTCACAATACCAAATGCTGCCATTGCACTTTGACCGTATTGCGATACAACAGCAGTAATCACGGCAATCGCGATTGGGTTTAAAATTTGAGCGACGACTGCTGGGCTAGAAATTAACACTATCTCTTTCAATTGCAGTCTTATTTGGTATATCGAAGTGAGTGAGAACAATTTGTTTTGTAACAGTAATAGCAGCATACAAAACAGAATCACGGCCCAAGATATAACGGTCGCATACGCAGCCCCCGCCAGTCCATAATTAGGAAAACCTGCATTACCGAAAATCAGCAAATAGTCAAAGACCACATTGACGATTCCACCTAATGCCATAACCACCATCGTTTTGATCATGATCCCTTTCGCCATCAGGGCTGAATTTGCGATTAAACCACCGACTAAGATCATCATTCCTAGGTAAATTGGCTGCATATATTGCTCGATTAAATCGATAGAACCGCTATTCGCCCCCAGCAAAGAAAAGGTATTTTCCATAGTGAAAACACCTATTACACCAAGCACTGCCGACAACGCACTGAAAGACAACACCGAAATGGTGACCAATGATTGAGCCTTAGTTGCATTCTTTTCACCGAGTGCGCGTCCAACCGTTGCTGATACCCCTGCAGATATCCCCATAAATAAGCTAATAATGAAGATGTAAACCGGGTAGGTATAACTGATTGCAGCCAATTCTTGCGTTCCTAATTGGCCAATAAAATAGCTATCCACAAGCTGAAATAAGAAAGTCATCAGCATTCCAAACGCTGCAGGAGCTGCCATCGTCAGCAATGATATTTTCACCGGTTTATCAAGGAGTGGGTTTTCCATCTTACATGCCCTCAAGCGTTTAATTAGCGTCGTAATGAACAAGACTCAGCCTGTTTGTCATAAAGTCAGCTTGCTCAGTTGTGATGTAATTAGCATAGATTGTGCTCATTTATTTATTAATAGGGTAAATGTGCAATGATTATTTCCATATGAATTGGAATAAAACTTAGAGGCTGAAATGGCGAGCGCGAAAACAGATTTACTCGATGGCATCGTAATATTTGTCGAAGTCGTTAATAGCGGCAGTTTTACCAATGCAGCGCAAGCGACCTTACATTCGACATCGTATATCAGCAAAGAGATTAATAAACTCGAATCTCGACTAGGAGTGAGACTACTTCAGCGTACAACTCGCACTCTTAAGCTCACCCCAGAAGGCAAAGAGTTCTATGCGCGCTGTCAGCAGATCATTGATGATGCTGTAACGGCGGAAAACCTAGTGTCTGGCAGTCAACGAGAGCCTCAGGGGACGTTAAGGATAAGCTGCCCGGTCAGTTTTGGGTTAACTAAGCTTCAACCTGTTTTAGTTCAGTTTGCTCAACAGTTCCCTAAAGTACAACTTGATGTTGATATCAATGATCGCATGGTTGATGTGATTGATGAGGGTTTTGACATCGTGATTAGAGCATCAGAAGCAATGGATGATTCCAGCCTAATAAGCCGTAAGCTTTGTTCTAGCTTTGGCGTGACCGTTGCCTCCCCTCAATACCTTAAAGATTATGGTACGCCTAGTCACCCGTCAGAGCTAGAAAGCCATCGCGTCATTGCCTACAGCCTGAGCAAACAGCCTCATAAATGGGTATATCAAGAGCGTAACGGTGAGCCTATCGAAGTGCTTACCACAGCAAGAATGATCACGAACAGCCCTCAACTTGAACTAGCAATGTGTAAAGCTGGCCAAGGCATTACTCGTTTACCAAGGGATCACATTAATGATGAATTCGAACAAGGGTCACTCATAGAGCTTTTTCCTGACTTTCCTCCTCTACAGTTACCTATCTATTTGGTCTATCCGAGCAAGAAGCATCTGTCAGCCAAAGTCCGTGCCTTCATTGATTTCGCCGTCACTCAAATAACGGATTAAGAGAACAGTGGAGAGTTAGTGACGTCTTGGTGGCTATCTCAGAATAAAGCTGCTTTGCCTCACAAAGAGAGCCTAGGTTGAATAAAGTCGATAAACGCAGAAATTCGCCTCGCGACGGACGAGGATTTGTAATAGACGGCGTTAACCAACTCTCTATCAGTATTGAGCAGCTTTTCATCCTCTAGAATCGATACCAGTCGCCCTGCCTCCAGATCTTGTTTCACCATGAAGCCTGATAAACATGCGATGCCATTTGAGCTAAGAGCGAGCTGCCGAACCGTTTCTCCATTGCTGGACAGTAAACTTGGCTCTAACGACTTAAACCCTTTTAGCGGCCATTGGTTGAGAACCTTAGGTGCGTTAAAACCTATGATTTGATGTTGCGATAACTCTGGTACTGACTTAGGTATCCCATGTTGAGCTAGGTAATCGGGAGAAGCGACAATATAGAGTGGGCTTTTCCCGAGAGGTTTCGCATGCAATGTCGAATCTTTGAGTTGACCAATACGAATCGCGACATCGGTACGTTTCTCTAATAGGTCAACAAAACCTTCATTCGAAGTGAGCTCCAACTCTATATCTGGATAGGCTGATTTAAACTCATGTATAAGAGGCACTAACTGATGAAAAACAAACGGACTAGCAGCATCGACTCGTAGGTGACCCTTAGGTAGCTCCCCACGCGAAACGATCTCCTCTTCCGCTTGCTTAATGATATCTAGCCCTTTACGAATCGACTCAATGAACTGGCGCCCTTCATCGGTGAGTTCTATGCGTCTGGTGGTTCGATTAAGAATCGACACCCCAAGCTGTTTTTCAATTTTACTCACCGCTCTTGATACGCGAGCGACCTGTATATCTAACGCATCGGCGGCTGCGGAGAACCCGCCACTGTCGACCACGGTAAGTAACATGTCCAATTCATCGGAACGTGTGCGCATGTCATTCATCTCTATAATCCAATTACCATCATTTATAGCAAAAGTAATTTGATAAGAGCACTATTTTTCACAAATAAAGTTTCTTGAATAATGCACGCCATCAAACAACACAACGATGAGAATCATTATGCCAATTGCTCTATTCGCATTAACGCTGAGTGCTTTTGCTATCGGCACCACCGAATTCGTCATTGTCGGACTCATTCCTACAATGGCAGCAGACCTTTCCGTTTCACTACCTTCTGCTGGTCTGTTAGTTAGCTTGTACGCTTTAGGAGTTGCGGTTGGCGCTCCTGTTCTTACGGCTCTAACAGGTAACTGGCCGCGTAAGAAGGTGCTACTTACAGTGATGGCACTGTTTGTTCTAGGTAACCTATTGGCGTGGCAAGCACCTGGCTACAATACCTTGGTCATGGCTCGTATCCTGACAGGTCTTGCACACGGGGTGTTCTTCTCGATAGGCTCTACCATTGCAACCGGGCTGGTTTCCAAAGAGAAAGCAGCCAGCGCTATTGCCATCATGTTTACTGGCCTAACCGTTGCGCTAGTAACCGGAGTACCACTGGGTACCTACATCGGTCAAACTTTTGGCTGGCAAGCAACGTTTTTGATTGTCGCAATCTTAGGTTTAATTGCTCTAGTAGGTAGTGCAGCGTTAGTACCAAGTAACTTAAAGCAGCCACCAGCGACAAAACTCTCTGCGCAGCTTAAGGTACTCACACAGCCTCGCTTGCTATTGGTTTACGCCATCACTGCATTAGGTTACGGCGGCACGTTTACGGCCTTTACCTTCCTTGCGCCGATTCTTGAAGAGATCTCTGGCTTCAACTCTAGTGCTATTGGCTTAATCATGCTGGTTTACGGCGTCTCGGTTGCGGTAGGTAATATTTGGGGCGGAAAAATGGCTGACTCTATGGGCCCAATCAAAGCGCTAACGGTTATCTTTGTCGGCTTAGCCTTAGTATTACTTGTATTCAACTTTACCGCTTACAACCCTATCGCAGCTGTTCTTACCATTCTGGTTTGGGGAGCGTTCGCATTTGGTAATGTACCTGGCTTACAAGTATACGTGGTAAACCTTGCTGAAAAATACGCACCAGACGCGGTGGACGTGGCTTCTGGCCTCAACATCGCGGCATTCAATGTGGGTATTGCGCTGGGCTCTTGGGGCGGCGGTTTGATCGTCGAAGACTCAGGGCTGATGAATACGCCTTGGGTTGGTGCGGCAATCGTACTGGGTGCGCTTCTATTGACTCGCTTAAGCGGCGCATTGGATAAACGTTCTCTAACGCTTCAACAAGCTTAAAAAAACAGCCCCTAAGTATTCGCTTACTTAGGGGCTGGAATCATTTCACACGCATGAGTCGATGTTTTACTTTTTCTAGCTCAAACTCCTTTACTTGCGAGCGCTGCATCTTTTCAATCTGTTCGATCATCGTTTCCGAATACCCTTTGCGTTTCATCCATTGCATCGGTTCGGAAAAGCTGTCTTCGTTGACCACATAAGACTCCCCTTTGTGTTCACCGGCATAAACACTGACAACCCAAACTCGTGACTGGAAATCCAGAACTTCCATCAAACCTGCTTTAATTCGATTGAGTAAACCCATCACTAACTCGTTAACAGCCAAACGCCAACGCCCATCATTAAAGTGCCAGCAATACGATTCATCAAACGAACATTTTGTGATTGACCAAGTAATTTTTTCAATCCTTTACCGCCAGTGGCATAAAGCGTCATACAGATGAATTCGAACAACAAGATAATAGATACCAGAACAATCAATTGTGGCGCTAGTTCAGCGGATTGATCGATAAACGGCGGTAGCAAAGAAATCATAAATGCCCACCCTTTAGGGTTCGCAATAGCAGTAACAAAGCCTTGTACAACTAGATCCCAATCACTTTGTGGTGCAGGTGCGCTTTCGTCTATGTTAATCGCAAGCTTTCCCTTTGAACGCCACATTTGGACACCAAGGTAGAACAGGTAACCTCCACCAATCAGCTTGAGTGCAACAAACAGCCATGGGTAATTGAGCATCACTGCGGCAATACCCAGCACTGCTGCTACAGCAACAAGCCCGACCCCAACAAGCTCACCAGCCATCATCCAAAGCGCTCGACGGTAGCCAATACTCATTCCTAGCGTTAATGCTAAGGTCATACACATTCCCGGAGTAATCGAGACAAAAAAGAAAGTTGGAATAAACATTCCCAGCAAAGCGGTATTCATAACTATCGATAGTTTTATTTATTGTATTAGTGACCGTCTAACATAGAACAATACCTTGTTAAAACCAATACATCTTATGTGCTATTTGGAAGGGTTTGTCAGGATAAAGGTGGGAGAAAATATCAAGACATGTGCATAACTCATGACTATATATGCAGCTCTAAGTAGAGCCAATTGATATATGCACTTAATTTCTCAAGTAATGAGAAAGAGCTCATGTTTAACAATTTGCATTAAAATCGTTAAAAAACAACATTTACAGATAACACCGTTAATCATACTGGTTACCACCAGGTTAAATCTGCATTTTTTCTAGTGACCATTATCACATCTATAAATCTGAGCGGTTATTTCTCTTTTTTATTTTTGAAGTCGCCTGCTAACCTCCTGCTCGCCTTGAAGTGAACTCAAGGTGCATAACTATAAGGAGTGTTCACTATGAATACCAAGAAACCGATGTCGCTAACTGGCCGTGTTATTTTAGGTATGGTTGCGGGTATCTTGACCGGGTTTGCGATTCGCAGCCTATTTGCTGACAACGGATTTGTCGATGCATACATTGTAAATGGATTATTTGAAGTCGGCGGCCAAATCTTTGTTGCCAGCTTAAAAATGCTTGTTGTTCCACTGGTGTTTGTGTCGCTTGTTTGCGGTACAAGTTCACTGAAAGACCTATCTACTTTAGGTCGTATGGGTGGTAAAACTCTCGGATTTTACGTTGCTACCACGGCTGTAGCCATCACTTTAGCCCTAACTATGGGTAACCTATTCCAGCCAGGTGCCGGTGCAGATCTTACCGCGGCAAGCTCTTTCAAATCAGCTGAAGCACCATCATTGGGCCAGGTGATCATTGATATGTTCCCAACCAACCCAATTAGCGCAATGGCGGAGGGCAAAACACTGCAAGTAATCGTATTTGCTGTGTTGTTCGGTATCGCTATTAGTGCAGCTGGTAAGCCTGGTGAACGTATCGCTTCATTCTTCTCTGATTTGAATGAAGTCATCATGAAGCTAGTTGCTATCTTGATGAACCTTGCACCTTACGGTGTGTTCTTCCTAATGGCGAAGCTATTCACTGGCCTAGGGCTAGGCGCTATCGTTAACTTAGCAGAATACTTCCTCGTACTAGCAGGTACACTTCTGCTACATGGTTTAGTTACTTACAGTGTAATGCTAAAAGGCTTTACTGGTCTTAGCCCAATTACCTTCTTGAAGAAAATGGAAGATGCGATCATGTTTGCCTTCTCTACTGCTTCTTCAAACGCGACGATTCCAGTAACTATGGAAACAGCGAAGAACCGTATGGGTGTTGAAAACCGAGTATCTTCGTTCACCGTTCCACTAGGTGCGACAGTGAACATGGATGGTACGGCGATCATGCAAGGTGTTGCGACTGCTTTCATCGCGCAGGCATTTAATATTGACCTGACGATGGGTGACTACCTAATGGTCATCATGACAGCAACACTAGCTTCTATCGGTACTGCAGGTGTACCTGGTGTTGGTCTAGTCATGCTGGCAATGGTACTGAACCAAGTAGGTCTACCGCTAGAAGGCATCGCACTTATTATGGGTGTTGACCGTCTACTTGATATGATTCGTACTGCAGTAAACATCACTGGTGACAGCGCTGTTACGATCATCGTTGCGAAATCAGAAGGTGCTCTTGATGAGTCTCGCTTTAACGACCCAATGGCGGGCGTTAAAGAAGAAGAAGTGCATCTGAAGCGCACTGAAGCATAAGTTATACTGCTCACACATGGCCCTCAACCTTAGGTTGGGGGCTTTTTGTATTTGTAACATTTGGCCTTCCATCCCTGTATCTATTCGAATAATATCCTTGCTTTCCTATCCCTCACTCAGATAATCACGCCGTAATTTGTATGACCTTCACATAAACGGACTCAAGCACCGCTGAACAAACCAACGTGCAAGAACCATCTATGCATGTATAACCGCTTAACTCGCAATTTTAATTACTCACACCATTGCCCCATTAATTCCCACACCAATAATCATTCACCGACGCATATTTTTCACATAATTAGTCGGTGCTACTGTTGAGCTATTTCACAAAATTTCTGGTATCCCCTGTGTTAATTTAAAGGCCACCCTCTTATTTACCCAATCAATATCAAGGACATGCGATGAAAACAACAATACTGTGCTCTGTGATTACGGGCCTACTCTCCTTCTCTGCTTACAGCAACAGCAATAACGAAATACCCATCGATTATGGCCAAAACGCTATTCAATACTTAAGTCAAATAGCACAAGAAAAACAAGGTATTGGGGCTAGACCTGCAAGTACTGAACACGAACAAGAGGCAGGGGCTTGGATACACGACAAGCTCTCCAGCTTTGGCTATGAGGTTCAGGTACAACCATTTACTTATAAGATAAAAAACAAATCTAAAGCCTCGACCAACTATATTGTCGAGAAAAAAGGGCTATCCGATAAAGTCATTGTTTTAGTCGCCCATTACGATTCAACTGGAGATGACCACGGTTCATTAGGCGCAACGGATAACGGTGCTGGTCTAGCGGCTGCAACCGCAATAGCTGAAGCATTACAAAACAAAGAGTCCATCCCATACACAGTTCGTATCATCTTTGTTGGTGCGGAAGAGAACGGCTTAAATGGATCAAAATACTACGTAAAAAATGCAGCCGAGAGTGGAAAACTAGATGACGTCATCGCGATGATTAACTACGACACGGTTGGCGGTGGTGATATCGTTTATGTCCACTCAGCTCACTCAGACTATGGCGAGTACAAGAAGGTATGTAAAACCCTTGGCTTCAATGAGTCGACCTACAACAATCAAGCTTGGGTCAGAGACGGTATGCTAAAGGCATCGGTCAGTCAAATTGGTGAAGCGAATAAATACGTAATCCACCCAGAATTCCCAGGCTATCCTGAGGGTGAAACAGGCTCTTGGTCAGATCATGCACCATTCGCTTGTGCAGGAATTCCTATCGCTTACGTAGAAGCGACGAACTTCAATATTAACGGTCAAGATGGTTTCGATGGTTATTCACAAACAGAAAACCCAATGATGTGGGACTGCTACGACAAAGAAAACAAAACCGCATGTGACCGCGATACGGAATCCAAATGGGGAAAAATTTGGCATACAGAGTTTGATCGATTAGATGTTCTAGAAAAAGCATTCCCCGGAAGAGTGAATACCCAAACATCAAACAACGTTGAAGTCGTTGTGGAGTATCTAACCAATAAAGATTACTTCCCAAACAACAGCTAGCCACTACTGTGTGAAATACCAAAAAGCCCGGAATTGTCCGGGCTTTATCTTTATCGTTAGTCAGCTATTTTTAATAACCTATTTTGCTAGCTTCTCTAATACACGCATTAACATCTTGATGCGCGGTTCAATCGACTCTAACAACAGGTATTCTTGATCACTGTGGAAGCCAGCACCAATAGGACCTAACCCATCAAGAGTTGGAACACCTAAGATTGCGGTATTGTTCGCATCGGAACCGCCACCAACTTCTTTCCAATTGATGTCGATGGCCAGCTCATCAGCAGCTTGCTCTACCAATGTCATCAACCCTTGAGTTTGCTCACTTGGTACCATGGATGGTTTGTACGCTTCTCGCTCTAGCTGGATAGAAACACCATCAACAAATGGGCGCTGAGTCAGTGCGTGCAGCTCAGTATCAACGTCATCGTACTCCGAGTTACTCCAGAATCTTACATCCACAATCGCTTCAGCGTGGTCAGGTACGATATTCGCACCAGCGCCGCCAGAAACAATACCAACATTCAGTGTTGTTCCAGACTCAAAATTAGTCATTGCATTAATCGCAATGATCCAATTCGCCATTTCTGTAATAGCACTACGACCGTTTTCTGGTTCGTTGCCAGCATGAGCAGCGACACCGCTAAAGGTCATCTTATAACGGGCCATGCCTTTACGTGCTTTCACTAAGCCACCATCAGCACGAGCCGCTTCTGCAACCAACACATTTTTAGCGTGTTTAGCCGTCGCTTGAATCCAATCCACAGAGTCGAGCGACCCTGTTTCTTCATCAGGATTCATGCAGATACAAATCGACAACTTATCGAGTACTGATGGATCAAGGTTACGCATTGCATAAACAACGTTCAGCAAGCCAGATTTCATGTCAGATACACCCGGCCCATACGCTTTTTCAGCATCGGTTGTCATTGGACGTAATTCCGCTGTGCCGACTGGGAATACAGTGTCCATATGACCAATCAGCATCACATCAATGTGTTCTGCTTCAGGTTTGTTACGAATCTCCAATCCAACGCCTGCTTTACCGCAGTCAACTCGCTTTACCTGCCAGCCTACTAGCTCGGCAAATTTTGCTTCAAACTGATCAGCGATAAATTTAATACCATCAACAGTGTAGGTACCGCAATCGACATCAATCAGAGGGCGTAGCTCTTCCAAGTATTCATTCAATGAGAAGTTCATAGCTCACCCTACACAAACAAGTTCATTACAAGCATTGCACCGAACGCGTTAAGAACAGAGATAGCAATCATCACTGGAATGTAGCGGCCTTCAGTACCAATTGGGCCCATAATACGTCCCATGTACTGAACCTGAGAGCCCATAAGGTAGATAGCCGGTGCTAAAATCGCAATGTGAGCACCGTTTAGAATGCCTTGGTCAAACAATGTGATGACAACGCCAACTGCACCACCCATCGACATCCACGCACCGATTAGAACCGCTGCAGCTTCACCAGGAAGACCAAATACCGCCATGATAGGGGCAAAGATCGTCCCCATCGCATCTAACGCACCTGTAATTTGTAGCGCTTTAATGATCACGAATGCCATCAATACATTCGGTACGGTTGATGTTGTTGCGATAACCCAACCTTTCTTAGCACCTTCAACGAAAATATCAGTAACCATTGGTTTTCTTGCTTTAACTTCGCTCATTATGCTGTCTCCTCTTTTAGGTTCTGGGCATCGTTGTTTTTGTCTTCTTTGTCTGCTTTCCCTTCAGTCAGGTTTAGGTAGATACGGAATAGGTTCGCACCAACAAACTTGAACACGAACATAATTGCGACCGCTAGACCAATTGAAGTAGTTACTGCTGTCGAACCGTCAGCCAAAGTCAGAGTAAACAGCACTGCACCTGAAGAGAAGAAGTTAACGATGGTTGCACCTGCTGTGAACTGGAACATTGTGAAGACATCGGTTTCACGTTTCGTGAGTCGCCCTTCGTCTTTCAATTGACGAGTCATCGCAGCACCTGCATCAGTACTTTGTAGAGATGCAATTAGAGCAAGGCCCGAGCTGCCAGGGATACCCATTAGTGGACGAAGTAGAGGAGTAAGAAGCTTACGAGCGGCATCTAAAGCACCGTAATGTTCAAGAACGTTGATAACACCAAGAGCGAACATTACAGTTGGGATAAGAGTTAACGCAAAGATAAAGCCGTCGCGAGCACCGCTACCGCCTTTACCACGTAAAGAAGTAGTCGCTGCTTCGACACCTTCTGCGGTATCTTTGACGTCGTAAGCAACTTTACCAAATGAACCATTTAGCGTCGTAAAATCGAGTACACCGTACCATTCATTTGACTTCATTAAGCCTGAAAAGAATACCACCGCAAACGCTAGGGCAACGTAGCATCCCCACGTAACCTTGCGCTCTTTCTGAGTTGGATTGGACATAAATCACCTATGTTTTTCTTATGTGGAACAGAACACATAGGATCTTGAGTCAAAGTCATACCGGTAGTGATGATCATAATCAAATAGTGATACAAACTATTAATAACTTTCAACCCGCTATCATATTTTGTGATTAACGCCATAAACAGAACATCGACCCAACCATAAAAATCAACATTGCATATCATAAAGATTCATACTTTAGTCATAATCGGTTAATTAACCGGTGACAATTTAAACAGATCAAACTTACTTCACATATCAGTTATCAATTACTCACTAGAATGGATTCACCATAAAAACAACAACTTTCCAAAAACTTTCAAGGAGTGAAAGTATGAAAATGTCGTGGTCCATTTTTGTTGCCCTTTTTTTACTGCCCGTATCTGCTTTTGCCGCCACTACTACCAACCAAACTCTACCATTAACTGATTCAACCATTGGCTACGCCGCTTTGATTATCTTTGGTTTTGCTTATGCGCTGGTGATGCTCGAGGAATACTTGCAATTACGCAAATCTAAGCCTGTGTTGCTCGCAGCGGGTTTAATTTGGGCAATGATTGGTTATGTTTATTCTCAATATGATCAAATCGAGATCGCCAAAGCCGCTCTAGAGCATAACTTGCTCGAATATGCTGAGCTGCTGCTATTCCTGCTTGTTGCCATGACGTACATAAGTGCTATGGAAGAGCGACGTCTGTTTGATGCCCTACAAGCTTGGATGGTGGGTAAGGGATTTAATTTTAAAACCCTCTTTTGGCTAACCGGTATTTTGGCTTTCTTTATCTCGCCAATCGCGGACAACCTCACCACAGCACTTTTAATGTGTGCAGTGGTAATGAAAGTCGGTGGCGATAACCCCCGTTTTATTAACTTAGCGTGTATCAACATTGTTGTTGCGGCTAACGCAGGGGGCGCATTCAGCCCGTTTGGCGACATCACAACCCTAATGGTGTGGCAAGCTGGTCATGTTTCCTTTGCTGAGTTTATGCCTTTGTTCATTCCATCCGTTGTGAACTATGTACTTCCTGCGATCATCATGTCGCTATTTGTTCCGAACACGAGTCCAAATGTGGTCCACCAACACGTCGAGTTAAAGCGAGGTGCCAGACGCATCGTTGCCCTGTTTATCCTCACTATCGCGACCGCCGTTGCCTTCCACGCGGTACTTCATTTCCCGCCAGTCATTGGCATGATGATGGGACTGGCCTATTTGCAGTTCTTTGGTTTCTTTCTGCGCAGAACACTCAAGGCATCTCTACACAAGAAAGCGGCTAAAGCGATCGAGAACCGCGACGATCTCGCTTTAAAACGGTTAGGTTCAGTTGTCCCATTCGATGTATTCAGACGTGTTTCTCATGCCGAATGGGACACTCTACTGTTCTTCTATGGTGTTGTGATGTGTGTCGGCGGGCTGAGCTTACTCGGCTATTTAGGGTTAATCTCTGAGGTCATGTATACCCAATGGGACCCTATTTGGGCTAACGTGATGGTGGGAATTTTGTCTGCTATTGTCGATAACATTCCAGTGATGTTTGCAGTACTAACCATGGAACCCGCAATGGATATGGGGAACTGGTTGCTTGTTACATTGACTGCTGGGGTCGGAGGTAGCTTGTTATCAATAGGTTCAGCAGCAGGAGTTGCATTGATGGGGGCTGCACATGGTAAATATACCTTCTTTGGTCACCTTAAGTGGATGCCCGTCATTGCCATCGGTTATGCCGCCAGTATCGCAGTCCATTTAATGATGAATTCGGCGTTATTTACCTAACCATCCTTAAAAACAATATAAAAAGAGCTGCCATTGAGCAGCTCTTTTCGATATGGGGATTAACCTTGGAAGTCATGTTATTCATAGCGTTTCAACCAAGTACTCGACAGTTGATATTTAGCACAGACACTGCAAGTTAACAGCTCGTTATCGCCATGAATACGCATGACAATATCGTCTCGCTTTTCTTTAGAGTTATTCCGCATCTGTATGATGAGGTTATTATCTTTAACTTCGAATGGTTTGGTAAAGCTATCACCGTCGTCTTTGATTACGGTCACTTGCGCGTCGCTAAACTCAAGCAAATCACCATTGTGCTGGTTCTCGTAAACACCGATAAATGAGTAAGTTTTTTTATTGAGCATTCTCTCAGCTTTTTCTTCTGAGCAGCCCAATAGAACAGTAGACATCAAGCCGACAACACCAAGGGTCACTTTCCAGTGTTTTGTTCTCATGAATTACTCCACTTTCTCCAGCTCTAAAAGTTTAGCTTTTCGTTCAACACCACCAGCATAGCCAGTGAGCTTGCCATTTTTACCAATAACGCGATGACATGGAACAATAATCGAAATCGGATTTTTCCCATTGGCCAACCCAACCGCTCTTACCGCTTTGGGATTGCCGATCGCATCCGCTAAGTCTTGATAGCTCCACGTCTGGCCGTATGGGATGGTCGTTAGTGCATGCCACACTTGTTTTTGGAACTCTGTACCTTGCGCAGCTATTGGTAAGTCGAACGTAGTACGTTTCCCCGAGAAATATTCCTCTAACTGGTTGATACTATTAGTTAGTATAGGATCAGACTTAGTATACTCACCCAAATTTTCTGGTTGTGTGGTCTGAGTCTCAAACCATGCGCCCAATAGGCCTTGCTCATTCGCTTGTAGCGTTATTGTCCCCAAAGGCGACGCAAAGTGGGTATAACGATTGTTCATGTATTGCTCCAGCAATGAAATGTCGCGTAGCTCCCCCATGGAGAGACTGCGTCGGAAGTTAATTGAGTAAAGGACTCACACGCTTTTTTGACCACTAAATCGCTATCAAGGAAACAGTTTGGCTCACTACTCCCACGCAATCGTGCATAGTTGACCGTCCAAGGACCAATCCCCTTTAAACGTAGCCAATCTTCTAACGGTTGTTCTTGATGGTCAATCATATAATTCGCAAACCTCGCCAGCGTCTCTTTTCGGCTTTGTGGCATCCTTAGAAACGACAAGTCAGCTTGGTTCACTTCTGTAGGTGTAGGAAAATGAGTGATTCCCGATGGTTGCAAGGTGTTCACGAGCAAGTTCAATTGACCAATAGCAGCCTTAATTGACACTTGCTGACCTAAGATAGCTCTTACCCCTGCCTCCCAAGGACTCCATACACCGGGAATTCGGATTCCTGATCGCTTAATAAGCGTCGGTTCAATGGAAGATAGGAGATCTTCTATTTGCAATATATCGCTGTCTAGATCGAACATACGGCGAATTTGGTTGACCAGTAAACGTAGTTTCTTCATATCGTCGAGTTTGAACTCAACCCTCATGACACCGGGTTTGGTATTCGCGATAGAGAACCATCCCTTACAACCATCTATTTCAATAGTTCGTTCGTACGAGTTTTTCGAAATTCTCTCTAGTCCTCCGATTGAACGGAGCTGATAAAAGTCGAGCATATACTGCCAATCTAGTGGTCCTCTGAAAGCAAGGTCAATATGATTAAATCGACCATCGGATTGTGTTTCTTTACGAACTTGGCTCGGTGCGAGGCGCATTGTCTGCTTAAACGCATCATTAAAGCGACGAACACTGTTAAAACCACTCGCAAGTGCAATGTCGGTTATCGAAAGGTGACTAGTATGAAGCAGTTGTTTTGCAAACATCAGCTGATAGCAAATCGCATATTGCTTGGGAGACATTCCTATATGCTGATTAAATAGCTTACGTAGATAACGATCTGAAACGCCGAGTCGCTCTGACAATTCAAGAAGTGAAGAGTGAGTCAGTGCTCCCTGCTCGATCAGGCTAACTGCCCTGTGAAAAGTTGCTTCGATACCTTTCCATGCCCAAGAACTTGGTGCACTGTCAGGGCGACAGCGTAAACATGGTCTATACCCAGCCTGAAGTGCCTGAGCTTTATCGAGGTAATATTCGACATTTTCTTCTTTAGGCAAATTGGCTGGACAGATCGGTCGACAGAAAATACCTGTTGTTTTCACCGCTACGTAAAAACGGCCATCAAAACGACGATCCCTCGCCATTCGAGCAATATGACAATCTTTTTTTGTTAATGTGGTGTGCCCGGTTTCCATTATCTTTCTGCTATTCTTCAGACTGTTATGTAAAGTTTAAAACTTCACCATCTAAATACTAGCCATTTTCGGAACTCAAGCGAATTTACCAACCTATATTCTTCTTCTAGGATTAGAGTGCAGACAAATAAATAATAAGGAAGTTGGCTATGAACCTGCACTCTTGCACTATTGTGCTTAAAGACGATCTCACCATGACGTGTGATAATGTCGAGCAGACACTCGGCATTATTGACGATCACGGTCCCACCAATATAGACCGTATACTGATTGATGCTTTTGATGGTCAGTCTATACGCTCTTTCCATGAAATGAGCATAGAGGAATCGATCGAGAGTTTAATGAGTCTCTAATCGTATTAACTGTGCAAGACAGCCCTGTTGTTGTGGGCTGTCTTGTAACGAAAATCCCCAGCCATAACTCTGACAGATTCGTTCTACAATCAATAACCCTAGCCCATGATCTGTTTCTGGTTCTTCACTTAACCCTCGCCCGGTGTCTATCACCTCAATTTTATCGTGGCCAATACATAAAGTGATACTACCGGCTTCAGTAAATCTGATCGCGTTATCCAATAGGTTTTTCAACACCATGTTAAGAACACTCACTGGCATATTCAAAGTGCACTCCTCCTCCACCGAAACATTCAAGGTCACGCCAGAAGCAAGCTTATTACGATAGATGTCTAACCCGAGTTGTGACTCCAAAATAGGGTGTTCTTGTTTGCTTTGAGTCGCGTTCTCTTGCTTCACGATATTGAGCAGTACTTCAATCGTCTCTTGCATTCCCTTACCCGCTTTCAATATACGCTCCCGCTGGCGTACTTGAAATTCAGGATCATTCTTCATCGCTTGAAGGTTCGCTGCACCTAAAATGACAGAAATAGGAGTCTTCAATTCATGACTAGCATATTTAGCAAACATCAATTCCTGCTTAGCTACACGCTCCTTCATATGCGAATAACTATTAAGATGGGCGGTCAGCTGCTTTAACTCATCAATGGCATGTTTAGACGTTGAAAAGTCTTCTTCTCTATGTGTCGCAAGCTGATGACTCAAATCAGAAATTGGAGACATTAGCCCATCAAAGACTCGTTTTAGGGAATAGCGAAGTACGGTGATCAAAAAGATCATCAACAGCATAGAAATCACCATCAAGGCGTCCCAACTGTCATCACCAAAGTCGATTGCTCTGGAGTCGATCGTCAAGTAAAGCGGCAGGCGCTTTCCTTGATAATCAAACATTTGGTGGAAAACCATATAGCCATCAAAATCAAAAGAACGAAAGCGAGTCACTTCGTTCGGCTTATAAGGGAGTAGTCCACGGAACTTATCGGGTAACGCGTCCGTCTGGTAATAGGCCGTCACATGCTTACTCAGCTCAGCACTTGCCACCTGATCTAATTCATAATGCTTTAAGGCAATATCTCGAAAAGACTTTAAGTGATTTTCTATTTGATTATCTTCATAAAAAACTAAGCGAATAGAAAAGGCAAAAAAGACAATAAATGATGTGGTGAGAGCAATGACAGAGAATGTCGTCAGCAAACGCGATTTCACATCTTCGATTGAGTTACCACGCTTTTTCTTGAATGCGCTTTTGGTCAGGATCATTGTGTCACCAACTTAAAACCAAACTTAGGAACCGTCACCAGCATAGAAAATTCAAACGGCTTATCAAGCACATTCCTCAGCAAATAGATATGACTGCGCAGTACATCTTTGTCAGGTGCATCTTCTCCCCACAATTGATGAATTAACGCATCTCGAGAAACGACCTCTCCCTGGGCTTTCACCAACATCAATAGAATTTGATACATGGCCGGAGTGATGTCTAAAGCCTTTCCGTCTCGTGCAATGGTATGCGCCTTTTCATCAATGACTAGGTCACCAAATGCCAATTGGGTACGGGCAACTTTACCTTTGAAACGTTTGATTAAGGCGCTTAAACGAACTTCTAGTTCTGGAAACTGGAAGGGTTTCGTGACGAAATCATCAATGCCCGAATCAAAGCCCGATAGCAAGTCTTGTTGTCCATTGAGTGCCGTCAGCATTAGAATCGGAGTGGTACAGCCCTGCTCCCTAAGCTCTTGTGCGGCTTGAAAACCGTCCTTTTTTGGCATCATGACATCAAGAATGATCGCATCAAACTCACTTTCCAGCGCGAGATTCACACCAAGTTCACCATTGCTGGCAAAGTCCACCTCTGCACCTTTCACTTCAAGAAAATCCGCCAAGATACCTTGTAATTCTTCATTGTCTTCCACAACGAGAATACGACTGCCTTCAATCATGGTTTACCCCTTCCAACTGTACTATTTAATGCTCATGTAACCGGTGTCGAATTTATGTCGAAATTAGTGTGGGTGATATTCTTTTTATTGTCGAATCCAATTCGACAAAAACTCGACATAGCCAAGATGAAAATCTCCCCCAAGAAATCACGGGGAAATCATCATGAATGCAAAACTAACAACGCTTTCTTTAGCAACAATGCTTATTGCTGCACCTGCACTCGCTGTCGAGCTCATCGGTCAAGTAGAAAGCAAGAATAGACAAAGCGTCGTTGCTGAAGTTAACGGCGTTGTAGAAAGCGCAAACTTCGAACCGGGTGATAAAGTTGATCAAAACGCCTTACTGGCGAACATCAAAACTCAAAACTTCGACTTCGAGTTGTCCAAGAAACAGGCTGGCCTAGAGCTCGCTCAAGCTGATTTACACCTCAAACAAACCACTTTTGAGCGTTTCCAAGAATTAGTGCGAAAGAACAGCTTGTCCGCCAATGACCTCGATACCGCCAAAGCTGAATACTTGAATGCCAAAGCCAATCTCCAACTGGCTGAAATTGAATTAGAACAGGCTAGGCAAAACCTCGATGACACCAAAGTAACATCGACAATGGGCGGCTTCATTGTCAGCCGAAGTGCCGAAGAAGGTGCATGGGTAAACCAAGGGGACCTGCTATATCAATTGGTCAACATTGACACCGTTACCATCAAGCTTTTAGCAAGCGAATATGACATGACATCTTTGAACGTTGGTCAAGCCATTGAAGTTTGGTCTGAAACTGAGCCATCCAAAAAGATTCAATCGGTAGTAAAACGCATAGGTGTCGAAATGGATGCCAATGCTCATGCCTACCCGATTGAGGTCGAAATCAATAACCACGATTACTCGCTAAAGCCAGGGATGTCTATTTATGCCTCAACCGACATCACCGAATCAAATCAATAGGTCCTAAATTATGATTGCTTACTTCGCTCAACGGGGCTTTCTTGCTCGAATCATTACCCTTATGGTTCTGTTACTCGGCGCGGCATCGCTCACAACACTCAAGCTCCAAGAGTATCCGGATGTTGCATTTGATTCCGCGGACATCATCACCCAATACCCTGGCGCTACCGCTCAAGATGTCGAACTCAATATCACTAATCCGATAGAGAAAGAGTTGCGCACCGTTCAAGGCATCAATCACTTTATCTCTGAATCTACGGATGGACAGTCCTTTATCGAGTTGGAATTCAACGAAGGCGAAGACTCTGCCAAGATATTACGAGACATCCAGCAAGCGGTTGACCGTGTCAGCGGTTTACCCAAAGACATTACGAGTCCACCAGTCGTCACTCAAAGGCAGACCTCCTCATTTGAGGTACTGACTTTTGGCGTGAGCCTAGCGCAAGACAATGACGATGCAGCGGCGCTACAGCATTACGCCCGTCAATTAGAGAAAAGCCTACTCGATGTCTCAGGAGTCAGCTCTGTTTCCATGAGTGGATACAACGAGCGCGAGTTTTGGGTTGAGATAGATCCGACCAAAGCGAGTCGTTACCAAGTGTCGTTAAGTGAAGTCAGCACAGCCATTTCACAACATAACCTGTCTCAGTCTGGCGGAGTGGTCGAATCATGGAATAATGAGCAGAAAATCGTCACCATGACTCAGGTTCAATCTGCCGAAGATATTGGTGATATCGTCGTTAAAGCCCTTAGTAACGGTACGATTGTCAAAGTGTCTGATGTTGCGAATGTGGAAGATACATTTGCCAAAGCCACTCAACTCGGTCTACTAAATGGTCAATCCGCAGTACTTTTCTCAGTAACGAACAGTGGCAGTGCGGACATAATCACTACGGTTGATAACGTCAAGAACCTGATCAGTTCAGAACAAGAACGTTTCGTCACTCAGTACCAATTTGATTACGGTATGAACCTCGCTGACGATATGCAAAACAGATTTTCGATCGTGTCAATGAATGGAGTCATTGGTCTAGCACTGGTTCTTATCGTATTGAGTATGGTGCTAAAGCGTCAGGTTGCGTTTTGGGTTTCGCTCTCTATTCCATTTTGTATTCTAGGGGTGCTTGCTGTCCTCCCAATGTTAGGGCTTAACCTTGATAGCATTACTTTAGCGGCACTGCTGTTAGTGATCGGTATTATTGTCGATGATTCAGTGATCGTCGCTGAGAGTATCTACCAAGAAAAAGAAAAGGGGAAATCAGGTCTAGATGCCGCTGTGTCGGGCACGAAAAAGGTGGTCAAGCCTATCATTGCGAGCCTATCAACCACAGCATTGGTATTTATTCCGATGATGTTCATTCCTGGAACAATGGGTAAAGCGGTACTCGTTATTCCTATCACCGTAATCGCAGCGCTGCTGTTCTCGCTGATGGAGTGTACGATCACCCTTCCGGCACACTTATCCGGTGCATTGGAAAGTAAAAAAGGCAACTCAAAGGGCAAGTTTAACGGCATTAGCCATGGTTACCGCCGCCTATTAACCAAAGCTTTGAGGTTTAAGAAAAGTGTCATTCTGGCTGCTCTGGGAGTCAGCATTGCATCAGCGGGGCTGATCTCAACATTAAAAATAGATATCTTCCCATCGGAAGCGGCAAAATACATTGAAGTCTATACCGAAGCTAAGCCTGGTACACCATTAAACGAAATTCGTTCTGCGCATCAAGCAGTAGAGCAAGCCATAAACGAACTACCAAAGAATGAGCTTGCTAGTTATGAGCTTACTTATTCTTCACCGGTTAGCACTGGTGTCATTACATTAACGAACTACGAGCAACGTGACCGAACGGCCGCCGAGATCATCAAGAGCTTAAATGCGCATCTAGCAAAATCAACGCAGCAGCTCTTCGTCAAGTTTTCTATTGATGCTGGCGGTCCACCACCGGGGGAACCTGTAGAAATTAGAGTATTAGGCGGTACCACAACGGAGCGAGATCAAGCCGTCACATTAGTGTCGGACTGGCTAAACAAACAATCAAGAATCAGCGGCGTCACTAACAATGAAGCACTTAAAGATCCTCAGTTAAATATCGTGCCGCAATACGATTGGTTAGCCAAATATAACCTAACGGTCTCAGATCTCGCTTCTGCTCTGCGAATTGCTTTTGATGGGGACTCTGTCACCTCTACCTGGCTTGGCGACCAAGAAGTGGATATACGTGTCATTCTTAATGAAGAGCATCGTGATTTTGAAAAATTAAAAACCACCAAAATCTATACTGCGGAAGGTAAGCACGTACCACTTAGCCGACTAGCAAAAGTGGAAGAAATTGAAGCACCTCGGCTTATAAAACACTACAACGGTGAACGTGAAGTCACAGTGACCGCACAAATTACTGATGAGTCACTTTCACCTGTGACATTGTCAGAGCAACTTGTCACTGAACTGGCCGGTCAATATCCACAGAGTGTCACCATTGACGTCGGTGGTGAAGCAGAGAATACCAATGAAACCATGAGTGGCTTTATGGTGGCTTTCCCTGCCGCAATGGTAGCGATTTTCTTTGTCCTTGCCGTGATGTTTAACTCGTTGCTACAACCACTATTGGTCATGGCTGTGATTCCATTTGCTGTGATAGCGTCTTTGATGGCACTAGTCGTCCACATGCAAGCACTCTCCTTGTTTGCCTTGATTGGTGTACTCGGTATGACTGGCGTTGTCGTGAACAATTCACTGGTGTTGATCAATCGCATTAATGAATTAAGACAAGAAGGTCAACAAGCTATGGACGCAGTTATCAACGCCTCTGTAAGCCGTCTTCGCCCAATCTTATTGACGTCGGTCACAACGGTGGTAGGACTGTTGCCTTTAGCTTATGGCCTTGGTGGAACCGACGTGTACATGGGACCAATGTCACTCACACTTGGCTACGGTCTATTGTTCTCGCTCCCCGTTGTTCTACTCGTTATACCGAGCTTGTATGCACTGTTCTTTGCCCGTAAGTGACCTTTCATGCCATCTAGATGACGCAGCCTCATACGTTTGCGTCAATCCACTGCCTAGGAATTCTTTGCTAGATGGGCTTTTTATCCAACGCAACGGCTCATAGATACGAAAAAGCCTCGGACTTCCGAGGCTTTAATCTATTCAGTTGACTGATTATGACTTACTCTTCATCAACAGGAAGGTCGGCCATCTGCTGCAAACTGTAAGCGGTTACTGGGTCAATCGTCTTAACTAGCTCTTCAACTTGTTTAATCGCATCTACCGACGTACTCGCTTTGCGGTAGCTGAGGTAAATCGGACGATACCAATCTTCAACACCTTGTACTTTGAACAACTGCCCACTCGCTAAGAACGGCTCAACAAGTGACGCAGGTAAGTAAGCACTTCCTCCCTTTTCAAGGATGAAGTCTAGAGCGATACGCGCTGTCGATGTACGTAAGTATGGCGCTGGAATCTTTGGATGTCGCTCAGCATGCTCAGAAGCAAACTTCGTCCCCCAATCGACATAAACGTACTTATCTTCAAATACGGTCTCTAATGCTTCTTCTCGGGTCGACACCAAAATCAGCACCACATCAGCGACTTTCTTGCAGTTAAGCTCGTCTGCTTTAATTTGGTCAAATGCAAACGCCATATCCAGTGTACGCTCTTGCAACTGACGATTCAGCACTTCACGGCCCATGATCTCTGCCATAAAACCATAGCCTTCAAACTGATCAGTGACCAAGCTTAAACAGTTCTGTAAGTAAGCATCCCAAACGCTAGGCGTACCGCCTAAAGTCAGCTGAAGGGCTTTACCGCTTTCAAGAGAGAGTTCTAGTTTTGCTTGCTGCAAAGTGCTGACCATCACTTCTGCATAGCCAATTAAACGCTCACCAGATGAGGTCAACTTGATGTTGTTGCGGTCACGAATGAACAACTGAGTATCAAAGTAACTTTCCAGTTGCTTAATACGAGCACTCACCGCTGCTTGGGTGATGTACAGGTTTTCTGCTGCTTTACCAAAATGCCTGACTTGAGCCAGTTCTAAAAACGTTCTAAAGACTTTTACGTCCATTGGATTACCTCTACCGACAATCTTGTAAGGTTAGCAAGTGCGGTGAAATTTTATAATCTTTCAATCACTAAAGTGTTATCTAAATTTAATAAAACTATTCAATAGTTAAGATAAAAAGGTTTTGTTTTTCTTTTATGAATTTTCCGCCTACTTTTCGCTCTAGTTCCACATGTAGGTATTTATAGAGGCTACCAAAATGTCAGACACTCAATTTCGTCATGGCAAAAAACGTTTTTACGACAACACTAAATTCCCACGAGGCTTTGCTAAGTCGGGTGATTTTACGCTTGCAGAGGAAGAAATCCTAACCCTTTATGGTGATACCATGCTGGGCTTAGAGTCTGGCGAACTGCAAGCTGAAAATGCGGAAGAAAAACATTTCGTTAAAGTACTGGTCCACCCAGGAAAAGCGAAATCAAAACTAGAACGTGTTTGGTTGAAGTACATTCAACTTGCGCGTGGCCGTAAGCGTTTTCATACCTTAAATGGCCGCACCAAGCCTGATGCTAGCAGCATTGAGGACTACTCAGATGATGTGAGCTTGGTAGAAGAAGATTAATCCCGAATTAAAAAGCCCTGATATAAACAATTCAGGGCTTTTTATTACTTGGCTAACATGGCGACTTTTTTCAGAAAGCTATCTCGTAGATGCTCTTGTACAAGCAAAAGGCAGATATTTCGCTATGAAGACCCTTGAGGAAAATCAATCCTTATGCGGTTTGCTCTTCACGAATGATCTCAGCCAGCGTCTTTAGCCTCTGCGAACTGTGCTTAACATACGGGTTATCAACATCCCAAGCATAGCCAGCTAGAATTGAACTTATCATTTGTTTGATACGTGGATTTGGGTTTTGGTAAAAAATGACATCTTGCAGAGTGCCGTTGTACCAACCTTCAACATATGTTCTAAAGGTGTTCACTCCTACCATCAGAGGTTGTGCGTAATCTTGCTGCCAATCGACTTTCTCACCGTTCAACTGACGTACCACACATTCTGCTGCATACTGAGCCGACTTCATGGCAATAGTCACACCAGATGAGAATACAGGATCAAGGAACTCACCCGCGTTACCAAGCAATGCATAATGTGGCGTCGCAAGGTGCTTCACATTAGCAGAATAACCGCCAAGTTCACCGGCTGGATTCGGGTATTCAGCATTAGCAAGCAATTGTTGTAGACCTGGTTCTTCATTGGCTAGTTGCTTAATCGCCGCTATTTTATCTTCAGGGTAGCTGTCGAAAAACTCAGGTTCACCAACAACACCGAACGAACAAATACCGTTTGAGAAAGGAATCAACCAATACCAGACATCATGATTATCGGGGTGTACTGAAATCAGAATTTTATCACGATCATACTGAACATCTGATGCATCAATATTGTCTACAACATGAGTAAAAATCGCTTTACGTGGAGGCAAACATGAAGGCTCTTCAAGACTAAGCATTCTCGGTAACACACGGCCAAAGCCGCTTGCGTCTAACACATAGTCAGCTTCTATTTGATATGGGTTACCTTCAGCATCATTAACGGTTAAAAGGGAACGCTCGCCTACAAATTCCATCGCTAAAAGTTCATGTTGATAACGAATTTCAACGCCTTGATCTTCGGCACTATCGGCAAGCACCTTGTCAAAGTTACCGCGCTGAACTTGAAAGGTTGTGCCAGGCCCTGGTGTAAACTTGTCAGTAAAATTGAATTGGGTGTACACGCCCTCACGTCTAAACGCTGCGCCATCTTTATACTGAAAACCAGCTGCGTTAACCGCATCTAACATGCCAGCTTGCTCAACAACTTCCATGCAAGCGGGTAACAAGCTCTCGCCAATAGAAAAACGAGGAAACTGCGCTTTTTCAATCACAGTAACCTTAATATTTTGCGCATGAAGTAACGCAGAAACGGTAGAGCCAGACGGCCCAGCCCCGACAACTAAAACTTGGGTATTTTCTTTATACATAACGACTGTTCACTCGCTCACGGTCAGATGACCATTTATTGCGCTTTTAATTTTAATAATGTGTGGCCAAGGCCAATATTGTCAGTGCGTTCTTCGACCACCAAACCCGCTTCTTCAATGATCTCAAGGAAATCATCACTGCGGTAGAAACGGCTGTTACCATTCGCAAGACACGTAAAGTAAAGCGACGTCGCATTTAAGCTGTATGAGGCGGCATCATACTTTTGCGCATCCCAGAACAACTCTAGGATGTAAACTGAATCACCACTACGTAGCTGGTTTTTAACCCGCTTCAAAATGCTTAAGATTTCCATCGGTGAAAAACAGTCTAAGAACTGACTCATCCACCATACATCAGCGTGTTCAGGTAATGTTTGCTTCTTATCAAGCATGTTGGCTGGAAACGGAGTAACACGGTGAGAATGACCATTGAGTTCAGCATTAGCCATCGCCATTTCCAGCTGCTGAGGAAGATCAACAATAGTAATTTCAACGTCCGCATTATGATTGCAACACTGCATTGCCCACTTACCTGTGTTCCCACCAATATCCACTAAGGTTTTTGGTTTATCTTTGAACACTTCCTCTAATAAGATCGGAAACGAACGATCAGAGTAGAAGTGATCAAACTTAAACCAACTTTGTTTTGCTTTTTCCGGCAACTCTGACAAGCCTTGATAAATGGTTTCCCACTCACCAAGCTCTTTAAGGCCAGCAGGCTTACCTTCCACAATGGACTCTGTTAAGTGCATCATAGCCGCATAACAAACGTCAGCAGTGAAATCCATGTTGGCGTTAGTCATTCCATCATGAAGAATAAAGTAACCTAAGTTAGCTAAAGAATAGTTAGGCTTTTCCCATAAAACGATATCAGCACTGATCGCCATATCCAGAAGGACTTTGACACCATATTCAGAAACACCTGTTTGCTGCGCAATTGTCTCAGCGGGCAAACCTTGGCTACCTGCATTATCTAGTGCCTTTAAAACACCGATATCACGCAACGTTCTGGCGGTGTGGAATGCAATGGGTGCAAATGAAAGCTTTTGAGCTTCTGTCTTTGCCTGTAAAGCGTTAAATCGATCTTTATTTTTATCTAGCACGAAAAACCTAACTATTTATCTTCTAATTTCTTACTCAGCCGCTGCGACTAGCGACAGTTGACGTTTAATATCTACATTCAGGTTGTTCACCCAACGATTGTAGTTGCGATGGATTTTGCCACCTTCTGCTTTCAAATTATCTGAGTTGAGATAAAGAATGGAGTAGAATTTAGCGTTATATGGAATTTTGACTTCCGCATAATGCGAGCGAACGTGAATTTTGGCGTTAAGTTCACCTGAATTAACTTCTTCCACAACCCAACCGCGATTCGTTGCCGCTTGCATAATCGCCATCTTAACTTGTTTACTTTGAAGATTATATCCAACTGGAGTATCCTCAACATTCATTACTGGCTGAACACGCCCACATCCGACAAGTAATAAAGCAAGCAATAGTGAGCTGAGTAACTTAAGTGGTGACATATTAATAATTCCTTATTAGGTTTGTAAGTCGGTAATAGTATTTCGCTGTAAACACAACAATTCAATCTATTATGCCAACATCAGTTCTAAACATTTCATTTAATATCGATTCATGGCTCGCGCATTCTAACGGATTCTCGCTGTCTCAAGATTGGGAAAATTGGGCAATTAGTTTGCAGTGGCCAGAAGAAAGTAAACTGATTACATCTGCAATTCCGCCAATGATGCGCCGACGAATGAGCAATTTGTCCAAACTTGCGGTACAAACGGCGATTGAGTTATTGAATGAACATAAGGTTGATTACTTAGTTTTTTCTAGCCGACATGGTGAGTTACAACGTAGTGCCTTACTCATTAAAGAGATACTACAAGGAGAAGAGGCGTCTCCAATGGCATTTGCTCAGTCCGTGCACAATACTGCCGCTGGCCTCGCAACCATTGCAACGAAAAAACCGATTCCTTTGACCTCCATTTCTGCGGCAGAAAACACGTTCCAAAGTGCGATTCTAGAAGCTTGGCTTTATCTTGACGAACACCCAGATCATAAAGTGCTCGTCATAGACTTTGACGAACCTTTACCTGAGCCCTACACAACCTATGAAGCTCAGGTTTACCGCGGCTATGGCCTTGGGCTAGTCCTTTCAAACGGTGAACAGATTAGTATCTCTGCTTGTGAATCAACGGAAGAAAGTAACTCTGCACTGCCTCAAGGTTTAGAGTTTATCCGTCACTACTTATCACCACAGAATGAATGGCATATTCATTCTCCTCACCAATCTTGGCATTGGAAGCGCTAATGAGAATGCTCAATCAATATTGGCGCGTATTCGCTACTGGATTCTGTTTTACTGTTTTTGGACTCGGAGGCTTAGTCCTCAGCTTTATTGTGATTCCTATTATTCGATTATTATCGAAAGGACAGACGGAAACCGAATATAGAGTTCAAGGTGCAATACAGCGTTCGTTTAATTTCTTCTGTCAAACGATGAAGTTTACTGGCGCGATTGACTACAAGATCGTTGGCGCTGATATATTAAAAAATGATAGAAATTGTTTGATTGTCGCTAATCACCCAAGCTTAATAGATTATGTGCTCATCGCCTCTCAACTCGAACGTTGTGATTGCTTAGTAAAATCAGCGATATGGGTAAATCCATTTATGAAACATATCGTAAAAGCTGCTGGGTATATTCCAAACGAAACACCGGATGATTTATTGTCTATTTGTGAACAGCGCTTTGATCAAGGGAACGTATTATTAGTTTTCCCTGAAGGCACACGAACAACGCCCGGTGTTGAATCTAAATTACAACGTGGTTCGGCACAAATAGCCGTGCGCACAAAGCGAGATTTACGTCTAGTACATATCACAGTCTCTCCGAGTTTTCTCACAAAAGAGAAAAAGTGGTATCAAGTACCCCCAACCAAGCCTTTTTTCCTCGTTGAAGTTAAGGATAAAGTTGAGGTTGAGCCTTTTATCAAGCAAACTACGACCCCAACGCTAGCGGCTCGCCGTTTACAACAGCATTTGGCTGACACACTCTTTCCTGAAAACCCATAGTCACAAGCAGGTCCAAGTGGAAAAACTACATAACGAAATCAAACAACTTATAATTGATGCGCTTAATCTAGAAGATTTAACCATTGAAGATATTGAAACTGACGCGCCTTTATTCGGCGACGGCTTAGGTTTGGATTCTATTGATGCGCTCGAACTAGGTTTGGCGATCAAGAAAAAGTACAACATTGTTATTGATGCAGACGACTCGAATACCCGTGAGCACTTTGCATCGGTAAGCAATCTTGCTAACTATATCTCTGCCCAAACAAGTGAATAATTCGTAGGTACTTTCATGACAGATGTAAACAAAGAACAAGTATTTGACCAAGTGAAAAATGCACTTGAAGAATTGTTTGAAATTGATGCAGCGGATATTGTGCCAGAAGCACACTTATACCAAGACCTAGATTTAGATAGCATTGATGCTGTGGATCTTGTGGTTCACCTACAGAATGTAACAGGCAAAAAGATCAAACCTGCGGAATTCAGTACCGTTCGCACGGTTGATGACGTAGTAAACGCAGTGACAGAGCTTCTTAAGGAAGCCTAATGCGTCAATTGCTGACAATCTTGTCCGCAGTTGTTCTGCTTGCCTACCCATTTGCAATCTATTTTGGCATAGAACGCTATGGTATTTCCTTGGTGGGGATAATACTTATCTTCGCCTTGGGAATTCGGCTGCTGTCCGTTCAACGAACCCAGCTTAAAGAACTTAAATCTGTTGCTCAGATCAGCGCGATAATTGGGATTTCATTGGTCGGCCTTAGCATCCTATTTAAGCAACATGGATGGATGACGTTTTACCCTGTTGTCGTTAACCTATGTATGCTGATTGTGTTCGCATCCAGCTTTAAGCAGCCACAAACCATCATTGAGCGCCTAGCTCGCCTTCAAGAGCCTAATTTGCCAGAAAGTGGGGTGGTTTACACCCGTAAAGTTACTGCAATTTGGTGCGGTTTCTTCATTTTAAATGGACTGATAGCACTCTATACCTGCTTTCAATCTTTAGAAATTTGGACGCTCTACAACGGTTTCATCAGCTATGTACTGGCTGGCCTGTTAATGGCGGTCGAATGGGTAGTTCGCCAGTTTATTCGTAAGGATCACTAGACATCATGCATTTATCCTCCAATGACTTTGTGTCACTAGAGAACTTACTCTGCGCGTCACGTTCTGCCACTACCCCAGTTGCGTTCGATCATGAGAACACCATTAGTTGGGCTGAGTTTCAGCATGATGTTGCCTGCTATGCAAAAATGCTCTCAACGCATAACGCTGAGCGCATCGCACTGTGTTTTAGTGACAGTTACCTATTTTCAGTCGGCTTTTTTGCAGTTTGCTATACACAAAAATCCTTGGTGCTACCAGGTAACTACCAAACAGAAGCAGTAAAAGAGCTGCAAGAGCACTTTGATTTACTGATGCATGATGATGCTGTGTCAATCGCCGATGGGATTCCTGAACTCACCGTGCGCAAGCAATCCCATTTATCAACTTCACCCCAGCCTATAGGCGGACAAAGCTCAGAGAACTTGCAGCCTTTAGATGCATCAACAATTGACCTAACTCTTTTTACGTCAGGCTCAAGCGGCAAAGCGAAAGCAATCAACAAAAGCCTCGCTCAACTCGATACTGAAATTGCAATCTTACAATCCCTGTGGGGTGAGCAACTTGAAGGTAC
Organism: Vibrio sp. TBV020; assembly: GCF_046056895.1. Classification (NCBI taxonomy): domain Bacteria; kingdom Pseudomonadati; phylum Pseudomonadota; class Gammaproteobacteria; order Vibrionales; family Vibrionaceae; genus Vibrio; species Vibrio sp. TBV020. Next base: position 1,226,905 of record NZ_JBEEAQ010000001.1, on the reverse strand, counting down.
TCGCATTGAGAGTACTGTGTCTCATCAACATATATACGGATTGCTTTTCCGATTGTTATGGCCGTTATGTGCAGCGCGACCGTTCGCTATCCAGAACCTAGAATTTCCAGAGCAGATTGTTCATCATGCCAACTCAGATACTGCTTTGATCAGCAGCCCTGCACTGCTGAAAAGGCTAACTGAAGAACATCAGCGCACTCCCCTAAGAGCGGTTTTCTCTTCGGGAGGCCCATTGCCAAATTCAGCTGCTACGCACAGTGAGGAGCTATTTTCTCAGTTACCAATCGAAGTCTTTGGCAGTACCGAAACTGGTGGTATTGCTTATCGTCAACAGTTCTCTGCATCCACTTATTGGACTCTTTTCCCTAGTGTCGAAGCAGAACTGAATCAGGAGCGCTGTTTAAGGTTATGCGCCCCTCATATCAATGGTTCACACTGGTATCAAACTGCCGATGAATGCTATTTTCATGATAAGGTTTCATTTGAGCTTAAAGGCCGAACTGACCGCATCGTTAAAGTAGAAGAAAAACGGATCTCTTTGGTAGAAGTAGAGAAACGCCTAGAACAGTTGGCGTGGATCAGCGAAAGTGCTGTTATTCCAATGACTGAAGGTAACCGCTTGTCTCTTTGTGCTGTTTTAGTACTAACAGATGCGGGCAAACAAGAGATAGAGACTTTAGGTAAAGGCAAGTTCTGGGTAGCCCTAAGAAAAGCGTTACGTGACTGGTTAGAGCCGATTGCGATCCCTAGAAAGTATCGCGTAGTCGACGAGGTTCCCTTAAATAGCCAAGGGAAAAGACAAGTCGCCGAGATAGAAAAGTTATTCCAATAAAGATTAATAGAAATGGAACAGAGAAAACCAACCATTACTGACGTGAACGTTGTCGATAACAGCGCTACCATCATTATGAAGGTAGACGCGAATATCTTGGACTTTCGTGGTCATTTTACTCACTTCCCATTGCTGCCGGGTGTGAGCCAAATCGATTGGGCGCTTTTTTACGCCATCGAGCATTTAAACACGCCGCCCCTATTCAAAGGGATGGAAGTGATAAAATTTCAAGAACCGATCCTGCCAGATAGCACTGTAAAACTTGAGCTAATTTGGGATGATGACAAACAAAAGCTCGCGTTCAAGTACAGCTCTCAAACATCAGAACGTCTTATCATTCACTCTTCTGGCAAAATGAAGTTAGGTGAATAGTGTGAGCCATTATCAAGCTTGTTTTTTGATCCCTTGCTACAACCACGGCAATACCATTGCTGACGTGGTATCGTCCCTACGCCTTTTTGAACTCCCTTTTATTATCGTGGACGACGGCAGTAATCAAGAAACGAAACAAGCACTAAGCAAACTGTCTCAACAAGAAAACCTCACCTTAGTCACCTTAGAGAATAACCAAGGTAAAGGCGGCGCGGTGATGGCAGGTATTCGCCAAGCAGACCAACTAGGCTTTAGTCATGTCATTCAAATTGATGCCGATGGTCAACATGATGTTGAAGCTTTACCTAGGCTCATGGCGTGCTCAACAGACAATCCTGAACACCTCATTTCAGGCCAGCCTATTTATGATGACAGCGTTCCTAAAGCGCGTTTATATGGTCGCTACGCAACCCATATCTGGGTATGGATAGAAACTCTCTCTCTTGCAATTAAAGATAGCATGTGTGGCTTCCGCGCTTATCCCGTACAGAGCACTATCGAGGTATTGGATAAATACGACATCGGCACTCGCATGGACTTTGACATAGAGATTCTAGTGCGCATGTACTGGGAAGGCGTCGAAATAGACTTTGTCGAAACACGGGTAATTTATCCAGAAGGTGGAATATCTCACTTTGACGCACTTTGGGATAACGTAAAAATCAGCTGGATGCATACGCGATTGTTTTTTGGCATGTTGCCAAGAATCCCAAAACTTCTCGCTCGTAAACACCGAAAAACCTCCAATGCTCATTGGTCTAAGCGCCAAGAACAAGGGACTATCATCGGCATAAAGCTGATGTTGGCAATATACAGCCTGTTAGGCCGCAAAGCATTTAATCTTATCCTTAAGCTCGTCATTCGCTACTACCACCTCACAGGAAAGGATGCGAAGCAAGCTTCAGAGACCTATTTGACCCAACTCTCTAGCTACGCATCTCAGCAGCAAATTGAATTGCCTCAGCCATTAGATAGCTATCACCATCTACTCTCTTTTGGCCACACCATGATCGATAAGCTTGCCGCATGGAAAGGTGATTTTAGTGTTGATAACCTCACTATCCATGGTCAAGAACAGTTTCAGGAGATGGTGGATAATAAACAAGGTGTCTTATTGCTAGGCTCACACCTAGGTAACATCGAACTGTGTCGAGCCCTGGGTCGTCGACACAAGCACATAAAGATCAATGCCCTTGTCTTTACCGAACACGCTGAGCGATTTAATGCAGTAATGAAAGCCGTCAACCCAAACTCTGAGCTGAATCTAATACAGGTTAGCTCCATGGGGCCTGACACCGCTATCCTATTGCAACAAAAAATAGAACAAGGCGAATGGGTAGTAATTGTGGGTGATAGAACATCCACCAGCAAAGAAAGCCGCTCTGTTTGGGCTGACTTTTTAGGTAAATCTGCTCCTTTCCCGCAAGGGCCATTTATGCTGGCTTCGGTGTTGAAAGCGCCGGTATATTTACTATTTGGCTTGAGAGATGACTCAAGTGAAACTCCTCACTTCAACGTCTACTTTGAGCATTTTAGCGACAAAATCGTATTACCAAGAAAAGAGCGTCAAAAAGCGCTACAAGAGGTTGTGCAGAGCTATGCCAAGCGACTGGAGCACTACACGCTACAAGCCCCTTTACAATGGTATAATTTTTTCAATTTTTGGACATTAAGTAATCAGCAAGATGACGACGCAAAACAATAAAACCATTACGTTTGGCGCACAGGCTCTTACCATCGAAGATGTGGTAGCCATTGCTCAAGGTGCCAATGCCGACCTAAATAGCTCGCCAGAATTTACCGCTAAGATCGACCGCGGTGTTGCATTTCTTGAGCGACTATTAAAAGAAGAAGGCGTCATCTATGGCGTAACAACTGGCTATGGTGACTCGTGTACGGTTGCGATTCCGCCAAACTTAGTCGATGAACTACCCTTGCACCTGACGCGTTTTCACGGATGTGGATTAGGTGATGTACTTTCTCACGAACAAGCACGTGCTGTACTCGCAACTCGTCTTTGCTCTCTGGCTCAGGGTGTATCCGGCGTCACGCACGACTTACTCAATCAAATCGTTACGTTGATCAACCAAGATATCGCTCCGCGTATCCCGCAAGAAGGTTCTGTTGGTGCAAGTGGTGACTTAACGCCTCTTTCATACTTAGCGGCTGCACTTATTGGTGAACGCGACGTACTGTACAAAGGTGAAACACGCCCAACAGCGGAGGTTTTCGCTGAGTTAGGTATTGACCCTATTCACCTTAAGCCGAAAGAAGGCTTAGCGTTAATGAATGGTACGTCAGTCATGACTGCGCTCGCCTGCCTTGCCTACAAACGCGCTGAATATTTAGCGCAGCTATGTACCAAGATTACAGCAATGGTCTCTGTTGGCATGCACGGCAATGACTTCCACTTTGACGAAGCGTTATTTGCGGTTAAACCTCACCCAGGTCAGCAACAAGTCGCCGCTTGGCTACGTGACGATCTAAAAGCAGAACGTCCACCGCGCAACAGTGACCGCCTCCAAGACCGTTATTCTTTGCGCTGCGCGCCGCATGTTATTGGCGTAGTACAAGACTCTCTGCCATGGCTACGTTCAATGATCGAAAATGAACTGAACAGTGCCAACGACAACCCAATCATCGATGGTGATAACGAACGTGTGCTGCACGGTGGACACTTCTACGGTGGTCACATCGCAATGGCAATGGATACGCTAAAGACTGGTATCGCCAACCTTGCTGATCTGCTTGATCGTCAAATGGCACAGCTAATGGACTATAAGTTCAATAACGGTCTACCATTTAACCTAACGGGTGCTGAAGGTGAGCGTAAGCCAATCAACCATGGCTTTAAAGCAGTACAAATCGGTATCTCGGCTTGGACAGCAGAAGCGCTGAAACACACCATGCCAGCCAGCGTGTTCTCTCGCTCTACAGAATGTCACAACCAAGATAAAGTGAGTATGGGCACTATTGCTGCTCGCGACTGCCTACGTGTTCTAGAACTAACAGAACAAGTAGCTGCTGCGTCCTTACTTGCGAGTATTCAAGCCGTAGAAATCCGCCGTCGTCACAATGAACTCGACGAGCACCATATGAGTGACAACTTGAAGATGATTCGTGATGCAGTGTTAAGCGAATTCGAATTCGTCATCGAAGACCGTCCATTGGAACACGATTTACGTCACTTTATCGAGCGTATCCAGCAGCGTCACTGGTCGCTCTATTTGGAGGCGTAATGGAGCAAGAGATCCTTTTTCCTCTTGAGTCGGAGGTGACTATGGTCACCTCTTTCCAAGATGCTGATCCTATGGGTGTGATATACCACGGTAACTACTTCCGCTTTTTTGAAGAAGCTCGCCGTATCATGATGGATAAAATTGGCTACGGTTACTTGGCTATGAACGAATCTGGCTATATGTGGCCGATCATTGATACGCGAGTAAAATACGTCAAAGCGATCCCATTTAACCATGAGATCCGAGTGACTGCGAAGCTGACCGAGTGGGAAAACCGCCTGCGTGTTGACTACATCATTTACGATGCCCAAACGGGTAAACGCATGTGTAAAGCGCACACAACCCAAGTGGCGGTTTCTATCAAAGAACAAGAGATGTGTTTCGCCTCTCCGCATATCTTTATCGACAAAGTAGAGCAATGGCACCGAGAAGGAAAAATAGCATGATCAAACGCTGTCTGGCTTCACTGCTAATTTTGGGCTCTCCTCTTGCATGGTCATCTGTCACTGATTTGGCGTCGCTGCAGGTTCAACTTGCTCAACACGAAACCGTACGAGGGGATTTTGTTCAGCAACGTCACATTGAAATGTTTGAGCAGCCTTTAAGCTCAGAAGGTAAGTTCACTCTAAATAAAGAGCAAGGCTTACTGTGGCAGCAAGAAACCCCCTTCCCTGTCGGTTTAGTTCTAACACAAGACAAACTTCGTCAGACCTTTGCGGGTCAGCAGCCACAAGTTATTACAGCCAAAGAAAATCCGATGGCGTTCTACTTTAGCCACATATTTCTAGCAGTATTTCATGGTGACACTGACGCACTAAAAGAGCAGTTTGATATTGCTTTCAACACAGAGTCAGACCAATGGACAATCGAACTGACACCACTGAGTCCTCCGCTAAATTCGGTATTCGAGTCGATAACTCTGTCAGGAAGTGACAATATCGACCAACTAGAACTGTTAGAAATTCGTGGCGACAAAACCGACATTAGCTTCTCAAACCAAACACATCAGCCTGAAAGGTTAACCGATGTTGAAAAGCAACAATTCAACTTCTAACCCTTGGTTTATGGGCAAACGAATTGCTATTGCATGGCTTGGACTGGTCTGCCTGTTCTTAGCCTTGCTGGCAAATCAATGGTTTTTTTCTCCTCAATCGCCCATTGAAACAAACATTCTAAAACTACTGCCTAAAAACCAGCAAAACCCAGTCGCCGAGCAAGCATTTGAAAGCGTATCGAATAATCTGAGTGATAAGGTCGTTTTTGTTGTCAGTGCTACAGAACCTAACAACAGCTATATAGCCGCAGAAGCTCTCGCTCATTCACTTAAATCTACAGGGCTATTTTCAGAAGTCGTGGGAAAAGTCGAAGCCGAGCAACAAAGTCGTTGGGCAGAGTACTACTATCAGCACCGCTTCCAACAACTGACGCCTGAACAACGTGTGCGTTTGACTGACCAACCACAAGCGCAAGTCCAATATGTCTTACAGTCTCTTTATAACCCTTTTTCTGGTGTCACTGGTAAAGAGCTGAGCAACGATCCATTTCTGATCTTCCGCGACTATCTCTCACAGCTGACACAACTTAATAACGCTTTTACTTTAAACAATGGCTTTCTTACGACCAATTACCAAGACCAACAATATGTACTGGTTAGTGCGACGCTTAAAGACTCGCCCTACAGCCTTAGCGCACAAAACGGCGTCAGTGAGATTCAAAGAATAGAACAAGCACTCACCGATCAATATGATGCACAGTTTTATCATACAGGGGTGCTTTTCTATGCTGAGTTTGGTACCCAAAGCGCTAAGTCAGAAATCAGTACCATTGGGCTATTTTCACTACTTGGTGTCGTGGTATTGATCATTGGCGTCTTTCGTAGCACCGCCCCACTTTCTTTAGCATTGCTCTCGATAACCGTCGGTTTGGTCGCAGCCTTAGCAGTCACGACTTGGCTATTTGGCACCATACACCTATTTAGTTTAGTGTTCGGGGCTAGTTTGATTGGTGTATCGATCGACTATGCGTTCCACTATTTAACCGAGCGTTTGGCCGCTGGGAATCAATGGGATAGTCGACAAGGCTTAAAGCATATTTTTGCGGCCATCACTATGGGCCTGTTGACCAGTTTGATTGGCTATATGGGCATGCTGATTGCGCCATTTCCTGGCTTGCAGCAACTCGCGCTATTTTCATCGATTGGATTAGCTGCTGCCTATGCGACTGTTGTGGCATGGTATCCCGTTCTGGCAGCTAAGCCCGCGAAAACAAGACCACTTCCAGGACTGACTATTTGGCAAAGCTGGCTCACTTTATGGTCTAAGCCAATAGTTCGTCGCTCACTGCCATTAACTTGTTTGATTGTCGCGTTACTCCCACTTGCTAATCTTCAATACGATGATGACATTCGCCAACTTCAAGCGATGCCAGAGTCATTAAAACAACAAGAAGCGTTTATTTCACAGCTAAGTGGCTTAAATTCCTCGCAGCAAATGATTGTTGTTACAGCGAAAAACGATGAACTGCTACTACAGAAGCTAGAGTCCTTTGATGAACAGCTTGCGCTTTGGCAGGAACAAGGTGTTATCGAAGGCTATCAAAGCCTTACTCAATTCATCAGCTCCACTTCGACGCAACAGCGTGATTTTGAGTTGATCAAGCAGCTTTACCACAATCAGGGAACCACTCTGGCGAGTACATTAAAGCTCTCGTCGTCACCGCAATTTGAACAGAGCTTTGAATCGGTTTCTTTGCAAGATTATCTATCTCACACAGTTTCAAAACCTGTACGCTTTTTGTATGTAGGTCAGGTCGGCGATCACACAGCAAGCGTCGTTCTACTCAAGAACCTCGCTAATGTAGATATCATCAAAGAGTTTGTCGCTACGCAGCCTAATATGATCTATCTAAATAAAGCCGAAGAAATCTCCGCCTTGTTTGCCGAGTACCGTATCAAAGTCATGGAGCTTATCGCCATTGCATTAGTGGTTATTGGCGCGGTATTAGCTAAGCGCTATGGGGTAGTACATACTGCCAAGATTCTTATTCCATCGTTAATAGCCTGTATTGCCGGATTAGCCGCAGCATCCGCTATTGGATCAACACTAAATCTGTTCAATTTATTAGCACTTATTCTCATTATTGGGATCGGCATCGACTACACGCTGTTTTTTGCTGAAAAAGCCCGTAGTACGAGTACATTACTCGCCATTACACTATCGGCTATGACAACGTTGCTTTCATTTGGCTTACTTTCATTAAGTCAGACTCATGCGATTCATAGTTTTGGTATCACGGTCTTGTGTGGCATTTTTGTCGCGTGGCTATTGTCTCCACTAGCAATTAAAGAGAGGAACTAGTGAAACTGACTCACATCACTAAAGTGCTAACGACCATCGTCCTCTCTGGGGCTCTCGCGGCATGTGTGACTGCCCCTCAAAGCACAACACCCCAAGTCGAAATAGCACAGGGGCAAAATGTCAGTTTGCCGTCACCAAGCTCTCTTGGTTATGGTCTAAGCGCCAGCCAACTGATTACGGCAACTTGGAATGTAGATAGTAAAACCCGCTCAGAACAATTACCTGTTCAACTACAAGTTAATGAAGACAAGCTCGTTCTCGCTGGTTTTTCATCATGGGGAACGCGCATTTTATCTCTTAGCTATCAAGACGATGCAATTTCTACTGATGTACTTAGCGGATTAGGCAGCATACTTCCTGCGCCAGAACAGGTGCTATTTAACCTAATGATCACTCTGTGGCCTTCTTCTGCTTGGGAAGCCCCGCTAAATAAGGTAAGGTGGCAAATGATTGATAGTGCTGGTTCTAGAAAAATTTTTGATAGTGAAGGCAATCAAGTTATCGACATAAAGTACGATAATACCGAGAAACTCGAAGGGGATATTCTCTTCCACCATCTCATTGATGGCTACACTATAAAAATCAATACTCTCCAGCATCAAAAAGTACAACTGACACCGCAGTAGATCCCATGAAAGTAAACGTTTCTAACCCCATTTTTATCCAAAGCTGTGGCTTTCATAGTGCTATGGGCTCAAATGAACTTGAGATACATCAGTGCTTAAATGGTCAGCGTCAGCCCAATATGGTGGCAGACTCCCAGACCTTAAACACTGGTGTATCTACTGTGGTTGGCCAAGTCAATACAACGCTGCCGAGTATTCCAAGTCATCTTGAGGACTTTGACTCCCGCAACAATCAATTAGCCCTATCAGCTTTGTTACAAATAGAAGATAGCGTTAACCAAGCCATTCAACAGTATGGACACTCACGTGTTGCCGTCGTCATCGGAACCAGTACCTCAGGAATCTCGGATGGAGAAGCCGCGTACAAGCAGCAGATAGAAACTGGTGCGTTCGCTGATGACTTCCATTACCGCAAGCAAGAGCTCGGTAATACTAGCGAGTTTATCGCTCAGTACTTTGGCATTACAGGTCCCTGCTACGCAATATCAACCGCTTGCTCATCCAGTGGGCGCGTCTTTATCACAGCTCAACGCTTGTTACGAAGTGGCATTGTCGACGCCGTAATTGTAGGTGGTGTGGATAGCCTTTGTCGACTAACGTTAAACGGATTTCATGGCCTAGAAGCGTTATCACAAACCTTGTGCCAACCATTTAGTGCGGACCGTGATGGTATCAATATTGGTGAGTCAGCTGCGTTGATGTTAGTCAGCAAAGAGCCTGCAAAAATTGCCTTACTCGGCGCCGGAGACAGCTCTGACGCTCACCACATTTCAGCTCCACACCCTGAAGGAAATGGAGCTGAAATGGCAATGCAAAAAGCACTTGATACTGCGGGGCTGACAGCTAATGATATTGGCTATATCAATGCTCACGGAACAGCGACACCACTCAATGATAGTATGGAAAGCAAAGCCATCTATCGAGTGTTTGGTTCAAGCGTACCAGTCAGTTCGACCAAGCCTCTAACTGGGCATACCCTTGGAGCAGCAAGCGCAACTGAAGCCGCCATTGCGTGGCATATTTTAAAACATGATTTAGAGCTACCAATTCAGCGTTGCCAAAACAAAGCCGACGACATTGCTGTTTCACTTGTAGAAACACCAACAAAGCTTGCAGGCAAAGCGATTTTAAGCAACTCTTTTGCATTTGGTGGTAACAACATTAGTCTAATTTTTGGTTACACCCATGACTAACTTTCCCTCAATTGATCAGCTATTGCCTCATGACGATCCTATGATTTTGATCGATGAGGCTCTAGACATACAGCAAGACACCATTCACTGCCAAGTCGAGATCGGTGCGAAAAATCCATTCTTCGATCAAGAGACTCAATCACTCCCTGCCTATGTGGGTATAGAGTTTATGGCTCAGTCTGTGGCAGCTTGGTCTGGCTACCACTCATTACAAAATGGTGAACAGCCGCCAATTGGTTTTTTACTAGGCAGCCGCCGCTATACTTCTCATTGCGATAGATTCCAAAATGGACAACGACTTGATGTGTTCGCTGAAAAAGTAATGGAAGATAATGGTATGGCGGTGTTTACGGCGCGTATCGAATTCGAACAACAAATAGTGGCAAGTTGCCAACTCAACGTATACGTCCCAACAGAAGAAAAATTACAAGAAATGAAAATCAGGAGTCAACAATGACCCGACAAGTATTAGTTACAGGTGCAAGTAAAGGGATCGGCAAAGCGATTGCAACCCAACTTGCAGCAGACGGATTTACAATTGTTGTCCACTACATGGGCGACATGAAAGGTGCACAAGACACCTTAGACATGATTGAAACCAACGGTGGCAATGGTCGCCTCATTCAGTTCGATATTAGCAATCGCGAAGAATGTCGCGAGAAGCTTGAAGCCGATATTGAACAACATGGTGCTTACTATGGCGTCGTGAACAATGCGGGTATCACACGTGATACTGCTTTCCCTGCTATGACAGAAGAAGAATGGGATGGCGTTATCCATACCAACTTAGACAGCTTCTACAACGTACTACACCCTTGTGTAATGCCGATGGTACAAAAGCGCAAGGGCGGCCGTATTGTGACGCTTGCATCGGTATCAGGCCTGATGGGTAACCGCGGCCAAACCAACTACAGTGCAGCAAAAGCAGGAGTGATTGGCGCGACTAAGTCCTTGGCACTCGAGCTAGCCAAACGAAAAATCACCGTAAACTGTGTTGCGCCAGGTCTTATCGATACTGGCATGGTGGATGAGCACGTCAAAGAACATGCGATGCCGCAGATCCCTCTACGCCGCATGGGTGAGCCAGAAGAAGTGGCAGGCCTAGTCAGCTACCTGATGTCAGACATTGCAGGCTACGTTACCCGCCAAGTTATCTCGGTAAATGGAGGCCTAGTATGAGTCGCCGCGTCGTAGTCACTGGCATGTCTGGCGTAACCGCTTTTGGTAACGACTGGCAAGCGGTTGAGCCTAAGCTTCGCGCTTGTGAGAACGCCACCCAATACATGGAGTCTTACGAGCAGTATGACGGCTTAAACACCAAACTGGCTGCGCCTGTTGACAACTTTGAACTACCGAAACACTACAAACGTAAACAGGTTCGTGGCATGGGTCGAGTATCCAAACTAGCTACTGTCGCAACCGAAAACGCACTTCTCCAAGCGGGTCTTATCGGTAACGATGTCCTGACTAACGGACAAACGGGTATTGCTTATGGTTCATCAACGGGCAGTACGGATGCGATTGGTGCATTTGGCGTCATGCTGAATGAAAAGACCACCAGAGCGATTACCGCAACCACTTACGTGCAAATGATGCCGCATACAACAGCGGTCAACGTCGGTCTGTTTTTCGGACTAAAAGGCCGCGTAATTCCAACCAGCAGTGCTTGTACATCTGGCAGCCAAGCGATTGGTTACGCTTACGAAGCCATCAAGCATGGTTACCAAACCGTCATGGTCGCTGGTGGTGGTGAAGAGCTTTGCCCTACCGAATCTGCGGTATTTGACACTCTGTTTGCGACGAGCTTAAAGAACGAAGCCCCGAAATCTACTCCGCGTCCATATGACAGTCACCGTGATGGCCTCGTCATTGGTGAAGGTGCTGGTACCCTAGTGTTAGAAGAGTATGAACATGCTAAAGCACGCGGCGCTAAGATCTATGCAGAGATCATCGGCTTTGCTAGCAACTGCGACGCAGCCCACGTCACTCAACCACAAATGGAAACCATGCAAATTTGTATGGAAATGGCGTTGCAAAATGCAGGTATCGAACCAGAAAAGATCGACTACGTATCGGCACACGGTACAGCCACCGATCGCGGTGACATTGCGGAAAGTAACGCGACGGCAAACGCTTTAGGCAAAGTGCCTATCAGTTCACTGAAGAGCTACTTTGGCCATACACTCGGAGCATGTGGCGCCATTGAAGCGTGGTTGAGCCTTGAAATGATGCATACTGGTTGGTTTAGCCCAACACTCAACCTAGACTCTCTAGACGAGCAATGTGGCAACCTAGACTACATTATAGGCACAGGCCGTGAGCTTGAAGTGAAATACCTAATGAGCAACAACTTTGCCTTTGGTGGCATCAACACCTCAATTATCTTTAAAAAGATCTGAGCCTAGACTCGATTGGTAAATATAAAACGGACTGGCCATCACCAGTCCGTTTTTTTATTCATACTTCGCTACGGCAGCTTGCGCATATGTACAAATTGGCTATCTTGAACTGTCACCTCAAAGCCATATCTTTCATATAACCTGCCAACGCGGTTACCCTGTAAATAGCACAGATTAATGGGTAGGTTATGTTGAGATGCTAACGTGATCACTTCCTTCAGCACCGTGCTACCGATGCCTTGACCTTGACACTGTGGAAGTAAAAAGAATCGACCAAAATACAAATGGTCATTGTGGACTTGAACCAGATAACTGCCTACTCGCTTTCCATCGATTTCGATAATAACAGGCTTATCTTCTTGCCATTCTTGCTGATGAATCGATTGTTGGATTTCTTCATCCCAGCCAAATATTGCTTTTATCGGTTCGTACTCTGCGGCTTTCTTAAGCTCGAACAAAAAATCAAAATCTCCCTGCTCTGCTTCTCGCGTGCTATACACTTAACGCTCCAAATAATGAGTAAAAATAAATCACGGGGCGATTGTAACTACTTTGACGCATATGCACGATACCCACCAATAGATAGAGCCAGCAATTGCTTTCAAACCCACTCATAATGGTGGATTTTATGTCACTTTCTAATCAAAATATTCTTTGATTTAGGAACAAAAATACGACAATTTTCTCCGCGTTTTTTCTTATCTAACATGGTAAAAATAAAGTCTGAACTTGTTACCAATGCGAGAGAAATTAATGATAAAAGCAGTATTGTTTGACATGGATGGACTCATCTTCGATACAGAGTCTATCTATAAAAAAAGTTGGCAGTTCGCAGCAAAAGAACAAGGTTTAGAACTAACGGATGAGTTTTACCAACAGTTCTTCGGCGTTCAAGATCCAGAATGTGAAGCTATGCTAGAAAAGCATTTTGGTGACCGCATTGATATGACCCTATACAAGCGTACACGCGATACAGATTTTCAAAGACTCCGTGAGCAAGGTATCGCAATGAAACCGGGCTTTGACGCTCTGTTTCAAGCCATTAGACAAAGAGATCTTAAGCTAGCAATAGTCACCTCATCTTACCTTTCTGACGTACAACATAACTTCCGTAATACCGAGTACTTAGAAAAATACGATCTGATCGTTACAGCTGAAGATGTCGATAAAGGTAAGCCAAGCCCTGACTGTTATATGATGGCTTATAACAAACTTGGTATTGAACCACACGAATGCTTGGTGCTGGAAGATTCGAATAACGGAGTCCGCTCAGGACTGGCAGCCCAATGCCAAGTGATTATGGTCCCTGACTTGCTGCCCGCTGACGAAGATAACAAACACGTTATACAAGTCGCCACACTTGAAGATGTGATCCCTTATTTAGACTCATTGTAGCCCTAACAAAAAGGCCAAGTAGGGAATACCTCTTGGCCTTTATTCTTTTCAAGACGAGCATTAACTACTTATTGGGTAAGTGACTAAGAAACTCTTGGAAACTCGCTTCACGAACATGACTGAGCACTTTTGTCAGTGCATCGATTAAATCCCCGTCAGCCCAATCGACTCGAATATCTATTGGTGCATGAGTGAGGCTTTCAATTCTCAAAGACGCGGAAAATGTACCTCGCTTATCTCCACCAGCTCGCAACGCTGCGGCCAACGCTGCTATCAAGGTTTCTGGTAGCTGGGACTCATAGTCTTGACGATATTCCGGCTCCGCTCCTGTTTTCACAGATGCGAAGTTAAGCACTGTCTGCTCAAGGAAAGAATTACAAAACGCGTCCAACACAGATTGGCTTTCCAGCATATTCCCTGCAACAGCAACGGTTGGTAGAGCAATAGACCCTACTACCGCAATGTTATCCTCTCCATGAATAAAGGCACTGCTACCTAGTCTGTCCATTACCATACACTGACGCTTTGAGAATTCAGGATCCCCCATCTTCAGATGTTCAATCGTCTCACGAGCACTCATGCCTTGTGACAAACATTTACGCGCTTGCTCTGCATACCAAGGGTTCGTGTATAAACCTTGTGTCGCACAGCCACCTAAATTGCGCCAACTGTGATTTACATACCCCCCAACAGCCACACCACCTGTGGCTGTAATAGATGCGGAAAGGCCTGTTTTAGGATTTACATGAATAAGTGAAATCGTCATACATTCTCGTATACAAAGACTTAGTAACCGACCATTTGGCCAATAAATAGAGCAACCCAACATAGAGCGTAAACGAACACCATGAAAGGCAAAATCGCTTTTAGCCATTGTTCATAAGAGACACGACCAAGAGCCAGCATCGCCAATGTGCCACCAGACGTAGGAACAATTAGGTTTGTTAGACCATCACCAACTTGGAAAGCCGTGATCATCAGCTGACGACTCATGCCGACCAAATCCGCAACTGGAACAAGAATTGGCATTGTCACCATTGCTTGACCAGAGCCCGATGGAACAAATAGGTTAATCACACCTTGAACAACACTGGCCACAATCGCTGAAACCGCGATAGGCATATCTTGGATTAATGAGCTTAATGCATTGACGATAGTGTCGATGATTTGCGCTTGATCTAATACCACTTGAATCGATGCAGCAACACCAATAACCAACGCGCCAGCTGTAACGCCTGAAGCACCTTCCATCATTTGCTTCACAATATCATTAGCGCCTAAACCGTTAACGGCGCCAATAACAATTGCCATCAATAAAAACAGACCCGCAATTTCGTTGATGTACCAACCATTTGCAAACACACCGTAAAGCATCACTCCTAGACCAACTAGAAAAACACCCAGCGTTAACTTGTCTGTTTTCTCCAAACGGTAGTCGGATAGATCTTTACTCAACCCTTCGGCAGACTCAGGCTCTTTGAAGTCCATTTTCACTACGCGTGAACAGATGTAGTACGAAAGCAATGCCAGAGAAGCAACAACCATGACAACACGTAGCCATGCACCAGAGAAGGTTGGCAATTCAGCAATCCCTTGAGCGACGCCAACGGTGTATGGGTTGATTGGCGACAGCGCAAAGCCAATACCAATGCCACCGACGGCCATGACTGTACCGACGAGGCTTGAGTAGCCTACCGCGGCAGAAATAAGCACAGCGACAGGAACAAGAGCGATATTGTTTTCAAAGCCGACCGCGACACCAAAAAAGCCATAGATAAACGTACCGATAGTAATAATCAGGTTACGGTTCTTAACACCGGCTTTATTCACTGCTACGCCAGTTGCATTTTCTAACGCGCCAGTACGCTGCAGAATATGAAATAAGCCACCAGCGATAAAAACAATAAATAAATAGGGAGCTGCGCTAATCAACCCTTTCGGTATTGCTACAAAAATATCGAAAAAGTGAACCGAGGGTACATCATTTAAATACGTGAATGAATCCGCCACGACTGACGTTCTACCATCATTCACCACTCGTTCAAATTCACCAGCTGGTACAATAAAGGTAAGCACATATGTTGCCACCAGTATCATAAAGATCAGTACCATTGGGTCTGGCATATTCTTATACCATGGCCTCTTTTGAGCTGTTTCCATATTCTTTGTCATATCCATAACAAATCTCTCCTTAGTATAGGGACGAACACTCGGGTAAATGAGCATTCTTGTCCACAAGCAAAACGAAATGAATCGGTACAGTAGGAGTAACTCCCTACTTTAAATTGTTTATTGTTGTTTCATTAGCAGACAGAAGTGGTTCAAAACCTCGACTGCTGCAATAAGATCTTTCTGTAGTATCGCTTCTTCTGGGTGATGACTTACCCCGTCGGTACAACGAAGGAATAACATCGCAATGTCCGTCAGTTTGCTGACCGCTAGCCCATCATGACCGGCACCACTGTATAGATGCATCGGCTCTATTCCTGCTAACTCAACCGCTTCGCTCAACGTTTGCGACAATGCATCCGCACACTTAACCGCAGATTGCTCATAGGTTTGTTCATGGCGATAAGTTAGGTTGTATTGAGTCATTAGGCTTTCGATATTCGCTAACATTTCCTCTCTTGCTTTAATGCGAGAAGTGTCATTTGGCGAGCGTAATTCAATGGTGATATCTGTTTGCTGAGGGATTACGTTGACACCATTCGGGAAGTTGGCAATTTTTCCGACTACCCCTACAAGGTCTTCTTCACGCTTACATAGTTGGTCGAACATATGAATCACTTGTGAAGCACCGACCAAAGAATCTTTTCGCAAATGCATTGGAACTGTACCTGCGTGGCTCGCTTTACCAATAATCGACAGTGTATGACGTTCAATACCCGTCATTGCCGTTACCACGCCAACAGGCAAGTTTGCTTGTTCAAGCTGAGGGCCTTGCTCAATGTGCAGTTCAACAAAACCTAGTACATCATCTTTGTTGTAAGCATCTTGACTGATCAAATCGGGATTACAACCAAATGCCGCCAACGCCTCTTTCATCGTGACACCATCAGCATCTTGCGCATCAAGCATGGCTGGATCAAAAGTTCCTGAAATCGCTTTCGAACCTAACAGAGTGGATTGGAAGCGTGTACCTTCTTCATCACTGAAGGCAATAACCTCGATATGGAATGGAAATTCAATTTGGTTCTGGTGGAAATAGTTCACCATCGCAATAGGTAGGATTACACCAAGAATACCGTCATATTTTCCGCCATTGGGAACCGTATCTTGATGCGAGCCAAAAATCAGCGTTTTGGCATTAACGTTCGAGCTAGCGTAACGACCGATCAGGTTCGCAGCATTGTCCATATGGACGTTCATTCCTGAATCTGTCATCCATTCACGGAGTTTTCGGTTAGCACCAGCGTGCTGTAATGTCGCACAAAGGCGCGTCACACCTTCGACGTCCGGTTGCTTAGTCTCACTACATTGAGCTATCGACTCAAGCCATTCCCACGCTAGACTCGCCGTTTCTACAAATTTGTCCATTTTTCGCTCTACCTTTGCCCGTATTTAATTTAATTTATCATGATAAATATCAAATTAAACTTATTTATCATGATAAATTGACATTTTTGTGAGTGTTATTCGATCGATAATCGGATAGTTTCATAACGATTGTACTGAGCGAAAAAGGTCATTTAGAGCAGAAAACAGATGACATTCGACGAAATTACGTCAAAATTCAACGAGTAGGAAAATGGTGAGGCAAAAAGTACGTGGCGAGCAGCGCAAAAGGACGAAGAACACAACAATTGGCAGAATCCATTAAGAATTGGATTGTGGATCAAGCATTGCAGCCTGGAGATCGTCTGCCCAACGAATCAGAGGTTATGGAGACCTTCGATGCTTCAAAAAGCACCGTACGCGAAAGTATGCGTATTCTTGAAGCTCAAGGTATATTAACTACAAAGACAGGCCCAAAAGGAGGCGTCTTTGTCAGTGAGATGAGTGAAAGTAAAGCACAATCACTCCTCAGTAATTATTTGTTTTTTAAAGATACTTCTATTTCTGACTTGTACCAGATGCGCTTATCCCTTGAGCCTGAAATCGCAGCCTCATTGGCGGGAACGTTGAGCGAAGCTCAGTTGCAAGCTCTTCACCAACAAATAGACAAGTATCAACACCCACCAGAGGATATCTATCAAGAACGGGAGCACCATATCGCTTCTCTTGAATTTCATAGCCTACTTGCGGGTTACTCTCAAAATGAGTTACTGAAGTTTGTTGTCCGATTTACAGCCCAAATGCTGACTGAGTTGACCATTTATCGCAAACTATACGAACCAGGAAACCACAAGCTTTGGCACACTGGTGTTCAAAGCCAGCGTACCTTGGTCGACGCGTTACGCTCGGGAGATGCGGTAAAAGCAAAACATGTTATGCAGAAACACATGCTGACTGCTCATCAACTGATGATCCAGCAAGAAGCAGAAGTCGCTCACCGCTTTATCTCAGAAAGCTAGTCAGCAGAGAGAAGCTACCCTACTAAACGTTCAGCTTCTCTCATCAAAAGAAGTCAATAGCTTAATCCAAAGGCAATTGGAAAGTGCTTTTGATCTCTTTGACGGAAACATTTGATTGGATTGAGCTCACCCCTTTAACGCGTCTCATCGAGCTGATGCGTTCAAAGTATTCATCTAGGTCTTTGGCTACGACTTGAACCAAATAATCAGCCCCACCGGCTATACAATGACACATCACAATCCAATCAGACTCTCGCACGAAGTCTTCAAAAGGCTCAGTATTTTCAACTTCATGGCTACCTAACGTCACCTGCGTGAAACCAGACACTTGAAAACCAAGCTTTTTGCGGTTCAATTTAGCCGAATAACCTTCAATGTACCCTTCTTCTTCCATTTTTTTCCAACGGCGCCAGCAAGGAGTCTCACTTAAGTTCACCTTCTCAGCTAGCTTACTGTTGCTTATTCGGCCATCCGTCTGAATGTGACGCAATATGGTTAAATCTGTGTCATCCAGCACATTGTTAGTGGATTCTTTCTGTTTCATAACCCAATTAGAAATAGTCTGCCCAACTTAACGTTCACTTTAACCTATTTAGCAATTTTATTCCTACTCACTTCGTTAGACTGTTTACAAACTAAAACAACGACAGACTAGGAAGTGTTATGAGTGTCGAATTAATGACAGCATTTATGCTGTTTGCTGTGTCTATTTCTCTGGTTCCAGGAGCAGGCAATATTGCTTTGTTGGGGTTATCCAGCCGCTATGGTTTCTTTGCGACTTTGCCTTTCGTTTTAGGCAGCGCGGTCGGAGTCATTATTTTGCTCGTTGGTGCGAGCGTTGGACTAGTAGGACTGTTCAGTGTGTATCCCGAACTTTATACATTGCTAAAATGGCTTGGTGCTAGTTACTTGCTCTACATGGCATGGGGGATTGCCAACTCACGACTAGAAGCGGACAGTGACGCCCAGAGGTCTGGCTTTGCTTCGGGTGTGTTTGTTCAGATCCTCAATCCGAAAAGTTGGGTGGCCTCTTTAACTGTGTTTTCACAGTTTATCTCCCCAGACAGCAGCTACTGGTTCCAAGCATTGATCATTATTACTGGCATGGTCGTTACTGGGGTCATTGGTATGCTGATATGGGCTTACTTTGGCACGATGCTAAGCCAAATTATTCAATCGCCTAAGAAACTTACCGTTATTAACCGCTGTTTTGGCGGAAGCTTGGCATTCGTAGCACTAGTTGTGCTTATTCAGCCAAATGTAATCTGAGATAAGAAATAAAAAGATGAGGAAAACAAATTAAAAACCTCATCTTTCTATTATTATTCACACTCAATGAAAATTAATATAGATATTATACTAAATAACTTTACGAATATAAAATAAACCTAGTAAACTTGCACATAAAAATAAAGCAAACACTCTACAAAAACGAATCAAAACCCTTGTAAAAACCACTCAAAAAACACCCCAAACCCCAATAAAACCAAGCCATGCCTCATAACAAACTAGCAAACAAGATTCCCCCTACAAATACATAAGATATTACTTCATTTGCTCATAAATAGTTAAATATATAATTAGGAAAATCCAACCTATAAACCAATTAACACTAATTGGTTAGTCTTCAGTTTAAATAAAAACTTGGTTCCAAACATTATTTAATAACTCCAACATTCGTTTACTCTATGTACTAGGAGAAATACGATGAGAGCAATTCCTTTTTTAAAGAATTCTATTGCTATCAGCACATTAAGTTTCTTATTAGCCGGTTGTAACCTTGACAGCAACGGTAATTCCGTTTCCGATAGTGAGAACAACTTTACAAGCAGCAATATGCTGATCAGTTCAAAATCAGATAACCAATTTCTGCCCTCGACTACTGGTCAACTTGTCACCTATACCTTAAGAGAACTTGACGGTACCCCTATCAGTCACCAAAAGGTCAATTTAGCTATTACTGGACACGCCACCTTTGGAGAGACTCAAGCAGTCATCCAAAGTTCAGGCAATCACAGTCAAAAGCCGACTCTTACTGTACAAACTGATGAAAACGGAGAGTTTTCAGCACATATCTACGCGACGGCCACCGGAGAATTTACCCTAACGGCTTATATAGATAATGAACTGATACTCTCTGATAGCTATCTAGTGAGTAACCTAAATCAAGACGGTTCACCGGCTATTGCTGTCACCCGCCTAAGCGTAGTCGGTAATATTAATCCAGTAATTGCAGATTTTGCTTCACCAACTAAAGTGACCGAAATCGCGGCTTACGATGCGTTTGATAACCTATTTTCTAATGCCAACTTAGATCACTTCGTCGTATCAGCCGATAATACTCAGAGTGGATACAGTGACATAAAGGCCACTATATCAACGAACTCAGGAAATTCAGGTAACGTATTGGTTAGCGCCTACGTTGACACGAACGCGTCTGCGACACCAAGCAATAACACTTTAGCAGTGACCTATGACCCCACCCCTGACGCCTTCGGCCAACCTAATGGCAGCGGCGATGAGGTCGAGATTCAAGTTGCACTAACATTTGAAACCCTTCCTGCAGAAGCGAACGATATTAGTGACTTTATTAGCAACAACTTGGATACCATCGGTGGCACTAACGGTTCGGTCGAATTAATGAAAGATGAGTCCGGTGTTGTCATAGGAGTGACCGTTCACGATCCTGATACTCAACAAGTTTCTGAAGTAAAAAATGTACAAGTCACTGATGAAGAAAAATCGAAAGCAGTAAACGCATTGCCAGACGCTGTGACGGTAGACCCTGATGCTGACTCAACGACGTTAACTCAGTTTGAGTCAGTAACTAAAGATGAAAACGGAAATATCGTCTCTAATTCAGTCACGACCACCATTGAATTTGATGATGGGGCAAGCGGAACACAAACGGCTACAGTAGTTGAGACGGTGAAAGAGTCAGCCAGCCTAGAACTGAATGCTAAAAGTGATGATGCTGACCTAACATTACTTGATAACTTAACAGGTCGCGTTGAAGAAACCCAAGTCACTTTACCCGATGGTACGGTAACGAAAGAGACCACTGTGACCAGTGTACAACCAGATGGCAGCGAGATTACGGCTCAGCATAGCGCGTCGACAAATGGGAGTGAATCATCTATAGCTGGCACACTCACTGGCGAGGTTGAATCAGTAACCGTTACTCAAAAAGACGCATCTGGAGAAGTACTTCAAGAGCAGACTTTATCGACAGGTAAAGACGTACAGGGCAACGATGTCATAGCAACCTCTGACTATCAGTCAAATGGTGTATTACAGGTAGATGGAGAAGTCGTTGCCGGAGCAGTAGACCAAAGTTCAGTACAAAAAACTGATGACCAAGGTACGCAAACATCAGAGCAGGTAGCAGCCGTCACACCAAATGGTCGTGGTGATCTGATCATTGCTCCACCGTCCACAACCATCGTACCCGATGGTATCGATAAAGGAGATGTCGCTCCGCAGAACGTACCTGTGAATGGTAATGCTACAGATGCAACGGTCAATGCACTAGCTACCGTTTTTGAACGAAACTATGGTATTGATTTCGACGGTTGGGACATCAATAAACGAGTTGTCACTTACATCATGCGTGACGTTATGGACTATGATGCCATGCTTACCATGCTGAAAAACAAGCAAGACGACTCTCTTAAACAGTTTATGCAGAACTATCCGATGAGCAGCACCAATGGCTTTATCACCGTATTGTCGGTGGCTGGCCAACATAAAACATTGGTCATGGTCGGTAATAAAGATGACGAGACTAAAAAAGAGTTGGTGTTTGATAGCCGACCTAAACAATGGCAATTCATGGCAAACATGGCATCAGAAGAGAATGGCTTCCAGTTTCCACGAAACATGTTGCTTAGTTTAGATGATGGTCGTACCTACATAATCAAAAATGGCGACTTCGTAGACCCAACAAGTAACATCAATGATGCTGGACTAGGAAATAATGCCTATGGCACTGATGATGACGGTAATGTATACCTAAAAAATTCCGTAAGTATGGGGTATGCAGCACGACAACATCGCTTTAACCTCGACTATGCAAACGCTGTTTTATTATTGCAGCCGACAGGGAGTGCAAAGAAAATATTATGCGTGCCAATTGATAACGACATATCAAACCAATGTAGCCGATTGAATGCCTTAAATGACGGTAGCGTTACATGGTTAGATCTATTTAACCAACCTGAATCACTCGAAGGGAAAAATTTAGGAGTAACCGTCGAAGGTGAATATGGTAACAAGATTTTCGCTCTCAATAACGAAGGGACCTTCTATCTTCAAGGTTATCATACTGACTTCTTCCCTGGCATCCAAGCAAGCAAAGATAGCTTCGATTATGGTTCAATTAACGGTGGCGTTTCTTGGATACGTACTGGTGATAAAATCTATGTTACAGGCAAAGTCTATGGGTTTGATAAAACTCGAAATGCGATAAATATTGACCAATATAAAGTATCGGGCAAAACCTATGACTACCTGCTCTCTGGAGCTAAGTTCACACAGATTCTTACTGAGGAATCAGGTTCGACTTTGCACTTAGTCGCTAACGATGGTAACAACATTTACCTTAAAGGACAGAGCCTAAACTACGTATACCATACCAATGGCTATCCATCCCGCGGGACAACTTATCCAACGGTTACAGTCACATCCGAAGATAGCATGGACCAACCAACAGCCTATCTGACTGCATCTCCTATGGATGAATTCCGAAATTTAGCCGATAAAAACTTTGCCTACATCCTTCCAGATGAAGATGGGAATGTATTGGATGAAAATGAAACAAACACAGTAAACCAGCCGTATAAACCGGCGATCAACCTTGATGGTTTCTCTACACCTTACAAAAACTTGTGTGTTCTGGATAAGGATAACGCGGGTGTGACAGACTTTTCACTGTGTAGCGACCGCTATGTATTAGGCGTAGAAGCGCCGACGGTCTTACCAACTGTAGTTCAGCGCTTTGTTGACCAAAACCAATCCGCGGGTTGGAAAGAGAACACACTTTGGGGAGAATGTAAGTCATCGTCTTCAGACGTCGATACGTCTGGCCCTGATACCAAAGCACACATACCTTGTGATTATGACAACAATGGCACTGCAGACGATGGTTTCCGTGTATTACCATACAGCACAACAGGTGATACAAGTACAATCAATGGCCAAAGCCGATTAGCTGAAGAAAACTTCTCGAAGCAAGTGACATCGACGGATGATCTATTTGGTTATTACCTACCAGTAGTGAAAGTGTATGGGAAAGGAGACAGCACGTTTAAAGTAAAAGGAATCAGTAATGATTTCGCACAAGGCATCACTCCACTTGTCTACGTGTTAGCCGACGGGGGAATACTCGTCGGAGTTGATTACTTGAGTATCAACAGTACACATTATAGCGATAATGACGGTATTAACCCTGATGTGGTCCAAGGCGACAAAGGCAATGAGTATGCTACTCCTACAGACGTCTTTGCTGAGCTTCTAGAGCCAACAGATGATTTAAACAGCATTGCTGTCAACATCGATAACAATCCACCAAATAGTTGGCGAGTAAAAGCATACTACACAATTACAATACGCAAAGACGATAAAGAGTATGTCATTACTCGCTCAAACACTCAGGCCTTTACTCATGAGAACGGCAATGACATAGCGACGGCTATCACCGTCAACGCAAGAACTGACGGCTACGATAGTAATGCACCTAGCACTAACACCGAAAAGCCTAAAGCGCAGATAATCGCTGAAAAGCTATTGGATCATTGGAATGCAACTTACCAAACCAACCGCCAGTACCGCGACATTGTCGAAAGCGGAAGTATGCAGTGGAGCTACCGCTTTAAAGATGGATCTCTTGCCTTGTTTGACACACTTGTAGATCTTGACCCTGAAGGAGACAGTGCGCAGCCTCTAACAAACTTTGAGGATTTTGTGGGCAAGAAGTTCTTAGCCTCACTTCGACTAGATGATAACTTTACTGGCCTAAGTACATTGTCAGTCCTCAAATTCGAGAACGGTTTGTATTGGCCATATGCGAAGGAAGATACTGAATGGCTTAGAATGCATGTGACTTACTTCCTCAATCAGTCACCAATCAAACTTCCTGACCCGGCGACTGGTAAAGACGGAATTTGGATACGAGAGCCAGATCAATCAGTGTATGACGAACTAAACAACCACAATAATGACTACTGGAAAGCTAATATTTATGGCCTTCATCTAAACCCTGATTATGTTTTTGGCAGTTTGAAAAAAGACGTAGATTCACTTGACTACTACCTGTCATTCTATGCAGATAAAAATAACGCTGGTTTTTACGATTTTAATGTATTTTCTACTATCAATCGTAACTGGGTAGGTTCACCGGTTTGGCAAGCTCAAAACTACTGGAACCGCCTACCAACAAGCGACGCAGTGCTATTTTTTGATGAAGATGGAAACAATCGTTTCTATGACTCTCAAGGAGATTTCGTAGTAGACAATGTAATTTCAGTCACACCGCATTTAGGTTATTGGGTTACCGCGTTGGCTTTCTATCATTACGATAGTGGAAACAACCAATTTACGACTCAAATGGTGACTACTCAAGAAAGTGATTACACCAGCGATTGTTTGAACTATATCCTTGGAAAATCAGAAGCAACCTGTAGTGAGGTCATTACAGCTCCATAGCATTGTAAAGCCAAGCTGTAACTGATGATCATAAGCTTAAGTCCTTCGGTAACTACCGAAGGACTTTTTTGTAAGAAGCCACTTTGAAAAATTAATTGTAGATTGACGAAAATAGCCATACTAAAAAGCCCTACGTGCAACAGCAGATAGGGCTTATCATGTATCTGGACTTTTAACTGCTAGTACAGCTCTGAGAACTCTTCAATACGAGCTTTTCCGCGCAGTAGTAAGAAGTTTAGGAAACGTGATGTAGAGGTTGTGATGATTTTCTCTTCATCTACACCATGTTTTTCTAACAATGCTTTTGCTAGGTCTAATTTAGCAATTTCTTCGCAAAAATGAGCATCAGAGCCAGTCGAAAAATAAACTCCAACCTGTTTACCAATTTCCACGATTTCCGAGCATCTCACGTCGCTACCTTTGCGGCTTTTTCCTGTCAAAGATGTGTTGTTTACTTCAATAGCAACATTGTGCTCTTTTGCGCATTCCAACACTGCTCGAATATCGAAAGGAAAGTTAGGGTTACCTAAGTGACCTAGTACATCCGCTTTACCATTCTTTATTACGTTGATTAGAGCTTGAGTATGGACCTCTTCAGTCGAAGGCGGAAACACTGGCTCATGGAAACTGGCAATAAGCCAATCAAGATGCTGGTAAGATGATGGCGGTAAGTCTAACTCTCCCTCCACATTTAAGGTGTTCGCTTCACAACCTCTAAGGATTCCGACATCGTGGAGAAAGCGGGGTAAGATTCTTTGATTATTGAAAAACCAGTAATGGGGGGCGCCTGGCATTTCAGGAGCATGATCCGTTGTACAAAGAAGCTTTAACCCCTTATCTTTGGAGGCCTGCGCATTTTCTATAATAGTGCTGTAAGCGTGCCCACTGGCAATCGTGTGAGTATGGCTATCGACAACGATTTCCATCGTGCCTCCTAAATTCAGTTAGTTGATTTCAAACGAACCATCTTGATTCATGTAAAGCGTTAAATCAGCAGCGATTGAGTGATTTAGAACTTTATCGACGTTCTTCGAGTCTGATTTCTCGTAGAATGCTTTTGCTTCTTCTGCTGACGTACCACCACGGATCTTACG
This sequence comes from Vibrio sp. TBV020, assembly GCF_046056895.1. Classification (NCBI taxonomy): domain Bacteria; kingdom Pseudomonadati; phylum Pseudomonadota; class Gammaproteobacteria; order Vibrionales; family Vibrionaceae; genus Vibrio; species Vibrio sp. TBV020. The sequence goes on along the minus strand of NZ_JBEEAQ010000001.1, from coordinate 1,201,183 downwards.
GTTAACTAATCGCTGTTCAAGATATTTTGGATCAGTATTGATGAAAATCGTAAAGTCCGCGAGCTCATGCAGCCCATTCCAAACAGGCTCATCAAGCAGTAGCCAATTTCCTTCAATCACTACAATCTCTTTTTCAACAGCGATAGCATCATCGACAGGATCATGTAAGTTACGATCATAATATGGCCACTTTGGGTCCGTCACTTTCAATTGCTTTAACTTATCGATCAGAGAGGTCAGGTTGAACGTTTCGTGCGCCCCTTTAATTGAACGCAGCTTTACTCTTTCGCCATCACGCTCGATTTCATTACTATCTAGAATCTCATTTGGGTAATGAAAGCCGTCGAAAGGCAACACTTGCAGTGGTTGTACATTCTGTTCGGTATGCGATAAGTGTTCCCAAAACGCAGCCAATGTTGATTTACCACTGCCAGGAGGAGCAGCAAGAAAGATCACGGTACGTTGCTGTTTTTCGTTAAATAGTCGAGAGAACTTTTCAACAAGCGGTTTATGGATCTGTTCGATATCTTTATCGGGGAACGTCGCTTCTGTTTCGAAGCCACTGACATTTAATGACACTTTCATGCTAATAGCCTTTAACTGGTTATTTCACTTTCAACCGTTTCAAGTAGCCCTTCACAAGACAACTTCAGGACCGTTTTGATCAAAGAGTTATAACGTACTTGAGAAAACGCATCGAAAGAGGAGAATTTGAGTTGGTTGATGGAGTCCAAATAGAAACTGCCGTCAGACTTTTTTAATGTCGATTGATTGCTAATGAAGTCGTAGACCATGTCATCACTGAACGCGATATCTTCGCTGTGTTGACAAACATAGCCATACATTTGGTCGAACAAGTTAAGATCAGCATAGGTTTCAAGAGATATTTTACCCATTGCGAACATCAACTTAGACACAACATCAATCCCCACCAGCGGACCATCCTCCTTTAGAAGAGGCGTCACTGCATATTCAATTACCAAAGGGTCTTGAACAAACACTCGTGGCAACAACGTTTTTAAATGGGCTGAAATTAGTTGATGGGACGCCCTCATAAAAGTGGTTGCGGTTTCGCAATCCTCTAGTGCATCCAATAACTCTTCTTGTACTGAAATAAGTGATTCCCTCATAGATTGTGGTAGCCCTTCGACTACCACAATAACAACCGTTCATTAAGCCGTTAGGCTAACACCGTAAAACTCAAGTAATGCTTTCTCTGCAACTTCATTCCACACGTAGTTATTCTCACGAAGAATTCGGTCTAACTCCCCAAAGAATGGGTTCTGGTCAGCCAGCTTATGGAACTCATCAATTGCCGTCAGTGGCAGATCGATATGTGGATAGATAAGCTTCTTACCACCTGGAATATCCAATTGATTCAATATGGTATGAGGCGCGGCTTCTAATCCACCAACGTGCGTTAGCATGAATGAAGGGTTAATCTTACCAGCTTCAGAAAGCTCTAGCGATTCGACCATGTCACCTGTTGAGCCACCAGACGTGCCAACAATGTGAGTTGCTTCATAGTGTACGTTGTAGAAGTTAAACGGTACTTTAAACTGCTTATCTGTTGGGCCAGCAAAGAAGTTCAGACAGCCATCATTCCCGAGCAAGTCATCCGCTTGTTCTAGAACTTGTGCAACCGCTGCATAAACCATGACATCGTCATAGCCCTGCCCACCATTAAGCTCTTTCAAATACTCTACAGGGTTATCTACTGTTGCCGTGTTTACGTAATGAAGTTCAATGCCATTTTCAGCGGCTTTCGATACTGGAATTAAGCTTTCTGCTCGCTCCAATCGCGCTTTATCAATGTCAGTGACGACAATGCGACTAGGTTTCACTGGACCATTAATTGCGTAGTCGATTGCACCAATACCCATAGGGCCTGCACATGCTAATAGTGCTAAAGAACCACCCTCTTTGATACCCATCTCATGTTCGTAAACATATGGCGTAGTATGGTAACTCGCATGGAATGCACCGATGATGCATGACATTGGCTCAGCAAGTGAAGCGTTCGCATAGTAAGAACTCTTGTATGGAAGAACGCAGTCTAGATCAATCGCCACTTTAGGAATAATTGAATAAGTGGCATTACCACCAAATGTTTCGTAGCTGTAACCCGCAGAGTACCCTGTAGGCAGTCCCATTGCAGGTTGAAGGACAAAAGGTTCACCCGGTGAAAACTTATCGCGTAGATTTGCGCCTACCTCAACAATCACACCCGCGTATTCATGACCAGTCATCACTGGCACTTCATCAATGTTTTCAGGAACACGTTTGTGTTTACTACCAAGCAAGGCTGCTTTATAAGTAGATAGGCAAATGCTGTTTGATACGTTTTTAACTAATAGCTCATCATCTGAAATCTGAGGAAGTTCAAACGTTCTCAATTGAACATCTTTCTCGCCACAAATAACCGCTGCAGTTGTTTGAACCATGATTTTCTCTCCAAAGATGGGGCCATTAACTGACCCCAGAATTTTAAATTTATGCTTGCTGACCGATGGTATCCATTAGGTTGTCTAATGCAGGGTCATGTAAGAAGTTCTTGATTGTAATGACTGGCAAACCTGTTGCTTTCACCGCTCGACTTTCTAAGCTTTCGTGGGTAACGACCACATCAGCATCACTCGGTACCTTCTCGATAGCAAAGTTCTTCACTTCGACGTTGTAGCCCGCTTTTTCGAGTTTACGTTTGAAGGTTGATGCCCCCATCGCACTTGAGCCCATGCCTGCATCACAAGCGAATGCTACAAACTTAATCTCTTTTGATGTTGCTTGAGTCGCTGCCTGCGCTGGCGCTTTTGCTACCGCGCCCTCAGCTTTCATATCTTTCATATCAGTGATTGATTGCTCGAACTCATCTTCTGACTCTTCTTTCTTACTCACTTTCAAGATTGCGCTAGCGACTAGGAATGAAACGATAGTGGCCGTTGTTACACCTGCGATAGTCGCTAAGAAACTGCCTTTAGGCGTTAGAGCCAGGTAAGAGAAGATTGAGCCAGGACTTGGACCTGCTACCAAACCGCCATCTAACAGATTGAAGGTGGCAATACCCGTTGCAGCACCAGCGATCATTGCGACAATCATGATTGGCTTCATTAGTACGTATGGGAAGTACAGCTCATGGATACCACCAAAGAAGTGGATAATGATGGCACTTGGCGCTGATTTCTTACTTAGACCTTGACCAAATTTCGCATAAGCCAACAGCATACCTAAACCAGGACCTGGGTTAGACGCCACCATAAAGAAGATTGATTTACCCGTTTCAGCCGCTGCCTGCAGGCCAAGTGGGTAGTAAATACCTTGGTCGATTGCGTTGTTCAGGAATAAAACTTTTGCTGGCTCGTTGATAATAGCCAATAGAGGAAGAAATCCTGTTGCAACTAGCGCTTCGATACCTGATTTAACAAAAAGATTAGCGGCAGTTACCGCAGGGCCAACAATCGCGTAAGCAAATAGACACATGATCATGCCGAAAATGCCTAGCGAGAAGTTGTTCACCACCATCTCAAAACCTGATGGAATTTTGTCTTGTAGACGTTTGTCGATTTGCACAATCACCCAACCACTCAGTGGACCCATGATCATTGCACCCACAAACATTGGGATTTCAGCGCCAGCGATTACACCCATAGTACCGATAGCACCTGCTACTGCACCACGTTTGTCACCAACAATTTGACCACCTGTATAACCAATTAATAGTGGTAATAAATAGGTAATCATAGGACCAACAAGCTCACCAAAATACGCGTTTGGCATCCAGCCTGTTGGAATAAATAAAGCGGTAATAAAGCCCCAAGCGATAAAGGCGCCGATATTTGGCAATACCATTGCAGTCAAATGACCGCCAAAGGCTTGCACTTTTGCTCTTACATTTGTACTCACGTTATGTTCCTTCTAACAAAGGTTATTATTTTGTAGCTCATAAATTGTAGAATTGAGACTTAGTAATTCTTAATAATCTCTAAGACTTCTTGCTTTGATGCGGACGCTGATAATTTTGCTATGTTTTCTTCATCAACCAGCATTTCGCTAAGCGCTTGAATCACTTCGATATGTGTATCTGAGTCTTTTGCGGCTAGTGTCAGTAATACATTTGCTGGTCCCATATCTGAACCAAAGTCGACGGGTGATTTGAAGACATGGATGCCAAGGCCAGTTTTTAGTACACCAGCTTCCGGTCGTGCATGTGGCATTGCAATCCCTGGACAAAGCACGTAATAAGGTCCATTATCGTGAGTTGATTGGATGATTGCGTCTGCGTAATCTGCGGTTACGTAACCTTTATCCTGAAGGTAGCGCGTTGTCTCTTTAACAGCATCTTCCCATTGATAGTCAGAGTGGTTAATGACATCAATTAGGTCGTGGTCAATAAGGTCGTAAAGCATAATAAACCCCAGTGGTTCGTGTTCGTTGTTGTTGGGTTTATTATTAATGGAAAGGGACGGGCTGAGAAGTAAGGTTAATTTGTGAACCAGCTCAACAAAAATAACGAGTCAATCACTATTAACAGATCAACCAATCATTTTCTCAATGAAATTTAATTACAGATTTTATCTGTATTACTTTTCAATAGCCAAAACAAATCAAAAGTCACATTATTGATTTATTTTTAAATATAGAAAAATTAGACATAGATCCAATTAACCATCTTGACTAAGAATTATCTGTGATTATCGTCTCACATAATTTTTCAAATTCGGCTAAGTTAGCACGGATTGATTGTGATAAATCTCTCAATTGAATTCCAAAATAACTAATTTCGTACTTAAAGTACCAAATTTCAGATTTGTTCATGCTGACACCTTCTTCCACCCTCCATAAATAGAAAAACTCCCCCTTTGAGGTAGATATTCAAGAGAATTCATTGAGTAGCGGAGCGCGCTTATCCACTTTGATCGCACCAATAGAAAAGCCCTACTAATTGATAGTAGGGCTTTGGTGTAATTAAAAGTAAGGTGTTACGCCCAGAACGTTAGTGCAATGAAGGTCAGCACACCGATACAAGCTAGGTTTAAGATGATCCCAACACGCATCATTTCGCTTTGTTTGATATGACCTGAGCCGAAGACAATTGCGTTTGGTGGCGTCGCAACTGGCAACATAAACGCACATGAAGCAGCAACCGCAATCAACACAGAAAGAATGACCGGCGACATGCCAAATGCCTCAGCCACAGTTGCGAAGACAGGAATAAGTAGTGCTGCACTTGCTGTATTACTCGCAAACTCCGTCAAGAAGACAACAAAGATCGCGATGACAGCAATGATGAAGAAAATGCCTAGATGAGCAATCATTTCACTCAAACCATTCGCGAGGAATACGCTCGTACCCGTTGCTTTTAAAACATTACTCAAACAGATACCACCACCGAATAGCAATAACACGCCCCAATCAGCAGTCTTCTCAATATCTTTCCAGTGCACTACTCTCGCAAAGTTCACTGCAACAATGGCACCTAGCGCAACTACGGTATCAAATTTAGCGTATCCGCCTAACATTGCGTTGATTGGTTTACTAAAGATCCAAAGACATACTGTTGCTGCAAAAATACTTAATGTAACAACCTTACCTTTGTCCCATTCAATCGGATTATGGTTAAGTTCGAAGTCTCCACTTAGATCAGGTTTTAATACTGCGAACAAAACCGCAATCGCTACAGGCAATAGGATTATCGCAGTCGGTAAACCAAAGCTCATCCACTCTGTAAAAGTCAAACCAACTTCAGCAGCAGCAATAGCGTTTGGCGGGCTGCCAACAATCGTCGCGATTCCACCAATACTTGCACTGTAAGCAATGCCCAGTAAGACAAACACATAAGTCTTATGGCCACTTTCCGAATTCACTTTACTAAGTACGCCTAAAACAAGCGGTAACATCATCGCAGCTGTTGCTGTGTTACTGATCCACATTGATAGGGCTGCGGTGACACCAAACAGCATGAATACCGCAACGCTCATTTTACCTTTCGCTATGATCAGTACTTTATCGGCAATCACTTTGTCTAATCCCTGGCGATGCATAGCCGCAGCCAGCGCAAAGCCACCTAAGAATAGGAATATTATCGAGTTAGCAAAGTTATTGAGGGCCGTTTGGGTATCAAACACACCAAATAACACCGCCATGATCGGCACTAAAATAGCAGTAACTGTGACGTGAAGCGCTTCTGTTAACCATAAGATGGCAACAAATGTGAGCATACTGATCCCTAATACAACTTGAGGATCAAACGGAAGAGTAAAATACAGGGCTGCAAACAGGGCTACATCAGCTAAGACTATTAGACTGTTGCGATTGAAGAACCATTCTCGGGTATTGCTGGGTAAAGGGACACTATCATTTCTATTCATTATTATATTTCCTTATGAGGGCCTGATGGCATATCAAATGATCCCACACAAACCGTTTTAGAAATATTTTCCATTGCGAAATTGTTAACCACATCAATTTTAAGGTTAACAATGTTAAATACATGATAAATTTAACTATTTTACATACATTTAATAGCTCAGTATCTCGCAGTCTATTCTACAATAGTTATCAGTTACTCCATGAAGATAAATATAACTTGGCACCATCGGCTAGCAATGTGTCATCTTTTGCCAGTGATTGGCGCGATTAGATTGCCTATTATTTCCCCATCAGCACAATAGATAAATTGAGGAAGTAACTATGGCGAACACAGCACTCATTACAGGCGCATCTGGTGGTATTGGATTGGAACTAGCCAAAATACATGCAAGTAAAGGCGGCGACCTAGTTTTAGTCGCACGATCTGAAGATAAATTGAATGCACTTAAATCAGAGCTAGAAGCTCAGTTTAAGAGTCGTGTCTTCGTAATTGCTGAAGATCTATCTGATCCACTATCAGCCGACCGTGTCGCCCAAAAAGTATCTGAATTAGGCCTTAAAATTGACACGCTGATCAACAACGCTGGATTCGGTGGCCATGGTAAGTTTCATGAAAGAGATTTGCACGATGACCAAGCAATGATGCAACTCAATATGGTGACACTGACCAATCTCACTCACCATTTCCTAAAAGGAATGGTAGAACGTCGCAACGGAAAAATACTAAACGTCTCGTCTACTGCTTCGTTTATACCAGGCCCTTTACAGGCAGTTTATTACGCAACCAAAGCGTATGTTACCTCTCTGACTCAGGCAATCGCAGAAGAGGTTGCCGAGTATAATGTCACTGTCACTGCACTTTGTCCTGGTCCTGTTGCGACTGGCTTTGTTGAGTCGGGTGATCTAGACGGTGTTGATGCTTGGAAAAACGCTAACTCTCCTCGCTCTGTTGCTGAGTGTGGTTACAAAGCTATGGAGAATGGTGATCTCGTCGCATTTAATGAGGCAGGCCTGAAATTTCAACTCAATTGGGTAATACCTTTCTTACCACGTAAGATGGTGTTAAAAATGTCACGTAAGTTTATGGAAAAGAGCTGATTATCATGAAGCGAGCGAATCGATTTGCGGTCTCTCCGGTTTGGAAAGTGCTGCTCACGGATATGAATATAAATTTTAGAGATGTGCTCGCTTACGCACAGCTTCCTAGTGATTTATTTAATCGTAGTAACGCTTCGCTCGCACCTCATGAGTACTTTCAGCTTTGTGAAGGATTAGAAAAAGCATCAGGCGGCAAAGAAGTCCCTTTACTCATGGCTCAGCATTTATCGGTTGAAGCATTTGATGCGCCCTTGTTTGCAGCGATATGCAGTCCAAACCTAGACACGGCCCTCAAACGTATCAGTCAGTATAAGCCGCTGATTGGGCCAATGATGTCACAAGTGGATAAGCAGTCACATTTCACTCAGATCACCGTTCGCTGTTACGGGCACCGAGGTGAGCTGCCTAAAACGATTGGGCTAATTGAGACCGTATTTTTTACTCAGCTTGCTCGGTTAGCCACAAGACACCACATTGAGCCGTTATCGATCACGCTACAAACTCTACCGACAGAAATCGCTCAATATGAAGACTATTTTGGTTGTACATTGAAACAAGGTAATGAAGTCTCTATTCGCTTCTCTGCAGAAGATGCAGAGCGCCCTTTTCTCACTTCAAACGTCGCTATGTGGGAGTTTTTTGAAAACAAGTTAAATCAAAAGCTCGAAGACTTAGATAATGATGCCTCTACCGCCCTACGTGTACGTGCTGTTCTTTTGGAAGCACTCCCTAGCGGGCATAGCTCAATTGAAGATGTGGCGGATAAGCTCGCGATGAGTAAACGCACGCTTCAGCGAAAACTCAGCTCAGAAAATGAGAGTTATCAAGATTTGCTGCAAACTGTGCGCGCGGAACTTGCCGATCACTATTTAAAAAATCGCAAATGTCTTTAGCTGAAATATCCTTTCTGCTTGGCTTTCAAGAATCTAACTCCTTCATTCGCGCTTACAGTAACTGGAAAGGTATATCCCCGGGCCACTTCCGAGAACAGTGCCATTAAATTAAGATCAAAAAATGGGGCTAATTGAGCCCCATTTTTCTTAAGAAATGAACTACTTCACTAATGCATCAAAGCTATCCATCACTTCTGAACATTTCATGACTCGCCCATGGCCCTGCCCTTGAGTCGCTACCAAAGTAACATTTTCCATTTCATTCGATGCCTTTTCTGAGACACTAAACTTAGCGAACTTATCACCTTCATCATGAACAATAATCGTGGCAGATGTACGTAGCTTGAGCTTATTATATGGATCCACCGATTGGATTGGGTAACGATACTGCTCTTCAATTTCAGAAACCACTGCGTTAAATAGCTTCATCGAATAGCCCGAACGCGCCACACTGCCAAACAAATTATCAAGATAATCCAACACAGGCGCAATCAATAAGAAAGGCTTACCATTTAGCTTTTGGTGATGACATTCGATCGATGAAGCAGATCCCATGCTATGAGCGACTAAACCTGCGACGTCATCCACACTATCTAGAATAGCTTCTAGGCCTTGTACAAACGCAGGAATATGTCCATAAACACCACCACTTTGCCCATGACCAGGATGATCGTATGCAAGTGCCGTAAACCCTCGGCTCGCAATATGTTCCATTAGCGGATAGAACTGACTTGCACTGCCAGACCAGCCGTGTGCCAACACCCAAACAGGGCCACTACCCAAAGTATAAGTCTGAAGAGTCCCTTCTTTTGAAGAGACTTCCCCTTTCACCAACCCGGTTGGCTCTGCATTCTTAGGTTTAGTTCGAGCGGGAGTCAGCAGTAGCTTGCGCGCGGTATTTTCCGCATGTTTTGGAGCAATAGTATGATGTAGACGCGTTGTTAGGTTAATAAGGCTCTTTTTCACACTGAATTTTTGCGAGGTATTAAAGTAAATCTTCTCACTCATGGTTCTTTCCTTTTAAGGCTCAGCCTGTTCATATTACAAAAACGAACGACCGTGCTATTTTTATATAAATAATAAGCCAAACGCATTGCTTGGCTTAGTTAAATTCTATTATTTCCAGCTCGCTATTTGGCGTTTCACACCTTGCCAAAAGTGCTCGTAGCTCGCTTGCTCTCCATGAATGGAGTAAAACAAATGCGCACTCAGATAAAGACCGTACAATTCAAAAATCGCCTGTTTAGGGTCAAGGTCAGCACGAAACTCACCGTTCTCAACCCCTTTTGCGACCTGAATAGTCAAATAGCCAATCCAAGTCTCTATCGTTTTCTTAAGTACCACTTGTGTCGGCGGTGTCTCTGACCCTGTCTCTTTCCAAGCATCAAGGAACATACAACTCCCTTGGAATGAGTGATTCCAACCCAACCAGTTATCGAGGAGTAGCGTCAGTTTTTCTTCAATCGATATCGACGTACTCACGCGCGCAGGCGCAATCACTCGCTCGGTAAAGATCTGGTTTGCATGTTCTAATACTGAGATCTGTAAGTTGTCTTTCGAATTAAAATGGGCGAAAAGGCCACTCTTTGACATCTCACACTGCTTGGCCAACTCACCTATGGTCAGACTCTCTAATCCATTGATGCTGGCTAATTCAAAAGCTTTGTTCAAGATGTTATCTCGGGTGACTTTGCCTTTACTCATACAACTCTCTCATCAGTAATCTTATTATTTTTAGCACACTCGTACTTTTTTTCAACCAATCAATACACTTTCTTTCTCTTCCTACTGCTTAAAAACTAAACACTCGAGTTTTGAAGTGCATCTCAAAGTCAGAGAAAGAGTGCCTCAATTCGACCACAACTTGATTTTGCATGACTATCAATAGCCAGAAAACTGGTATATGTGCGCTACTTTGTTTGTTTTGTTTATCGTTATGGAAAATAAAAAAATTCAGAGCATCGAGCTCGGTCGAGTCATTGCTATTTTGGCTATCGCGGCTATGCACTGCCAGATGTTTCTAACCTATTGGCAAGTTGATGGCACGCCATGGTTTGGATACATATTCAACCAAATCACTCGATTTGCCGTCCCCCTGTTCTTCTTGATTTCCGGCTACCTTATTCAGCCTAAATTGATCACAGATCCGATAGGTACGTTAAAGCGCTACGTTTCGCCTCTACTTAGGGTGTTCATTGTTTGGAGCATCATCTGTTTGGCGATGCCGTTCAATCTCGGAAAAGTGGCTGAAGTGGGCTACTTGGCAGAGCGCCAAGGCTATTGGGGTTTTCTCGCTCAAACACCACTAAACACGCTATTTGAAGGGGGACTCGTTCACCTGTGGTTTATTCCCGCACTAATATCCGCAGCGGTTATCACGGCTTTGCTTGCCAAGTGGAATAAGCTCACCCTACTGGTTCCGCTTGCCTTTGCAATGTACATCTATGGCGTTTTAGCAGGTAGTTACCAAGGTCTAACTGAGTTCTGGGCACCAATTTTTACCCGCAATGGTCCTTTCTTTAGCACCTTATTGTTTGCGATTGGCTTTACCATTCGCCAGAAAGGCATTCGAACAACAACACGTCAGGCATTCACTTTGACTTTGTTAGGATTCGCTATGCACTTTACAGAGGCCTACCTTTTGAACCAGCACGAACAACCATTCAATGCCAATGATTTCTTATTTGGTACAGTGCTATGGGGGACAGGTTGCTTCATGTGGCTTCTCGCCAATCCGACGCTAGGAGAAGGTCGTTGGTTAACAAAGCAATCTAAATACGTACTTCCTTTGTATGTCGCTCATTTACCTATGATCATCGTAATGATGAACGTTTCAGGAATACTTCAATTCACCGGCTTTACGAAAGATATGACAACATTGTTTGGTGCTATTGTTGTCACTTTCCTGCTCATCAAAGTATTAGAAAAGACACCGCTGTATCGCTGGTTATTCAGATAAAATACACAAACGTTAAAGCGATGGTTGGTTCCATCGCTTTTTCTTTAACTAGGCTTCCTCGCCAAGTCTCTTGCCAGAATCAACGCCAATCCAAACACTTGAAGAAATAAACCTATATTTTTGTACCAGGCTACTTGCTCATTTAAGGCCGACATCAATTCGGTAATACTCAAGTTTTCCAAATACAACTCATCAATTTGGTCACGATATGTCTGTTGTGTCTGATTGATAAGGCTCATTAAATCGACTAATGAATCTAACTTTATTGGTGGGATCTCTTCACCAACCCAATGACCCAATTGTGCTCGTATTACCTGTTCGACTTGCGGCGAAAGCGTTTGTCCTTGTCCAATATGTAGCAACAACATTTCCCGCTTTCGTTCTAACATTTCAACGCTGTTCCAAGCTAATTGAATCGAATAGACGTTCTCATTTTTTTGCTCTGAAAGTCCAGCGTTCTCAGCACTCAGCTTATCAAGCACCACGCTCGACATAAGCAGTGCCATAACATTGAGGATCAAACCTGTGAGTACAAGTACCCATGCTGGAGGCGCTTTCATTGTCATCTACCACAATTTATCAAACGGTAAATAGGTAACATTGAGAACGATTAACACTGCCATAACCAAAAACGTTAGTTTCATGCCTGACACACGACCTTTCAGTCTGTCTGCCAGAATTCCTTTGGCATGAAGAATACGCCCAACAACAAAGGCAAGACCACATAGGTGAATCATCCAAGGGGCTGCTCCGTTATACTCCAGCAAAGCCATCAAGATGAGTGTAATTGGAACATAATCGACCGCATTACTGTGGGCACTTCTCGCGATAGTTAAAGCATCAACACCACCATCCGCGTATTTCACCTGAGCTTTTCTGCGTTGCTTTATCACCTGTATCGATAACCAAATCATTAAGGCTGCCAAAATTGCCGCATAGAGCGCTGTTACCATTATTTTTCTCCATATCTATCAGATAACTAAGACCTTATCAGTGTAGATAATCTTTCATCGATACCAAGCAGCAAAAATAAAAAAGCCTCGCAAAATAGCGAGGCTCAATCACACTTATGGAATATTAGCAGCAGTTAGTGCCGCAGCCGTTGTTTGGCTTACAATCTTCACCTTTACCTAAGAAAGTTTGTTCCGACAAGTAGAAGCCCGTGAACGCAGCTTCAAAATCTTCAGACACAGTCTTCTCAACTAATCCTGTCTCCATGATTTGTTTTTGCCACTCTTGCACTTTTGGAAAACCATCCAACATATCAAAGCAGGTGTGCGATTTAATGATGTGCGCACGATGAAGAAGTGGTAGCCATGCCATGTCGACATTACTTAATTGCTGACCTTTAAAGAAAGGACCTGCAATTTGCTTCTCAACTTTGGCAAACGCTTTAGCAAGGTTAGCCACTTTTTCTGTTAAAGCCCCTTTGTCATTGCTACGCATGGTGCCACACTGAGCAAGGTAGTGCTTTGAGCCTAAATAACTCCAAGCACGGTCTAGAGCACGCTGCTCATTTGTTACGCCCTGCTCTAGCGGCCCAAATTCATCTTCAATGTATTCAATGATCGCATCAGATTCAAAAAGCGCGGTACCGTTTTCGGTTACAAGTAGTGGTACTTGCCCATTTGGAGAAATATCCAAGAACCATTGAGGTTTGTTACTTAAGCTAATGTATTCGATTTCGTATGGAATTTTTTTCGCTTCTAATGCAGCAGTGACACGTTGAACGAATGGACAAATTTTAAAGCTGATAATCTTAATCATGTTACGACTCTTCTCATTAAAGGGGATGCTCGTTTGCATCACTTACACCCCTAAGACGAGCCGCCAAATCAAAAGACGAAAATTAAGTGAAGTTTTTTCAAATTAATTTCAGCAGCTTCCACAACCATCTGATTTAACTTCACATTCCATAACATTGCCGTGTTTGTCCAACTCTAAAGTACAGCAACCTTCAAACAATTTACGAAGCTCAACTCGCCCTTTTTGCACGCGTGATTTCAATGTTGAGTAACTAATGCCGACTTTGTCAGCGAGTTGTTTTTGACTAACGCCCTGTAAATCAACCGAATCAAGTAACTTAGACTGTTCTTCAGGCAAAGCGTCAACAAATGGCTTGATACATTCCGCCATTTCTTGTTCTAAGGATGCATCTTCTTGTTCGAACCATAAATCTTCAGCTTGGAGCTCACCATCTCTTTGATACCTCGCTCTCTTGCGATAGAAATCAATAATGGTGCGGTTTGCCAATTGAAATAGCCAAGACTTCACGCTATCAGCATCTTTCACAGTACTCAGGCTTTGATGAGTTTTGATTAAGATCTCTTGTTGTAGGTCATCCACATCATCAGGATTACTCACTTTTGAATGAAGAAACGCTTTTAGTGCTTGTTGATATTGGCCCCAAACAGTTTCCAAGGTCAGGGTTGAATTAGCAATGTTCATCGGCACAACACTCGTCTTGTAAGAAGCCAATCACGCCTTCTAGGCACTGATACTCTGCAACACAATAAAGTGTGCGGCCTTCGCGTCGTTGACTTAATAGTCCAGCTGAGGCGAGGCTTGAGATATGATGTGATAGTGTAGAACCGGGGATGCCGAGTTGTTCTTGAATAGTACCGACAGCAACACCCTGATAGCCCGCTTTAACAACAGCTTTATAGATGGATAGCCGAGTAGGATGCCCGAGCTCTTTTAGTGCTTTTGCAACAACTTCAAGTTCCATGGGAAACTCCGAAATAAACAATATATTTCCAAAATAATCGAAATATCTATTTTTTGCAAATATCATTGTTATGTGGAGTAGAGGATAGCCCTTTTAGTTTTTGAATGACTTAGATATCTGCAAGATAAACCGAATCAACAGCAACTTCGACTCTTTATCTAGCAAGCGAACAGCTGAAACCAGATCATCCGATTCAATTTTTCTAACCGACAATTCATCCATCGCTACATCAAGGTGAGTCATCCCAAGTGTACGTAAGATAGAACGATATTGGGAAAGCTTAAGGTCCGATTCACCACGCTCTATTCTTTGATAAGTTTTCGTGCTCATCCCCGCCAACTTTGCTACTTGATCTTGGGATAACCCAGCTTGTTTCCTGCGTTCCATTATCACACGAATAATTGGGTCCATAGCTTTCCCCCTGCGAAAATTGGACTTATTTGTCCTATTTAACGCAATAACTGGACCATATTTTCCCCACCACATTTACCCGAAATAGGTAGGTCCATAAAATTGAGTAAAAAAAGAGACTTACACAGTTTTTCGCTTATTTAGGGACAATCATGCGCTACCCACTCAACGCAAATTGCAAAGTTCATACACGCAATTTGCAAAAGATCACTACCGTCCACTGCGACCTAAAATGGCAGCTGACGGAGCCTCTCTCTGAAGAGGCCAAGCTGTCACTAACGCAAGTTCAACAGAGGTTGATGACGTATAAAGAGTTAAAACTACACGAAGGAATGATCGCCCTCAGCGAGATCGAAAGCATACTGAGTCATATGTCAGAGCCCGAGCGTGAGATAGCGTTTTGTGGCGTCGTGTGTATCGATTTCCACATACGGTTGATTGATAGCTGGCTAGCTCAAAACCGAACTCGATTCTAACCTCCCCCAAGCATTTCCCCTCCGAGAGCTGCAAACATGTCGCAGCTCCAAATCAAACTCAAACTTTAAATCACTATTAATCAATACCTTATGAATTTATTTCGATATTTATCGAAATATTTATTGATCTCATCATTTTTACTTCTATAATTCGAGAAAAGTCGAAATGAATTTGAAGATTCAAGTTCATTAATTGAAGAATTTGGAGTTACCTTATGAATACCGTTTTTCCAAGCAATGAGTTGATGTCAATGGCAGGTGAAGCACTCGACATGTTTGCCTTCCTTGCAACCGAATTGATCATTCTCTTTTTAGCAATCAGTTACATCGTTGGCGTACTACAGGAGTTTTTAACACCAGAAAAGATCCAGTCGATCTTAAGTTCACGCAACGGTAAAGGTTACGTGGTCGCAGCTCTACTTGGTGCAATCACACCGTTTTGTTCTTGCTCCACAATTCCTTTCTTGAAAGGTCTTTTAAGAGCTCGTGCAGGTTTCGGCCCTATGATGGTGTTCCTGTTTGGTAGCCCACTACTAAACCCAGTCATCATCGGTTTATTTGTTGTCACCTTTGGGTGGAAGGTAGCTCTGTTCTACTTCCTAATTGCGATGACAGTATCTGTTGTGGCTGGCTACGTACTTGAGAAGTTGGGTTTTGAGCGTTACGTGAAGCCAGAAGCTTACCAAGCTGCATCTGAATCTAGCTGTGGTACAAGTTGCGGTGATAGCAAACCTGCACCGAAGAAAGAGAGTGCTTGTGGTACTTCTTCAAGCTGTGGTGAGTCTGCTCCAGTTATGGCAAAAACTGACGCCTGCTGTGGAACAAAAGAAGAACCTAAAGTAGAAGTAAGCTGCTGTGGTACAGATGGCACAGCGACCGCAACAGTTGTGGAGACAAAAGAACCAAACCGTTGGGTGAAGATCTGGCACTCAACTTGGAAAGACTTTAAACAAGTGTTCCCATACTTGATGCTAGGTATTGCGATTGGCTCATTCATCTATGGCTTTATCCCAACAGAACTGATTGCAGAATATGCTGGTGCAGGTAAGTGGTACGCAATCCCTGTGGCTGCGGTGATTGGTATCCCACTATACATTCGCGCAGAAGCAGTGATTCCGTTAAGTGCAGCTTTGGTACAGAAAGGAATGGCTTTAGGGTCGGTAATGGCGTTAATTATTGGTAGTGCAGGCGCAAGTCTAACAGAAGTGATTTTGCTAAAATCAATCTTCAAAAACCAAATGATCGCTGCGTTTCTTACCGTCATCCTGAGTATGGCAATCGGCGCTGGTTTCTTATACAGCTTCATCTTTGGTTAATCTTTAACTACGTCAATAAAAGCCCTTATCTTAGGGCTTTTATTACATCTGGGTAACAGTGATTAACGATTCCAATTATTATCAATTGAGGTGAATTAAACGATAATGAGCTCCTAGTCATTCATTACCTTTGGAGACCATTATGGCGAATGGATTTACAAAAGATGGTGGCGTTCAAGACCAAATCGATGCCACTGTTATTGATGCAATTAATCGCGCTCGTGCGCACCTACACCACGAACATAACGACAGCGAATACTGCTTAGAATGCGGCGAACTGATCCCGGCAGCACGAAGAAAGATCCTTCCTGGTGTTGAGTACTGTATCGAGTGCCAAGAGAAGCAAGATGCACGCGAGAAAGCATTTAGTTCCTACAACCGTAGAGCCAGTAAAGATAGTCAATTACGATGACAACAAAGGCGTAGTCGTCGACTTCGCCTGATATGAACATGCACACTCATTGTAACCATCCCATCAACGCCATTACATTCACCACAAAAATTTCTCATTTCAAAAACTATTCACTCAGTAATTACCAGCAAAATATTTTAGAAAAAATCAATAATTCTTAGAAAAAACCAACTCCGTTTTGAGCTCAAGTTTGTTAGGCTTGTGGAAATATTTTTTTACAACTTAATCTGTATTTATTTTTAGGTAAGGTATTTTCTTTTGAATATGAAGTTATTTGGCAGTTCCTTGATCTTAGCGGGAACCGCTCTTGGGGCAGGCATGCTTGCGATCCCCATGGTATTGGCCCAATTTGGTTTTATCGTCAGTTCCGTTTTAATGCTGTTTATCTTTATTGGTACCACTTTCTCTGCTCTTCTTCTCGCTGAGGCTTGCAGTAAAACGAAACAAAGTAACAGCATGAGCAGTGTGGCGTATTTAACCCTAGGCAAGTCAGGTCAGCACTTCATTAATATCTTGTTCTACCTACTGCTTGTTTGTATGTCCATTGCTTACATCCTTGGCATTGGTGACATCCTCAACAAACTGCTGAATGATGTAGGGATCTCAGTGTCTACCTCAACCTGTTACACCCTATTTAGTTTACTGATGGGTGTAATCGTGGTTGCGGGCAAAGGGCATATCGACCGCCTTAACCGTGGTTTATTCTTAATGATGGTCGCGATGCTGTTTATCGTCATTTTCTCGTTGCTCAACAACATTAATCTCGATTACATCACTCAAGACTCAGATTACTCAGTCAACGATATCGTAAAATACAGCGCGATTATCTTTACCAGTTTCGCGTCGATGGTAGTGATCCCGTCTTTGATTGACTACAACCGTGAAGCAAGCCAAAAAGAAATCAGAAACATGATTTTGCTAGGCTCACTGATCCCACTATTCTGTTACCTAGTATGGTTGTTTGCCATCATTGGCAACCTTGGAACAGAGGCCATCAGTCGCTTCCATAATATCTCTGAACTGATTAACGCCTTCAGTGAATCGCAATCGATGATAAAAACGATTGTGGGAATCTTCTCAGCGCTTGCGCTTGTGACCTCTTTCCTTGGTGTTTCGATGGCGCTTTACGATCAAAACCAAGATGCAATTACAAAAAGTAAACCAGCCGCTTACTTGCTGACGTTTGTGCTACCACTGGCTTTAGCAAGCCTATTCTCAAACCAGTTTGTCAGCATGCTCGACTACGCAGGAATGGTATTAGTATTCTTAGCGATTTGGGGACCATTAATGATGGTAAAAAAGGTACGCAAGCCAGATTTTCCTGACCTGTGTTTAGAAAGCTCTTATACCGCAGGCGGAGGCACTTTGGCACTCAATGTCACTTTCTTGTTTGGTGCCTTGATCTTCGTTTCTTGGTTTATGAGTTGATCCCCAGCTGTAAAACGAAAAAAGCGCCAAATTCGGCGCTTTTTTGATATCTGTTGAAGCTCGATTAAAACTTCTTCGGTGCGTAACCTGTCATCACTTGAAGTTTTAGTTCTTTGCCCAGCTTTGTCATTGGGTGAACAACTACTAAACCGCGCACAGACTTTTTCAGTTTGCCCATATCAGCCTGTTCTGCTTTAGTGATTTCACGAGAAAATGGCATATCTAGCAGACTTTTACGCTCTTTGTTCATGTCGTATTTCTGCTTGTGCTTCATTGAGCTCACTTTCTTGTTTAGCTTTTCTAGCTCATCAGTGAACTTCTTGATCATTTCACCATCACCACGGCCTTTTGCAGCATCAAGTTTGCGATTGCAGTTGTCGATACGGTTGTTCAGGTTTTGTAGTTCTTTCTTAAGGCTCATGGTCATTATCTCGTTGAAACAGAAAAGGGCGGCGAGTGTAGCACAGGGCTAATCACTCCCCTAATGATTATCGTCAATTTGTACAAATATCGTTCAAGAAAGCAGTTTGACCATTAAAAAAACGCCCAACCTAAAGGCTGGGCGAAAAGACAGAGGATTATTTCTGAGTCACAAGACTCTCGTAATCAAATAGGACAAGACAAATTAGAAGTTGTAAATAAGCGCCAACTCTACACGCGCGATATCTTTGCTATCAGGACCAACAACATCATCTGTGTAGTCACTTGATAGAGCATAGTAAGTATTCACTTCTGTTTTTAGATTACCGGTAATGTAGTTATGGAACTGTAGATAGAACTGGGTGTACGCGTATTTCTCATCAGAGTCTTCACCAAACAGTACGTCTTGGTTAAGGGTGTAAATAGCATCATCCGTATTTGCACGCCATGTAGACATGAAGCCAGTGATAATTGTCTGCTTAGGTGCGTATTCAATGACCGAATACCCCCCCACTTGCATGGCGTTACCGTAAGCGCCATCATGAGCAAAGCCCAATGGGTCACCCGTCCATAATGGATTAAACGTAGTCACTTTATCACTATCTGCGTCAGACCCCGAAGCGTAATGCAGATTCATACCCACACGGTAGTTCCAATCCGCTTTCCAGTTGTAGTTCAAGTCTGCATAAACCATATATGCTGAAATGTCTTTACCTGCATGATCACCAAACTGGTAAACACCATCAAGCATGTAACCAAAACCTTCACTCACAAAATCATGCGCATGCAAACCAAGCACTTGAATGTCTACGTCACCATCAGGTGCGTTTACAAAGCTAGAATTGGTCAGCTCATTACTCATCACGTAAGCTTGCATTGCACCAAAGTCAGTGCGCCAGTTGGCAAAAAGGCCTGTCGACTTCTTACCGTTGGTTTTATCATCCCAGTTCCCACTAAAGCTGCCATCTTCATACAATGGGAACACTTCTTCACCGTAGTAAGCGTCAAAGTTAATCCCACTCACACTATATTTCGCGCTGACTGCGTTCCAGCTTGATTGAACCGGGGTCGGTTCACGGTTCATCATCTGCCATTCATTCAAGTAGATTTCTTGACGACCAAGACGCGTACTTAAATATTGCTCACCATCATCCAGTAACTTAAATTCGGTGAAAAGTTGGTGAAAATCCGTACCCGCATCATCCACAGGACCTGGCGCGTCTAAGTTGGTGTAGTTGGTACGAATTTCACCAAATACTCGCATCCAATCTTGGTACGTTACATCAGTAGAGAGTTGTAAGCGTGAACGCAATTCATTGTGCTTGCGTGAGTCAGGGTCATACATATGATTCCAACGATTATCGAACGCTACCTTCACGTTACCCGCAAACGATACTTTCCAATCGCCATCCTCTGAGATATCCAAACGCTTTAACTTCTCAGAAAAGCTCTTTTGACTCTCATCCAAATTATCTACGTAGCTCCAGTCTTCATTCGCACGATCACCCCAGAACACTATTGGGTTGCGTTCACTCCAAGTCGAGGTCTCGGTTTCAGCCGCATGTAAGACACCAGAAATTGATAACGCCAGTAAGCTTAATGAACATTTTGTAATGGTTTTCATTATTGTATTTCCATATTTTGGGCACAAAGAATCCTTCCTGCGACCCAATGGCCACAGGAGGAGTTTGTTGTTATAGGTAATTTTTTATTATTGGAGAGTTACGAGTCCACGCCGAGCGCTTCTTTGATACCAGATGCGATAGTGATTACATTGGCACCGTAGATAACTTGGATTCCTTTTGGCATGCGGACCACACCAATGGCGTTAAGCTCTTTCTTCCAGAAGTCATCACTTGCTGCGAGAGTTTCATCGTGTAATGACACTCGTAGTCGTGTTGCGCAGTTGGATACGTTCTCGATGTTCTCTGCGCCGCCTAATGCTTTGATGATTTCAACAGGCAGACCTGCCGTGTTTTGCTTCTGTTTCTTCTTGAAGTCTTCTTTGCTGTACAGTGCGATATCACCGTCTTCTTCTT
Organism: Vibrio sp. TBV020; assembly: GCF_046056895.1. Taxonomy (NCBI): domain Bacteria; kingdom Pseudomonadati; phylum Pseudomonadota; class Gammaproteobacteria; order Vibrionales; family Vibrionaceae; genus Vibrio; species Vibrio sp. TBV020. The sequence continues at coordinate 1,180,637 of NZ_JBEEAQ010000001.1, read as the reverse complement.
CACGACCAGGCGTTTTAGAATCAAACTTCAAGATAAAGAACTTAAAGGTGTAGAAGTAAATCACGAAGTAAAGCGGAATGATCCACAGTAGTGCCCAAGCATGTACCTTTTCAGGTTGCAGAAGGTTTGGCACCATGAACAACAGCTGGTTGCCGTGGATAGATACGCCCATCATTTCAGTAATCACATACGCAAGACCATTTAGCGGTACGTGCACTGCGAAGAACAGGAATGGTTGAACGAATAAGAAGGTGTACTCTAACGGCTCAGTAATACCAATAACCGCCGCAGTAAATACAGCTGGAACCATGATTGCAGCTACTTTCTTACGGTTTTCAGTTTTCGCTGTTACATACATCGCGTAAGCGGCACCAGTAAGACCACCAATCTGAATTGGAATACGACCACTTGTGAAGTTGTGAGTGATATAGCCAGTTGCATCTGGCGAGCTCATTTGACCGTTCATGATGTTACGAACACCTTCGTAAATCACGCCGTCAATTTCCATCACGCCACCCACACGAGTGTATTCAATAGGGAATGCGATCAAGTGGTGAAGACCAAATGGCAGCAAGCCTTTATCGAAGACACCGAATAAGAATGAGCCAAAGATACCTGAGCTTGTGATAAGCGTTGTAATCGACTGTAGACCGCCCGCAATCGGTGGCCAAGCATAGTATGTGATTAAACCAACAGGCATGATCGCCATGTAAGAGAAGATCACAACAGCACGAGGACCAGAGAAGAAGCTTAACATTGAAGGCATTTCAAATTTGTAGAAACGGTTATGTAGCCATGCCGTCAAACAACCTACGATGATACCGCTGAAAATACCCATGTTGTATGAGAATACACCTAGGTTTTCACCCCATAGTGAGTTGAAGTTTTGTGCATCTACTTTGTCGTAACCTAATGTGTTTACAAGGTAGTCAACGCTTGTTGTTTCTGGTGTCCAACCATTGAACGCAGCTATTGAGCCGACCGCAACGTTGAAACACATAAACATAGTGAAACCAGTGAATGCCGCCCACCCTTTTTCTGATTTAGAAAGGGCAAACGCCAAACCAATGGCAAAGAATGGTGGTAGGTTGCGCATCACCATCAAACCGAGATCCAACATCAGTTTGAAGAATGCGAAAATAACAGAGTCTTGCGCGGACATTTGGTTTACTACGCCCGCACCAACACCGATGTAAATACCTGCAACTACTAACACGATGATAGACACCATCATGCCGCCAGCAAGTGCTTGAACCTTATCTCTCATAATTTACTCCTGAAGTGATATGAGAACTTTCACGTATATTGTTATTGCTTTTCTCAATGACTCTAGGCTGAGCTGTTCATTTGGCTCATGTACCTTGGTCACATCACCTGGAAAAGTAGGTCCGAATGCCACACCATTGCTTAGCGCTCGTGCATACGACGCTGCACCTTTGCTAAAACATTGAGCTTCCATTCTCGTAACTTCGGAATACGCTTTTCCCATCGCTTGGATTAAGTCACTTTCGGGTGAGAGGTAAGATAGAGGTAAGTGCTGCTGTTCGATGATACTCACTCCATACTTTTGGGATAAGTGTTGGAGTTGGGTACGAGTCTCTTCGATAGTTAGCCCTTTAGGAAACCGAAAATCAAAATCCAAGTTGTATCCATGTTCATCAAGGTTGATTGAAGAAACGCAGCAGCTTGTGCCGCCCATTTCATCGTCCATATGTGCTAAGCCTAACTTCGCTCCATCAATGGACTCTGCAAAGCAGTTATCCAATAAGTCGATGAAACTTTGCGAGTTAGCATCTAACCCTTCAACATGGCGCATCACAGCCATAAACTTGTCCATACAATTTGGGACGCGATGCGGGTTGCGAGATTTCTCCCACGGCGTTGTCAATACAACGCGATACAGCTCCTTCTGCTGAGTTACATCGGCAACGCTGTCAAAACGTTGCGCCACTCTTGCTGCCTCTTGACCGGAAAACCAAACCGAAAGGTGGTGACACGTTGAAGTACGGTCTCTCTCGCTTTCAATGTGGTGGATCTGGCAAGTTCCTAAGTTACATAAAGTTGGGAATTCTTTTTGTAACTCGGCATACAAGATACCTTTTTCTCCATTGACGATTGGGAAGTCGCCGTCGGGAGAAAAACCAAAAGCCGGTTGTGGCTGATGGCGAAAGTAATGTTCTACACATTCCCAAGTTGTCTCTTCAGCTCCTCCAATAATGACGCGAATTTTTCGCTTCATCGGTATGTTGAACTGCTTAAACATCTTGAGGATGTACAGCGACGCGATTAATGGTCCTTTGTTATCCGTCACTCCTCGACCAAATACTAAGTCTTCGTTTCGGTGGAGTGAAAATGGTGCAGTGTTCCACTTTGCCTCATCCCCTGCTGGAACAACATCGACATGATGTAAAATGCCGATCTCTTCTTCCCCTTCACCATAACTAATATCGAGCGCATAGCCTTGGTGGTCTCGAACTTCAAAGCCTTCGCGTCTTGCCCAGCTAATCAAGTAATCAAACGCTTTTCTGATACTTTGTCCAAAAGGCGCATTAGTCGATTTAGTGCTTAAGTCACGTACTGACGGAATGGCAATTAATCCAGACAAATCGCTGAGTAATTCATCAGTACAGCTGTCAAAGTACCCTAAGATTTGTGTAGAAAAATTGCGTTCCGTCATCTTTTAAACCTAATTTAATTACTGTTGATAGAGATATAATTAGAGTTGTTATCTAAGTCTCAATTTCGTGCCAACCAATGCACGCCACCGTCATCAGAAAACGCCATAAAGTCTGCTTTTCTGCGAGCAAAAATGCCATTTTCGACGATGCCTGGAATATTGTTGAGAGCGATTTCTAACGCTAATGGCTCACTGATATCTAACCCTGCACAATCAAGAATGATGTTGCCGTTATCAGTGACACAACCTTCACGTTTAATCGGCTTTCCGCCTAGGCTTTGTAGCGCTTTTGTCACAGCGAGTTCAGCCGCGGGCAACACTTCAATTGGCAATGGAAACGCACCTAGTGCCAATTTCAAGCGACCACTATCGGCAATCGTAATAAAGGTCATTGCCATGGTTGCCAGCACCTTTTCACGAGCGAGCGCTGCACCACCACCTTTGATGGTTTCACCACTACTCAAGCCTTCATCAATACCATCCACATACACATCGACACGCTCACAATGCTCAATCGGTTGTTCAACGAGACCAGCCTCTAATAGCGCTTGACTAGAACGTTTGGAACTGGAAACACAATGTGAAAATTCTGCCCCGCTTCGCTTAAGTAATTGAATAAATATTTCAACCGTTGCCCCTGTACCGATACCAATCACAGAAGACGGAGTTAACACACTCAGTACTTGCTCTAAGGCCACTTTCGCAGCCTTAGTACGCAGGCAATCTGAGCTATCCATTTCGATAAATCGTTTTGCCATACTCATGTTTACTTCTCCAATAGCGCTTGAGCTTTACTCACTACGTTATCGACAGTGAAGCCATACATTTCAAACAACTGCTCAGCAGGTGCAGACTCACCAAATGTGGTCATGCCGATGATGTCACCATTAAGGCCAGTGTATTTGAACCAGTAGTCAGCGATACCCGCTTCAATTGCGATACGCTTACTAACCGACGCAGGTAAAACTTGTTCGCGATACTCAGACGTTTGTGCTTCAAATAGATCAGTTGATGGCATAGACACGACGCGGCAGCGAACGTTAGAAAGCTGTTCTTTCGCCTGCATTGCCAGCGCGACTTCAGAGCCTGTAGCAATCAAGATTAACTCTGGTTCACCATCGCAGTCAGACAAGATGTACCCACCTTTTGCTACGTCATTTAACGTTGATTCATCGCGTTCGAATTGAACAAGGTTTTGACGAGAGAAGATCAGTGATGTTGGGCCATCTTTACGCTCAACCGCTGACTTCCAAGCCACTGCAGTTTCTACTTGGTCACATGGACGCCACGTGCTCATATTTGGAGTTAAACGCAGTGATGCAATTTGCTCTACCGGTTGGTGTGTTGGGCCATCTTCACCTAGACCGATTGAATCATGGGTATAAACAAAGATGCTGCGTTGCTTCATCAATGCTGCCATACGTAATGCATTACGTGCGTATTCCATGAACATCAAGAAGGTGCCGCCGTAAGGAATGAATCCACCATGTAAAGCAATGCCGTTCATCATTGCCGACATAGCAAACTCACGTACACCGTAGCTTAGATAGTTCCCTGAAGCATCTTGTGCAGAGATAGCCTTAGAACCAGACCAATTAGTCAGGTTTGATGGCGTTAAATCTGCCGAACCACCTAGGAATTCCGGTAAGTGAGCACCGAACGCTTCAATCGCGTTTTGTGATGCTTTACGTGTTGCAATCGTCGCAGGGTTGGCTTGAAGCGTAGCAATCACATCTTGGCTGATTTGCTGCCAGTTTTCTGGAAGCTCACCTTCTACGCGGCGCTTATATTCTGCTGCGAGTTCTGGGAACGCTTGCTGGTAGGCATCGAAACGGTTTTGCCATTGCGCTTGAGCATCTTTACCTGCTTTTTTGCCATCCCATTGAGCGTAAATATCACCCAGAATATCAAACGGTTCATATTCCCAACCCAGATTCTGACGTACCAATGCGACTTCTTCTTCGCCCAGTGGTGCGCCATGGCAGTCGTGACTTGCTGACTTGTTTGGTGAACCAAAACCGATAATCGTTTTACAGCAAATTAGTGTCGGCTTACTTGTCTCAGCTTGTGCCTCAAGAATCGCGTTACGGATCGCTTCAGAATTATGGCCATCAACATCAGCAATTACGTGCCAGCCATACGCTTCGAAACGTTTTGGTGTATCGTCAGAGAACCAACCTTCTACTTCACCGTCGATAGAAATGCCGTTGTCATCCCAGAACGCGACCAGTTTGCCTAAACCAAGAGTACCAGCCAGTGAACATGCCTCATGAGAAATGCCTTCCATCATGCAGCCATCACCCATAAAGACATAAGTGAAGTGGTCAACAATGTCATGACCAGGACGGTTGAATTGCTCACCCAGCACTTTCTCTGCCAGTGCCATACCTACGCCGTTGGTGATCCCCTGACCTAGCGGTCCAGTAGTCGTCTCAATACCAGGTGCATAACCATATTCAGGGTGGCCGGCTGTTTTTGAATGAAGCTGACGGAATGACTTAATATCTTCCATTGTCAGGTCATAGCCCGATAGGTGCAGTAAGCTGTAAATCAGCATCGAACCATGGCCGTTTGATAGAATGAAACGGTCGCGATCAGACCAAGTCGGATCCGTTGGGTTGTGCTTTAGAAAGTCGCGCCACAATACTTCAGCGATATCTGCCATACCCATTGGCGCACCTGGGTGACCAGAACCTGCTTTTTGCACTGCGTCCATGCTAAGAACGCGAATTGTATCTGCCAGTTTAGAACGAGTAATCATAGCCAAACTCCTTACAGACGCGCTTCAATCATGGCTTCAAGCTTGCCCTGATCGACTGCAAAATTACGGATACCTTCAGACAGTTTCTCCGTTGCCATTGGGTCTTGGTTCATTTCCCAGCGGAATTCAGCTTCTGTCATTGCATTTGGTGCAGGTTTCACTTCGTCACGAGGCGCAAATAGAGTTGCTTCAACGTCACCTTCTTGTGCAGCCAGTTGGTCTAAAATTGCTGGACCAATCGTTAAACGGTCACAACCCGCCAATGCCAATACTTCGTCAGCATTACGGAAGCTAGCGCCCATAACCACGGTGTTGTAGCCGTAATCTTTGTAGTAGTTGTAAATGTTTGAAACCGAGACCACACCTGGATCTTCATAAGGCAGGTATTCTTTCTTATCTGTATTAGTTTTGTACCAGTCAAGAATACGGCCTACGAAAGGAGAAATTAGGTAAGCCCCAGCCTCAGCACATGCTTTTGCCTGTGCAAAGTTAAACAGTAAGGTTAGGTTACAGTTGATGCCTTCTTGCTCTAACACTTCTGCCGCGCGAATGCCTTCCCATGTCGACGCTAGTTTGATCAAGATACGCTCTTTCTCAATCCCTGCCTCTTGGTACATAGCAATCAGCTTACGCGCTTTTACTAAACTTGATTCTTTGTCAAAAGATAAACGCGCGTCTACCTCTGTTGAAATACGGCCTGGTACTGTCTTTAGAATTTCAACACCAATGTTTACAGCCAATTTGTCGCTCGCATCAATTAGCTGCTGTGCCTTGTCTGCACTTTGTTGTTTTGCCCACGCCACTGCATCAACGATTAAATGATCGTATTGAGGCATTTCCGCAGCTTTTAGTACTAGCGACGGATTCGTGGTCGCATCTTGCGGTTGGAAAGCAGCGATAGCATCAATGTCACCCGTGTCGGCAACAACTGTGGTGTACTTTTTAAGTTGTTCTAGTTTGTTCATGGTTCTATCTCGATAAATGTTCAATTAATTTTGCTAGCGATAACTGGCTCATAGACGACAGCACCAAATTGGCGTGCGATACATCCAAATGCCGGGTTAATAGGTTGGTTACCACAACCGTTGAAATATCTGCTGATCGAGCCGCTGTAATTCCAGGAGGGGAATCTTCAAATGCAATGGCTTGATGAGCAGAGACTCCAAGCTTTTCGAGACTAGTGAGGTACACATCTGGGCACGGTTTGCGCCTTTCTGGAGCAATCTCTTCCGCACCAGTAAAGCAGTCAAAGTAATGGTCTAGATTCAAACGCTGTAGAATTGGAAAGTAATGCTCACGCTCTGAGCTTGTGGCCAACGCAAGCTTAAGCCGCTTTTGTTTGGCATAATTGAGATAATCACGGACACCTTCGCGTTCAGAAAGTGTGGCGATAAACTGATAGGCTAAATCTAAGATTTTATCTCTGATTTGAATGTCAGAGTATGAAAGACCTGAATGGTGGCGATAAAGATTGTAAAGAGCGGTTGCTGGCGCTGAGCTCCCAACTAGTCCAGCAACCTGGAGAGGCGATACGTCTACACCATATGGTTTCATCAAAGCTTCCCAGGCTCTGAACATACAGCTTTCCGTGTCGACTAAAAGACCATCGAAGTCAAAAATAAGCGCTTTAAAACGGCCACAATCAATGTCCTCTCTTTCCACATTGTTGAGGGTTAGTTTATCCACACTCATCTTCCCTTCCATGTTCTAAACTCCTGTTTTCGTTATGCTAAGCTCGCATGAAGAATTGACTTCATCTCTTCACCCGATGTCAGCGGTAAGTTGAAGCAGAACGCAGGCTCTAACGCTTGAACGTCTTGCTTAGTTACCCCGACCTGAGTCAAATTCGATTCCAAACCGATTTGCTGTAGAAAAGTGACCAAATGTCCTGCTAAAGATTGCGCTTTCTCTTCGGTGCTTCCCACGGCACCAAACAACTCGGCAACTTGAGCATAACGTTCTGGCTGCTTACGCCACTGAAGCTGAACATACGCTGGATAAACCACCGCTAACGTCAGTCCATGAGGCAAATCGGTCTTTTGACTGCCTAAGATTTCCCCTAATGGGTGAGGCGCGCCCGCACCACCATTTGCCAGTGAAATTCCACCTAACGTGTCCGCAGTAGCAAGTTCACAGCGACCTTGGATATCTGAACCATTTGCAACCACTTTTGGTAGGTTATCTACAACTAACTTCATCGCTTGAAGCGCTAGCTGATCAACAAATGGTGATGGTCGTGTCCCGGTGAAAGATTCAAACGCATGTGAAAATGCATCAAAACCAGTCATCGCCGTCATTCGTGGTGGAAGCGTTAGCATCAACTCAGGGTCAATCACTGCTTCTAGTGGAAAAAACTCAGGATGGAACAAAGTCAGTTTGGCATGCTGTTCAACGTTAGTGATTACTGCCGCTTGCGTTACTTGAGAGCCCGTACCAGAGGTTGTTGGTACCGCAATCAAAGGCACAACAGGCGCAGGCAGCTTGGCAATATCACCAAACGGAGAGTCGTAAGTTGCAAACCAATGCGACCAGTTAAGCTCTTCTGCGTTAATTGTCGCTGCAATGATTTTTGCGGTATCAATCGATGAACCACCACCAACAGCCAACACCACATCACACTCAGCGGCTTGTGCCACTTGGCGACCTAATTCAACGACTGTTGTCGGAGGGTTAGGTACAACACCATCAAAGTGAGTGATCGTAATGCCTTCATTTTCTAGCAAAGAAAAAATACGGTCATAGGCAGGCTTTACTGCTTCAAAAATTGGTTCTGACACCACCAAGCAACGTTTGCCATATTGCGCAACTAACTGACCAATTTTTTGTATTTCACCCGGACCAAACGTTAGCTTAGTCGGTTGATAATGTTGAAATTGTGTCATGATAAAATCCTTGGTTATGGTGCCAGACCGGAGCATATAGGGGGTTGTCAGCCCAGCACCAAATTCATTTAACGTTTAATTAAGCCGGCTCTACTTCTGCTTCAGCAGCAACGTTTTTCTCAGCTTGGTCAAGTGCAGCGCGGAAGTCATGAACACCCGCTGTGATGCCTTTTTCGTGACCAAAGATGTTAGTAGACGCAACCATCACATCAATGTCTTCTTTAAGTAATGCTTCTAGGTTGTGGTTACGGATACCACCATCAACACATAGCTCACAGTTAGGGTTACGCTCATTGATCAGCTGACGAGCTTCACGAATCATTTCAATTGCTGACTCACGCCATAACCACTCATCGTTGTTTACGCCGTGGATAACAATGTGCAGACGGTCAAGGTAGTAAATCGCTTCTTTAACGAAAGAAACTGGAGTGAAACAGCCGACTGTTAGACCAAACTTCATGTTGTAGTCACGGCAGTACTTCATCATGTATGCCAGTGGTGCACCTAAGAAGTTCTCAGCAGGAAGAATCAGCATATCTGCGCCTGCCGCTGCGATTTTTTCTACAAACAAGCGATCACAATCTTTGAAGTATGCGTGCACTTCGATTGGCTTGTCTGTGTACTGACGAATACCTTCAACGATTTGGTGGCCGCCCATTAGCTGCATGTTTTTTAGGTCATGCATGTCTGCTGCGTCACAGTGAATGTAGTCCGCGCCTGCGTCTGATACTTCTTTTACGATGTCAGCCATGTGGCCGTAATCAACGTGCGCTAAACCTGCAGCAATTTTTACTTTTTTCATGAGATTTCCTTAGTAGCTAAATGAGTGTTGGCATGTGTGCTGACCTTCACGAACAATAAGTCGTAAATATTGGCCAATGCCGCAACCGTTGTTATCTGTGATAATGAGATTGGCTAGTCCGCGTAGTGCAGGGCTAGCATTTGCCATCGCGACCGGCTCGCCAACGGCTTGAAACAATGACGTATCGTTGTCGCCGTCACCAAACGCAATGGTGAGATTTGGATTTAGGTTATGGTGAGATAACCAAGTTGATGCAGACTGTCCTTTATTTACCCCAAGGCAAGTAATATCGAGCTTTGTTGGTGTGGAAAGGTCCGCTTGTAGGATGTTGGTTAGTGAGTCACGAAGCTGGCACAGCGCCTGTTTGTCACTGCTAGACACCAATACTTTATATACGTCTCCACATACTTCTTGCAGTTCAGTCACTGACGGGATGATTTCCATATGGGCATCGATACCCAGTTGACTCATCTGACGTTCAAGTCCTTCAAAGTGGCTTGACGTCTGTGGCGCATAAATGCCGTTTTGAGCATAAAGAGTAAAATTAAACTGGCCCAAGTTAAGCATATCCAATAGCTGGTTCAGTTGCTTAACGTTAAACGCCTGAGCATTTTGGTATTGCTGACTTGCAACATCGTATTGGTAAGCGCCGTTACAACAAATCAATGGGGCGGTAATACCAAGTTGATTGGCAAAAGGCAGCATCAATTGATGAGGTCGTCCACTTGCCAACGTCACTTGATAACCTTCATTTAGCGCTTGTTGAATGGCTTCAACATTGTTCACACTAATCTGGTTGTGATCGTTTAGTAAGGTTCCATCTAAATCGATAATGATTGCTTGATACTTCACCTTGGCCTCCTTTGACTCTTCGTGACGCAAAATGACTATAAACCGTCAAATTCGGTCACGTAAAGTCAAATTTGACTTTTTATGGCGTTTTTATTGGTAAAGATCACAAAATAACGTCAAAATAAGTTCACAAAACGTCATTTGTAAATTTAAATTGCTCAAAACGTCAAATTCGGTCAAAATAAACCAAAAGAAATTCAGGATGCAGTACAAAATGAATGAAGCTCAACGTCACAGACGCTTACTCGAATATTTAGATAGCCATACCTTTATTACTACTAACGATTATGTTTCGATGTTAGATATCTCTTTATCTACTGCTCGTCGAGACATCACTAAGCTTGCAGAAGATGGCAAGTTGAAGAAGATTAGAAATGGCGCAGAGGCGCTAACTAGCGAAAGCAATCATCAACATCACACGCCTTCAAGCTTTATTCCCAGTGAGTATGATATTGAAAACCTTGATGCCAAGAAGCGTATTGCAAAAGCAGCGGTTGAGCTTTGTGATGAGCACGACAGCGTGATCGTCAGTGGTAGCAATACCACCTTCTTGATGGGAGAGTATTTAGCAGGCCGTGATGTTCAGGTGGTAACTAACTTTATGCCACTCGCACACAGTTTGATCACTCAAGATCATCAGAGCATCATCATACTAGGTGGTCAGTACTTACCTGAACGTCAGATCACCATTTCCCCTGATGAAGAAGCAGCTGACGATCATAAAAGCCGTTTCGTCTTCTTTACGGGTACAGGAGTCACGCCTGCAGGTATTCATACTTCTGACTTGCTGGTTTATATGGCGGAAAAAAAACTACTGGAATATGGCGCAAAGCTGATTGCTTTAGTAGACAGTAGCAAGATAGGTAAGCATGGCGGTAAATTATTGGCGACAGCAACACAGTTAGATACCTTAATTACCGATGCAGATGCAGATCCAGATGTGCTTGAATCACTCAAAGCTTCTGGAGTGAATGTTGTGGTTGTTTAATCGACCGATTTGATTCACGTTTCAATTCGCTAGGTAGAACACTCTGCCTAGCTATCCAATATTAGAACCGTGTAAACCTTCTTATTTAGCCACCCTTGCACTCTCATTTTCTGATGCCACAATGTAAAGCAGATAAAGGAATGAATGAGAATAATATCAATGAGTTGGTTTAAAGCTTCCACCCTATCGGTTGCGTTGACAAGCGCAATATCCCCCTCACTTTACGCTGATATTGGCAATACTCCCGTTGTCGGTGGACTGTTTAATTCCAGTGAAGTGCTGAAAAATCAGATCGTCTCATCACTGACCTATTCAACCACATTCGCACGTGACGTAACCTTGTTCACCATCGGTGGTATGACGCTCGAGACCTACTTATTGACGCTACCGCTAGACAGTAGCACTAAAACTCGTGTGATGGGCCAATTGGCAGATCCGAGTTACTCTATCCCTCTCGGTTATTTTCTTTATCAATTTTGCGATCGCTATACGGGAATTGAGAGCGGTGACAAATTTAAAGCTTACTTACAAACTGTTTATGATAACCAAGCACTTAAGGGCTTCGAGCACTCTTTATTTCAACTTAATGGGAACCACCAGCCAGAAGAAAAGCAACACGCCAAAGATCAAGCCCATCAGGAAGGCTTGAAGATAGATAATGAGTTTATGGCGGCCATGGTGACCGTTTATGACGCTTTGGTTCAAATTGGTGAGTGGCAAGATATGGAGAGTCTTCCTGAACAATACACTTACCTTACCTCTTCAGAGCAAGACCTTGCGTTAGTGGCAAAGATCCAACCGATTGTCGTCAATATTCTCAACCAAACGGCTTCAGGACTGGAAGAGGGAGAAATGAAACATGCCCTTCTTGCGATCGTCACTGATGGGGCGCCTGAACTCGCTTCCAAACCGAACAATAAAGCGCAAGCACTGACCATTACGCTGATCGACTTTATTCGTTTGAACGTGCTTAAGGCATACCGCCAGTTCGTTTATCAAGATGAAAGGCAGCAGCGACTCAATGATTGGTTGCAAACCGCTTTTGATAATCAGCCATCACAAGCTATTGAATTCCTGAAATCACAACAAGAAAGACGCTTTGCGGTTCAAATTACCGTCGACGGTTTGCAGCAAGGTTTAATTGAAGGTCTGGTTGATCCAGGCAAGCCATTTATCTCTCACGCGTATCAACGTCATCTATCGCAGGCGGAGCTCAACTCTCCACTGGCACAATCGAGCCCTGAGCATCAGCAAGATGTTCGCTTTATGCAGATCCTATCTGAGCAGCCGTATAAAGACCCTCACTACCTACCGTTTTTTAAACGCTTATACGCTGAGCATAAAGACTCGATTGCGCGAACCGGTATCTCATCCACACCAACTATCAGTGTACGAAACCTACCGATTATCAAGACTGGGGCTAAAGTTGCCGGAGAAAAAGGCACGGGGATTCCTAACTTCCACTTTGTCGACCGCCACGAAGATAGAGCCTATTATTTCTTCGGCAATGATGCCTTACAGCTCGATCGTTTGATGCAAAAGAATCAAGTTCAAACCATGTTTGATCGCTTAATACATCTAAAAACACTCAACTGTAACGCCCAATATGACTGGAATGCTCATACCAGCTATGACGGTTTGGTCAATTTAGGCGCTGGCGAAACACTGAGAGATTTTGGTGAAAAGCGTTGTTTAAAAGAATTAGATGAGCGAGCCAAAGTAGAAGTCATGTTGACCAAGCAGCGTCAATCGCTAATCGACAATATCCAAGCTTACCAAACAATCCCTGCGTGGGATTTTTATACCAAGATCACTCGCAAATGGAAGATTGAGCAAGATATCGAGAGCTATAGCGAGCTTGATGGCCAAGGGATGCCAGATTACACCTTGGTTTATAACCCTTGGCCAGATCACTTTGCCCATTTTGTCGGTCCATTTAGTGACGAGATCATCATGCCAACAGGTGAGCTAAACCGACTCGACTACTGGATCTCGCGCATCGAGCAAAGTTACAAAGATGCCGGCATTTACGCTCAAACCTTATGGGGTATGGCAGGTGACCACGGCTTAGCACCAGTCTACTACACACTCAACCCTGAAAAAGCCATTTTTGAACCACTAGAAGAGAAGTTAGGTTATCCGTTAGTGATCAAGAAAATCTCTTCAGATGAGGGGGAAGGGCCAAAGATCACCAACGCACTCAACTATCCGAGTAACCAAGGTACCGATGTCGTTGTTGCCTCCACTGCCGGTGGTAACTTTATGCTCGACTTCTTCAACTCTAAATCAGGTTGGAAGACGCAACCCATCTATAGCGAGCTAGTGAAGTGGCGACCTGTAAACGCCTCGGATAAAGAGAGTGTTGATATTATCTCTGAATCTCTCAACTACTTAGGGGATAGCTTAGATTACATGGTGGTGCGCAACGATACCTGCAATGACAATCATTGCCAGGCTCGTATCATCGCTAACCGTGAAAACATCAGACACGATGAAATCGTCATTAGACAGGATGATCGCTACTACTATGGCAATGTAGGTAAAGATACTTCCAAGGTGACCTTACTAGAGGCAAAGTCACTCAACCCTTACCTGCCTAAACCCAGTAACCAAGAACTAAACAACTATGCTCACTTGATTGAAAAATGCATCAATAGAGCTGTAATCGACAGCCCGAATACTTGGTGTGACACACAAGAGTGGCGTTCATTAACCCGATTTACTCCAAGACCGGATTCCATCGTTCAACTTGCGCAGCTCTATGCTGAGGAAAGAGCTGGAACAATAAACCTATTTCCAAGAGAAGGTATCGGTTACAACACTAAGGTCCCTGGCCGCCATGCGGGCGAAAGCTATTTAGAGAAAGATGCTTTTATCGGTTTCTGGGGAACACCGATTGGCGATAACCCAACACCGCTTACCTCTGAAGCCAATGGCTCTCTCGCACCTACGCTGTATGAGTATCTAACTGGTGACAAGGTTACCGCAGGTGAAAACGGTTGGGGCTACCCATCTTTACTGAATAAGCTTGATATTCAAACCAAGTAGACTTATACAAAAAAAAAGCGCCTTTGAGGCGCTTTTTTATATTCGACGATTTAACGTAGTCTAGAGTCATATTCGCTAACAGCTTGCTCTAGCTGATTAAAGTCTGATTGAGATAAATACTTTTTCAAAGCGTTAAACTTCTCTTCAGACCAATCATACACCTTCATCGACAGTAACTTTTCTATCTGTTCCACCTCAAAGCGATATTTGATGAACTGTGCTGGATTTCCGCCAACAATCGCGTAAGGCTCAACATCTTTCGTAACGACACTATTCGCTGCGACGACCGCACCTTCACCAATAGTAACGCCCGGCATGATCATCGCGCGCATCCCAATCCAAACGCCGTCATGAATAATGGTATCACCTTTGCCCTGATAGGAGCGCTCCACATCATCTAAGAATGGATATAGACAGAACCAATCCGTTCTATGGTTGTGATTACCACCCATTAAGATGACGGCTTCAGCAGCAATACAAACGTAGTCGCCGATGTAAAGCTGATCAACCTTCCAACGAGACTCCCACTGCCGACTCACTTCGTCACCATGAAGGTAGCGTACTACTGATTGTTCAAAGCCATTATCCCAGCAATCACTGTAGTAGCTATGCTGACCCTTAATATGAATGTTCATATTGGTTACTACTTGATGAAATAGCTGAAATTTAGACCAATGTTTTTGTGTCATGACAAACTCCGGTAGTAGTTGGTTTTGCCACGGAACGATTTTCGTGGCGTTGTTTAGACGTTCAAACTAAACAGCGCTCACTGAACTCTAGGTTGCTTTAACAGCGGCTCTTTTTTCATTGTAGACTCCTAGTTAATGCGCACAGACTAAGCAGCAAAACATTTTTTGTGTCAGTATTGTGTTAATCCATTTATAAAAACAAATATATAAGGTCTGTCTATGTTCAATCGTTTGTTCATCGGTACACTACTCTCACTCTCCGCCTACGCTTCCGCCTCAGAGAACATCCAAATCCGCTACCTTGACCCAAGCAGTCAAGCAGAGAAGCAAGCTCAGCAAGCCATTGAGCAAAGCGGTGTTAATGAAACTCTTGTTGATCTGTCGGACAATCTATTTCCATTCGATAATAAATTAACCATCGAATACGGCAGCAATGATGGTCCTTTGTATGATCCCGACAAACACGTTGTGCAAATGCCGTATTCCTTTTATGAGGAAGCACTCCATTACTTTGAGAAAAACCAATATCAAGAGAAGTATGGTAAGCCAGCTCAATCAGGCGCGATCGACACTGTACTTCATACCCTGTTTCATGAAGCTGGCCATGCTTACATCGCCGATCAAAACATTCCGATCCTTGGCAAAGAAGAAGATGCTGTCGATAACTTAGCCGCTGTATTGATGATTGAGTACGTTGAAAGCGGTTCAGATGCCGCGATTAGCGCCGCAGATATGTTTGCATTTGAGTCTGATGACAGACCTGATTACTACGACTTTGGCGAATACATCGACGAACATAGTTTCGATCTACAACGCTACTTCTCTACCCTATGTTTGGTGTACGGCAGTGATCCCGAACAACATGCCAACCTATTGGATGAAGTTGAAAACGATTACCTCGCAGATCGTAAAGACTTCTGTATCTATCAATATCAAGCAATCTCAGACAATTGGCATCGCTATCTGGCCAAGCAAAACACTGATCAATAACCGATTTCCGTCGTAGAAAAAATAAAAGAGGATTTTATGACAAAACTTACCATCTTCTACGACGGTTTCTGCCCGCTTTGTGTCAAAGAAATGGAGAAGCTGAAAAGCTATGACCATCATAACGTCATTCTCATCGTCGACATCCATACTTCGGCTTTTAAGCAGTACCCAGAAATTAATGCCGATGAAGCATCCACTATATTGCATGGCATAGACGCTCAAAATCAGCTGATCCTTGGACTTGATGTCACCTACCAAGCGTGGCATTTAGTGGGTAAGGGTTGGGTGTATGCTCCACTCCGTTGGACAATATTCAAACCACTTGCAGATAAAGCGTACCTTCATTTTGCACGCAACCGATACCGTTGGTCCAAACTTCTGACGGGGAAAAGTAGGTGTGACAGCGGCCAATGTAAGTAACAAATAGTACTAATGTCTAATAACTAAGACTAATAAACCTATCAAGTTTCACAGTCCTGAGCCGATAAATTGACTAATCTTATAAAGTAAACTTTTGAACTATAAAATTATAATCCAATAACTCGGCTCAGATTCGAATCAGATTCATTAGTCTTTTTTGAGTGCTGTAGCCATTAATACAAAGACAGGATGCTTGTATGAGTCTTACTATTCGTAGCCGCCTTTATATTTTGGCGCTCGTTCCGCTGCTAGTCATCGCTCTGGGGATGTTAAGTTTCACCTACATGAAAACAACAGAGTTAAATGAACAACAAATAGAGCTCACCCGCACTAACATGATGAACATGAAAAAGGCGGAACTTAAAAACTATATTCAAATGGCTAAGTCAGCTATCACCCCTTTTCTGGAACGCGGAGCTTCTTTAGAGGAAGCGCTACCAACACTCAAAACGCTTGAATATGGCAAATCTGGCTATGTCTTTGGTTACGATTCGAAAGGTGTTCGCGTTGCAGTCGGGAAAAGCGACAAAGGCATTGGGGAAAATTATTGGAACCTTCAAGATAAGCAAGGTAACTACCTAATTCAGGACTTAATCCGTAATTCTAAAACTGGGGAATTCACCACCTACTACTTCCCTAAGCTTGGTGAAACCGTCGCACTGCCTAAACTCAGCTACTCTATTTTTGTGCCCGAATGGGATCTTATGCTCGGCACCGGTTTCTACACCGACGACATTGATGCCATTGTTGCAGAAATGGAAAACGCGACAACCAGCGCCCTGCAAACTACCCTATCTGCCATCATTGTATTCTGCTTAGTTATTGCGATCATCGTAGCTATTTTTGCTGTGGCTGTGAATCGCACTATCATGAAACCACTTCAACTATTTGATCAATCCATTAGTTCATTTGCCAGTGGGGATGCAGATCTAACGGCAAGAATGGAAGACTTCAAAGCACCGGAGTTCTCGAAGCTCAGCAAAAACTTCAACGCCTTCGTTGCGAGCCTGCAGGACATAATCCGAAGCGTCACTGATGTCGGCCAACAAGTAGTTGATGAAACCAACAACATGTCGCAGCGAGCAGCCAAAGTTGATGAACTTGCTTCAGGTCAACGAGAAGAAACCGAGCAAGTTGCTACAGCAATGACAGAGATGACCACGACCGCGAGCGAGATATCCAATAACGCGAGTCAAGCAGCGCACTCAGCAAAAGAAGCAGATGACAACGCCAAAGAAGCTCAGGATATTGTGAATTCATCAGTTCAGTCCGTAGAAGCACTAGCGGAAGAAGTATCCAAAGCCAGCGGAGTGATTTCTCGCCTTGAAGGTGACGTTCAGAATATTTCCTCTTCTCTCGCGGTTATTCAAGACATTGCCGAACAAACCAACTTACTTGCATTGAATGCAGCGATCGAAGCGGCACGAGCTGGTGAACAAGGCAGGGGCTTCGCCGTGGTTGCGGACGAGGTTCGTAAACTAGCGAGTCGAACTCAAGACAGTACTGGTGAAATTCATCAGATGATTGAGCAGCTCAAAGCAGCCTCTGACGACGCAGTCAAAGCAATGGAATCAAGCCAAAAACGTGGTGCTACTACTGTTGAAGAAGCCAATGCTGCGGCACAAGCTTTGATTCAGATTCAAGATTCTATTGGCACAATCATGGACATGAACTCACTTATTGCAACAGCAACCGAAGAGCAAAGCCTAGTTGGACAAGAGATCTCGCAACGTATTGTAGTGATCTCAGACCAAAGTTCGCAATCGGCAGAACTTGCTAATGACAACCGTAACGGTAGCCAAGCGCTGAAAAGTCGAGCTAATGAACTATACGAGCTAGTTGGCCGATTTACGGTATAACTTGACCTAAAACGATAAAGCCGCCAATCACTGGCGGCTTTTTTATAAGCTCCAGGCGTGTTATCAAATTGTTTCATTTCTAACTCTGTTGGTGATGAGTTCAAAGTCGCAAAAATGTCGCTATGCTAGCCACATGTATACAAAGTAAAGTATGATTGTTTTATCAGGGAAATAAATGGTTTGAGAGTGAACGCCGCCTATGGCAAATCTAAAAAATTCTGTGGCAAAAAATGTAAAGACTAAAGTCGCCGGTCAAACACAAGATGACGTTGTCTACTGCCACATCTTCGATGCAATTCTTGAACAGCGTCTGCCACCAGCGACCAAACTAAACGAAGAAGCGCTTGCAGAAATCTTCAATGTAAGTCGCACCATAATCCGACGTGCACTACTGCGCTTATCTATGGAGCAAGTGGTTAGCATCCGTCCGAATCGCGGTGCAATGGTTTCTGCTCCAACAAAAGAAGAAGCAAAGCAAATCATTAAAGCTCGTGAAGTGATGGAGCTTGCCATTACTGAACTAGCGGTTGAACATGCGACGCCAGCAAAAATTGAAGAGTGCCGCCGCTTAGTAGAGAAAGAAAACCAAGCCTTTGACAATGATGATTATGGTAAAGGCTTACGTCTTTCAGGTGAGTTTCATATTAAGCTTGCTGAAATGGCCAACAATGCGCCGTTACTTGCGTTTCAACGCAGCCTTGTCTCACAAACCTCACTACTCATCGCCCAATATGAAACCGGCAATCATGCAAACTGTTCGCTGGATGAACACGAAAACTTACTTGATGCGATAGAGTCTGGAGATGCAACTCGTGCCGTAGACTTAATGCAAGAGCACTTAGACCACATCCGCTCTAAGCTGAACCTTGATAGCAATGCAGCCTCAAATGACCTGCATGTCGTATTTTCTGATGTTCTGAATAATCGATAGTCTAAAGTATCTCGCAAAATTCTAAGCCCAGCGCTCTGCTGGGTTTTTTAATCCCTCCAACAAAATTGTACACAAAATAAAATACAATATTAAAAATCTTTACATAGAGATTTATCACTTAAAGATAACAATTTATCTTTTAAATACATAACCTTAAAGACATAACGCCGAATTATCCTGTTATAAAAACCACGTTTTCATGTTGCATTATTGTAAAAATAAAGTTGACCTTGAGGTCAAATTAGCCAATTATTGACCTGAAGGTCAGAAAAATTACATCGGAACAATAGTGTCAATGCACAAGGAGGTCTCTTGATTACTTTCCTACTCAATCAAGAACTCAGACAAGAGAGTGAACTGTCACCAAATATGACAGTACTTCAGTACCTGAGAACAGAAGTACAAAAGACAGGAACAAAAGAAGGCTGCGGCTCAGGTGATTGTGGCGCCTGTACCGTGGTACTTGGTGAAGTAATCGACGGGAAGCTTCAATACCGCTCCGTAAACTCTTGTTTGACGTTCGTCTCTAGCCTACACGGCAAACAGCTAATTACTGTGGAAGATCTACAAAACAAAAATAAATTGCACCCTACGCAACAAGCAATGGTCGACTTCCACGGATCACAATGTGGCTACTGTACTCCTGGTTTTATCATGTCGATGTTCGCACTAAGTAAGAACAAACCAGAAGCAAATAAAGAAGACGTGATGGAATCACTGGCAGGTAACCTATGTCGCTGTACAGGTTATCGTCCAATAGTTGATGCCGCTTTGTCTTTAGCGTCTGATGAGCCATTGATGGACCAGTTCGTTGAGTTGGAAAAGACCACCATCGCAAGACTGCAAACCTTACAAGAACAGCCAGCAAGCCTGAGCTATGGCAACTTAACCGCGTACCTTCCTCGTAGCGTTAATGAGCTGGCTGATCTTTACTCCGCAAATCCTAACGCCAAACTGGTGGCGGGCGGTACGGATTTGGCACTTGAAGTGACTCAGTTCCACCGTGAAATCGAAACACTGATTAACGTCACTCAAGTTGAAGATATGAAAGTGTGTGAAGAGAGTGAAGATGCGCTGCATATCGGCGCTAACGTTGCCATCAGTGATGCCTACAAGCTTCTTACTAGTCACTATGCCGATTTTGGTGAATTACTCCACCGTTTTGCGTCACTGCAAGTTCGTAACCAAGGCACACTAGGTGGCAACATTGGTAACGCTTCTCCAATCGGTGATGCGCCACCACTCCTCATCGCGTTGAATGCTCAGGTGAAGCTGCGTCGCGGAAAACAGTCTCGTGTTATGCCAATCGAAGACTACTTTATCAGTTACAAAGTCACTGCTCAGCAAGAGAGTGAATTCATCGAGCAAGTGATCATTCCAAAGCCGAAAGACAATGAGACATTCCGTGCTTACAAACTGTCTAAACGTTTAGATGATGACATCTCTGCAGTATGTGGCGCTTTCAATATCCAAATTGAAGATAACAAAGTAATTAGCGCTCGAATCGCCTTCGGCGGGATGGCAGCAACGCCAAAACGCGCCACACGCTGTGAAAACGCTTTGTTAGGAAAAGAGTGGACTCAGGCAAATGTCGACGAAGCGATGAAAGAGATTCTCAACGACTTTGAACCACTGTCCGATTTCCGTGCGAGCAAAGAGTATCGCTCAATGACAGCGGCCAATATGCTACGTCGTTTCTACATCGAGCAGAACCATCACAACAACCAGATTGAAACAAGGGTAACGTCTTATGTCTAACGCACACCATCAGACCCTATCTCATGACGAGATGGTCGCCATCGTAAAGCAGGATCTTAAAACTGGCGTTGGTAAAAGCGTAAAACACGACAGCGCCCCAAAACAAGTAACGGGTGAAGCAGTTTATATTGATGACCGTTTAGAGTTTCCTAACCAGCTTCATGTGTACGCTCGTTTAAGCACGCAAGCACATGCGAAAATCACTAAGCTTGATGTCTCGCCATGTTATGAATTCGAAGGCGTTGCGATCGCCATTACCCACGAAGACATTCCAGGTCAACTGGACATAGGTGCGGTTTTCCCTGGTGATCCACTGCTTGCTGACGGTCTTGTACAATACTACGGCCAACCGATCATTGCAGTGGCTGCTAACGATATGGAAACAGCACGTAAAGCGGCTCAAGCGGCTATCGTTGAGTATGAAGCGCTGCCACCTGTTCTTGATGTCAAAGAAGCACTTGAGAAAGAGCTATTCGTTACAGAAAGCCACCAGCAAAAACGTGGTGACTCTGCAACAGCCATCGCTAACGCAAAACACGTGATTGAGGGCGATATTGATATCGGTGGTCAAGAGCACTTCTACCTTGAGACCCAAGTGAGTAGCGTAATGCCAACCGAAGATGGTGGCATGATCGTTTACACCTCTACTCAAAACCCGACCGAAGTACAAAAGTTAGTTGCTGAAGTACTGGGTGTACCGATGCACAAAGTCGTAATCGATATGCGTCGTATGGGTGGTGGTTTTGGTGGTAAAGAGACCCAAGCAGCAGCTCCTGCCTGTATGGCAGCCGTGATTGCTCACCTGACCAAGCGTCCAACAAAAATGCGCCTGCCTCGCGCTGAAGATATGACCATGACGGGTAAACGTCACCCATTCTACAACCAGTACAAAATTGGTTTTGATGATGATGGTGTGATTAAAGGCTCTGAGATCATTGTTGCCGGTAACTGTGGTTACTCACCAGATTTATCCAGCTCGATTGTCGATCGTGCTATGTTCCACTCTGACAATGCCTACTACTTGGGTGATGCAACCGTTACTGGTCATCGCTGTAAGACCAACACAGCATCAAATACCGCTTACCGTGGTTTTGGTGGCCCGCAAGGCATGATGACGATTGAACACATCATGGATGAAATTGCACTATATTTAGGCAAAGATCCACTCGAAATACGTAAAGCGAATTACTATGGTGGTGAAGGACGCAATGTCACTCACTACTACCAAACGGTTGAAGATAACTTCTTACCAGAAATTACCGAACAACTTGAACAAAGCAGTGACTATCACGCACGCCGTAAAGCCATCGCTGAGTTCAACAAGCAAAGCCCAATCTTGAAAAAAGGCTTAGCGATTACTCCGGTGAAATTTGGTATTTCATTCACGGCGACTTTCCTAAACCAAGCAGGTGCTCTAGTACACATCTACACCGATGGCAGTATTCATTTGAATCACGGTGGTACTGAAATGGGACAAGGCTTGAATATCAAAGTGGCACAAATCGTTGCACAGGAGTTCCAAGTTGATGTTGAACGTATCCAAATCACCGCTACCAATACCGACAAAGTACCGAACACATCGCCAACCGCAGCCTCATCGGGCGCCGACCTCAACGGTAAAGCAGCCCAAAACGCCGCATTGACGATCAAACAACGTCTGATTGACTTCGCCTCTAGCCACTTCAAAGTCTCGCCAGAGGAAGTGATATTCAAAAATGGCATGATTGTCATCCGTGATGAAATCATGACCTTTGAATCCTTTGTTCAATTGGCTTACTTCAACCAAGTATCGCTATCGAGCACTGGTTTCTACCGTACGCCAAAGATCTACTACGATCATGAGAAAGCACGCGGCCGTCCGTTCTACTACTACGCCTACGGTGCCTCTTGTTCAGAAGTTGTGGTTGACACGTTAACTGGTGAATACAAGATCCTTCGTGCAGACATTCTTCACGATGTAGGTGCATCGCTTAACCCAGCGATCGATATTGGCCAGATTGAAGGCGGCTTCTTGCAAGGTGTCGGCTGGCTAACAACTGAAGAGCTGGTTTGGAACGAACAAGGCCGATTGATGACCAACGGTCCGGCAAGTTACAAGATTCCAGCGATTGCAGATATGCCGATAGAGTTCCATACCCATCTTCTGGAAAACAGAGCAAACCCAGAAGATACGGTATTCAACTCAAAAGCTGTGGGTGAACCTCCGTTCATGCTTGGTATGTCAGTGTGGAGCGCTCTAAGAGATGCTATTGCTTCTGTTGCTGTAGATGGTGCAATTCCAAAACTGGATACACCAGCAACACCAGAGCGCGTTCTGATGGCAATTTCTAAAGTAACTCAGCCGCAAAAGACCTCACAACAAAGCACTCAGGAAGCATAACAAAGGGCTTAACCGTTCAAGGAGAGACGTATGTTTAAGGACAATTGGATTCATGAACTGGCACAACTAGAAAAAAACAGCGAACCATGTGTGATGGTAACGGTATTGGAAGACCGTGGCTCTGTGCCAAGGGATGCCGGGACCAAAATGCTGGTGACCCGTGACCGACTGATTGCCACTATTGGTGGTGGTCATTTGGAGCATGTAGCGACCAAAATGGCTCGTGAAATGCTTATTGCGGGTGAACGCTCACTAAAAGTAGAACGCTTTAATCTTGGTGCTCGTTTAGGTCAATGTTGCGGCGGAATGGCAACACTGAGCTTTGAACCCATTGGCACCGCTCAAAAGCATCTAGTTGTGTTCGGTGCTGGTCATGTCGCCAAAGCCCTTTTACATATCGTCTCCACCCTTCCTTTCCGAGTCACATGGATTGATGAACGAGATGACGTGTTCCCTGAAGAACTGCCACGAAATGTCACCAAACTAGTCACCGATGATCCAGTGGGTGAAGTTCGTGACTTACCACCAAACAGCTACTACTTGGTGATGACTCACAACCACCAGCTCGATTTCGATCTAGCAAGAGCCATCATCGACCGTGATGACAGCGTCTATTTCGGCATGATTGGCTCACTGACCAAACGTAAGAAGTTCGATATGCGTTTAGCGCAGCGTGGTTACACCGATGCACAGATCGACACTATGATTTGCCCAATTGGTGTCAGCATGGTGAATGGCAAACACCCAGCTGAAATCGCTGTGTCGGTTGCAGGTGAACTCATCGCACACTATCAGGGTATTCCACTTGAACAAAAGCGCCCTACGGCACACAGTAAAAGTAATCAACAGAGCGATTCCCAGTTGGAAGAGAAAATCGCCTAACTCGATTGCACAGCAATTGAGTTTTAAAAGGAAGTAACAATGACAACGCAACGCAAAGCTTATCGTGCAGCCATTTTGCACAGCATCGCTGACCCGAAAGATGTCGGTCTGGATAATTCATATCAGTTTTTTGATGATGGTGTGATCGTCGTTGAAGACGGCCATATTGTCGATATCGGCGAAACTGAAGAAGTCCTCGCTCGCCAGCCCAAAAACATCAGCATTACTGAGTATGAAGATAAGCTGATTACCTCAGGGTTTATCGATACCCATATCCATTACCCTCAAACGGGCATGATTGCCTCTTATGGTGAACAGCTGCTTGACTGGCTTGAGAACTACACCTTCCCTGAGGAGCGTCGCTTCAAAAATCCAGTTTATGCGCATAAAGTGGCTAAGCTATTTTTTGACGAGCTCGCAAGCAACGGCACTACAACCGCACTGGTTTTTGGTACCGTGCACAAAGAATCGGTCGATGTGTTCTTCGAGGAAGCTCAAAAGCGCAAACTGCGCATGATCGCGGGTAAGGTGTTGATGGATCGTAATGCGCCAGATTACCTAACAGATACCCCAGAGTCGGGCTACGAAGCGTCAAAAGAGCTTATCGAGAAATGGCACAACACAGATCGACTACTGTATGCCGTAACCCCTCGTTTCGCGCCAACCAGTACACCAGAGCAACTTGCAACGGTGGGTAAACTTCTTGAAGAGTACCCTGATGTGTATATGCACACTCACCTTTCTGAAAACAAGAAAGAGATTGAATGGGTATTAGATCTGTTCCCAGAACGTGACTCATACCTTGATGTTTACGATCATTATGGTTTGCTGCACAAGCGCTCCGTGTTCGCTCACGGGATCCATCTATCGGACTGTGAATGTAAACGCCTGGCCGATACCGAGTCTGCTATCGCCTTCTGTCCAACTTCCAACCTGTTTCTAGGCTCAGGTTTATTTAAGCTACCAAAACTTGAAGAGCACGGCGTCAGAGTCGGAATGGGCACCGATGTCGGCGCAGGAACCAGTTTCTCGATTCTGCAAACCATGAGTGAAGCGTACAAAATCATGCAGCTTCAGCAAGAAAAGCTTCATCCATTAAAATCTCTCTTCTTGGCAACACTCGGCGGCGCACGTTCGCTTCATCTTGAAGATAAGATTGGTAACTTGGAAGTGGGTAAAGAAGCCGACTTTGTAGTGCTTGATTTACATGCGACACAGCTAATGCGCTTTAGAATGCACCAAGCAACCACGCTTGAAGAGAAACTGTTTGTCTTGATGAGCTTAGGTGATGACCGCACTGTTTGTGAAACATTTATCTACGGTGAAAAAGCTTACGACGCTCAAGGGCAGATCGACGTAAAGAAGTTCGCTAGCTAAACAATAACAGGGTCCGTTAACCCAACGCTCTCTACATATCATTCAGCGCTCTCCTTGTGGGGAGCGTTTTCTTTACTCGTACTTTGCCACTACGCGTGCCATCAAATCCAAACGAACTGGCTTAGGTAACACATCATTGAAGCCTAATTCCAAGTAAGAAATGACGTCTTTTTCAAATGTATTAGCAGTCAGAGCAACAATGGCTGAGCCAGGCGCTAAGTTATCTCTCCTAATTCGTTTTAACGCCTCAATACCGTCCATTACTGGCATTTGGATATCCATCAAGATCAGATCAAATTGCTCCTTTTTCAGTGCATCAAGGCACTCTTGTCCGTCATTCGCAATCTCAACCTTGGCGTTAAGCGTCGTAAGCATCTTTTGAGCAACGATTTGATTCACCTTCATATCTTCCACTAGCAAGACAGAAAAAGCAGACCCTTCTTCACTCTCTTCCAATGTGAATTCTTCATTCGCATTTGACGATAAATGCGATAATGCATCAAAAAGTGTGTACACATCATAAGGCTTGCTTAATCGAGTAAGGTTGTTCAAATCTGGTAGTTCTGCATGCACATCAGCGAAAGCTATCAGGTGTTTTACCTCTGGAAGTGAGCCCATCATTTGCACGATATCGATCTCATCTGCGGGTGAGTGAATGTAAACGAGGATTCTTCCATTTGGAGAGTACAAGTTAAGACGTGAAAGCTCATCCACAACCACTGGTTTTATAATGGCATGATCTGCAACTACTCTGACTTGCTCAATTAAATCGGCTGATAGCTCTAACCTTTGCTCAGAAATCACCTTAACCGGCACACTCACGATAAATGTCGTACCCAATTTAAGCTGGCTTTTGACTTGAATCGTTCCGCCCATCAACTGTACTAAAGACTGGCAAATTGAAAGCCCAAGACCGGTTCCTCCATATTTACGAGTGATGGATTCATCTGCTTGGGTAAATTCTTTGAAGACGTTCTCGAGCTGCTCTTCCGTCATTCCGATGCCTGTATCTTTGATCGTAATGATCATTTGCTGCTGTTGAACATCCAAATCAAAATGAATATCAACGAAACCGTGGCTGGTGAACTTGACGGCGTTAAAGCTGAGATTATTGACGATTTGCAGCAACTTGGTTTTATCTGCAACGATTTGATAACGCTTATTCATCGCACTTGAGAAATACACCTCAACGCCCGGTTTGCTCATCTCAATGAAGATGGTTCTTGAGACATCCAACAATTCATCACAATAAAACGTATCTTGCTCTAACTTTATTTTTCCTTGTTCGATTTTACTAATGTCGAGAACACTATTGATAAGCTTGAGCAAATGCTGACCAGAGCTGTTGATTAGAGAAGTAAACTGACGCGTTTGCTCGTCACATTGCAAAAAATACTCTTTTTGGCTTAGTCCAATCACTGCATTAAGTGGCGTGCGCATCTCATGAGACATATTGGCCAAAAAGCGGGCCTTTGCCGTTGCACTCTGCTCGGCGAGTTTTTTCGCCTCTTCGATACGCTCTGTACGTTCATGCAGATCTTGACTTAGTCGAATCTGATTAACATACATCCATGAAATCACACCAATCATTAGCATAGAGAACAGTAAGATAATACCCAAATAGATCGATTGACTGTCATAAAAGTCCTCTTTGTATTGGACAAACTCCATCTGGTTTTTCTGCACATTGGAGACAAAATTAGATAAATACACATTGAGGTCACGGTAGACAATATCTAACTCTTTGAGCACTGATAGTGTTAATGCGTCATCGGCAACATTTAGGCTATTAATACGAGTAAACATGAGCTCCATATCTAAGAGCATTCTAGACAGCTTTTTCAGATTGCCATACTGCGCGTGTATTCGTTGGGTTCTATCCGCTTCAAAATCTTGAAAAATACTAGCGCGGTGAACCCGAGCTTTCATTTTAAGTTTCGCGAGTGCTTTACTAGATGGATCAGCCGAAAATAAAAGCAGTTCATTTTTAACCAACAACAGCTTACCTTTAGCCGAGATATTGTTGTTAACTATGGTCACGTAGGGTTGTGGCGAAACATTCTTGATTTCAGACTGGGAATAAAACACATAGCCAATCATCATCATTAAAGATATGCACAGCGTTCCAATAACAATTGAAAAAGCAAGACCGGGTTTCCAGAAGCGTTCTACTTGATCTTTACTCAACGATAATCTCTCTCACTTGCCACACCGAAAGGCTATAGAAAAAATCGTTCCTCAGTTCCGCGTAGTCTGCAAAAGGGAAAACAACAAACAGAGGACCTTTGTCATCGATTGTCATTCGCTTGCCTGCCTCATGAGTCGCGAGAATTACTTGATACTTATTAATGTCAGATATTGGGATTGTCACAACATAGTCATCCCAGGCAATCACCTTTATGGATTCCCCTTTTGCGCCCACTAACCTCAAGATGTTACTGATTGCAGGGCCTTTGTATTCTACAACTTGCTCAACCACGTGGTTATTGGTTTTGACGGTGCGCTGAACCATTTGATCAATCATGCTTTGGTCAAACTCAGCCCCTACTTCAGCGTTTGATTGCGTAATATTTCCCGACACCCACAAAATAGGTTCTCCAGTCGGAGGGGCCAGCGCGAATACGCATTGACTAAATACCCATAACAGACTGGCAGCTAACGTTTTTTTCATATGGCGTCTCCATCTCACTAGGTTAATGAGCATCAATCAAGGTTCAATAAAACGAGTATAGTCAATGTTCTAATGCTAAGTAGAAGTCACATCTGGTATTGAGTGAGTTGATATTGTGAACACTATTCGCGGCGTTTCTCGGAATCTCGAACCGAAGCAGTCAACGAATGATATGTAACTTTTATGAAGCCCCACTTAACACCTGATTAAGTGATTGTGAATTCCGGCACACACAAACTATTTGTACAGTTCTGGTTAGTCTTAACTCTACATGGACGTAGACCTACCACTTAACGAGGTTACAAATGTTTATACGCAGGTCTATTCTGGCTCTAACATCCCTTTCTATTGCACCGCTTTCCATGGCACAAGAGTCTGAAATTCAAGATATGTCCGACCCTTTGGCGGTCTACACCCAAGCAGGCTTTGGTTACACAGATAAAGGTCTCAACATCAAGCTCGGCCAAACCTATGATACGGGCAATGATTCGACAATGGGAATGAATGTACTCGAAGTTAAAGGCTTTGGCGGCGAGGCTCTAGGCTGGAGCAACCGTAATAGCGATGACAGCATCGACTCGATTCGATTTAGAAATTTTGGTGTTGACCTGACTAATGGTCGTGGTGCACAAGTCGATATGAACTGGGACTTTGATCGCAACCAAGGTTCAGCATCTTACAGTTTCATTCAAGCATTGCCACAACTAGGAATGTTCAACTTCTACCCACTAGCTGGCTTAGGCATTGCCGCAGGAGAGGAGTTAGACGGGACAACGGGTGGAGACTTAGACTCTAACCAGGTTCGAGATCGTTATAACCTACATGGTACGTTCTACGTGGCAGGTATGTACGCAAAAATGCAAATGACTGAAAAGATTTGGCTCAATTATAACCCAATGTATATGGGCACAATTTCTGGTTCATCAGCATACCAGGATACTGGGTTTCAGCAGGATGACTCAATCATGACCCATGAGTTTTCAATTGGTTATCAGTTAATGCCAAGAGCCAATGTACGCTATTTTGCCAACTGGACAGAAAACACCAACTACAACGATGGTGATCATCGTATTGAGTTTAATTACCAGTTTTAATCAATAGGTGAAAGCGAGCTGACCTGCTTCTTCGCTTGTCAGCTTTTAAACCTCAATCAGTGATTTCATCATTTCATACAACCATAAGTGCTTCTTACTCTTTCTATTTTTCTTATGGATATAGGCACACAAACGCAACGTCGTAAGTTCTTCAACATCCGTTACTTTTATTGCTCTTAGCCCCTCTCCACAATGTTTTACAAAGTTCTCTAGTCCCGGAACAACTAAGTCTGTTCTCAACACAATCTCGCGAATACTGATGGCCGATGTACTCCTATGAACCACATTAATATCTAGGCCTTTCTTAGCGACAACTTGCTCAATGAGGGAAGTATGGAAAGTATTAAAAAACGGCATTTCAACGAGAGCAAAGTCGTAGTCTAAAAGCTCCTCAATCGTTGCTGTTTCTTTCTTAAAAGGATGGTCTTCTCTCACCACCGCAACGAAATTAACTTCTCCTAAAGGTAGCTCGTAGATATCTTTTGTCGTATTAGAAAACTGAAACTGAACTGCAATATCTACCTGATCCGTTTTCATCATAGCTGGCGTTTCAGTGGTCATATTGTGAGAAGCGAAAGTCACGTTTGGACACTGCTTTGAAATCTCAGCAAACATCATCGGAGAGAGCCAAGGAATGATTTGCTGCCCCATATCGACAGTGATAGTGCCATCAAGGTCACTAGGTTCAAATTCGCCGTGAGTATTCACCGCATTGGACAAATGAGTTAAAGCTGGAGACAAAGCGGAGAAAAGACTGTCAGCGAACGGAGTCGTATCAAAACCTTTTGGAGTTTTAACAAATAATTCGTCCTCAAAGTGGTCTCGCAACTTATTAATGTTTTGACTCACTGCAGGAGGGGAAATAAATAGCAATTCAGAAGACTTCTTTAAGTTACGCTGTTGATATACAACAGAAAACAACTTTAGGAGATTTAAATCGAGATTTTTAAACTTATCGCTACTCATCATTGGTCCTTCGACTTCATCCACATATTAAGCTCAGCTTAACAGCAAGGTAACTAAATTCAAATATTCGAGTTTTAATTGGCTCTTTATCATCGCAGACATAGGTAATGGAAAACGAGTCAGCGAGCACTTTGCCACGCTGATTCGGCAAGTTTTAGAAGGACGATGATTAAACCTTCGAATCAGCGAGCAAAAATATGAAAAAAACGATT
This sequence comes from Vibrio sp. TBV020, assembly GCF_046056895.1. Classification (NCBI taxonomy): domain Bacteria; kingdom Pseudomonadati; phylum Pseudomonadota; class Gammaproteobacteria; order Vibrionales; family Vibrionaceae; genus Vibrio; species Vibrio sp. TBV020. The sequence continues at coordinate 1,150,398 of NZ_JBEEAQ010000001.1, read as the reverse complement.
CTAACTTTATCTCTAATGGGCACCTTCAGCTGTGTGGCTGCACCCGTGACAATGGACAACTACGTTGTTGCTGAATCTGATTGGTACTTTACAGGCGTACAAGAAAAAGCCGGCGTGAACACATGGATGCATGATGATCCCGTGAGTATTGAGAACCAACAAGTGATCCGTTCTAACCGTGATGTTGTCTACTCCATTGCTATCGTTGATGTCAGTAAAGGAGCTACATTCACAGTACCCAAATCTGATGAATTTCAGATTATTCACATTATTGATGAGCACCATTTATTCCACCAAGTTGTGAAAAATGGTGAAACCCTAAAAGTAACAGCAGATGACATTCAAGGTGAGTATGTTTACCTACTAGCAAGAACACGCGATAACGGTGACTACACCGACACAAAACATCGCCAAAGTCAGTTAAAGTTTGAAGCAAATGCAGCGCGACCATACACATCAAAAGGCTTTGATGCCGATGAAGTTATTGCTTTTCGCGATGAGTTAGTTCGTCAGGTCAATTCCGGAGAGCAACCTATTGCTGGGCACAACGCCTTCGGAAAAACGCTAGAAGATGTTGATCCCCATAACTACCTGTACGCTGCAGCTTATGGCTGGGGTGGGTTACCTATGGATACCGCTCAATATGTGCCTCTGCAAGTTACTTCCGACGAATGCCAAACGTGGACCATTGAGAAGCCGTCCCTAGATTGGAAAAACAACGGTTATTTATCTGCTACTTTCTATGGTGCTGATGGCTGGATTCATGAAAATGATTTTTATATTCCGCACAGTGAGATGAAAGATAATGGCAATTCTTTCTCATTCACAACCAACTGCGAGCTAGGTTTAGGTAACGCAACAGTAGAAAAAGGTGGCAACTTCTTAGTTAGAATGTATCTACCTCTTGATGCTGCACTCGTCAAAGCACAAGCAGACAATATGTACACAGTTAAAGGAAAGTAGCTTCATTAAGTTGACCAATAAAAGTAGATAGGGCTGGCCATGTGTCAGCCCTATCTATTTTGTCTTTTCTATCATTCCAACCTTAACTTTATGAATAGACTAACTTTTTAAAGCACTACTTATCAATAAAACTTATTAAGCTCAGCTTAACATCTACTTTAAAATCGATGAATATTCAGAAATAAAAGAAGCCATTAATATTCACGCATCGCTTCCAAGGATGGTCCGAAATAAATTTTAACTCTAACTTAGATAAACCGGACTTAATTACATGAACATGAATAAAACAATTTTAGCCGCTTTGATTACAACCGCATTTTCAAGCAACGTTCTAGCGCAAAAAGTAGATATTGAGCAAGCTAACTTAGCAACAGAAAAAACCATTCAGTCTCAAATGGAATCTATTGATACCGCAACCATGGCAAAGCTTAATGCACAAAATAGCAAGATCGTAGAACTTGACGGCAAAGTGTATCAACAAGATGAGTCAGGCATGTGGAAAGCAATTGGCGGTGGTGCTCTTGGTCTTACTGCTGCGCTATTTAGTGGTTCTTCAAGTAGTGGCAATTCATCACCTACTATAGATGACGATTTCCCAATCGCAGATAACGATACTCCGGGCTTTCCAGGTGTAGATAATGATATTCCTCGCGATATCAATCTAATTACGCACGGTGATACTGCATACATGTACGTTAATGGTGAAGAAGTTCGCAGTGCAACTCTCGACGTAACATCAATAGACAACTTTACAATTACTGGCTCAGAGGGTGCTACGTTCCATGTAACTGGCAATGATGTATTGGTAACAATGGTGAACGGTGAGAGCGTTAAACTTCATAACGTGAATCGTACCGACGACCGCAATATCTCGTTCTCTGTTGAAGGTGAAAACTACAACCTGCACCGCACATACAGTGGTGAAGTTTGGGTTCAGAAAGAGCAAGGTAACGGCACTGGAAACTGGGCAACGGTAAAGACTGGCGCAGATGTACTGGCTAACATCCAAGAACGTCAACTGATCAATGCGATTGATAAGACATTACCAGAAATGGATAACAGACCAGATAACGGTCTTAAAGCTCAATGGTCTATTGGTGAAGACGAAAAAGGTCGTAAAGCGCTCATGAATAATGGCGAAGTCGTGGCTTACATAGCTAATGATGGTACTCGCTTACGCAATGCAGACAATGAGCCACTGGGTTCAATCACATCATCAGTAAATGGTAACGGTGCAACGACTTATTCTGTAACACTCAATAACAACTCTAAATATGAAGGCGCTACAATTACTTACCGCGAAGGTAATGCTGGCAACCACAATATGACATTCACATCTTCTGATGGTCAAACGACTTACCATTGGAGACACGATCGTGGTTTTTACAAAGTAGACGTGGATAATACTTGGGGGCAAGAGCTTCCTGATTTAGACAATTCTCCAGAATGGGGAGTTGATGCACCTCAATGGGCGGATTATGACAATGATAGCATCAAGAATCGTGAGTTCACCCAAGACAAGAAAGCTCTCGAAGCTCTAGCTAAAGAAGCGGGATTTGAAATGATGGGCGACTACCTTGATTGGCAGTCTGGCTTCAGCGATTTCTCCGCTGAAGAAAAAAACGAGATGGCTTTCACGATGCTATCAGGAGGTGAGCTGACTGGTAAACAAATCATTCTAATGAACAACCTGACATTGAATGGCAATGTATCAATGCTTCAAACGCTTATGAACGACGCATACAATCACGTTGGTTCATGGGATACCGTGACAAGTGCTATCAATGCTGCATATGACAAAGAGTTTACGACTGACGGACTACAAAAGTTTGCAGGTCGTAATCAAGATTCTTTAGGTGCTGAACGTAATGCTCAAGCTATCAGACTTCTTATGAGTATCGAAGCGAATGGTGCTGAATGGGTCAAACATCAGATTAAAACAGAAATCAAAGACCGTATCGTTACTGACCCTGATTTTGGTCAAGGCGAGCGCCTAAAGAATATCGACCGTTCTAAGTTAAAGGATCTAGACCAATCGCAACTTAGTAACATCAGGACTCGCATTCAAACACGTTTAGCTAAGTAACTATTAGCTCTCTTTACAACTAGACTTCAGCTGTCTTTAGATACCCTGTTTTCTAGCTGTAATGCTTATTAACTGAACCAATGAGTTCATGTAGGACAATGGATTGTCCACCCTTTTTAAAGCCTATTAAGCCTCTCTTAATAGGTTTTTTCAATTAACTCAATATTCCAATTACTCTCTTATTCATATCATCTTCATCAATGCTTAACAGCTCTCATGGATAGAGATCTAGACACGGTTTCAACATGAATAAAATACGTACCCTCGCACTACTTTGTTTCCCTCTGACTGCACATGCTGATTGGCAAGATGTCGTTGATTACGTCGGTGATACATTTAGAGTTTCCATAAGCAAAGAAAACTACCTTGAACAAAACTATGATAACGAGCTGACCTACACACTCTATGGATCGCACAACTTCAATGAGACTTGGCGTGTATTCGGGCAATACGATAGCGATCATTTTGGAGAATTAGGCATTGGATATTCGTTTATTGTTGCAGATCTCATCTACAACGAAGTCACCGTTGCAGCGGGTGGTAATCTAGACGATGTGGATGTGTATAACGCTGGACTGTTTAGCGCTTTTGCTTGGGAAGATGCCGTTTTTTATACCGACATTACCGTTCAATATATAGACCAAGAACATTATTTTTTTCGAGACGAAAGCATTTCGTTAGATAAAACCATCGGCAGTTTTTATGACGTAAATGATTGGCTGTCTCTATCTCTCTCATACACTCATCAAATGACTCATTACAATAAGCTTACAGGTAACCATTTAAAATGGTATGGAGACGGGGGGTACTCTCATTATTTGAGCCCCGGTGTCACCGTCTCTATATTTGGAGTTAAGCCGACCGTTTCATATAACTATTACTTTGACACCCCTGAACACAACACTATTGATTTCAACCTAACTTTTGACTTTTAGATTTCACGTTTAGTCAGGTAAATCCACGCTAGCCAGTGTAGGCTCAGGGATCGCTTGCTCAATCCACCTAGATAGTGCAGCAAACAAGACTTGTTCCACTATCTTTGTCAACCAATCATAGTTCTTAAAAAATCGGCTTCCTTCGGTCTTTGATGTAGAAAAGTAGACTGATTGAAATAAACAAGAACGAAAAATAGTAGAAGAATGACGAGAGAGATGCGATGAAATCCACGTGCTCTTCTATTTGTTGCTCAGTGTATCCCTGAGATAGCAACTTATAGTAGTAAGCGTATAGAACGCCTATCAAACCGTAGCCTAGGTTAAACATTAAACCTTTGAAGCTGAGTACCGTGGCTCGATTATGGGATTCAGTCTTCTTGTTCAGGTGATAACTAATGAATATGTTCATCGTCATAATGATGAAGATTAATACTAGCGCGGGTATGACTCCATAGATAGACCAGCCTAAACTAATCCAATAGTAGGTGGCCATGGTCGCTAACCCCATGATCACAATAAAACTTTTTGGCGCTATACTTTCCGCTAATCTACGACTTTGCCCTGCAAGAACGATTTTGAGCACACTGATCCCAGCGCCAATAAAACCGAAGTAGAGTATCGGGATATCTATCGCACTGTAGTATTGGCTGTTCATGGTTAAGAACATGCGTGACGTGTGCTCGAATAAGCTGTAGTAAAGTAAAATGAAAAGCACGTAAGGTGTCGAAAGTACCCACTTACCCGTATTCAACGTCAGTTTTAAGCTTTCCATCGTGGTTGCCAATTTACTGCCATCATTAGATAAGACTTTTTTCTCTTCCTGCATATTGAATGCGGAATAAATAGCAAACATGGCAACGATTAACGTGGCATAAACAGGAATACGCATAATGTCTTGCGTGCTTTCTGGCGCTGTAAAACCTAAAGCAGAATAAACGTGAGTCATAACGTTCACATCATACATAGCGGCACCGATTAGAGTCACAAAGATGCCAACACTCGAAGAAATACGAAGCTGGATCTGTAAAACTCGTGGCCACAGCTCTTCTTTGCCCTGCTCCTTTAAAGTGTCGTAGGCCAAAGCTTCATCAGCGCCACTTGCCAATGCCATGGCCAAGCCACTTAATATCCGGTTAATCAAAAATACCACAAAGACCAAATCTAAGTTGCCCGTAGGTACAAAGGCAATCATTGCGATCTCAATAAACATTACTAGTGAAGATAGAACCACTAGTTTTTTACGGCCCAACGTGTCTGCAAACGCTCCAGACGGCACTTCAGCAAGAACAATCGTGGCAGCCCACACCACATTGAGCATGGCAAATTGAGAAAGTGTTAAGCCGTAGTCGAGGTAAAGTAAGGTGAATACTGGGTAATAAAAACGTGCAAAGTAGCTACTTCGAAACATTAGGAAATAGCGTACATTGCGAATTTGAAGGATCTCTTTAGACGTCATGTCGTTTACTGCTCTTTAGATAGCATAAGCTTATTAGAACTCATTGGGGAATGATAAAAAAATGGTTCAGTCTTTAAAATCATAGGATTATAGCAAAGATCCTGACCATACAGATTTCGAAAACGCATCAAAGTGCCACCCTAACTACCTTCTTAGCTTGATTATTGTTGCTATATGGCAACAGTAATTTGATTAAATTGCTATATATCAACTAACAAGATTTTCTTAATATACCTCCATCGCAACGAACTACGCTAAGTAAGACCGTTGCTTCTTAATTCAAGATTTGGAGAAACAAAATGAAAAAGTTAGTTGTTATTACAGGTGCAAGTTCTGGTATTGGTGAAGCTATTGCTCGTCGTATGAGCGCTGCAGGTCACCCACTGCTTCTTCTTGCTCGTCGTGTAGAGCGTCTTGAAGCGTTAGACCTACCAAACACTATGTGTGAGAAAGTCGACGTAACAGACAAAGCGTCTTTTGAAGCAGCCATTGCTAAAGCCGAAGCTGTTTACGGTGAAACTGATTGTATCGTAAACAACGCTGGTATGATGCTACTAAGCGAACTTGCTGACCAAGATGCCGCTGAGTGGAAGACAATGTTCGATGTAAACGTAATCGGCCTAATGAACGGTATGCAAGCAGTACTAGCGCCAATGAAAGCACGCCAATCTGGCACAATCATCAACGTAAGCTCAATTGCTGGTCGTAAAACATTCCCGAACCACGCAGCTTACTGTGGCACTAAGTTCGCTGTACACGCTATCTCTGAGAACGTTCGTGAAGAAGTAGCAGATTCAAACGTTCGCGTTACAACAATTGCACCAGGTGCAGTTGAAACTGAACTTCTATCTCACACAACATCTGAAGAAATTAAAGCAGGCTACGAAGACTGGAAAGAGAGCATGGAAGGCGTACTTGTTGCTGATGATATCGCTCGCACAGTAGAGTTTGCTTACCAACAACCACAAGGTGTGTGTATCCGTGAGATTGTTGTTGCTGCAACTCGCCAACAACCATAACCACCTAATTAAACCTATCCATAAGCCTCGCACTGCGGGGCTTTTTTTATTTCTGCGTTAATGACCTTTCTACTTGTCAAACGAAGGTGTTAGTCTTGCTAGGCTATTACTATGATTAACCTGCAATGTAACCCACGACCGGGCTAGCAAGTTATCCTCTCTCAAATTATTCATGAATTGAAAACAAATAAGTAAACGACCTATATCATGACAATAAGAATGACTGTTGCGGCAGCACTGTTGTTGAGCTTTTCTGCCTCAGCAAATTGGGACAACCCTGTCGACCGCTACAAAGAAGAATACAAAAACCACCTATCCGCTCGCTGCCCAATTGCGTCAGATGACATTAAACACTTTGTCTATTTTGCGATAGATCGGGATGCCATTCATGACCATCCACTCCTTCATCATGACCGCTTTATTGGTGCGCAAATCATGTACCCATGGGCCAAATTGGAGCCTAAGCGAGGAGAGTATGATTTTAGTATCATCCGCGAAGACTATAACTACCTGAAGTCTCACGGCAAGAAGCTCTTTATACAACTCCAAGATGCGACATTTTATAGTGAAAATAAAGGAGTCCCTGAGTATCTCTTTAGTGAAGAGTTCAATGGCGGAGCCATTCATCAATATACTGACGATGGCGTAGCTCAAGGCTGGGTAGCTAAGCGCTGGAACCCACAAGTTCGCGAGCGATTTGCTCAGTTACTAGTGGCTCTGGGTAAAGAGTTTGATGGGAAAATAGAGGGGATCAACCTCCAAGAAACCGCTATCGGCATCTCAAAAGAAAAAGACCCAAGCTTTTCAGAGCAGAAGTACCTCGACGGTTTAAAGAGTAACATGTTGGCACTGAAAACTGCATTTCCTAATTCGACCACAATGCAATACGCAAACTTTGTGAATGGAGAGTGGCTTCCATGGGAAGACAAAGGCTATTTGAAAAGTGTCTATGAATATGGCGAAGAAATTGGGGTTGGTTTAGGTGCTCCTGATTTGATGATGAAACGACGTGGGCAGCTCAATCACGCTTTGGCGATGATGCATGAATATGATTACAGTGTGCCTATTGGGATTGCTATCCAAGACGGTAATTATATCGGCCAGACAAATAATACTCAGGTTGTAGACAAACGCGAGAATATCGTCCCAGTGCTACACTCTTTTGCAGAGAAGTTTCTCAAAGTCGATTACATGTTTTGGGTCAATCAAGCACCATATTTTGAGCAAGACGTTATGCCTTGCTTCTCAACGTCCCAAGACTAAAAATATTGATGTTTCCTTTTGTACGCAGTAATACAAATCATTACGTACAAAAAGGGAACATTAATCGTTACTAAAAGTGACTTAAGCAGGCTGAAAATAGCCTTCAAGCGTGCTGAAAGGCACTTCGTTCACAATATTGAAATGGGTTTTTAGTGCGTGATTATATGACTCTTCACACTCCAATATTGTTTCAACGTGACCGTTTTTTTGGGCAATTTTGAGACGATTGTTGAACAGCACATTAGGGCCATATTCTGTTCTAGAAACAGCAACAATATTGGCAGTGAACAATGAGCTTTCTCCGGTAGAAGCAAAGTGATTACCGTAATCAATATCTCCCTTACAAACGTAGCCCAAGTCTAGGCTATAGAGATCTGACCAAATCCCTTCCTCTTTGCTTTGGAGCATAGCTCCAAAATTCGAATCTTTCACAAATCTAAAGGTCTGTGTGTCCGTAGTTAGCTCTGTATCATAAGTCAGAGGTAGAGGTGATCTTGGGGTGTTTGCACCAAATCCAGCATCGACTAACCAGATTTGACCGCCGATCGTTACAGTATTGACTAAATGTCCACGCCCAGACGGCTTACCCGATAAATGCACTCTCGCTAGTTTCTGCTCCACATCATAACCGATGGCTTGGAGCACAAGATGTAATAACCCATTTAGTTCGTAGCAGTATCCGCCCCTATCGCTAAGAAGCAACTTGCTAAATAAAGATTCTTCATCTAGCTGGACTCCTTTGCCGTGAATAACATCAAGGTTTTCGAAGGGGATCGTTTGATGCTGTCGTTGGTGCAACACACAAAGCGTTTTGAGATCAGGAGTCACCGCTCCCTCAAATCCAACTTTACTCAGATACGCCGTTAGCATTTGCTCATTCATATTACTCACCGCTCTAAATTGCTGAGGACGCATACGCTAGGGCTTGATTAAACTCAACCTGAGTAACCACCCCTTTGTCCAAGTCAAAATTGTCATAAAAGTTAGGTAGCGAAATTGTACCGATAACATTTGCTGCGAAATATGGCGCTGCTGATGCGGCGGAATCAAGAACGGTTTGAGCACCATTGGCACCAGGGGAAGTAGATAACATCAAAACAGGCTTATTTTGAAACACCTTCATATCAACTCGAGAAGTCCAGTCGAAGAGATTTTTATACGCGGAAGTATAGGTTCCGTTGTATTCGGCAAATGAAACAACGATAAGATCTGCGCTACCCAGTTCGTTGTAAAACGCGTGTGCTAGCTCATGAACGCCTGATTCTTGCTCTCTATCTTCACTATAGATTGGCATTTCAAAATCATTGATATCGATGAGAGAAACATCAGCACCGTCGAATTGTTGAGCAGCATACAATGCCAATTTTTGGTTGATCGAGTTTTTGCTGTTACTTGCGCCAAAAGCTAATACTTTCATGTAATGTCCTCAAATTTAGATTATGTATCGTTAGGTTACCCAGTCCAACGAAAGTGAAATAAGTGGCTGATAACCTAAGCTTTAGACGCGATTGTGAAACCTCAACCTAAGTTGAGGTCAAGAGAATATTTCAAAAAGTTTCGATTCTTTAGTTCTAAAGAACTTTCGTTGGCGCTACGCCGCAACAAACCGGGCTATAGACGTTGGCATTGAATTATTGACACTATCAATTAAAAGATCAAAGTGGCGCAAATTGCACATTCTCATCTCTTATTTCACTTACTATCTTCTACATCAACCAAGCACTTAACCGCTTAACTATGTAGAGGCTATGTCATGAAAAAACTACTTCTTGCAGCAACAATTGCATCCTTATCTGCAGCCGCAAACGCGTCAATCGAGACAAAAGACTGGCATGAATTTGCTTCTCCAGAAGCGCAAGAATTTGCCAAAGCAACCATTGTATTGGACTTCTACGCTTCACCTAGTGCAGTGGGTTTCACCGAAGATTCTGACGTTGCTAAGTATATCGACCTTGCGCATGAGCGTGGTGTGACTGGAGCCTCTGTCACTATTGCTGCACCACATACACCAAACATGTTGGCCTTTAAATCAGAACACGCTAAGTGGACACAAGCGTCATCTTCCGCAAAAACACCTATTCGATATGTCGAGAGCGTTGAAGACTTTCGACTAGCGCATGAAAACGGTGAATACGCGATTATGTGGGCAAGCCAAACAACCATGCCTTTAGAAGGTGATGCCTCAAACGTTGCAGTCATGGCGGAACACGGCATTAAAACCATGCAACTTACCTACAACGAAACCGAGCTTACGGGTTCTGGTGTTATCTCTATGATCAACGGCGATAAATCTGGCCTAACCGAGTTTGGTAAAGAAGTCATTGATGAAATGGTAAAACATGGCATCACCGTCGATTTATCACACACTTCTCATTACACAACGGAAGATATTACTGACTACATGCAGAAGCATCACCAAGGTGTGCCTGTCATTTATTCACACTCACCAATTGCATCAACTTATGGTTGTGAGCCTCACGAAACGTTGAGCGAAACCAAGCAACGTATGGCAGAGAAGAACCTACAAAAAGATCATCCAGATTACCGTCTATCAGCATGCTACCGGCTCATTTCTGATGAGCAAGCAGAGACAGTTGCAGAGATGGGTGGTGTGGTTGCAGTGACCGCGACAGAGTTCATGATGGATGGTATTTGGCCAGAAGATATTTCACCAAAGCAGTTTGCAGAGATGATTGACGGCGCAGTAAAAGTGGCAGGTATTGACCATGTCGGTATTGCAACCGATGACATGATGACAACAGCAAAAGTAGTGCCTTTCGCCGTCGCTAACGCTGATAAGTACGCAGATAACGGTTATATGGTGAATGCCTTCAATAAAGGGGCGACAGGTTGTGCTGAGCTGTCCAAACACATCGCAGGTGTCGTCGATGCATTGTGGGAGATGGGTTACTCAAATGAAAACCTAGCTAAATTGTTTGGCGGTAACTTAATGCGAGTTTACGAACAGACATGGACGCCAAAAGCTTAACCAACGTGGCCCGCTGATTGTGGGCCATTTTTTAGCCGCTGTCTGTATTTTCGCTCCAAACAATTTTGGCGGGAAATGGCAAGTTTGAATCCAAACTCTCTTTACTATGACAGCAAACAGACAGTGATAATAAAGTAAGTTGAGAAATCAATATGACCGTTGAAGTTCAGATACCACCAAAGCCGTCGTTTTTAACTAGGCATAAAGTGAAGTTTATAGTGCTACTTGCTCTCGCATTTATTGGGCTAGGGGCAATGGGCTTAAGTTCCGCTTTTGTCATCCATCATACTGACATTCCAGACTCTTACTGGACGACGACATCCGTTCTAAAAACTAAATTGCTCGACACTCCAGTCTTTATTGGCGCATTGACCATGATGACAGTCGCGACCATTGCTCTTGCTTTATGGGGCTACTGGAAACTCCACTCATTGCCCAAAAAACATTCTGCTCATACTGGTCAACCAAAGTTAGTATTTTGGCTCTGCATGCTGGGTTTCTTTTACGGTTGGTTATGGATTGCAGCCATCATCATTGTAGTGATCGACTGGGAAAGATTGTCGAATGCGATTAAGAGGTTAAGCCACTAATGAAAGAGTTATTGTACCCCTATATTTTTATCTGCTGGTTACTACTCAAAACTGGCATTGTGAAGAAAACAGCGACAAGCCTGACTACTATGGCGATCATCGGAATACTTATGAACGTCGCTGTCTTTTTCGGTCACCGTTTTTACTCGCCTGTAGATTTGACCGACTCCTCGGTTGTAAGGGCTCAATCGGCCATTCTTAGTCCAGTAACAGAGTCAATTGACAAGTATTATGTCGACCACAATGAGCGAGTAACCAAAGGTCAACTACTGTATACCTTGGTAGACGATGAGCAGCAAAATACCATTGACCAGCTTGAAGCAGACATCGGTAGCAAAACCGCTCAGTACGAACAAAGTAAAGCCGACTTAAAGCGACTTATGCAGCTAAAAAACAGCGTTGCTGAGCGAGATATTGATACGCTACAAAGCCAAATTGAGGGATTAGGTTACGACATTGAATCACTTGAAGCGAAACTGGCCCAAGCTCAATATGAATTAAGTCTGTTAGAAATCAGAGCGCCATTCGATGGTGCAATTACAAGGCTTGATACCGCAGAAGGATCGCGGGTAGGTAATCTACAAATATGGAGTACAGAAGATAAAATACTGGAAATGCGTATTCCTGATCAGCTATGGAACCGAGTAAAGCCGGGGCAATTTGCGGAGTTTTATGTTGATGCCTATCCGGGACATATTTTCCGAGGCCGTGTTCATTCAACGACATTAGCAACGGGAGAAGCACGAGGCAGTCACTTAAGCCAAGAGCCAGGAGTTGCGCAGCAGTTAATGAACAACTCAAATAATCTAGGCCGTACCGTTCTGATTGAATTTACCGATCCACCCGGCATAGAGATCCCTATCGGTGCAAGAGGCTCCGCATGGATTGCAACAGAGAAACCTTTCGGGTTGCTTGAGCCTATCGATATGCTGGGAGCGGCAACATTAAGGCTGAAAGCAATGAAGAGTTTCCTAGGCGCCTTCTAATTTAAAACCTAAAGCCTGCGTTACTTTCGATGAGTTTCGCAGGCGAAGGCTTGATTAGTTGCGCTTCCATATTATCCAACGAGAGTTCTAAGCGGTTGAGCTGAAATGATAAGAAACTGTCTTTATATAACATATTGTTTGCGTTATTGTTGAGTGATTAAACTTATGAAATTGATAGATTAATACTCAGTTTCTGAGTTTATCTTCTATCATATTTTGAAGTAACCAAAATATTGGTGGTACCCATTCTGCTACTTGGTCGTTTTGGCTAAAGAATAGATGCACAACCATATCTGGATAGGTTACATAGAAACAAGGAAACGTTATGAAAAAGCTCTTACTTGCTACAGCCATTGGGTTGGCTTCTACTAGCGCATTCGCATCAATTGAGACTAAGGACTGGTATGATGAAGCTTCCCCTAAAGCCAAACAGTTTGTTAAAGACACGATTGTCTTAGACTTTTATGCCTCTCCAAGCGGTACTGGGTTTACCACCGATTCACAAGTTGCGGATTATATCGACCTAGCCCATAAGCGTGGTATTACAGGTGCATCTGCGACAATCGCAGCGCCCAACACCCCTAACCTTCTTGCTTTTAAATCAGAGCATGCCAAATGGACTCAAGCAACGTCTGCTGCCAAGACTCCTATCCGCTACGTAAAAAATGTAGAGGACTTCCAACTGGCGCATGACAACGGTGAGTACGCCGTTATGTGGTCATCGCAAACGACTATGCCGTTAGAAGGGGATGTTAAAAACGTTGCAGTGATGGCTGAGTATGGCATTAAAACCATGCAATTAACCTACAACGAAACAGAGCTGACTGGTGCTGGTGTTATCTCCATGATTAACGGAGATAGTAGTGGCCTGACTAAGTTTGGTAAAGAAGTCATTGATGAAATGGTCAAGCATGGCATCACCGTCGACCTTTCCCATACCTCTTACCAAACAACCAAAGATATCACTGATTACATGCAAGCTAACCACAAAGGTGTGCCTGTTATTTATTCACACTCACCAGTTGCTTCTACATATAACTGTGAGCCACATGAAACAATCAAAGAAACAAAGCAGCGGATGGCTAATGGCAACATCAAAGAAGGTGATCCTGATTATCGACTTGCAGCCTGTTATCGATTGCTTTCAGACGAGCAAGTTAAAACTGTTTCAAATATGGGGGGCGTAGTTTCGGTTGTTGCCGCAGAGTGGATGCTGGATGGTGTTTGGCCTGAAGATATTACCCCTAAACAGTTCGCTGAAATGATTGATGGGGCAGTTAAGATAGCGGGTGTCGATCACGTTGGAATTGCGACAGATGATATGATGACCGTCTCAAAAGTGGTGCCATTTGTTCAAGCTAACCCGGATAAATACGCAGATAACGGCTATATGGTTAATGCTTTCAACCTAGGTGCAACTGGTTGTGCTGAGCTTTCCAAGCATATGGCTGGTGTCGTTGATAGTCTGTGGGAAATGGGATATTCAAACGAAGACTTAGCCAAGATCTTTGGCGGTAACTTAAAGCGGATTTACGCTCAGACTTGGAAATAATCACTACATAAAGCAAAGCGAACCATATACATTCAGCGCCCACAGATGGATATTTGTGGGCGTTTTTTATGAAGAGGAGAAGATCCAAACGTAACTGTATTTATATAAGCCTGTGTTACTTTCGATGAGTTTCTGAGGCTTTTTTTCGCCATTGCAGCGGAGTCGTTTTTTCTGACTTCTTAAAGGCCCGAATGAACTGCGATGTATCAGCGTAGCCTAAGTGCTCTGCTATATCGGAAATAGAGGCCTCTCTTTCAATCATGACTCGTTTCGCAAACGCCATATTGAGTGACTCTTTCACGCGGCTAAATGAGCTCCCCTCCCTACCTAAGTAACGTTGGATCGTTCGTGGTGGAATCATAACTATGTCACTGAAAGTATCTAAATTGATGTCTTGTCGGCCGATATAACTTTCGAGAGCACAAGATACTTGCTGCGTGAAAGTCTGTGTTGTTTCAATCCAACACACATCAGATTCTGTAAATCGCTGGTCATTGGATAGTCGATAAAACAATCCTGAACTGTCTTGCCCCATAAACTGAGGCGCTTCAGTTGAAATTTTCAGTTTATCTAACCCAGTTTTTTCTTGAGACGCTAAATGATATTTAAATGGAGCTGCAATGTCGGAATGTTCTTGAAACAGATATTGATGCACGACAACAAGCGCATAAACCTCACACACAAAAGTGTAAGGCTCGGTATTATCTAAGGTTATCTCGGCAGAGAATTCCGTTGGATAACCACCTTGAACAGAGCTCTTAAATTCGGCACTGCGAATAGGAAGATAATCCCCCAGAAGATCGAGCGACCAACTCGTGTTATTTGTCGCACACATTAAGCGTATTTGTTGTGAGTAACCTTCAGCTCCAGCCTGAACAAATTTGATAAACGTTTCAGGAGGTAGACTTTCAAAAGCGACTTGAAGTAAACGTGCGAACGAATGAAAGGGGACATACTTCGCTGAAGTAGAGTCTAAATACACTGGTAGTTGAGCCTCATGGATTATCGGCCAAATGTCTTTTACGTAGTGTTTGAGTACTTCGAGCTGGGCCATCGCTGCCGCTTTATGTATGAGTGGAATCCTACGCCTCATCACTATAGTCCTTTAACTTAACCTATTGATAATAAATGATTGTCGCAATTTGATACCCACCTCATTACATATTAAACATTGTTATGATAGATTGAAGTTATTAACTTATCGATAACACATTAGATACTCGAAAATTTAATCTTAATGAACAACATCTTACCCATGAGATGATGTTCATTCTACTTGATGGAATCGCTGTAAGGATACATGTCATGATTTCAATTTTTCATCATTTGATGCTCAGTTCTTTCCTGATAATGGATGCTTACCTAACGCGACAGTTCCTTCATACATAACATGGCGGGAAATGCCTATTTCTGATGTGTAAATTCGTAATAATTGCCTTAGCTCAGTCATCTTCGGAATATTTTATGAATCCTAGTAACCATGCTTGTCCAACCAGTCAGCACCAATTATCGACCTCAAGATTAGCCTTAAAACTGAGTGCTATTACGTTTGCAGTTCTGCTGTCCACCGTTCCCACGGTAGCAAATGCAAGCGCAAACTTCGGCAGTCCAGATTCCGTAGACAATACCCTGAATGAAAACACTCGAGAGAAAAAGAGCTGGCGAGAAAACCTAGAGCAAAACCATAACCTAACGTTTGGCCTTGATTACCAAGCATTAGGGCTCAGTGCCTCTGAACCCGTTCAAGGAGGAGAAGACAAAGCATCCTCTGGCGTAGCTCGTTTCTATGGTTCTTGGAACTTGACCGGACTTGAGTCAGGAAATACAGGGGGCATCGTATGGAAGGTGGAGCACCGCCTCGCTTATGGTGATATGACGCCGAAAGAATTTGCATTTCAAGGTAACTTCACAGGTGCGGGTAATGGTATTGGTTATGGCGGCATGATTGCTCCAGCGTTTAGCGATCAAGGTACACGCTTAACCAACCTATATTGGAAACAGAAGCTCAATAACGGCGACACCTCTTTTATGGTCGGTTACCTTGATACAACGGATTACGTCGATGTATATGCGTTAGCAAGCCCGTGGAATGGCTTTACTAACCTTGCATTTAGCACAGGTGCAGGCGCCATCGGTTTACCTGACGATGGTGTTCTTGGCCTAGCGGTTGGACATATGTTAACGGACAATTTCTACACCATCGCTGGTATTGCTGATGGTAAAGGCAAGTCGGACAAACCATCAGATGGCTTTGATACTCTGTTCAATGATCACAAGCTATTCACGACCTTTGAGTTAGGTTGGACTGCATCGAAAGAACAAATCTACACAGATAATATTCACGTTACCTTTTGGCATTTAGATTCTGGAACTCAACATAGTCTCGTAAATGGGGAAAGTGGCCAGGGAGTAAATTTCTCTGCAAGTTTTATGGCAACACCTCAAATTATGCCGTTCCTACGTGGGGGCTTCTCAGAGGGTGATGTTGCACTTTACGAACAATCCATCACAGCAGGGGTTGGATACTTCGGACTTGGCAGTGCAAGAAACAATCTCGGTTTCGCCATGAACTGGAGCAAAGTGAATGAATATTTCTCTAACGTCATGAAAGGCATCAATTCAGTCTCTGATTCGAGCCGTTCACAAGTAACGAGTGAGCTTTATTACAAAATGGCTTTGGGTGAGTTCGTCGAAATAACCCCGAATATTCAATATATTAAAGATCCTGCGTTTTCTAACGAAGATAAGACTTGGGTGGCAGGTCTACGCGCACGAATCATCATCTAGTTTTGATGACCTTGAAGGCACGTTTATCGCCTATTAGTTATGAGTTAAGTGCTAATAGACCAAAGAAGCGCTAATATGAATCTCCAATCAAAATAGCTTCAGAGAGCTTTCAATGAACATAGTAAAAGTTGACGCAAGCAACACCCATGTTTATGCCAATTTGTATCAAGGCTATGGTGCCGAGTTTTCTAGAATTATTGACGACAAGCCTAATAAAGACGGTCTATTCGAGATTTACCCTAAATTAGAGGGAAACGTTACAGGATACTTACTTTACTTGGAAGGAGTCCCTGCAGCACTGACGGCAATCGATGAGAAGTCCCCGAAAGAGTTTGAGATCTGTGACTTTTACGTACTGCCCTGCTTTCGTAAAAACAAAGTGGGCAAAAGATTTATCTCACAATTATTTGAACGCTTAGGTGGCTCTTGGGAAATCAAGCAAGTCGCTGGCGCTGATCACGCAATTCACTTTTGGCGTGATGTTGTCGGTGATTACACCTCTGGCAACTTTGAAGAAGATATCTATCAAGATCATAAGTGGGGTACGGTCACTAGGCAGCGTTTCACACACGATGTAGACCTCTAATAGAGAAAAGGACTGCCGTTTACAGCAGTCCTTTCTTCATTTCGCATTTGTTTCTAAAACTTAAACTTCGCCACCAGCTCGCTTAATGAATCAGCATTACGTTTTAACCCTTCGCAATGCTGCGATGTTTGCGTGACCATCTCAGTGTTACTACGTGCAACATCAGCAATACTTTCTACATGAGGGGCAATTTCATTGATCACCTGAGACTGCTGACCAGTTGCCGTTGCCGTCTGCGCACTCAATTGGTGGATCTCTTCAATAATACTGTTAATCGATGCTAGATGATGCTCCGAAGATTGTGCGGCTGTGAGGCAGTTTTGCCCAATCTTATGGCTTTCACTCACTTCACTCACCACGGTGTTACTCAAGCTTTGTAAGTTTTCAATAATTGTTCGGATTTCACTGGCCGATTCTTGAGTACGTGAAGCCAATGTACGGACTTCGTCTGCGACCACAGCGAAACCTCGCCCCTGTTCACCTGCCCTTGCAGCTTCAATAGCAGCATTCAACGCCAGTAGATTGGTCTGTTCCGAAACACCGCTTATCACATCCAGCACCGTGTCGATCGCATTGATATCGTTAGATAGCTTTTCAATACTCTGGTTACTTTGGTCAAGCTGCTGGTTCATTGCTTCCGTGTGAGCAAACGTATCACTGACTGACTCTAAGCCGTTTTTCACCTCGATTGTAGTCTGTTGTACATTGTCTGACGTATGGTTTGCGTTGTTTGCAATCTCTTCTGAGCTAGCACTCATCTCATGTATCGCAGTAGCAACCTGATTAATATTCTGCTCCTGACCATGAATCTGTTGTTTCATCTCGTTAGCTTGCTGATCAATATATTCAATACTCGTGACTAACTCTTGGCGAGAAGTTTCTATTTCTTGCAGAACATTTCCCATATAAGCAACAAACTGGTTGTATCCTTTAGCGATGCTGCCTACCTCATCATTTCGGCTTTCATCTAATCGTTGTGTAAGGTCACCGCCGCCTCCCCCAATCTCAAGAAGAAGTTCTGCAGTGGTTGATAATGGCTTTAATAGAACATGAGTCATATAAGCGCTGACTGCGACAAACAATAGCGCAATAGAGACGCCTATCCAGGTCATAGTTTCAATAAAATGATTTATCTCAGCCAAGACTTCACTGGTCGGCTGCACTGACACTAACACCCACCCAAGCTGGGGCAATGCCATTAAGCCTACCACCATCGACTGCTGATTAATCTCAACTTCGTTGATGTCCAACCCACTATTGCTTAATCCTGATAAGAGAGTGGTCACATCGCCCATTCCAACTGCTGATAAAGGCTTGCCGACAAGAGCTGTATCAGAATGGATCTTAATCGTTCCTTGACTATCCACCAGCATTAATCGACCGGACTCACCCAGCGAGAAGTTGGCGACGGTATTACCTAAGTTAGCCAAAGATAAGCCTATCCCAGTCACACCAATGCGCTGTCCATTGCGCATAACTACTTGGTTGACGAACACAGTGGCCAGGCCTGTTGATTCATCGACATCAATCGACAGCTCGACCGATTTATTGCTACTGAGAAAACCATAGAACCAAGCATCATCCGCAGAGCTTTGCGACATTGTTTTCAATACCCCATTAGGGACGTAGTAGGTATCATTTACCGTCGTCACATAGAAAGCAGTAAGGGCATTAAACTGCTGCTTGATACTTTGTAGTTGCTCAACAATTTGTTCACTATTTTGCCCATCAAACTCTTTAATTAGCGCCAGTTCGGACATGACTTCAGCCACAACTAAGGGTTTTTCCAGCTCCAACTTTATTTGGTTACTGACCTCTCCTAGCGCTGCGGGCATTTGCTGAGAGTAGGTCTTATCCAAGATGATTTTTTGCCCTTGGCTAACGGTGATGCTAATAAGTACAGCAATGACGATGATCACTGCGCCAACGGTCGCCAATATGGTTTTATGTCGAATACTAAGAGCACTTCGCATTACATCAAACTCCTTTTGAGGCATAAAAAACCCCGGAACAGGGGCCGGGGGATCTCACATGAGATAAATAGCGGGAAATACCACGTTTGCATGTATCACGTCTATCGGGCTTGCATTCCGATAGACGAGATTCCTTGGCCACTAATTAATCATTGCACCTTGCTCTACCCAAACTCCGATAAGCGCTCGCTCATCTTCTGTCATTTGAGTCATGTTACCTAGCGGCATGTATTTCGTTGTCACTGTTTGCGCGATTCGAGGGCTGTTCGCTTGGATCTCCTGAGGTGTATCAAGGATCACCCCTGCTGGAGCTGCTGCAAACGCCGAATGTGTTGGAGTCGCAGAGTGACACACTGAGCAGCGTTCTTGAATCACTTGGTTAATGGCTGCAAAGTTCACCCCAGCATCAGCAGGTTGAGCGTCTGAACTGTTAGTTTGAGAGCTGTCAGTCGATGCGTCGTCTAGTGACACATCAGCCGGAGCTTCCACAACAACAGGCGCTTTAGCAACAGGTGCTGCTGGTTTGTTCGCATATGGTGATGTCACAAACGCCAATGTAATCATACCCAGTGCGGCAACAGGTACAGTCCAAGCAAACTTCTGACTACCATGGCGCGTGTTAAAGTAATGGCGAACCAAGATACTAAAGATCGCAAGGCCAGCAAGAATTGCCCAGTTATATTCCGAACCATAAGTACTAGGGAAATGGTTACTGATCATAATGAACAGCACTGGTAACGTTAGGTAGTTATTGTGACGAGAACGCAGTAAACCTTTCGCTGGTAGAGCAGGATCAGGTTCGCGGCCTTCTTCAATCGCACTGACTAAGTTACGTTGCGCTGGCATGATCACTCGGAATACGTTACCCACCATAATGGTACCGATGATTGCACCAACGTGAATGTACGCACCACGGCCACTGAACACTTGAGATAAGCCATAAGTTGCACCAACTAACAATACGAATAGCACCGCACCCAACAACATTGGTGTTTTGCCTAATGGCGAGTCACAAAGAAGATCGTAGATAAACCAGCCTGCAACCAAAGCGCCAATACCAATCGCAATCGCTGTGCTCGGTTCCATACCAGAACCAGGAGCAATCAGATAAATTTCGGCGTTAAGATAGTAAACGACGCCCAATAACAGCACGCCTGTGATCCAAGTGAAATACGCTTCCCACTTAAACCAATGCAGGTGTTCTGGCATTTCTGGTGGCGCCAGTTTGTACTTCTCAAGGTGATAAATACCACCACCGTGAATCGCCCAAAGATCGCCCGATAGGCCCGTTTTTGGATTGACGCGATTCAAATTGTTTTCTAGCCAAACAAAGTAAAACGAAGCACCAATCCATGCGATGCCAACTATCATGTGAACCCAGCGAATCGCTAAGTTCAACCACTCCGTGATATGTGGATCCATAATAAATTCCTTCTTACAGCACTCTACTCAGAGAGCATTACTTCCTGTCTGTTACTCGCCTGAATATCTTCTAAGTGTAGTGAAACCAAATCGGCTTCAAAGAAGACTTCATCACAGTTATGCCCCTCCCCACCTCGGTCGACGATCAGGAACTGGTCTTGATCGGTCAACGCAAGTACTGGGTGGTGCCAAACACCTTTGTGGTAATTGACACCTTGGCGTCCGTTACTATAAAACGCGCGGCAATGTTGCAGTGATGGGTTGTCCCCTTTGGGAGCAACAACAATGAGATACGGTTGACCAAGCAATGGAACAAATGCCTGTGACCCTAGTGGATGACGTTCTAGCATTTCTATCGTTAACGGGTAGCTAAGTGGTGTCGCTTGGAAGATGCTAATGATGGCTTCGCCACCTTGCTCTTGTACATCTGTCTTAGCCAGTTTGTGATAACGACGAGTCGATCCATTGTTGATCATGAAATAGTCACTGTTATCTACTTCAATCACGTCACCAAACTCTGCAAATGATTGTTTGGTTAATGGTTCGATTGCTAAACGACGAATTCCATTGCTCATAGTCCTTCCCTCGCTTATTTCGCTTTTGTGCCAAACAAACGTAGACGGCTAATACCACCATCAGGGAAGATATTCAGACGCACGTGAGTCACTGCACCTAGGTCATTAACCTCTGAAGTGAACTCATGAATATCGTGGGCTTTGAGTTTTTGCGCTGGTAGTAGCTCACGCCAGAATAAGCTTTGCGTTGCCACCTGATCATCAGTACCACCTTTCACATACGCAGCCTGAATTGAGCAACTGTCTGGGAAGTTACCTTTAAAGTGCGCCGTATCAACCACAACGCGATCAACATTGCCTGCATGACCAAGAGCGACAATCACCCAGTCATTACCTGGTGTGCGGCGACGTGCAGTTTCCCAACCATCACCCATGTTTTCACCACGGCCAGGGCCAAGAATGTTCGACTTGTTACCGTAGTGCTCATCACTACATGCCAGTGCACGACCACCATTTTCAACGGCAGCTAAATCCACTTTTTGCTGATCATCAATACGATTCCAGTCAACGCTTGGGCGACCGTAAACGCGCAGACGTGCTACACCACCATCTGGATAAATGTTGAGACGCAAGTGAGTAAATACCTCATCACTTTCAATTTCTTCTAGGTGGTGATGGTCACCTTGTAAGCTCATTGATGGCAGAATTTCTTGCCACTGCGTTGCATCAGTTGGGTCACCATCAGGGGAATAACATGCATCAATAGACGCTGATGGCGGGAAGTTACCCGTAAAGAAAGAGGTATCAATATCAACACCAGCAATCGTACCAGCTAAGCCTAAACGAATGACACAGTAGTCGTAACCTTCACCACGTTTACGGCGGCTTTCCCAACCATCCATCCATTTGCCGTGATCATCATATAAATCGTCTTTCCATTCTGGAGCTTCACGGCGTAGTAGTCGGCTTTTATCAGCAAAGAAATCGTCAGTAGCGTAAATAGCTTCAGCGCCAAGTTTGTCGTCAGCAAGATTAATGTATTGTTCAATGTCTAAGGACATGTCCTTTATCCTTCCAATTATTCAAAAATAGGTTAATGAGTAGTAGTGTTAAAACGAGATAGTCGACATCTCCGTGACTTACATATCTCGTAAGCGAAACAGTGCGATCTTATTGATTTCCTGTATCGCTGTAGCAAACTCAGTGTCACTATCATTGCCTAATCGCTTCTCGAACGACTCAAGAATTTGGTAACGATTGGCCCCTTTCACTGCCATGATGAAGGGAAAGTTGAAGCGTTGTTTGTAACTGTCGTTGTACGTTGTGAATTTTTCGAACTCATCCGCGCTGCACTGGTCGATCCCAGCGCCGGCTTGCTCAGCAGTTGATGCTGCTGTGAGTTCACCATTGATTGCTGCTCTACCTGCTAAATCAGGGTGAGCATTAATAAGTGCAAGTTGCTTTGCTTTTTCAGCATCAAGTAGCGCTTCCGCCATTCTCAAATGCAAGTTAGCAATAAAATTGTCTTGGTCACTTAGCCCTTGGTCATAGACAGATTCTGCGACCCACGGGCTATGCTCATACACATCACCAAAGTGAGAGACAAATTCCGAACGAGCCATCTGTGATGGTTTGCAAAAACGAAATTCAGTCATGTTACTTCTCCTGTTGTGGTGTGTATGGGTGGTGCTCATGCCAGTGACGAGCAATATCAACACGGCGACATAGCCAAACATCATCATGTTGTTTTACGTAATCTAAAAAGCGTTTCAGTGAGGCAATGCGCCCTGGGCGGCCAATCAAACGACAGTGCAAACCCACTGACATCATTTTCGGCGCTGTTTCACCTTCGGCATAAAGCGTATCGAAGGTATCTTTAAGGTATTGGTAGAACTGCTCACCAGAGTTGAAGCCCTGTACCGTAGCAAAACGCATATCGTTGACGTCCAACGTATATGGAATTACTAGCTGCGGATGGCCAGTTTCAGTATGCCAATAAGGTAAGTCGTCGTCATAAGCGTCTGAGTCATATAAAAAGCCACCTTCTTCAGCGACGATACGACGAGTATTTGGTCCGGTACGACCGGTGTACCAACCTAAAGGTCGCTCACCTGTGATCTCTTTGATGATCTCAATCGCTTTCATCATATGGTCACGCTCTTGCGACTCATCCATGTATTGGTAATCAATCCAGCGATAACCATGACTACAAATCTCATGACCTGCTTGAGCCATCGCTTGTGCCACATCTGGATGGCGCTCAATTGCCATCGCAACAGCGAAAACTGTCAGAGGGATTTCATACTCATCAAACAGTTTCAGTACTCGCCACACACCAGCGCGGCTACCATACTCATAGATTGATTCCATACTAATATGACGCTCACCTTTAATTGGCTGTGCGGCTGGAATCTCTGATAGAAAGGCTTCAGACTCTTCATCCCCATGCAGAAGACAGCGCTCACCACCTTCTTCATAATTCAATACAAATGACACGGCGATACGAGCTCCACCAGGCCATTTAGGGTGCGGAGGATTCGCCCCATAGCCAATCAGATCTCGTGAATAATCCTTATCCATTCAGGCTCTCCTTAAAACAAGACATTTCGTGGATGTCTTTTTAATCTCTACATTCATTGTATACAATAAATTATCTTAATGTAAAGATTTTGTTGTTAAAGTTACTTAATAGAAACATAAGCCTATAATTCATAGACTTAACGACATACAAGCCATAATGAGTGATTTGTATCATGTCACACATTTTACTTTTCGCTCCTTTTGTTAATAACATTTTTATAACAACAAGCTTTACTATATGGGTATTTTGTGTACATATATACTTATCAAAAGCAAAGTTAGAACAACTTTGTATACAATAAAGAACCTAAAAATTAAGGAGAGCGCTTAGCGCTATTAATAATTATGGGCAAATTGACGACACACGTATTGGATACAATGAATGGAGTTCCCGGAACTGATATCCAAATTGAGCTTTTTCGTATCGAAGGTGATGTGATCACGAAAATCAAAACCGTCGAAACCAACTTTGACGGCCGTACTGATGAGCCAGTACTAGAAGGTGACGCATTTACTACCGGCAAGTACCAACTCGTTTTCCACGTCGCTGACTACTATCGCAACAAAGATGTCGATCTTGGTGAGATCCCTTTCTTAGATGATGTAGTGATCCGCTTTGGTCTGGGAGAAGAGGGAGCACACTACCATGTGCCACTATTGGTTTCTCCATACAGTTTCTCGACATACCGCGGCAGCTAAAAAGAATTTCTAACAACGTCAAACTTAACATTCATTAGGAAAATTGGAGTCTAGGTCGCGAGCCAAAAGAGAAGGCAGCACACTAGAGCGTGGTATTCAATTAAAGAAACACCAACACAAAAGGACTTGCTGACATGAACGAAAGCAAAGCAGAAGTGCTAAACAACGAAGGCCAATCCGGTGGCCTTTTAGAGCGCTTTTTCAAACTGAAAGAACATGGAACCAGCGTAAAGAACGAAATGATCGGGGGGATCACGACATTCGCTACGATGGCCTACATCATTTTCGTTAACCCTCAAATCATGGCTGCGTCAGGGATGGACTCAGGAGCCGTATTCGTCGCTACCTGTATCGGTGCTGCGATTGGCTGTCTATTAATGGGTCTATTCGCTAACTGGCCAGTTGGCTTAGCACCTGGTATGGGTCTTAACGCCTTCTTCTCTTTCACCGTCGTCAGTGAAATGGGTTACAGCTGGGAAGTCGCGCTCGGTGCCGTATTCCTATCAGGTATCTTGTTTGTCGGGATGAGTTTTTACAAAGTCCGCCAATGGATAATTGAAAGCATTCCGGTGAGCTTACGCTACTCAATGACAGCAGGTGTTGGTCTCTTCCTTGGTCTTATCGGCCTTAAAACAGCGGGGATCGTCGTTGAAAACCCAGCGACTTTGGTCTCTCTAGGTGACTTCACCAAACCTGATGCAATGCTAGCCGCAATCGCGTTTTTGATCATCGCTGTCTTGAGTGAGCGTAGAGTTTTTGGTGCCGTTCTGATCGGTATTCTAAGTGTCACCGTTGTTGGCATGATGCTAGGCCTTGTTCAATACAACGGCTTCTTTGCAGCACCGCCAAGTATTGCTCCGACCTTTATGGCGATGGATATTTCAGGTGCATTCAACATCTCAATGGTCAGCGTGATCCTAGCATTCCTATTCGTCAACATGTTCGATACTGCGGGTACATTGATGGGTGTCGCTGAACGTGCTCATCTCGTCAATAAAGAGACAGGCAAAATTGAAGGGCTTAGCAAGGCGTTAAAAGCAGACTCTATCTCAAGTGTTGCTGGTGCTTGTGTCGGTTGTCCACCAGTAACCAGTTACGTTGAAAGTGCTGCAGGTGTTGCTGCGGGTGCTCGTACAGGTCTTTCTGCGATTGTCGTAGCCGCACTGTTCTTAGCTGCTATTTTCCTATCTCCTTTGGCTGGAATGATTCCATCATACGCTACAGCAGGCGCGCTAATTTACGTTGCTTTTGTAATGATGAGCAGTATGCAGCATGTCGATTGGAAAGACTTCACCAATGGTGCTCCTGCAGCAATCACAGCTCTGATGATGCCACTGACGTTCTCTATCGCTAACGGTATTGCGCTTGGCTTTATCACTTACACAGTTCTAAAAGTTGCTACGGGTAAAACGAAAGATGTATCTATCTCAATGTACATTTTGACTGTTATCTTCGTCGCTAAACTTATCTACATCTAATCCAATTAAAACCTAGTAAATCTAGCCTGAACAAACGTTTAGGCTAGGTTTCTTTACGAAAAAATTCGTGACCCTACGCAGTTTGTAGAAGTCAATTGTCCAATCTACGAGAGCTAAACCACTCAACGCTCTCTGAGGTATAACCAATGAAACTTCTGTATACACTCAACCAAAAGCCGCCTCACGGCATTACTTTACTCCTCGCTCTGCAACACATGCTCGCCTCTATCGGTGGTATTGTTGCTGTCCCTCTTATCGTTGGTGCATCTATCGGGTTGCCTAACGCAGAAATCGTCTCACTGATCAATGCAGCTCTACTCGCGTCCGGTATTGTCACCATGGCGCAGTGTATCGGTTTTGGCCCTATTGGGATTCGCTTACCTGTAGTGATGGGTTCTAGCTTTGCCTTTCTTGGCGTGGCGATAGCCATAGGTCGTGAAGGTGGCGTTGCCAGCATTATGGGCTCGGCACTGGTTGGCTCATTCGTCGTCATCATTGCCAGTTTCTATATGGATAAGGTGAAAAAGCTCTTCCCTACTGTCGTCAGTGGCGTTGTGGTGACTCTTATCGGCTTAACCATCTTACCTGTTGCAATGAATTGGGTTGGTGATGCTCCTGCCTCTAGTGAAAACTTCGCAACGTTACCCAAGCTTTTCTTAGCGCTTGTGTCATTAGGTATCGTTGTCGCTGTCTCAGTTTACTGTAAAGGCGCGGTTGCAGCGTCTGCAATTGTGATAGGCCTTGCGGGCGGTTATATCGTTGCGCTTTCACTTGGTATGGTGAACTTAGATGACATTACATCTGCCGCATGGGTTGGCGGGCCAGAACCTCTAAAATATGGATTAACCTTTGAAGCAAGTGCCATTGTTAGCATGAGCTTGGTTTACATTGTTGTTATTGCAGAAGCGACTGGTGACTTTATGGCACTGGCAAACAACTGTGATAAAAAAATCGAAGGTAAAGACCTACAACGTGGCCTACTCGGTGATGGTTTAGGCAGTACGCTTTCGTCAATTCTAACCGCTATGCCACTAGCGTCATTTAGCCAGAATGTCGGTATTGTCGGCATTACCGGTGTCGCAAGTCGTTATGTAGTAGCCGCTACAGGTGGCCTACTGATCCTAGGTGGCTTGTTCCCGAAATTGGCTGCAATTGCAGTAACCATTCCGAAGCCCGTGCTAGGTGGGGTTGGCTTCGTCATGTTTGGCATGATCGCTTATGCGGGTATTCGTATGCTGGTTATGGCAGCAGATACCAAACGCAATGCGCTTGTTATCTGTGTTGGCTTAGCGTCTGGTCTCGCGGTTACTTTCGAGCCTCGTTTGTTGCAACACTTACCTCATGACATTGCTAACTTCCTACACTCTGGCATTACTACCGGAACAATCATGACTGTTCTTCTACACCAATTACTGCCTAAATCAACGAACAAAGAAGTGCGCGAAGCATTAACTGAAAGCAAAGTGCTAGTTGAAGAAAAAATCATTCGTAAATCTGATGATGAAGAGCCAACAAGTACAGTACAAACAAAGCTAGAAGCTAAGACAACTGAATAGCAATATAGACTTCAAAAGGAGACCAAGGTTCTGCTATTAGGTAGAAATCTACACAACAATAACCTCGCTAGGAATACTAGCTAACTTTCAACTAAAACGTTTAAGACCCTCTCCCCTGAAATGGCTGAGATGGCTAAGGACTATTATGAATGGAAACCATCTGGATTAAGAATCCACTGGCAATTTACACCGGTAACATGCAAGACGCCCAAGGTGGTGTCGTGGTAAAAGGAAACCAAATTGCCGAACTCATTCCAAAGCATGGGACACCCTCCCATCATATTGATTACGTGGTTGATGCATCTCACCATGTCATCACACCTGGGCTAGTAAATGCCCACCACCACTTTTATCAAACACTGACCCGCGCTTATCCTGACGCGTTGAATAAAGAGCTCTTCCATTGGCTAACAAGCCTCTATCCTGTTTGGGCAAACCTTGATGAAGAGATGATGAGTGTCGCCACAGAACTAGCTTTAGTTGAGCTTATGCTGTCAGGCTGTACTACCGCTTCAGACCATCACTACTTGTTGCCTAGCGGCCTTGAACATGCGATTGATCTGCAAGTTGAAACCGCTCAAAAGCTTGGCGTGCGCGCAATATTCACCCGCGGTTCAATGAGCTTAGGAGAAGATGAGGGAGGCCTACCACCAAGGCACACTATTCAAACAGAACAAGCGATTGTCGATGATAGCTACAGGCTAATTCGTCAATATCACCAACATCACGATGGAGCAATGACGCAAATTGCGCTCGCACCATGTTCTCCTTTCTCGGTCACCACAGACTTAATGAAAGAAACGGCTTACATTGCCAAACAAGAAAATGTCATGATGCACACCCACTTGTGTGAAACTCTCGACGAAGAAGATTTTTGTGTTGAAAAGTTCGGGTTGCGTCCAGTCGATTACCTTGAAGACGTTGGCTGGCTTAACGACAAGACTTGGCTGGCCCATGGTATTCATTTCAATAGCGAAGAGATCCGCAGACTCGGCCAAGCTGGAGTCGGGATTAGCCACTGCCCAACATCAAATATGATGCTCGCTTCTGGGATTTGTAAGAACAACGACCTTGAAACAGCGGGCGTTAAAGTCGGCTTAGGGGTGGATGGCAGTGCCTCAAACGACGGCTCAAATATGATCGCAGAAGTGCGTATGGCGATGTACCTACAACGCTTACAATACGGCTCAGCAAATGTAACTCACTTTGATGCACTTCGCTGGGCGACAAAAGGTTCTGCTCAAGCTATGGGACGAAGTGACATCGGTGAACTAAGTGTTGGCAAGCAAGCAGATATTGCGATGTTTAAACTCGATGATATCCGTTTCTCTGGCAGCCACGACCCACTTGCCGCGCTGTTGCTTTGTGGCGCACAACAAGCAGATCGAGTCATGGTAGCCGGCCACTGGCGAGTCCTAAACGGGGAAGTCATCGGCGTCGATATCCATCAATTGATGGAACGTCATAAGCACGCTGCAAAACGTCTAGCCAAGAAAGCACTAGGCGAATAACACTGAAACATGCCTCAACATTCGTTGGGGCATTATTATCTTTTAAAGCTCTTCCTCTTTTCTTAGTTAATTCCTTCAAATAATACCTGCTCATCCAAACAGTTAAATTTGTCACTGAAATGGTGTTCTTTAAAGTCTGGTTATTTTAGACTGTTGAAAAATAGTGTCGGATGTAACTAAGGATAAAACATGAGCTCAAATAACATCTTAAGCCAAACGCTAATAGAAAGTGGACGAGATATCCCTCTACAAGAGCTACTATTTGCAAAACGAGTTTTAGATAATTACTTGTCTATTGCTCAGCCAAGCAGCCCTATTGAACTGCTTGCGGAAATGAGAGAAGCCGCTTTAGGTGTAGAGTACTTCAAAACCGACAGTAACCCGTGTGAAGCACGCAATGTTATCAGTACTATGTTTACTGAAATCCAAACAGCACAGTCTTTTGATGATTTTAAACTGACTGCAAGTAAGCCTCGCCAAGCTCTGCATGAACTTGTCGAAGATAGAGCAAGCCTAATCAAACATGAACGTGGTCTACTACTAGCAGCAGGTTACGATATCTCTTAAATAGCCGTTAATTCTGTATTGACCAAAAAGCCAGTAACGTTCAATGCTGGCTTTTTTATCGTTTTATAACGGCACATATTATCAAGAAAGGCCTTGCTTTAACCCTCCTATATTTGCCCCATTAATACTTCCAAATTTAACTTTGTATCTTGAGTGACGATTTATAAATACTAAGGTATATTGCCCGCACCGGAACC
The DNA here is from genome assembly GCF_046056895.1 of Vibrio sp. TBV020. Classification (NCBI taxonomy): domain Bacteria; kingdom Pseudomonadati; phylum Pseudomonadota; class Gammaproteobacteria; order Vibrionales; family Vibrionaceae; genus Vibrio; species Vibrio sp. TBV020. The sequence continues at coordinate 1,120,688 of NZ_JBEEAQ010000001.1, read as the reverse complement.
AATGAACATATGGACTGTTGTGCTAACTAAAGGATTAGAAAAGTGGCTTGGTGTAAGCCGTACTCAAGAAGAGTTTAGGGAAAGCGTATTTGTCTTTTCTTCCTTGACGATCTTGTCTTCTGTGCTCGCGTTATTCATTTACTACAACACCGTATTTATTCCAAATTACCTACTCGCATCAATTGAAGCTACAGGGTTAGGCCTATGCCTTCTGGCCTACTTTTGGCTATGGCAAAGTCGCAACGTTAAAGTCGCGGCAACCATCATGGTTTCGGTAATGACATCTGTCAGCTTGCTATTTATTGTCGGTTCGGGCCACAGTGAGTTTGCCTTAGCGTTTTCGTTCTTAACTCCTGTTGTTGCTATATTTGTTCTCGGTTACAAGGTAGGCTCAGTGTTTAGTTTGGTAAGTTTCGCGATCATCGCGTACATTTGCCTGATTGATATGCACAACTGGCCGCCTATTCCATTCGACACCATCAGTTTTATTCACCTGTCCATCGTCTATCTGTTTTTGTTCTCGATCGCCTATTTCTATGATTCAGGGCGCCGTAAAACGCTAGCCTTATTAAGAGAGTCCAATCGCCAACTGCAAGTACTTTCTCATACTGATATGCTCACGCAATTGTTTAATCGACGTCATATGGAAGCACTATTACTTAAGTCTCAGCAAATTCAATGGATCGCCATCATCGACATTGATGACTTTAAGAAAATCAACGATGACTATGGCCATGACGTGGGCGATAAGGTACTGATCCAAGCGGCTCGAATTTTGGACTCTGAAGTTGAGGGAGCCGGAAAAGTAGGTCGATGGGGAGGTGAAGAATTCCTAATTGCTTTCGAAGCCACCAGTTATGCCATTATTGAACAGAGAATAAAGTCAATCCATATGTCCCTTGAAAATCATGACTTTGGCATTGACCGACCTGTAACAATCAGCTGTGGCGTGGCATCTCATCAAGCAACGGTCAGCACCGATTCTTTCCGTAAGGCAGATGAAGCGCTCTACCAAGCTAAAAGTTCAGGTAAAAACTGTTTTCATGTTGCCGTTAACTGAAGCTAGCGACTAGCTTTCTAAATGACAACGTGACCCGATGGAGAAAGATTCTGCATGAGTTTTATCAACTGATCTTCATCGAGATCCCCTGCACCGGTCGTAGTTGTAGGGGCAAAATATTTATCCATAATGATTCTCCTATCATTACTCTTTCCCTTCGACTTATGAAGTTCATTTAGCTCAAGATTAAAACCTTCCATATGCGCTTTCAACTCTGTGGAAAAATGCAATGAACCTGCAGTTTCTGAGATCATCTTAAAGTGATTGTCTGGGTCATTCGTATCAGGATGATTCTGATAAATAATATGCTGTAAATTTGAGTACTTTTTATAGCTGGAATCGTTAATCGTTTTAAGGATAGGGTTTCCTCGATATGTGCCAAAGGTACTGGAATGAACACCTAGTATATTGTCCCACCTCTTAAACTCAGTTGGGCCTGCCGTTAAGATGCTTAGTGCCTCTACCCTCAACTCTGTCGGAAGTTGCTCTAGAGGTTTATTATCGACATCATTCCAGATCCCTCCTTCGGCATAGATCAACTCGGTTTTAATGATATCCGCCCCTGAAGCCAAATGAGGTCGTCCTCCTTCCCTCGATGCCTTAAACTGCTGGTATCTTGGACTCGCTTGGAAGTTCGTAAACCAAGCCTCATTGCGCATATCCTTAACAAGGATGTTAGGAACTTTCGGTTGTAAAGCGTTAATATCCTTTGGATTATCAAACAAAACATGAAGGACTGTGGTGTACTCACTGTTCGTATCAGCAATCTTATTTAAATTTGAGATATGTTGTTTTAGTGGGTCAAACTTTCCTTGCCAGAAGTGATGAATAACTTTTGGCACCGGTTTCAATTGTTGCTCTGGTTCTGCTGCCATAGAAAAACTTTGAGGAACCATTCGTGGTAAATCGGCTTGCGACTCGTTGCTAAAACGAATTGAGGAGGAGCCTAAAGTCTCACTTTGTTTTCCTTCAAGTGCCAACTCTTTGACATTAGGTTTTGCTGATTTCTTCGTCGCTTTCCGCTTCCAAAAAGGCATACAGATTCCATTACTTTCAAAAATATGAACTGGAACTCATACTAGGAGTAAGCACAAATAAATAAGAGCAGTAAAGGACGAAGTTAGCGTAGGAAAGGGCCGCTTTTCTATGGATTAAACCATGCGTTCGGTACCTTAACTGCAATCACCTCAGCTCGGCAGCATAACTCTCCGTTAGAAAGAAGTTCACACTCCAAGGCAATCTTCTTGTCAAAGATTTCGACAACTCTTGCTTTTAATATCACCGCGGAACTGATTGAAACGGGTTTTAGAAAAGAGACATTAAGGTTACCCGTTGCAAACCACACAGGCTCACCAATACCAACCTCTTGCCCCCTCACTTGATAACCTTTAGCTATCGCCATGCAAACACAGTGGCAATCGATGATAGTAGAGATAATTCCGCCATTTAGAAAATGAGTTGGACCCGCACAATGATGAAGAGATGGCTCGAATTCGCAGGTCGCTTCGACATCTGACTGCCAGTAGCTTTTTATCTGTAAGCCAAGTTCGTTGCGCGTTCCGCAGCCATAACAATGGTTGTTTGGAATCTGATCTTGAATGGCTATCTGCTGCTTCATGTCATCACCTATTTTCAATATTTATATACTGAATATAGACGGTATCCTCCATTATGTTATTGCTTTAGAAGGTAATTTCCCGTTTATTGAGTCGTAATTAAATGAATTAACCTAGCCTTTAGATTTAGCTAAAAATATCAAAGCGATCCCACTTAAAACCAGTAATGACGAGATAGCAGCAGTTAGAGTTATTGGCTCACCTAGCCCTATACTTCCTGCTGCAAATGCAATCACAGGTACAGCCAACTGGGAGACAGACGCTTGAAGCACTGAGATGTGTTTAACAACTTGGTACCATAAGATGTAGCCGAAGCCGGAAGCAAAGACGCCCGACATTAACGCCCATAAAACACCATTAGCTTTGATAGTCTCAATTGAGACAAGTAATGGGCTGGCGATAAGGGCGAGTACACTTGCAAGCATAAACCCTTGGGTTATTGAGACCGAAGCAACGCTATTTTTACGCCCTAACAAGGTAAAAATGCCCCAGCAAACACCTGCAACAAGCATTAAAGTTGCTGCACTCAAACTTGGTGCCTCAGCCGACGGAAGCATCAATACAGCGAAGCCAAATAACGCAACTCCAATACCGAGTATTTCTTTAGGGATTAAGCGATTTCCAGAAAGAACGTGGAACGCCACTAAAGTCAGTTGCACCATACCAAAAAGAATCAAAGCACCTGTACCGGTACTAAGTTGGGTATAGGCATATGAAAAGCAGACTGCATAACCAAAAAGAGAAATGCCCGACCACCAGCTGTGTTTATCAGTAAAGAAGCTATAACTCATTTGACCGCGCCAACTTTGTATAAGTAACAGCGTTACAGCTCCAGATACGAGGCGCAGCCAAGTAAAAGAGCCCGGATCGATAACGTGATTCGCCAATGCTAGGCGACAAAAATATGAGTTGGCAGCGAAGGCTATTAGCGCGACGACGAGTAGTGAAATATTGTGCATGACTCTCCCTTTTAGCTAGAAGAGTGTAGTGGTAAATCAAGTACCGGTAATAGCTCTAATAATTCTGGCTAAGATAGTTTGGCTATATCTAGCGATTATTTACGCCTCTTTTGACATATCTCGTAGCGAATAACCATCAATAAGATATGCTGAACAAAACGTAATCAAGAGATACACATAATGAGACGATTAGCACTGATTTTCACACTTTTAGTATCATTTAGTTTGCCAGTTTCGGCTTCATCTCGCGCAGATATTGGTTGGGAATGGATAGAACAAGGCGCCCTGATTGTTGATGTAAGAACGCCACAGGAGTTTGCTGATGGGCATTTAGACAATGCAAAAAACTACCCACTTTCAGAGTTGGACAAGCATTTTTCCAATATAGATAAAGACGCTCAAATCGTTCTTTATTGTCGCAGCGGCAATCGTTCCGGCCAAGCGTATCAATATCTAACCGCACAAGGCTTTACCAATCTTCATAATGCCGGAGGACTGGTAGAAATGCAGCAAGCCAAATAGCCCAACATGCTTACAAATTCTCTGTCCTACTTTTCTTCAGGTCGATAAGGCTCTTCTCTTAAGATATGGCTAACCAGAAGTTTTAGATACAATAGCGGCAAGAACCATTCTAATCCTTGTGGTGCTTGAGCCCAATAAATTGCGATAAGTAGACTTAGTGAGTAAAGACTCAAGGCAACTGGACGTTGTAAATACAAGGGTGTTTTCATAACTAAACCACACGCTAATACCATGTAACCACCGATAGCGGCAATCCAAACCATATCGAAGTTTAAAAACGCCCAACTGTAGAGAGAAAGCTGCACAAAATGAGTCATGATAAAGCTCATATGCTGCTTGAATCCTTGCCCTTCACGGTGAAACCAGCGCTTCGCACTCGACGTTGCATTAGTGATGATGCCGCCCACAATGTCTACAGTAAGTAAGCCCGCAATTAAATACTGCACACCAGTCCAACCTAACTGCGCGAAATAAGCGTAAGCAACCAACACAATGCCTGCGACGAAAGGAACATAGAGTTGTAAGTCTTTCTCTTGTTTGGTTGCACCAGGACCTATCAGTTTATCAATTCCTCCCCAAAAACCAGTTCTTGCTTGAGGAACGTTCCAATCAATTTTCATATCAAACCCTTATTTTCGACCGCTTGGTCTTTTTAAATTAATACGCTTTAAATCCAAGGTAAAGATCTTTTTTGTCCACTCGGTCTAAGTAAAAGATCTTGTGGTATACTGGCGTTCATAGCGGTAACAAAATCGAGAATAAAAATATGCCGAAGATCGTCGATCATGAAAGTAGACGTAGAGAAATTGCCCAGAAAGCAACGGAAGTATTCCTAGATTTGGGGTATAAAAACATTGGTATGAGACAGCTTTGCGAACAATTAGGTATGAGCAAAAGTGCCGTATATCACTACTACAAAAGTAAGGATGAGCTATTCAAAGCCGCAACTGAAGCAATCGTGAACTTTGATGTGGAAATGCTAGCAGGCAGACCTAGCGCCGCGGAAGCGACCCCAACACAGCAGGTGGAAAACTTCGTGTTGATCTTCGAGCAGATGGCTCCGCGTTTCTTCCAAGAGATGAAGCTCGTCGCCGATTACATTGACGTGATTGGACAACAAAACGTAGCGACAGATGCATGTATGTTACTCGCTAACCAAAAGTACACCGCAATGTTAGAAAGCTACGTTTCACCACTGCACAAAGAATCACTATATACCCTAATACTAGGGTTACTAAATCATCAAGTGATGCTGGGTAAAGCACTGGACAAAACATTTGTAACTGAACAAGTTGAACGAGTACTAATCAACTAACTCTCAAAGTTTGCATATAAATCATTCCTGTTTGCCATAAGAGTTTGCTAAGGTTTAAGTCTAAGAAAACAATGCGTTAAATGGATGTGCTCATGCCTGTATTTCTTGCTTTATTAATCGGCGTCTTAACTTGCCTACAACCTGTCTATGCAGAACAACCCAAATACTCGGAATCTGATTTGCTCGATCGTCCTCTAATGGAGCGATACATCCTTGATGAGTTAAAATCGCTTCGCCAAGAACAACAAGATCTAGAGCGCAAGTTGACCATCCAAATCACAGATCGAGAGCTCAGCGTTGCCGACAAGTCGTTGAACTACGCCAATGTGACGGTGACATATTTCTTCTACATTATCGCTGGTGTTGCGTCACTGATCGCTTTTGTCGGCTGGCAATCTCTGCGAGAGTTCAAAGCCAATACAAAAGAGATGGCAGATAAACGCCTCGAAGCCATTGCCGATGAGTATCAGAAAAAGTTTAGCGCCTTGGAGCGGGATCTAAAGCGCAAAACACGCATCATTAGTGAAAACAATAAAGAGATTGAAAAGATCAACGAGATTCATAACCTTTGGCTTCGTGCGCAAAGTATGCCAACCGCAGAGCAACGTATTGACGTCTATGATGAGATCTTAACCTTGCGTCCGGGCGATCTTGAAGCCTTAACCTATAAGGCTGATGCAGCGATGGAAATCAAAGAGTACCACTGGGCTTTAAGCCTATGTAATCGCGTGCTTGAGCTTGACGATACCAATGGTCCAGCGCTCTACCAACGCGCTTGTGCCTATTCTCGATTAGGCATTGAGGAGCAAGCAATTGAAGATCTCACTCGAGCAATTGATGCTAGCCCATCAATCCGAGATCTGATTGACACAGAACCTGATTTAGAAGGTATGCATGGCAATCCACGCTTTGATGCTTTACTCAGCGAGAGTGACGATTAACTCCTTCCTAGAGATAAACTAGACAGTTTTTAAGCGATTATTCTGTACTTTACCCAATTCCAAGTTAGAATCATCGCAATCATTCATCTGAAGTGGCAACACTTTACAATCAATTTAAGGAGGAACTTATGTCTATGTGGTGTTCAATCAACCCACGCTTTTATGGCATGAAGGACCGCTCAAGAGTTTCAGATTTCGCGCTGCGATAATCTCGACTTGAGCGAATAATTACCTTTCGACAGAGACGTCACCCGAGTACTTTCCCTCAAGCTCGAAGAATTATTGTCAGCCCATGACAACGGCCTTTTGCGCCCAAAATTCTTGAGAACACTATGAGTACTTTTTTAACTGCACAATCACTAACCCTTTCTCACACAGCAACACCAATCTTCAAAGATCTAACGTTTACGATTCACCGTGGCGACAAAATTGGTCTTATCGGTCATAACGGCTGTGGTAAAAGCTCCCTACTCAAACTGCTTAGCGGTCAATTTGAACCAAGCCAAGGCACGTTTGCCAAAGCCAGTTCATGTTTGATGCGTTATGTTGAGCAGCATTTACCTGAGTCTTTAAGTACACATTCCGTAATAGACGCGTTAGCAGAATCCTTATCAGGTGATGATATTTGGCGCGCTGAGCTCTTATTGGATGAACTAGGGTTTTCGACCACAGAACGACACATGCCGGTTGAAAATTGCAGCGGAGGTCAGCAAATGCGGCTCTTGCTTGCACGTGCGATTATCCATCAACCTGACTTACTGCTTCTGGATGAGCCGAGTAACCACTTGGACTTGCCATCGCTCCTTTGGCTAGAGCAGTTCCTATCAAACTGGAAAGGCTCATTCGTATTGGTATCTCACGATCAAACCTTGCTCGATCGCGTCACCAACACCACTTGGGTCATGCGAGATCGATCTCTGCATCATTTCTCTTTGCCTTGCTCTCAAGCGAGACAAGCATTGAAAGAGAAAGATGAAGCCGATCAACTTCGCCATGCCAGCGAGCAGAAAGAGATCGACCGAATCGAGAAGAGCGCCAAGCGTTTAGCCACTTGGGGCAAAGTCTACGACAACGAAGATCTTGCTCGTAAAGCGAAAACCATGTTCGCCCGTAAAGAGCGATTAGAAGAACAACAAACAGAGTTATCAGAAGGTACACCCTGGGCTCTAGAGCTTAAAAGTGAGGCTCTTCCTGCGAATCGTTTACTTGAGATACTACCCTTTTTGGTCTCACCTCTAGATAGCGATCATCACCTGTTTGAGATGTCAGAAACACGCGTAAAAAGTGGCGACCGTATAGCAGTGCTGGGCAGTAATGGATGCGGTAAATCGACGTTACTTAACCTGCTCTATCACGAGTATCAACAGACCCAAGTAGAGTCAGCATCACTAAACACAGATGTCACGTTTCATGACCGTTGTAAACTGGGTTACTACGATCAATCATTACAGCAGCTCAATGACTACGACACCATTAGTGAAGCTCTGCAGGCGTTTGCTTCGATAAGTAGTGAGCAAGCCAAACGCTCACTGATAGGTGCTGGCTTTGAGTATGCGAGGCACGATCAACACGTCGCGAGCCTAAGTGGTGGTGAGCGCGCTAGACTGCTATTCATCGGTCTAACATTAGCCCGCTATCACATGCTATTTCTTGATGAACCAACTAACCATTTAGATATGGAAGGAAAAGAGGAGCTAATCGAAACTCTACAAGAGTTTGAAGGAGCGGCTCTTTTGGTCAGCCATGATAGAAGCATGATCGAACAAAGCTGCAACCGCTTCTGGTTTATCGAAAATGGAGAGCTCACCGAGTATCTTTCAGTCGATGAAGTGTATGAGAAGATCGCCACAGTGACCCTTTCAACTTCTCAAGAGAATAACACTGAGCTTGGGATCACCAAGGACACGTTAAAAACCTCCCTAACTGAAGAGCAACTACTAGAAAGGCTCGTTGAATTGGAAACTCTGCTGGAAGCGGATTTAGGACGTAAACCTAAACACCAAAAACCTGCAATGCAGCAAGAGTGGCAACAGGAGATTGAAAACATCACCGCACAGCTATAACGATCAAGCCGGAGTCTACCTCCGGCTTTATTTAAGGTTCTTTAGCAGCACTCACTTTCAAAAATCGAGATGGTAGTTATTATTGGATTGATCCAACGAGATTACCCAGTTCTTTTCAGGTTCACTTGCACTCATTGGCACCCATTGCGCATAGAGCTTGCTCCAATTGCCATTCACTTCTAACTCGACCTGATTAGTTCGGGTCGGGTAAATAGTCGTTATCCGAGACATAGGATCAGCAATCTCAACGCCATCTTCAGTCGTAAACGCCGACTTGGTATAGAGGTGCAAAGCACCTTCAGCAGTGCCCTGATAATTCATCGATAGCGTTATTTTATCCCCGATACAAAAAGCAAAATCCCGCTGCGCAACAATATCTTGAGTATCAATAAGCTGAGCTGATGTAGTTTGAGTTGGCGTGGTAGAAGAACCTGAGCCACTGCTGCCTCCGCTACTATCACCGCCACCGCCTCCTCCACAAGCCAAGATTAGCGTGGAAGTCGACATGATGGTCAGAAGTTTTGTTGAAGTATTCATGTTGGGCTCCTTGCTACTGTGCTGCTGAAATCACTTTGCCATTCGTTGGCGTGTTGTACCAATTGGTGTCCGTTTCACCACTGCTTGTTACCCAAGTTGAAAAGCTGGAATAAGCGTGGCTGATGTCGGTGTTCTCAGTTGGATGGTCCCAATCATCTCGAACATTGATCGCCCATGGCATATTGTTGTTGGTAAGGAAGTATTTAGAGCCGCCTGTCGCATCATCATGCAAATTGAACAGAGCATTGTTCATTTCCCCTGTCCCTGAGAATGACTGAAAGTGAGTTTGCCAACTCATACCAGGGAAAGTTAGAACAAAACTCCCGTGGTAAGTCCCTTCTGCCGCAAAGATAAACGAATCATAAGGCGGGTAACCCACTTGGTCTCTTGCAATGGGAGTCGTCAACTCAACCACCATTTGGTAGCTGAGAAGATCGGCCGCTTGCTCATCTAGACAGTTACTTTGAGTACGATAGAAAGTACAGCTGGCTGTTAAAACACCCAATGCATCCAACTCGGCTCGCAAATTTTCCGAAACCACCAAAACAGTCTCACTACCCGATTGCAATACCGTATGTTCAACAGCCTGACCATTTTTGGTCACGATGACAGAAGCTACGTTGGATGAGTCGACATTCGGCAGTTTCACGGCAAAGCCATTTGAGTAACCCGCTCCCATAGCTTGCAGGGTGTAATCGACAGTAATGGTTTTCAATTCACGCTGACCATTTAAAAGCTCCGTTACTCGGTAGCGCCACACGACATCGTTGAAGTCATAGTCTCCCATCAACGGCCAACGATCTTCGAACGCCATCGTTGCATAGGTGTCGGAACTTGGGTAAACCGAAGTAACCGTAACTTCTGGATCGTTTTCTTGCACTAACACTTCGTATTTTGAATCAGTAGTACCATCGGTATTCACACCATCTACTGCCGAAAAAGGCGAAATGTCCACGGTGAAGATCAAGTCGTTAAAATCGTTGTCGCCACTAGGGCGTTTAATGTCCTCAAATCCGAGCACCAAGAACTCATTCTCGGTGTCCAAAAAAGCGACATTATGCCTGCGATAATTCGCTGTGGTTTCCGGGTTCAAGCTAGAAAGACTGTAGAAAGGCGTGTTCCAAGGACCAAGGTATTGGATGTTGTTATATGTACTTGCGCTCCAACCATTTGGGATAACGAAAAACGCCAACGTTTGTCCTGCCGTAAGCTGAACGTCAAGGTCTATAGTGTCTCCCTCTTGCATATCACCATCGGGCGCCTTTGAGGCATTTGGGAAGATAACCATATGAGCTTCGATGTCATCTTTACTAGCAGGTGGATTGTTGGTGTCATAAACAAAATAGCCAAGAGTATTGCGATACCCTGCACCTTCATTGAGAAAGGTAACCGAGGCAGTCGCATAGTCAGCTCCATCGAGTTCATCATCAATATCGATATTGGAGTAACGATCCGGGGCGATAAAAGCCGTATTCACATAAGTGCCTTCAGGTAACATTGAATAGACATTGGTGAGAGTATCTTGGGGTAACTGGTCTGCAATCGAAGTAGCCTCTAACGGCTTACCCTTGTAGGTGTAGTTGGAGTTTGCATTGCCTGATTCAAACGATAGATCGTTGGTCGTAAGTGCGTAGCCCGATATTGATACGCAACAACTGGTTAGCGCTATAAATTTCGCTGCCTTCATGCTATTCCCCTCATCAACTAAGTCCTTGGTCTTAAGGGGGTAACGCAAATATGATGCCTAATTTATACTCAATAAAAACAGCGGGTTATAATGTTATTTATGCCATTCCTATTTTGAGAATGAAGCTGGTTGGCAAAGTGATTAGAAAGAAGAAAAAGCCAACTGATGAAATAACCGCACGGAAATAACGACAAAAGGCACCGATAACTGGTGCCTTTTTCATCCGCTGCTTAGCTGAATTATTCGGGTTTCTACATACCTTCTAGCAATAGATTTCGTTTGAGTTCCAAAGCTCTGATCTCGCTTTTTAATACCTCTTTCTCATCACTATTTTTAAGCGAATCCAACTGTTCTTTTTTGCACTCTATCTGTTTCATCAGTTCGACAGCAGGAGGAAGACAATTCGCATCTTTAAGTATCTTCATGCCCATCCGATGTTCGGCCGGCGTATTAAAATAATCATCCAAATCAAGCTTTTTACCTTTGAATTGATTGTTTTCCAACTCACCCGTTTTTTCTGCGTTGCGTATCCATCCGCCAATAGCATTATCCAAAAATATTGACATATCTAACCCTCAACGATTTATGCGACTATCGGTAAACGGCTTTCAGCCCTTCTATTACGATATTCAAACCTTCTGAAAAATATTCATCATAGTTAACTGGCTCAGTCTGGCTCATCAATTGAGCTAGATAAGGAAGATGTTCAGCCCCTTCAAAGCTTGGTATGCTCTCAGTCGTAGAGTGCTGTTGCAGATACAGAGCTTGTTCTTGGTGCTGAACAATATCCGTAACTTTGGTAAACACGGTTGCAAATGCCATAAAGCCTTTCTGGATATCAAAACCACTTTGGTCAAGCACACGGAGCGCATCATTAACCAACACACAGCTGCTCGGCGTAAACTGTTGGTTATATCGGACAAACTCGACCGAGCCCGAGATTGCTAGCAGTGCAGCTCGGAAGTTGTTTCCAAAGCTGTAAAGGTACGTTTCCCAATCTTCTCCATGAGGTTGAGCAACACTTTCCATCACGTAATCACAGCATTGAATAATCAAGTCATCTTTAGAGTTCACGTGTCGATATAAGGCCGTCGCGCTTACACCTAAAGCTTTTCCAAGTGCGTGCATGCTGACTTTAGCTAAGCCAATTTCCAATGCGCATTTTATGATCTCTTGCTTTGTAATTTGAGCTGGTCGCCCCTTAACACTCTTCGCTTTCATACGTCACCCAAATTTAGTTAACGACATTAACTTAATGCCATTAACTAAAAAGATCAAGAGAATAAAAATCGTCAGACACGAAGAAGATTCAGATACTGCAGATACAAAAACGGCCTACAACAAGTGCTGTAGACCGCGATTGGTTGAGGTCTAAGTTTAGTCGTGAGTATAAATATATGATTGGCCCGTCATACACACAATCCACACCAATCCGCCTTCGAAGCGAACGATACCTGTGTTATCCACTTCGCTGTCATTTAGCACACCATCGAACTGTTTGTTGATTCCTTTGGCTACTTCTTCAGGGACACTCCAAATACACGCTGCCACTTTGCAAGATTCAGAATTTGCATCACAACCTTCTGGTGTACTTCCTTTGCTCCATTGTGTGTCCTGTTTCGCGAGAAGCTGAGCTGCAATGTAGTCAGGGTGACTGACGTATTGCTCAAAGCCAAACCAATCATTGTTGTATGGTAAATAAGGTCCATTCCACCCTTCAATACCGGGATCTTCTATCAAATAATCTATCGCGAGATACCCATACTCAACGTCTGTATCTGAGGTGATTGGTAAGGTGCGGCCTGTGTCTTGTTGATACTCAGTAACGGCGTGCAACATGGCTTGGAGCTCTTCAACCACTTGTTGCTGCTCATCCATCACAGATTCATTTGCTTGGACTGACCAACAAGCTAACGACAATAATGATGTCAGTAAGGTATTTATAATTGTGTTCGTTTTCATAACAACTCTTATTTCATGTTAGTTCGCATCTGAGCGAGTATTGCATCACTAATCAAATGCTTTTTTTGCCGTCCCAGTTACCCAAAATTCACTTTCTCTTTGCTGAACTCGTTCTGCTAAGAAATCGACAAAGCAACGAATTCTCGCCGTCGTTCGTAGATCTCGATGAAGCAGTAACCAAATGCTGCGGTAAGGTAACGGTTTTTGAAATGGTGCGCGGACAAGGTTTGGGTGTCTATCTCCAAGGTTACACGCCAAATAAGCCATACCAAAGCCTGAAGCGGCCAATGAAATTAACGGAATCAATTCAGATACTCGATGCTTCAACGTCGCTTTAGGGTAATAGCTCTCTTTCAACCATTTAGCCGTTGTATCACCTTCAGGTTCATGCCAACCGATAAAACTCAGCCCTTCGCCTAAGTTATCTCTGATTTTCTGCGCGTACTCATGACTGCAATAGGCTGCCTGAGACATTTGAACCAGACGTCGTCCGACAGCATCATCGTAGACTTCATCGGCGACACGAACAGAGACATCAGCCTCGCGGCGGTTAAGATTAGCAATGTCGTTACCAAATTGCAGGTTGAGCGTAATATCAGGATAACGATCTGAAAAGGCAGCCAAATCGTCCATTAAAGACGTCATCGCCATACCATGTGGCATCGAAACATAGATAGTGCCCACCGGATCAGCGTCTCGACCTATGATCATACGCGAAGCCGCGATCATTTCTTCTTCCACTTTTTCGGCATAGGGAAGCAGCTCTTCACCGATTTGAGTTAGCACTAATCCTTGCTTAGAGCGGTCAAAAAGGCGGCTTCCAATATGTTCTTCCATTACTGATAGGCGTCGAGTAAGCGTAGTGTGATTGATATCAATACTCTCTGCCCCTCCGCGTATCGTCCCTGCTCTTACAACAGCTAAGAAGACTTTGAGGTCATCCCAGTTGAACGCATATTGTTGATTATTTGGCATTTCCTCTCCATGGTTCATTTTTGACACACGATGTCCATTTTTACCTATCTACAGAGCACATTTCAACCATGGTAACTTAATCGTCAGTCAGCCATCACAGCAAAAAGAGACAACCATGGACACAATAAAAACCGTTTTAATCACAGGTGCAAATGCAGGACTTGGCTTCGAGGCCGCTCGCCAGCTAGCACAGCGTTCAGACATCAAAAAGGTTTACCTAGGATGTCGAAACCAACAAAAAGCAAAGGAAGCCAAACAGCAGCTTGTCACCGCTACCGGGCGAGATATTTTCGACATCGTCATTATCGATGTATCCAACTCTGACTCCGTTCAAAACACGGTCAACCAGCTCAGCGCCCCTATTGATGCGGTCATACTAAATGCAGGAGGAACAGGAGGTCGCACACCGAATCAACTGACCAAAGATGGTGTCACTACGATCTTTGCCTCAAATGTATTTGGTCATGCTGTCTTAGTCGAAGCACTGATCAAACGTCAGCTCATTACCTCGACCATTCTTTACGCGGGATCTGAAACCGCACGAGGAGTACCTAAAATGGGTGTACCTAAACCAGAACTGAAAACCTCATCAGTCGAAGAATTTACTTCGATTGCGAACGGAAACCTATTTGGTAGCAAAGCCGATCCTTTAGAGATCTACGGCACCATAAAGTTAACTGGAGCGTTGTGGATGAGCTCAATGTCTAGACAACACCCACACCTTAAATTCATCACAATGAGTCCTGGGGGAACAACAGGAACCAATGGAATGGACGATTTGCCTTTCTTGAAGAAACTGTTTTTCAAACATATTGGTGGCTTAGTGATGCCGATGATGGGAATGATGCACAGCGTCGAAAAAGGGGCAAAACGCTACTTAGATGGGCTTTTTGATCCTCGCTTTGAAAGCGGCCATTTTTATGCGAGCCAAGCGGGCTCTCCAACCGGACCACTTGTCGACCAAGTTTCAATTGAGCCTTCATTGGGTAACGTCGCTGCGCAAGACAACGCACGCCATGCTATCCAGCAATTTATTAATGTAAACGCATAATATAAAGGAGTTTACCATGGATATGACACTTCAAATTCTCGTCAGCTTAGCAACCTTTCTTTTGAGTGCCCTAGGCTTGATGTCGATGTTCGCCCCGCAAAAAATGGTAGCGAACTTTTCATTAGAACCCGTCGGTAATGCCGGTATGAATACGATACGTTCAGTGATGGGCGGACTTTTTCTGGCCAGTGTGTTTATGTTGCTACAGGGGTTACTGACAGGTGAGACAGAAAGCTATTTCTTCGTCGCGATCATTATGATTGCCGTTGCGATTGGCCGCATGGTTGGACTTCTCTTTGATGGTTTTAACAAAGCTGTGATACCACCGCTTATGTTAGAAATCGTTATTGCAGCAGTATTGATGTTTGCTCACTTCAAAGCAGGTGGTTTTTACTAAATCCTCCCATTCACCTACTGCAATTAAGAAGAGCGCCTATGCCCGGTGGCGCTCTTGCTTTGTTAAACGACTGATGTTAACGCTAGCCTAAGCTGCTTGCGGGGAATTATAGTTCCCCAATAATGCATCATAGAATTCACTGTCATTCAGCACACCGACCAACTCACCATTTTCAACTAACAAGATAGGCTGTCCACTGCGTTGCTTGAGTTCAATGGCTTCACGCATTCCGATATTAGGGCTAGTGACGACAATTGAGCCTTGATTGACCTGCTCAATGTCGCCGCTTTCACTGTCCCACTCGATTAAGGTTAGATCGTCACCTTTCACAAGTGACAACTCATTACTCGATTGATCCACCCAAACTGGCTGAGCCGAACACACTTGTAGTCGATTCTGATCTTGTTTTAGCTCCTCAACTGGCTGCATTAGCGAGCGTCCTTTGAGTACATTCAGTGGATTAGTATGAGCGACAAAGTCACGCACATAATCATTTTCAGGCGTAAGAATAATATCTTCAGGCTTACCATGCTGAATCAATCGACCTGACTCCATAATTGCAATGTTGTTGCCGATTTTCAGCGCTTCATCTAAGTCATGGCTAACAAATAAAATCGTCTTGTTGAGCTTCTCTTGCAGCATGATGAGTTCATCTTGAAGCTGTGCTCGAATCAGAGGATCAAGCGCAGAAAACGGCTCATCCATTAAGAGAATATCCGTGTCCATAGCAAAGGCCCGGGCTAGGCCTACACGCTGCTGCATACCACCAGAAAGCTCATGGGGGTACTTATCTTCCCATTCAGAAAGCCCCACCATTTCAAGTTGTGCACGGGCTTTCTTTCGGCGTTCAGATTTCCCCATTCCTTGTAGCTCTAAACCAAAAGCCACGTTATCCAGTACGGTGAGCCAAGGCATTAAAGCGAACTTCTGAAACACCATCGACACGCGGTGGGTACGCAAGCGGCGCAGGGTTTCATCATCACAGCTTGCTAGATCGACTTTCTCATCGCCATCTTTCAGCTCTAACGCGCCACGAGAAATCTCATTAAGACCATTTACCGCGCGAAGCAGACTTGATTTGCCTGAGCCAGATAGGCCCATCAACACGCAAATCTCACCTTCTTGGACAGTAAGCGAGACATTATCAACACCAACCACTTGCGAAGTTTCATCAATAATTTCTTGGCGAGTTTTGCCGTTATCTAACAGCTCCAACGCCAGTTGTGGTTTATCACCAAACACCACATCGAGGTTTTTAATGGTAATCGCATCCATGATTAAGCTTCCTTCTGGTTTGGTGATTTACACAGACGATCAAGAATGATCGCCACAAGAACGATAGCAAGTCCAGCTTCAAAGCCTTGCGAAATGTTTACCGTGTTCAACGCGCGAACCACAGGTTTACCTAGACCGTCTGCACCCACTAGCGCGGCAATCACCACCATGGAGAGTGATAACATGATGCACTGCGTCACACCTGCCATAATGCTAGGCATAGCGGCTGGCAGCTCTACTTTGAATAGCAACTTCATTCGCGTTGCCCCAAATGCTTTACCCGCTTCAACCAGTTCTTCTGGGACTTTAGTAATACCTAGGTAGGTCAGCCTAATTGGTGCCGCAATCGCAAAAATTATTGTCGAAATAAGGCCAGGAACGATACCTAAACCAAACAACACTAACGTCGGGATTAGATATACAAACGTCGGAACCGTTTGCATTAAATCTAAGATGGGCCTTAGCACGGTATAAAGCCAAGGACGATGCGCTGCCATGATGCCAAGAGGTACGCCAATTAATACAGAAATCGTTGTCGCTGCAAACACCAGAACAAAGGTTTCTAGCATTTCTTGCCAGTAGCCGAGATTTAAAATGGTCAGTAAAGCACCAATGACAAACAGAACCAACGGAACACTACGATGCAAATACCAAGCGATAGCTGCGGTAAACACGATAGGCATTGCCGGTGGCATCCACTTAAAAATATCTACAACAAAAAGAATGATTGTCTCTAAAAAAATAGCAATCGCATCAAACAGACCAGCAGCATTAAAAGTTAGCCAATCAACCCCTGCTTCCATCCATTGACCCAATGGGATTTTGTTGTCAGTAATAAAATTCACAATACAGCCTTTGTGGTAATGATTATTTAGCGTGTGAGAAAGGGCAGGCAAGGTGCCCACCCTAAGTGTCGTAAATTAAAGCATCATTTATTAAGCTTTCGAATTGATGTAGCTAGTAACGGCACCTTGCGCTTCTTCACCTTTCAGAGTTTTCACTCCGTCTAGCCACGCTTCAACTTGCTGTGGATTCGCTTTTAGCCACTGCTGAGCCGCTTTTGCTGGCTTGACGTTCTGGTTAAGAATGGCTTCCATTAGCTCATTTTCCATCTCTAAGCTGAACTCAAGGTTTTTAAGCAAGTTGCCTACGTTTTGACACTCAGACAGGTAGTTTTGGCGAACATTGGTATAAACATTTGCGCCGCCGTAGTTAGGGCCGAAGAAGTCGTCACCACCGTCAAGATAAGCCATTTCAATGTTGCTGTTCATTGGGTGTGGAGCCCAACCTAAATAAACAATCCATTGATTACGACGCACTGCGCGTGACACCTGTGAAACCATGCCCGCTTCACTTGATTCCACTAAGCTGAAGTCTTTCAGACCGAATGCATCACTGTCGATCATCGACTGGATTAGACGGTTACCGTCATTACCCGGCTCAATACCGTAGATACGGTCTTTAAATTTATCGCCGTTCTTCGCCAAATCAGCAAAACTCTTCACGCCCGCGTCATACACATACTTAGGTACGGCTAGGGTGTACTTCGCCCCTTCAAGGTTCGCGCGAACTGTCTCAACTGTGCCAGCTTCACGGTATTTAGCGATATCTCCCTCCATGGTTGGCATCCAGTTGCCAAGGAAGATATCGATATCACCGTTCGCCATCGACGAGTAAGTCACAGGCACTGACAGCAAATCCGTTTTGGTTTTGTAACCCAAACCTTTTAGCAGCTCAGACGTGACCGCCGTCGTTGCAGTAATATCTGTCCAACCAACATCAGCAAAACGGACGGTTTCACATTGATTAGCATAAGCGTTCATCGCTAGGCTGCTAAGCGCGATGGTCGAAAGTGTTTTTGTCATCATAGACATGTTGTTTTCCTTGTAATGATTACTGACTTGGGGGTTAGCCCAACTCTCTACGTGGAGAGCCATTTCTTTGTGTTGTTTGCCAGTCTGGGGCGATCCAAACTGGTTGTTCGTTCATTTCCATCACTGGCTTACCCAAAATCATGTCTGATGCACGCTCTGCAACCATAATGGTTGGTGCATTCAGGTTACCGTTTGGAATGGTTGGGAAAATGGAAGAGTCCACGACTCGTAGACCTTGAATACCGCGAACTCGACAGGCTTCGTCAAGTACTGCCATAGGGTCATCATCTGCGCCCATTTTGCAGCTACATGATGGGTGATACGCGCTTTCTACGTTCTCTTTTACCCACTGGTCGATCGCTTCATCAGAGTGAACATCCGCCCCTGGCTGAATTTCTTCGCCGCGGTAGTTGTCCATTGCAGGCTGCATTAAGATTTCACGAGTTAAGCGAATACAATCACGCCAATCTTGCTTGTCTTGCTCAGTCGAAATGTAGTTGAACTCTATTTTAGGTTTAGCGTGAGGATCAGCAGATGTGATAGCAATTGAGCCTCTGCTCTGCGGCTTATTCGGCCCCACATGAACCTGAAAACCATGGCCATCAAACGCGGCTTGACCGTCATATCGCATCGCGGCTGGCAAGAAGTGGTATTGGATATTTGGCCATTTCAATCCTTTGCGCGAACGAATGAATGCGCAAGATTCAAAGTGGTTAGTCGCGCCTAGGCCCTTACGAGTTAGAATCCACTCTGTACCAATCAAACCTTTGCTGATAAGCCCCAATTTACTGTTAAGCGTAATCGGTTGAGTACAGTGGTATTGGAAGTAAACTTCGAGGTGATCTTGGAGGTTTTCGCCAACGCCCGGTAAGTCATGCGCTACGGCAACACCCGCTTGTTCAAGAACGGATTTAGGGCCGATACCTGAAAGCTGCAAGAGTTGAACAGAGCCAACGGAACCGGCACTAGAAATCACTTCTTTATTGGCGAATGCTTTGTTTACGACACCTGACTTTTCGAACTCAACGCCCATTGCCTGCTTATTTTCAAGTAGAACTTTATGCACAACCACACCCTTAATTAGAGTGAGATTAGGGCGTTTGAGCGCACGCCTTAAGTAGGCGTTAGAAGTTGAAGCACGCACACCACCATCGACAGTCATGTGCATTGGGCCAAAGCCTTCTTGCTGGTAGCCGTTGTAGTCAGACGTTTCTGGATAACCTGCATCTTTTCCGGCATCAATGAAGGCTTGATAGAGCGGGTTGCGCTTCATATCGTTGCCATTGCAAGTACCTACAGGTCCATTGCCACCGCGATATTCATCTTCACCACCAATCCAACTTTCGGCTTTGCGGAAATAAGGCAGACATGACTGATAATTCCACCCTTGTGCGCCATGCTCTTCCCATTCATCGAAATCACAAGCGTGGCCACGGACATAGACCATTCCATTGATCGAGGAGCTGCCGCCTAACACCTTTCCGCGCGGACAATGCAGTTGTCGGCCATCAAGCCCTTTTTCAGCCACTGTCTCGAACTGCCATGCATATTTTTCAGTATTCATTGGGTAAGAAAGCGCCGTCGGCATTTGAATGAAAATGCTCTTGTCTGTACCACCAGCTTCAAGCAGTAGAACATTATGTTCGCCGCTTTCACTCAGCCGATCCGCCAACACGCAGCCGGCCGAACCCGCGCCGACGATAATATAATCGTAGCGTTCCATCATTTAATCTCTCCGTGATTTCAGTTAGGCGTACGGGCTGGCGTAATCGCCAAGCTCAATCAATACACTCTTTGTTTGGGTGTAGTGCTTGAGGGTTTCAGGGCCATTTTCACGGCCAATACCAGAATGTTTATAGCCACCAACCGGCATTTCAGCAGGTGAGTCACCCCACGTATTAACCCAACAGATCCCGGCCTGCATTTGATGAATAACTCGATGAGCACGCGAAAGATTTTGCGTAAATACGCCCGCGGCTAAGCCATAGTCAGTGTCGTTGGCTCGCGCAATTACCTCTTGTTCATCACTGAAGGTAAGCACAGACATAACAGGGCCGAAGATCTCTTGCTGTACATGAACCATGGTGTCGTCACAATCAACAAATACGGTTGGTGCAACAAAGTTACCGCTTGCTAATCCATTCTCTGTGACCTGATAGCCACCAGTAAGAAGCGTCGCACCGCTTTGCTTTGCGCTTTCGATTGCAGCTAATACTTTGCCTAAATGTTCTTTTGAAATGAGCGCGCCAATCTGAGTATCCATATCCATTGGGTTACCAACGATAAGTTTCTCAGTGCGAGCTTTGAGCTGTTCAATAAATTGCGGATAAATCGATTCGTGAACAAATACACGCGTACCGTTAGTGCACACTTCACCTTGGGTATAGAAGTTCGCGACCATGGCAGCAGAGACCGCATCATCGAGCTTGGCATCATCAAACACAATCATCGGCGACTTACCACCAAGCTCCATTGTCACTTGCTTGAGCGTTTGCGCACTGTCAGCCATGACTAACTTACCCGTACCTGACTCACCTGTAAAAGAGACCTTGGCGATATCCGAGTGTGCTGTCAGCATTTGACCCACTCGATGATCACCTTGTACTACGTTGAACACACCATCAGGCAGGCCCGCTTCCGTAAAGATTTCAGCTAACTTTAATGCTGTCAGAGGCGTTTCTTCAGAGGGCTTAAATATCATCACGTTACCCGCCGCTAGAGCAGGAGCTGACTTCCACATTGCGATTTGAATTGGATAATTCCACGCGCCAATTCCCGCACAAATACCCAACGGCTCGCGGCGCGTATAGAAAAATTGAGTGTCACTTAAAGGTTGTTGCTCACCTTGCATGGCTGGGGTAAGGCCTGCGAAATACTCAATAACATCAGCACCAGTTGCGATATCAACTTCAATGGCTTCTTGCAATGGTTTGCCTGTATCAGTCACTTCCAAAGCCGCCAATTCATCATTACGTTCACGTAGAATTGCGACGGCTTTTAGCAAAATTCGGCTGCGTTCAGTAGGGCTCATCGCCGACCAAACAGTAAAACCTTGCTTAGCCGCTTCAATTGCTGACTCTATGTCTTGTTGGCTTGCCTGACCAATTTCCGCGATAGGTTCGCCATTAGCTGGGTTGTATGTAACAAAGGTTTCGCCAGATGTCGCGCTGACAGCTTTGCCGTTGATGTAGAGGTTTTTCATATCCATGTGAAAGTCTGACTTAATGATTATTTTTTGAGTAAAAGGTAAGCTGCTTATCGAGGTAGTCATTAATGATCAAGCGTGCTTTATCGGCATCAATGCCTTGTGGGTTGAGCGTTCCACGTAGCCAGATGCCATCAATCAATGCCGCGATACCATGAGCGACAACTTCAGCTTGGTCGTTGGTGAAAAGAGCTTTTAGTTCGATTTTAAGATGAGACAGCAAACGCTTTTCATTAACGTGCTGCAATCGCTTGAGCTTTTCGTCATGCATCGAGTAGGACCAAAAAGCTAACCACGTTTTAGCCACTTGGTTTTCTGCTTGGAAACCGACAAAGTTGCCATCAACAATCGCGATAATGCGCTGCTGATGTGCCTCTTTTGGCAACTTGGCAAGTTTATCCATGATCGTAGTCGAGTGCTGACGCAAGATCTCTCGCATCGTCTCTTCAAGCAAACCATGTTTACCACCAAAATAGTGATTGATGATCCCCGTCGAAACACCCGCTTCTTTGCTGATCAAAGCGATGCTCGCGCCATGTAAACCCACGCGATCAATGACCGCCATCGTTGCCTTAACAAGCTGAGGCTTTCTGATTTCTGGCATGCCAACTTTCGGCATTTTAAGTCCCTATTCTTTTTTTATTGAACGTTCAATTAAATATAAAATGCCTCAAAATCCTTTCGATCTCAAACTATTTATCTATAAATCCGATCATTTATCATAAAAGCAGCTACCAACTCTAATAATTTTAGAGCCAGAAAGATCAACCACCATCGAGCAATACGCTATCAAAACAACTTGGCCAAATAATAAAAATAACAACCAAAATCAACAGCTTAACCACAACCCACAAGAGAAGCTCAAACTAGACAAACACATCAAACCAAATGCTACAAACTCAAAATTTGACAGTATAAAAATATTTAGAACGCGAAGTATTTTCCTAATCCCATTGTTCTAACAAACTAAAGTCACAACCAGTTTGGTGTGTTTACGTAAGGAAGCTTAAGTATCTAAAAAGCACTTCAGAGAGAGGCTAAGACCTCGGTTAGCACGAGCCAATCCGAGGCAACATAGAATCAGTAATAGAGAGTCAATGAGGCGTGTGAAATGACGTCAGATTGAACTCTAACGCAGGTTTAAGCAGTTTTGGTGAAGGAAGTTGCTCATCTCGGCCTTCCCTAGTTTCGACAAATTGCGAGCATGTAGTAAGCTCGTCCAGCATCATGTTGTCGTGTTTTTCTTCCCCGATGGTCGTTTTGTATTGGAGGTTCTCTACCTTATCAGGATAGTTATGGCACAAGTACACTTCTGTGCTGTCTTTTAATTCATAGAGCTTTCTGATCGATTCAAACATCTTTTCCGCACTACCTCCGGGGAAGTCAGCGCGACCTGTACCATGGTAAAACAGCGAATCTCCAACAAACAAAGCATCACCAATTTTAAAGGTTAGGTCTGACGGTGTGTGACCCGGCGTACTCATCACTTCCAAATGAGAGTTTCCAAAATCCATCTCTTCGTTCTCTAACAAGAAATGTTCAAATTGGTACAGCTCACTTAAACAAAGATCTCCCTTCCATTGTGCGTACACCTCTTTTACCCCTTCGGAGATATAAATAGGCGCATTGAGGGACTTGCTCAGGTAGAAAGAGCCAGACAGATGATCAGCATGGATATGGGTTTCTAGGATAGCGACGATGTGTAACTGATTCGCTTCGATATGGGAAATAATTTCATCGGCAGATTGGTAGCTAATTTCATCTGACTCCGGGTCATAATCTGCCACCGGGTCAATAATAATCGCTTCGTTGGTATCACAATCAGCCACCACATAGCTGATGGTCCCACTGCTTGAATGGAAGAAATGTTGAATATTCTGAGATGCCATTTTTCCCCCTCAGGAAGACGTTTCCTTTACTATTTACAAAGCACTCAACAGTATTCAGTGTAGCCTCTCCCCTCACCTTTGACGGACAGACATTAAAAAAGGCTCCAATGCTGAGCACGGGAGCCTTTCCATTCATAGAGTTATGGCCTTATGCGTTTGCTGCGTCTTCAACCATCGCTTTAGATAGCGCTTCTGCAACCTTGATGCCATCAATACCTGCCGACAAGATACCGCCTGCGTAACCTGCGCCCTCACCCGCTGGGTAGAAGCCTTTTAGGTTAATGCTCTGGAAGTCTTTACCACGCTTAATACATACAGGAGACGATGTACGAGTCTCTACGCCTGTCAGTAGGCCGTCGTCCGATGCAAAGCCTTTGATCTTCTTGTCGAACGCTGGAATCGCTTCACGAATCGCTTCGATTGCGAAGTCCGGTAGCGCTTTAGAGATGTCCGTTAGGTGGATACCCGGAGTGAATGACGGCTGAACATCACCAATCTCACTTGGATCGCGACCTTTCAGGAAGTCACCGATCTTCTGTGCTGGCGCATCGTAGTTTTCACCACCAAGTACGTAAGCACCTGACTCAAGCTCACGCTGGAAGCGGATACCTGCTAAAGGGTCACCTGGGTAATCACGCTCTGGGTCGATGCCGACAACAATAGCGCTGTTTGCATTACGCTCTGAACGAGAGTACTGACTCATACCGTTTGTTACTACGCGACCTTCTTCAGAGGTTGCTGCAACAACAGTACCACCAGGACACATACAGAAGCTGTAAACAGTACGACCATTTTTACAGTGGTGAACCAGTTTATAGTCAGCCGCGCCAAGAATAGGATTACCTGCGTTTTTACCAAAACGCGCTTCATCGATCATTGATTGTTTGTGCTCGATACGGAAACCAACCGAGAAAGGCTTCGCTTCCATGTACACACCGCGATCGTGCAGCATCTCAAACGTGTCACGCGCACTGTGACCTACGGCTAGAACTACGTAGCGAGATTTAATCTCTTCACCGTTTGATAGGGTTAAACCTGTGATTTGCTCGCCATCCATATGAATGTCGTCAACACGAGTGCTAAAACGGATTTCACCACCCAGTTCGATGATTTTTGCACGCATTTTTTCGATCATCGTCACCAGTTTGAACGTACCGATGTGCGGCTTACTCACGTACATGATCTCTTCAGGTGCACCTGCGGCTACAAACTCAGTGATTACCTTACGGCCGTAGAAGTTTGGATCTTTTACTTGGCTGTATAGCTTACCGTCAGAGAACGTACCTGCACCACCTTCACCAAACTGTACGTTTGACTCCGTGTTCAGTGCGCGTTTACGCCAGAAGCCAAACGTATCTTTAGTACGTTCACGCACTTCTTTACCACGCTCAACAACGATAGGTTTAAAGCCTGCTTGAGCAAGAATAAGAGCAGCGAATAGACCACATGGGCCAAAGCCGATCACGACTGGACGCTCAGTGATGTTTTCTGGTGCTTTCGCCACGAACTTGTACTCCATGTCTGGAGTCTCTTTTACGTGCGGATCGCTAACAAATTGCTGTAGCAACGCAGCTTCGTTTTCTACTACCACATCTAGTGTGTAGATAAGCAGGATGTTGGCTTTTTTACGAGCATCATAGCCACGTCTAAATACATTGTAAGAGATGACTTGGTCTTCAGAGATCCCAAGCTTCTTGGTAATGGCAGCGGTTAGCGCCTCTTCCTCATGATCAAGAGGAAGTTTAATTTCATTTAAACGTATCATGTTTGATGTCTCGTATAGATAGGTGTCTTAGCCAGAACCGTTCGACTAACGGTCAGCTCACAATGGCGCGCATTTTACGAGAAATTGAATTGTCTGTCATACTAAATCAAACATATTGAATTTTAGCTTGGGATGAGTATTATCCCCTCTCTTCTATTTTGACTAACTTAAGAGCATTCATCATGGCGTTTGTCGTAACTGATAACTGTATCCAATGTAAATACACTGACTGTGTCGCTGTATGTCCGGCAGATGCGTTTCATGAAGGCCCAAACTTTATGGTCATCAACCCAATCGAATGTATTGATTGTGGTCTGTGTGTTGATGAATGTGATGCCCACGCAATCTTCCAAGAAGACGAAGTGCCTGACGATCAAAAAATCTATGTTGAGCTAAACGCTGAACTAGCCGAGCTATGGCCAGTACAAACGGAAGTGAAACCTGCGATGGATGAAGCAGAAAAATGGAATGGCGTACCTGACAAATTAGGTATGTTAGAAAAGTAGCGATAAGCAAAAGTGAATAACTTGAAGGGCTGGCGAATACGTCAGCCCTTTTTGTAGGCGTCGGTTTTGAATTCCACTAAATTTTTTGGACAAAAATATGTCAGTGATTTTTCTGGACTAACAGCTCATGGAAACTACATGTATGGAAAGACTCACTTAGAATTGATTAGTGGAGCATCTAACGCGTTTGGAAGGAGACTTAAAAATCCGCAATAGCTCTTAAATAAATTCACAGCATTCTTGGGGGCTTTACGCCAACATCTACACAGAATGATAAGTTAATGCAATATTTTTGTGCGTCCTTTGCATAAATTAACTTTCAACTTAAACTAGACAATCAACCAGTTGAATCAACTGCAAGCAGTGACACCTTCTAGCAAAAGAAATAAAGATGAAGATATTAATCTTCGATGACAAGCACTGCGTTGTCGAGACCATAGTCGACTACCTCGAATTGATGGACATGACTATAGACTGTGTATATCACGGCGAAGCTGCTTTGCATCTCGTCCATGACAATCATTACGATGTAATTGTCATGGACGTTACGATGCCAAAGCTTGATGGCATTTCTGTGGTCAAAAAGCTACGAGAAGAATTGTCCTGCAATATACCAATCTTATTTTTGACAGCCAGAGATAGTCTAGAAGACAAAGTCTCAGCGTTTAACGCAGGTGGAAACGACTACTTACTCAAACCTTTTGCATTGGAAGAGTTGGTACTTCGCCTAAAAGTCTGTCCAAGGCTCGATGCGGGCAAGCTCACTTTTGCCGATGTTATTTACGATACTCAAACCGAAGACGTAACCCGAGCAGGATCAACGCAATGAACAAAACATTGACTCCTTTCGTGCTAGCAAGTGCATTATCCAATGCCGTAGTAGCATCACCATATCTAGGCTTGGAGTATGGTTATAACTCCACAGACCACGATTACAAAACAAACTTTGCGCCTGATAACGTTGTGTTAGCTCCAAGCAGTGAAGACGGTGTTTTCAACGCGTTTGCTGGTTACTCATTTAATGAAAAGTGGGCGTTAGAATTTGGTTATTACCAATACGACCTCGATAATAGTCATTCACAATATAACGGAACTGTTAGCTTTCCGAGCGGGAACTACCACAAATGATGACAACGAATTCAACAATACGCTGGCCCATGAGAAAAAATATTTCAAAGAGATTGGAGGAATAATAACAGCAGGTGCCGAGTACGCAGTTTTACGACAATTAACCTTAGGCGCCAATGCCAAATATCAAATAGACAGCTTTTCAACTTCGACTTCATTCAACATTTCAACCATTTACTACTTTTAATTTTTAACTTTAATAATAAGTGAACCCAAACTTGGAAAGAGTATTGTTTGCTTCGACTTTATTGTTAATTTCAAACACAGTATTCGACGCGTTTAACGGCCTAGTTTCTACCGCACTTGAGGCAAGAGAGGAAAGCTACGCAGAACTTACAGGTAACATTGTGAAATCACTTGGCAATGAAACTTATTTGTTCAAAGACCAAACTGACGAAATCCAAATTGAAATCGACCGCGAAGGTTGGATGGGCCAAGACATCACACGAAAAGATAAAGACGTTATTCGTGGTGAAATCGATCCAGAATGGACAACAAACCAAATTGACGTTGACATCATTAAGAAGCTGTAATATTAACATCGAAAATATAAAACCATTCCGGCTCCCCGCTTTATCTGTATAAATCTCATTTTCGTCGCATTACCTAGTGAAGTCTTCGGGAATAATGAGAATACAAGTGTAGTTTTCAGAAAAGGCTGATAGTTTTTAGTACTTACATTGCTTTATAGTTCCTACGAAACAGGCAATGGATATAAGCTTGAAAAGTGATCATTCATGCTTATTATGCAAAGGACTGCCATTAAAACCGATGTCGTGTATACTTCATCGGTTTTTTTGTACCTGTTATTTTTATACTTTTCCGTGTAAATTTCGTTATTGAACCTTTTTATCCAGTCGGATAATTACTTTATTGCTTGAATACATTCAACGGCCCTAACACAGGTGTAGATTTCATTATTTTGCCATTAAAGAAGCCCTCCGAGTTTTCAGCTTCAACAACAGTCAAAAGATTGACTAGGCCAGTTTGAAATCAGACATCTTATTCATTCCACATAGATTTTTGACTTAGAGTGCCAGAATGATCAAAATTCACAACAATGCTAAATCGTTCGTCATTGATCTTACCAATCATTGTTGCAGACGATGATAGCTTCTGTGTTGAGCTAGTTTTTTGCAACAACCCCTGATCGATATTAGCCTCTTTGAAACGATTAAGCTTGTTGTCAGTCTAGTGAGATAATTCTGATTTTGTAGTTAACAGATTGGGAAAAGGCTGCTTTTTACTAGCTTATTCATTGATAATGAAGGGATTAAAAAATGTATAAAGGACATATATGATAACTCACAAATTATTTCTTATGACTGCCTTA
This sequence comes from Vibrio sp. TBV020, assembly GCF_046056895.1. Lineage (NCBI taxonomy): Bacteria > Pseudomonadati > Pseudomonadota > Gammaproteobacteria > Vibrionales > Vibrionaceae > Vibrio > Vibrio sp. TBV020. Next base: position 1,092,628 of record NZ_JBEEAQ010000001.1, on the reverse strand, counting down.
ATAACCATCAGTTTTTCTGCTTTCTCACATAATGACAATGCATATCATCACAATAAATCAAGTCTACCATCAAAGAGCTCTTGGATGAGTAACCTCAATAACGAGACTAGAATTCGAAATATATCTATCCCTGGAACTCATGGTTCTGGTTCGCAACATGGTGGAGCAATTGTAAAGAACCAAACATTATCTATAACTCAACAATTGAATGCTGGCATTCGATTTCTCGATATTCGATTGAGACATATTGAAAACGTTTTTGCTATACATCATGGTGCTTTCTACCAAAAACAAATGTTCGGAAAGGTAATCAATGATGTAAGAGTATTTTTAGAAAAAAACCCTGATGAGTTCATATTCATACGAGTAAAAGAGGAACATAACGAAGAAAATAATACTAGAAGCTTTGAAGATACTTTTAACATGTATGTAAATAACAATAGTGATATCATCTGGATCCCAGAAATTAGAACTGAAAACCCAATGGTTAGAGACGTCAGAGGGAGAATAGTTTTTCTGCAGAATTTTGCTCCCAGAAAGTACAAATGGTTTGGTCTTGACTATTACAACTCATTCGATATTCAAGATGAATATAAGCTAGCTACAAACTGGGATTTATACTCTAAATGGACTCGGGTAAGAAATCATTTAATTAAAGCAAATAAAGAACAAATAGCGCACATCAACTTTCTCTCTGGGAGTACAGGAAGCTTCCCTTATTTTGTAGCAAGTGGTCACTCTTCTCCTGGTACAAATGCCCCTAGACTACTTACTGGATTAACAACTCCAGGGTGGAAAAATACTTATCCAGATTTTCCAAGGGTTGGCTGTTTTATTGGTATTTGCTCCATTGCATTTGAAGGGGTTAATACACTAACTAAAAACTACATTGTAAATAATGAGTTAAAATATGTTGGAATTGTTGTTATAGATTTTCCTGGAACTGGTTTAATCAATGCTATTATTGACACAAACAGAAAAAATGGTAAGTTTATGTCAAAAGAGATATGTTGGTCTATAAGTGCTTTTAACATTACTCTCTGCATAAACTCTCAAAATGGCGAATTGTATATTAAAGACAATGCTAAATAATCGTTATTATCGCAACCCTAACTTTCACCCTTGAACAATGCTATCATATGACTATAAGAATAGTACTGATCAATGTTTATTATTTTGGTTATTCCTTTAAGGAGCAATAGCAAAGTCAGCTTTGACGAATTAACAACCTGAGTATAATTATATTTATTAAGAAAATAAAAACTCAATGTCTGACCATGCTTATTGACAGTTCAATACAAGTAGATTAATTCTCATTTCATATTAATGTAGATTTTATTTTTAGGAACAAATCGCATACATTATTAACTTTGTAGTGTATCACTTTTTACGAAGTGGCGGCGCAAAAATAAGTTAATCAAAAAGGATTATTTTCAAATAAAATTGGTTAAAAATAGACATCCATGGGATTACGACCTACTAATTAAATGTAATTATGACAATTAAACAGAGTCATTTAAAGCCTCTCAGTCATTTTAAAAACTGAAATTAAAATTCTCCAATCGAGAACAAGCCACGATCAATAAATTTCCTTTGGTAAATAAATACGTTTTTTGTTTTTACAAATCCCTTGAATAAAACATTATATAACTACTTCATGTTTAGCCCAAACAAATAATACAGAAGGATTATTATTGCTCACTCTTTTAAACTCTTATTTATAGGACCATTCCATATAGGATAATTAATGATTAGTTCATAATCTACAAACGCTTTAGCATTCCTTAGTTTGTACGATGAATACCTATCTTGGCTGTAAGATATTCCACCATATTCACCTACCTTGTTTAAGTATGGATTAGATAAACCTCTCCACCACTTAGGTTCTAAAATTTCCTATTTAATACCATGATATATATAACAGAGTTCTTAGGAATTGTTTTCATAGGTTCTAATTTTAGGCACAAATGTCGACCTAATGGATAACTAGAAGCCAATGAAAACTTGAAAATGATAAGCAAGATTTTGGTTGTTTTGCTTAATAAAAACATAGAATACTACGCTCACTCTGGTGAGGTGATAAAAATATCATTCCAATTTCAAACTGAGAGCAAATGCCATAGACATTTACATCACTGCCCATCACAGTTTCTGTTTGAATTTTGTTCACACGGAGTGTTTTATAAATGAAAATCAGATACCCACTATTAGTGGTATCAATAGGATTGGGCTGCAATGCTTTTGCAGCCCAATTACCTTTTGGTGCTGACAAACAACCACTTGAAAACGCCGTAATTCAATGGGTAACCTATTGGGATAAAGAAGTTACTTCTGCATGTTATACTGTTGATGGCAATGATCTTGGCTGTTCAAGTGATAATTTAACCTTTACAGAAACAGGTGAAGATTGGGCCACTAAAGAACCAATGGGGGAGTCATCAGGTCTTTTTCCGATCCCAAATGATATGAACCCTGGTGAAGGCACTTTTGATGCAGTGATCAAAACCTGTACGTCGGAATGTACGGAAAGTACAGTACAAATTACTTTCGGTAACTCTGATAGCGGTAACGGTAACGGTAACAAGCCATCCAAAAATTTTTCACTACTACCAACCTCTCAAAACCCAATTTATTCTGGTACCGATAAACCAACGCTTGCTCAATTAAATGAAGAAGAACTCAATATTATTGAAGCAAGCCCAAGCGCCGCTCTAATTAAACAGCAACTCCTTTCTGCTCGCTTTATAAAAGGTGACATCAAGCTAGATTTTTCAAATCCTGCGTCTCTCCCTGAAAATGTCAAAACCATTATGTCAGTATTTAGCGAAGAGGATTGGAACTACCTGTTTCCAATGAGAAAAAGTGTTTATCAATATGAAGGCTTTTTAGAAGCTGCAGCTCGCTATCCTGCATTATGTAATGACAATCCTAAAGGCGAAATAAATCAAGAATCTCTGTGTAAACTTGAATTATCTACAATGTTTGCTCATTTCACGCAAGAAGTTGGCGCACATTTGGGGAATGGATACGTTTATGAAGGGGAACAGTTAGACGAATACAGACAAGGGCTATATTACATAGAAGAAGCTGGCTGTGAAGCTAATGAAGACGGTGTATCTCGCTGTACCGGATACAATGGCGGCAGCTCTAAAGATGTTTGGCAAGGTGTAGGCTGGCCAGGCTACCCTAATGCTCAATATTATGGTAGAGGTGCCAAACAGCTGAGTTATAACTATAACTACGCACCGTTTTCAAAAGTGATGTTTGGTAATGACCAAGTTCTTTTAGAAAACCCTCATCTAGTGGGAACCGAGGGGGCATTAAGTATTGGTTCAGCCGTGTATTTCTACATGCAACCTCGGTCACCAAAGCCGAGTATTCACGATGTGGTTGTCGGACGATGGGAACCAAATGCGCTTGACCTAGAATATGGCCGAGAAGAAGGTTTTGGGGTTACCATCAACGTAATTAATGGCGGTGTAGAGTGTGGTGGCTCTGAGCCTGCTCAAGGCGTGCCTTCTCAGCCTCGTAACCGAGAAATTTATTATAAAGGCTTCGCTGAATATTTCGGTATATGGGACAACTTGGATTTGGCCTCTCAAAAAAACGACTGTTGGAATCAGATGAGCTTTGGTGATGATAGCTCTGCTGCTGCAGCTACATTCTGGGAAAAGTCTTGGACTGAAGCTGGAAAAGGGCAATTAGTTTCCTATGAAGCGTCTCCTTACAATATCTTCTTTTCTGGGGACTATGCTGAATTTATCAAGAAGTCATTCTATCACTCTGTAAACGGTGTTGTTGTGCTTGAGAACATTAGCGAAAAATTGGGATCAGTTAAGCCTCTGTATGATGGTGAAACTTCATTTATCAGTAACCGTCAGATTGTGTGGAGTGGCAATTCGCTGTCAGTCTTTGATCCAACAATGACCGATTTGATAAGTACGCTTCAATTTGAGGAATCATTATCTACAGTTGCTGGTTTGAGTAATGGTAATATTCTCGTCGCGTATGGAAACAACGTTGAAGTCATTACTCTTGATGGCAGTACTATCCAAAAGCTATCACTTGACAGCAAGGTTATGGCGACTGATGCAGTTCGTATTGGCTTCCGAAATAATAAGCAACATAACGTGGTTATCGCAACAGAGTCGTCTGTATATGAGTTCAAAATCCAACAAGGGAAACTCAATCAGAAGTCACGTAAAGCAACACAAAATACGACAATGGTTGCTGCTAATGAACAAGGTAAAGCCGTTGCGCATGATAACAATGTTAAGGTATTTAATGATACATACCCAGATGGTTATCGTATTCAGTTAGCCCATGAAGTGGCATCACTGGACAGCCTATATGGTGGCGGATTTGTTGCTATAGGTGGAACACCAGCACAAGTCACTGTAATTCGTTCCAATGCTGAAAACTTTTATACCAAGTCGTTTGAACTCGATGCTGATGTTAGAGGCTATTCAGTGGCGCCAAATGAAACCGGTGGATTTTCAGTTGTTGGTCAGTCAGCTTCAACGAATGAAATCCTGGTGAATTTCTATACTCAAAGTGGTGAGAAACTCACAACGTCTAACGTCCATGATGAAAACCTTCTCGCTCATAGCGTATTAGATCGTATTCAAGACATCTCAGCAGAGACATTATTAAATGGTTCTTTACAGGTTTATTGGTCTGAAGGTAATAAAGTACTCACCCGAACTATTTCAGCTCCAGTGAATATACAAGGCTCGGAGTTAGCAGGACAAATCTCAATTGATGAGATGGATTTGTATGCTGACACTGTTGTGGTTGATATTAAAATTGTTGATTATCAACCGGTATTTACAATACCTACAGATTTATTCAAAGGTGAAAATCGAGTGATGTTCCGCATTGACGGAAAATATATTGGAGAGACTTATTCTGGTCGCTCTTACTACGGAAACACTCGTATAAATGACGGGGTCGCTAAGTTTAGAAGAGGGGGCATAGCTCTTAAAGTGGGACAAAGGCTAACTATTGGCGTTTATTCAGGTAAACCAGGGTTAGGATCAAAATTATTGGAAGAGCTATATAGCTATGAAGTCAAAGCATCTGACTTGGAATTGAATGTTTCACTTAACGAAGTCTCCGCTGAAATTCATAGCAACACTCTTCACGTGACAATGCCTGAAGAACTATTTGATTCTGAGACTAGAATTATAGTTAGGCGTAATGGAAAATATGCGTTTGAAACATACAACGGTAGTGCATATTACTCTGCAAGGACCAGGAAAAATGGGTACGTTACTGTACGTAGGGCCATCAAAGGATTAAGTAAAACAGATCAATTTATAGCACAGATAGTGGCTGGCCGCCCAGGGATGTCAACAAGCATAAAATTACAAGAAAAAAGTCTGTAATTACTGTTCAAATGCATTGTCTTTAAATAGGCAATAGACCAAAATCTTGAAGGTAAGGAAACTAAGTTTCTTTACCTTCAAGCGTTTTTATAATAAAGGGGATGTTAGACCCTTCATAATACTTTAAAGGCTTAATCGCTGGACTACGTGGTAAGTAATAACCCTTCCGCTCTCTCTGCATTAATCAGTTTTATCAACAATCTTTGATAGTCATGTACAATGCTTGTTGCTAGTTCAGCCGAAATCTCTGAACTGTCATAAAACAAACTATCCAGTTACTCTCCTGGAAATAAACACAACACTGCAAGACGTAGGGGCCTTTGCTTTAATGCTTAGCCAGTAATCGACTTCTTTGTCATCGTACTCGAGTAACTCCCAATACGCTTGATAACATTGTGTATTGGACTAGGGGACAGAGGTGGTTCGAAAGGTTGGAAGATTCCTCATTCGCAACTTTGTAGTCCCAAAGAATGACTTTATTGAGGAAAGAAATTGCGTTGAACGCAGTGATTTACCATCACTGCGCTTCATTGTGTTCTTAAGCGGTGCTTAGTTATGCTGACGGCGCAAGTTATCCAGAATAATGCCAGTCGCCATCGCTACGTTCAGTGACTCAGCACCACCAAAGGCAGGGATAGTAATCTTGTCGGTGACGAACTTAGCAGCCTGCTCGCGAATACCGTGAGATTCGCTACCCATCAGTAAAATACCCTCGGCAGCAAACTCTGTTTTATGCACGCTTTCCCCTTCTAGAAAGGCGCCGTAAACAGGTAGGTTCGATTGCTCTAGGTAATTTGGCAAATCGAGTTGGCTCACTGTCACACGACCAAAGCTGCCCATGGTTGCACTAATCGTTTTTGGGTTATAAGGATCGGCACAGTCAGTACTCGCCACAATATGCTTAATACCGTACCAGTCTGCGACACGAATGATTGTGCCAAGGTTACCCGGATCAGACACGCCATCTAACGCAATCATCAGACCCTGAGCTTTTGGTGTTGCTACCTTTGGAATTTCGACTACAGCAATGGCAGCGTTGTTGCTCACCAAGGTACTAGCTTTAGTGAGATCGTCCAATGATGCTTCGATACACTCAAAGGTGTTCAACTCAACGTGGTTCTCATCTAAGAACTCAGTCGTCGCAAAAATCTGTTTTACTGTCAGATCGCTATTGGCCAACTCAAGTACGTTTTTCTCACCTTGAACCAAAAATAGACCGTGCGCTTTACGCTGTTTCTTTTGGCCGAGCGCTCGTAGTAGTTTAAGTTGGTTTTTTGAAATCATAATCTGTCCAAGGTAAAGGGGTAACCCAAATAAAAGCGCGGCAATTATAGAGTAAAGCTCGACTGAGCTAAAGGGCTTACTTTATCTCATCAACACGGGAAAATTTCACCTTACAAATATGCGTGTAGTGCACTCAACAACTGATTGCTTGAGAAAGGCTTTTCAAGAAACTCACTGGCTTCAACTTCAACGCACCTAGGCCATGCTTCTTGCTTGGTGTCAGCAGAAGAGATAATTATGGGAACACGACTCAAACGTGGATTAGAACGTACTCGTTTGGTTAACTCCAAGCCTCCTTGCGCTGGCATATGAAGGTCAGTAATAATCAAATCAACACGCTTTTCTTTTAGAATATCGAGCGCCTGTTGAGCGCTTTTGGCTTTAACCAATTCCACAGGCGTTACAGACAACATCGCTTGCAATAACACCAAATTTATTGGCGTGTCATCAACAGCAAGAATGACTTTACCTTCCCAGCCCTGCATAGTGCTTTCTGAAGTAGTGAACTCTTGGAGTGAAGTGGCAGTTCGCCCCTTTACTTCGACAACTAGCGTGCTCGGGATAACAACGGAAAACGTCGAGCCTTGCCCTATCTGAGATTGAACACTCATTTCACAACCTAAGGAGTCCACGATCTCTTTTGATATGTTTAACCCAAGTCCAGTTGACGCTGCATCATCATATTTCTCACTGGCATCCTTTGAGAAGAAGGGAAGGAAGATCTTAGAGAGGTCATCAATTCCTTTGCCAGTATCAATCACATCTAATTTTATAGCTTGTGGTACTTTGCTCAGCGCCAGAGTAATGGATCCATGATCGGTAAACTTAATCGCATTAGAGATAAGGTTTATTAGAACTTGAAAGAATCGCGAACGATCTGACAACAAAAAGCAGTCGCCAGAGTCCAAGTTGTTCACTAGCGTAAGAGTGAGTCCTTTCTCTTGGACTCGGTAAGAGAACAAGTCATGCGCATTGTAGAGTAGCTCCACGATGTCGAACTCACTTTGCTTGATATTCAGTGACGTATGCTGAAGTCGGCTAGCATCAAGTAGGTTGTTTACCACATTTAAAAGATGGTGCCCCGAGTCGTGAATGATCTTTAACTTTTCTGGTACGTCACTGGCGCTATGATCTTTTTGTACCAATTCGAGAAGACCAAGCATAGCATGTAACGGGGCTCGTAATTCGTGGGACATACTAGAAAAAAAGCGCTCTTTGGCTTTGGTTGCTAATAGTGCGTCAAACTCTGCGCTCTTTAAAGCTGTCATGTCGGCATGTGTACCAGTGAAACGCAACGCATTGCCTTCAGAATCTCGTTCTACCACTTGCCCCCGGTCGAGAATGTATACCCAATTTCCGTTGGCGTGCTTCATTCTATGCATGTTTTCGTAGAACTCAGTCTTGCCTTCAAGGTGGGCTTGGATATCCGCCAAACAGCTATCCATGTCATCAGGGTGCACTCGAGATGACCAATCATCCAAGGTCATTGAAAGATCGCTCAACTTCAGCCCCAACATCTTTGCCCAGTTATTATCAAAAACGACTTCATTCGTTACAGGTGACCAATCCCACATCCCCAATCGAGTGCTATCTAGTACCAATTTGAGACGCTCAGGAGTGTTCACTGTATTGAGTACGATTTTCTGCATCGCGTAGGCAATCCTTATCTACAAAAAGATCATTAGTCATAGTGTAGACAATCTTCAACACACCATACGTATGCTTACTCTGCATAGAGCACAGAATTAAAAAAATGAACAGTAAGATGGGAGCAACATATCAAACTAACAACTCCCTGTTGTCGTTAGCTCACCTCTGTTTGAATCAATGAGATAATTTTCGTCGCCTTCTCAAAATGATCGAGTTTATGGGTTTGAATCCACCATGTGGCGGCTTCCATTAACAGCTCTGGATCGTCATTTTTATTGGCAAAGAATGCATAGAAAGAAACACCCACACCCTCGCCTTTCTGAGCGATTTTCTTTTGGCAGACTGCAACGATTTTTTCTTGTAATGACTGACGCATAAATTGATTCCGAGCTGATTAAAGAACGCCATAGTATCAGTAAGTTAGGGGGAAGAGATTAAATTGAAATGTGTATCTGCTATGACTCACAATATTGAGAATATACAAAAAAGCACCTCACTGGGGGTTGTGAGGTGCTTTAGCTTAGTTTGACTAAATTCTGTTAGCTTGCTTGATATTCTGGATAATCAAGTAGGCCTTTCTCAGCGCCACCGAACAGCGTTGCTGGGTCATGCTGTGCAAGTGGATAATCATTAAGAATACGATTTGGCAAATCTGGGTTGGCGATAAATGGGCGACCAAAACCAACCATATCAGCTAAACCATCATTCACCGCTTGCGCTGCTTTTTCAGTATTGTAGCGACCTGCGTAAATGATTGTGCCTTGATACGCTTCACGTACAGCCACTTTGAATTCAGACGGTGTGTCTGGTGCGTCGTCCCAGTCAACTTCAGCAATGTGCATGTAAACCACATTCAGTTTGTTCAACAGTGCAGCTGCTGCGGTGTAAGTTTCTACCGGAGTTTTGTCGACCGTACCATTTAATGACGTAAATGGAGCTAGACGAACCCCAACGCGATCTGCGCCGATAGCATCTGTCATTGCTTCAACGACTTCACCTAAGAAACGTAGTCGGTTTTCAATTGAGCCACCGTATTCATCGGTGCGGTTGTTCGCTTCAGAATCGATAAACTGGTTAATGAGGTAGCCATTTGCAGCGTGCAGTTCGATACCATCAAAGCCAGCTTCAATCGCGTTCAGTGCAGCCCAACGATATTCTTCAATGACGTTTTGAATATCTTGCTTAGTCATCTCACGTGGTTCAACTACATCAACAAATCCAGGTTCATCGCTGCCATTGTCGATAAAGACTTTTACATTTTCTGCTTTCAATGCAGAGGACGAAATTGGCTGCTGACCACCAATGTTATCAGGGTGAGTAACACGGCCCACGTGCCATAGCTGAGCGAAAATTGCGCCACCTTTAGCGTGTACGGCATCGGTCACTTTCTTCCAACCAGCAACTTGCTCTTTCGAGTAAATACCTGGTGTCCAAGCGTAGCCCTGACCCATTGCAGAAATTTGAGTACCTTCTGCGACAATCAAACCTGCGCCAGCACGCTGAGCGTAATAGGTCGCCATCATGTCATTTGCAACGTTGCCCGGTTGACTTGCACGAGAGCGAGTCATAGGTGGCATCACGATACGGTTTTTAAGTTCAAGCTTGCCAAGTTGGATTGGTTGAAATAATGCGTTTTTCATCGTGTACTCCTATTACTTGCTTACTTGAATAAGTTCGATTTGGTAACCATCTGGGTCGGTAATGAAGGCGATATGAGTTGAACCACCTCTCACTGGACCTGGTTCACGAGTCACGTTACCGCCGAGCGCTTTAATTGAATCGCACGCGGCATAAATGTCTTCAACGCCGAGAGCAAGGTGACCAAACGCATTACCCATCTCGTACTGATCAGTATCCCAGTTGTAAGTGAGTTCGATAGTCGTACCGCCCTCTTCATAGCCAACAAACACAAGCGTGTAGCGATATTGAGTATTTTCGGTACGGTCAAGAACACGCATACCTAGAACCTTGGTGTAAAACTCGATCGACTTATCTAAGTCAGTCACGCGGATCATCGTGTGCAGAAATTTCATCATTTACCCCTATCAAATGGCTACAACAGCTCGAATGCTTCTTAACTATTGTGTCGGTTGTTCGTTTCATAAACTTTGCACTAACGATACTCGACCAGCCTAAAGACAGGAAATTATCAATTCTTATTATATAAATAATGTTTTGTTATCATTTGAGCACTACGAAACCGCTTTATTGCTTTGACGGTACACCACAGGTAATACGGCACTGGCAACAATCACTATCAATCCAGCAATAGCTAACCCGTTTGGTATCTCAGCAAACAGCCAATAACCAAAGCCGACCGAGTAGATAATTTTTGCATACTCTACATTCGCAATCACATTCGCTTCACCATACTTGTAAGCAGTAACGCCTATCCATTGCGCTAAAGAAGACAACGCACCGACACAAATCAGTAAAGCGAACTCACTCCAACTCGGCCATTGCCAATTTAGTAAGCTTGGAATCAATGCCATGAGTCCAACAAAGACCGCTTGATAGGCTAGTAAAGTAATTTTCGGCTCTTCTTGCGCCACTTTTCGAACACATATCACTGCGACCGCAGCACCTAAGGCTGCAACCAATCCCGCTCCGGTATATAGCAGCGACGACTGCTCAAATTGCGGCTGAACCACCAGCATCACGCCTATAAAACCCACGATGATAGTAAACAAGCGTGATGTAGATACCCGCTCAGATAAGCAAACCCGAGAGATACAAGCTACAAACAGCACCTGAGTAAAGCCCAGAGCGGTGGCATCTGCTAATGGAATGTTACTGACGGTCACGAAGCCTAAATAGAGTGCTGTGAATGCCCCTAAAATACGCAACGTATGCAACTTCACTCTTTTTGGTTTGATGAGGATATCGATGTTTTTAACGATGGCTGGAAGCAACAACGTGACAAAAACGAGCTGACGAAACAACAATATTTGAAATAGATCCAAAGAGTCACTCAACAGTCGAACAATGACACCAACAACGGTAAACAATGCTGTCGAACACAATGCCAACAAGACACCTTTCCATACATTAGGTAGGTGGGAAAATCTTGTAAAAGGAGCTTTAAATAAGTGATGAGATAGGGTGTGATTCTGCATAGCTTTCGACCTTGATTTATACAAGTTCGAGAGTCTAAAGGTGACACTAATAGACGGGTCAAGCGTAGGTACTGCGCTTATCCATCATTCGGTTTTCTTTCCATGCTACTATTCGAACATACACAGTAACCTAGAGTAGCAATGTGAATAGCTTCGAGAACTTTGAGCCGCAAATACTCGCCTTTATAGAGCGAGAAATGGTACAAGACCCCGCCCATGACCTTAGCCATGTTAAACGCGTCGTCAGCACTGCCCGCTCTCTATGCGAGCAAGAAAAAGCCAACCTCAATGTTGTTCTTTGCGCTGCGTATCTGCATGACTGTTTTACCTTCCCAAAGAATCATCCAGAACGTGCAAAAAGCTCAATGGTTGCGGCAGACAAAGCAATCCAATTCTTAGAGGAGATTGACTTTCCTCCAGATTGCTTTGATGCGATTCATCATGCCATTTCTGCTCACAGCTACAGTGCAAACATCACTCCGAAAACATTGGAAGCAAAAATCGTTCAAGATGCCGACAGGTTAGATTCTCTTGGAGCGGTGGGAATTGCACGATGTTTGCAAGTAAGTACTAACTTTGGTGCAAGCCTATATCATGCCGAAGACCCTTTAAGTGAACATCGAGAACTCGATGATAAGAATTACACCATAGATCACTTTTTTACCAAACTGTTTAGGCTGGAATCGATGATGAACACTCCTGCAGCAAAACAAGAAGCGAAAAAGAGAACAGAATATATGCGCGGGTTTATCGAACAGTTAGCCAGCGAAATGTAATAAACTCACCGGCACTCAATACCCCACTCGATGTGTATGTTAAGTAGGCCCGCTGGTACACGATCTTCAGACGTCTCTACGCGCGCAGAAACATGAACAATACCGTCAGGGTTAAATAATTTAGGATGAAGTTCGACACCTTGTTGCCAATAATTGATATCACCTTCATAAACGTTAGGCGCTTCGAGTTTGAAGTGAACTTGAGATGGGTCGACGATATCTTCCAAATCCCCTAAATGAATTTGATTAAGTTTGAAATGCACACGTGACCCTTTACGATTTGATACCAGCTTCAAGGTCGTGGTTCGGTTTTCATAATCTTGGCCAAACGCTAACGCCCCAAGGTTCTCTATTACCGTAAGTCCGCATTGCTCTGACACTTCTCGATGAAACGTAATCGGCGCAGAAACGTTGGCAAAACTGGGACAAGCCACGAACATTACCCCCAACCACAGGATTATTTTGCGCATTAGTTCACCATCACTCGAACAATGAAATCAATCACCGCTCGTTCAGTTACTTTGACACTACTTAATGTTTCTCGCTCGTCTGTCGCTACTTGATACACGGAGCTGAGAGTAATCGGCTTATTTTGATAGGTGTATGAGATCATGACGTCACAGTTCACACGCTGCTCCTCTTCGCCGATGGTAGAGGTATCTGTGTAGTTAAATCTGCTCTCTATTTCCATCAGCTCGATCTTCGTCCAATCAAGATATTCAGAGTTAGATAATGCGTCGAATATTCTGCGTTCATGATTCGCAGCCCCTTCTCGGCACACAGCATCCCACTGACGAACTTCCTCGGCTTGAAAACCATTGGCATACACTGGATAGCTCAATGTCATTGACAGCAATATAGGTATTCTTAGTCTCATAATAAAATCGATCGGTTAGCCCTTAATAAAGGGCTAACCTTTTGCACTGAGTGTATTAGTGACAGTGGATTTCCCAAGTGGTGTTCACTTGATACGAATCAGCATCAAGGTTGTTCTCGTCAAACACGACGGTTGAAGCAAGGTCTACTTCATTGTCATCACGCAAACTGTCTCTAGGGATCGTCAAATACCCTTCCTCTTTCCACTCAGCTGCCGTTCCTTCTGCGGCACCCATAACACTCAAAGACTTAAATTTAATATCATCTTCCGTGACGTTTTGATCTTCTAGCGCCCCCAAGTCAATATGCTTGAGTTTCATCTTTGTGTCTTTGTCATAGTTGTTGATCAATGTAATGGTCGCAATATCAGGGTTATACGCCCCACCAAAACCTAGCTTACCTTCGGAATCATTGATTTCGATACCACATTGACCTTCTATCTCCGCTCGAAAGATCACGTCACCGCGGTCATCGTGTGGTCCCTGTGCAAAAGCCGCTGAACTACATGCAACGGTTAACACCGAAGCCCCCAACAGTTGGTTTAACTTATTCATGTTTACTCCGAAAACACTGTGTTGTTTTGTTTCATTTTAAGTAGCCGATATTTCTCAGCTTCGATTTGTAAAAGTTTGAGTTCATGTTCAGCCTGAGCGAGTTCTTCTTGGCGAGCACGATCGCGCAATTCAAATTCGTACAGACGTGTACAATCAACCCGTTCATTACCCCCAAACTGGAACGTCACCGCCGCGTAAATTCCTGCTTCGTCTTGGTTTTGGTAGTAATAGTTGTTGTAGTAATTATCACTATCCTCATTTCCCTGAGCGCCATAAGTGCCAAACTGAAATGTCTTTCCTGTTGAAATTGCTTGTTCACAGGTCGCACCTTCAGCGGTACGAACTCGGTCAGTACCAGAAGGATTTGAAACGCTTGGGATTGGATTGGAAAACGCACTACAAGCAAAGATCGAGCAGAGCAAACCGCACATTAATACCCTCATGGTTAAAACCTCTGAAAGTGTAAAGTGCTACACACTTCGTAACTGTTTGGAGAATCACTCACCATACGGGTGCAAACGAGCTTTTGTGTGGTCTTGCCTGGGGGAGTATTCACACTGATGTCCAATTCAATGTCTTGATTGGGCCCGAGTGAAATTTTGTTTGGGAAAGATTTATTATCGATACGTAGATAATAATCCGCAGGTTTGTTGTAGCGGTTAACCAGAACAAAGCTGACTTGGGTCTTGTCCGAATAGCTTTGAAACTCTTTGTTCTGCCATTTGTGAACATTGGCAAAAGACAAAGACGTCATCGCAAAATAGGTTAAGAGGATATAAGTAAGCTTTCTCATGGTATGTCATCTCCCAAAAGTGAAGAGGACAAAATAGCCGCGGAAAACCTCGGTTACTTACCATTTTACGCCACTGAAAAACCGATGAACTCCTTCTGACGTTACGTTGACATTAGGCACTAAGAGCACGAATTTCATATTTATCAGAGCAATACAAAATCCTGAAAGAAGGCTAAAGACAAATGAAGTTTCACCACAGTTAGTCCCTAAACTGCGATAAACGAAAAGTCGCATCTACCCTTCTAATTTGTGGGACTCAATACGTGTGTCAAAAGCAGCAATTCGATCTTTGAATGCCGCTTTGTCTTTCTCAGCGATAGAGCTCGCCAGTGGTAAGTCCGCTTTCATTGGATCGACAGCTCGATTCCTAACTAACACCTCGAAATGCAAATGAGGTCCCGTTAATCGGCCGGTCGCGCCAGACAATGCAATCTTTTGTCCACGTTTCACTTGCTGGCCTTTCTTAACCAAAAACTTACTCAAATGCAGGTAGCGCGTGGTGTAAACACTGTTATGTTCGATGACTAGATACTTACCCGCATAAGGGTGATTTCTTACCCCCACCACTCTACCGTCACCGGTGGAATAGATAGGTGCGCCTACAGGCGTCGCAAAGTCAGTTCCATTGTGTGGTGAGATGCGCCCTGTTACCGGATGTTTGCGCTTAGGATTAAATGCAGACGTGATCCGTCGATACTGCTTATCAATAGGATAACGGTTAAATGCACGCTCAAGGCTTTGTCCATCGCGATCATAGAAACGGCCATCATTAGCTAAATAAGCCGAGACCTCTCGTCCAGAGAGCTGGAACGAAACAGCTTGAATTTCACTATTTCCTGTTGGGTGATCCCCCAAAAACTGACGATTAATCAATACATCAAAACGATCACCAGCTCTTAAAGTACGAGAAAAATTAATTTTGTCCTTCAGTACTCGCGTAATGTTGGCTATCTGATTAGAAGTGAGCCCTGTTTTATGTGCAGAAAGAGAAAAGCTGCCGTTGATCGTTCCACTGTACAACACCTCGTGCCACTCGCCCTGTTCTTCTTCAAACTGGTACTCGAAGTTTCCTTCGCTATCCAGTCGATACGTAGCACGCTCGACCAAGCTAAGGTGATAAGTTAAAGAAAGTAGCTCTCGAGTTTCGCTATCGATGATAAATTCTAAGTGATCGCCGGGCTTGATCGTATCCAATTGCAAGTGCGATAAATCGGCCTCCAGCACACCTTGCAGCTTTGAATAAGGGATACCCCACGAAGAGAAAATATCACTCAGGGTGTCACCTACTTTCACAAAGTAGTGAGCTTTGATTGGTGATGGCTCTGCTTTTTGTTCATTGGCTGGAGTAACCACGATCTGAGAGGGAGGCTGTTTCGGTGTCGTTGTTTCATTAAAGAGAGTGATAAAAACAGCGCTTGAAAACGCAATCACTGCGACTGCAAGGGCGGTGGCTCTAAAGTATTTCATTCAAAGTAAGTAACCTATAACACAATTGCTATGTTATAACATAACTAAAAGTGCAATTCAGCACAAAAACTTATAGGGGAAGCACTCTCACGAAGGTTGTCAAGGCAACATTCCCATGGTTCTCCCCGTTAGCAATATTTTATTAGGACTCACCAAACGATGGAAAAGATGAAGCAAGTTTTGCTTGTCGCTGGGACTCATGGCAATGAACTTTCAGGTATCTACATACAAAAACTCATAAAAGAGCGACTCTATACCGCTGATCGCTCTACGTTTACTACTACGACAACCATCGCCAACCCTGAAGCCATTAAGAAAAATGTTCGCTATCTCGATACCGATTTGAATCGCAAATTCTCCTCTCTCGACACAAACGGAAATATTGAAGGTCACGAAGCCGAGTTAGCGAAACACTGGCGAAGTAAATACGCGAAAAACAACAATGAGTTAGTGATCGATCTACATAATACCACCAGCAATATGGGCGCCACGCTCATATTACTTTCTAATGATCCTTTCTATACAAAGATGGGCGCTTACGTAAAACAAAGGATGCCCGGTTCGAATATCTTGTTTGAAGATCGTAAACCATGGTCTGAACAACCTTATCTTTGCACTAGTGGCCAGTATGGCATCATGATTGAAGTTGGCGCTCAGGCACATGGCTCCCTCAAATTTGAAACTCTTGAACTAATGAAGCAAATGCTGAGTTACGTTCTCGACTATGTAGAGAAACACAATCTAAACCAACTAGGAGAGCTTAATCATTACGATGCCTTCTTCTACACTGAGGAGCTGAATATCCCTCTCGATAGCGATAGCATGCGACTGGCGACCGTTCACCCAACAATCTGTGGGCGCGATTTTGAAGCAGTAAAACAGGGGGACCCATTATTAGCCACCTTCTTTGGCTACGATATTCATTGGGAGCAAGCTCATAAGATATACCCTCATTTTATCAATGAGAGCGCGTACAGCGCAGCACATATCGCAATGGCATTAGCGACAAAACAGACCGTGCACGTTTAGCGATGGAATAATAAACACCCCAAGCAATATAGGCTCGGGGTGCTTAGTAACAATAATGCTAGAGTCAAAGAAAGTTACTTAACAAAGGCCAATCTCATTGCGCCTTTTGGTTCTTCAGCAACCGCACCATCAGCATACACCCGATAGCCATTGACCCAAGTTCCAATAATAGATGCATTGAACTGGTGCCCTGAAAATGGAGACCATTGACAGTGATAGAGCGTGTTTTCATTGGTTGCTTCCGTTTGAGACTCCAAATCTACTAACACAAGATCAGCAAAATACCCTTCGCGAATATAACCGCGATCTTCGATTGCATAACGAATCGCTGGGTTATGAGCTGTCTTCTCCACAACCTGCTCAATACTCATTCGACCATGGTGGACATGATCAAGCAGTGTTAGCAGTGCATGTTGCACAAGAGGTAGGCCCGCTGGCGCTTGATCGTAGGCAACCTTTTTCTCTTCTAATGTATGAGGTGCATGGTCGGTCGCGATAATATCAATGTGACCCGTATTCAGCGCTTCAACGAGCGCATCACGATCGCTCTCATGTTTAATTGCTGGGTTACACTTAATTAAGTTGCCTTGTTGTGCGTAGTCTTTATCGCTAAACCATAAGTGATGAACACACGCTTCTGCTGTAATTGACTTATGTTCGATTGGGCCAGCTTCAAACAGGGCGAGTTCTTTTTCCGTCGTGATGTGTAACACATGCAGCTGACTTCCATGCTTTTTTGCCAATTCGACAGCATAAGATGAACTGGCATAACAAGCTTCATCATCACGAATGACCGGGTGATCTTGGATGGTCAGCTCAGACTTAGTCGCTAATAGCTGCTCTCTATTTTTGGCAATGGCAGGTCCACTTTCGCAATGAGTTACAATCAGTACAGGAGAGTCACGGAAAATATCATTGAGCGCCTGATGATTTTCTACTAATAGGTTGCCCGTAGACGCCCCCATAAAGACTTTCACACCACAGTGCTTTCTTGGATCGAGACGTTTTATTTCCTGTAAGTTATCTTCCGTTGCACCTAAATAAAAAGAGTAGTTGGCCCACGAGCTATTTGATGCAATCGAAAACTTTTTCTCTAGAGCTTCAATGGTTGTCGTCGCGGGGTTAACATTTGGCATCTCCATAAAACTGGTGATTCCCCCTGCAACAGCAGCACGAGATTCTGATGCAATCGTCCCTTTATGTGTCAATCCAGGTTCACGAAAATGAACTTGATCGTCAATCATCCCTGGAAGTAAGTAAGCCCCGTTAGCATCAATAACGGTGTCTCCAGTCGCGGGCTCTATTTCGCTGTCGACTCTATCAATACGCTGACCAACAATGCGTACATTAGTCTCAAACACATTTCCTTCATTCACGACTCGAACATTTTTGATTAGTGTGGCTGACATGAATCACTATCTCCTCAATTAATTGATATGTTATAACATAACAATTAATTGAGCAGATAATATTATAATTACGTATATTGAGACATGAATGTTACAGAAAGTGAACAAAGAATCCTTCGCTGGTTGAGATTGCTCGTCGTTAGCCTTCGCTATACAAGCTTTTAATCGTCTCTCTAAGCCATGTGATCTTACGATTCTGGTTGTTGCGTTTATGCCAAATCATCGTAAATGGGATCATTAATTTGTGCTGTTGGGATTCTTCAATTGGGATTGGCAAGGCAACCAAATCAGGATGAAGTTGTTCACAGTATCTTTGACAATATTTTGGAGCTGTCGTGAGCATCTCATGCCCCTGCTTTTCTGCTACAAACAAGGCTTGTTCAAAACTCGACATGGTCAAGCTCACTTTTCGTGTTAAGCCTGATTCAATTAAGATTTCATCCAGCGCCCACCTCTCGCTTTTCTCCCACACCACATTGATATGCGGATAGCTCAAAAAGGTGTCTAAGTTCCACTCCTTCTCAAGCAAGGGGTGATCTTTTCGCACATAGACAAGGGGTAAATCAGTGAACAGAATTTCGTAATCGATAAAGTAAGGCAGTAGTTCGAGGGATTCACGCGACCTAGGGTGGCTCTCACGACCTGTAAAACCGATGTCCAGTTCGCCTCGGATAATCGCATCAATAGAATCGTAATCCCAGTTGCTGAACTTCACCTTTGAATCAGGGTAGGTTTGATGAATATGTGAAGTAAGTTCATCAATCATAATCAGTGACAATGGGGATTCAACACCTAGATTAAAGCGGACCCCAGTAGGAGCTTCATCTCCCCTTCGAGCCACAAGCTGGCTGCCTATCTGCATCCAATCTGACAGCCCCTCTTGCATACTTGCCGCTAAGGTTGTTGGCCTCAACCCTTGGGGAGTATTCACAAAAAGAGGGTCATCAAACCAATCGCGAAGCTTTGCTAATGATTTACTCACTGTTGAAGGAGTAACATTGAGCTTTTTCGCAGCTTTAGTGACACTCTGCTCTTGCAAGAGCAATTGCAGAGTGAGCAGTAAATTTAGGTCAAGACGGGCAAGAGACTTTTTCATGGAGCTCACTAGATGGCTGATTTGACACTAATAATATTAGAGAGAGTCCAATAACGCTACCCATGACCAAAGCAATTACCAGCATCATAACCGCCGATACACCGAGTAACGCCATCACCCAGATATAGAGCGCAGACCAAGAAACCTGTGCAATACCGAGCATCGAGCTAGCTAACCCTGCTTTACGCGAAAAGAGGCTCAAGGCTTGGCTCATTGCAACACCAAAACCCATCGAAAAACCCATACTAATCAAGACAAAACCGATCATGTAAAGAGTCGAGCTATCACCATTCAAGTGAGCCGCGAGAATGGCGATAGCCGACATCATTGTTATTACCTGTGACGTTATCAGTAAGGTTTTTTGCTTAAAGTAAGTGAGTGCAATTGGCGCTGAGAAAGATGTCGACATGCCAACCATTGCAAGCAGAGCCATCGCTGTTGAATACTCACCACGACTATAGTTGAGCGTTTCCATCACAATCATTGGTGACGTGTTTACGTAAGAGAGAATTGCGGTTACGCCGAGCGAAGTAAATAGCACTCGTGAGATAAAAAATCGATTAAGTAAAGACTCTTGAGAGTGCATCGCACTAACACCCTCACTCTTAGTCCCCTTTGGCAACGTCTCTTTGAGAATAAAGGTGGCAATAAAACCAACTATCAGCCCCATTCCAGCCATTGTGGTAAACAACACAGGCCATGGGTACTTGAGCATAATCAAATTACCAATCACTGGCGCAAGCACCGGTATCATGCAGGTAATCCCATTGAGCATTGACAGTACTTTCGCGCGTTTTTGGTCGTCTAACGTATCTCGTAAGATAGCGAACGCAACGACGTAACAACACGCTGCACCCACCCCTTGAAAAAAGCGCATGATTAAAAAGCTGTCACTGGTTTCAGCACTTCCTGCAAGCAGCGAAGAAATAGCGAATATTGCTGTACCCACTATCGCCACTGGTTTACGGCCAAAGCGATCAGCAATGCCTCCAACAAAGATCATTGTTGTCGCCATACCTGCAAGATAAATAGAAAACGCAATATGAAGCTGAGATTCACTAGCAGCTAAATCACTCGCTATTTGAGGCAGCGCGACCAAATACAAATCTATTGCCGTTGGATAAAGCAGGACAAATGCAAAACTGCACAAAAGAAATCGGGACATAACAAAACTCGCTCACTGTAATCGTTTGCGAGAATGATATGTCAACCAAAGAGAATTAGCGTGTTGCCATTATGACAACAGGTATTTCCAATCACGACATCGACCTTTAACCATCAAACAAAGGTCAATTTTCAAGCCCTATTCTTAGCTCGTCGTTTTCATGGTAAAGGTGTGCTTGGTTTTGATCGATCAATACCATAGCTGATAGAGGGTTGACTGAGAGTACGGCGCCTTTCCGATAAGGGATAGGCACATCCCAAGGGTTGTTTTGGTATAAACCTTCTTGATCAAACTGGATAAGTACGTCCATGTTTGCCTCCAAAAACACATTAAGCACCTACTAATTTTAGTTCTTAATAATATTTTTGTTAGTTACCAGGAATGTAAAAAAGGATAAGAAACCGATCTAGGGTTCTTATCCTTTGTATTCGTTACGAAAGTATTGTTTAGCTCTTGCCGTCTAAATGATTTCGCTCTGTGATAATGAAGTGATTAGAAGTCATATTTAACATTCAGCTCAATAGACTGTTCTGCACCGTACCAACAATTGTATTTGTCGTAGCAAGTGTAATTATCCGTATCAAACAGGTTGTTGACGATTAGGTTTGCCTGAGCACCAGTTAGTGATTCACTTGCATAGCCTAGGTCGTAGCCAACAGAAAGGTCGACAACAGTATAGGAAGGAACTTTACCTTGAGTGTTGGATGTATCCATCTGCATTTCGCCCACATATCGAGCTCCACCGCCAATACGAGCGCCATCAAGCATGCCTGAGCTAACGTAGTAGTTAGTCCAAAGCGTTGCTGAATGTTCAGGTACATAAATTGGCGTTGTTCCCTGTAGACCATTCTCGCCGTCTTCAGTAATTTCAACATCCAAATAGGTGTAGCTAGCCAGTACGTCAACTGAATCACTTGGGTACCAACGAGCTTCTAATTCGACACCTTGAGAAGTGACTTCACCCACTTGTAATTGACCTTGGTAATCAGCCGATGATGGATCAGTGATAACCACGTTCTCTTTCACAATATGGAACACAGAAGCGGTTGACTCAATCACACCATCTGCAGATTGATACTTCATACCACCTTCAATTTGGCTACCGGTTTCCGCTTCAAACGGTTCATTAAATGAACTTACGCCTGCGACAGGCTCAAAACTTGTCGCGTAATTAATAAACGGTGAGATGCCATTCGAGAACTCATAGAGTGCACCAACACGGTAAGAGAATTCACTTTGGTCTGCTTTGGTAATCGCACCATCGTAGTTACTGCTTGCTTCATATTGATCGTATCGACCACCAGCAATGACAACAAGTGAGTTGTAACGCAGCTGATCTTGGAAGTAAAAACCAAGCTGCTCTACATCGACTTTATCATTACTCACACTCGTCGCAGACAGCTGACTACGATCGATCATATTGTTGTTCGGATCGTAGACATTAAACCCACTGATGGAACCGAACGAAGAATATTTTGCGTCACCGCTAAGCTGTTGATAGTCAAAACCAAATAGCAAATTGTGCTCAACGTCACCGGTGAAAAGCTGCTTAGATAATTGGTTATCGATAACGAAGCCAGTTGAGCTTTCATCCGTGCTGTAGATGTTACGAGTTAACTCGCCTGTTTGAACATTAAAATCACAGTAGCCGATACTTTCATCACAGTAGTGATAAGTATTTTCTTGGTACAAAGAGGCGTCGGTATAACGTGCATTTTGTAGGAATGTCCAGCCACTCTCAAACTCATGGTTAATCTTGTAGCCCAACATTAACACTTCACGTTCAAATGTACTCCAGTTCTTGTCCCCAGCCGATGTCGAAGGAGAAATAGAACCAAGTGAGCTATCCGTAATCATACCCATTGAAGGTAGCGATGAGTTAATCCCCATAGAAGGATCATTCTGGTAATAAAGATTGAAATTAATGAGTGTACGATCAGTCACTTGCCAGTCTAAAGATGGCGCAAATACATAACGCTCTTCTTCAGCAAAATCAACTTGGCTATCTTGTTTACGAGCTAACGCAATAATGCGGTAAGAAAAGTCACTATCACCGATTTGACCAGTGGTATCGATTGACGCTTCCATCAGGTTTCTTGAACCAGTGGCAACACCTACGGACGTACTGTCTTGCGTCTGCGGAGCTTTAGCGATGATATTAACCATACCTCCTGGTGGCATTGCTCCGTATAGTACCGATGTCGGGCCTTTGAATACCTCAAGCTGTTGAATTGCAATCGGATCGATCTGCGGTTGTAAGTTCCAACCATTTAAATATTGAAGCGCTAAGCCGTCATAGTAGTTAACGTTTTTTGTATCAAAGCCGCGAATTGAATAGTTGTCATACATTGTAACTGACGCACCTTTTTGCTCAGTTACTACACCCGGTGCGTAGCGAAGTGCTTGCGATACGGACTGAACACCACGCTGCTCAAGCAACTCACCATCGATAACCGTAATACCTTGCGGCGTTTCTTCAGGCTCTAAGGCAGTCTTTGTCGCCGTATTTCTATACGCTTTACCCAAAACAGTAATTGTTTCTAGTTGAGTCGTATCTGAAGTGTCCTGTTCGGTTGCCAAAGTGGGAGCTGAAAATGTAGCTAGCAACGCAAGCGCTAGGGCTGAGCGCTTAAATTGAGTTGTGTTGTCCATGTTGTCCTTCTGTACCAATGCTTTTTCTTTGTTGAGAATAAATATCATTTGCATTGTATTTATAATCACGAAAGAAAGTTAACAATTTGGTGCAACTTAAATAGAAACCATCGACAGAGGCAGAGTGCACGCTAATCACACCTTGGTAATCGGCACCCAATACTCCATTTCTGCATCCCGTGAATCCGCATTATAGCTCTCCGGGTAAACCTCTAGTTCATATCCGTCTACACCACGATAACCAGAAGAAGGTAACCAGTGCAAAATAAACCATTCAAGAGTTTTCGGTAAGCTATGTATTGGCCCTTTATGCTTAACCGCCGCATAGGTCTGTTGTGGTACATTCAACACTTCTAAGGTCTCAGAGACCAAGCTCGGTAGCTCAGGTATAGGGAAAGTATCACTGAGTTGCATGCCTGCCCAATATTCTATATTGCTGCCATCAAACGCAGCACGAGTCACATCCACCACGCCAAGAAAGTTTCCTTGCGATTTCGGATGATGAGCAGCTTCTAGCTCTAATTTCTGCCACAACTGGGGAACGACATAAGCAAAGTCAGGCGAGAGCGAAAACAGGCCTTTTATCTCACCGCGAACACCATTGAGAACAAACGCAGGCTTGGTATCAATACGCACCTCAACAAACGAAAATGCATTAGCACCGTCAATGTTCAATTCAGAAACTTCGATAGGCTTCTTTAAACCTATACGCTGCGCGTTTTTTTTGTAAGCTCTAGGGCTTTGACCAAAGTACTGTTTAAATGCGCGGCTAAAAGCGATTTCTGAATTGAACCCCATCGACAATGCAATATCGATAACACGTTGATCAGAATCTAAAAGCATCTCTGCTGCTGCACTCAATTTCAATTCGCGAACATAGTTAGCGACCGTTAGACCAGTTTCAGCTTGAAATACACGTTGCAATTGCCAGCGAGACCAACAACTTTTCTCTGCAATGTCCTCAAGTGAAAGAGGCGCATCAAGATTGCTATGAATAAACGTTAGCACCTTACTTATACGATTAAACGTCGCAGCAGTTTTAGTTGTATTTAATGCTTTAGCCACAGTGTCCCCATAAAACAGCTTAGTTAATGACATTTTTACCATTACTTAATGGCAATAGCACGAAATCAGCGCATAAAAATGATAATCATTTACAACAATGCACCATTTTGTTAGGTTTCTTAATATAGATTACGCTACCTTTTCGAGCACTTCACCCAAATCCAAATGAAAGCACTATATGTTTCCTGATTGGCTAAAACCGGCTTGGTTTCAGGCTCCACCCCCAAAGGTTTATCAATCGATATTTGACTACTCTAAGCGAGTTTCCCCTTACCTAGAAGGAAGTTTTGGTGAACTACCAAAGACGTGCATTTCTACTCGCACCAAGCTAAGTAGCGACCAAATCAAAACCCTATACTTACAACTTGCAGAAACTCATCCCGAAGCAGGTAGCAGTTACTGGTTGACCCGAACATGGGATTTACTGTGTTGGCAGCCTATTTATATTACCTTTATCTCGATTTACGGATTGAAGTCCTTACCCGATTTTAAACATTTTGGTCAGTTCACCAAACACAACTACATCGCTGGATATCGTTTTGCCTCCCCTGATCATGTTCATGGCGAGATAGAAGAGTTAATCCCACAAGCGGCCGAGCAACTCACTGCACTATTTGACCATTACCGAGAGCAAATAAACCAATGGACGCGTATTCGACCAGGGTTCACCAACCACCTGTTAGCAGACCTGATTCTTAGGTGTCTAATTCTGTTGCAAGAGCATGAACCAACCCTCGACAACGAGTACATCACTGAACAAGCCAGATTGTGGCTTCATGGATTTAACTTACCGGTCAAGCACCTTGCTAGTTTGCAACTTCATCCCAAAGGCGAAAAGCTCATCTTGGCTCGAATGAGTTGTTGCCTTGTGTATAAGTGCCAGTCGGGAACACTGTGTGCCGATTGCCCAAGACAAAAGCAGAACAAATCTAGAGAAAAAGCGTAATAGCGGCTCAATGAGGTCAGCCCCAAATTAACGCTTCAATAGTCATGCGTATTGGTTAGAATAAAAAGTAAGTGATATAACTTTGGCGCATAGAAATGGTTACTTTAGAGCAACAGCTATCTCGATTGGATCTCAACCTGCTGGTTTCACTCAGTGTGTTACTCAAAGAGAAAAATGTCACACGAGCTGCGCAAACACTTTACCTTTCCCAACCTGCGATGAGTCGAACTCTAGGCCGCCTGAGAGACTTATTTGACGACCCATTATTCTATCGTGAATCCAGTGGTTTAGTGCCTACCCAAAAAGCACTTGAGTTGCAGTCTCCGCTCGAAGAGCTACTTCGCAGCTTGCATAGTTTAGTCGCACTGCCCACTTTTACGCCTGAGCAATGTGACCAAACTTTTGTCTTGTCAGTGCCCCCACTGATGAGCCATTTCTTGTGTATTCCACTTGCAACATCCCTCAATAACCAAGCCCCTTTAGCCAGCTTAGTTGAGTTTCCTGTCGCAAGAAATCCGGTCCAACAACTCGCTTCTCGCGATGTGGACTTTTCAATCCATGTTGAAACCCCTGACAATGGCATCGAGTTTCCTTACGAGAAGATCGGCAGCTCATACCCTGTTTTTTATGTCTCGCCTCATCATCCACTAGCAAACAAAAAAAACGTAACACTTGAAGACTGTTTAAAGTATCGATTCGTCGATATGAGTCTGGATATTCGTTCCTCTTTTGGAATGAGCAATCCAGTGGATGTCTTGCTGGCTAAGAAGGGAGTTGAGCGAGATATTGCTTTTAAAAGCGGTCAACTAATGACACTTGTCGAAGTTATGCAACATAGCGAAACCGTGATGATTTCGTCTCACCTCGTTGCGGGCTCAAAAGAAGTGCAAAATAAGCTGGTTCCAGTTTTTGCCCTAGATACAAATCCAGATTGTGTTGTCTGCTTATACCTTATTGAACATAAACGAACTGCGAATAGCGCGGCTCATCAATGGTTTAAGCAACTTCTCATCGAAACAATTCAACGAGAAGTGCTCATCGTATAACGGAGTTTCGTCAGCCGTTACTTAAGTTGAAGATCACTCGGTCGCCATGATTTATCAAACCAAGCTTCAGTCGGACCATACGCTCGGAAGATAACGTTATAGCCCTTGTTAGGCATCGTCTGAACCCAGTTGCCTTCCCAACCTTTAGGCGCCTGTGGCGCAAAGTGGATCGTAATGGAGCCATCTTCATTCTTGCGAATATCCTCACTCAACCCGTCAACACCTGCTGATTTCTGGTCTGTCTCTAGCATTGAACGCGTTTGGTTGTCGTAAACCATAAACGACCAGAAGTTTGCCACAGGAACACCTTTCGGTAGCGTCACCGTGTAGTGTTTACTGCCATCAAGCAGTTGGTCTGACGCGTCGCGTGTTGCAAGAAGATACGCAGAGCCTTTACCCACTGTATTGGTCACCATATCTGGTGTAATCCCTGTCGCCATAAAGTGGAATGTGGCTCGTTCATCGACAGAAATAACCCCTTTTTCATCCATAAATTCATGACCTGAGATTAAAGGCGTAAACCAGTGGCGATCATCGTACACTTTCATATTTTCTTCAGGATAGAAATACGTCGAACGTGTTTCTGCCGTAGCGATCTTAGCTGCTTCAACAAAGACCGCCTGCATACGTTCATCAGGTTCAAATGCCTTACCTTTTTCGAGCCCTAAATCTTGCGCTAAACCGATCCACTCTTGGTCCCAAATTTCGTTCGGCTCATATTGAATCAAGGTATTTAGCTCATCGTAGAACTTCTCATTCATTGCATGAACAGTATTGTATTGTCGGTCTGTGAGATTGATAAACTCAGTCTGATCTTTTTCGCCGTATGGATACAGCTTCATCGTTTGTTTTAGCTTGGCGATGTTGTTATCCACTGTCTCTTTTTGGCCGACAATACGCAGAAGCAACCAATGCTGGTACCCTTGCGTTTCAATTGGAATATACCCCTCTGGCACTTCACCTTGATATGAGCTGTGATAGATAAAGTATTTACCTCCTTTACCTTGATCTAATGGGTGTGTCACTCCGACTTTTCCGGCAAACTTGAAAGCGGCGTTATCTAACAAGCCTAACACTGGGGTGCCGACTTCTAGTACAACAGGGCCCTCTTTTACGTCGATTTCACTCGTGACATAAGGTGTTGTGGTGTTCGGCGTTAACCAAATACTGCGCGCATTCAACATGCCCTCAGAAATACCGATGGTCTGATTCGGTTTCATGCCAACACTTTCATGTCCAGCAAACAAGCCTTGCATCGACGCCACTTGTATTCCAGACAAGAACACTCTGACCGCAGTAGCCGTATCAACAAAGTCTCGCGCTTTTAGGTGAGTGTCTAGGGATGGAGCGCCAGATACATAGTTCATTTCCCCCAGATACACTGAATCCACTTTCTCGGGGGTGATGATATCGTCTGGTACGTTTGCTTGATATTTCGGTGCGGCCATCGCCGATACTGAGACTGATGAAATAAGTGCTGCTAGTAATAATTTAGACATTTTTAAACCTTACTTTCGATTGAACCTGAACGCACGCCTATGTCCTTTTTACTCTAATCCGATTTAGACAATAATTGCCTATAGCGCGTTAACTTGGATAAATCATAAACAACATTAGATATACTTAAAAATCATAATATTTAATATCTGTTATGCACAAAATGGATAGTTGGCACGAGGAACCATTGAACGGAAAAACCGCCAGACTGGCTCTCACAACAAGTTCCTGGGTACAATAAAACCTCCGTCTCTATGAGCCGGAGGTTTGTCTATTTGGCTACCGTCTTTGTAACCAAAGTATCATTCAATATTAAGGAAGAGAGTAATGAACCCTAGTGACATCGGCAAAGCTTACGACCAAATAACCCATATGTGGCAAAGCGACGATTTCAATATGAAAAATGGCATTGATGCACATAATCGTGCTCTGCAATTTTCAACCAATAGCGGCAAAGCTCTAGAGGTGGGTTGTGGCTGTACATGTCGATTTATCGATTTACTCTCTGAGCAAGGCTTCGAGGTTTCTGGCTTAGATGTTTCTACTAAGATGCTCAAACTGGCCAAAGAAAAACGGCCCGAAGTCAATTTTATTCAGGCTGATATTTGTCAGTATCAGCTAGAGGATAAATACGATTTTATTACTGCCTGGGACAGCATTTGGCATATTCCTTTATCGCAGCAACGTGATGTTATCACCAAAATCATTGATAGTCTTAACACTGGCGGCGTGTTTATTTTCTCTTTTGGTGGTACAGATTCTGAAGGTTCTCACACCGACAGTTTTATGGGCCCAGAAGTGTACTACTCGTCACTTGGCACAAACGGGTTCTTGAATTTGTTTATTGAACTTGGATGCAAAATTCGACACTTAGAGTTTGACCAGCACCCTGAGTTACACACCTACTTAATCGTAGAAAAAGCGTAATAATGATCAAATAAAAAGAAGGCGATACACGCCTCCTTTTTGGTTGTAATAAATTACTTTGTATGCGGCAGTTCAACACCTTGTGCGTAGCTAACAATCTCTTTTTCAGAAGTTGGCTTATACATACGTAAGATGCCTGTCCAGCCCGCTTCGACATCAATATTGTTCACTGCCGAATCACCACAATTGAAGTTTACAGTGTAGCTACCATCTTGGTTCGGTTTTAGCTCACCTTCACGATTAGACAATGCGAATTTCTCGCGATGTACATACGCATCTTCACCATACGTTGTGATTGAGAAGAAGCCTTGCTCATCAAGAGGTGGAGCATCAAATGTCATTGTCTGACATACACCTGAACGGTCTTCTGCAATCAATACTTTGTAGAACGCATGCTCACTCGGTAAACCACCAAAGCCCATGGATGTCATTCCCAGCGCATGGAACTGCTCAACTTTTCTAGGCTGAACATTTTGTTCTGGCTTTATTGCCTTACCTTCGGGAGCCCCCATCGCTTTGGTAAAGTCTAACTGCATAACATTCGCTTCCAATGCAATACGGACTTGCTCACGTTCGTTCTGGTCAAAGCCTTTTGGTACGTAACGCTCCGAAGAATTAGCCGTTCCTTTGATCATATCTTGCTTACGATTACCTTCAGCAATATGAGCAGGGTTGTTCGATTGTACCTGAGTTCGTGCAATAACCCACACATGCTTACCTGATGTCAGCATATCAGGCGTCACAGTCACTTTATTTTTACCTTGCTCTGCGTAAAGAACCGCAACAGTGCGATGGTTTTCATCAATTACCTGCAGAGTTTGGTAACTGTCTAGCACCGGAAGCTCAAACGTAACCCCGCCTTGAGTATCCCAAATTGACTTCGAGTAGAGCGTGTCGCGATTCTGACGAACCACCGTTTGGGTTTCCATAGTCAATAAAATACGGTCATGTGTGAAGTGGTTGATCCCTGATTTAGCTTGCTGTTCAAAGAAATATTTGTCTGATTCAGCTGAAATGAAATTCCCTTTATTAACCTCAATATCTCCTCCGTTCTTAAGCTGCAACTCCGTTGGTTGTCCTTTCTTCGGTAGATGATCACCTAGATCATGTGCGATAGCCGGAGAACCAAATGCAACCAAACCCATTGCAACGATTGAAGCGATAATTGTGCGTTTCATAAAGAATCCTCATTTTTTATTCGAAGAGATAACGCGGAGTGCGTACCTCTTGTCTACGGGATTCATAGTAAACAAACACCAAAATCATGTTTGATAATCGGCGGGCTCAAATTTGAGCAAGCCCTTCATCTGAGGTAAGAGTGAGTAAATTCGCTTAGCTAGAAAATAAAAAGCCACCCTAAAGCAGGTGGCAAACGAAAAACAAACAGGCAGTAGATTGTTCGTTTTCTTTTATGGTGCTCAAACTAAGCACCAATAGGTGAAATTCAATGGCGTTAATAGGTTTCAAAAACCCCAGCGTTGTAATCTTGAATCGTCTGTTCAATCTCAGCCATGCTGTTCATAACAAATGGACCATAGTGCACAACGGGTTCATCAATCGGTTCACCAGCAAATATCAACACTCCGCTCATTTCATGTGCTTCAAGTTGAAGTAGTTCGCCCTTAGTCAGCAATGCCATCTCATGTTGCTTAATTGAACGTTCACCGATCTGTACATGTCCTTGGTAAGCATAGACCATCACATTAAAATGTTGTTGGAGTTCAATTTGCGTTTTTTGCCCTGACTGTGCACGCCAATCAACGACACTTAACTCAACACCTGTCTTGTCGAGAGGCCCACGAATAACCTGGCCATCAGCGATAACTGTCCCCGCTAACGCACGTAGCATCCCACTAAGTTCGGACTGGTGTTCAGTGATAACCTCTGGCTGAAAATCAAAGTACTGAGCAGGTTTCATCTTGTCGCGAGCTGGCTGGTTTATCCAAATCTGGAAACCATGCAACTCACCTTCTTCCATGATTGGCATCTCACTGTGAATCACACCTCGACCCGCAGCCATCCACTGTGCCCCTCCGGAGCGAAGCTCACCGACATTACCCATATGATCTTTATGCTGGAAGTGCCCTTTCATCATATACGTCAGTGTTTCAATGCCACGGTGTGGGTGAGGGGGAAAGCCACCGACGTAATCTGCTCGTTGGTCAGATTTCAGTTCATCGACCATTAGGAAAGGAGAAAAATGAGAGTTGTTAAAACCAGCCACACGCTTGATCTTCACCCCATCACCATCGGATGTAGCATGTGCTCGGATGATTTGATTGATTTGTCTTGCGTTGCTCATGAGAAGCTCCTTGGCTGTGCTTTAACTGAATGAAGTCAGTTTAACGCTTCAACCAAGGAACTTGAGCAGAGGGATTAGAGCTAGTCGTTCGAAAACATTGAATAAGTAGGGCTCAGGACTAAACGTCCATTAGACCTTGAAAAATGCAAGTTGTCGCTTTTGTTTTTCCGCTAACAATGACAGCTCGCCACTTGCCGTTGCGCTTTGACTAATGCCAGATACGTTCTGATTCACAAGTTCAGATATGTTAATAATATTACGGTTTATTTCTTGAGTTACTTGGAATTGCTCTGATGCAGCGGTTGCAACTTGAGCATTAGCATCATTAATATCTTTAACCGACTCAGTAATACCGACAACCGCATCACTTGCCTGCGCAGTCAGCTCATTGTTGTCAGTCAGCATGGTTAGGCTAGTTTCCATACTTTCATTGGCTAAGGATGATTGCTTCTGCAAATCCTCAACGATAGATTGGATTTCTGTCGTTGATTCCTGTGTTCTCGCCGCCAGCTTACGTACTTCATCTGCTACTACAGCAAAGCCTCGGCCAGACTCTCCAGCTCGGGCAGCTTCAATAGCTGCGTTCAATGCCAATAAATTAGTTTGCTCTGATACATCACCAATCACTTCGATAACGTTATTGATTCTCTCTGACTTTTCTTGTAATTCAAGCACAACTTTTGCTGCATGGTTCAGAGCTTCAGACATTTGCTCACTCGCATGATTGGTCTTTTCAAATATATCTAAACCTTGTTTGGCAAAGCTGTTTGCTTCATTGGCTGTCGTATCAGCAAGAGAGGCGTTCTCACTCACATTTTCAGCTGTGCTTGCTAATTGATTTGCTGCAGAAGCAACTTGCTCAATTTCACTAAGCTCTTGTTGAGCATTTTGTTCGGCTTGATTCATTACAGTTGCCAACTCTGTGGAAGAAGCAGCAACGAGCTCTGAAATTGAATTAAGTTCACTCACCGTTTTATTAAGTTGTTCTACCGTGGAGTTAACATATTGACTTAGAAGTGTAATCTCATTATCACCTTCAACCTCAGTGCGTACTGAAAGGTTGCCAGCAGCTAGTTCTTTCATTACTGCCTGAAGCTTTTGAATTGGAGTAACGATTATATTGGAGAGGAAGTAACACATTATCAGTGAAAAAACTAACACAAGGCCAACCGAAATCCCGGCCATTTTTTGCACATTGGCGTTAATGTCTTTACTTTCTTCTAGCTCACGTAAAATGAAATTATTGACGAGAGTAGACAAGTCATTGATCGACTCCACCATATTGGCGCCAGCACCTTTATAGGATTCAATGAACTCTTGGTATTCTTTGTCACTAATCACCTCTTGCTCATGTTGGCTTGCCATTTCTACGGATTTCGCCGAGAAAGAAAAGTAAACTTCGATAGCATTATACGTATCATCAAGTTCTGTAGTGAAAAGTCCGCTTTCTTGAGCGGCAATACTATCCAAGTCTTTTTTTACACTCTCTCTCAATGGTTCAAGAGTTTTCACAAAATCCGCGCGTAGTGAATCATTGTAAAGTGCATACACACCAGCGATGCGTAGTGGATAGATTGTATCGTCAATTTTTGACAAGGTATCTTTATAAAAGACCAATGAATTAGTGTGAAACTCGATCTCTTCTTGTTCATGGATCAGTCTGTCCTTTGCGACCCACAAGGTCACCAACAAAATGATGCTTGTAAGCAATACAGGCAATAACGCTTGGTTTCTTATAGAAAGATTTTTTATTGAAAACTTCATATACAACTCATTAGTAAGTTTGCTGAATTTGCAATCAATATAAATAAAGAGCAAACAAGGTAAAGATACAGCCAGCAGTTTAAGGAATATCCACATATCACTTAGGTGATTTCTTACAATCCTACTAATTATGCAGTCAGGAGCTCGGCTTAATAGAGCAATTAAGTGACCTAAAATGTTGGTAAATCTAAGGTAAAATCAGACGTAAAAATCCCTCAAAACTATGCCTATAAAAAGAGAGATTGATCATCAAGCCAACACTTGAAAAGTATTGGAGTCAGTTTGAATAGAGTTGCTTCAAGGAGCTCGGCACGATCACTTTGTGTACTGGAGCAACGAAGAACATATAGATTTTGCCGAATCTATTTTTGACATGCACAACCGTCGTAGCGTGCAGTGTCGCCGTGTTTCCATTCGGCACTAGAAGAAATGACAAACGAACATTAAGGTGCTTATCGCAATCTTCCACTACGATTTCATGATGACGCAGACTGACAATAGAAAAGATCCCGACTTGATCGCCAACGTTATACTCTTCAATGGGTTTGTTTTCATTAAGATCTGCCATCCGACCTAAGTGCTTTAAACCAAGTTTAGACACAATGCGATTGCGTAAATCCATTAAGAAATTAACCCATTTAGGCGTGCGATTGACCATCTTGAAATAGATTTTTAGAGCCGACTCACCTTGATAAGGAAGCTCAATTGAAAAGCTATCAGCAAAATAAGCTTGGGGAAGATACGGGTGAATATCAGCCTCACTAGGCAATTCTATTGGCATTTTTATCTCCATTTCTCGCAGGCAAAACCACCTTAGCGATTAACGCAGACAAAACAAAGGCGAGGCAATAAAATCCTCGCCTCGTCTCACCAATAATACGTGTTAGCTATCGAATGTTCTGTTGCCAGTGACGATATAACCCATCGATATCAGCACTGCTCAGGAGCTTCATGATTCCTGCAAGCTGTTCATCAGACCAATGCCACCACTGCATTTCACACAATTTATCGATTTGCTCGGGAGAAAAGCGAAACTTAATGTGCTTAGCGGGGTTAGAGCCGACAACCTCATACGGCTGCACATCTTTAGTCACCAAGGCTCGACTGGCAATAATTGCTCCATCACCAATGGTCACACCTGCCATGATCATCGCCTCTGAGCCTACCCAAACATCATTACCTATTACAGTATCACCTGAGCGCTGAAAGCCATCTTCTGCACCTGAAAAATGTTCGTTATCTTGATAGAAAAATGGGAATGTCGTTATCCAATCAGAGCGATGGCCTTGGTTACCTGCCATCATAAATACCACGCCTGAACCAATTGAACAGAAATTGCCAATGATAAGTTTATCGACATCATTTCTATCAGACGTCAGGTAGCGAGCGCAGTCATCAAAACTGTGTCCGTGATAATAGCCCGAGTAGTAACTATGGCGCCCAACGATAATATTGGGGTTAGTCACTTGCTCTATCAAAGGTTTGCCAGCAAATGGTGATTCAAAGTAGTTCATAGTTTCATTCTTTTAGTTAGTCTCTTTGAGGTCTCTTGACCTAGCGTATTTAGGATATGCCGAAATTTGATGCTCGTCACTCTACTTTCACTGGTGCTGAACTAAGCCCGCACATCACAAAACTTACGTTGGTCTCAGTATGTCATCAGGTTAAGATAAGCCGTCAAATAGTCATGGAAGTTAAAACAAAATAATGAACGCTCAAGAATTTATTGATGCGGGCGTAAAATATACCCCGCACACTTTCCAGTTGCCGCTGGACTATTCAAAGACCGATGCCGATACTATTGAGGTATTTGCACGAGAGCTATCACTGGTTTCTGATGGTGACAGTAACAAACCTTGGTTGGTCTACTTTCAAGGTGGTCCTGGCTTTCCATCACCACGCCAAAATGGTCATAGTGGTTGGGTGAAGCGTGCCCTGCAAGAGTATCGTGTATTATTGCTCGACCAACGTGGTACGGGTAACAGCAGTGTCATCAACCATCAAACTCTAGCTCACCTAACTGCTCAGCAGCAGGCTGAGTATTTAAGCCATTTCCGCGCGGACAATATCGTGCGTGATGCTGAAGAAATTCGTAAGCAGTTCGGTGTTGAACAATGGTCTATTCTAGGCCAAAGCTTTGGTGGTTTTTGTTCACTGACCTACCTTTCATTGTTTCCTAAAAGCCTAACGCGCAGCTTTATTACTGGTGGTGTACCTTCAACAACTCGCCATGCTGATGACGTTTACCAAGCAACGTTTAAACGCACATTAGAGAAGAACCAAGCCTTCTTCAAACAGTTCCCGAAAGCGCAACAGTTATGCAAACAGATTGCTGATCACTTGGTTGAGAACGAAGAGTATTTGCCTAACGGTCAGCGTTTTACTGTTGAACAATTCCAGCAGATTGGCATTAACTTCGGTATGAGCGATACCTTCCTGCCAACTTACTATACGCTTGAAAATGCGCTAATCGAAGTCAATGGTAAACCGCAATTACGCTATGAGTTTCTAAACAGCATGTTGATGGAACAAGGCTTTCAAACCAATCCAATCTACGCAATTTTGCATGAATCGATTTACTGCCAAGGTTTCGCCTCCAACTGGAGTGCACACAGAGTCCGTCAAGACAACCCAACGTTCAACTATGACCCAAGTAAGCCATTCTTGTTTACTGGCGAGATGGTCTTCCCGTGGATGTTTGACCAATACCAATGTTTGAAGCCGCTTAAAGAGGCCGCTGAATTACTAGCAGCAAAAGAAGATTGGACACCACTGTATGACGACAACGTACTGGCGCAAAATAAAGTGCCTGTTAGCTGCACTGTCTACGCCGATGATATGTTTGTGGAAATGGATATTAGCCGCGAAACACTAGCAAAAATTCCAAACTCAAAAGCATGGATCACCAATGAATATGAGCACAACGGCCTACGCGCTGACGGCGAACGTATTCTAGATAAGCTGATTGCGATGGGAAATCAGACTGCGGCGACACTAGATTAAAACTCAGTTAAGAAGATAGGTATGAGTTTTTGGAGGAACATCGCAGATGCAGAATAATCGAAAGTGATATAGTCCTTCAAAATCTAAATTTGGAAAAATATGATGCATTCAACCGACGCGATTGAGCTAGTCAAACTAGGCGTAAATATCGAAATCACAAAAGAATCTTCACTGCACCCAACCGACGCTCTAGAAATCGTCAAGATTGCCAGTGAAATTGGTACTCACGTTACTGTGAAAAAGAAGTACCACACGGATGTTCTGATGGAGATGGCGAAAGTAGGACGCGACCATATTACTGTTGCTATATAGACGTATCCTAAAAACGGTTTAGACCTAATCTTCACCGTCAAATAAAGTAGAACGTGCAACATATTGGGGGCAATATGTTGCACGTTTTTGCCAGAAAGGAGCATGGATTTTCTGACATTAGCGATGTTAAAGCCGCTAATCTGTTTAGCCATCCGGGTGACCTTCAGTGCTTCTATTTAAAGGACTAACCTCCAAACAAAGGCATCACTCCCGTTTGACGACAAACTTCGTTTAAGCGAATCTGAGCTTTCAAGATGTTCTCTTTCCAGTGTTCATCTTGCGCCCACATTTCGATCACCAGTGGCACTACACACTCCGTTTCTTTCAATGTTTTGAAAATCGCATTGAAATCGACTTCTCCCTCGCCAATCACTAAATCACGGAACTGTCCTTTGTATTCAGGAGTGACGCGATACGTGTCTTTAAGGTGAATCTGCGTAATGTGCGGTTTACTCAGCTTAAGCTCTGTCACGATGTCATAATTCCAACCTGAGATATTGCCTACGTCTGGATACGCGGTGAAATAAGGCGAATCAATCTCACGGCTTAACACTTCAAACTTGCTCAACGAGTTCAGGTAATCCGTGTCCATGATTTCAACCGCTAACATCACCCCAGCACGCTCCGCCAGCTGTGCCGAAAGCTTCATGCCTTCGATAAAGCGCAGGTGTGTCGCTTGATCTGCAGGCTCGTAATACACGTCGTAACCCGCCAGTTGAATGGTGCGGATACCCAACTTGTACGCAAGCGTAATTGCCTTCTCCATATGGATAACAGCTTGTTCTCGCACTTTAGGATCAGCCGAGCCAAACGGGAACTTACGGTGAGCACTTAAACACATAGACTGTAGTGGCACTTGGTGCTCTTCACATAAGCGGCGTAGGCCATAAACCTCTTCATCGCTCCAATCTAAGCGGCTGCGTCTTTCATCGGATTCATCGACCGAAATTTCAAGGAAGTCAAAGCCTAACTCTTTCGTAGTTTTTAGCTTATCTTCCCAGCTTAAGTCATTCGGTAGGGCTTTTTCATACAGCCCGACACGATGGCGCGCTAAGTTTTGGTACATAACGCCTCCTAGTTCCAGTAGCGGTTGATTTGTTCTTTCAGTGCTTCGGCAGTTTCTTGGCCTTTCTTACCCGCCAATGCGCGGCCTGCAATAAAGGTTTTCGCTTTAATGCCTTCAAATAGGTACAAATCTTCTGGCACGATACCACCAGTGATTGAAAGCTCGATACCCAGTTCAGACAGGGCACGCATCTTAATTAAGTCTGCTTCTGTCCAGCCCACGCCCGCCAACTCAGCATCACGAGAACGGTGGTAGATCGCTTGCGTAATGCCTAGGTCAACCCATGCTTGAGCATCTTCCATGGTCCAGTTACCGTAGATCTCGATTTGAATTTCGCCATTAAATTCATCAGCGACTTTCTTACATGCATCAATGGTTGCAATGTGCGCCGCTGCTGAAACCGTAATCCAGTCAGCTCCTGCTTCAAATGCCATACGAGCCAGAATCGCGCCGCCATCTGTGGTTTTCATGTCACACACCAAGATATGGTCAGGGTGGTTTTTACGCAGTGTCGAAACCGCCTTCATTCCTTCAGCGAACGCAAGGATAGTCCCCACTTCAATCACGTCTACGTAGCTCTCTACATTGTTCGCAACTTCAATAGCAGCAGGCAGGTTCGTTTGGTCTAGGGCGATTTGAATCATTGGTTTAGTCATGGTTTTATCCTTTAATTTGTTCACGTATTAGATGGGCAAGGCCATCTTGATTGTTATCTGTTTTACACACGGTTTGAGCGTTCGATTTGACGGTGTCGTCAGCATTAAACATCGCTACGCCTAAGCCCGCGTATTGAAGCATTGATATGTCGTTGTGATTGTCGCCAATAGCAATCACTTGAGAGGGCTGAAAACCCAGTTTATTCACGTATTCAGCAAGGCGCAGGCCTTTACTATTGCCCTTCGCGGCAAAGTCGATTCGGTTCAACCATGAACGTTCGCCGTTAAAGTGATCTTTGACCCAAGGCGTTTGTATTAAGCGATCGACCGACTCTTGCTCCCCTTCCACTACAAACTTCCACACAAACTCGGTGTTCTTCGCCGTTTCAGAGAATGAATCCACGCGATAGATGTTTGGCTTGTGGCGCTCTGGAGCCTGCTCAGCCCACTCTTCCAATGCCAACATGTAAGCAAACGGGTTGTAATTGGAGTAAGTCATCGCATCGGTAATGTACATCACCATCTTGAGATTGTGTTCCTGCGCTAATTCGATAAACGTTTGAGCATGCTGATGCTCGATGGCGTTCTGCGTTAAAACGGTCTCGGTTTGGTAGTCATACACGTAGGTTCCGTTGCAGCAGATAATCGGAGTTTCTAACCCTAACTCATAGTAATAAGGCCTAGCAGCGGTGTGATGCCTACCCGTAACGATCATCACATGGCAATGTTGCTTGGCCTCTTGGATCGCTTTTTTCACTTCAGGATGGATGGTGTGATCATCAGTCAACACAGTTCCATCAAGGTCTAACGCCAATACTTGATACATCGCCTCTCCTCACATCACACTTATTGCTGCCCGTAGTAAGCATTTTCGCCGTGCTTACGTAAGTAATGTTTGTCTGATAGCTCCGGCTGAATCTTGATGCCGCTGTTTAGTGAGCGTGTAGCCAATGCCATTGCCGACACTTCCTCTAGCACAACCGCGTTATGTACGGCGTCTTTGGCATCTTTCCCCCAAGAGAAAGGGGCGTGCCCCGCCACAATCACACTAGGTACTGCCATCGGATCGATATGACGCTGGATAAATTCTTCGATGATCACCAAGCCAGTGTTCTTCTCATATTGATCAGCAATTTCGCTGTTCGAGAGCTTGCGAGTGCACGGAATATCACCATAGAAATAGTCAGCATGTGTCGTGCCCAGAGCTGGAATATCAATGCCCGCCTGCGCCCAAATCGTTGCACTGCGAGAGTGGGTATGAACAATGCCGCCGATGTCTGGGAACGCTTTGTAGAGCTCCAGGTGAGTAGCAGTATCACTTGAAGGATTCAGCTTGCCTTCAATGATGTTGCCCTCTAAATCCACTACCACCATGTCTTCAGCCGTCATGTCACTGTATTCGACACCCGATGGTTTAATCGCTATCACGCCATTTTCACGGTCAAACTCAGAAACATTGCCCCAGGTAAATGTCACTAAACCGTACTTAGGAAGCTGCAAGTTCGCTTCTAAAACACGTTGTTTCAATTGGCTATATTTGGACATATCGACTCCTTAAGCCGCTTCTGCTTGTGCAAGTGCCATATCAATCAGATTCGCCACATCTTGTGGTGTTTTACATGCACGTAGTTGGGAAAAGTCTTCATCAAACTCGATTAGGTTCGCGACCTGCATCGTACCTTCGATATGCTCTTCTGAATCTTTGCCTGCCAAGGTGATTAATACATCTACAGGCTCATCTACGTCTTCAAACAAGATTGGGGTTTCTAATACCGTTAGCGCAAAGCCTGTTTTGATTACGCCGTCTTCTGGGCGGCAGTGTGGTAGAGCAAATGCATCGTGAATACAGATATATGGGCCTTCAGCGCTGATTGCTTTGATGATCGCATCGTAGTAACGCTCTTCAGCGACACCCGCTTTTACCAAGGCATCAGTACCGATTTTGATAGCCGACTGCCAATCTGCTGCTTTTGCATTAAGTTGGATTGAATTATTGGTAATCAGAGATTCTTTCAAGTTCATCGTTTTGCTCACTCAGTAATTTGTTATTAGTATTTTTATTAGCCCAGCCGCTTAGCCGCTGGGCTAGTTCAGTTATTTATGGAAGTTGTTTTCGATAAGTGAAATCAGCTCATCACCAAAGGTTTTCACCATAATCATGTTCTTCACTGCTAGCTGCTGCTTACCTTCTGGTAGGTTGGTAATCTTTTCAGCCAGCGCAACCGAAGTAACGATGATGTCGAATGAACCTAAGTGTGATTTGTAGTCTGTGATTGCACTGTTGAATGTGGTTGCAGGTACGCCTTTCTTATCTAAGAACTCTTTAATCTTCTTAGAACACATCATTGAGGAACCTTGACCAGAGCCACAGCACACGAGAACACGTACTGGTTTCTGTTCAGCGGCGCTGCTCGCTTGTGGATCCTCAGCCACTGCTTGAGATTTCAGAGGCGCTTCTGACTTAGCCGCTTGAGAATTAGGAGCTTCAACCTCAATTTCTAGACCTTCTGGTGTTACTGCTGTCATGGTTTGTGCTTGTTGCGCTTCGCCGTCTTCTTCAGCTCGCAGTGCTTTCGATGCGAAGTACATGTAAACACCCGCTAGTGCGACAACAACAAAGAAGAACATACTAGAGCTAGAGATACCTTGCATGATTGGTGGGAACACTAGTGCCCAGTCAGCCATACCCATCCAGCCATTAAACTCAGTACCAGATTGAGCGAAGATATGAATAGCCCAAGCCGAACCAACCACCTCGATAATGCCCATTACGAAACAGATCTTCATCACCGCTTTCCAGCCGCCGAAGTGGTTAGCGAAAACACCAATCGTTGCGTTAGAGAAGAACATTGGAATGAAGCCAGGGATGATCATGATTGGCGCGTCGAACGCCAACATCGCCAATACCGCGGTAAATTGGCCTACAGCACCCCAAAGGAAGCCGAACACCATTGCGTTCGGTGAGTATGCGTAGATAGCAGCGCAGTCAATCGCAAGAACCGCATTCGGGATTAGACGTTGAGAAATACCGTTGAACGCTTCAGAAAGCTCGGCAACGAACATACGTACACCAGTTACGATAACTTGAATGGCTACCGCGAATTTCAGACCCGTTTCGAAGATGTAGATAAGCCAATGTGTGCTACCTGCCATCTCTTGAAGGTTATCAAGACCGAAAGAGAGAAGAATGATGCCGAAGAATGCTGTCATGACCAAAGTGGTCGCAGCAATACTGTCGTGGAAGATGTGTAACCATTTCGGTAGGTTGATGTGGTCTACACTGTCGTTCTTATCACCTAACTTCGGAGCAACTTTAGTTGCAACCCAAGATGCAAATTGCTGTTGGTGACCGATCGAGAAGCCTGCTCCGCCTGTCACTTCTTGTGTAGGCTTGAACATGATGTTGGAAGAGATGCCCCAGTATAGAGCCATCAAAATTGCAGAGTAGATAATGGTTTCCCACATACCCGCGCCAAGCACGAAGTAGAAAACAGCAATCAAGCCAGCTTGTTGGAACATGATGTGTCCCGTAAGCATGATGGTGCGGATACCTGTGATTCTGCGGAAGGCTACTAAAAGGATGTTAATGCCTAGCGCCATGAGGACTGCGTACCCAACCCAGGAGTAGTTGTCCCCCATGGTTTCCATAGTAGCCATCATGGAGGTGTACGGGTCAATTACCGAACCTGTCAGTCCATGAATTTCACTCATCTTTTCAATAACAGGTTTAAAACCCGCTACCAGCGTCCCCGCACCCACTTGAACAATCATAAAACCAACAATGGTTTTGATTGAACCCGAGATAACGGTTGTTGCGTCACGTTTGAGAAGGATGTAACCGAGACAAGTTACGATACCGAGCAGCAAAGGTGCTTTAGTCATAACCTGACTGTAAAAAATATAGAAGATATCGTATAAGAACTCCATATCTTTACCCCTGATATAATTTGTATTTTTAATGGTTTGTAGGATTCAGTGATGTCTTGTTTTGCTCACGAGACAAACTTTAACAATCAAAAGTAATCATTCAATGCTCACTTGTGATTACTTTGATTTATATCAATTATCCACCTTCAGAATGTGGTTAAT
The DNA here is from genome assembly GCF_046056895.1 of Vibrio sp. TBV020. NCBI lineage: Bacteria > Pseudomonadati > Pseudomonadota > Gammaproteobacteria > Vibrionales > Vibrionaceae > Vibrio > Vibrio sp. TBV020. Next base: position 1,050,701 of record NZ_JBEEAQ010000001.1, on the reverse strand, counting down.
TGGGCACTGGATCACACGAAAAACATTATTTTCAATAAAAACAACAACTTATAAAAACACGTGATTAAGATCTTGTTTTTCAATTACGATGATTTGACAATCACCAACGTGATTATTAGAATCACAACAAATCAAAAGTAATCATAAAATTGTCACAGAGACTAATAGAGTGATAAATATGAACGAAGTGCAAAGACACAACGGTATCTTATCGTTACTAGAAGAAATGCAGACGATTAACGTCTCTCATATTATTGATAATTTTAATGTTTCCCCAGCTACTGCAAGGCGTGACATTGCAAAATTAGATGAGCTTGGCAGGCTTCGAAAGGTACGAAATGGCGCCGAAAGAATAGAAAATCAAAAGAGAAAGTGGTCACCGCTCAATATTAACAGCACAGAGTTTTATGAAGAGAAAGCTCAAATAGCGCATGCTGCTGCGGAGCTTTGTCAGGCTGGTGACACAGTAGTCATTAACTGTGGTTCGACGGCTTTCTTACTAGGTCAACAATTGTGCGGAGAAAACGTTCAGATCATCACGAACTACTTCCCGCTCGCAAGCTATTTGATCAACGAAGATCATGACGACGTGATCATCATTGGAGGCCAATACAACAAAGCTCAAAACATCTTCCTAAACCCAGCACCAAACTCATTGGGCGGCTATGCAGGGAACTGGATGTTTACATCAGGTAAAGGGCTAACAGATGCAGGCCTTTATAAAGCCGATATGTTAACCGCCGTTGCTGAGCAACAGATGTTAGAGCAAATCGACAAGTTAGTCGTTGTGGTAGACAGCTCTAAAGTTGGCCAAAGAACCGGAATGCTATTTTGCAATACTCAGCAAATAGACATTGTTATTACCGGTAAAGATGCCAACCCAGATGTTGTTAAAAAGATCGAAGCTCAGGGGACGCAAGTCATCTTAGTGTAAGTCCGAAGGGCTAACCCGCCCCAGAATAATTATTAATTTCAGCTCAGTGCCTTAGTCCAAATTAAGGCGCTTGGCTCCCTACATCCAAAATTAATCAAATTTGTGAAATAAAAGGTATCATCATGAGCAATGTAAACGAAATCACTCGCGAGTCTTGGATTCTAAACACATTCCCTGAGTGGGGAACTTGGCTTAACGAAGAAATTGAAAATACGGTCGTTGAGCCGAATACATTTTCTATGTGGTGGCTAGGTTGTACTGGTATTTGGCTTAAGTCTGAAGAAGGTGCAAACATCTCCATGGACTTCTGGTGTGGTACTGGTAAAAAGACTCAAAAAAATCAATTCATGAAAAACCAACACCAAATGATGCGTATGGGTGGTGTTGAAGCCTTACAACCAAACTTGCGTACTGCTATCTTCCCGCTTGACCCATTTGCTATCAAAGAGATTGATGCGGTAATGGCGTCGCACGATCACGCAGACCACATTGATATCAATGTCGCCGCGGCGGTACTACAAAACTGTGGTGACCACGTTAAGTTTATTGGACCTAAAGCGTGTGTTGACCTTTGGATGTCTTGGGGTGTGCCAGAAGATCGTTGTGTGATTGCGAAAGTAGGCGATGAGATTCGTATCAAAGACGTCAACATTAAAGTATTAGATGCATTCGACCGTACAGCTCTAGTAACACTACCTGAGGGCACATCTTCTCTAGACAAAGACATTCTAGATGGGATGGACGACCGAGCTGTAAACTACCTCGTAGAGACAACTGGCGGCTCTGTTTACCACTCTGGTGACTCTCACTATTCTAACTACTACGCGAAGCACGGTAATGACCACAAGATCGACGTAGCACTACTTTCTTACGGTGAAAACCCACGCGGTGTAACCGATAAAATGACGTCTTCAGATATTCTTCGTGCAGCTGAGTCTTTGAACTGTGAAGTAGTTGTTCCATTCCACCACGACATTTGGGCTAACTTCCAGAACGACCCACGTGAAATAGAGATGCTGTGGAACATGAAAAAAGATCGTCTGCAATACGGCTTTGCTCCTTTCTTCTGGCAAGTAGGTGGTAAATACACTTACCCAACAGATAAGGGCCGCATGCATTACCAGCATTTCCGTGGCTTTGCTGACATCTTCAAAAATGATCCGGAACTGCCTTACCGCGCATTCCTGTAATCAATACAGGTAGTATTATAAGGGAGCGATTAGCTCCCTTTTTTTATGGCTAACTCATTGTATAAGTTACAGAAAGACAGTGATAACACGATCGCCGATCTGTCACTATTAAGAACAATGCTCACTGGGTGCCACAAGTTATTATTTGGAGTACTAGCAGTAGAGATTCACAAAAATTGATCTGTTTTCAAATCTTTTGCGTAGAGATTAGCGAGCAAAACAACAGCTAACTGGAGCAAAGCTCCTCACCCAAAGGATGGACTCATGTTTAAATATACAATTTCACTTGCGGCTGCTTTAATCGCACTGTTCACATTTATTTTGCCAGCACAAGCACACAACCACGGCATGAAAGCCGACATTGTGGACGTAGCAGTCGAGAATGGATCGTTTACTACACTTGTCGCGGCTGTCAAAGCAGCAGGATTGGTCGAGACTTTAAAGGGCGAAGGTCCATTTACCGTATTTGCACCGACTGACGAGGCGTTTGCCAAGTTGCCAGAAGGCACAGTGGAATCATTGCTTCTACCAGAAAACAAAGACAAGTTGGTAGCGGTGCTTACTTACCACGTTGTTGCCGGAAAAGTCATGGCAGCTGATGTTGTCAAATTGGATAAAGCGACCACAGTGCAAGGCCAAGATGTGATGATCAAAGTGATGGACGGTAACGTCATGGTTGATAATGCCAATGTAGTGGCAACTGACGTTAAAGCTAGTAACGGCGTTATCCACGTTATTGACCAAGTCATTCTTCCTAAATAATTTCTGAACTTAACTCAGCCTCCTGGACAGACCATGACTCTGTCCCTTACTAAGACAGTGTTAGCTAATCAGCAACATAAAAGCCCCAAACCTAGGTTCGGGGCTTTTTAGTTTCTATTCGATTTATGCGTTACAAAGTGCTCAAGAAGCTATTGATCTTCTCTTCATGATGCTTGATGGTTTCTTGCGTAGGGATAACAGAGTCCTTGTGCGTAAAGTAAACCAAGATAGCCATTTGAGCCGTCAGACGGTTTTCAGCCTCATCGAATGCCACGGAGTACTCACTCTCTAATGCGCCACGAGTCACTTCTTCTTTGTCGTTTGCTGGCAAGCAGTGAAGAAGCATCGCGCCAGGACGAGCTTTTGCCATCAGCTCTTCAGTGATGACGTAGTCCGGCATAAATGCCGCCAAGCGCTCTTCTTTCTCGTCCATCTGAGTAACCCAGTAGAAGCTATCGCCGTAAACCACATCACAATCACTGATACGTTCCACGTCATCGGTAATTTCAATCGTACCGCCAGACTCTTCACAGAAGTTCAGCGCCATATCAATCCACTCTTGTTCCATTTGGTACTTCTTAGGGCCAATTTGCTTAAAGCCCATGCCATATTTTGCACAAGTCAGCATTAAGGAACGGCACACATCCGTTGCATCACCCATAAACGCCAGCGTTAAGTCAGACAGCTTACGTCCATCAGTAATGTGCTCTCTGATAGTGTAAAGGTCAGCCAGCATTTGAGTTGGGTGGAAACGTGTATCAAGGCCATTGATAACCGGCACTGTCGACATGTTTAACAAGCCATCCAAGGTTTCAGGGCTATTGGTACGAGCCATGATGACGTCACACATACGTGACAGAACGCGTGAGGTATCATCAATCGACTCTTTACCACCTAGGTGAATATCTTTCGGAGAAAGGAACAGCGCGTGACCACCAAGTAAAGTTGCTGCTACCTCAAACGATACACGAGTTCGTGTAGAGCCCGCTTCAAAGATCATACCCACTGACTTACCTTTAAACAGTTGTGGAATTGCGTTGTCTTTACGCGCCTGTTTTAGGTACGTCATTAGCTCCATCATGTTATCCATCTCTTCAACAGAGAAGTCTTTCATTGACACCATGTGCTCAAGGTTTGCTTTATTCAGTTCAGTCGCACTAGAAGAAGGTAATTTCATAATATGTTCCTATTTTTCGTCGTTTCACGTTTTCGTTTAAGTCGATCTCGTGATGATTTCGTTTCGGTTGGATTTAAATTTTGTTGTTGCTGTTTTTATGTTTGAGGCGATGGCCTCAGGTTAGATTCTTGGTACTTGCTGAGTAATGCAGTGAATATTGCCGCCACCGAGTAAGATCTCTCGCGCTGGAATACCATTCACTTCATAGCCCGGATAGATCTTTTCTAGGATTCCGATAACGTCGTCGTCATAGCGTTTATCCAGTAGAGGAAGAACAATCTGTTTGTTTGTAATCAGATAGTTTGCGTACGACGCGGCTAAGCGCTCACCCGCTTCACGCTCCATCCCTTCTGCAATATCAATCCCTGCGGCTTCATCAGCAGACATGTACAAAGGGCCAGGCATTGGCAGCTTGTGTACTTTGATTTCTCGTCCTTTAGCGTCGGTTTGGCTAGTGATGTAGTCATACGCCTCTCGGCTGATTTCATACTGAGGATCGTTCTTATCATCACACCAAGTCAGTACGACTTCGCCCGGCTTAACCACATGTAAGATGTTGTCTACATGACCATTGGTTTCATCGTTATAGAGGCCACGAGGTAACCAAATTACCTTCTCAACATTGAGGTGTTCGCAAAGCACTTCGGTCAGTTCTTCTTTACTCAAGTCTGGATTGCGACTTTCATGCAATAGGCACTCTTCGGTCGTATAAAGTGTGCCTTCGCCATCCACATGGATTGAGCCACCTTCCAATACGATCGGCGCTCGATATCTTGAGTCTCGGATGGTTTCACACATCTTTTGCGCGACTTGGTTGTCTCTGTTCCAAGGTGAGTACAAACCATCAACGAAACCGCCCCAAGCATTGAATTCCCAGTCAACACCGCGACGCTCTCCCTTATCATCAACGACGTATGTCGCACCAATATCACGCATCCATGAGTCATCGGTTGAGACTTCTAGAACTCGAATATCTTCGGGTAAACGAGACACCGCGTTGTCGTATTGAGCTGAACTTGCGAGCATCGTAACTGGTGTGGTTTTGCTTATCTGCTCTGCAACCTCCGCGAACACTTTCTGCGCTGGTTTCGCTCCATCACGCCAGTTATCTGTACGCTCAGGCCACGCCATCCAAATTTCATTGTGTGGCTCATGCTCACCAGGCATTCTGAAACCATCATGTTTTGGTGTGGTATCAATTACTTTTTTCATTGCTCTGTACTCCAACTTAAACTTGAACTTCTTTACTTTCTGCAGTGTTGTCAGTGCGACCCTCTTCGTCACTTTGTGCTTGTTTGCGCTTGAGAGCCCCCAACAAAATCCATTCACCCACCAACACTGTCGCAATAACCCCAATCAATACCGGCCCTGTGTACCCCCAATCAGCAACCGTGAGATCCAGCGCTTCCGGGAAGATAAATAGAATCACAGCTTGGAAAATCACAAAAAAGCACACAATCGACATCAGCCACTGAACGGGCATACCTCCCGGCACTTTGAATGGTCGCTCACGCTTGCCATCAACAACGCGCAGTTTCAGATAGGCTGGGAACATGAATAGATAAGGAAGTAAGAAAATGCAGCTTGAGAAGGCAAAGATAGACCAGAACAAATCATCGTTACCTTGAGCAAACAGTGCGTACGACAAGATGACAACCGTTGAGACTATGCCTGTAATGTTGTTAGCGCCAACTGGAGAGCCTTTCTCTGATACTTTTGCCACTGGAGCAGGGAGTTCACCTTCTTGAGCCGCTTCTGCCGCTGCTCGGCTTGCTCCCATTGTCCAACTCACCATGTTGCCGATAAGTGTCAGTAGGGCGAACGTGCCAAAGACGTAAACCATTGCCGTACCAAACGGGCCTTCGCCAAACAAGGTTTTAAACGTGTCGATCAGACCAGCCACAAGGCCAATGCTCTCAACAGGTAATGCCATCAAAATTCCAACCGTACCGAAGATGTATAGGAAAGCAGTGATACCGATGGAAAGGAAAACAGCCTTAGGCATGTCGCGTACGTCTTTCATCTCTTTGGTCATCGTCGCGACAAGCTCGAAACCCATTAGATTAAAGACAATGGCTGGTAGAAAAGAGACCGCTGAATCTAATGAAGGCATCATCGCTGGCAAAGTGAACTCATTAGCAACGCCATTTTTCATCGCGTAGATAAATCCGCCCACACCTAACGTGCTGATTACGATGATTTTTAATACCGCGCCGATGTTCGTTACCCACACGCCAATATCAGCAGAAACATTACAAATCCATACCGTTAACCAAGTTAACAAGATACAAATGGCAATCTGCCCCCATAAAGACAGGCCTGGCATAAACAGCTCTGCGAACATACCCGCGAACATGATGTAGACCGCTGGCATCCACAAGCCTACGTTTATCCAGTAAAACCAAGTGGTTCTTACTGCCCATTTAAAGTTGAAGGCTTGCTTTACCCAATCGTAAATGCCCCCTTCTCCTGGATAGGCGGTACTTAACTCTGAAGTGATTAGTCCGTAGGGGATAACAAAGAAGACCAGCATTAATACCCACCAGCCGATGGCGCTAACGCCAATACTTGCTGACGCGGTTAATGTGTCGACTACTAGCACAGCACACAGTGTAAAGAGTGCTATCCCAGTGACCCCCATTTTTCCTTGCATTTCGTTGCTCATCGCTTAGCTCCTTAATATCTAATTCGGAACTTATTAAACGGCAAAGCGATAAGGTGAACTGGGATGAAAACTGAATATCGGTTTTGAGCGAATGAACTCAAATTGCAAATGAAATAGAACCGACAAAAACTGGATAAAAAGCGACCAAACACTGAATGATTGATTTTCATCAACAAAAACACTGTTTATTTATTGAGCATCTTAAATTAAAAACAAGATCACATATCCGTTTGAATTCGTGATTATTTTCACTTTCTGTGATGGGGTGGCAACTAAATCGCCCCACTTTTGAACAGAAATCGAATTGTGATTTTTATCGCCAATAGCGCACTAATATTTCAATAGAGTATTTCCATCTTACTTGGTTTTTGACCAATCATTATTTGGAGATTAAGAGATGTTGAAGCCTATTATTGTTGTTGCGGTCGGTGGCAATGCGCTACTGCAACGCGGAGAAGTAATGAGCTGTGAAAATCAGCAAAAAAGTATAGAGCAAACGGCAAGTTCATTGGCTGCGCTAAGCAAAGATTATCGCTTGGTTATCGTGCACGGTAATGGTCCTCAAGTTGGTTTACTCTCTCTCCAAAATGATGCCTATAAAGAGTGCCCGCCGTATCCGTTTGATGTATTAGGCGCTGAAACTCAAGGTATGATCGGTTATCTGATTCAACAAGGGCTAAATGCTGCAATCGAAGATCGCTTTACCACCACAATACTGACGCGCATCGTGGTCGATGAGAACGACCCTGCCATCGCAGATCCAAGTAAATTTATTGGTCCAGTTTACACAGAAGAGCAAGCTAAACAGTTGGCTGAAACTAATAATTGGATAGTAAAACCAGATGGAGTGCACTGGCGTCGCGTTGTCCCATCTCCTTCACCTAAAGAAGTATTGGAAATCAAAGCAATTAAAGACTTACTTGAGAAGGAGCATCTTATTATTTGTGGCGGCGGCGGCGGCGCACCAGTCATAGAAAGAAATGGTGCCTATGTCGGTTTTGAAGCTGTGATTGATAAAGATATGACCGCAGCACTTATCGCCGAAGAAATTGGGGCTCAGCACCTACTGATCCTAACGGATGGTACGCATGTTTGTTTAGATTGGGGTACACCACAAGAACAAAAGCTTGAGAGAGTGACGGTCAAAGAGATGAAGGGATATCACTTCCCTGCCGGTTCGATGGGGCCAAAAGTCGATGCATGCTGTCAGTTTGTAGAAAGCACCGGACAACATGGTCATATCGGCGATCTTTCCTGCGCACTAGAAATCATTGAAGGGAAATCAGGCACACATATCCAAGAGTAGTTTGGCTCAAGCTCAGTTTTTGCCTAGATATTCATACGCACTAAACAAAGGGTTAATGACGTCAAACTTCATATTGATAAGATTGATTTCTGAGCATCAACCCTTTATTTTTAAACCTGCTTTGACAATAAGTGACGACCGTTTTATGCGAAAAGTAACAACAAAAGAGAAACTTACCAAAATCCATAACGCCGTTGCTCAATTAATGGAAAGGCGTGAAGCGACAGATATCTCTATGTACGATGTGGCAAAGGAATGCGGTATGGCTACATCGACCGTTTATCACCACTATCCTAACATCGAGAATCTATTTCATAGCTTATTAGACGATGTGTTTACTGATTTCGACTCGTTACTTGGTCAATGTATCGATGCCGACAAAGTCACGCATTGGACTGATATTAACCGCATGATCGAAACCGCATATGTGGATTACTACAACAATAATCCAATCGCGAGAAAGCTAATTTTAGGTCGTCACACTTTTACAGAGCTTGGCCACGCCGATACCAAACATGACTTAATATTGGGCAGAGAAGTAGAAGCCATCTATCGTCAATTCTTCGATGTTCCTCAACTTACCCAACCCATCAATGTATTCGCGATCTCATTGCAAGTCGCCGACAAGATATATTCATTGTCTTATCGTGAACATGGCTGCATCACCCCTGAACTTGCCAACGAAGCACTTCGCTTAACGGAATCCTACCTTCAGCTTTATATTCCTCATATTTGTCAGAAATCGAGTCCACATCGTGTGGTACAGCACTAGATAATCCGTCAGCACCTATCCCAATACAGAAAAAGAGCTGACAGATTAATTGAAATATTGAGGGATGATTTGGGGTTAAGCCATCGAATGAAGGCCAATCATATTACCTTCGGTATCCGACACCATTGAAATAAAGCCATGTTGGCCTATTGAGAATTTAGGGTGTACCACTTTACCGCCTGCATCTTCTACTCGCCCTTGTTCCACTGCGCAGTCTTCACAGGAAAAATAAACCAAGGTACTATTTCCTCCGGGAGCGACACCATCCATTTTTGCTAATGCCCCAGCTGCGCCATATTGCTCCATGGATGACGGAAAGCCCCACATCTCAATATCGACTTTGGGTTCATCACCAATCTTCTCTAGCGTTGTGTCAAACACCGTTTGATAGAACCCTTTAGCGCGTTCCATATCCGCAACGTAAATTTCAAACCAACCTACCGGATTCATCTGCATAATCTAGCCTCCTTCATTGCCACATATAGTGATAATAAAAAGCTAGTTCAAACACAGCATTCTTGCGCGGTTAAAAACCAATTTCCTTTTCGGGTCTCAAAGCTGAATCACGTTAGTCGTTTATACGCTGATAAGTGGTTTGTACAATAGCATTAAGGAAAGTTTGGCTCTTAACCAGCCTGAAAGATTGCATCGTGTCCAACTCACCAAACAATGGCGCGCCCCCACCAAGCAAAACAGGAATGGTGGTGATGTTCAGCTCATCGATTAAGCCCTGTTTAAGGAAGCTTTGAATCGTCTTGCCACCGTCAATATAAAGATCGTTATAACCTTGTTCACGTAGGTTTTGAACAATGTCAGAAAGTTCACCATTCACTAAGAAGACCTTATCTTCATAGCCTTCTGGCACTTTTGTCATCGTATTGCTTAGTACGAAAACAGGTTTTGAGTATGGCCATTCAACGCCAAAACTTAACACTATGTCTAACGTGTTACGCCCCATCACTAACGCGTCTACTCGCTCCATCAAGGGCGCAAATCCCATATCGATATTGTCAGGGTTTGGCACTGAGTGTAGCCAGTCTAGACCATCATTCTTGTCAGCAATGTAACCATCTAAGCTGGTTGCGATAAATACGATATTAGCCATCAAGGACTCCTCACGATGAATATTTGGATATGGAACTAAACTGCGATACAATAATTCTACACTGTAGAATTACTGTCTTAGAATAAAAAGGATCAACGATGTCTGTCAAGGAAAAACGTCGCGGTCGACCAAAAGGAAGCCAAGTTCAACTCACTGCTGAAACGATCTTAAGCCAAGCGAAACACATGATGCTTGAGCTAGAAAAAATGCCGAGCATCCGTGCCCTCGCGACTGAGCTAGGGGTTGATGCAATGGCGCTTTATCACTACTTTGACAACAAAAATGCCCTACAAGAGGCGATCATCATTTCCTTGATTGAAGAGATCTATCAACCAAAACAAAAAGGACAGTGGCAACAAGAACTAAGCCAACTTTGCTATAGCTATGTTTCGTTGCTTCATCAATATCCTGGATTACTGGAAACATTGCTGAAGATGCAAACAAGCGGGCCCGCCGAAGTATTTATTGAGCGCTTCAATCACATACTGTCTCCTCTTTCTCTGTCAAATGACGTGAAGAAAGATGCCATCGATTTGCTGGCCGATTATTTACACGGGTTTGCGTTGGCGCTTAACTGCCAACCTAAGTGCGACTTAACCCTTGAGATGATGCAAAGACCGCTCAATTTTTACTTCCAAGCATTTCAACCCGCACTCAAAAGTTAAATCGTTTACAATGGCAACGAAACAAACCTAGAGTGACTATAATGCTGAAGATTTCTAACACCGTTACCCTGCAAGCTTGGGAGATCCAACTTACGGCAATTCGAGCACAAGGCGCAGGCGGACAAAACGTCAATAAGGTTTCTTCAGCGATTCACCTACAATTCGATGTAAAGCACTCAACTCTACCTGCCATCTACAAAGAACGTATCTTAGCCCTGAAAGACTCGCGTATCTCAAAAGACGGCGTTATCACCATTAAGGCGCAGCAGTTTCGCACTCAAGAGCAAAACAAAGAAGATGCCTTAAACCGTCTAGCAGAGATGATTCAAGCGGCCATGGTTGTACAAAAGAAACGTCGAGAAACCAAGCCAACAAGGGCCTCTAAAGAACGCCGTTTAAAAGGTAAGAATATAAAGTCTCAGACTAAGTCATTACGTGGTCGCGTAAAACACTGACTGTTATTCATCATCAGTTTGTATATGCTAGAGAGAAGGATGAATTCAAGATAGGACCTGCTATGACGACCTTAGGGAAAAGTGCGTTACTGATCGGATTGTTCACTTCTCTCCCTGTCTGGGCAGAAGCGTTTAGTGGTTGGCAGTTCGAAGGCGATAACGACGGAATATCTATCTATTCTCGTGAACACAGTGATGGTTTGGTAGAAGTGCGCGCCCAGATGTTCACACCGACCAGTTACGGCGCTTTCTTAACCCTCCTAGAAGATAGCGACAATGTACCGAACTTAATAGATAACGTCAGTCATAGCCGAGTTCTATCGCAAGTTTCTGCGACAGAAAACATTGTCTACACCCAGTTCACCGCGCCTTGGCCTGCGCGTGATAGAGACATGGTCACCTACTCAAAATACACTCTTGATGAACTAGGCTTTACGTTAGATATCGAAGACGCACCTGATTCCGTATTGCCAGAACAAGAAGGTTATATTCGTATCCGCAATGTGGACGCGACTTGGACTCTGCAAAAGCTCACCAATGGTACAACCTTGATTGAATATACTGCATTTGCTAACCCTGGAGGTATCCTGCCTGACTGGATCATCAATAGCCTCACTAAAGAGAGTGCACGTAACACCTTCAAGAACCTGCGTGAGCAACTGCCTTTGTACCAACAATTTACTCACCCTCAAATTAGCGAATAGTTCTTCCTGTACTGTTCCCAAAAACAAAAAGGTCAGCGATAAACGCTGACCTTTCGAATAGCTGTATAACAAATCGTTATTTGAGCTTATAGAATACCGTTGCCAAAGGCGGTAGACGCAGCGACAGTGATTGTTTTAACCCTTCACTTTCCACTTGCTCAGAAGCAATATTGGAGTGAATTTGGTAGTCACTGCCATTGTACTTACTATCATCCGTATTGAGTAACAGTTCATACTCACCCGCGAGTGGAACACCTAAGCGGAATTCATCATGCGGTACTGGGGTGAAGTTAGTCACCACGAGAATACGTTCACCGTTATCGCTTAAACGCTCATGAGCTAATACAGACGCTTCTGCTGCATCTTGTAGGCGCCACTCAAAACCACGAGGCTCACAATCCAACTCGTACATTGCCTTTTCAGACGTATATAGCTTATTAAGATCACGAGTTAGCGCTTGAACCCCTTGGTGACGTTCAAACTCAAGCAAAAACCACTGCAGTTGATCATCATGGTTCCACTCCGCAGTTTGACCAAACTCCGCACCCATGAAGTTAAGCTTTTTACCCGGCTGAGCATACATATAACCTAGGTATGCACGTAAGTTAGCCGTTTGCTGCCACTCATCACCCGGCATCTTATTGTGAATCGAACCTTTGCCGTAAACCACTTCATCATGTGATAGAGACAAGACGTAGTTTTCACTGTGCGCGTAAACTAGCGGGAAGGTAACAGTATCATGGTGGTATTTACGGTGTACGGGCTCTTCTTGGATATAAGACAGAGAATCGTGCATCCAACCCATATTCCACTTAAAGCCAAAGCCTAAACCGCCCATAAAGGTTGGTGCTGATACACCTGGGAAAGCTGTGGATTCTTCAGCAATCGTCATCGCGTTCGGGAAGTGTTTGTACACCTCTTCGTTCATCCACTTCAATGTCGCAATAGCATCGTAGTTTTCGTTGCCACCATCCACGTTTGGTATCCACTGATCGTGGCTACGTGAGTAATCCAGATACAACATAGACGCAACCGCATCCACACGAATACCGTCAATATGGAATTGCTCGAACCAGTACAATGCGTTGGAAACCAAGAAACGGCGAACATGCTCACGACCAAGATCGTAGATGTAAGAGTTCCAATCTTGATGCCAACCACGACGAGGATCAGGATCGTGGAACAGAGGCGTCCCATCAAAATTAGCCAAGCCGTGATCATCTGATGGGAAGTGTGCAGGTACCCAATCTAGAACAACACCAAGACCCGCTTGGTGACACTGGTCGACGAAGAATTTGAAATCATCAGGTGAGCCAAAACGACTGGTCGGCGCAAATAAACCAACTGGCTGGTAGCCCCAAGAACCATAAAATGGGTGTTCTGACACTGGCATCAGTTCAATATGGGTGTACCCCATATCAACTAAGTAAGGGATAAGCTGCTCAGCTAACTCACGGTAGTTAAGAAAGTCACCATTTTCGTTACGACGCCAAGAGCCAGCATGTAGCTCATAGAAAGACAGCGCTTCTTTGCGTTTTTCAGTGACCGAGCGAGTTTGCCATTTAGAGTCTTCCCACTCATAACGCGAATGGTCATAAGTCACTGATGAGAATGAAGGATATTGCTCAGCATAGGCGCCCCATGGGTCAGCTTTATGCGGTAGCCCTTCTCCATTTGGACCTTTCAGCTCAAACTTATATTGGGTACCTTCTGGTAGGTTGGGAATGAAGATACCCCAAATACCATAATCTAGTCGCTGCATTGGCGTGCGGCGCCCGTCCCATTGGTTAAATTCACCAACCAAGCTACAAGCCGTCGCATGTGGAGCGTACACTAAAAAGCGTGTACCAGAGATCTGCTTACCGCCACGTTCAAGAGTGATGAACTGAGCGCCCATCTGCTTATACATCTCTTTTGGTGTATGAAGCTCATCATACTCAGCGTAAATGGTGTGGTATTGGTACGGATCGTCCACCAGCACTTCATTACCATCCCAATTCACTGCTAACAAGTAGTGGGTTAGGTGCAGATCTTTCTCTTGTTTAAGAATAAAGCCTGAAGCATCTTCACGCTCTAATTCAATGCGTTCATCTTCAATAACTAACGCAACACTATCAGCCCCAGGCATCCAAACTCGCAGCGCTCCCTGTGTAGGGTCGATAAATGGGCCGATAAAGGAAAATGGGTCAGCAAACGCAGCATGTGAAAGTTGGTTATATGTCTTTGTTGCCTTATCTAACGTTTTGGTTTTCAAGTTAATTCTCTCCCTAACCTAACTTTCGATAGTCCGATTTTCTCGGTTGTTATGATTCCAGCTAAAGCCATTATTTAGCGCAGCTGGCACAGAGGCCAATGACCCCAAAAGCCCGCAATGTGCGGGCTTAAATAATATCCAGTAAGTTTACCGAATTACTGCTCTACTTAGAGTGACCAAATCGATCATTTTCTATGTATACCATGCAACTTGATGTTTACTTACTCACCTTAGCTCGAACTTCGGTCAACTTATGCGCAATGCGGTTTACACCTGCGTGAGCGAAGACTTCGTCAAGGTTCATAGACAGTTTACGACGCCAGTTTGGATATTCATCTACCGTACCCGGAATATTGACTGGATTATCCATTTCCAACCAGTCTTCTAACTGTACGCTGAGTAGCGTTGAGGAACCCGCTGCAACATGCATTTGAAGCGCTTCCGCTAAGTAAGAATCCATTGGGACATATTGCGCATCACGGCCTACACCTTCAGGTAGGTAGCCATGCCACGCCACAGAATCCAAGATACCTTGTTTCGACTCCAAACGATCGGCAAACAAACCTTTTAGCTGCTCTGCATCAGGATACAAACCAAGCTCTTCACCCATCTTCAAGTCATCACAATGCCAGAAGCCGCGGATCGTTGGCATATCATGGGTACATAGTGCTGACATAGATTGTTCAGCATAATGCGCTGGTGAAATGTAGCCACCATCATCTTCCGATGTTTCAAAGAAGAACACCTTGTATGAGTGAACGCCTGCATCACGCAAGATTTCCACAATTTCATCTGGCACAGTGCCTAGATCTTCACCAATCACACTACATTGATGACGGTGTGATTCTAGCGCTAGAATTGCCAGCATATCTTCAACTGGGTAGTAGATGTACGCGCCTTTCGTTGCGTTTTCTCCTTTCGGAATCCACCACAGACGTAATAGACCAAGTACGTGGTCAATACGCAATGCACCACAATGCTTCATGTTGGCACGAAGCAGCTTGATGTAAGCATCATAACCTGTAGCTTGCAACACTTGTGGATTAAGCGGTGGTAAGCCCCAGTTTTGACCTAGTGGCCCTAACACATCCGGCGGCGCACCAATGCTTGCATCCATGATTAGGTTGCCATCATCAGCCCACGTTTCAGAACCTGAATCTGCCACACCAACGGCAAGGTCACGGTATAAGCCCACTGACATGCCTTTCTCTTCTGCCAGAGCTTGTGCTTCTTTGATCTGAACATCGGCAATCCATTGAAGGTACATGTATAGGTGTACTTGATCTTGGTTTTGCTCGATAAACTTCTGCACTGCGCTGTTTTCGAAACGGCGATACTCTTCAGGGAATACAGGCCAGCCCCAAACGTTAGAGTCTTTGTTATGCAATTTAGTATGTAATGCATCAAACGCTGCTTGATGAACTAGGCTTTCACCACCCTCTTCAACAAACTCTAAGAAAGTTTGTGCACGCTCTGTGTTCTTGTCTAAGTGACGCTTTTTAAACTCTTCGAACAGCTGTGGTAGTACGCTCAGTTTTAGGTCAGCGACTTCACTGTAGTTTACCCAGTGTGATTCACGCGCTTTTTGTAGACGTTGTTGGAAGTCTGCGCTGCCTACTTTTTGCTGCGCTTCAATGCTCAATGCAAACTCAGGTACTGAACTCACATCGATGTAGAGAATATTTAACCAACGACGAGAAGATGGGCTGTATGGGCTCGCACCTTCTGGATTGGCTGGGAAGAGTGAGTGAATTGGGTTTAGACCAACAAAATCACCACCACGAGAAGCAATATCCGCAACAAGCTGCTTTAGATCGCCAAAGTCACCAATACCCCAGTTATGCTGAGTACGCAGTGTGTAAAGCTGAACACTTGGCCCCCACATTTTCTTGCCATTTAAAATGCCATCTTGCTTGTAACACGCTTTTGGCGTCACAATCAGTGTCATCTCATAAGGCGCTTTACGACGTTTACGCGTAATGGTCAGTTTGTGGTATCCCCAAGCAATATCGCTTGGTAATGCAAACACTAAAGGGCCACCCTCTTTGCGCTCATCGCGAACAATTTGCGACTGAAGATAGCCTTCAAGTACCTCTCCCTGCTCTGTATCTAGACGCCAACTAAATTCACTCTCGCGAGCACTTGCGCCAAGATTTAGTACAACTTCAACAGGCTCACCATCGCGAACCACAAGCACAGGGTCTAATACTTCTTTCTTGTGCTTTTTCTCAGCTGATTTTAGAAGAGTTTCATCATTGGTTGTGTCATAGCCTAAAGACGCTAATAAGTGACGAATCGTATCGTCTTCTACCTTAGCTTCATCTCCCCACGCGCTAACATAGCTGTCGGCAATTCTCGCCATTTCAGCGACTTGTTTTAATGCGTTATTTTCTTTCATCGCTCTCTCCGAAGGACTGCAATACCTTCAAAATTGTAGGGTTGTTTATAGTTAATAAAAGAGTAGAGCCAAGACCCGAAGGCCTTGGCTGTTTATCGTGAAATTAGCGTTTTACTGACTCTAATTTCCAAATGTTGTTTACATAGTCTCGAATCGAGCGGTCTGATGTAAACTTACCAACCAAGGCGGTGTTAAGAATCGCTTTCTTAGCCCAGCCTGCTTGGTCTTTATACTGTTTGCCCATCTCTTCATGTGCTTGTACGTAAGAGGCAAAGTCAGCCAGACATAGGTATGGGTCACCACCATCAAGCAAGCTATCAAGTGTTGCACGAAGCAGACCAGGTTGACCTGGAGTAAACTCTTCACCCGCTAGAAGATCTAGCGATGCTTTTAGCAATGGATCTGAGTGGTAGTAATCGTATGGGTTGTAACCTTGAGCACGAACTTCTTGAACACCGTCAACGTCTAGACCGAAGATGTAGATGTTTTCATCGCCTACTTCTTCACGGATCTCCACGTTTGCACCATCCATCGTACCGATAGTTAGCGCACCGTTTAGCGCCATCTTCATGTTACCTGTACCAGACGCTTCTTTACCTGCTAGCGAGATTTGCTGAGAAACATCTGCTGCTGGAATGATGATTTCTGCCATACTTACACGGTAGTCAGGGATGAAGACCACTTTCAGCTTGTTGCCAATGCGAGGATCGTTGTTGATCTTCTCTGCAACCTTATTCACCGCGAAGATGATCTCTTTCGCTAGGTGGTAACCCGGCGCTGCCTTCGCTGCAAAGAAACATACACGTGGCGTACATTCGAAATCAGGTTCGTTAATGATGCGGTGGTATAGAGACAGAATGTGTAGCAAGTCTAGGTGCTGACGCTTGTATTCATGTAGACGTTTAATTTGAACGTCAAAGATAGCGTTAGTATCTAGCTCGATACCCATGTTCTCTTGAACCCAATCAGCAAGGCGCTGTTTGTTTTGCTTCTTAACTGCCATGAATTCTTTTTGGAATTCTGCATCTGTTGCAAACTGAGCAATACCTTCAAGCTGTTCTAGTTTCGCAGGCCACTCATTACCGATCTTGTCAGTAATTAGATTTGATAGACCAGGGTTACAGAACTTCAACCAACGACGCGGCGTAATACCGTTTGTAACGTTGGTCAGTTTCCCTGGGAAGATTTCGTTGAACTCTGGGAACAGGTCTTTCTTAACAAGCTGTGAGTGAAGCGCCGCTACACCGTTTACTTTGTAAGAGCCAATCACACATAGGTTAGCCATGCGAACCATGCGGTTGAAACCCTCTTGGATGATAGAAAGCTTCGCTTGCTTCTCACCGTCACCTGGCCACATTTTACGAACGTCTTGTAAGAAGTGGTGGTTGATTTCAAAGATAATTTCCATGTGACGAGGCAGTAGGCGCTGGATTAGCGACTCAGGCCAAGTTTCAAGAGCTTCTGGAAGTAGCGTGTGGTTAGTGTACGCGAACGTATTTGCGCTGATTTCCCATGCTTTATCCCAAGACAGACCTTTCTCATCAAGTAGGATGCGCATCAGTTCAGGAATCGCAATCGTTGGGTGCGTATCGTTTAACTGAATAGTTTCTTGCTTAGGTAGATCAGCAAGTGAATAACCTGCCGCTTCATGGCGACGTAAAATATCACGCACAGATGCTGCAGCATGGAAGTACTGCTGCATTAAGCGCAGAGTCTTGCCTTTCTCGTGGTTGTCATTAGGGTAAAGTACTTTTGTGATGTTACCAGCATCGATCAGGCCGTGCTGTGCTTCGAAGTAGTCACCGTTGTTAAAGCTTGCTAATGAGAACGGGGCAATCGCCTGACATTCCCAAAGACGTAGTGGGTAAACCGTGTCTGATTCATAGCCAACGATAGGTAGATCCCAAGGCATCGCTTTCACTTCCATACCTGGAACCCAAGTACGTACTTCACGACCGTCAACGTATTCAACGTTTACATGACCGTAGAAGCCGATGTTTTGTGCTAATTCTGGGCGGGCAACTTCCCATGGGTAACCCTCAACACCACGCCATGCATCTGGCGCTTCTTTTTGGCGGCCATCTTGGAAAGATTGCTTAAATAGGCCGTACTCGTAGTGCAGACCGTAACCTACTGTTGGGAACTCTTGTGCCGCACATGAATCCATGAAACATGCTGCTAGACGACCAAGACCACCGTTACCCAATGATGGGTCGCGCTCTTCTTCAAGTAGGTCAGTTAGGTTGTGGCCTAGTTCTTCCATCGCCTCTGTGATCTGCTCATACAGACCCATGCTGATAAGGTTGTTACCTGTTAGGCGACCGATTAGGAATTCTAGAGATAGGTAGTTAACGCTTTTTGCGCTTTGAATTTTAGGGTCTTGCTCAGTTTTAAGTAGGTCTAGTGTAGTGAGCTCAGCGAGTGCTCGACCCATTGCTAAATACCAATCACGCGGCGTAGCAGTTGCTTCGGTCTTCGCGTAAGTGGTCGATAAATGTTGTTTTACACTTTCTTGGAATGCGGCTTTATCAAATTTTTTCTGTTGCGTAGGTTTCATTAGAGAAATCTCACTTATTGGTTCTAATCCATCTGAGACATATCGTGCATGGATATAATCTGCGAAACATCCTCCCACCTAGACGGCGTATTAGGAGGAGGACACAGGGCGTAGAGGGCGTACTACCCGCAACTCAGTGATCTAACTCTCATTAAATTTTCAACACAGCTGAGCCCGGGTGATTGAGATCACACCGCCAACGAATTTACCCTACATCTGATGTATTAAAGTTCCGTGTCTTACAAAATACTCAATTGATGAATATGCACGCTCGATCACATTAAGAATTACTATTTGATGCAAATTTCATGTTTTTTGGTGCAAACAGGCATTCACACCCCATTCAAACCAAGATCTAAAAGTGACGGAAATCACACTTTAAGGGCGTAGTTCCGTACAAACTGTGAATCACACAAAAATCCGACCTTTGGCTGATAACTGCCCTCACTTTTCTCAAGTAACATCTTTCTCAGACCGCTACTAGAGTCACTAGTGGCACACTTTGGTGGAACAAAGGGAATAGAGAGATGTGGATTCCTTCTAAATTGACACGTCCGGGGCGCTTACATAACGCAATCGTACGCCCTCGAGTTTTAGATCTGTTACAACAAGCACCGTTCTATAAATTGGTATTGTTTCGCTCACCAGCGGGCTATGGCAAAACCACCATGGCTGCGCAGTGGCTATCAGACAAATCTCACGTTGGTTGGTACAGCATTGATGACAGTGATAACGATTCGTTTCGTTTTATGAACTACCTGCTTCAAGCACTAAACAAAGCGACTGATGGCAGCTGTCCCAACTCGCAAAAATTGGCAGAAAAGCGTCAATTTTCATCCCTCCATTCCTTATTTGGGGAGGTCTTCACCGAGATCTCTAGTTTTCACCAAGAATGCTACTTGGTGCTCGATGACTACCATCTAATTAACGATGACGATATTCATGAAGCAATGCGCTTTTTCCTAAAGCACATGCCCGACAACCTGACTTTAGTCGTTACTAGCCGAGCAGCGCCGCCTTTAGGTACAGCTAACCTGCGTGTACGTGATTTGATGATCGAAATTGGTGATGAGCTTCTGGCATTTGATACTGAAGAAACCACACGATTTTTTAATCAACGCGTGGCCGATGGTATTGATGACACCACAGCAACCAACTTACGCAACTATGTCGAAGGTTGGCCTTCAGCGCTTCAATTGATCGCGCTGCAAGCCCAGCATCAACATAAAACGCTTGCTCAATCCGCCGAGTCTTTTTCTGAATTCAACCACGCACATCTCTGGGACTACTTAGTCGAGGAAGTCTTTGATTTACTTGACAAAGAAACACGTCAATTCTTGCTGCAATGTTCGGTACTTGATCACTTCAACGATTATTTGGTATCAGAACTGACCGAGCGTGAAGACGCACTAAGCATGATCGAATCATTGAATCGCTTCGGCCTGTTTATTCACCCACTTGAAGGTGAACAAAACTGGTATCGCTTCCACAATCTATTTGCCGAGTTTCTAGCCCACGAACGCAGCGCGCGTATTCCACAGCAAGAAAAGAAACTCCACCAAACTGCGGCGAAAGCGTGGTTAAAACTTTCTTCTCCGCACCAAGCTCTGCACCACGCGCAAGAAGCGAATGATCGCCAACTCACGGCCGATATCTTGAGCCAATTTGGTTGGAAAATGTTTAATGGTGGTGAACTTCAATCCCTTGAAACCGCCATCAACTCACTTGCACCAGAACAGCTCTACAGTGAACCAAAACTTTGCATGCTTCAGGCGTGGTTAGCTCAGAGCCAACACAGATATAACGACGTCGGTGATCTGTTGTCAAAAGCAGATGAACAGATGGCTCAGTTCAGTGTTGTGCTAAGCACCAAAGAACAAGGTGAATTCAATGCACTGCGTGCTCAGGTTGCCATCAACCAGAATGAACCTGAAAAAGCTCTAGAACTCGCGGAGCTCGCGCTAAGTCAGTTAGATAGCACCGTTTACCGCAGTCGTATCGTTGCCACTTCAGTTGTCGGTGAAGTGAATCATGTACTTGGCCATTTAAGTCGTGCTCTGCCAATGATGCAGCAAACTGAAAAGCTTGCTCGTCAGTATCAAGTTTACCATCAAGCTCTATGGGCAATGTTGCAGCAAAGCGAAATCTTGATTGCTCAAGGTTATGTACAAGCTGCTTTTGAAATTCAAGACAATGCATTCAAACTGATCGAAGAACATCAGCTGCAGCAAGTTCCTCTGCATGAGTTCTTACTTCGAATTCGTGCACAAATCTTATGGTGTTGGAATCGATTAGATGAAGCGGAAGAGTGCGCATACAAGGGGCTAGATATACTGGGTAATCACAGTCCAAGTAAGCATTTACACAGCTACTCAATGTTAGCGCGAATTGCCATTGGTAGAGGAGAAATCGATAAAGCGGGTAAGTTCATCGAGCAAATCACTCACCTACTTAAACAGTCGACTTATCACGTAGATTGGACGGCGAACGCCTCGCTTTCACTTATCTTGTATTGGCAAGCACGTGATGACCTTGATTCTATCGAACAATGGCTAGAAACCACTGTGCGTCCAGAGCAAGCTTGCAACCACTTTACTCAGCTGCAATGGCGTAACATTGCTCGTGCTCAAATCGCCTTAGCAAAATACACTGATGCCAATGAAACTCTGACGTTTTTGCAGCAGCAGGCCGAAGAGAATGAACTCGTGACTGACAGAAACCGTAACCTGATTGTTGAAGCAGTTCTAGCAACGTCACAGCAAGATGACGCGTCAGCTCGTGATCTTCTCAAACAGGCACTTTCTTTAACCAATCAAACCGGGATTATTGGTAACTTCCTGGTTGATGGCAGCAAGGTAGGGCATATCTTAGAGTCTTTAAGTAAGAACAATGAGTTGAACGATTTAGAACGCCATCGAACTCAGCAACTACTTAAAGATATTTCAACCACTCAGCGCAGCAGCTCAGTCCATTTTGACGAAGAGTTCATAGAGAAGTTGGTAAATCACCCGAACATACCCGAATTGGTTCGTACAAGCCCGCTAACACAACGTGAGTGGCAAGTACTTGGGTTAATCTACTCAGGCTTCAGTAATGAGCAAATCGCTCAAGAACTCGATGTCGCGGGCACAACAATTAAGACCCACATCCGAAATCTCTACCAAAAGCTCAATATCGCCAACCGAAAAGAGGCGGTAAAAACTGCAGAGAATCTACTGCAGTTGATGGGGTACTAACTTCTTTGTCACACCAATTAGCCACTGCCTTCTGCAGTGGCTAATCTTATTTTTTCCTATCCAGTACCTTTTGTGAGTTTGACGAACTCGAGATTATGGTCTTTCCTTATTGAGCATTTACTAGGCTAAACGCGCAATACCAATCAAGGAATGAGGCTTAAATATGAAACTAATAACGTCAGTGACTTTTCTTTCCGTAGCAATTCTAGCGGGTTGCCAATCAACCTCCTCTCCCGAAGAACAAGCAATAAAATCCAACCTTTGTACTACTGGTGATGGTTCAGGGGCGAGTTACACTCAAGAGATGTTTGATAAGGCAGTCATGGAATGTGGCGGCTATGAGATCTTTACTGATGATATGGTAGTTGATCAGGAATTGGTCTTCTCATTCAATAAAGGTAAGAAGAAACGCCAAATGCTCTTGATGGACGATGGTACTGGTAAATACACGAAAGTTGATAAAGGGACATCAGAAACCATCACTTGGGAGTTCCAAGATAATGGTAATTTACACTTAGCATTTGAAGATGGCTACAAGTGGGACTGGAGACTCATTGAAGAAAAAGGCGCGTTTTGGGCGGTGAAATCTCACGGTTACGGTGAAAACGAAGGCGATCGAGACATACTGACAATGGTCGTAATGAATAAGAGCGCGCTAGCCCCAACTGAATAACACACCCGATCTAGCTAAAAAGGCAGTGATCATTGAATCACTGCCTTTTCACTTTTATCGCTCGCCTAAAACTTCGAACTCATCGTAGGTTAAACGCGCTTTTCCGTCATCTTGTAGTGTCCAAACTTCTTTATGTACGACACCAAATGCTTTATTCATTGTCCACTTAGAGGTCAAAATGTAGTTATTGTCATCGACCTTTTCCCACTCTGTTTCTGTATAAGAAACATCTGAGAAACCTTGGTCCATAATGTTTTGCCAAAAAGACTGAATTTGCTCACGACCATCAAATGTACCAAATGGCTTAGCGTGCATTGTTGTGCCTTCGGCGTACTGCTCTGCACACCCTTTTGCATCTTGTTGGTTAAACGCTGTTTTCCAAGCTTCAATTCCTGCCTGACATGCTTCTAATACAGATTGGCTCATAGTTTGTTCTCCTCTAAATCAATGCGCTCAGTTTAGTGTTACTATTAACAAAGAAAAACAAACGAATAAGAACTTACTGTTCTAATAAAGAGAACAATCAAATGAATAAACATCGCCAGATGAGCCTATTCCTTGCCATTGTTGAGAGCGGATCTATTTCCAAAGCTGCAGAAAGGCTTGAGTTATCAAAGTCCGTTTTGAGCAGCGCGTTGAAACAGCTCGAGCAGGAGCTTGATACCGTATTGCTTAAACGAACCACGAGAAAACAGAGCCTAACGCCTCAAGGGGAGCGCTTCTATCAGCATTGTCTAGCAATGCACGCTATCGCTGACCAAGCTTGGGACGAAATCAAACAAGCTCAGACGACTCCTTCTGGTTCCGTGACCCTTACCGCTCCCCACGCCTTAATGGAAAGCGTGGTCGCCCCAGCCGTTGCAAGCACATTTGTTCGTTATCCTGAAGTTAGAATTGAGCTTATTGCTGATGATCATCAACTCGATTTAATGCAACACAATATTGATTTAGCGATTCGAGTCGGCGAGTCCGCAGATAGTAGCTATCGCCAAAGAAAGATAGGCGCATTTAGAGATGTTCTTTGCCAAGCAAACCACTCTCGAGACGAGCTTTCTTCGGCTGCGTATGTTGCTAACCATTGGCAACGTAAGCACATTCATCACACTCTACAAAACCAAACAAGTGATGAAGTGAAAACATTTCGCTTCACTGCGTCCCATAGAGCAAACACCATCAATCAAGTCGCCACAATGGTGTCACTGGGTTTAGGTGTTGGAATCATTCCAGACT
Source organism: Vibrio sp. TBV020 (assembly GCF_046056895.1). Lineage (NCBI taxonomy): Bacteria > Pseudomonadati > Pseudomonadota > Gammaproteobacteria > Vibrionales > Vibrionaceae > Vibrio > Vibrio sp. TBV020. The sequence continues at coordinate 1,026,618 of NZ_JBEEAQ010000001.1, read as the reverse complement.
TCCTTATCAAACAATATCCAACGCTCGCGCCTTGTTTACCCGATTATGAGCTACCGTTGACCAACCTATATGCTTTACACGCTTACTCTCAAAAACCACCGATTGCCGTTGTGATGGCAATTGAGGCTATCCAAAGTAAGCTCAGAGAGATGAAAATAGGTGAGTAAGTCGTCGCTCACTATGCAGTCAGTAAAGCCGTTTCTTATGGCGAAATAGCCTGCGTAAAATAAAAAACCACGACCTATTGTCGTGGTTTCAGTTTATTCAGGCTTCACCTTAAATATGGTTTTGTACTCCAGCACATTCTCTGGGCAAACATCGATACAACGTCCACAACTCATGCAGTTTTGATCCATCACCCGTCGGTCTCCTTCTTTGAGTGGTTGACGCAAAACTACCGGCTCAGGACAAACATTGTAGCAATCCATACACTTGGTACACGCTTCTCGGTTGGTCGCTGTAATACGAATCAAACTCTTACGCCCAATCACCCCATATGTCGCTCCAAGAGGACATAGATGACCGCACCAACCATGGTCTACCAATAACAAATCGACGACGAACACCAACAAGATTAAGATCCATCCCGCCCCCATTCCAAATAGAATGCCTCGGTGCAGAGCAGCAACAGGATCTATCCAGCCCCACAAAATAGTGCCTGATGCCGCACTACCAATGAGCAAAGCAAAAAGAAGCCAATATCTCAATTGAGGGTTCCAGCGAAAACTCGCTTTAATCTCGAGTTTGCGTTTGAGCCAAGCAGCAAAATCAGTCACGACATTCATCGGGCAAACCCAACCACAAAATGCCCTAGGACTAACCAGTGCATAAAATCCGACCACAATAGCAACACCTATAATGGCACTGAGTTCTGGCATATGCCCAGTAAAGACAATCTGCAAAAAGATAAGTGGATCGGTTAGTGGCACCGTATCAAGCAGTAAGCTAGAAGATAAGTTACCTTTCAAAATCCCAATCGTTGGTCCTAAAAGGAATAAACCAATTACGCTGATTTGACATAAGCGACGTAAAATCAAAAAACGATGAGCGTGCCACCAGCCCAGTTTTTGAGCCGCTTCTTTACCTGCGTCTTTAGCAAGATTCTTAGCCATTACAGCTTCCCTCCTAACGACTCTAGCGCACCTGAAGGAATCACTTGATCAGGCTCGCTATTATCTAAAGGTTTGGTAATTTCTTCCCAGCCTAATTGATAATGGGCGCCCATTTTGCCCTTAGCGAGTTCCGTAGGGATGATTTTTATCGCAGCAACTTCGGTGACGCATGCCTGTTCACACTTGCCACAACCAGTACACTTATCAGAATGGACCGTGGGGATAAGTTTGGCGTGATAACCAGTACGTTCATTGCGAACATGTTCAAGCGTAATTGCTTCGTCTATGAGTGGGCAAACTCGGTAACACACATCACATCGTAAACCTTGCCAGTTAAGACACGATTCGTGGTCTATTAATACCGCTGTGCCCATCCGAGCCTGGTCAATATCAGTCAATGAAGGGTCTAGCGCACCGCTAGGACAAGCCACAACACATGGAATGTCTTCACACATTTCACACGGAATTGCTCGTGCATCAAAGTATGGGGTCCCTGATTCGACCGATGAAAGCAACGTTGCAAGCTTTAATGTATCGTAAGGGCAAGCTTGAACACATAACCCACAACGAGTACACGCTTTTTCGAACTCGCCTTTTTCTAAGGCTCCGGGCGGCCTAATAGGCACACCTGAACCGTCTCTAGCTTGGGTTTGCACTGACTGCAAACCCAGCACAGTTGCCACAGCGCCGACACCCGCTGCTGTTCTTGCCGTGTCGCGTAAAAATCGACGCCGACTTTCTGAAATTTTTGCTTTAGGATTACTCATTACACTATCCCAGTGAAGCGTGAGTGCTAGTGCAATAAAGCGCTATATTTCTCACTCTTCGTCTACATATAACCATATTAATTGTAGTCGTTTAGGGGTGAGTGTATGTGAGTTGAGGTAGGATTCGACCACCCCGAAAGAGGTAGTCACAACCTTGGTTGAGTTAGATCAAGAATATGAAGTGGTTAGGGTCACAAATTGTCAAAATTAAGGATGAAAAAAAGCGGCCACACTGACCGCTTTAACTCATCTAACAACTCTAGTTACCCGCGGATAACTAGGCCAAGCTCTTCCGCTTTATCTAGCGTAATCTTATCACTAATGACACTACCAAGTGCCGCTTCAGAGATAAGCAAAACATTTGCTGTCGATTCAGGAGCACTGACATGTACAGCGAGTCGTTTGTCAGGTTGATATTGTGACCATAGCTGGCTGTCGACCAAATAAATATAAGTGCCCGAAGGCAAATTAGGGTTACTCTCAACCATCAAATTTAACCACCAACTTGCTCGACGTAAACCTTGCCCTCCTTCCAAACGCTGAGGAGCTGCAATAGTCTGACTCTTAATCGCTTGCTGTGTAGCAATCGCTACATCCAAAGAGCCTGGGTAACTTTCAGAAAAAGGGTTATTAAACTGCCCATCGTATGAGCAAGCCCAACTCATTGGGCTCGCTATTGTGAGGGCAGCAAAAAGCAAACATAGGCCCTGCTTCATACTGTGCTCCTAATTTATGGGGTAACGATATTGAACCAGAAGTTAAAGGTATCTAGCATCCCAACGAAGTCTTTAAAGACGTCTTTGTCTCCATCTAATTCAATGTCACCGTTAGCGATAGCTTGCTCTAACGTCACATTACCCAGTTGAACATCATCCAAAGCACCTTTCGTCAAAGTCAGTGTCACATCTGGCTTATCAGTCTGCTTAGTCGTATGGTTTAACACGGAGTTCTCAACATAAAGCGTGTACTTTTCATCAAGATCGGTGAAGTTAATATTGATTGCAAAGTCTTTCCCTGCAGCTTTCTCTGGCAAAATACGCACTGCTAGATAATCAAATAACATCTCTGGTGGCATGTTTTTGATAATATCCGGCGATGCTGTGTTGGTTCCCCCAGTAGAAGGCGTACCATTTCTTAGTTCATACGCACCTTGCAAGTAGACAGAGCGCCAAGGTCCAGACTCTGCTTGATAACCTAACTGCTCATAGGTATCAGCAAGCAGCTCTTTACCTTTCTTACTCTGCGGGTTGGCAAACACGACATGTTTTAGCACCTCTGCTACCCAGCGATACTTGCCCGCGTCAAAGTCAGCTTTCGCTTTTTCGATCACGGCACGTTCTCCGCCCATGTATTCAACATATTTTACAGCAGCGTTGGTCGGTGGAAGGTTATTTAGATCGGAAGGATTACCGTTGTACCAGCCCATATAGCGCTGATACACCGCACGACTATTGTGGCGCAAAGTGCCGTAGTAACCACGAGTGCTCCAATTGTTCTCAATCTCATCAGGGAACTGGATGATCTCGGAGATTTCAGAGCCAATATAACCTTGGTTCATTAAGCGTACAGTTTGATCGTGGGTGTATTTGTACATATCACGCTGCTTCTTAAAGTAGTCGTTGATATCATCCTGTCCCCACATCGGCCAATGGTGACTTTGAAATTTCACTTCAACTTCGTCACCCCACATTTCAATCGTTTCTTGCAAGTAGCTAGACCATTTCAGCGCATCACGCACTTGAGCACCACGTAAGGTCAAAATGTTATGCATTGTATTCGTCGCGTTTTCCGCCATCCACAATGCTTTTTTCTCTGGGAAGTAAGTATTGATTTCGGTTGGAGCCTCAGATCCTGGGGTATATTGGAATACCATTTTCACGCCATCAATCGTGCGCTCTTCACCCGTTTTTTCAATGATGTCGGTTGGTTTAATCAAAGTCGCCAAACCAGTAGAGGTCGTCTGCCCTAATCCACCATTCACGCCTCCACGCTCGTTTCTTGGTAACAGCGCTCCGTACATATAAACCGCGCGACGGCCCATTGCATTACCCGCAATTACGTTTTCCGATACAGCATGCTCAGTAAACCCATGTGAAGCGATGATTTCTACCTTACCGTCAAGAACATCTTGTTCATCAACGATGCCACGGACACCACCAAAATGGTCAATGTGGCTATGGCTATAAATAACCGCCACAACCGGACGCTCCCCTAGCTCAGCGTTAACAAACTCCAGAGCCGCTTTTGCAGTTTCTTGAGAGATCAAAGGGTCAAAAACAATCCAGCCCGTATCACCTTTAACAAAGGTAATATTAGAAAGGTCATAGCCACGCACCTGGTAAACGCCATCAGTGACTTCAAACAAACCATTGATCATATTTAGCTGAGCATTTCGCCAAAGGCTCGGGTTAACACTATCAGGCGCTGGGTTCTCTAACGTGATGTATTTCTTATACGCTTCCAAGTCCCACACAACATCACCATTTTCATTAGTAATAGTGACCGTATCTTGCTTGGCAATAAAACCGCGCTGAGCGTCTTTAAAATCCTGCTTGTCTTTAAATGGTAGAGTCTGCGCAACTTTATTGTTTGCTGCAATGGTGGCTTCAGTAGCGGGTTTTGATTCACCTGCAATGGCCGATGAAGAAGCTAAAATAGCTATGATTATCGCCGAGATTGGCTTCATGACTTACTCCCTTAAATGCATATAAACACCAAATTTGAGTCTAGAAGCTAACCGCAAGATTTAACAAATAAACGCCCTAAGAAACTTATAAAATTTCTATCTTTGTTAAGTAGTTATCAAGATAAGGCGCGTAGAGTGATTAAAGAGATAATTAAGTAGATAGGAAGAAGAGAAAAGCGGCCATATTAGCCGCTTTTTACTAAGAGAGTGTGAGCAGAGGTTTGAACTCAAACATGTCCTCAAAGGTACAGAACTCAACTGCTCGATGCTTTAATGTGCCAAACGATTTAGAAATACGCTCTGCAATACGCTCAGTCGTTGCCACTAGCTCTGCTTTTTCGTGTTCTTCAAGTTCGATGACACGATAGCTCAATGTAATGTGGAAATGGTAATCATCAAAATCAGGCATATTGATACCTGTTGCTTCACGCAGTTGCTCTCTACAGTTAGCAAGCGCTTGCTTAGTCTCATTATTTGCAGGCTTGATTCGAATTGCAGAACCACCAATCTGGCAGTTGTGTACATAGTCATACACCATCTCAAATCCTTGGTGAGGACCAATTTCCTGCACTGCTTTAGCAAAGTAATCTGTCGTTTCCGATAGCGTTGCGTCTAGCGGTACCTTTGACGTCCACTTCTCTGCCAAACGAATCTGATCACATACTCCTTCGAAAACGGTCATATGCATCGACTCAATCGGCAAGTATGAGAACTTAAAACCACACTCCATTGCTTTGAGCTGTTCTTGCGCCCAAGCTAACTCGTTAATGAGTTCTAATGATGGGTCGACATGACAAATAAACGTGTTTCCCGGAAAACGACGGACAGAGCCATCCTCGTGGAACTTAACGCCCACGCTCGGTGCAAATTTCATAATTAGATGTTCCAGTGATGTTTTATTAAATACCTAGTGTGCGGAATACTGGGTACATACAAGCCCCATAAGTATTCAGCGACATTCCAACTTTGGTTGGAGAAAGACGCGCAATTGGATAGTCTCGTTCGAACTGAGTCCATTCGTGCGTAAGATTCATTTCATCGATAATGATTTGGCTTAGGTGTGCAGGGCATTCACCCGCAATAATCACGCAATCCGGGTCAAGCCAACCTATCGTCAACATAACCAATGGTCGTAACTGATAAACCGCGTTATCAAGCCATGAACGTACTATAGGGTTGCTGCTATCTGGGATCTGCTCTGGGTCATTGATGGAATAGCCAGCCTCATTCAATTGCTTGAGCAAAGCGCGAATAGTTGGCTTTTTTTCCTCACCAATAATGCTGAAGTAAGTACCAATTTCACCCGCGTTCTGGCGACTACCTCGATAAAGTTTGCCATTAACGATCGCGCCACCACCAACACCATGACCGAGTTGAATCAAGACCATATTCTTAACCCCAGGCCACTGACCTGAATAAAACTCGCCTACAACGGCTGATTTACAGTCATTGTCGATCCAAACAGGCCAATCGAAGTAGTGACCAAACTTTTCAGCCAAAGGTTCGTCACGCCAATGCGCTAGCGCTTCAACGGTATAAACACTCTTTCGATCGCCTTTGGTCGGTCCAGGTAAAGAAACCCCTATCCCAAGAATACGAGCATGCTGAAGCTTCTGTTTTTCAATCAGAGCCATGATCTCTTGATGGATGTGACCAAGAACCACATCAATTGCGGTATCTTCTTGGTAAGGAATGATGACCTTATCCACTAAAGTGCCACAAAAGTTCGCCAAGCCGATTTCAATCCGCTGGATATGAAAAGCAATGCCAAACGAGAAGGCCGCATAAGGGTTTAACTCAAGAGGAATGATCGGTTGACCTCGTCCAATACGAACTCTAGCCCCTTCCTTAATCAAGTTCATCGCCAATAGCTCTTTCGAGATACTGGTGACACTACCACTGCGAAGCCCTGTCAGCTCAACTACTTTTGCGCGAGACACTGAGCCTTCTTGACGACAAGTCGCCAGAATCTTCTTTTGGCCCGGAGTTAACTCAAGTTGAACAGGTTTAATAGGGTGTAACATGGGTAGCTGCTTCCTTAAATGGCTTTCAAGCCAGCTTCATTGATCAAATCTTTCAACATATCGATGTCATCATGACTCAGCATGTCTATCAGCCCACTACGTATCCAATCGATGATTTCACTGTGAACATCGTAGCCATAATACTGATTAAACCACTGAGTCGTCACGATATTCTCACCTTTATTTGGTAAATAGAGACGTACCGATAAGCCAGCATCTTTATAAGCTTGTAATACCTCTCTTGAGGCGTACGGGTATTCAACACAAACGCTATCCGCATTCGATGACAAAACCGCGCCTATTTGGTCGTGGTATTTTGCTAAAGTGACAACCTGAATTTTTATGTCTGGCAACAAGGTTTTAGCCCGATTTATCAAGGAATGGTCAAAGCCAAGCAATAGAATAAGTTCCAGACTTTGTGGCTTTTGTTTTAGTAGCTCGATTAACACTTCACTAAATTCTTGATGACGACGTCTTTGTTTCGCTTCGACCACCAATCCAATATTGTGCGTAATTGCCCAATCAAGCACTTCTGACAAGGTAGAGATCTTGGTACCACGAAATTGCTCACCAAACCATAAGCCAAAGTCGAGCTCGTTTATTTGCGAGAATGTCATTTGCTCTACATAACCCAGCCCATTAGAAGTACGTGCAACACTAGGGTCATGGATAACGACAATCTGGTTGTCACTTGTCATTGCGACATCGATTTCGATGCAGGTCGCACCTTTATCAACCGCACTTTGAAACGCTAACATCGTGTTTTCTGGGTAAAAAAGGCAATCACCTCTATGAGGATTTACCAAAACTGAGCCCTGATGTGAGACATTAAAATCGAACGCCATTACTACACCAATTAAACTACCTTAGAAAGTTTAATAGAGATTAATCGCCTAAGGGCATACTTGTCAACTGAGTGAATACAGAATTGTGACACGATAAAATACACATAAATATCAATAACTTATATTTTATGGCGTGATCAAAGCGTGATTTTTCAGCAAATTTTATCGCCAAGTAATATTTTTGAAATAAACTAAAAATAGTCTTAACGGAAACATTAAACTTTTTAAAAAAGGTTAATATGAACATTTTAGAATTGCGCGCTATCACTAAAAGCTACGGTGATTTTTTTGCCTCAAAAGACATCTCTTTCTCTGTAAAGAAAGGTGAGTTCGTCACTTTGTTGGGGCCTAGTGGCTGTGGAAAGACCACTCTGTTGAAAATGATTGGTGGCTTTCAAATGCCAACTAAAGGCGACATATTAATCAATGAGAAAATCGTCACGAATACTCCACCTGAAAAGCGCGATACAGCGATGTGTTTTCAATCGTATGCGCTTTTCCCACACCTCAGTGTTTCGCACAACATCTGTTTTGGTATGGAGCAGCAAAAGATCGATAAGCGTGAGCAACACAAGCGTCTTACCGAGATCTTAGAGCAAGTTGGCCTAATGGAGCATAAAGATAAGCTTCCTGGTCAACTTTCCGGTGGTCAGCAACAACGTGTCGCTTTGGCGCGTGCAATGGTGACTCGCCCAGACATTATTCTGTTCGATGAGCCTTTATCAAACCTTGATGCGAAGATGCGTGAAGGTGTTCGTTTCGAAATTAAAGAACTGCAACGTCAGCATAACTTAACCTCTATCTATGTTACGCACGATCAAGCAGAAGCATTAGCAATGAGTGATCGCATCGTCGTTCTTAACCGAGGTCAGATTGAACAAATTGGTACGCCAGAAGAAATTTACTATCAACCGAACAGCCGTTTTGTCGCAGACTTCATCGGTGCTGCAAACATTCACAGTGCCTTTGTCGAATCTGATGACAATGACAATAGCTACAAAGTAAGTTGCAACTTAGCCGACCTAACGGTTGAATCCAACACACCACCATGTGGCCAACACCTATATATTTGTTGGCGCCCAGAAGATGCAGAACTGTGTGAAACAGGAGCACCAAACAGCTTCCAAGTCACAGTTGATTCTAGCGCTTTCCAAGGTAATAACCTTGATGTATTTGGCTGGATTGGCAATCTACAAGATCAAAAAATTCGCCTACAGCTTAGCGGACGTGTAACTGCTCAACGTGGTGATGTACTAAATGTTCGTATTCCTCCTCATGCTATTCGCTTTTTGGAAGAGGTAGAAGCATGAAATTAAAGCCTTATCTGTTACTTATACCCGGTGTAGGGACGATAGCGCTGCTAATGGGGAGCGCACTCTATGTAGTGATTGCCCAAAGTTTTGGTGCGTTTAGCCTAACGGGTGAAACAAACCCTACGCTTGAGTACTGGCAAACAACGCTTAACGACCCTGTGTTGTGGCGATCTGTGGGTTACTCTCTTCGAACCTCAATCTTAGGTACTCTAGGCGCTGTCGCTTTTGCCTACCCTATTGCTCTTTGGTTACAAAAAGAGGTACCAGGTAAGCCAGCCATTATTGGTGTTTTACGTGCACCTATGTTTGTACCGGGTCTTGTTGCTGCGTTCCTTATGATGAACGTGATCGCTTACCACGGTATTTTCAACGAGCTACTTCTGCTTATGGGTATCATTGATAAGCCAATGAGGTTGGCGAACGACAAATTTGGTTGGAGCATTGTGGTCCTGCAAATTTGGAAAAACCTACCCTTTGCCTTAATTCTAATCACTGGTGCTATCGCGAGTATTCGTACCGACCTTCTTGATGCTGCTTTGGACTTAGGTGCAACACGTTGGTCTCGTTTTAGAAATATCATCTTCCCATTGACGATTCCAGCACTGCAAGCTGCTTCTATTTTGGTATTCATCGGTGCTCTGGGTGACTTCTCGTTTGCCGCTGTAGCAGGCTCTCGCAGCAGCTATTCATTGGCAATGTTAATGAACATTACCGCAACCCAATATTATGAGTGGGAGAACTCAGCGGTTATCGCCATGGTTATTATGATTCTCGCGGCTATCTCTGCTGTTGTCCTAACGCTACTTACTCAACCATTTGCAACTCGTAAGAAACCTGTCATCAATGTGGAGGCATCAAAATGAACCGCTTAAAGCAGATGTCTAACACTCAACTGGTCATGACGATTTCTATCGGCTTCTTTATTCTGGTTAACCTCGTGTGGCTTGGTATTCCTTTTGCGATGGCAATTTTGTGGTCGTTGGTCGACCCTGGTCACCCATGGAGTTACCCAGATCTATTCCCACAAGTGCTCTCTTTTGGGCGTTGGGTTGAAGTGTGGAACAACACCTCGCTACCAGAAGCATTACGCAACAGTTACAGCGTGGCTCCAGCAGTGGCCTTTTTGACAATCACACTGGCTCTGCCAACCGCCTATGCTTTTGGTCGATTTGAATTTAAAGGTAAGAAAATTGCTGAAATGGTATCGCTACTACCAATGGTTATGCCATCAATGATTCTGGCGGTTTTCTTTAGTTCAATGTTATTAGAGCTTGGATTAAACGACCCTTACATCAACATTGTTATCGCTCACACAGTACTGGCTTTGCCTTACGCAATCCGTATTTTGTCTGCAGGCTTTAAAGCAATTCCACAAGACCTAATTGATGCATGTGCTGACATGGGTGCAGGTAAGATTGGTACATTCAAACACGCATTTTTACCTATGCTTAAGCCAAGCCTATTAGCGTCTACTATTTTCTGTCTGGTTATCAGTATCGAAGAGTTCAATATGGCTTTCGTACTTGGTGCACCTGACTTTATTACCGTCCCTACCATACTCTATTCGTTCTTGGGTTACTCTTTCATCCGCCCAGATGCTGCCGTAGTATCACTGATTCTAGTGATTCCGAATGTATTGCTGATGCTGCTCATTGAACGTCTACTAAAAGGAAACTACCTGTCCCAATCTACAGGTAAAGCATAATTCAGAGGATACTATGAAAAAAACACTCTTATCTGCACTGATCGCAGCAAGCTCTTTCTCAGCAATGGCGTACGACGTCAACACAATGAGCTGGGAACAGATTGAAGCTCAAGCGAAAGAAGAAGGTTCTGTGACTTTCTCTGTTTGGTACCTACAACCAGCATGGCGTAAGTTCGTAAAACCTTTCGAAGAGCAAACAGGCATTAAGGTGCGTATCCCTGAAGGTACTCACGATGGTAACCGTAACAAGCTACAAGCAGAAAGCCGCCGAGACCAAGGCTCAATGGACATCGTCGCTTTAGGCCCAACAGCATTAAAAACGTTTAAAATAGACAGCACGTTAATGCCACTTAACGTATTGCCAGAATTTGAAAAACTAAACAAATCTGCGGAAGGCGTTGATAGCCAAGGCTATGGTGTGACTTTCTGGGGTAACCAGACAGGTATTGCTTACGATTCAGGGCGTATTAATGAAGCGGATCTACCACAATCATTTGCTGATATTGAAAAATACATCAAGAATAACCCAATGAATTTTGGTGTGAACGACCCAAATGGTGGTGGTGCAGGCCAACGCTTCATCGAAGCAACAATTCGCCATGTGAACGGTGACTTTGAAATGACTGAAAAGCCTGATCCAAAAGTAATTAAGTCATGGGCAGACACTTGGGATTGGTACCAAAGCAATAAAGAAGACATCTTAATTACAGCATCAAACGCTGACAGTCTAACGCGTATCAATGATGGCGAAATCATCATGGCGCCAGCTTGGGAAGACCACCTAGCAGGTCTACAAAAGCGTGGCGCACTGACAGATCGAATCAAATTCTACATCCCTGAATTTGGTATGTCTGGCGGCGGTAACTTTGTAACGGTAGCGAAAAACAGCCAACACAAAGCAGCATCACTTGTATTCATCAACTGGTTAACATCGGCAGAAACACAGTCAGCAATCAATGCTGAGTTTGGTTCAGCGCCGCAGCACCCAGACGCAGACAGCTCTAACTCTCTACTACCTCAAGAGATGCGCGCAAATGCAACAGTACCATTTAACTCTGAATACAGCGCGATGTTGAAAAAACAGTTCACTCGTAACGTATTGATGCGTTAAGTAAGCCTTCCAATCTGACAAAATGTAAAAGGGCTCTAGTGATAGAGCCCTTTTTTAGAACAACTACTTTTCTATAACGAGCTCAGCACTTTTTGAGCGAGTGATTCATCCTCTTCTTCTGACAAACCACTGATACCAATTGCGCCAATGACAACCTCATTCGAGACAATAGGTAGACCGCCCATAAACCCCGTGATCTTTGGGTCAGTCCAATAACTTAGCTGCTTACCAGTCTCTCTTGCCCATTTACCAAGGTCACCACTTGGCTGACGATCTCTTGCTGAGGTATAGGCTTTGTTTTGTGCTAACAACCCTGCTTGTACACTTACACCATCCATACGATAGAACGCAACAAGTTCACCATGGGAGTCAGTAACCGCAACCGCGATTTCTTGCTGATTTAACTCAGCCTGTTCAATCGCGTACTTAATCAGTCGCGATGCTTGCAAAATCCCCATTTTAGCTCCTTATGGTATTTCCTGGCCAAGTGACTTCTCAAGTAGCGTGTACCACTCAGCGCGGCTCAATGTCACCTTATCGACCTCAACACACGCTCGAATACGTGCTGGATTGGCCGTCCCGATCACCGGCTGAATACCTTGAGGTAAGCGAGTAAGAAACGCCAGTACGATAGCTTCGCGTGATACTTGATATCGCTCGGCAAGTGAGGTGACGTAACCAATGGTTTCGCGTACTCGTGAATCAGCGGTGTTGTCGTCACGTCCGGTAAATATCCCTTGCGCTAAGCATCCCCAAGCTTGGAGCTGAACCCCATGCGTATCACAATACTCCAAAGTTCCTTGAGAGCACTGCTGCGCATTAAATGGCAAAGCGACCGCCTGTTTGATGAAATCCAAGTGATTCAAACTCATTTGGATTTGGTTGACAATAATCTTGCTATCAATACGGGATTGAAAGTGCTGCATCTGAGCGTGGTTCATGTTTGACACACCTAGATGCTCAACTTTCCCCGCCGCTGTTAGTTGATTGATCGCTTCGCTAAGTTCATCAAATTCAACCAGTGGATCTGGGCGGTGCAATAGCAGCACATTTATCTTATCGATATGTAGCCGAGAAAGAATACCGTCTACAGATTGAGTCACCCAATCAGCAGAAAAGTCATAACGCTTAGCGCCTAACTTATCTTCAAAACGAATCCCACATTTAGACTGAATATACATTTGGTCTTTCAGCGATAGGGATTGCTTTAGAACTTTTCCAAAGACTTGTTCCGCTTTTCCAAATGTATAGATATCAGCATGATCAAAGAAGTTTATCCCACCTTCCAAAGCGGCCTCGATCGCTTCTCTCGCTTGGTTCTCATCTTGTTGTGTAATCGGGTTATTGTTCCAACCACCGCCAAGTCCCATGCAGCCAAAAGCCAATTGACTGACGTTAGGCAGATGCTGAGACAGTGGTAACGTCTTGCTATTCATTGCTCACCTTTCAAAATTAAATAACGTATCTCTGCTCATTGTATTGTTTTCAATAAATATGATAATAACTGGAATATGAAATGATTATTCTGGTATGAGAACAATGTCAGACCCGAAAAGAGTTGAAAAACTCATGCTGTTCAACGAAGTCGCCTTTCATCTCAGCTTTTCAAAAGCAGCAGATCAGTTGGGGGTTTCGAAAAGCTATTTATCGTCAAAAATCAAAAGCCTAGAATTAGAGTTACAGACACCTTTGATAGTGAGGACAACTCGCAGCGTTAGACTGACCCCAGAAGGGGCGCAAATTTACGCTCAAACACAGCGAATCAAAAATCAGGTGACTGAACTAGACAGGCTGCTCAATCTACAAGCAAGTGATGTGACAGGGGTGCTTCGCCTGACTGCTCCTAAAATGTTCGCAGAGTCGGTGCTTTATAAACTATGTGCAGAGTTTAAGCGCAACTATCCTGAGGTTAGGTTTGAGATAAACTCCAGCTATGAAGTGCTGAGCATTACAGATACTGAAGTGGACTTTGCATTTCGAGCGACACGTAACCCACCAGAAAACATCATTGCTTCTCACCTATTTGATTACGAACACTGCCTTGTCGCGTCACCAGAATATCTCTCACGCTACGAACCACTAACACAGGTAGAACAGCTATCACAACATGAGTGTTTGGCGACGTTACATCAGAAAGAATGGCCACTTGCCAGTACTACAGTAGAAGCCCAAGGTTGGCTACACAGCAACCAAAATGAACTGCTGAAAAGTGCCGCCATCAATCACATGGGGATAATTCGTATTGCAAGCTACTTTGTAAAAGATGAGCTAACACGCGGGGAGCTTGTGCAAGTTTTGCCTGATGAGACACGTAAAGAGTCAGGATCAATCTACCTGCTATATCCTCAACTAGTCTTTCCATCAGCAAAAGCGCAAGCCTTCATACAATTCGTTAAGCGCTATTTTCATGGAGAATAACGTTCAGCCGCTACCTCATCGTAACGATAGACTAAAAGATAAGTTAAGTCGGTCAATCAGCATACTACTGAGTCTGTCAAAGCTAGGGATAATCAAATAAACCGCTGAGACGAACAAGATGGATCCAACTAGATCGATTGGCCGATGCATACCTAACCACAAGCGGCTGTAGGCTACACTCAGTGCCCATAATGCAACCAACACAGTTAAACCATAGCGTTTATGCTGCATAAATAGCGCACCAAAGAACGCTAAGCAAATCGAGGCAAAAATAGTATGCCCAGAAGGGAACGAATAATCTTTTTCCCCCTGCCAGTGACGTGTCCGCCAAGTCGATACTTGTTGAGAGATTTCATCAATCACTTCTGCTTTCTGTGTTGTATCAAGTTTATAAAAGTGACCAGGGTTGGGAATTAATAGCTGATGAGTCAGTAGTTCGGTGTAAGGTCGAGGACTTTCTGTTACATGCTTAAGTCCGGTTTTTGCTGCAAAACCTATCACTAAAATAACACCGAGTTGGATCATTTTTGTCACGAATTGACGATTGAAACCCATCACTTTAACAGTCATTAAAGTCAAAATGACCAAGGTAAAAAGAAAACCAGAAGAACCGGCAGAGTCTGTAATCATCGTATAAATAAGCCCCGATGAATCAGCCACTTCACTGAGCAGATCTATATGACTCACAAGCAGAGACATTGGAGCAACCAACAATAGGAATCCAACCAAAAGCCCTAATCCGTGTCGCTTTTCCTGCAGTATTCTTTTCACACTTTCGACCTACACAAAATCAAACATCGAAAAGCATCTTAGCCGACGAAGCGTGGAAAATTTATCAACTTAATGTCAATTTGGTGAAAGTTAGCAACCTCTCGTTGTTTCAGTCACAAAATGCCGTCACCGACAAAGAGCAGATATTTGTGAAGGTTGCTGTTTTGCCACCTGGAAGTAACTTAAAACACCATCTACTGGAAAACCGCCGATCGCAGCCATCACGTAGTCATAATAAGGTTGTTCCACTACCTCTCTTAACTGGTACTCACCCGTATCTTTTTGTGCAACAAGTAAGGTGTATTTAGGCAATTCTAAACCCAAATTATCTTCTTCTCGCCAGATCTTGATCGTCGGGTGACTCGCTCCAAATTGATTAAGATTGTAAGCCCAGTCCCCATACCACTCTCCTTCGACAACAGGACTGCTACCTAATACTGCAACGGCTGCACCGCTCTTATACGTTTCACAAAACGACATCACATTGGGAGATGGGGGATTGTTCATACTACACCCAGCTAACAAAGCGGTAAGCCCTAACGTTGCCACGACATATTTCATTGAAACCTCTTTTCAGCTTTCTCTCATCACTCAAATTCTGTCACACATTGATATGGTTTTCTTTATTTCATTGACGATATAAATATCGTTGCATATGGAATGCAACTGCTCTAATCTAACAATGAGCAGTACCAATGCTAGGTTAGAAATCTTTCGCCGTATTTAGAAGGTTGCGAGGAGGATAATTATTATGATTAACAACCAAGAGTTTGAAGCCATGCTTCGATGTGTTGCCGAACTAAGCCCACGCCAAAGAAGGCAGTTGTCGTTGAAATTACGAGCATCACTCGTCGATAGTCATGCACAAAAGGCTTATGAATTAATCAGCCAAGAAGAATTAGATATGCTGATCAAAAGCAAACGCTATGAGGAAATAGACGGATAGCTGGATTACCCAGACCTCGTGTTTTCAACAAAGCTGCAGCGGATGCTTTGTTCCGTTAGTTCACTTGTGCTCTATTTCTGACGGTTTATACTCCTTTTATCTAAATGATATTAGGTGTAACCGCTTAGCAAATCCGATATGAAAAACAGCCTCAGCATTCGAGCTTACACCAAGCAATTACAGAGCCACTCGCACGAGAATTACCATCAACTGGTGTTGCCTATTCATGGCAATATCGCTATTGAGATGCCCAGTTTTGTCGGCAGAGTAACGGTCGGCGAGTGTGTTGTTATTCCTGCTGGTATTGAGCATGGTTTTAAAGCGGATGAAATGGCGCGTTTTATTGTAGCGGATTTGGATGTATTACCTACTCACTTTCTTACTGAGCAACTGGCTGTATTTTCTGTCACACCACCACTATTGAGTTATCTTCACTTCGTTGAAAAGCAATTACAGCACCAAGTCGATGGCGGGCTAGAAAACTCGGTTCTAAAGGTGTTCTCGTTGCTTTTACAACAGCAGACTCATGCTAAGCCTGTTGACCCTCGGATTCGAGCGGTACAACGTCATATTGCTGAAAACATTGGTATGCCTTTGACGATCAATGAGTTGGCTAAGATTGCGTGTTTAAGCCCAACTCAGTTTAAGAAACGGTTTAAAGAAAGCATCGGTATCAGCACATTACAGTACATCACTGAACAACGAATGGAGAAAGCAAAAGCCTTGCTCACGCATACTGATTTGCCGGTACAATTAATTGCTGAGCGCGTGGGCTACACAGACCTATCCGCGTTCAGTCGTCGTTTTTCAAATCACTTTGGTTTGTCGCCGCGCGAGTTAGCACGTCAATAACGTCTATTTAGACAATTACTGCGTCTTTTCTGCAAAGTTTACTATTCGTAATCTGAGTACACTTTTCTCTATTCGATATTAATGTAGAGAAACAAACCATGCCATCTATCGCGGTTCAAACAACCAGCCAATACCAAACAGGGGTAGTAGCGATCTTATTTGCTTCCTTACTTTGGGGAACAACAGGCACTGCTGCTAGTTTTGCACACCAAGTCAGCCCACTAGCTATTGGCGCTTTTTCTATGGGCATTGGTGGCTTGCTCCAAGCGGTATTGTCTTGGTCT
The DNA here is from genome assembly GCF_046056895.1 of Vibrio sp. TBV020. NCBI lineage: Bacteria > Pseudomonadati > Pseudomonadota > Gammaproteobacteria > Vibrionales > Vibrionaceae > Vibrio > Vibrio sp. TBV020. The sequence goes on along the minus strand of NZ_JBEEAQ010000001.1, from coordinate 1,009,784 downwards.
AGCATCCGTCACCATTTCAATCAAATTATGGTGTTTAAGTTGGCGTTAATAATAAGCTGCGCTGCATTAGCCGTGTACCCCCTAGCCTTTTATACCTCTATGAAGCTCTCTGGTGTTGCAGTAGGGACAGTCATTTCAATTGCTAGTGCGCCTTTCTTTACAGTTCTCATTGGGTGTCTTTTTAGCAAAAATAATCGTATATCCATTCAATGGTGGATCAGCTTCGCATTTGGCTCGGTAGGCATCATTATGCTGGTAATGGCGAAATCGAACGGGGCGGTTGAGTCTGACCATTCCTCTTACCTTTTAGGCATCGTGTTGGGATTAATCGCCGGCCTAAGTTATGCCATTTATTCATGGGTTGCCAAGCGGATGATTGATGATGGAATTAAGTCGCAAGCGGCAATAGGCAGCATTTTTGCGGGAGGAGCGCTATTGCTAATACCTAGCTTAACCTTTACTGGAGATAACCTTTTTGCAGACATAACCAACGCCTCCGTTTCAATCTATATGGCAATCATTCCGATGTGCTTAGGCTACCTCGCGTTTGGTTATGGTTTGAGATACGTGGATGTTAGCAGCGCAAACCTTTTGACATTATTCGAACCCGTTGTGGCAGCTGTGTTAGCCGTTTGGATTGTAGGAGAAAAGATTGCTGTTTCTGGATGGGTAGGTATTGGCTTGATTGGTGTATGCCTGATTCTACAAACCTTAGACAAAGATTTAAGCAAACGAAAAGCGGCTGGATAACCTTCCGTTTGAATGAAATAGCTAGTTGGGATAACCAAAGCTCTGATTGATTTTTGCCGCAATAATTATTGTCTAATTTAATCTTGCTTTTTATAAGAAGTTTAGCGATTCTGTAATGCTGCGTAAATTTTACCGCACCAGCAGTTGCGAATCGTCAACCAGACTAATAGGTAAAAAAATGAAATTTCCAAAATCCCTTCCGACTTCTCATCAAGCTGTACTCGAGCATATTGTTGCTGTGTTATCACAAGACCCACGCATTTGTGGCATTGGTTGTAGTGGCTCTTATGCTTCAGATTCTATGGACGAGTATAGTGATTTAGACTTTGTAATTGCTATTGAACCTGAGCATCACTCAGAGGTTATGGCACAACGCTTTGAGATTCTAAATCAGTTTGAAGGTTTGCTTGCTGCTTTCACTGGGGAACATGTTGGTGAGCCAAGACTGATTGTGTCTCTATTTGGTGGTAGTGATCCTGTTCATGTCGACTTTAAATTCGTTTCCCTACCTGACGCAGCAGTAAGAGTTGATGATACTCAGGTACTGTGGCAACGCGAAAACTGTTTAAGTGATGTCTTTGCAAGTAAACAGCCACACTATCCGCAGCCGGACGCTCAGTGGATCGAGGACCGAGTTTGGATTTGGGTACATTACGCCGCAACCAAAATTGCCCGTGGTGAATATTTTGAAACGTTAGAGTTCATTTCTTTCTTGCGAATGACGGCACTTTCACCACTTGCTTTGCAACAAGCAGGCTTAACACCATCAGGCGTGCGTACCATCGAGAAACGCCTACCTGAGTTTGCCAGCAAGCTTGTAAAGACAGTTGCTATACCAGAGAAAATATCTTTAATTGCCGCTCTTGAGCACTGTATCGCCATCTATTTGGAGTTACGAGCTAAAGAGAACGTGACAATTAACGATCAAGCAAAACAAGTCAGTATTGCTTACTTAGAAGCGTTGAAATAGAGAATTAACTCGCTCAGGTTAGCGCCCAATTGAGCGCTAACCTAATTGCAATCAGCTTACATTCAACCCTTGCTGCCAAAAGGCAACTTCCATACGGGTTGCGGTTTTGAACACTTGAATAAGGTTCTGGCCGCGCTGGCTGTTGATATCAATTTCTTCCAGCAGTTGGTTGAAGTGCTCTGCGCCAGAAGCCACACCTGACTGGAACTCCTCACCGCCATACAGCTCAATCCAGCTTTGATATGGGTTGCCCTCTAGCACCGTTTTGTCACGTTCTAGCAGAGCTTTTCCGATCACAGCATAGCCGATTGAACACGGCGCCAATGCTGCATATAACTCCACTAAGTCGCCCGTCATTCCAGCATCAAGCACGTAACGAGTATAGGCAACGGTTCCAAAGTCTTCAGGCTCATTCTCTAGGTCCGACTCTGTTAATCCCCATTGGCCACAGTAAGTGACATGATGAGCGATTTCTGAATCAAGCAGAGCATGAACACTCGGCAATGCTCGACGCATATCGTCCAAGTTTCGAGCCTTATAAATAGCCAGCGCATACGCTCTTGCATACTGCTTCAAAAACAAGAAATCCTGCTTTAGATAGTGAAGAAAGCTTGGTTGAGGCAAAGTGCCCAAAGCCAGTTTCTGCACAAAGTCATGCTGTGTGTATTCGTTCCAATCTGACTCACAAGCAGCAATTAGGTCTTGATACTTCATTAGTTAAACTCCGGTACGTAATCCGCTGCTTTCGGTAGAGTTTGGATCAGCTTTTGTGAATACATAAACTCGGCGTAATCGTCGTAACGTTTTAGATCAACCGCTGATGGACGCAGTGCGAAACGAGTCAGAGTATCGTTCCAAGCACGTTTATTAAGTTCATTATTCAAGGTGTCAGGAGAGTACGCCACAAACTCGTTCCACGACGCTTCTGGGTGGTTAACAATATAGGTTGTTGCTTGCTCTAAAGCCTTGTTGAAAGCCTTAATAGCTTCAGCATCATGTGTTTTTGCATTCGCTACAAATACCAGCTCATCATAGGCCGGAACACCGTGCTCCTCTGGGTAGAATGCTTTTGCTTTGTATCCTTCCAGTTCTAATTGGTTGGTTTCAAAGTTACGTAGACCGCCCCAAATTGCATCCACTTTGCCAGATGCTAATGAAGACGACAGCGCCCAACCAACGTTAATGATGTTCACCTCTGAGAACTTCACGCCCTCTTGGCCTAGCATTGTACCGATGGTCGCTTCTTCGTTACCCGCGATAGCAATACCAATATTCTTACCTTTTAGATCGCCCAAGTTATCGTTTTTGCCGTTATCAAGAACCATCAGCGTATTCAGTGGCGTTGCAATCAGCGTTGCCGAACGAATCAATGGAAGTCCTGCAGCCACATCAATAGTTAAACTTGGCTGATAAGAGATCGCCATATCCGCTTTTCCTGCCGCAACAAGTTTAGGCGGCGTGCTCGGGTCCGCAGGCTCTTGAATATTTACTTCAATGCCCTGCTGTTCAAAATAGCCACGCTCTTTAGCGATCACAATTGGGCCGTGGTTCGGGTTAACAAACCAGTCGAGCATCAGCGTTAGCTCTTTATCTGCGGCAAATGCATTAACTGAAAATAGAGATGTAAGTAGTGCCACTGCACTGAGTGTTTTTGTTGTTTTCACTGAGTATCCTTTCTTTATTGATTTTCCCAAGGAATAAATCTTTTGAGTAATTTATCTGTGATGAAATAGAGCGAGACAGAAAGCAGCGCCAGAATAAATAGCGCAGCAAACATCTCATCGATAATCATGCGAGCATTGGCTTGAAGCATTAGGTAACCCAAGCCAGCACTTGACCCAACCCATTCGCCTACTACGGCGCCAATCGGAGCAATAACGACCGCAACACGTATACCAGATGCCAGTGTTGGTAATGCAGCGGGCAATTGAATATGTTTAAGCAGCTGCCACTTAGTTGCGCCCATGGTTTTAGCGAGATCTAAGTAGCCGGTAGGTGTATTGCGTAAACCGTCATAGCAGCAGGTCGTCACTGGAAAAAAGATGATGATCGCAGCCATCACAACTTTCGATGCAATGCCGTAACCAAGCCAAAGCATGAGCACAGGTGCAATCGCAAACACAGGAATAGCCTGGCTCGCGATCAAGATAGGCAGAAGCCAACGCTTAAGAGGTTTAAACAGCAGCATTTGCAACGCGAAGAACAACCCCATTGATAGACCCAATAGCAACCCAAGTACAATCTCTTGACCTGTCACTAATGTATGCTTCATCAAAACATCAAAGCGTGTAAACAACCGGCTAAGTACTTCCATTGGTGACGGTAAGATAAAACTAGGCATATCGAAAACCATCACCACGGCTTGCCACAAACCCAAAATCATTAGCAGCGATAGTACACCTCGAAAAAGAGAGTGATTGGTTAACGGCTTTATGTTTGAGCTCGGTTTAGTCACATTTAAGTCGGTGAGATTATTCATAGTCCAGCTCCAAGCTCTGTAAAATCGTTTGTTGCAACGCAGCGCATTCACCATCGATAACTCTTGGTGGCAAAGTGGATGGCACTGCTAACGATTGAGCTTTCGCAGGCGAGCCTTGCAATAAGTAAAGCGTGTGCGCGAGTCGAATCGCCTCTTGAGGATCGTGAGTAATCAAAATCACAGTTTTATCTTTAAGCAATGAAGCTGACAGGGTTTGTAACTTATAACGAGTGACCGCATCGAGCGCTGAAAAAGGCTCATCCATTAATACAACGGGTTTGTCTTGCATCAGAGTTCTCGCCAGCGCGACGCGTTGTCTCATCCCACCCGATAGTTGTGAAGGCATCGCCTTTGCATAGCCAGCTAAGCCGACCTGCTCAAGTAACGTTAACGCTCGCTCACGTTCACCCATAGTTTGCTGGGTAGAGAATTTACGGCTTAATAGAACGTTATCCACAACGTTTAGCCAAGGAAGTAACAGATCTTGCTGTGCCATATACGCAATTTGATCATCTAAATCATCGCCACGGCTTAACGAAATCAACCCTCCCACCTCAACCTTATCGTCAAGTAAACCCGCGAGATAGCGAAGTAATGTCGTTTTACCACTACCACTTCGGCCAAGTAAGCACGTCCACTCCCCTTGAGGAATCGACATGTTTAGCCCTGACAATGTCGGTGAATCACTATCAAGATACTTTAAATACGCAGCTCGCAGTTCAATGCCTATCGCATCAGCGCACATTGGTGTGGCCACAAAAGAAGTGGTGCACAGGCCCATGACCCTGGCCGACATCCAATAAGTCAGCATGTGCAATTGCTTGGGATATGTATTGCTTGCCTAGATAGACCGCTTTATGAAGGCAATTGCCTTGAGCAAGGTAAGAAGCAATCGCAGAAGAAAGCGTACAACCTGTACCGTGAGTGTTCTTGGTTTGTACACGTTTAGCGCTCAACAACTCACTGTTATCGGCTGAGATCAGTAGGTCATTGCTGTTTTCGTCTTTCTCTAAATGGCCTCCTTTAAGCAACACTGCTTTAGCACCAAGAGCGCGAAGAGACTCAATCATCGCTCCCATTTGGTCTTCGTCCTGCGGCACATCGCCACCAATTAAAGCAGCACCTTCAGGCAAGTTAGGAGTAATGAGATCAGCAAGAGGCAGCAGCTCTTGCTTTAAAGTTGATATGGCACTTTGTTCAAGTAATAAGTCGCCGCTTGTTGCGACCATGACTGGATCAACAACAAGATGTTTAGGTTGATATTGACGGATTTTATCAGCGACAACTTTGATGATTTGAGAATCCGCCAACATACCAACTTTAACAGCGGCTACGTTGAGATCAGTAAATACAGCATCCAGCTGACTAGAGATATGCTCTAACGGAATTGGGTGAATCGCGCTCACGCCTTGGGTGTTTTGAGATGTGATTGCCGTGATTACCGAGCAAGCATAACTGCCTGTGGCGGACATCGCTTTGATATCCGCTTGAATACCAGCACCACCGCCGCTATCAGAGCCTGCAATGGTTAATACGATTGGAGTTGTGTCTTGTGAATGTGGCATTGTTGCTCCTACTACAAGACGTACAGGAACTCTCGGCCACGACAAGAAAGGATCAGGAAGATATGATCATTTTATCGGATACGAGTGCACTCAACCAATAAGGTGAGATGCGCATAGTTCCCTACGTCAGTGCTAACTGAATCAGGTTCAACGGGTCTCGCTATGCGATCTCAGCCCTTTCCAAATTGGTTAGGCTCCCCGACTATTTCCCGCTGATGATAACAATAAAATTAAAGGAATTGCATCATTTGCTCTGAAAAATCCGTGTTCAATCATTTAAATGGAGACGTGGAGCCTTCTCTTTCTCAATCTTTTGTTATGGTTTAAACTCATCAGGATAAATTTTTCTTATGAGCAACAACTATGTTGAACCCTACCTGGTTAAAAACCTTCGTTACCCTTATCGATACTGGTCATTTTACTAAAACAGCTGACAAGCTTTTTATGACTCAGCCGGGCGTAAGTCAGCATATCAAGAAGTTAGAACAAGCTTGCGGCCATCCACTGATCAGAAGACATAACAAGAGCTTTGAAATTACAGAGGCAGGTAAAACCGTCTATGACTATGCGAGCCAATTAGAAACCCAACAGACACAAATGCTACTGTCATTGAATCAAGATGACCCGTGCACTGGTAGCGTGTCTCTTTCTTGTTCTGGTTCTTTGGCACTCTTGCTCTACCCTCACCTCCTCGATTTACAATGTAAATGCCCGAAACTGATTACTCATTTAGAAGCCGCACCACACCATAAGATACTGGCAGAAGTGATTTCTGGGGATGTTGATTTAGGTATTGTGACTCATGAACCATCCGACCCGCGTATAGAGTCTGAGAAGTTTGGGCAAGAACCTCTTTGCTTGATGTTGCCTAAATCTGTGGCAACAAAGAGCCTAAGTGAAGAGAAGCTAAAACAGATTGGTTTGATCCGCCACCCAGATTCTGAGCACTACTTAACGCTCTATTTTTCACGCTGTGGTGAACCAGAATTGACAGCGATGAACATTCACCAACTACCCATCAAAGGGTACGTGAACCAACTCAACCAGATTCTACTTCCTGTTGCGAAAGGCCATGGGTTTACGATATTGCCGAAGAGTGCATTAGACACTTTTCCTTTAAGAGATGACATTGCAATTTACCAACCAAAGCGAGAAGTGATCGAGACACTTTATTTATTAACTAAGCGTCATCGACAACTTCCTGCACGTTTTGAAACGGTTAAAGAGGTAATTCGAGAGCAACTGAGTAGCTAGACAATCGTATTTAGCTGTCGGTTTGAATGACTTTCAACTGCTCCACCAGCGCAGTAACTATGGCGTCGTCGGTGGCCCCCGTACCTAAGCCTAGTTCACTGTAGCCCATATCATTGATCTTGATATTGGTTTGTCCGCCGTTTTCATCGGTGACTTCTAACAAAGTGTGTGCGTCGTCGTTAGGGTCATTGATATCATCAATCACAGTTGCATCGATATGAGCAAACAGATCATTCATGTTCGGTGCATCTGGCAGTAAGTCTGACAAATCGATGATGTCATCACTGACTGAAAAGTCCGCTAAGGTGTCTTGTGTTGGATTCAACGCTGTGCCTGCATTCTCACTCAGCATGACAAAGGTATCTTCGCCCAGCCCGCCTAATAAGATGTCATCACTTGCGCTGCCAGTTAAGGTATCGTCCCCTTCATGCCCATAGGTTTGAGAGATTGTGATCGCTTGTTCGCTGAATAAGGTACTCAGCAGCTCAGCTTGAGTCATACTCGAAGTATCTTCACTGGTCAGTTCGCTAATTAATACATCTTGTAAAGTAATGGTTTGAACCAAATTTTGATTGTTATCGAACAAGCTAATTTGTGTATCAGTTCCAACCTCATCGATGTTCACTTGCTGCGCTACTGCGACTGATTGCCAAACATCGTTAGCATTGACGAAGCCTGATAGATCAATGATATCTTCACCAGCATCAAAATCTTTCACGTAATCGGTACCTGGCTGCGCCGATGTACCAACCGTAGAGTCACTCCAAGCGAAGCGGTCTGCTTGCCCTGCATCAGAACCGTCATTTGGACCGCCCCACAACCATTCATCAGCGCTGCTTGCTTGTAGCAAGTCATAACCAACACCACCTTGTTGAGCTGCATTACCAATCACAGTAATCGCTATGACTTGCTGCGTAGTTTTTACGCCATCCGACACTTCAACAATAAACTCATCCGTGTCCGTGGCACTAGCGACTAAGTCATTGGTTGAGCCAGGAGTGAGTTGATAGTCCCATTCACCAGTTGTTGGATTAAAGCTCAACGTACCGTACTGACCGACTGAGTTGCTCACCAACTGCCATGTAAGATCGCCAGTGTCAGTTTCGGTGTCTGTCGCAGCAAGCTGCCCAGACGTTTGATTGAGGTAATCTTCTTGAACCTGACCTGTCGCCGAACCGGTAATCACAGGCGCATCATCGGTACCTTGAATGTTCACGGTTAGCACTTGAGTAATCACGCCACCATTCTGGTCATCAATCGTGACCGTAAAGGTATCATTCACCAACTCATCTTTAAGCAGCAGTCCTGCAGCAACATTGAGGGTGTAGTTCCATGCACCAGTTGTACGGTCAATCGTGATTTCACCAAAGCTACTAGTCAGCACTTGCACATCTCCGGTCAAGGCGAAGGTGTGTGTATCACTGGTGTCTTCATCATCTATAACAATGCTACCACTTGCCGATGTAATCGCACTGTCTGCATTGATGGTTTCGGTCAGTGTACTACTTGCGGTAACAACATTCGGTGCGCCATTGGTACCCGTCACTTCAAATTCAACCAGTTGGGTGTCTGTTTCATCCAGCTCATCCATCACTTGAATGGTGTAGTTGAGCATTAGGGTTTCGCCCGCCGCTAAGGATTGAATATCAGCATGAGAATTATTTAGCTCGAAGTCCCACGCACCGGTAGTCTGATTCACCGTTAGCGTGCCTCGAGCATCCGAACTGAACACTGACCAAAAGTGAGGGTCTGAGGTATCTGGATCGCCACTATCAAAGGTGCCAGAAAGAGTTAACAGGGTATCTTCTGTCACTTCCTGAGTCGCTATGGCAACAATATTAGGCGCATCATTGGTACCGTTGATGGTGATAGTGATGTCTACGATATTAGATTCGCCATTTTCACTATCAACCGCTTTGACTTGAATTGTATCTGTAGTGCTTTCTCCCACTGCCAGCGCATTAACCGCAGGAGCAGTATCATCGACAACATAAGTCCATTCACCTTGAGCGTTGACCTGAAGCGTACCTAAGCTACCGTTAGCAACGATGGTGAAAGTGGCACTGTCTCCGATGTCAGCATCGCTTACCACCAACTTACCTGACGCATTACTGCCTGACGCTTCTTGCACAATACCCTGCGTATCTCCCGATAAAATCGGAGCATCATTTGAACCAGTGACAGAAACCGTGACCACTTGGCTGACTTCTGTACCAAGGTCATCTGTAGCGAATACAGTAAAGCTTTCAGTCACCACCTCATTTTCAGCTAGAGCTTGCAGATGCGGCTCATCATTATAAATGGTGTAGCTCCACTCACCGGTCGCATCAATAATAAACAAACCATAGGTACCATTGAGTGACTTAGCACCAAAGGTCACGGTATCACCACTATCGACGTCGCCGCCAATAAGCTGTTTGGTTTGAGTCAATACACCATCTTCACTCAGTGCAGCATTGGCATCACCGCTGATGGTTGGGGTTTCGTTGACACCATTAATGGTAACGACAATGTCTTTCTCAGATTCCAGACCTAAACTGTCGGCCACTTTAACGGTAAAGGTTTCGGTTAATGGCGCTGAATCTCGACCATTAAGTTCAATCAGAACCGCTAAGCTCTCATCTAAGTCATAGGTCCATTGGCCGTTGGCATCTAAGCTAAACAGGCCGTAGTTACCAGATTGGCTAACCGCCGTCCAGATATGGCTGTCATTGGTATCGACATCGCCCGGTTGCAAGTTACCCGAAAGAGTTGAGGTATTGTTGGCATTGGTTGACTCCGCTAAATCGCCGGTAATGTTTGGCGCATCATTGCTACCCTGAACATCCACGGTAAATTCCATCAACTGAGGTTGGCCACTACCATCAACAACGGTTTTACCATGCTCATCGACAACATAAAGCGTAAAGGTATCTTGCACCGTTTCACCGGTTTGCAGTGACTGAACCGCATTACTGCTGTTGTTTAAGGTGTAAACCCAATTACCGCTCGCATCCACACTGATGCTGCCGTATTGACCCGAGCCATCGACTAAGGTCCAGGTTGGGTTGTCGCCTAAGTCTGTTGGTGCCGCTAGAGAACCCGAAGCAGTGTACAGACCGTCATCGCTGCCATCTTGGTCATCAACATCTTCTGTCATGGTGAGCGTTTCAATCACAGGGTCCACAACCAGTACGTCTTCACCCACGCCTGTTACTTGCAAGGTAATGGTTCGTGTATCAGTCGCAAGCTCGCTATCGGTAACCGTCACGATAAAGGTTTCAGTGGCCGTTTCTCCATGAGCAAGATCGTTAACCGCAGCATTATCGGCCAAGACGTACACCCACTCACCGCTGTCTGCATTGAGTGTCAAAGCGCCGTACGTGCCTGATGAAGGGGTAGTTGGATCCAGTGACCATGTGTGCGTGTCGCCATTGTCTGGGTCATCGACACCAAGAACACCGGATGCTTGTGGAGAAACCTCATCGGTCACTTCACCCACTTGTACAGTCACACCTGGCGCCGGTTCCGTCACGAGTGAATCCGTAAAGGTGATGACTGGTTCATCATTAGTGCCAGTAATCTCTACATTCATACGATAATGATCGCCACTAGTGGTATGTATCGTCCACGTTTCCGTAATGCTTTGCCCTTCAGCGAGCCCCTGCACCAAATTGCTGTTGTTAAATAGCTGATAATCCCAGCTGGATGGCGACGTAAAATCAAGTTCACCAAATACTCCACCTGACAATGGGGAAACCTGACTAATGGTGTACGCAGGGTCAATAGATCCAGAGCTTGTCGGTTGTAAGTCTTCAAAGACTGTAGTGTTAATCGTACCTAAATTTGTACCCGGCCCAGTTCCGCCACCAAAGCCGTTTTCATTTTGTCCATGTACATCAATGGTGATCTGGTGCCACTCTGAGACACCACCATCATTGTCGGTTGCAGAGACATAAAAGGTTTCTTGGGCGATATCACCGAGGTTGAGTGCTTGAGTGTCTGGATCGCTATTATTGAGTAGATATACCCACTGGCCATTATTGCCAAGAGTTAGAATACCGTATGTACCAACGCCATAATCGGCGTCACCCGGATCAGTGCCATTTTCAATCGCCCAACTGACAACAGAGCTGTCTTTATCCATATCTGATGAAGTTAACTGGCCACTGGTTGAACTGAAGTCAATCGCACCAAAGTTAGCACCATCTTCAATAACACTGCCTGAGCTGTCACCAGTGATGACAGGCACATCATTAGTCCCTTCAATGTTGATGGTGACGTATTGAGTGATGACGCCACCAAAGTCATCTTCTGCAATCACAGTGAAGACTTCTGAGACTACTTCTTCACGTTTCATTGCATCCAGTGAGTTTGGGTAGGCAGTAAAGCTCCACTCGCCCGCTTGGTTAATATCAAACTGACCAAAATTACCTTGGTAACTATTGGCAATAAAACTTGGTGTGTCGGCATCGTCTATGTCTGACAAGGTCATCACACCCGTGATAGATGGAGCGACTTGGTCTTCGACAAATGTCCCAGCAATATCACCAGACACCGTTGGCAGATCATTAGTACCACGAATGGTGATCACCACATCACGACTGTCGGTTTCACCATAGCTATCGACCACTTCAACCGTGAAGTTTTCTTGCAAGGTTTGATTTGGATTTAGCTCTTGGATCTCGTCGAGTGCATTGTTGAGTGAGTAGACCCAAGCACCGCTAGAGGTCATGGTAAAGCTGCCGTAGTTACCGACTAGATTGCTTGGTGACCATAAGTGAGTATCGTGAGCGTCTGGATCACCATCTTGCAATTGACCACTGAAGCTGGCGGTATCTTCTCGGATGGTTTTCGCTACATCCCCTTTGATACTAGGACCGTCATTGTTGCCTTCGATATCAATGGTGAAATCTTTAATCGACACTTCGCCAAATCGGTCGACAACTTTGATTTGCACCGTATCTTGAAGAAGATCGCCCTCATCAAGTCGATTGACAGCGTTGTTGCCATTATCGAGGGTGTAAATCCAATCGCCATTTGCATCAACAACAAAGTTGCCATAGCTCCCGTTTGAGATAACAGTCCAATCCGCAGAGTCGCCAACATCAGGATCGCCCGAACCAAAGGTGCCACTGATGGTATTTGGCACATCATCTTCAACAATCGTCGGCGTATCACCAAGTACAATATCAGGTGTAGTGTTAACACCCGCTACCGAAATATCAACCGTGATGGTTTCTGTTGCGCCGTTAATGTCCGTAACTTCGACTTCGAAAGAATCCACCTCTGTCGTGCCTGGTGGGATAGATTTGGTACTCCAACGGGTACTGTCGAGTTGATACAGCCATTGGCCGTTATCATCGACGGTTAGTATGCCATATAGGCCACTCGCCTCACCGTTAATATCTTCACCAACCACCTTCCAGCTATGCGCATCGTTGGTATCAATATCAATGGCTAACAACTTGCCTGTTGCGCTACTTTTCGCTGGCGTATCTTCAATCACGCTGCCAGTCGTGCCACCAGTGATGCTTGGTGTGTCATTACTGCCTTCAATCGTGATGGTGATGGTTTCAGTGTCGGATGCATTGTTCCAAGATTTGTTGTCATTGGTGTCGTCAGTAACTGTGACCAAGAAGGTTTCAGTCAATGTTTCACCTGGCAGCAAGGCTTGAACCGCCGAGTGACCATTGGTTAAGGTGTAAGTCCATTCACCGTTAGCGTCGATTTGCATCGAACCATATTGGCCTTGATTGGTTTGCAGTGACCAAACATGGTCATCCAACCCATCAACATCATTGTGATTAAGTTGACCTGAAGTGGTTACTGGCAGCACATCATCTTCGGTCACCGTGCCCACTAGCACACCATCAATTTCTGGTGCATCGTTGCGACCTTTCACCGTGACAACCACTTGCTGGGTGTCTACTTGGTTATGCTTATCAACCACTTGAACCATAAAGTACTCTTTGACGCTTTGATTGAGCGAGAGTGCCTGGGTATTGGCCGCTTGCGTAGCATTGGTGTCTAAGGTGTAAGTCCACACCCCGTTTTGATCGAGAGTCAGTGAACCAAATTGTCCATTGGGGTCGCCAACAATCGACCAAGTGTGTACTTCATTCACATCAGGGTCGCCAGTGTTTAAAGTACCACTTCGAACGCCACTACCATCGTCTTCCCAGATAGTTCGAGTTGAACGACCTGAAATATCCGGCGCATCATTTTGGCCGAGAATGTCGATATCAATTTCGAAGCTATCCGTGCCACCTTTACCGTCATTGACGATAGCTGTGAACGTTTGTTCTTCGTAGAGCTCGCCGTGTTCAAACGACTGAGTCAAACTAGGATCGAGTGTGTATTCCCACTCACCGTTTTGGTTAATAGTGATGCTGCCGTAGCTGCCTTGACCATTACCTTGAATTGACCAAGTGTGAGTATCCATCAAATCACTATCTTCAACGCTCAGTGAACCATCCGCTACCAGCATTAAATCCTCTACGGTGTTGCCGCTGTCGTCACCGCTGATCACAGGGTCATCGTTGGTCCCTTCAATAGTAATGACGATATTTTGTTGCGATGTTCCACCGAGTCCATCATCCACTTCAACCACAAAGGTCTCTTGTACTTCCTGACCTTCAGCCAATGGTTGTGCGGCATTATTATCAAGGGTGTAAGTCCATTCACCCGTTTGTTCACCGATTGATATTGAACCGTAGGTCGAATCCGTTTCTCCGACTAGAGCCCAAGTGTGCGTTGCCCCATTATCGACATCGACTGGGGTAAGCGTACCTGTGGTTTGTAGAGTCGTTTCCTCTTTCACCTCACCCGTAAGATCTCCCAGCATAGTAGGAATATCATTGGTGCCGACAATGGTGACGGTCACGGTATGCTCTGTCCCATCGAGTGATTCTAAGGTAAAGGTTTCAACCTTAGTTTCACCCTCTGCTAAGTATTGAACATCAGCATTATCAACCGTGTAAGTCCAATCGCCATCTTGGGTAATGTCTAAGCTACCTAGAGCGCCGGCACTGGTTATGCCTGTGGCAACAACGAAAAGCTCTTCGTCTTCACCATCGACATCAGAAATACGCAGGGAGCCAGTATCAATAAGCTGTGGAGTAGATTCATCTTCGGTTACCGTGCCAACATCGTCACCTGAGATCACCGCAGCATCATTGACGCCAGTAATGGTCACCGTAATGGTGTGCTCGGTACCATCGAGCGATTCTACGGTGAAGGTTTCAACTTTGGTTTCACCCTCGCCTAGGTATTGCACGTCAGCGTTATCAACTTGGTAATCCCAATTACCTGCTGCATCGATGGTCAATGAACCCAATGCGCTCGCAGAGGCAACCACGCTGCTTGGTTTAAATTCGGCTTCGCCGCTATCAGCATCTGAAATGGTTAAGGTGCCTGAGTCAGTTAAGAGTGGAGTATCAGCATCTTCAGTTACTGCACCCACATCATCACCGGCAATTTCGGCGCTGTCGTTGACGCCAATAATGGTCACGCTAATGGTGTGCTGCGTGCCATCAAGTGATTCAACAGTGAAAGTCTCGTCTTTGGTTTCACCTTCTGCCAAATATTGCACATTGGCATTATCGACTTGGTAGTCCCAGTTACCTGAAGCATCTATGGTGAGTGAGCCCAATGCGCCCGCAGAGGCGACCACGCTACTTGGTTTAAATTCCGCTTCGCCAGCATCAGCGTCCGAAATGGTTAGAGTGCCGGAGTCAATCAGGAGAGGATTACTGTCATCTTCCGTTACTTCGCCGGAATCAACGCCAGCAATTACTGCGCTGTCGTTGACACCAGTAATGGTCACGGTAATGGTGTGCTCAGTGCCGTCGAGAGATTCAACGGAAAAGGTTTCTACTTTGGTTTCGCCCTCAGCCAAATATTGCACTGAATCATTGGCAACGACGTAATTCCAATTACCCGCTTCATCGATGGTCAATGACCCTAGCGCCCCAGCTGATGCCACCACGCTGGTCGGTTTAAATTCTGCTTCGCCTGTATCGGCATCTGAAATGGTTAAGGTGCCAGAATCGGTCAGAAGTGGTGTACTTTCATCTTCGGTTACTGCACCAACATCATCACCAGCAATTTCTGCACTGTCGTTGACGCCAGTAATAGTCACGGTAATGGTATGCTCTGTGCCATCAAGGGATTCAACGGTAAAAGTTTCAACTTTGGTTTCGCCCTCGCCGAGGTATTGCACATCGGCGTTATCGACTTGGTAATCCCAGTTGCCCGCCGCATTGATGGTCAGTGCCCCTAGAGCACCTGCTGATGCAACCACACTGCTTGGTTTAAATTGGGCTTCGCCTGTATCGGCATCTGAAATGGTTAGCGTGCCTGAATCGGTCAGCAGTGGCGTGTCATCGTCTTCGGTGACAGCCCCAACATCATCACCGGCAATTTCTGCACCGTCGTTGACGCCAATAATGGTGACGGTCACGGTATGCTCTGTGCCGTCAAGTGATTCTACTGTAAAGGTTTCAACCTTAGTTTCGCCCTCTGCTAAGTACTGAACATCAGCATTATCAACCGTGTAGGTCCAATCGCCATCTTGAGTAATATCTAATCTACCTAGAGCGCCTGTACTGGTGATTCCTGTGGCAGCAACGAAAAGTTCTTCAGCTTCGCCATCCACGTCAGAAATGCGGAGTGAGCCAGTATCAATAAGCTGTGGGGTGGACTCATCTTCAGTTACCGTGCCGACATCATCACCCGTAATTACCGCTGCGTCATTGGTTCCGATGATTTGAATGGTAATCGGATGTGATGTGCCATCGATTGACTCGACTGTGTAAACTTGGGTGATGGTTTCCCCTTCGCCCAAATATTGTATTGAGCTGTTATCCAACTCGAAATTCCATTGACCATTTTGATCAATAGTCAGTGTACCAATCGCATCTTCCGGAGCAGTCAAAGACTCCGGTACAAACAGCTCTTCGTCTGCACCGTCCACATCACTGATGGTTAATGTGCCAGATTCCGTTAAAAGCGGTGTAGATTCATCTTCTTTAACACTGCCGGTATCTTGGCCTGCAATCACCGCCGCATCGTTCACACCAATAATGGTAACCGTCACGGTGTGCTCCGTGCCATCAGCCGAACTGACGGTAAATAACTCTTGTTTGGTTTCCCCTTCCCCTAAATATTGAACATCCGCGTTGTTTACTCTGTATTGCCATAGGCCGGTTTCATCAATATCAAGCTGACCAAGAACACCCGTTGAAGGCACGACACTGTTGATATCAAACACTTCTTCTTGCGCACCATCGACATCACTGATTGTTAGCTGACCTGAATCTGTCAGCTCTGCACCTTGAGAATCTTCGATAACCTGACCAAAATCGACGCCAGCAATAACTGCGGCATCGTTCACGCCTGTAACCGTTATCGTCACAGTCTGCAGTTGGCTATCTAGGCCACCATCATCAGTAACGGAATAGAGGAAAGATACTTGGGTGGTCTCACCTTCTGGTAAAAAATCAAAATCGGTTCCGGTCTCAAACACGAACGAACCGTCAGTGTTTACCGTGACATTGCCCAGTTCGGGGCTTGCCAATAATTGATAAGACACGATCGTGCCATCAACATCTTCACCGTCTGGTAAGCGCCCTTCTAGAGTTTGGTTTTCGATGACAGAACCTTCACTGTCAAAGGCAATCGGCGCATCATTGATGGGAGTAAGGAGGATCTGAACTGACCCAGGTTGAACACTATTAAATAAGCCCGCGCCATCATCGACCGTATATTCCAATAGACCAGCAATCTCTCCAGCATTGTCCACTTCGTCAGGGGCTTCAAATTGGAGTGAAGTGAGCTGTTCAATCGTCAGCTCTTGACTTAGTACGATTGGCGTTCCATCTTCCAATGTCACGCGCCCTAGGGATGGTAGCCCTGTAATAGTTATGATTAAGGCTTCATCGTCTAAATCAAAGGGGAGCGTAATAGAAAGTGCGTTAGAGCCCGATTCTTCGGCATAAGTACGAGACTCAATTGCAGCGAATGGCGCAAGGTTACGAGTCTGAAAACTTGGATCATCAAACAGGGAAGGCGTGTCCAGTTCACTTTCTTCACGTGCTGCTGCGGTCTCAAACAGCGTAGAAGCAATTTTCTCAGTTCCGTCACGTTCAATCCCCTCCTGCGCAGTCAGACTCGCTCCTTCATTCGCCCCCGCTGCGGTAGCAAAGTCATCAATCGAAGTTGGGTCCACACCTTGTTCCAATAAACGAGTAATTTCGTCGATATCTGAATCGTTAGGTGGAGTTTGCTCCAGATCAGTCGCGATATTTGCACCAAGTTCAGGGAATTGTTCAAATAGTTCCGATGCTGGTACGGCGATCTCTCCAGGCTGTGGGAACTCGCCTGCTAAAAGCACTCTAGCGTTGCCATCCTTGCCAATCGCAATTTGTGCCCCTTTGGGTAGGTTTATTGATTGCGCCATAACCAACTCCTTTATCGTCTTATCTGAACACTTGCCACAAACGACTGCTTAGTGGATCAAGGTGTGGACATTAGATATGGCAAATAGCGGGCCAATAAAAAGAGTAGGAAAAACGCTGAAATAACAGATAGATGCTAATTACAAAGCAGAGCACCAAGAAGGATTCTCAAAAAGAGAATCAAATTAGAAAATCATTCGAGTTCGGATTTTAGCCAAGTCAAGAAGGCCTGAAATTTCGGTCGATTTTGCATTCCATGCGGACAAACGACATCATAACCTTTACCTGAATCAATAGCCGGGAAGGGCGCGACAAGCTGGCCACTCTCTAGGTATTGTCGATCAAATTCCATTCGTCCCAAAGTCACTCCCATTGACTGTAATGCAATAACAGTGGTGTGCTCGTAGCTGAACAAATCACTTTTTAACGTGCAATCGATATTCAAGTTCATTGCTTTCAGCCAACGTTCCCAAGCGGTATAGCCCCCACTATGAATAAAGTTAACTTTGGCTAAGTTGTCTGGTTTATCAAACAGTTGATGCTGCTTAGCATACTCTGGAGTGCAAACTGGTACGCGGCGCCCTACGAATAAACGCTCACTAAAGTGGTCTGGGTACGCACCTTCACTGTAAAAAATACCCACATCAATCGGATCAAACTGAAAATCAATCTGATGCTGTTTGGTCAGTAGTTTAAGACTCAAGTTTGGGTAGAGTTCACGGAAGCGTTTTAGACGAGGAATAAGCCAAGCGGATGCAAAAGATGACGATGTTCCAATATAAAGTTCACCACTCAATTCATCATTTTGAATATCCGACAGTTCAGAAAAAATTAGCTCAAACGAGGTGTTGAGCATGGATAAAACCCGAGCCCCTTCCGGCGTTAATTCTAGTTTTCTGGTCTTACGAATAAACAGATTAAACTGGAGCTGCTGTTCCAATTTACGTATGCGATGACTGACAGCACTTTGAGTCAAAAATAGCTCTTGCGCTGCCACAGTAAAACTCAGGTGCTTTGCCGCCACACTAAACGTATGTAAGTGAGCCAGTAATTGCTGTTTATTGTCGAACATAATCTCATGCATGAATCTGAGTAATCTATTAAGTCAATATACTCGTTTGTCAGTGATTAATAAAACCTCTTAAATGAACTCAGTTAATTTGATGGTGGTAAGAGGAAAGCATCATGGCAGACAAAAAAACACTCAAAGTAGCGGTTATTGGCGGTGGTTCTAGCTATACACCAGAGCTGATTGAAGGGCTTCTCGAACGCAGTCATGAGCTCCCAATTCGAGAAATCTGGTTAGTCGATATCGAAGAGGGGATGCATAAAACAGAGATCATTGGTGATCTCGCGCGTCGTATGATCAGAAAGGCAGGAAGCGAGATAAAAGTTCAGGTAACTGTAGATCGTAAGGCAGCCCTAGAGGGTGCAGATTTTGTATGTTCTCAGTTTCGAGCTGGCGGTATTCAAGCTCGCCTTCGTGATGAACGTATCGCGATTAAGTACGGCATGATTGGCCAAGAAACTAACGGCTTAGGTGGTTTTTCTAATGCTTGCCGTACGATTCCTATCGCCCTAGAAATTGCGAAAGAGATGGAAACGCTATGTCCAAACGCATGGCTACTTAACTTCACTAACCCATCAGGAATGGTGACAGAAGCCCTGCTCAAGCACTCAACTATTCGCACCGTTGGTCTATGTAATATTCCGGTCAATATGGAACGAGACATTACCACCATGCTAAACGCCAAGCGAAATGAGGTGACGTTGCAGATAGCGGGCCTCAATCATTTAGTTTGGGCGAGAAAAGTGCTGCACCAAGGAGAAGATAAACTCGACCAAATCATTGATATGTTGAACGACGGCAATATGGCAATGACGCCGAAAAACATTAAACCATTCAAGTGGGATGAAGACCTACTAGGTAATATGGGAATGATTCCTTGTGCATATCTTCACTACTACTACCAATCTAAAGATATCTTCAGCGAAGAGTTTGAAGAAGCGAAAAGTGCCAATAACCGAGCCGCTCAAGTTGCTCGTATTGAAGAAGAAGTGTTAGCTATTTACAGCGATCCAACGCTCGAAACTAAACCAAAGATTCTGGAACAGCGCGGAGGCGCTTACTACTCAGAGGCCGCCTGTGAACTGATGAGTGCCATCTACAATAACAAGCGCACCATCATGCACGTTAACACTCGTAATAACGGCGCTATTGCAGGGCTGCCGGATGACTGTGCCGTCGAAGTCAGCTCCGTCATTACCAGTAGTGAGATTCTCCCTCTCAACGTTGCGCCATTCCCGACAGATACACTGCGCCTTATTCAGCTAATGAAAGAATTTGAAGCGTTGACAGTTAAAGCGGCGATGGAAGGCGACTTAAATGCAGCGCATCGTGCTCTCATTCTCAACCCGATAGTGGATAGTGGCTCACATTTAAATGAGGCATTAAAAGAGACAATTAGAGAAAACATCGAATTCATGCCTCAGTTTGCTCACGCATTGAACCGATAGTCTTTCGAGCTACTCACCTCTTGGAGAAACCATGAAACTAATAGTTAATGCCGATGATTTCGGACTATCAGAGAGCGTCAATAATGGCATTGTTGAGTGCTTTAAAGCAGGCATAGTCACATCAACCACCATCATGATGAACCAAGAAGGAGTTCATCACGCGATAGACTTGTACAAACAGGGTTTGGTGCCTGAAATCGGCTTGCATTTTACCGTAACGAGCGGCAAGCCATTATCTCCACCAGCACAAGTACCCACTCTGATTAACGAGCACGGATATTTCTTAGATAAAAATACAATGCTTAGTCATCACGTCAATCCAGATGAGGTTTATCAAGAGCTGCTTGTGCAATATAACGCGGCGTTGAATGCGGGGCTTGATATTAACCATATTGATACCCATCACTTTGCAGGGGTGTTTGCTCCGCTTAAAGCAGCTTTCGTTCGCTTTTCCAATGATTGTGGTATTCCTGTCCGCCGCGTCGATACCTGTGTTCGCGGTCAAGGGACGCTACAAGTCCCGACAACAGATGCGTTCGACCTCTCCTTCTTTGATGAAGGTGCTACCGAGGCTAACTTTAAGCAGCAAGTGCTGAAATACAAAGAAGCGTACCCCGATGGTTTAATCGAGTTTATGTGCCACCCAAGTGCCGATAAGAATATTGAAGCGCTTCGTGCAGTGACTGGCTATGTAGAAAAACGCGCCGCCGAGCGTGAGATTTTAACCTCTCCTGAGTTAAAGTCTTGGCTTACCCAAAATGGGGTCGAGTCTGTTGGGTTTAATGCTTTGAGCTCTATGTAGAAAAAGAACTCGTAGATTATAAAACCAAAAAAGGAGCCATTGTGGGCTCCTTTTTCTCTTTGTTTTTATCGTAGTTATGCTTCTAGAACATCTTCACCAGACATTTCAGAGATAAGTAATAGATCGGCTTCATCAAGCTTCATACCTAATACTGGTAAACCGTGTTGAGCAACCCAGCAGCCTAAAAATACGAAAGCACCTAGTGCGAATAAACCTAGTGGTAACATAGCCAAACCTCCTCCATGGTTATCAGACAAAGTATCGATAACTAGAAGATGCGACTATTTAAAGAGGGGAAAAGCAAAAGGCCTTTGAAAATACTTAATTCTTATACGTTTTTGATGGCACTCTTAGCGGGTTGGACGCTAAGCCCTGTGTCTCTCTGCGTTCAGTTTGTTCGTATTCACTCTGGGAGTTTACTCAGTCTCTACACCTTAAAGTTATGTGGGATACCTATTCAATATAGTTATACCGTACATATGAAGCAACTATATTTAGTGCTTAATTGTCTAAAGATCACAAATTTTATGCCTTTGAGCGCATAATTATCCCATAACGGCCTGTAGAACTAAAAAAATGGGGCACAAGGCCCCATCCATACCATAGTAAAAATAGCTACGCCCCGATAACGCCACCATCTTCACGGGTAATCGCCATAATGGTAGAGCGCGGTTTGCTGTTTCCACCCGCAGGGAAGTGAGACGGCGCACCCTTCTCACCAGGGTGTTGAACACCAACAAACATGGTCTTGTTGTCCGCTGAGAAAGTTAAGCCCGTAATTTCACACGCAACTGGACCAGTTAAGAATCGGCGAACCTCACCTGTCATTGGGTCACCACAAAGCATTTGGTTGTTACCTTGGCCAGCAAAGTCACCTTTATTCGAATAGTTACCATCGGTCTGAATCCACAAGCGACCCGCAGAGTCAAAGCCAATACCATCAGGGCTGTTGAACATGTTGTCTTTATTGATGTTCTCGCTACCTGCATATAGGCTGCCTTGATGAACTTCAGGGTTACCTGCGATTAGGTAGAGATCCCAATTAAAACCATCGCTAGTATGATCATCGTTTTGTGGTACCCAACGAACAATCTGACCGTAATGATTTTCTTTGCGTGGGTTTGGACCACCCACCGGCTGGCCTTCTTTAACACCACGATTTTTATTGTTAGTCAACGTACAGAAGACATGTTTGTTGTTAGGGTGTACGGCTACCCATTCAGGGCGGTCCATCGTCGTAGCACCCACTTGAGTAGCGGCGCGACGAGCAAAAATCATCACTTCCGCTTGGTCTTTAAAGCCATTATCTTTAGTTAGCCCGTTCTTACCATGAGTAAGCTCTAGCCACTCCCCTTTGCCTTTTAACTCTTCGCCATCGAACTCAAACTTAGCCACATACAAGGTACCTTCTTCTAACAAGTCGCGATTCGCTTTGTCGTTGCCCGGCTGGTACTTGTTCTTAGAAATAAACTTGTACAGGTGCTCACCACGCTCATCATCCCCCAAGTACACGACGATATGACCATCATTGTTGATCAGCAAAGCGGCGTTTTCATGCTTGAAACGGCCAAGTGCAGTACGTTTAAGCGGTGTTGAGGTCGGGTCATTTGGATCAATTTCTACCACCCAACCAAAACGGTGTGGTTCGTTGGGGTGTTTTGCTACATCAAAACGCTCATCTGTGTCATGCCATTGATATTTACTTTTCGCTGCTTTGACACCATAGCGCTTATGATCATCCGAAACCTCAGCACTACCACTGGTACCAAAATAACCATTAAAGTTCTCTTCACAGGTAAGGTATGTTCCCCAAGGGGTTTGACCGTTAGCACAGTTGTTAAATGTGCCTAATGGCTTCATCCCTTGTGGGTCAAGCTTGGTCTTCATCAAGTCGTGACCCGCAGCAGGGCCGGTAAGCTTCATTTCTGTATTGGCGGTAATTCGACGGTTTAGCTTGCCGTTAATGTCGACTTTCCACTGGCCGCCTGAACGAACAACTTCAAACACCGTCACACCATGCGCTGCTTGCGCTTTCAAAACGTCATCAGCTGTCATCGCTTTACCACCATGATCAAACAGAAGATCATAGTTGGTGTATTCATTGTTAACAGCGATAACCGCACGATCTTCACTGATCGGGAACAAACTCATGCCATCGGTGTTGTCACCAAATTGGCGCAATTGAGCTTGTGAGTTTTGCTTACCGCTTGGGTCAAATTTAGGAGCGTCAGGGAAAATAGGATCTCCCCAAGAAAGCAATGGCGTCGCTTTATAACCTTTAGGGACAATAAATGCATCAGCAGTTGAAGCTGGCACCGCCTCAAAATTCAGTAATGTACTTTCACCTGTGGCAGCGAAGGCTTTCGCAATTGGGTTAAGCGATAGAAAGGCACCAGCACTGACGGCAGCGGTTCCCGCTAAAAATCGACGACGAGATAATCGTGCATCGATCATTTGGCTAAATTCTGAATCTTGATTGTCACTATTCTTATCTGAAACTGAGCACATTGCTAACTCCTTGCTTGAGTATTTTTATAAAAATGCGTGCAAATCGTAGAATCAAAAAATGACAGATTGGTTAACTTACTGTTTCAGAAAGATTAATTATCAAAGACACTAATGTTTTAGTTACATGTCAGGCTTATTAAACTGCGCCATGGTTCACTTTTCATGCATAAGGAATGGCATTCACTCAAAAAAATGTGATCAAAAGCCTAGATCTTTGCCAATTTGATGGCTACATTGTTTCTTGTTCATGAGGAACTTGATTCACATAAGCTCAAGAAAGAGCAATTTTCTATAAACGTGAGGGATTATCATGAAGAAAATGAGAAAAGCACAATTGCATCGCGTACGCATTCAGTACTGGAAAGAGTCGAACAAAGACGCAAGCAAAACTTCATAATGTGCAAAACAACCGTACTAAGCTGGCTTAATCGCCAGCTTTTGTGTTTCTAGGACTTAATAATTTTCGATTGCTCGGCTTGGTGATCTCGGTAAATACGCATTGCGGTTACTAAGTTCAACACAATCAAACAGCTCTCCAGTAGCGCTCCGCCGATCGAACCTACCGCAATATTATGGGTCAACCATAAGCTCGCCCCAACAACTAAACCCAGTCTTAATTGAATACCCCAAAAATTGAACACAGAATACGTTCCTATCGCTGTGCCTAAAATTGCCAGCAGTTGCCAATGAGATTGCCATGACAACAAGCCAATACCAGCGAGACAACCAATCACCACCCAACTTAGCCACTTTCTCGGGTAGAGTATCGACAAACCAGTACGAATAAATGACAGTACAACCGCACCAGCAGCAGCCATACTTCCTAGTAGGACAAAGTGAACCGCATGAACGCCATAAAAAGCCAGCATCATCAAACGCAGCTTGCGGTCATCTTTTTGGCAAAAACAAATCAAACCTAAAATAAAACTTACGCCACCTACCCATTGCGCAATATCCATAACACCTCTTTGAATCGTTACAATCTCTTACCTAAAACGAAAAAAGCCCCAACACTTGTTGGGGCAACTGGCTGGAGAGAGCCTATTTCAAATACGTAGATTGGTTTGCTTTGTCCACTTCTTCTAGGAACAGGTTCAGTAGCTCTGTCCCTTTTTCACCGTGAGTCTCTTTCACGTATGCAATGACACCAGGCTGAGTCGCTTGACGCATTGAGTCACGTTGCTCAGCTGTCAAAGAGTTCACCTTCATGCGCTTTTTCAGACCGTCTAGGCCACGGTCGCTCGATGCTTCAATCAGACGAGATAGACCACGGTTCGCGCTAAGAGCAATCTCAACCGCATCGGAAACGATCTTCTTCTCTTCTTCCGTCAGACCATCATAGAAATCCTTGTTAACCATAAACGTGTACGGTGCAAACAGGTGATTTGTTAGCGTTAGGTATTGTTGTACTTCGTTGAACTTAGCAAATGATACCGTTGGTACAGGGTTCATTTGACCATCGATAACACCCGTTTGTAGCGATGAGTACACCTCACCCCATGACAGCGGATACGCTTCTGCGCCTAGAGATTGAATGATTTTCTGGTGCGTTGGCAACGTCATCGTACGAATACGCAGACCTTTAAAATCATCTAGCTCTTCAATCGCTCGCTTAGAGTTCGTTACTGAGAAGAAGCCGCCTGTATCTGGGAAACCAAGAATCTTGACATCTTTCAGCTCTGACTCAATATCCGTCGCCAGCGCTTTACCAAATTGACCATCCAGAACTTCATACGTAGATGCGTTGTTATCAAACGCGAATGGAACATCTAGAACACCAATACGTGGGTAGTAACCAGCAAGAGGACCAACAGGTGATAGCGTACCTTGTAGCTGACCATCACGTACCATTTGGATGTGCTCTTTTGCCGTACCTAGTTGGTTACTTGGGAAAACTTGAACTTTGATTTCACCATTAGTAGCCGTTTCAACGATGTTTTTGAAAACGCCAGTAAACGCATGCGCTGGGTTTTCCATAATGTCAGCTTTGTTGTCATGACCAATACGAAGAACTTTTTCTGCCATAGCAAAAGGTGCGGATAATAGACTGGTTGCCAGTGCAGTAGCGATCAATGATTTCGTTAGCTTTTTCATAATAACTCCATTATGTATGAATTTTAGTTATTACCTGGCTTAGGCTTGAGCTTAAGCCAGGATTTGTAGGGTAAAAATGTACGAACTTAGGTTTGTGTTAGTAGCCCAATAGACGTGGGATGAACAACACAATGTCAGGGAAGAACGCGATAGCGAATAAGAGCAATAGTTGTCCGATTAGGAATGGCATAAGCTCTTTCGATATGCCTTCAATTTTCGCTCCAGTCACGGATGAGAGTACGAACAAGCAAGCGCCAATCGGTGGAGTCATCAGTGAAATATTTAGAGCAAGGATGAATACAATGCCGGCATGCAGTGGGTCCATTCCAATTTCCATCGTTAATGGAACGAGGATTGGCGCTAGGATAATCAGCATTACGTTGATATCCATAATCATGCCGACTGTCAGTAGTAGCGCGATAATCAGAGCCAAGATAACGTGTGGGTTATCAGACAAAGAGATGAACATATCTGCAATCATCTGTGGGATCTGATTGAAGCTCAGCCACCAGCCAAGAATCGATGCTGAACCAATGATTAGGTAGATAACCGCAGAGATCTGCGCCGTACGAATGATCATTTGGAACAGTGCGTTAACCGTTAGATTTCGGTAGATGAAGGTACCAATCACTAGGGCATAAGCCACCGCAATAGACGCCGCTTCAGTTGGAGTCACGATACCAAAAACAATGCCGCCAAGGATAATAAGTGGCATCAGTAGCGCCAGTGCAGAGTTCTTAAAGTGATCTAATACCTCTGCTAAGGACGCTTTTTGGCTCATCTTAGGTAGGTTTTTACGCTTACCCATTGCACCGATAATCGCCATACACACTAGACATACCAAGATGCCCGGCAGAATACCTGTTGCAAACAGACCACCGATCGATACGCCCATTAGTGAGCCGTAAACAACCATAAGACCTGATGGCGGAATCGTAGGGCCGATAATGGAACCTGCGGCCGTTACTGCACACGCGTAGTCTTTTGAATAGCCTTGTTTCACCATTGCTGGAACAAGAGTACGACCAAACGCTGCAGCATCTGCCGTTGCCGACCCCGTGATACCAGAGAAAAAGACCGACGCCACCATGTTTGAGTGCGCTAGGCCGCCACGGAAGTGTCCAACCAAAGCTTCAGAAAGATAAACCAGACGGCTTGTAATACCTGTATGGTTCATAATTTCACCCGCAAGGATGAAAAACGGCATCGCAAGGAAAGGGAAAATGTTTAAGCCGTTAAAAATTTTACTAGGAGCCAGTGACGCAAAGTGCGCACCACCCATATCGAACATACCCGTAATGCCAGCTACACCAAGCGCAATTGCAATAGGCGCACCCACTAACATGAGGAATAAAAAAATCACACCGACGATCATAGCTGCTCTCCTTGCACTTCTAATTTTTCACCTTGTAGACTCAGCCTTAGGGCGTAGATATCCTCTAACCAAACCATAAAGGCTTGGAAACTAGACAACGCAAACGTCACCGGAATCGCCGCATAGGCATAAGCCATTGGCATCGAAAAGACAGTTGAAAGTTGATTGGCCCCCTTCTCAGCAAAGGCGTAACCCAAATAAGCGATATAGCCAAAGAAGGCACAAGTTAGTCCACCTACAGCAATTTTGATCATCTGCTGTGCCGTTTTAGGAAAGCGTTTAGTGACAAACTCTAACCCCATATGCTCACGGCCAGCGGTACAGCAAGGAACTGCCATTAAAATGGCCCAAATCATGATGTAGCGAGCGAGTTCTTCAACCCATACCAATTGCAATTTAAGTACGTAGCGATCCAGTACGCCCAACCACACATCTAATATCAACAAAGCGGTAAGAATTCCTACTGCAAATTGATTGGCTTTGTTCAGCCGATTTTTAGTTCTAGTAATGATGTTATTCGGTAATGTCATAAACCCATTGTCCTTCCTTTTTGACAGCATTCCTTGGAGGCGCTTCCACACTTAAACAGCTCTGCTTAGTGCGGTAAAAACAACCATACCGTTAAGATTTAGATGGTGAAGTGTTCACGATCACAAAAATAACTTTGTGTGATAGTTTCTAACATCAATATCACAACCAGAATGTAAATAACTGTTTTTTATGGCTATTTTAATTTTAGCTTTTTGAGAAAAGATAATGAGTGTTAAAAAGTAACATCACCATTGCACTCTGTAGATCAAGGGGTTAGTTATAAAGATGTTATTAACTGGGTAAAAAGTAACACACCATAAACGGTGGGGACTTTATCGTGGAAAAGTGAATTTGGTCACACTGAAAGTCTGCAAAGCATTAGGAAATAAAGAGAAGATATTAGCTCAGAAAATCTTATTGAGAAGTATTTAACCCTTTATGAACATAGAAAGTTCAGTCACAACTCAAAGAATATTAATATCTGCCCTCTCATCACACTTCAACATACTGAGCGACAACCAAGCTAACTCATAAATGTTAGAAAGTAACAAAAAAGGCGATAACTATGCCGCTCGATTGTTTGAAGGGAACATTTGAGTAAGCTCATGCAGTATCGTTTGTGTCTGCTTGGAATAGAGGTGCTTATCCTTATATCCGACCAATTGAACTTGACGCACTTTCCCTGAAACAAGCAATTGACGAATCATTCGACTAACCACTTGAACATCTAGTGCACTGCCTCGTTCAAGGCGAGAAACGGGGTATAAACTAGGCAGGTCAATGTTTACGACCACTTCATCACAATAAGATAAGTAGTTAGCCAGTTGCTGCTTAACCTGAAAACGATGACCAAAACTGCACTCAGGTAACGTCATCCAGTCACAGCCAAGATCTTCTGCATACTCTAATGTCCGATCATCTTGATGTGTTGGGTCAATGCCTAAGCAGAACAGGCGACATTCATTGTAACGAGATAAAGCAAAATGAAATGCGCTCTCTTGGACAGGATCAAGTGACGCCTTAAGCTCGAATTGACGGCCCAGATGGATAATTCCGAGCTCTTTATGTGGGGAATGTAGCAGCGGTAAGCTGTGTAGTATCGTCTCACTGTTGTTAGTTAAAATAACAGGTAAAGCTTCTGAGCCTAGAAATCGGCTCAAATGAAGCTGATAGTGACCCGTTGGCTGATTCGACAAGTCATAGTGGCCACCATTGATCCAACGGTAACCATCTATATCAGCAATCCACTCATACATTTCTTCTAAGCTTTGATTGGCCATTTCGAACTCAACTTGTTTCATCGGCTTCAGTTTCTCGCTAACACTGAGCAAGACAAGGCGATGTGATAGTACACCGGTAATACTTTGCACTTTATTGCGTCGAAATAGCCCAAACATATGAATTACCTTTCTGGGGGCAATGCCCTCGCTGCTTGAAGAACGTGCAGAATGATTTTCTGCTGATTCATTTGAACTCGATGTGCAGGTGCCATCACCGAAATAGCACCAACTAGCTTTGATCCTTTCATAACAGGCGCACTGATACCTGATACCCCAGAGTCAATCTCTGAAGTACTGACTGCATAGCCCTGATTACGAATCTGCTCTAGTTCTTTGTGCCATTGCTCAATACGAGATTCTTCACCAAAGTAACGTAGGATTTTTTCGCACCGTGAGGCGGGTAAATAAGCCAACATAACCTTTGATGAGGCGCCACGCAGTAAGGGCTGACTTTGCCCTTGAACATAGCTGCAACGAAGAGCCTGCATACTTTCTTTACGACTGACACATAACGCCCTGTAACCTACAGGTACCATATACGCTGCCATTTCCCCCGTCTGCTTCTGCAGACGATTAAGCACTGAATCAACAATATCTAAATCATGCTGACTGGTTTCATAGCTGCGCATTAGCAGTAATGCCGCCGGACCTATGATCAAGGTTTTGTCATTTGGACTTTCCTCAATCAAGTTCCATTCTCTAAGCAGTTTCAAATGTCGGTAGAGACTACTTATCGGAGTACCAAGCTGTTCACTTAACTGTTTCGCGGTTACGGGTTCTTCATTGACTGCCACTTGCATCAATAGTTGAAGAACCTTTTCGTTCACTTGACCACTATTTTGCTTCATCGAGTTCACGCTATTGTTGTATCGCTATATAAAGGTAACGAGCAAATTGTATTCTTATATGGTAGGAATTTATAAATAGTTTTTGCCACCTATTCTTATTTGATGAGAATTATACGTTGAGAAACCAATCCCCCCTCAGCCAGAAATATTGAATACAACACGACAAAACTTTACTTAACGGTAAAGTTAAAATATTCTCTACAACGATAGAAATTAAAGAACAAATCACAAAATTCTATAAATCTAACAATTCATTACAATGAATCAGGGACAGACATGAACAGACTCGCCCTTTCACTTGGCCTAATCTTTATCCTCGCTCTAACTTTGGTTTTAAGCTGCCAGTTCACCCAAGCAAAGCCACACAAGAACGCAACTGCCTATCTAGTTCAGTTGCCCTCTGAGCGCCCAGCAACCCAACTCATTGCACTAAATGGCGAATTTAGACCATCGCAATACACCCAAATTGTGGCGGAAAACAGTGGTAAGATTGCTAAAATTTTCGTTCAAGATGGTGACTACGTACGCCAAGGTGAGCCTTTGCTGGAATTTGACGCGACATTGGCAAAGATTGCCGTCCAAGCGGCTCAGCACGAGTACCAGATCGCCACACGAAATATCATTGAGCTCACTCGAACGACACGTGAAGATGATCCGAGGTTTAAATCGGCCATCAGAGCAGTCGATGAAACGAGGAATAACTTGCTCCAAGCACAGCGAGAACAAGAAGCAGCCATCATGTACGCACCTTTTTCAGGCTCGCTGGGACAGTTTCGCCTCAACGAGGGTAACTACATCAACAAAGGAGAGTTGATCACCGAGTTAGTCGCGACAAACAATATTGAACTGCACTTTTCTGCTCAACCTCAAATACTCAGTGAGTATCGTCAAGCGCTAAGCCACAATCTCGATCTTGTCATTGCATCAATCGCAACGGAAAAAGGCGACTATATTGATGGGCAGCTAAAATACATCGATGCCAAACTCGCTGACCACGCTAAAGAGCTCAATGCTTTTGCAGTATTTGATAACCGTAATGGCGCGCATCTTATTGGCTCTAGCTCTTCCTTTTTCCTCAACAGCCCTAAGCGAACCCCGCAATTGTTTGTCCCTGCGACGTCAGTTCACACCCGTGATGGAACACCAACCCTATTCGTGCTTGATGAAAAACGCGTAGTGAGAGCAAAACAAGTGACTATTGCTAAGATTAAAGAAAGCTACACAGGCTATATCCCCATTCAATCTGGGATAGCGCCCAATGACTTTGTTGTGATGACGCCTGAAGCTCCAAAGCTAGTTGGTAAGAAAATCGATCCTATGATCAACCTAGTCAACCAGCTCAATGAAATATTAAAGCGTCAATCTTGATGCTAAAATCAACAAACAAGTCGATAAAAGATGAAAACACTCTCAATACGTCACTTTGTTCATAGAACTCAAGGAAATTTATGGTAGTTTCTCACCTTTCCCCATCCTGTACGGATAACGGTATGGATAAACGAAACCAGCGCAGTGAAAGGACCAAGCTAAATATCATCTTGGCCGCGATTGAATGCTACAAAGAATTAGGCGTACAAAGCGCGTCGTTAGAGCTCATTGCTAAAAAAGCCAATTCGACCAAACCTACGGTGTATTCCCACTTTGGCTCGAAAGAGAACCTTTACCAAGCCGTTGTTGAGCACATCATGCAAGAAGAAAAGCTCAATCAAACCTTGCCTGACTTCGACCCTAACAGAAGTGTGAAAACACAGTTAATCGAGATCTTTAGCCACCAGCTTGATCACGTTATGCAGTGTGAAAAACGCCGCCTACTTGTTGCCATCACCATTGAGGCGATGTGCCAAGGTAAATGCCACCTAAACAATGTCGAAAGCATTAAAGCTTGTCCTATGGAAGTTTGGCTAGAACAGGCTATTCACCACGGCGCTTTGCCAAAACAAAACACTTCAGAACTGGCTGTAAACTTGTGGGCGTTAGTAAAAGGTCGAACCTTCTTTCCTGTTTTTCTAGGTATGGCTGAAAATGACCCTGCCGAACGTTTAGTAAACTTAGAATCGGCCATCGACTTCTTCCTAGGTTGCCAAAACATTAAGTAGAGATAGCTATGACTCATGATCAGTTCAATCAATTTTGTGATTCTTTATCAGCCACAACCTATGTGATGCAATGGGGCGATTCACATGTCTGGAAAGTCGGCGGAAAAGTATTTGCCATTGGAACAACGCAAGAAGGTGGGAAAGTCGCTTATACCTTTAAGACATCGGAGCGAAACTACGATTTCTTGAAAGAGAATGAAGGCTATCGCCCAGCACCTTACTTTGCTACTCGTGGTATGAAATGGATTCAACAGATCGATACTGATGGCGAGCTGATTGAGGAGTTAACTTACTATTTAACGGAGTCTCATAAGATTGTCGCTAAAGGACTTAGCAAACGAAAAAGAGCAGAGCTTGGCCTAACAGAAGAAGAATAGTCCCCCATTAAAAAGGAGCTCACAATGAAGCTCCTTTTTAGTATTTAAAGTGCAATTTAGACTTTTAAGCTCGCACCATTAGTACCAATTACATCTTGATACCAATAGAAACTTTTCTTACGTTTGCGCTCAAGTGTGCCGTTTCCATCATCGTGACGATCGACGTAGATGTATCCGTATCGCTTGCTCATTTCTGCGGTTGAGTTTGCGACCAAATCAATCGGTCCCCAACTAGTGAAACCCATAAGTTCGACACCATCAAGAACTGCCTCACGCGCTTGAACAAGATGATCATTTAAGTAAGCGATTCGGTAATCATCAATAATCTCACCGTTTTCGTTCACTTCATCGCGTGCACCTAAGCCATTTTCAACAATAAACAGCGGTTTCTGATAACGATCATGCAAGAAGTTAAGCAAAATACGTAAGCCTTTCGGGTCAATTAACCAGCCCCACTGACTCTTTTCAAGATATGGATTTGGCACACTATCGACGATATTACCCACTTCTTTCTGCTTGGGATCAGCACTTGCACAGCCGCTTGCGTAGTAACTAAATGAGATAAAATCGACACTCGCACTCGCCAATTCTTCAACGTCGCCCGGCTCCATCACTATCTCAATGCCGTTCTCACGGAAATAGCGCAGCATATAGCCAGGATACTTGCCTCGCGTTTGAACATCACCAAAGAACAACCACTTGTTGTTTTCATGCATCGCGGCAATCACATCGTCTGGATTACATGTATAAGGGTAATTCAGAGCACCAAGCAGCATATTACCTATCTTCGCATCAGGAATGATCTCATGACACAATTTGACGGCTTTTGCATTGGCAATCAATTGATGGTGAATCGCTTGATAGATGGCCTGTTCACTCGCTTCTTCTTGCAATCCAACACCTGTAAATGGCGCATGCAATGACATGTTAATTTCGTTGAAGGTCAGCCATAACTTCACCTTGTTCGCATAACGTTCAAATACAGTACGCGCATAACGTTCAAAGAAAGTAATCAACTCACGACTACCCCAACCACCGTAGCTTTCTACTAAGGCATAAGGCATTTCGTAGTGAGATAGAGTGACGAAAGGCTGCATATCATGCTTAGCCAGTTCGTCGAAGATCTTATCGTAATACGCAAGTCCCTCTTCGTTCGGCTCTAGTTCGTCACCGTTTGGAAAAATGCGCGTCCAAGCAATCGAGAGGCGAAGGCAGTTGAAGCCCATCTCATTAAATAGTTCAATGTCTTCTGGGTAGCGATTATAAAAATCGATCGCTAAATCTTTAATGCCGTCGGTGCGCTCATCGCGTTTTTGATGAGGGCTTAAAATGCCATTTGGTAGCATGTCTGATGTAGATAAGCCTTTGCCACCTAAATTGAATGAACCCTCAACTTGATTGGCGGCAATTGCACCGCCCCAAAGGAAATCACTTGGAAATGTTGTCATTGTAGAACCTTAAATCAGCATTAACATCTGCCAATCATTGTAGATCTGAAACAAGGAACAAATGAGGCTCAATTATTCATGAACTTGTTCCTGGTTTTACAACGCCGCTGATTCTTAAAAAACGAAATTCACCATTACGGTATATAGGTTGGCCTCAGAATCGCTCGGTATCGTAATGAAGGAACCTCTCTGACCTGACATGGTATTGAAAGTTTGCCATTCTCCATTGATAGACACGTTGTAAAGTAAGTCGTATCGGACTCCTAACGTGTAGCTATCTCCAACCTTATGCTCACTTTGGTCAAATAACATTCCGTAGATAACATACGGTGTGAGTTCCTCATAGTTGTATTGACCGCCCACATACCAAGATGAAGATAAGTCATTAATCTGGCCTTCAAACGTCAACTTGCTTTGACCAAACTCATATTCAGCGCCAAGCGACCAAAGCTCAATATTTTGCCCATTATTCTGTGTAGTTAACTGAGGAATAGTCACCTCACCCACCATTGGCAGTGTTTGAACTACGTTGTAAAGCGTAGTGGTTTGGTCAAAGTCGCTATTGAGATAGGCAAAGTTCCATCTATAGCTGTCACCAGACAAAGATAAGTTTAGTCCCCACATTTTTTCAGTCTCAAACTTCAAATAAGTTTGAGGGTTAAATTGCACTTCATTTTCGTCCTTGAAACCGAAAAAGGGTGTCATTTGCAGGCTGATATCATCATTCAAATCATGAAGCCAACTAACACTTAAGCCGTTGTATGCAGTGATCCCTAATACACTGTTGTACACTTCTGATGGAGGGCGAGCAGGGGTGTAGGCTTGCCCAACATAGTAATATTCAGAAGCCAAAAAAAGCGGCAGACGTAGCCGACCCGCTCTAAATTCTAGCGACTCCACTTCATAACCGACGTAAGCCCATTCAAGCTGAGGATCACTCCAATTATCTTGGGGGCGTTTCACAACCTGCACAGACGCTTTAAAAGCGTCATAGTAGTAATCGAGTTGTAAGCCAAAGGTAGTATCACAGTCATAGCAACTCTCATCTCTAATATTTCGGTGAATGAATAACGGTGTGTCGTTGTCTGACTGAGTCCAAGATGTCGAGCCAAAGCCACTTACGGAAAAGTGATTCCCGAGTTCGATAGCACCAAAAGCAGGTAACGTGATAGCACTAAGCACAGCGATAGATATCCGTTTATTCATAGGTTAATTCTCCGTGCTTACGACGTATAAAATGGTCGCATTATCAGGTAGTTGATTGATAGGCGCATAGCCAATGCGACTCGACTTCTCTGACATCCAATTCAATAGGACATCAATACCAGCTGTACTGATCTCTTTCGGAGGTCTCGCTTTTCCTGAAAACGACAGGCTTGCCCAGTGTGCGTTCATCTGAGCAGTGTTCTTACCTAATAGAGAATGATAGAACTCAGATCGCTCGGGGCTATCTTCTGGCCAATCCGCCAGTTCAAAGCGCTTTCCCTCAAGGCGTTTTGTTTTGCCTCAATAGAGCTTCCTCGCCTTCGATTTCGAAAGCTCAGTGAAGCCTGAATCCATCGAAAATATGGCCATTTCTTGGCTTGCATTGGCTAATGGAACACACAAGCCAAGTCCCATGCTCAATAGCCAAACTGGTATTTGAGTTCGAATCACAGTTACTGAGTCCTTCCTTCGCTCTTGCCCGCTAAATAACATTGGCTATTTCATGCAAAAGCTTTTCTTTCTTCATCGGTTTTGCCACATAGGCATCCATTCCCGAGTCATAACAACGTTGAATGTCGTCATCGATAACACTGGCAGTCAAAGCGATGATAGGAGTTTTAGCTCGTCCTTGTTCAACTTCAATTTGCCTAATCTCACGAGTGGCTGCAAAACCATCCTTCACCGGCATCATGCAGTCCATTAAGATCAAATCGTAATCGTGTGCACTTTGAAACTTATCAACAGCTATCTGGCCATTATCCGCAATATCAAACTGATAGCCTGCTTTGGTCAAAAATAGAGCGGCAACTTTCTGATTTACTCTATTGTCTTCTACCAACAAAATTCGCTCCATTTTACTGGCCGTTTCTAGCACTGGTTCAGCAGGCATCTCTTCTCGCTGATCCGTCTCGATAGTCTGAACGTCGTTGTCATTTAAGCGAACTTGAGGAGCCTGAATCATTGAATCAATCTTTTCACGTAACACTGTCGCCTTAAACGGCTTAGCCACGTAATCATCCATACCCACATCAAAGCAACGTTGTATATCGTCATCAACAACACTCGCTGTCAATGCAATAATAGGGATTCTGCGTCGACCAGATGACCTCTCTAACTCTCTAATCGCTTGTGTAGCTGTAAACCCATCCATTACAGGCATCATACAATCCATCAAAATCAAGCCATATTCTTGATTGCTGGCATACATATCGAGTGCTTCTTGCCCATTATTCGCTAAATCAAAATCAAACCCAGCTTTACCCACATGTAAGCCCGCAA
Source organism: Vibrio sp. TBV020 (assembly GCF_046056895.1). Classification (NCBI taxonomy): domain Bacteria; kingdom Pseudomonadati; phylum Pseudomonadota; class Gammaproteobacteria; order Vibrionales; family Vibrionaceae; genus Vibrio; species Vibrio sp. TBV020. Next base: position 973,967 of record NZ_JBEEAQ010000001.1, on the reverse strand, counting down.
TTTTTTGATTGATTTTATTATCTTCAACAATCAATAATTTAGAACGACGCAGTGGATGAAGAGAGCCTGAAAAGTCTGAGGAATGACATATTTTTTTGTCACAAGATTGGATTGCTTTTAGCAACCTTTGACCGAGTAATGGGAGCGTCACCAAGGCCGTAATACTGTCGCTAAAATCATGAGATTCTGTATTGAAACGACGAACAATACATACTGCATGCCCTGAGCTTTGCAACTCTGACAGTCGTTCGTAAGTAAGAGAGGTTTGATTTAGATCTGTCTCGACAACTAATAGAATTGGCTTAACCCCATGCTTAAAACTGTCCTGTAAAGCGGCAAAGTTCGCCAAGGTTTTTAGTACAGTGGCTCCGTAAAACTTAAGCTCCTCACTGATACTTTGTGACAGTAAAGTATCATCACAAACAAGAACAATTGGGGATTCAATTTGCTCTTCTTTCTTGGTTGGATAACTGCGAATATCAATAGGAAGCTCTAGCGTGAAATAGAAGCAACTTCCCTCCCCTTTGACAGATTCCAGTTGAATTTGACTACCCATCAATTCAACAAGCTGTGTACTTATAGCAAGCCCAAGTCCTGTACCACCGAATTGACGGGTAGTGGAGTCATCTTCTTGAGAAAAGGGTTCAAAAATCTTCTTCTGCTGTTGCTCATCAATGCCAATACCGGAGTCTTGTACCGCAAAGGTAAGCGCTACGTTATCACTACTTTGATAGTGACTGTCCAATGAAAGAGAGACTTCACCTTCACTGGTAAATTTGACCGCGTTAGACATAAAGTTCATCAACACTTGTCGTAGGCGGTGGTCATCTACCAATACCCTAAATGGTGTATCAGGGCTTATTGACACATTGAGGTCAATTCCCTGCTCTTTCGCCTTAGGAGCAACGATTGAAGCAATGTCATACATTGACTCACGGACACAAGTAGAATGAGGGCTAACTAACAGCATGCCCGACTCAATCTTAGAAAAATCAAGTATGTCGTTGATTAGGCTTAGTAATAAGTGAGATGAAGTTTCGATGGTATCAACATAATCTTTCTGATTAGCATTCAACTCGGTATCTGCCAACACCTCAGCGATACCAATGACACCATTGAGCGGCGTTCTAATTTCGTGTGACATGTTAGCCAAAAAGCTACTCTTCGCTTTACTGGCTAAAATCGCATCATCTTTTGCTCGTTCAGCGTCTTCTTTAGCAATCGTCAGTCGCTCTTGTGCTTGTTGACGCTCAATCGTCAAACGCTCTACCTCCACCGCAAATTGGCTGAGTTCATCATTCCCTTTAACCGCTTTACTGAGACTTGGAAGAGAAGCCGAATCATCATGGCTTAAAAAATCGAGCACGAGCTTTAAATTAAGGGTTAGGCGCTGAGCAAGTTTTATCGCCAGCACCATCACTAAAATAGTGAGTAACGACACTATCGCTAAAAACATTATTCGTTGCTGCTCAGCGTGCTCAATCGCTCGATCCACTTCACCAATAAGTTGATGTTCGATAGCCTCCCCAACATTTTGCAGTAGCATCAGTCGAGCTGATAAAGCAGAGACACCACGCTCAAGCTCAGTTGCAGACATTGCATTCAATTTCGAAGGAGAAGCAAGGGTTTGGCGAAAACTCTGACTTTGGCTAAACACCTCGTTGCTGAACACCTCCACCATCATACTGACTTGTGAGGCATCCGCATTGAGAGAGACAAAGCGTTCTATATAGAGTTGTTGATTCTGAACCAGCGAAACAATCTGCTCTTTAAGATCATTGTCGTAGTCCTGATACTCCAGCCAAACATTTATCATACCCTTGGTGATTCGAGTCTCTTCCGAAGACCAAAACATTAACCACTCTAATTGCAATAAAGCAGATAGGTGCTGTAGTACTTGAGGCTTTAGATCAGAGAAACGAACTCGCTCAAGTTTAACCAATAACTGTTTGTAAATATCAGCTTGCCACTCTTGTTCATCAAGTACTTCATAGACATCCGTTGTCGGCTCCGCGTTCGAAGAGACACTCGTAAGCTCATGAAGTAAATCCTTAGCTTGTTGGTCATTCCCAAAAACCAGCGAAGAGAGTTCAACTAAAGACTGAGACTCTTCCGACAGATTTAAATGGTCATCACTGCTTCGAAAAAAATGGCCGCCTTTCTCTAGCAACAAAACAAACGATTTAGACTTTTCAAGGCTTTGCATCTGGTCAGATAACAAATGCACTTGCCAACTGACGAGTACCAATAACAATAGTATCGGTAAGGCCACGAGCACAAAAAGCTTATGTCTTACCGATATATTACGAGCTAACCTAACCCTATCCATAGATGACGTCCATGTATCTTATTATATGCCAATGGTAGCACATCAATAGTCAACACGTTGCTCAATATGGATTTAGATCATCAATTGGAAATAAAACCGGCCTGACTGAATGCTTCACTGTGGATTCGAGACCTAGATAACACTCTTTTTGCGACGTAGTAAGTATGGTTATAACAGGTAACGATGATGAGGACACAATCATGAGATATACGCACATACTGGTAGCACTCGAACGCACAGATGAAAGTAAGATGCTTATAGATAGAGCTTCATATTTAGCAGAGATGACTAATGCCTACGTTTCCTTTGTCCACATAGATGGCTCTCATGGTGAGATTTACCCTGAATTGGTCGACATTCAACTTGATAGTAATGACCACCCTCTCGGTGAACAAACCATTAAAGAAATTCGCGAGTTTGAGGCGTACAGTGATCGCCCTATCAAGCATATACTGATTGGAACAGGTGACTTAGCTGATAAGCTACAAGAAACCATCAGTAACAATCATATTGATCTGTTAATTTGCGGCCATCACCATGACTTTTGGAGCAAAATTGCTTCCTACTCAAAACACCTAGTTGATAAATCCCCTATCGATATCTTGGTCGTGCCTATGTAGCTCGCGAGCTTCTAACACTTTCTTGTTTAGCGGAGCATGGTACTCCGCTAAGCTATTTGCCCCTCAACTTACATTCTCCCATTGATTATGGACATTTTATTCCATAGTGATTGGAGCAATTGGCTATTTTTCCTAACCGACAAAGCGATTAAATTACTCCCATCGACACGCGCTACAGAGAATATGTAGCCATCGGGGTATGTTCTCTGACGATTGACCAACTGAACAATAAACCCTAGTCATCCATTTAAAATTAGATAGTTAGGAATTCACATGACTCATCCAATCATCAAAGACTTAAACACTCGTTACACAGCAAAAAAATACGATGCAGAAAAACGCATTTCTGCTGAAGATATGGATGTCATCAAACAGGCTCTTCGTCTGTCAGCGTCTTCTATCAACTCTCAACCTTGGAAATTTATCGTTCTTGAGAGCGACGAAGCAAAACAGAAGTTCCACGACACGTTTGCGAACATGCACCAGTTCAACCAACCGCATGCAAAAGAAGCGTCTCACACAATTCTGTTTGCATACGATCCAAAATTCACTAAAGAGAAGTTTGCTAAACGTGTCGATGCTGAAGTGACATCAGGCCACCTACCAGCAGATATGTACGACATGTTTATGGGTGCTTATGCCTTCGCTGAAATGAATACAGATGAAACTGGCTTCAACGGCAACTGGACTAAAGCACAAGTATATATTGCGCTAGGTAACCTACTACACACATTGGCTCGTCTAGGTATTGACTCTACACCGATGGAAGGTGTTGACGCCCAACTGATCGGTGAAACATTTGCTGACCAACTAGAAGGGCATGTCTGTGAGCTAGCTCTGTCTATCGGTTACCACAAAGACGGTGAAGACTACAACCACGGTCTACCAAAAGCACGTCTAGCACTAGACCACGTAATCACAACACTGTAAAACAAAGCGATAACCAATAATAAATGGACCCGAAATGAGCAAACTAACGATTATTGCCAACATCATTGCAAAAGAAGACCAAGTCGATCTAGTAAAAGCTGAGCTAATTAAACTGATTGATAAGACTCGTGCTGAAGACGGCTGCATCAACTACGACTTGCACCAAGATAATGACAATCCAGCTCATTTCGTTTTCCATGAAAACTGGGAGTCTGAAGCGGCACTGGAAAAGCATCTGACTACTCAGCACATCGCTGACTATGTTGCTGCGGTAGACGGCGCAGTAGAGACATTTACTCTCAATAAAATGACTCACATTGCCTAACTAAATTTCAAACCACTGTCTTTCAAAGCCCTGCTCGCCCAGCAGGGCTTTTTCTTTTTATCAATAAGGTTAAAATGCCTGTTCAGAACAGAAGGCGGTATGGTTACCGCATCAAAGGAAGAATATGAAAGTTCGAGATAGTGGGATGCCACAAGAGCAGTATTGGGCCAGTTTTTTCAATGTCGAATTGGCGCTTGATACTTTGATCCCTGAGCCAGATCGCAATGGCAATTGGATAGAAATCGGCTGTGGTTACGGCACGTTTAGCTTGCCCGTCGCTCGACACCTTAAAGGCAAGCTGTCCAGCTTTGATATTGAGCCAGAAATGGTAGAAAGAGTGAATAGACTAGTCAAACAGCAAGCGCTTACTAACCTAGTAGCGATTGATAGAGATGTCGTTCAGCTTGGAACAGGTGAGGATGACCAAAGTCATTCTGGAGTAATAATTTACAACCTGCTTCACCTTGAAAACCCCATTGCCCTTCTAACAGAAGCCTATCGAAACCTTAAAGTTGGTGGATGCCTTTCAGTGATTCACTGGCGCAGTGATATTGATACGCCTCGTGGCCCCTCTCTCGATATTCGTCCAACACCAGAACAAACCATGCAATGGATGGAAAAAGCTGGTTTCCAAAATATTAAGCTCGTTGATATTGAACAAAGCTGCCCTTACCACTACGGCGTGTTAGCTTGGCGATAAACGGTAAGGACAACAGGAGGACTGCGGCCTACATAGGATTTGGAACTGACTGAACCAAATAACCGTGTCCATGGATGGTGACAATGTTTATCGGTACATTCTCCGATGCGATTTTCTTCCTAAGCCGTGAGACCAACAAATCTAGGCTACGACTTGCACCATCATAGGAAACACCTTGAATTACATAGTACAGCTCATCTTTAGAAACAACCTGATCAAAATTGATACCCAGGTAATGTAAAACTTTTGATTCTTGCTTTGTTAATCTCACCAACACTTGGTTGTACTCAAGTTCATATGTCTGAGAGTTTAACTCTGCACCACCAATTTCGATGACATGAGGGTTGCTTATCTCTAAATCACCAGACGATTTACACAGCGCCCTCATCACTCTTTTATATAGAACCTCCAACCCCCTAGATTTATTTACATAATCTTCAACACCGAGCTCTAGACACAATATTTCATGCCATTCACTATCGCTTGATGTGCAAACAATAATCGGGCACTGCAGTACACGTTCCATTTTATTATAGAGTTCAAGGCTTGAACCAGATGGAAGATCAATATCGATAATTCCCACATCAAACCGATTAGATAACATTTTAAAGAAACCACTACCGATATCGAAAGATTGGTGAACAATAAAACCACGCTCCTCAAAGTATGTTTTGATCATTCGACTTGTAATAATATCATCCTCTAGCAAGAACAACGTTTTTATTTTTTTCATTAGCCATGTACTAACGTTTATTTATTTAATCACAAACAAACCGGAACACAATCTCAATTTTAATCACTGAGCGCTCATACATTCATCTGAGAAATTTATTATCTATACCCACTGAAATAAAAAGCCTAACACGAGTTAGGCTTCTTGTAATTAATATATCTTTCTACGTACTCTCTAAGATTATTTAGCAAAGTCCAGAATAGTATTTTGTCGAAAACTGAATGCCGTCTAAGAGATAACCAGAAGACCACCCAGTGACAGTATCTATTTTATGACAATTGGGAACACTAAAAGTATAAGTACGCTTGTTTGAGCTGTACCAACCATTACCATAGGTTCCTATCACAGAACCATTAACATCAAGGAACTGCATTGAAGCGATCTTCTTATTGTTGGCCGCAAACTTGTAGTTACCTGTTGTTACTTTGACTTGTTTGACTCGGTTTAAATCAATGTACGAGCGTGATCCCCCATCAAAACCGACATAATCAGAATCTGAATAACCAATTCCATCAATCGCGGCACCATGACGAATAAATAGATTTAACTGGGATGAAAAGTCACCTCTATTGCCTATATTTTGGCCGAAAATAGGGCTCTTAAATTCCGTATACGTTGGAGTACAGTTTTCCAAGATCGTAGGTTCAGAATACAAGAAACCACCAATGCTACACGCTTTAAAACTCGACGTACGCACATCCATAGGCTGCCCTTGCAAGAAAGTATCAAGTGTCTCGTACACAATATTAGAATCTAAAACTCTATCATTTTGATCTAAATGTTCAGAATAGATGAAGACAGGCTCACCATTGGTAATCCGAAATGATGTGACAGATATAGGTTCAACACCAACTCCAAGCTTTTCTGGCTCAAGAACTTTAATATCCAGTGCGGCCTCATTATTTGAGGAACTTGCTGCTCTCTGGTAAGAGCGTGATTCATGTTGCTCATAGGGAGAGCACACTTTATTACTAACATTCGATGAAATACAAAACTTAACCAAGGAATTAGGCTTCAAGTCCTTATCAGAGATATAAGCTTTATTAGAGACTTTCGTATTGTCATCATACTCCCAACTAAGGGCTTGATAGTTTCCATTCTTATCGAAGTTAGTTGCCAGCTTACCTTCTTGGTAGCCAAAATATACTTTTCTTTCTCCAAATCTCTCCACTCTAATTTCCTCAGCATTAACCGAGGAGAACAACATCAGTGAAATCAGTGCCACATTACACTTAAAAAAACTTCCCATGAACTAACCTTAATTTTTATAATTAATTAGTAGACACAATTCATCTACTTAACCTACAGATCAATAAGAAAGCAATTCCTTAAAATATTAATCTATAGAAAAACCATCAATAATTATCATTTTGAAACGTGTAAATAAAATAAGTGCCAAACTCGTTTTCAAATGTTTGGCACTTAATAGGTTTTACTTATTTTTTACAAGCATAATAGCCATTGTAGAATTGGTTTGATGTGTTGTACGTATCACCTGAGCCAGAGATAGCAACAGTAACACCAAATCCACCCGGAAGTGTTGCAGGGCCTGCTCCCGTATCATTTGTCCAGTAGTTAGTTTTTCCTGGATAATCAGCGGTAAACAGGGTGCTATCTGCGCCAAATGTACTTAGCTGTGATGCTGTCATAGGTGTTGAACTACCCGACAATGCATCACAATAACGCTCTAGTAGATTGTCGCCTGAAGCACTCATTCTTGGTGCAAACGCGTAAGTAACCGCACCAACCGTTTCAGTCATATACGACTGTGAAGGGAAGAGTGCTTTAAATTGATCTTCAGTCGGTGGTAAATAGTAATCTGGTTCAGTAGGTGGTGTCGGCTTATCAGATACCACACGATCATCACAGGCAGGATCAACTTGTGGAGTCTCACCATATGTGGTGTAAATCGTTGAACAATAAGATACTTTATCGGTCGAACCTAAGGTCAATGACGTACCAGGGAAACTATAGGTTACGCCTTTATCGTCAGAAGGTGCATTCATGTATGCCTGGTAAGCTAGAGGTGTACCAGCATCATCTTTCATCTCCGCATACACATAAGCAACGGTTGGATTGGTTGCACTGAATGTATCTGAACTGATGTACGTAACTTTCGTTTCAGCACTAATTGTTGTGGTATCTGAATAGATAGCACCAGCCAACGTAATATCATTCGTTACAGACCAGAAGTTATTGAAGTCTGCTACACTAGCCGCACTACGAAGCATTCGAAATTGCCTTGGGATGTTCAACGGATTTGAACAAACCATATCAACACCAGTTACCTTACAGAGTTCAATACTTGTACCTTGTAGTTCATCTGAAGGGATGAACTTGATACCCGTCCCTAGCGTTTTCTTCGATAAACTGTCTAGCCAAATATAGTTGTTAATATTTCCTTCTTCACCATAGTGGCGGATAAACTCGCCATCTTCTGTTGCGATGATAGGAAGACCCGCTTTGCCGAATTCTTCTGAACCATCAATTGACTTAATTTCTAAACTGCTTGCATAGCTAGTCGCTGATATTAATGCCAAAGATAGACTCAAGAGGCTTTTTTTAAACTTCATATTAATTTACATCCTTTAAGATATTATATTTCACTTATTACTTCAGTTAGAAGGGTGGGTTTTTATACACAGTTCCCCCTCCTAACGTAGAAACTTTTCCATTAGGTTTAGTTGCGAGTGTTCCTCCAATTAACATATCAATTTTTGCATAATCATTTGGATGAGTTTGTATATTTGGACCAAGTCCCCATATGATAATTTCTCCACTTTCCAAGGTAATCAAGTATTCGCTTCCACCTTTTTGAGAAGAACTTATATCCACGACTCCAGAATATTGATCCATATTTGAGTTATAAGCATTGCTATCTGTATCTCCCCAAAGGGTCAATATTCCATTGTCATCCAATGCGGCAAATGTCTTGTCTGTTCCAACAACTTTGACAATATTATTTGATAGACTGGCTGATAAATATGCTGGGGGTAATTGGCTTCCCCAACTAACAACAGAACCATCCTTCAATAGTGCCGAGAAAACTTCTTTTCCGACCCCAGCACGATACGATGGAACGAAAGTAATAATTTCATCGCCAGCCTTATTAAGCTGATTTGGGAAATTGTTGAAGTCACTAGTTCCACCCCAAGATGCAACTTCACCGTTATTATTAATAACAAGAAATATTTCTCCGCCATTAAATACTCTAACAATATTCTCAAGAGGGATATTTTCACCTCGAGGTTGAAATGAAGGGTCACCTCCATACCTTGGGTTGCCCCATACCACAAGTTCACCATTCGTTTTTAATGCGGCAAAGGCACCTTTTGTCGCATAGATCGTTTCAACATCTGTTAGCTGTGCCTGAACGGAGCTGCTATCCCCACCGTAAGCAGAGTTTCCCCAAGTAATAACACCACCACTGGTTGTTAATGCCGCAAAAGCCTTCTCATTAGAAAACAACTTAGAAACACTAACGCCACTCAATTGAGATCGAACATCAGTAAATGAGGTCCCATCCCAAATTTGCTGGTCTCCACCTAATGCCGGATCGCCCCATGAACTCACAGTACCGGTAGAACTCAACGCAGAGTACGCCGCTGACCGAGCCCTATCCGCTGCTTCTACGATTTGCGTTATATCCGTTGGATTTGGTACAGGTAGCACCATGCCCAAAATCGCTATTGGCACAGGACCCCAGACCGCTACAGAATCATCGGGTAAAATAGCTGCAGCGCTGACTAACGTCCCAGCAAAAGTCGGTAAGTCATAAATTTGTAGAGGAATATTAACGACGTCACCGCCACCAAATGAGCCGATCACATGCGTTTTGCCTTCTGAAACGCCTCTCAAGCGTTCGTCTTCAATCTCAACAATAGATCGATTCAGAGGCTTCCAGACTATTTCATCTGATATATTCCTCACTCCATCATTCGTTGATATGTAAACTGTTGGCTGGAATATTTCATTCACTCGATATGAGCTTTCGATAGAAAACTTTGCATCGTATGTTGTCAGCTCATACTGCTTTCCATAATCAGCCGAACCATAACTCACAGTTATCCCTGTTGTTCCTTCACTAATAATTTCAATATCACCATCACTATTAAATCTTGCGATATTGGGATCAGTTGTTTCTAGAACTATTTCATCAACATTGTATTCACCTACCTCGTCATTTTTATATAAGGTAAGTTTTAGGTTCCCTGCTGATATATAGCTACCAACAACAGGAAGTGAGTCGATTATCTGAATATCAAAAACTACTTTTTCATGGTCTAATTCTTCTGAATATGAATAATTATTTAGAGAAGGGGAAGAATCTTTGCACCCCGTCATAAGAATTGAAAAACAGATAATAATTACTAACTGATATATTAAGTTTTTATGAGGTTTAAAGAGCAAAGGAAAGTACCGCTTGTGAATTATTTATTTAAATTCTTTCACATTGGCGATAAGGGATATGTATCACATTTGTATCAACACACCTATATTTTGATACTCAGATCTAACTTTATATAATAAATGATTTTTTCTACTAATTTTCATCATAAATGTATAAGGCATAGTAATAAAATATCGGGTCACGTCTTGAAATCTGTTACCATTGCCTGATTGATATTTACTTGAGAAAAATAATGATTACTTTATCCACCACTTACGGCGACATTGAAATTGAACTAAACATGGAAAAAGCCCCTGTCAGTTCGAAAAACTTTCTGCGTTACTGCCAAGAAGGTTTCTACGAAGGCACAATTTTCCACCGTGTAATCGATGGCTTTATGATTCAAGGTGGTGGCCACACTGAAGACATGACAGAGAAAGAGACGCACGCGCCGATCGCTAACGAAGCAAACCGTGGACTGAAGAACATTACGGGCTCGATCGCTTTTGCTCGCACAGACGCGCCTCATTCAGCGACGGCACAGTTCTTTATCAATCTTGATGATAATGACTTTTTAGATCACACAGCAAAAACCAACAACGGTTGGGGTTATGCCGTTTTTGGAAAAGTGACGGCTGGTATGGACGTGGTTAACAATATTGGTAAAGCCATGACTGGCTCAAAGAAAGGTCATGATGATGTGCCACTCGATACGATTAAAATCAACAAAGTAACCATCACTGAATAATAAAAATCCCCGAGATGAAACTCGGGGATTTTTTAATGCTGATTGGAGCTAGTTGTAGGCACGAGCCAACATACCGTTCCCGTGATAACTATAGACGCCAGAATCATTACTGATAAATACTGATTCACCAGACTTCAACAATAGCTTTTGTTGCTCCACTTCGACCGTCACTTCACCTTCTACACAGAACAGTATCTCAGCACTGCGCAAGTATTGCAGTTTTAGCGTTTCGCTAGCAGTAAGAATATCAAAGCCGAAGTCATCGACAGGAATTGGATAACTCAGCTTCCCTTCTTTATAGATAGGCGCCAGCTTAATCTGCTCTGGATGGGTCGAGACAAACAAGGTGTTATCAATCAGTTCATCCACATCAATATGCTTGGGCGTTAAACCAGCGCGCAGCACATTGTCCGAGTTAGCCATGATCTCCAATGCTGTCCCTTGAACGTAAGCGTGCGGCGTTTCAGCGTGAAGGAACATAGCTTCGCCAGGCGCTAACTCAATCGTGTTAAGGAATAACGGAGAGAGTAATCCAATATCCCCCGGATAGTGCTTGTTAAACTCTGCCACATACTCAAACACTTCGCGCATTAAGACCGTTTTAGGACCACGAACCAATGCGTGTTCAAGCTGTGCTATAGCGCTAGCTTTTCTTCGCTCATCCAAAGACATAATGGCAGTAAAGAACTCGCGCAAACCATCGCTGTTTGGTTTCGCCTCAAGCCCGCCAACCTCTACATCTAAGCTTGTAATGCCCGCTTGTTGAAACAAAGAAACGATCTGACTAATAGGTCGAAAGCCATTCATCGCTTTGTAAAAGGTTAACGCATACACCAGCTCTGGCTTGTGGTTTGAATCTTTGTAATTGCGATTGGTAGCACTCAGCGCAATGCCTTGTTCATTCTCACGAGCAAACCCTACCTCAGCTTTGTGCTTGTTCGGATGGACCTGAATCGACAACGGCGTTTCTGCAGCCAGCACCTTAAACAGGTAAGGCAACTCACCAAAACGCATTGCAGTGTAATCACCGAACATACTTTTGCTGTCTTGAGCAATCACATCGGATAATAGCTCTCCCGTCGCGGCGACACGCGAGCATCCATTAGGGTGTGCTCCCATCCAAATCTCCGCTTGCGGTTGACAGTCGGAGTTATCAATACCAAACATCTTGGAAATCGATTCTTTGCTGCCCCAAGCGTAATTCTGAATAACATTATCTAGTTTAAAAACTGACATAACCCACCACTAGAGCAGCAAAAATAGAAAAGCGGAGATCAAAACCCCGGCTCCCAAAACAATTGGGTAAGCAAAGCGACTTAAATCTTGCGCGAGCTCTTCACTAGAGAACGGCTCTTCATCATTTACTATTTCAGTTTCACTCTCTTCACCAGCTTCTGCTCCAAATAGCGCCATCACTTGTTGCGGAGAGTTCGCCGCTTGCAATTGGTCACGAAAATCATCATCAACAAGTGAAGAAGTCAGCGTGGTGAGCACTTCCATATGGGTCGAACCCGCTTCTGCTGGTGGAATCGCCAAAAGGAAGATCATAGTGACAGGCTCATCGCCATCTAAGCCTTTCCACTGCATCTCGTCTTTAACAAACGCACACGCAAACACCGGCTCTTTTACCGCAGGAGATTTACCATGGGGCACCGCTAAATACTCACCGAGAGCGGTTGGCCCCTCTTCTTCACGCTTGAGTACTGCATCTAAAAACTGGTCGCGGTCCGTCAGCTTGCCCGCTTGATCAATTTTATCAACCAAGGCATTGATCGCCGCAAAGCGCCCTTCAAAGGTAGCATTGAGCATGATTAGATTTTCAGACGTTAAGTTAGCTAGTTTCATCATAAACTCCTACTACTGGGCTTGCGGCTGAGTCAGCCAAACAAATTGATATGGGTTAAGTGTAAATTGCGCGTCGAACTCACGCTGTGAAATCAGATCCAAACCGCCTTTAGCTAGCGAAACGTCTGCCGCTTGCTCCGATAGGTTAACCACAAATTGAATCGCACTTTCTCCTTCACCACGTTTAAGCCCAAACAATCCATTATCGAGCTCTAGTACTTGCTGAGAGGAGCTTGGTGAAAACGCTTTTTGCTGTTTACGCAGCTCGAGAAGGCGGGTCATTTCACTGTAAACACGTTGACGTAGCGAGCCCTCTTCAGCCAACTCAGTTTCTAGCTGATCAAAGTCAAACTTCTCACGGTTAATGCGGCGATTAATGCCCGAGTCCAGCATACCTTGTACATCATTCTCACTGCCGAGTAAGCTGTGATAGTAAACCGCAGGCACACCGATGAACGAGAGCAAAATAGATTGCGCGGCTAGGAACTTGCTCGCTTTTAACTCGTCACTATCGCTAGGCTCTGTCACGGCACTTAAATAGTTGATATTCAGTTCGTAAGGCGATTGAGTACCGTCACCGTTATTCTTGTAGTTAACTCGTCCACCTTTGCGTTCAACGTGCTGACACATCATCAAACGATCGTCATCGCTCAAGATCCCTTCTGTTGGTCGCACCCCAATCCCATCATGGCTGGCTAAGAAGTTGAAGTAGGTTGTCTTGCGTCCCGCATTGAGAGACTCCATCGCCTCCGCAGTTAAACCTTTGGCCCAAGTCGTTAATACTTGGCTATCTTGGCTTAAGAACGCGTGCAAAGTTAATGGCGGCAGTGGGAACTGATACACCATGTGTGCTTCATCACCTTGACCAAAGTAAGAGATGTTCTCTTTGTGCGGTACATTGGTCTCGGTGATCAGTAGAGAACCCGGCATCACCTCGTCGAGCACAATACGCCACAACTTAATGATCTCGTGAGCTTGCTCTAAGTGAATGCAGGCTGAGTTCAGCACTTTCCAGATAAAACCAATTGCATCTAAGCGAACTGAGCGACCACCGTTTGCGGCATACATCAGCAAGATATCAATACTTTCTAACAGAACTTTAGGATTCTTAAAGTTAATGTCGATCTGGTCTTCTGAGAAGGTTGTCCACACATAAGTAGTCTCACCCGAAGCCTTGGTAAACGGTGTTAGGAGCGGTAATGCGCGGGGGCGCGTAACACTCGAATAATCCAGGCTTGGGTCAGACTCAATAAAGTAATCTTGGTAAGCTTCATCACCGGCTAAAAAGCGCTGAAACCAGTCACTGCTTTTGGAGATGTGGTTAATCACACAGTCGTACATCAAATCGAAGTTTTCAGCTAGTGCGTTAAGCTCACTCCAATCCCCTAAATTGGGATCGACTTTGCGGTAATCGACCACACTAAAACCATCGTCCGAGGTATATGGGAACATTGGCAAGATATGAATGTTGCTCAATGCACCTTTTAGGTACTTGTCAGCAAAGGTTTTCATCGTCACTAAAGTTGGTTTGCCTTGCTCTTGGAAACTGTCTCCGTAAGTGATGAGATAAGATGTGGTCTCATCGACCCAGTTTGCGTACTGCGGTGCTTTACCCTGCCATTTTTCAACCAAACCAAGAATATCTTGGGTGATGCTTTCCGCTTGCTCATCACCGTAGAGCAAAGCGACTTTTTGGTAAATTTTCTCGTTCATTGTTCTCTGCTCCACTAGATTTTAAAGTCAATGCGTAGGTCGATGGAATTGTTCGGTTTGACCGACCATTCTTGTTCCACACTTTGTTCGCGGTAATTCACACGCTCCACCTGAGCAAAATGGGCAAACGCTGTGGTATCAAGTTGCTGCACGTCATCTGTCGCATTAAACAGGCGCACAATAACGGCATTGTCTTGATAGAAGGAGTGACCAATACTTGAAAGTGTCAGCGCCTGATTCACTTCAAACAAGCTGAATGACTTAACCGCTGAACGAATATCAAAGCGAACTTGGAAGCGTTCGAGACGATTTTCAAAGCTGTTGAGTGACTGCTTCTGGTAGCTAAATGGCATATCGAGATATTGGTTTTCTAGGGCTCGCAGCGTTTGATGGCTGGCATCAGTTGGCATCGCTATCGAGAAAGCAAAGCTCATCGATTTTTGCAACTGAGCATCTGGCGTGTAGACCACTGTATTGTTGATGCCAGAAGCTCGTCCCGGACGCCACAACAGATCATCTTTACCTAGTTTGCCCGTCGCTTTGAACAGCGTCAGCGCAATCACATCACTCTGTTCACCAGGCAAAACTTGGAACTCTTTCAGGCCGCGACCATTAATCACCACCGCTTTACCTGCTTGCTCAATCGCAACAGCGCCATCGGTGGTTTCAATATCAATCGGACACTCACGGAAGCGCGCTTGCCAACCTTCAACATTTGGCGCAATTGGACGCTTCATTACAGCAAATGGCTGAGTGGCGACGGATTCCTGACTTTGCACATCTGAGTTAATCAATACACGAACACGGTGGTCACACGCTTGATTTACAGTGTGAATTGCCACTTTTAGCTGCTCGTCATTGGCATCTAAAGTCAGCGTGATTTCGAAACTAGCTTGAACCAATTCATTACCTGTTTGACGAGATTCTAAATCTGATGGCACTGGCATTGTTGCTAATAGCGTCATAGCTTGCTCGGTTTCGCCCACTTGCGTCGATAACCAAGTTAACTCAGTAAGGTAACGAGGCGCGTCCCCTTCTAAAGGTGAAAAATCGTATGAGTCACCATCATCAGCCTGCTCTTCAAAACGGAGCAACTGCTCAATCACACGGCCTGTTGCTTTGTTGGTGAAGCTCAGTTCGCCATCTTTTAGCGTGATGGTTAACGCCGAGTTTTCAATCGTTTGAACGTCACTACTCTGCGTAAGCATCGCTGACTCTGACTCAACCACTTGGAAGACCTGATAGCCCATCGCAGGTAGGTTGGACACCTTCACGTTCAATTCAAAGCGGTAATATGGCGGCACGGAGACTTCTTTCTCTCCATCTTTGGTCACTTCAATAACCTTGCCACCATCTAAGGTCTCGCGCGCTAGAATCTCGGTCGCAAGCAGGGATTTGCCATCCGACAATGCAATAGACGGGTGCTTAGAGAAAGCAATGATTTTAGCAACGCCGCTAAATGGTGTGATTTGGCCGTTGAAGATCATCACTTCATTGTCATCACAGGCGCTGCTGGCAATTTCTTTCACTACGAAGTTGTATAAGCCGTGACAGATCTCTTCTGCTTGCTTTAAGCGGTGCATGATGTCTGCGTTGGTTGCATCGCTATTGCACCCACCCATGCTGTCATGGGCGTGACATTCGAGGATCTTCTTCCAAGCCATGTCCACTAGCTCAGTATGAACGGTGATACCTTGCGCCTTAGCAATCGCGATCACGACTTCGAGTTTCTTGAGTAAGAGCTGCTCAATCTCGAAGTTCAGTTTTTTAATATCATAGCGAACAGAACCAATCGTCTTGTGGATACGAGTGTATCGCGGTGCCTTGAATTCACCTTGGTAAGTCTCAAATTCACTGCTGTTGTGACGAAGAAAATCAACAAAGCTTTCCATCGATGAGATGGTGTAGATGTCTCCAGCAGGCGAACGCTCACTAGCCGCTTGCAAGGTAGCCGGTAAGTTCGGGTCAATATTTACCTGATCACCACCAGATGGAATCAGCACTTCATCGAGACCAGACAGTGATTTTATCTTCTCAATCATCGGGAAGATTTTCTTATCTAGGTGCTCTGCGTCAGGAACGATGTTTTTCGCTGCGCCGTAACCGTGAACTAGGTTGTAGGCGTAAATTGAATCGCCACCTTGCGACTGCCAGAAGAAATGCGATTTTTCAACGTGCTGGTCATAATCAATCCCACGCCAAAATACGATGTTATCAATCCCCATTCCCTTGAACAGTGTTGGCATTTGCGCGTTATGGCCAAAGGTATCTGGTAGATAACCGACTTTCATGCTGTGGCCTAGCTCTTCTGCGATATGCATTCCGTATTTCAAGTTCCGGATAATTGATTCCCCAGCAACGTTGTATGTATCGGTTTGAGTGTACCAAGGACCAATAAACAGCTTTTTGTCGTTAACCAGATTCGCCATACGCTCGCGCATGTGTGGCAGCACTTTCAGGTAATCTTCAACAATGGCTGACTGACCATCGAGGTGGTAGCAGCTGTAGCTTGGTTGGTTCTCCAAAGTTTCAATCACTTTGGTGAAGTTATATGTCGCCAGAACGTCACTGTCTTGCTGAGTAAAATACCACTCACGATCCCAGTGAGTGTGAGGAATGACATGTACTTTTGCCATGGGAAAACTCTCGATAATTTCTTGATAGTTTGGGGAGGTAAGCCTCCCCGTTAGACGTGTTTAGGCTTTTGCGTGGTCTGGTTTAGTGCACAGCAGGAGAGCTATAGCGATAAACATAGAACCCGCGATAACAGAAATGGTGTAGCTGATTGGGTCAGAAGATAAGAACCAACCCCAAACTGCTGGTAGAGGCAAGCTTTGCCATACATTAAGAACAACAGCTAATTGAGTACCGATGATTGAACCCAAAATCATAATAGGAATCATCTTCGGGTTTTTCAGAATGAATGGAATCGCACCTTCGGAGATACCGATTAGGCCCAGCATCAGAGAAGTTTTGCCGACCGTGCGTTCTTCACTAGAGAAAACAGGTTTACGGAATTTGCCATCCAGCAACGCTGCGATACCCACACCGATTGGTGGAATAACGATACCCAACTCGCGAGCAACTAGGTCAAACCCTTCGCCCATGCCATTCAAACCTAGGGCTACAGAGCCTGCCGCTTTGTTGATTGGGCCACCTAAGTCAAAGGCGGTACCAGCAGCAATCACCATTGAGTAAATACCGCGCCCTGCATCACCAGCTTGAGTAAACAGATCAATCATTGCTAGGTTTAACGCACCAAAGAACGGGTTGATCGCGTACTCCATGGTTAGCACCATCACTATGCCCGTAACCGCAGGGACAAGTAACATGGTCTTTAGCGTGGTCAGTTCTGTTTTCACCTTAATTACATCGTTAAGGTAGCGAACCAGATAGCCAACGAGGAAACCAATCGCAATCGCACCGAAGAAGCCAGATGGGGCCCAACCTTCTAAATCGAAGAAGCGCTTGTAGGGTTCATCGGTCATCAAGCCACCGATAAAGGCAGGAATCAAAGCTGGTTTGCCTGCAATCGAGTACGCTAGGTAGCCCGCAAAAATTGGGTACATAAACTTGATAGTCATGAAACCAAGTTTATCTAGGGTTTGGATAGGCGTACCTGAAATATCGATGAACTCACCAGTGATCTTGGCAACGGCCATCAACAGGCCACCTAAAACGACAACAGGCAACATGTAGCTGATACCCGTCATGATATGACCGATAGCCACTTGGTAAGCCGAGCGCTTTTCATCATGCACTTCAACATCTGCATCTGACTTTTCTTTGCCTCGTAAAAATACCGTTGGCAACAAGTCATCGACGCGTTTAATCAGCTCTTGCGTACGAACCTGAAGTGGATTGGCGTTATCGAAACGCTCCATGTCCATAATGGGTACATCCACAGCCAGAACAACGCCATCAGCAGAAGCAATATCATGAGCAGTGAGTTTATTTTTCACACCATCACTGCCTTGTGTTTCGACTTTCACCTCATAGCCCTGCTTTTCAGCCCAGGCTTTGATTTTTTTAGCCGCCATAAAGGTGTGTGCAATGCCGGTAGGGCAAGCGGTCACTGCAACGAGTTTTTTCTTACTCATGGTTTTTCACCGTTATACTTATTAACTGCGGCAAGTATATTTAGCGGTGATGTATCAAGGTACAGTTTCCTCGTACAACCCATGTATGACGATACTTTTGTGATAACTATCAAGGAATTCCCCCGCATTTTAACGCCTAATAATAACCATTCTGTCATTAGTTAAGTGTAAGCGATGAACACCTTTAAAGGGATCGAACGAGTTATATATGAGTACCTGATCAGTCATGCCAAAGAGCTCGACTCGATATCAGCGAAAACGATAGCAAGCAAAGCATTAACGACGACGACATCGGTGAATCGGGTGTGCAAAAAGATGGGCTACGCAAGCTACACTGAGCTCAGATATAAACTCGCCGATGATCTTAATAAAGATGTCACGCCGTCGGCTCAAGGGGATGATCAAGCCCAGCGAATCGATCAGGTGGCTCAGTCTTTACTTAACTCTCCGGTGGTCTATCTATACTCTCGCGGTGCGTCAATTGTAAGCGTTTCGTATTTGTCGCGCTTTCTTTCGCTAGCTAACATTCCTCATCTAGTGATTACCGATATTCACCAGTTAGCTCGCGCGGAATCAGGCACAGTTATCCTAATTAGTAAATCTGGGGAAACTCAAGCGGTGGTCGATATGGCCCATAATGCTAAGCGCAAGGGATTAAAGGTTTTTGCGATCAGTCATTTAGGCTCTACGTTAGCGGGCATAGCCAGCATTAACCTTGATCTAGAAGAGCAGGTCGATGGCATTTCTCCGTATCATCGTGAATCCCAAATTCATATCTTAGAGCTAGTCGACTTGATTGGTCTGGAGTTATTGGCGGGTTAGAAGTAGATATAAAAAACCCGCCAAATAGGCGGGTATGGTCAAACTTTTTATATCGCTAGCACAGGATGTTAGTTATAGGCACGAGCTAAAATACCATTCCCTTGATATTGGTAAACGCTAGAATTATTACTAACGAATACTGATTCTCCCGGTGTCAATTTCACTTGTTCACCATTGGACTGAATATACGCTTCCCCTTCAACACAGAACAAAATCTCTGCACTACGTAGGTAAATCGATTTCATGTCATCACTGGCAGACAAGATATCAAAACCAAAATCATCGACAGGAATCGGGTAGCTTAATTTACCCTCTTTCAGTACTGGCATCATTTTAATACTAGTAGGCTCTATCGGTGTAAACTTGGTGTTGTCGATAAGCTCTGGCACGTCAATATACTTAGGCGTTAAACCCGCGCGAAGCACGTTATCTGAATTGGCCATGATCTCTAAACCTGTGCCTTTTACATAGGCATGCGGCGTTTCTGCATGTAAGAACATCGCCTCGCCTGGAGCCAACTCTATCGTGTTCAGCATCAATGGCGAGAATAAGCCAATGTCGTCAGGGTAATGTTCGTTGAAATCTTGGCTATATTGCAATGCTTCACGACACATCGCTGTTTTTGCTGGACGGGAATGTGCGGCATACAATTGCTCTAATGCCGACTGTTTTCGTGCGCCTTCTAACGACATAATCGCACAGAAAAAGGCTTTCAACCCTTCACTATTTGGGTTTGCAGATAAAGCTTCAACCTCAGCACTGAGTTCAGCAATATTCGCCTCTCGGAATAGCGCAATGATCTGCTCAATAGGTCTAAAGCCGTTCATCGCTTTGTAGAAAGTCAGCGCATAAACCAGCTCCGGTTTATGGTTAGGATCTTTGTAGTTTCGATTGGGCGCATCCAGAGCGATTCCTTGCTCATTTTCACGAGCAAAGCCTAGCTCTGCTTTAGATTTACTTGGGTGAACTTGAATCGATAATGGTGTCTCTGCTGCCAACACCTTAAACAAATAAGGCAATTCACCGAAACGCGCGGCTGTATAATCACCAAACATGCCTTTACTATCTTGTGCCAACACGTCTGAAAGCAACATCCCTGTTTCTGCTATTTTTGAGCAACCGCTTGGATGTGCGCCCATCCAGATTTCGGCTTGAGGCTGATGTTCAGAATTATCAATGCCAAACAACTGTGAAATCGATTCTTTACTACCCCAAGCATAATTTTGGATGACGTTATTCAGTTTAAAAAGTGACATTTTATCGCTCTCCAAATCGTACATCTGAATATTGCAATCGAATCGCATTGAGTAACGCTGTTATCCCAACTTCCACCTTGGAGCGTGGACAACCTAAATTGAGTCGAAGATAGCCCTTACCTGATTCCCCATAAACCTCACCAGACATGATAGCCACATCAAACTGTTCTATTAACGCCTGATTAAGCTGTGTCATATCTAAGTTTAAAGGAGAGAGATCTAACCAAGCGAGATACGTTGAATCTGGCACGGTATAACAAATGTCAGGGAAGGCTTGCTCTATAGTCGCTTTGACATACTCATGGTTGGAGAGAACATATTCGTTGAGCGCATTTAACCATGAGTTACCTTCCTTATAGGCAGCCATCATCGCTAATACACCCAATATAGAAGGAGACGAAAGACCATCCACCTCTTTTAACCTATATAAGTACTGCTCTCTCGCTTTGCGGTTGGGAATCAAAGCATACGCACCGTTTAAGGCCGGGATATTGAAAGACTTTGATGCCGATGTAACTAATGCCCAATCGCTAGTCTGCCCAAAGCCAATGTAAGGCGTGTGGGGTGTAAAACTGACATCCATGTGGATCTCATCTGAAATAACCCTTACACCATATTCGTCACACAAATCTGCGATCTTCTGGAGTTCACTTTCACTCCACACTCTGCCTGTCGGATTATGAGGGCTGCACAATAGGAGCACGGTATTATTCACATCAGAAAGCTTACTCTCTAAGTCTTGCCAGTTAATTTCAAATCGATGGTTTTCCTTGATCAAAGGTGAGCGAATACACTTTCTTCCCTGCCCTTCAATCATTTTGTCAAAAGCATCATAAGCAGGAGTATGGAAAACCACGCCTTGACCTGGCACCGACCATTGCTCTATCAGTTTAGAGACGATATAGATAACAGAAGGCCCATAAACCAAACTCTCTGTATCAATTTCACAATCAAAGCGAGTCTGATACCAATGACAAATAGCCTGTTTAAAATCATCATGATTCCAACGACTATAACCTAAAACTGGATGCTCTAGCCTTTGTTGCAGCGCTTGTATCACAGGTTCAGCTACTGCGAAGTCCATATCTGAGATGGTGAATGGCAATAGTCCCGGCTTGCCAAATCTATCTTGAACATAGTCCCATTGCGTACAGTAAGTACCTGTGCGATCAATTGGTGTGTCAAAACTAAAATTCTGGGTCATAACAATTATCCAAGGGTAGAAGTCCCTCGACACTAGGGGGAGTTAAGCGTGTGCCGAGGGAGGAGCAAAACAATCAAAACAGTGATTAACCTGCCGACATAATGGCTTGCATTTCATTCTTCACAAGGTGAACTTGGGTACCAATCACTACTTGCAAGTTATGTTCATCTAACTTGACCACACCCAAAGCTCCATGTGCTTTTAGTTTCGCGTCGTCAACTAGGCTCATGTCGTTAACCGACATACGCAGGCGAGTAATACAGTTATCTAATGCAGTAATATTCTCTTTACCGCCTAGTGCCGCTAGAACCGCTGCACCTTTACCTGATTCATTGATAAATGCAGCTTCAAGCTCTTTATCCACTTCTGCGGTATCAACTTCACGCCCTGGCGTTTTAAGGTTGAATTTAGTAATCGCAAACTTAAAGACTGTGTAGTAAACCGCGAACCAAATACCAGCAACAAGAGGGACTAAGTACCACTTGGTTGCAGTGCCTTGCAGAATACCGAAGACCAAGAAATCGATGATATTACCGTCGGTGTTACCAATAGTGACATCCAGCATCCCCATCACCATAAAGCCGACACCCGTTAAGATGGCATGGATGAAGTACAGCACTGGTGCAACAAATAAGAATAGGAATTCAAGTGGCTCAGTAATACCACCGACAACACACGCTACAACACCAGAGATAAGTAGAGCTTTGATTTTTGAACGGTTTTCTGGGCGAGCACAGTGATACATTGCCAATGCTGCACCAGGCAAACCACCTAGGAAAGTTGGCATTTTGCCTTGTGATAGGAAAGCGGTCACTTCCGGAGTAAAGGCCGTTGTATCAGGGCAAGAAAGCTCAGAGTAGAAAATGTTCAATGCGCCAGAAACTGTCTGGCCACACACTTCCATCGTACCACCAGCTTCAGTAAAGCGGATTAAAGCAACTAAGATATGGTGAAGACCAATAGGCAATAGTAGTCGTTCACCTGTACCGAATAGCATTGGTCCGAAGTCACCCGCACCTGCAATCGCATAACCGATACCGTTGATACCCGCCGCAAAGTAAGGCCATACAAACGGAATGAATACACCGACTACACCTAAGACAATGGCAGAAATGATCGGTACGAAACGCGCGCCTCCAAAAAAGGCCAAAGCGTCTGGCATTTTAAAGGTGTAGTAACGCTGATGCAGCTTGGCGACGATGATACCAACCATCACAGCGCCAAGGATACCGGTATCAATGGACTCGATACCAATGATGTTCTTAACACCATAAGAAGCACGCATTGCCTCATCACCAAGAACGCCAGCGACCGTTAAGAAAAAATTGATAGCTAGGTTAAAAGCCGCATAGCCAACAAAACCAGCAAAACCCGCAACGCCTTTCTCTTCACGAGCTAAGCCAAGAGGAATAGCAATTGCAAACATCACTGGTAAATAGATAAATGCAACCAGACCAATCTTGGTCATCCACATAAATAAATATTGAAGCAAAGTATTGTCTAAAAGAGGGATCGCTTCTTTGATTGCTGAACTCGACAAAGAACTGCCGACCCCAAGCAAAATACCTGAGAATGCCAGTAACGCTACAGGCAACATGAACGTCTTGCCGAGGCTTTGCAAGAACTCCCACATGGTCGATTTATTGGTATTAGACATATTACGTCTCCGAAACTTGAGAACTTGTAGGGCTCATACACATCACAATGTGTGTGCATGAAGTTTTGTATTTATGCGCTCAATATACGCCGCTAAAATTTTTGATAAAACGTTTTATCAAAATTTATGTGATCAAGTTAAACAAGTTTTTCCACATGCAAAGTGGGGCTTTTAAAATCAAGCTAATAGGGGTAAAGTTTCCTGATAAAACGTTTTTCTAATCCATAAGTGAAGCTATGTCGTCAAAAAAAGTGACCATTACAGAAGTCGCTAAACACGCTGGAGTCTCTGTCACTACCGTTTCTATGGTATTGGGCAACAAAGGCAGGATCTCTCCCGACACTATCGAAAAAGTAACTTCAGCTGTAGAAGAGTTGGGGTATATACGGAATCGCGCGGCCGCTAACTTGCGCTCAAATTCCAGCGAGATCATCGGACTGATCCTAAAAGACATTAGCGATCCCTATTACGCTGAGGTCGCTGCAGGACTTAGTGAAGAGATCGAGCAACAAGGCTACATGCTGTTTCTCGCTCAGAGTGGCGACAGCCAAGAGAAATTTGAAAAGTGTGTATTGACCATGGCTCGGCAAGGTGTAGGCGGAATTGCATTTTGCCCAATCGGTGAAAGCCAGCAATTCAATGTTGATAACCTAAAACAACATAATCTACCCATGGTGTGTATCTCCCGAGCATCCGTCGATAAACAAATCGATTATGTGGGGCCAGATAACATGTACGCAGCTAAGCTAGCAACGGAGCACCTTGTAAAGCAAGGGCACCGCAGAATCGCATATGTTGGTGGTGTAAGTAGCTCTCTTTGCCGAGCTGAGCGAATTGGTGGTTATTGCTCAACCCTAATGCAATTTGGCCTGCCATTTAAGCCAGAATGGGTGGTGGAATGTGATAAAAGCCAAGCCAGTGCTGCCAAAGCGGTTCAACAGCTGCTACTAGAACATCCTCAGGTTACTGCAATTCTTTGTCACCACTCTTCAACTGCTCTAGGTGCCGTCTATGGTGTACATCGCGCAGGGAGAACAATAGGAAAAGATCAATTTATTGGTGAGCAAATATCAGTGATTGGTTTTGATGACGTCGAGGAGGCTGAGCTCACCGAACCTTCGCTAACTTTTGTCAATTCCAATGCCCGTGAAATGGGAAGGCAAGCAGCGAAAAGGCTAATTACTCAATTAAAGCAAGAAGACAATCAACCATATAGCCTTATCCTTCCACCCGAGCTTATTATCCGAGAATCGGCTTAAGGCTTATCAGGATTTAATTGTTATCGAGAGAGTGAGCGACAAGACGAAAGCTCTAAATATTCAGTACCTTAATTTTTGCACTACATAGTGTAAGCCATAAAACCGAGCAATATACCAAAAAAGTGTTATACTCACGCCGTATGAGCCCTTATGGATAGTTTGCTCAGTTTTGCTCTCAAGGTTAACGTATTCAAAGATGAAACGTACATTACTGTTTTCGACCGTCTCCTCTCTACTATTGTCCGACTATGCTCATAGCGAAGAAAAGCAAGCAACAGGCGACACTAAAGTAAGTCATTTCAAGACCATTGCGATTCCGTTTTACGATCCTAGCGTGGGCGCAGGGGCATCTCTTGTGCCGATTTACAGTTTCTATTCAAACGAGCAAGAGAGTAACCCTTCGACACTTTCCGCGACTTTAACTTATACCGAAAGTCAGAGTTATAGCCTGCGAGGAAATACGGATATCTTGCTAGACAAGTTTCGAGTCGTCACGGATTTTGGCTACAACTATTCGAATATTGATGTTCAGCTTCTTGAACAAATTCAAAGTGTTACTACAACCCAGCATGAGATAAACTTCTTTGGCGATGTCTACTATTCGCTAACGCAAGACCTCTATATTGGTTTGGGCATCAACTTTACAGCGAATCGATACTTGGGCGAGAGCACTCGAGATCGGTTTTTATTAAGAATCGCTGGATTTTCTGAAGAATACCAATCAGATATCGGACTAAAGCTTTCTCTACTGTTAGATAAAAGAGAGCATTACTATTACCCATACAGTGGTTATATGTTTGAAGTCACTTATGAAGACCATGCAAAGTGGTTAGGTAATGATGACGATAAAACCTATTCTTTGATGACGACTGACTATCGTCATTACCGCAGTTTGGTTGACGAAAATAACCATATTCTTGCGACTCGCTGGCTCAACCGCTACCTGTTCGATGCAGATAACGCTCCTTCAAGTGCCTTAAGTACCTATGGTCGTCAAGGTCGAGACGTACAACGTGGCTTCATTGTCGGCGACTATGTTCCTGCCGCTAACCTCACAAGTTTGGAAATGGAATATCGCTACACTCCTCTGAATACGGGCTACGAACGACTAGATCGCTTAACTTATGTTGCTCTGGGCGGTATTGGCAAATCTTTTGGTCGTCAAGCATTAGGGCCTGAAGAGAGTTTTAGTGAAAGCGAGACACTCTCTATGATAGGTGTAGGTCTTAGATATCGAGTAATGCGCCAAGAGCGTATCAATGTACGTATGGATATCACCTATAATAATGATGGCGACTGGTTAGCTTACTTCAGCTTAGGTGAGAACATCTAACTCACTGATCTCTATATGTTCGTGTAACGCAAAGTTTGGCTTCAGGTCGGCTAAAGCTGCCATTTTTTTCAGGTAATTCTCATTGATAGGTAATCAACAGTTTGATGTTCTACTAGCTTCTTAAAAAAGCTATAGGAGCTACAAGTGAATAAGAAATACCTGTTATACCTTATGGGCGCGATAAGTCCATTTAGCAGTGCATATTCGATGACTGTCGGTATTGATACTAAAGCTGAAAATTTTATCCTCGTCGGTACCGTGAATAATGAAGTCGCAACAAACTATCTAGACGACAAGTTACTAGAACTAAAATGGATAGACCGAAACGGACAAACGATTTCAAATAAGCCTTATCTCATTCCCAAAAACTCTATCAATAATGTCCGTTTTTGCGCCTCCACGGCCAATACAACTCGCTGTTCGAATACATGGTCAAATAACTCTGCAAAATCCCTTCAATATAGAAACCTCAATGCTGCGAATCTGACCGTTCGAGTACTTAATTCAAATCAACTAAGTCAAGGCGAGCCAGTCACATCAATTAGTGACTTTGACATTATAAGAGGAACGTTTGGCTTTCATTACACAGAGCAACTAGACCAACAAGGGCATGTTATAAAAAGCACGATCAGTTACGCTGAACCCTCAATCTATCAAACCGTCCCCTCCCTCAGCTCAAACGTAAGATCGGTAAAAGCTTGTTCAGTTGGGGGCTTCTTACTATCAGAGCCAACTTACATAGAGTCGTGTACTTCAAGCTATCCCGTAGACGTATCACCGGAACCCGCGGGCTCAGCCCTTTGCCTATATAAGTCTTTTAACTATGAAGGCAAAAAGAAATGCTTCAATGAAAATCAGGTAAATCATTCAAAAGAGATGACGTCGCCAAGATTCCCTTATTTGATGTCTGATTATGGACTAGAAGGTGCACGTAGCTTCCAGGTGAAACCCGGTTACCGTGCGACAGTGGGGGATTTCAGTGGCCATAACAACGACAAACATTCAACATGGAATAGAAATAATAGATATTTCGAATTTATCCTAGGAGACTATATTCCGGACCAAATCAGACACGTATTTTTCGAGCGGGACGATACTCACGCGTGTTTTTTTGAACACCACGCACTCCATTATGGCGCATTCGAAAACTCAGTTAGCCAGTGTGTCAACTCTAGTGGAAAAATAGATCTCCTCACGAAACTAAAATCAGGGCTTCAACGTACTCTTTCCACCGTCACTTTGCATCCAGGTCTTGAAGTAACTTTATACTCTGACGAACTTGGGACCAAAAAACTGGGAACCTATAACGAAGCTAAGTTCTGGACTGGCTCTCCACATCCAAACGATAGGGCGAAGTCATTTAAGATTTCCGTCAATAAAAACTACAGCTTTTTCCGAGTCAGTAGTGACGCTCAGCTACGTAGTTTAGAAAACAGCAGCCTGGCCTTAAGAAATCTAATCTATGAGAAAGGTGACCTGCACTTAATCACGTCAGATAACAACTGGACTAGAAACTTTGTTCTTCCTGAAGGTGTTCGTGAATACACTCGATTGAAGTTCCAGCGCAACTCAAACTATTACTTTAACGTCATTGATGGCGGAACAACCTACAGACCAAACCGAGGAGAGACACTCATCCTCACCTACATCAATAATCGATGGGTTGTAAGTAACAATAACGGGGATTCGTTTTCCGTTTTTAATAGTTTGTACAACGGCTGCTTTGATTTCAAAGGAGGTGCGAGTTCAGGGAAAGATTTGACGCTTAATCAAAGCTGTAACCAGACAAGCCCTCAAAAGCTCGTCTATGACGGTTCTTCTAAGCAGATAAAAATCTCGGGAACAAACTACTGTTTAGATGTTAAAGCGGGTTCTAACTCTCACCGACAGCCTGTAATTGCCTACCAATGTCATAGTGGTAGTAACCAAAAATGGGAATTTAGCTCTGATAAAACAATAAGATCATTACTAGGAGGAACCCAGCGCTGTTTAGATGTAGACCAACACCGTCGAGACTCTGCCGGAAACCCAACCTTAACCTTGTGGGCCTGCTCTCCTCAATCAAGAGATCAGCAATTTGAAACAAGGCTGTCTCAGTAAGCATTCATCGATGACACGCCCTGCTAGTTAGAGCGTTAATAAGCATGGCTGTATCAACGATCCCCATAAAAACAAAGGTTCCTATATCTATAGGAACCTTTTTAATCGAATAACGCCCACTGTAGTTGTGGAGCTTATATCACTATTGGTGAGACTCAAGATACGCTATCGCTTCTTCTCGCCCCATATACTTGCCAAGAGTTCTTGCTGGTACATTGGTTAAGTCCACCACGATTAGGCCGTCTAATGCATTGTTAAACGCTGGGTCGACATTAAAGCACACCAACTTCCCATTCATACCCAAATACTGGCGCAGTAACACTGGCAATCCCATTCCTTGTTCTAATCTGCTGAGGACTTTAGATAACAGTGGAAGTTTAGAAAGTGAGCTCAACATATCTGGACGCCAAAATTCTTGTCCGCTTTTTTCAAGTGGCGTCGTTGGCTCAACCAATTTGGCTTTTTCATCGTCGTAGTAATGCACTGACATAACCGATGCAATTAACTGACGAGCAACGGGGCTGTAATCATTACTGATGCTGACAGGGCCAAACAGATGAGTGTACTTAGGGTTTCTTTGCACAAAGCCAGCGATACCTTTCCACAACAACAATAATGAATGCATATTGCGCTGATACTGGTGCGCCACTACCGAACGACCTAATTCAATTGAATTGCCTAAACTCTTAACAAAGTGCTCGTCATACTTAAATAAGCTAGTTGAGTAGAGCGACTCAATACCACCTTTTTCAATGAGCTGATCAACTAAGCCAAGACGATAAGCTCCAACTAAATCCCGATTCGCGCGATTCCATACGAATAGCTGTTGGTAATGAGGATCGAACTGGTCTACGTCACAATCAAGTCCACTGCCCTCGCCCACCTCTCTGAAACTCTCTTCTCGGACACGGCCAATTTCTCGCATCATATGAGGAATGAAGGGAGTTGGAATACAGTAAACATCAAAATCACCTTGCTCTATCAGTTTGTAATTTTCTAGTCCTGATAGCTCTTGTTCAAGCAATTCAACCGACACAGGCTCAATAATAGGCTCACCACCGGTACCTTCAGTTAGGTCCGTTGCCCTACCCATACTCCCCATTAAATATGTATTGAGGCGAAAATACTGGGTAATCTCCTCATCATTAGAAAAATCTTTTACTTCGCTAAATGGAATGGCGTGACCTACCGACACTGAAATGGTTTGACCCGATTTATTCAATAGTTCGCGACCAAGTAACGCAGTTCTTAGCAGTGGGTGTATCTTCCCCGCCTGATAGAACAACTTGCTATTCATGCCATTAATGAAGATAGGTATAGTTGTAGCTTGAGCGTGCGTAACGAATTTCGCCACCGACTTACTCCACTCTTTGTCGGTAATCTTCCCCTCTTCAGACTGCCACGCAGAAACCTCCCCAGCAGGAAAAACAATCAGAACGCAGCCATCTTTCAAATGCTGGTTTGCCTCCTTTATCGCCCTTCTATTGGTTCTTTTGGCTTGCTCTCCACCAAAGACGTCCACGCCAATAAACAGCTCATCTAACTCAGGAATTCGTTTAAGCAGTTCATTCGCTAGCACTTTTACATCTTCTCTAACTTCAGATATGAGCGAGGCTAAGATGATGCCCTCTATTCCTCCAAAGGGATGATTAGCGACAATCAATACTGGGCCTTCTTTAGGTATATTGTTTACACTGCCGTGATCGACACAATACTGAGTACCAATGCGCGCCAATGCTTCCTTCATGAACTCAAAACTGTTTTCAGGCAGCTTATCTTGTTTGTATAAAGCATCTAAAGTGGAAAGACCTGTTGCCCATTCAACAACGGACTCTCCAATACCGAAAGGCGTTTTACGTGGTAATCGAAAAGGACTCGCAATCATACTAAGCTCCCTTAGCTAACAAGTTCTGAGTGAATGATCCTTGAGTTCTTATGTCACGAATAAACAAAAACACACCGCAACTCCACACAAGACAAGCCATACCAAACAACAATCCACCATCGTTGCCAATCACTTCACCCATAGCATTGAACTCTGGCATGACGACACCAAGCGGCGTGAACAAGTGGAAAAAAATCGCCCCAGTCATTATTCCCGCGCTCATCGCAGCACCAACACCATGTAGTCGCGTAAACAGTAGAATGGAAGCAATCAACTCTGCGAAACCAATCAAGTAGCCTCCATACACACCAAACCACTCAATGCCAGACCACTCTCCTAGCGTGCCAAAGATATGATCCGTTTCGTAAGATCCAGAGAACTTAAAAAACAACGACTGAATAAAGACAAACGCAATAAATGCTGATGGTATATGTTTGACTGGAATAAACTTCATAATACGATCCCTATTTTTATTTAATTAGCGTTGGCCAGTTTTTATCTGCCTGAACGATGTGACCGTTACGATCGTCATCCCACCAGCTTTTTACTTCAGCGTTGTAGTTGAGGTAGAGCTTGCCATCGACAATCGCCCATTGCTTAGGATCGGATGACGCAAAATCATTTTTGGCAGAAATAGCCCAGGCACAATAACCACCGTATTGAGGCGCATACGCTTCAGGGTCAGCTTTGAACTTGTTGAGATTGTCTTGAGAAGAAAAGTACCAATCAGCGCCTTGATACTCTGTTTGCCACTGGCTATCCCCTTTCACCGGTTTACCTTCAGTAAAATAAGCGACAGTGTCATAACCGCTGACAGCTTTATTGCTAAAGATACCAGTGGATACCAAATCAGCCGAAAATGCAGAGAAGCTCACGACAGAAAGAATGAGGGCAAATAACTTATTCATTTAAATACTCCTTGTTCAACGAGATGTGAACGAAAGCAACTTAGGGAACCTTGAAAATCGATGGTTCGATGATCATCTACGGAGCGATAATTCATCTCCTGTTTAATAGAAGACACGATGACTGATGTAAAACTTACAGTGCGGGCGTCATCTCTTGCCATTAATGGGGAAAGATTAGGAAAATCAGCATCATAGGTTTGGTGAAATAACAAACCGACTTCATTGCTTGGAGTGGTCATAACCAGTTCATTAAACAAGTCCAGACGGTATCGGGAAGCTTCTTCAAAATTGAGAGCGGCGGAAACTATAGGTGCAAAAGCGTGTGAACGTACTAAACGGTGTCCATCCCACGTCCAAGCCACAGTTTCATTGGCAGTGCGTCTGGTATCGAAAGAGACAACTGTAAATGGCGCAAAGTTCTCCAACGTCATTTCCATCAGCCGTAAATCAACGGTCTGACTAGAACTACTGCTGGCTAAACGTTTGATAATAAGACCGCGGCTCGTTAATTCGCCTTTGGGTACGTCGCCTTGATAATAGTTAAGAAGGCACACCGTCACACCATGTTCATTGGTCGAGATCCAACTCCCTCCGCCAACGGGATCAATTGGCATAACACAATGAACCCCATCAATCATCATGCTTTGGGGCTCTAATGCTGGAAGACGCGTACGCTGCTCATCGCGATTAAAATAAACTTCATAGTGATTGTTGCCGTGATAAACCCAAGATAATGTACACATAACTTATTGCGCCCTCTGATACGTGGCCGTGGTAGGTGCAACACCAAACTGAGCATCAAGTTCAACACCACGAATGGAAGCCACTACCTTTGCCATAGCGAAATGGTGAGTCGCATGCAACGCAGCAAAGGTCAACTCTCGAGCCAAGGTAGAAGCGACTTCTGCACTATGAGTCTGGGTAAGCATCACTTCCGTTTCAACCGAAACAGCTTGATTGAGAGTGTGATTAGGTAATTCAAATAGCCACTTGCTCAGATCTTTGATTTCTTGTTTTGCGACTTGAAGGTTGCGTTCGACCTCGTGACCCCGTCGACGCACGTTGTAATCGATATGAAGCGGATCAAGTTTGATGGCATAGAAGAGATCAAGCCAATGACGGAAATGTTCCCCAATAGAGCTAGACACATGTGGTTGCGCAATGTAGGTATAATCTTCAGAGTTGAGAGATTCGAGAAATTCATACCCTTGAGTCAAAGTTTCAATGCACCCAACAACGGTTTGAGCAGGACTTTCGTGCGTTTCTGTTGCCGTAAAAGGCAAAGTATTTTTCATACTAGACTCCAGAGTCATTCTAATCAGTCATCGGATAAAGCTGAGTCAGCAGTTTTTCTTCGCGCCAAGCTTGCAACAAAGCCCCTAAGGTTGGCGTTTGATGGCCTTGCTGCTTTTGCTTCGAGCCTATTTGATAAAGAAGGCGGTATTGTTTTAGTAGGGTCGAAAAAATATTGCTCAACGGCGTGTCGCTATCCCAAATATGAGCCGCTTCACTACTGGCTCCATTAATTTCTAGAATGTCAAAGCCGTCACCTTCCATTAGCGATTGAATATCGCCAAATTTCACGTCCAAGCGTCCATAATGGAAGCCATCGAAGTCACCGAGTATTTCATCCAATTTGGTTTCTAATTTCTCGGTGATGAATTGATTGCCATCTCTAAAGATTGCTCCGCGTGAATGACTACCAGCAAATGCCAACTGAAACTCGTCCTCTTTTGGGATGACATAATTCAATTGATCGGTATGGCGCGGCAAATAAAGATGCTTCAGTTTCCCCGCTCGAGGACACTTCTCAATCAACTCTTTGAGGGTAGAAATGCCATCACCTACGACTCGTGGTGAGTACTTCAAGGTAATAGATATAATTTTTCCGCGTGCTTCTCCCGGCTGTCTGACATAAAACACGCCAGCTTCAGCACTGTGCTCGGATTTTTGTTGTAGTAAGAAACGACCTGAACGTGGGAAAGATTGAATATAGCTCTGCAGCTGCTCATCGTTATGAATTAGCTTAACCCCAACACCACGACATCCTAGGTCTGGTTTTGCGACAAGGGGATAAGTGAGCTTCGCTTCAGTTAACCTTTCTTTAGCTACCGCGAGAAGTGTATTAGTCGGCTCAGTCGATTTAGTGAGAGTAATGAAGGGCAAAATCCACGGTTTGGTTTGTTCTCCCGCTGAATGAAAAATGTCATGCTTTGATTCTCCAACCATGCCACTCAACTTGATGGCTGGATTCGCAATCAGCGGTAATGCCCAATCTCTATGGAATAAACTAAGCGCTGCGCTTTGCATCACCACTGGAGTATAAAAAAACCAAGCAGGTAGAAACTCAAACGGTGAAATCACTCTCTTAGGCTCACCAAGCACAGGCATACCTGCATTGACTCGTCCTTTAGGAATCATTTCAACGTTAGCGGACTGTGTCATAAGTACCTCTTAAAAACGTTTTCGTGATCAATTTATTCAGCAGCCACATCAGACATAAGCCGACTGGAATCAACAACCAACTGAATTGACTTTCTTGTAGCCACTGAGCATTACCAAGTTTAAAAAATGACCCAAAGATCAATGCCGTCCAAAGAGCTGTGGCGGTAATGACTGCGATAAAAAATTGCCATTTAGGCACATCTAAAAAACCGCTAAGCGAAAAACCTAGCGTCCTCAGGCCTGGAACAAAACGAACAATGAACAACGTCATAAACGCTTTTTGGTGCAACTGGCGCTTAAATACTCTGGCTCGCTGATAACGAAACAAGCGGTAGCGTAAAAAACGCACGCGTTGGGCAGCTTTACCTATAAAATAAAGGCCAAAATCACCAGTACTAATCCCGACAAAGATGGCAGCCAATGCGAGACTAGCGGGCATAAGTTGTTCGACCGCAAGCGCTGCAGCCGTAACAATGGCAAGATCTTCAAGTAAGTAAGAAAGCAAAATAACGCCGACGAACATCATCAACAAAGACGCTTCGCTATGAAATAGCCATTCTCTTATCGTCTCTGCCAGTTCAATCATCCTACCTACCTAAAGCGCCATTACGTTGTTCAATAAGTGCATCACTACATCAATACTCAAAAACGCTATTTGTTTAGTGTTGCATTCGTATTATTTATAAAGATAGGTGAATCATTCGAAAAATTTCACAGTCGACTCATTTTTATCGCCAGAGACATGTGGTTTGCGCAGACATTTTGAAAAGTAAAGCTTCAACTCTTGCGGGTATTTGTTAACCCCATTACATTGAGGCACCTCTCTTACTGCCCTAAATGGAGCCCTACAATGAGCAAGCCCATTCAATTCCGAACTATCTTATTGGCGTGCCTAATCATCAGTGTAGGCCAACTAAGTATGGGCTTAGTGTTTCCATCATTGCCATGGATTGCCAAGGACTTTGCTGTCTCTCTTGATGAGGCTCAGCTGTTAGTTAGCGTTTACTTACTTGGTTTTGGCCCGTCTCAGTTTATTTATGGTCCAATCTCTGATGCACTAGGCCGAAAGAAGGTGCTGCTTAGTGGGTTATTGATCGCACTGTCTGGCTTAATCATGATTATTGTTTTTCGAGACTCTTTTAGCGGCATGGTGCTAGGACGATTCCTGCAGGGTTTGGGCACTGGCTGCTGCGCGGTTTTAGCTAGGGCTTCAACGCGCGATCGCTACAGTGGTAGTCAGTTACCTGTCGCCCTGTCATACATTGCCATGGTCGCCTCAATCACCCCATTGATTGCGCCCGTTTTAGGTGGGTTTATCAACTACCACTTTGGTTGGACAATGGTGTTCGTATCTTTACTGGGGTACGTATCAATTGCGTGGGTTTTAATTGCCTTTCGATTTGATGAAACACTCGCTCGTACTAGCGCAATACCATCCCCAAAACGTATGTTGTTGCAATACAAAGAGTTACTGGGGTCTCGCTACTTCATGAGCTTTGCCAGCATTGGTTGGCTTAACTTTAGCCTGATGATCACCACGGTGTCAGTTATGCCTTTCATTATGCAAAATCAGATCGGCATGACCTCTGACGAATACGCTATGTGGGCAATTATTCCAGCAATAGGGATGATTCTTGGGACCACTCTGTGCAATCGACTTCGTCCGATCATCGGCAGTAAACAGATGCTGCTGTTTACCCCTTTCCTCCACCTAAGCTCTGCACTGTGGTTATTTGTTTGCCCTGTCGAGCCTTTGTACTTGATGCTAGGACAACTTCTGATGATTTTAGGAAATGGGATCGCTCTGCCTTGTGCTCAAGCAATGGTCATGCAACCCTATAAAAAGCAAGCTGGTGCAGCCGCTGCCATGTCGGGCGGCGGGCAAATGATTGTGTCATCGATTGTAAGTATGGCCTTAGTCCAACTCGGTCTGAGCCAAGCATGGCACTTATCGCTTATTATTGTCGTGTTTGCCTTCGTCACTCTAACCAATATTATCCGTGGCTTCGCGGTAACGGAACAAACACCACCATAAGGACGCTCTCTGAATAATGGAATCACTGTCAGTCTCTCAAGCGCAAAAGCTTGCGCTGCTTTCACAACAATTGGTCAG
This sequence comes from Vibrio sp. TBV020, assembly GCF_046056895.1. Taxonomy (NCBI): domain Bacteria; kingdom Pseudomonadati; phylum Pseudomonadota; class Gammaproteobacteria; order Vibrionales; family Vibrionaceae; genus Vibrio; species Vibrio sp. TBV020. The sequence continues at coordinate 938,552 of NZ_JBEEAQ010000001.1, read as the reverse complement.
TGGTTCAAATAAAGGCAGTGCTTATTCCCAAGCACTCGCCTCCTTTGAGCAGTTAAGCTACGTTCAAATAGATACAATTTCTGTCGTACAGCGAGCTCACCACCATACTTTATGGGCTCGCAACCCAAATTACCTTCCGGAACATCTCGATAAATTAGTCGAAAACAAGCAGGTTTTTGAGTATTGGTCGCATGCTGCTGCATACCTTCCGATGAAAAACTATCGCTATAGTTTGCCGAGAAAAGCGGCCATCAAATCCGGTGAGCAGCGCCATTGGTACTGTCAAGATCGCGCACTAATGAATAACGTTATTGCCCGCATTGAAGCTGAAGGTCCTTTGATGGCTAAAGACTTTGAGTCTAAAGCACTTAAAACTAATGGATGGGGTAGTAAACCCACTAAGCAAGCATTAGAGAACCTTTACATGCAAGGGGACCTGATGATCGCCAAACGTCGCGGTTTTCACAAAGTATATGACTTAACGTCTCGAGTGCTCCCCAATGGGATCGATACATCTGTACCGACTCGTCAAGAGCACGCTCAGTTTCTGGTAATGAGTTACCTCAAAGCGCATGGCTTTGGCAGTGTGCAAGAAATGGTGTATCTGCTTAAAGATGTCAAAAAAGATGTGCAGCAAGCGTTAAATACGCTGCTAGAAACAGGGGAAATTGAACCAATTGAGGTCAATGGTTCTTCGTACGTTGCCACTGCCCAATCGTTAGAGCTGCTTGCGAAACGACTTAATCGAAAACAAGCAAAGATACTCTCTCCATTTGATAACTTACTTATTCAGCGAAAGAGAGCCAGTGCTATATTTCAGTTTGATTACCTAATCGAATGCTATGTGCCACAAGCGAAACGACAATTCGGCTATTTCTGTTTACCAATCCTTTGGGGTGGTCAGTTAGTGGCAAGAGCAGATTGTAAAGTCGACAAGAAAGGTGCTGTGCTCGACGTCATTCACCTCTGGACTGAGCCATCAATAAGACGTAAAGAGTCATTTTTCTCGGCACTGGAAGAAGAGCTTCAAGCGTTTGCACGTTTCAACCAATGTGAACACTTTCGTATCTTGAAGCTCTCAGAGAACCTTAGTTAACCGTAAGTACGACCTTACCAACATGACTTTTCGCTAAGAAAAACTCTTGTGCAGCTTGTATCTGATTAAGTTCGAATGTTTTCGCTACCAAAGGCTTTATGTTCCCTTGCTCGATGTGATTCACTAAGTTTTGAAACACTTGTGGCTCAATAATAGTGCAACCAAAGAAACTTAAATCTTTCAGGTAAAGTGTACGCACATCAAGTTCCACAATTGGGCCACCAATCGCCCCTGACACAGCATAACGACCTTTTCTGCGTAGCACTTGCAAAAACTGCGGCCAAGACTCACCAGCAACCAAATCAATCACCACATCGACGCTGCTTTCGCCTAACACGTCTGAGAGTTGATCATCACGATTTACGACTTCATCAGCACCAAGTGCTAGTACCTGCTCACGCTTACTTGCACTGGTAATTGCAATCACATAAGCCCCACGAGCTTTGGCTAACTGGATCGCAGCCGAGCCCACTCCACCAGAAGCCCCAGAGATGAGCACTCGGTCATTACAGCCTACATCCGCGCGGGTCAGCATATTTTCCGCTGTTGAGTAAGAACATGGGAAAGAGGCAAGCTCTACGTAACTCATACGCGATTTCACCGAATAAGCGTGCACCGAGTCCACCACCACATATTGAGCAAATCCACCATCACACTCTGAGCCGATATACCAAGGTGTCTCGAGGATTTGACCTTCGACTTGCGACAAGCACGGTTCGACTAACACTCGCTGCCCTATGCGGCTTGGTTCGATGTTTTTGCCGACTGCAACAATATCGCCACACACATCTGCACCTTGAATACGCGGAAGCTGCAATGCATTTCCTCCCCAACTCGCATCCTCACTATCATTGTCGCCTTTCGAATACCAACCGATACGTGTGTTTATATCCGTATTGTTTACGCCTGCGGCTCTCACTCTAATCAACACCTGATCCGCTTGTGGGCTCGGAACTTCGACTTGCTCACAAAGTTTGAGCATGTCAAAGCCACCATGCCCTATCAGTTGGACTGCATTCATTACGCTTGGAATTTTATTGTTCACTGCTGTACCTCGACTAAACTTGTCATCATTTGTTTTGCGACATCAATGGCTTGAGTTCCCATAACAGGCCATGAACCTGAAATCCCCTCGTGGATAACAAAAAGTTGCTGTCCTTTGTTCTCATCACCAACTAACTCAGACAAAAACGTCTGAACAGCCTGTTTGTGCTCATTAACCACACTCGCAATAAGCCCATTATCAGGGAAGGAGGCCACCGCTAATGTCGACATACAGCCGTGAGGTGCGTGAGTTGTCATCCAATATTCGAGCTGACATACGACATGCAGTACTCCCTCGAGAGCCTTGGCTGGCAAGTCTTTCTCCATAAGACTCATGTAACGTTGATGCCGATGTTCTAACGCAGCGACGATCATCTCTTCTTTCGATGGATAATACTTATACAAAGTACGTAAACTCACACCACTCGCTTTTTGGAGTTTAGATACGCTCGGTTCAGCAAACCCATACTGACTAAACGCTCGCTCGAGTTTTTCTGCAATTTGCTCTTTTACCGACATCGTGGCTCCTATCTGCGATATCCAAAACATACAACGTTAGTAGAACATTCATTCTACCTTAATTAGGGTAGAATGAACGCTCTACCTTTGTCAATTGCAGTTTCCTAGCTGGTAGGGTTTGATCTCTTTCGCAAGATCGTTAACTATCCATGTAAAAATGATCGACAAGAAATTTAATCATGAATAAACCAACGATCCTCGATGGAGGCATGGGACGCGAATTAAAACGAATGGGAGCACCGTTCACCCAACCGTTATGGAGCGCTCAAGCCCTGATAGAAGCGCCTGAATTGGTTGCATTGGCTCACGAAAACTTTATCGCATCTGGCGCAGAAATAATTATTGCGAACAGCTATGCCTGCGTTCCTTTTCATTTGGGTGACGATTTATACCAATCTGATGGAGCTCGCCTAGCCAAAGAAGCTGCGCAAATCGCACAAGACGTGGTTAAACGATCGCAAAAACCTGTTTTAATCGCAGGGGCAATTCCCCCCGCTTTTGGTAGCTACAGACCCGATCTTTTCAAAGTAGAAGAAGGTGCTGTTATTTTTCAAACCTTATTTGACGCTCAAGCACCCTACGTCGATCTTTGGATTGCTGAAACGATTTCCAGTATGGAAGAGCTCCACACGATTCAGTCTGTATTGGCACAAAGTGATCAACCTTGTCACTACGCTTTCTCTCTTCAAGATGATTCAAACGATCAAGCATTATTACGCTCGGGTGAAGCGATCCAACAAGCAGTCGAGTCAGTGTGTAACGCTGGGGGTGACGGCATCTTCTTTAACTGTTCAATTCCCGAAGTGATGGCTCAAGCAGTAAAATGCGCCAAAGAAATTACCGACAACTACTCACGCGACATAGAAATTGGCGTATACGCGAATAACTTTGCACCGATTGGAGACGATCATGAAGCCAACGATACGATGCAAGCAATGCGAGAATTAACACCACAAGCTTATCTAGCCTATTGCCAACAATGGCACCAACTCGGGGCAACCGTCATCGGTGGCTGTTGTGGTATTGGTCCGGAGCACATTCAAGCACTGAGTGACTGGAAATTGAGTCAAGACGGATAATCACAGCGTTCTAAACGAATCAATGATAAACTCTGCCGCGCTTTAAACTAGCGCGGCTACTTTTTCTCAATTCTGCTTAGGAACTCTTCATGGCTTTAGCAAACTCTGTCATTGTGCTCGACTTCGAAACCACGGGACTATCCCCAAACATGGGAGACCGAGCGATTGAGATAGGTGCTGTTAAGCTAATCAATGGAGAAGTCGTCGATACGTTTCAAGAGTTGATGAACCCTGGCTTTCGAGTCAGTTCATTCATTGAAAGCTACACAGGCATTACCAACAATATGTTAGCCAGTGCGCCTAGTTGTGAAGAAGTGATGTCCAGATTCAGCGACTTTATCGCAGATGACAACTTAGTCGCCCACAATGCTTCATTCGATAAGCGATTCCTTGACGCAGAATTTGAGCGTATAAACCTTGGCTACCAAGGTGAATTTGCTTGTTCTTTGTTGGTGTCACGACGCTTAAACCAAGAGGCTCCGAGCCACAAGCTTGGCGATCTCGTGCGCTACAAGAACATTGATAATGACGGTGTCTTCCACCGTGCGTTAGCTGACTCTCAGATGACAGCCAAACTGTGGTTACTTATGCTCGAAGAGATGGAACAACAAGGTATCCACCAGCCATCATTTTCATTTATGCAAAAAGTGAGTAAGACCAGCAAAAGTGCTGTGGGTAAACTACTCCAGCAACATGCGATGTAAATCAAGATGAGTCAGACCGATATTCTGGAAAAAATCGCCAGCTTTACCTCAATAGAGCAAGCATTGGATTACTTCGAGATTGGCTACGATAGTAAGTTTATTGATGAGTATCGAACGGATTTGATGAAACGTTTCAACGGCTATCTAATTTTAGAAAAGCCTGATGATTGGTTCTCAGGAAGGCGCGCTCTCAAAAATGCGTATTGTAAGATTCAGCGAGGTCGATTGGATAAGCACACCCGCTCAGCGTGTCGCGGATGTACTTCTTGCCAAAGACGATAAACATTACACATCGTTTTCAACATCTTCTTCTTCAAACATTGAAGAGTATTTAATCTCAAACTGATTAAAGCTGAAGACACTCGCCCCATGAACGCGCTTAGTGATCACTTTCTCGTCACCATATTGCACCGTGACGTGGGTGTAGACTTTGTTCTTCACTTCTACCGTACACTCTTCTAATGCGACCGAGAGTTCCTGTTCATTATGATCACGCGCGTGCTTCATTTTTTCTAAATGAGCATTAGCTTTCTGTTTATCAGCTTCTAAAGCCTGCTCTTGTTCGTCAGTGCGTTCGGCCTTTGGTATTTTTTTGAATTCCAGCTCTCGACGAATGATATCCATCGTCTGCTCTTGTGCTTGTGTGTACTGCTCTTTGAGTTTGGCTTGCCTGTCCTTAAACATTTGAAAACGTGCAAAAGCGTGGACATAAGTTGCGGTATCACCTTCAACCCCAAGGTTCACACACGTCACCTTGCCGCCCACTTTGGCATGACCACCGCTCAAAGTACCTTGTTTTTCTACTGCATCTGACACAACAAGATCATGACCACAGCGCAATTCATTGTTTAAGCAGTGAACACTTAGATGGATATCATTGGCAGCCTGTAATTCAGAAAACTGAGCATAATTAGCTTTAATTGAACCACCAGATTTCACAATACAGCTCTTAGGATCATCTTCAGATACGTTATGACCGATAATACCTTTTGCGACCTCAATATCTCCTTGTGCTTGCACGTCAGCAGACTCAATAAAGCCTCCTACAGTCAACGAACCTGTAGCGCGGACCACCATGTCTGACTCGATATTTCCTAAGACAACCACATTACCTTTGAACTTAACGTGCCCAGTCGCTACCCCTATGGTTGGCAGGCAAAGTGCATCTTCAACATCCGCACCGCGCTCTTTCAAAATAGGCATGCCAGACGTTGCGGCCACTAACAAGTTGGGGTTGTTTGGAGATATTTTGGTCCCTTTGCCCTCTTTTATCACAGCGTCATTACCCGGCTTAGGAGGGATAATTTTTCCTTGAACCGTCATTCCGGGCGTACCTTTTGTCGCAGGAACACGCTTCATCAAGGGATCATTTTCTGACACTGTGATGGTCTCACCCAAATTAAGCATATCAACCTTGCCATCAGGGTCAGACTCTTTAGGGGCGAGTACTTGTTTGGAAGGATCTTTTACCAGAGGAATGAACTTGGCGTCGGCCCCTTGAATAGGATTTTTACCTTTCGCAACCGGCTGGGTAAAACTTTCACCCGGTTTGAGTTGATGACTCATTACCAGCACTTTTTTTAGTGCTAACTTATTGATGCCTTTGGTGACATGTGACTGGGCAAGAGCTTGGACGATTTGTGGCCCTTTAAGCGGAGCACCTTTATAAGCTCCCGTTACGACCATACTGGCTAACATATCATGATCAGAGAGAACAACTTCGACGGTCGCATCCCTTACTTCTGCAATCACAACACCAACATAAGCTTCGCTTTTCATCTCTTTAGCAAAGTTGATAAAGCGTATCACTTCTTCTTCGATGACAAAGTATTTATCCGCTCCAATCGAAGCTAAAGCCTCATCCAGTCCTCGCGTATCAAAGTTTCCATCTACGACTATTTCAGGTGTCAGCTTTGCCAAGACTTGACGATTATCTTCAGAAAAAGCGACAAATTTATCCCACATGCCATTGTGCCTTATATACATCCTAGAATGAGTGTATAGAATTAATTCTAATGGCTGTATCACAAGTGTAACGAATTAAGGCGTACATCACTCCTTGGCGTTTTTACACTGTAAATAACGTTAGCTAGAGCTCGGAAAGTGATGATCGGCTGTCAATGAGTACACTGCGGTAACACTTCGCCCCTGTTTAGAATATTCCAATGAATCACATAATTCTGAAGCAAGAACAATACCGCGACCATGAGTCAGCGTTTTATCGTTCGAGTTGAAGCTTTTACGATAGTCAAACCCTTCTCCGTTATGTTCTAACTCCATAACCACCTGATCCTTATCTGGAAAGTAATCAATATTCAGCTCAATGTAAGCGCTATCTGGCAACTCTTTTAGCTGTTCTTCTCGCATCTGATAAAACAAAAAGAAGCCATCGGGTTCTTCTTTTATTGCAGAGTCCAAGCGTAGTAATCCATGATCAATCGCATTCGCAAACAGCTCAGACAGCACTGAGCAAATCAGGTCTAAATGCGCGCCGCCGTGTAAGATACCAGTTAGGAATTTTCTCACTTCAGTCATGACAGTCACGCGCCTAATCACATCGCCAGTTAACTTTAAGCTCGATTGAATTGGTATCTGGTTTTGGTATATCTGCTTAGGTGGTGGCTCTTGGGCATTACCGTTGGAGATGGGAAACGTCATTGCCAATATCGAGAGATCATCTCCCACCGACTTATGTGCAAAACTACGCACCGATTCATAAAGAGTAGGGATTATTGATTGATTGCTGTGAAAAGCGCTTTCCAAACGCTCTTGACCAAATTGTTCCCCCTCTTCATTCATCGCTTCAATTACCCCATCGGTGTAGCAAATAATTTGCTGATCCGGTTCTAGTTTAAAGTGTTGAATATTCGCTTCAAATTCGTGAGTTTTTAATACGCCAAGAGGCATATGGTTTGAGATTAATCGACGAACAATCGTCCCATCGCGTTCAATCAAATAACCATCTGGTAAGCCGCCTCCCCACCAAGAGACTTCAAAGCCGTTCGCTCGCACTTCGAAAATGCTCGCTGCTAGCATCATGCCCATCGGCAAGAATCTGACTAAAACTTCATTAATTTCTCGGGCAATCTCACCTAAAGAGAACCCTTTTGCAGCCATACTAAAGAAGGCTCTAGTTGCAGGTATTGCGGAAATAGCAGCAGGTAAGCCATGGCCAGTCGCATCGGCAATCATCACATAGACGCCACCATGCGGCCGATTAGCAACCACGATGAGATCACCATTGAACACGGTAGAAGGTGTCGAGAGGTAATTAATTCCGTAGATATTTTTCACTTGAGAGCTCATCTCAAGCATTAGGTTAGAGAAAATAGATTCCGCAATCGCGTAGTCGTAGCGAACTTGTTCATGGAACTGGCTCAACTCATCTCGCTGTTCCTTAACTTCGTTGTGCATACGAACAATTCGATAATGCGCTTGAACCTTGGCAATTAAAACGCTGCGCTCGACAGGTTTTGGGATAAAGTCATCCCCATAGGTTAAGCAGCGCTCAAAGGAAGCATGGTCATCCAATACCGTCAAAAAGATGATTGGAATATGGGCATCGGGGAAGGCTTGCCTGATCTCTTGTGCAGTAGTAATACCATCTTTAATCGGCATCATCACATCTAGGAGAATAATGTCAGGCAGACTCTCCATCTCCACCATTGCTTCAACCACACCCTGACCATTTTCAAAGGTAGTGACAGTTTCAACCAAGTGGCTAAGCATAAAGCGGCAAAGTTCCCGGTTGGTTGCATGGTCGTCAACGATCATTACATGCATAGGAGCTCCTTAACCATCACTCAATAGCAAACTTCTTATCAAAACGGGAAATCGTCAGAATTTTTCGAACTTGAGGTAAGGTGTTTGTGATTCGAATCATGCCATCATCTTGACCTAGATAGTTGTGCATATTCAGCAGCATACCCAGTCCAGCACTGTCGATGTAATCCACCTTACGCAGATCTATAGTAAAACGAAACTCTTGCCGGTCGTTGTAGCAACGGCGAAACTCTTGTACCAAATTGAAGCCAAATGCTCCTTCAATCATGATCGTAATGTGCTTTGCTGCTGAGTCCATTTGTGCTTCTACAGTCATTATTTCCCCCTCACATTCATCTAGTCCGATACCCTAAAACAGTTCTACTTCTCCTTCATCAATGCTCTCTTGCGATGCAGCTGGCGCATCCCTATTCTCAATCTGATTTTGTAGCTCAATCACTGCTTGAGTAAATTCATCAATATCCATTGCCCCTTGCCCCCACAACTGACACAGCTGGGTAAACTCACGCAAATAACCGACGGTCTTTTGAGCGTATTCCCCTTGCTGAACAATGATGTCGGCAAACTGCAACGCGCGGATACCGTTATCCACCTGTGAATGAATCAAGTCACCACTGGAACGAATTTTTTGCACTTCTTGCTCAACTGTCACGTTAACTTCTTGAACACCACGCAGCATGCTGTCGACTTTCTCTTTAGACTCAATTGCTTCTGTCATATCGATCGAAGCCATTTCACCCACTGTTTTATTTGCTTCTTTCACAGTCTGCTGTGCGACATTAATTTCAGTTTCTATTTGGTCGTTAAGCTCTTTGGCTTTGACGGATAAATCGCGAACTTCTTGAGCCACAACCGCAAAACCGCGGCCTGCATCTCCCGCTCTTGCTGCTTCTATCGCCGCATTAAGCGCTAACAAATTTGTTTGCTCAGAAAGCCCACGAACTCTCTCTAGAAGCTTAAATACTGCGTCTAACTTATCCGACATATCGTGAATACTGTGCACCGCTGAAATACTTTTCTCCGAGACGTTAACCAGCGTATCGACAAATTGGCGGATGATAGCTTCTGTCTTAGGCAATACTTGGCTGATGTCACTATCTCTGTCTCGATTACCTAAAAGGTTATTGACTAGCTCCGCCGTGATTTGATTTTGCTCTTCGGCCAACTTTTGGAGTGAAAAATAGCTTTCGTTCAGTGTTTCCACCGACTCATCTACAACGCTACGTTGATGCTCTAACGGCTCGTTCAGTTGCTGAGATATGGTCGAGAGTACTGGGTAAACTTCTTTAGGAGGCGTATTAGGTGCAGCTCGCGTGATGCTCTCTTCACGCCGTTTCTCTTGTACTTTCTGCTTTGCTCTGGGGAGCACAAACCAAGGTACGGCAGCGGCCATCACCATAAGGGCGACATGTACCGCTGAAGACGACATACTCATAGCTGTCGACAGAAGGAGTATTTGTAAGCCAATTGCGATGAAATATCGTTTATTCGTTGAGTTTTTTATCATGTCCATCGATTCTTCCCTGACGTTTTAAGCCTGACTATGAATCAGGAGATAAATAGTGGCATATCTGTCCAGCCACACTGTGTAAATCGACCACCTTAAGGGCAGCTCCCATTTCAGTCGCCACACGCGGCATTCCCCATACCACAGAAGACGCCTTATCTTGAGCGATGGTCTTAGCGCCTTGCTGTTTCATGCGCAGCATCCCTCTCGCCCCATCTTGTCCCATTCCCGTTAGAATCACGCCAATGGCTTTATCTCCCACTGTTTCGGCTACAGCATCAAACATCACGTCCACAGAAGGTTTATGACGATTGACCGCTGGGCGTTCATCCAGCTGGCAATAAAGGTGATTACCTCTGCGCACAACAACTAAATGTTTGTCCCCGGGTGCTAAATACGCACAGCCAGCGACTAAAGGAGCTCGATTCGCCTGCAATTCTTTGACTTGAATATCACTGTTTTCATTCAATCTTTGGGCAAACGAAGTGGAGAACATCGCACTAATATGCTGGGTAATAATGATGGGAGGCATGTTGGCAGGCAGCATCGACAACACTTGTTTCACCGCTTCAGTTCCGCCTGTGGAAGCACCAATCGCAATAACTTCAATATGATCGTTATGTTTAGGTACCGTCAGTTTATTGGGCTTTGACACCGATGATCCTGATGCAACATTAGCATTAGCGGCCATCTTTATTTTTTCGATCACTTGTTTCTTATCACTGACGATCTCCCCCGTACTATCCACCGAAGGTTTAGGAAAGTAATCAACCGCACCGTACTCGAGTGCCGCCAATGTTGCTTCTGCACCATGCTGAGTCAGCGTCGAGATCATCACAACCGGCATTGGCCGCAGGCGCATTAGGTTTTTCAAAAACTGGACACCGTTCATTTTTGGCATCTCAATATCGAGTGTTAGAACATCTGGGTTGTGAATTTTGATCAGTTCTCTTGCTTCAAATGGATCTTCCGCTGTAGCGACTACTTCAAGATCCGGATCAGAGTTGATCAGTTCCGATAACAACGCCCGATATACAGGAGAGTCATCAACCACCAATACTTTTGTTTTTTTCATTAGAACAACTCCACGTCATCATCATGAGGACGATGACTTTCTCTATCCAATTGACGTGCATATTTTTCTTCTTGATTTTGTAGTTTGTGAACCTCAGTAAATGGAATTCGCTTAAGCCATGCTTTTCCACTGCAAGGATCAAACACCACCTTGCGCGGTTCTAATCCTCCTAGATCCTGAGCAATTACCTCAATTCCTTCTTGTTTGACGTAATTGAGAATGAACGCGACGTTTTTTTCTCCAATCATGGAACTGCGCCCTAGCATTTGCGCACCACCAAATAGCTTAACTTGTAACGACGAACGCTTAGCGCCTCTTTCTATCATCGCATTCAGCAGCATTTCCATCGCATAGCTACCGTATCGAGAGGCCGTCGACACCACTTCATCAGGGTTCCATGATTTAAGCTGGCTCTTACTATCAAATGGCAATAGGAAGTGATTCATCCCCCCAATATGCTCATGACAATCCCAAACACATGCAGCAACACAAGACCCTAGTCCGGTCGCAATCAGCTCGTCTTCCTTTGCAGAACAATACACTCCACCAGGCAGCACCTTGACGATGTGTTTATCCTTCTTCGGATGGTAGAAGCGATTAAAGTGCTGATTTTCATATTTGGGAGTGACACTCCTTGCCTCAATCATGTGATTCCTATTTCTTTACATAAATGGTGTGACCAAGATGATGAAACAGGTCTAAATTCGCAGGCACACTTTCCGAATGACCAATGAATAAAACACCACCAGGCTTGAGTTGTTGATGAAAGCGAGTGATCAATTTTTCCTGAGTATTACGGTCAAAATAGATCATCACATTACGGCATGAAATCAGATCAAATGGCTTATCAAACTGCCACTGCTCTAATAAATTGAGCTGACGAAAATCGATAAATTGCTGTAGCCCTGCTTTACACTTCACATTGCCAGCTTGCGAGCCTGCCCCTTTTACAAAACACGGTTTTAAGTATTTATCAGGGATGCTATTTAACGCTTCTTCGCTGTAGATGCCTTGCTTAGCATGTGCCAAAACTTTCGTGTCTAGATCGGTCGCGGTAATTTGAATGTTTTCGAATAGTTCAAATGCCTTCGCCCAATACAAACATGAAACCAAACTGTAAGGCTCTTCTCCCGTAGAACAGCCTGCTGACCATATACGTAACTGTTTAAGGTTCTGACTTTGCCATTCGGACATCAGCACTTTTTCAATAAACTCAAAGTGGTGATATTCACGGAAGAACTGGGTTTTATTCGTCGTCAGGCAGTTGATGAAATTGACCTTCTCTTGCGCATCTTCTTCCATCAACTGTCGATACTGACTAAAACGCTTTAGGCCCAACCGTCTAAGTTGGCGACTGATCCGTCCATAGACCATGGTTCTTTTTCGGTCTGAAAAGAAAATGCCAACGTTCTTATGCATGAACCATTGGATAAATTTAAAGTCTTTATCCGTCAGCTCAAATTCATTCGAATCTGGCACCGATTGCTCAGCCCTAGCTAGAACTCTTCCCATTCGTCTCCATCCTCTTCAAGCTTGAAGCTTGAGTTAGCGACCTTCGGCGTTCGAATATCACGAACATTATTTACAGCAGAAGGCTCTATAGACTTCGACTCAAAGGTAGTGACATTGTTTTCATTGCTGAAGAAGTTCATCAAATGAAGTAGCTGTTTACCTTCATCTCTAAGTGATTGGCTAGCTGCAGAAGTCTCTTCAACTAACGAGGCATTTTGCTGAGTCATTTCATCCATCGTCGCAATAGCACGGTTGATTTCATCAATGCCTGTTGACTGCTCCATACTTGAAGAAGCAATCTGAGCAATCAGCTCGGTCACTTTCGCTACCGCTTCGACAATCTCATTGAGAGTTTCGCCTGACTCATCAACCAATCGCGAACCTTCATCCACTTTCTCTACGCTGTCTTTGATAAGTCCTTTGATCTCTTTTGCTGCTGCTGCACTGCGTTGAGCTAGGTTTCTCACTTCTCCCGCGACTACGGCAAAGCCTCGGCCTTGTTCACCAGCCCTTGCAGCCTCTACCGCCGCATTAAGTGCAAGAAGGTTAGTTTGGAATGCAATCTCATCAATTACGCCAATGATGTCTGCAATCTTCTTACTTGCGGTATTGATTTCAGCCATCGCAGATACGGCTTGACCAACCACTTCACCACCTTTACTGGCTTTCTTAGTTGCGTCATCAGACAGCTCATTGGCTCCTTTCGCATTATCGGCATTTTGTCGAACCGTCGCGGTCATTTGCTCCATACTCGCCGCAGTTTCTTCAAGGTTTGATGCTTGCGCTTCGACACGCTGACTCAAGTCATTATTTCCTTCAGCGATCTCAGTAGAAGCTGTCGCGACGCGAGCTGATGATTGAGTAATTTTATCGACCATATTTCGCAAATTCACAATCGAGGTATTCACTGCATGCGAGAGCCTTGCAAATTCACCCGTGTTGTCTTCTGGCATCGTGGTGTTTAAGTTGCCATCCGCCACTTGGCTCATGACATCAATACATTGGCCAATCGGTGCGACCATGGTATCTAACAAGTTGTTGATGCCATCCCCGAGCTCTTTCATAAAGCCGTTATAAACACTGGTATCGATACGCTCATTCAGCTCACCGGCAATGGCTTTTTGAATTAGAGATTCGACTTGGCGCTGACCATCTTGTTGTTCAGTGATGTCTACCCACTGGAGGGCTGGACCAATGTAGTTACCTTGTCCGTCACGCATTGCAATACACGTTAGATTAAATTCAAGGCCGCCTACTGCGATATTTGAGGAAAATGGTAAACGATCAGGGTTAGCAATAATGTTACGCTGGTGGCCAGGGTTCTTGTGGAATACATCAATATTTTTACCGACAAGGTTACTCGCATCAAACCCCGGTAGTGCTTGCTGCAAATCACTTTCTCGGCTTTTTAATAATGTGCTCAGCGATGGGTTAAGATAGGTAATAATTCCGTCTTTGTTTGCCATCATTAGGTTGGTTGTCATACCTGAAACCGCTGACGCCAAACGGCCGATTTCCTCTTCTTTCGCTCGCTCTTCAGTGACATCTCGCCACTCTAACGTGTTACCAATATAGTTACCCTGAGCATCATTGATCGCAGCAACGTTAAGCTCTATTTTCAAATCTTGAATAGTAATGTCGGTGCTATAAGGTAAGTTACTTTGATCTGCAAGCAGCTGACGTTGATGAGCGGGGTTTCTATGGAATTCATCAATACAGCGCCCTAATAACCATTCCTCACTCGCCGTAAAACCAGACCAAACAGTACGCAACGTCCCTTCATGTTTTTTAAATAATGAGATTGTTTCGTGGTTGGCATAAGTGATATTAAAATCTCGATCAATCATCACCATAGCGGTTTGTGCTTGATCAACAGCCGCTTGCAGGCGAGAGATTTCATCTTTTTGCTTGAGAGCATCAGTAACATCAGACCATTCTAGGGTATTGCCGACGTAGTTGCCGTTCACATCAATAATGGCACCAACATTAAGTTCAATCTTTACGTCTTTGACCGTGATGGTCGTGGTATATGGCAAGTTGGAAGGGTTTGAAAGCATCTGTCTTTGATGCCTAGGATTCGAATGGAATAGGTCGATACAGTAACCCAATAAGAATTCTTCCGTTGCTTGGAAATTTGGCCATACAGTTCGAAACAACGTCTCGTGAGTTTGTAACAGGTCAATCGACTTTTGGTTGAGATAAGTGATTTTAAAATCCCTATCAATCATCATCAGTGCCGTTTGTGCTGCATTCAAAGCGGAAAACAGCTGCTCTTTCGTCACGCCCTGTTCCTCTGGTTCAACATCTTCTGTCAACGTATCTTGCGTTGGTGCTACAAATTGAGCTGAAGGCTCCGTTCTTCTATTCCAAAATGCCATGAGTTTCCCCTCACTGGTTGCTTCTTCTGACGTGAATTACCGATACGACAACGCCACACACGTAACGGCCTTATGCCCAACTCTCTTCCTCTTGGTTGGGTAAAACTAACTCTGATGCATCGAACAGAGTTTCAAGATTAATTAGAATTAAATGCCCATTTGCTACGGAAGCAATGCCTCGCACATAGCTATGATCCACATCAGCAGAAACATAAGGTGATGGTTTGATCTGCTCATCACTCAGTGGATAGACTTCCGAGACCCCGTCAACGATGATCCCAAGCGGGTGCTTTTGCGCGTCATTCAAGACGATCACTACCGTTGTGCTGCCTATTTGCGCCGGAGAAAGTCCAAAACGCATTCTTAAATCAACGATTGGCACGTATTCACCACGAATTTCGAGGACCCCTTTCATGTACTCAGGCGAATTAGGTACCTCCCTTACCGGACTCCAGCCCCGAACTTCTCTCACTTCAAGAATAGGTACGCCATACTCTTCGCCTTCAAGAACGAAACTTAGAAACTCTTGAGTCATGATCATGCGTGTGCCCTTAATATTCGTTCAATGTTGAGGAGCTCTTCGGTATCAAGCAGTGACATCACTTGGTCACCGACATTAATAAGTCCTTGCAGGTATGGTGTTACAAGCGATTCGCCAACCGCTGGATAGAGTTCATTTTGTCCCTGACTAACAACGTCACTGACCGCATCGACAACAAGTCCCATCAACCTTTCTTGCTCAGCATCGTCAAAACGCAAAACAATGACGACTGTAGTCGGTAGGTATTCACTTGTTCCAACGGCAAACCTCAATCGCAAGTCTACGACTGGCACTATCATGCCTCTTAGATTAATCACGCCACATACAAAGTCAGGCGCACGAGGAATTGGAGTCGGACGCTCCCAAACACGTATTTCTTCGACATCATTTATTTCCACACCATACAACTCACCAGCCAATTGAAAACTCAAAAAATCTGCACTTTCACTCGCCTCGTCCGTCATATTGTCGAGTAGAGCTTCCGCTTGAGCTTCAATATTGTGTCGAGCAGAATCGGAGATAAATTCATTGTTGGATGATTGTGTTGATACCACTTCCATTAGCACTCCTTACGCCGCTAAGCCTTTATTAGAGGAATCAGAACCGCGATTTAAGAAGTTGGTGATCAAGCCTTGCACGTCTAGAATCAACGAGACAGAACCATCTCCTAAAATAGTCGCTCCAGAGATACCGGCGACCTTGCTATAGTTCGATTCTAAACTTTTAATCACCACTTGTTGCTGATCGAGCAGTTCGTCTAAAAGCAGCCCAACTCGATTCCCAGCGGCTTCAACAAAGCACAGAATCCGTTCATTCAATCCACCGCTACCGCCCATCTCTAACTCTTCTTGTAAGCGAAGAATTGGAATGTTCTCTTCTCTTAGTCGATAAAGCTCAATACCTCCGGAGGCCAACTTAATGCAGTTTGGATCTATCTGAATCGACTCTACAATCGTTAGTAGAGGTATGACGTAAACTTCCCCGGCTACTTTCACAAGCTGGCCATCTAAAATCGCTAATGTCAGTGGAAGGCTGATGGTGAATCGGCTGCCTTTACCAAGTTCAGACTCAACCTCAATATGTCCACCTAACTCTTCGATATTTCGCCTAACGACATCCATACCTACTCCGCGCCCAGAGATATCTGACACTTCCTCTGCAGTTGAAAAGCCAGGAGCAAAGATAAGATTCATGATCTGTTTATCTGTGTACTCTTCTCGGCGAGAATCTCCAGACAGAACGCCTTTCTCGAGCGCTTTATCCCATAACTTGTCACAGTTCAATCCTGCACCATCATCCCTAATCTCAATCACAATCGCGCCACCTTGATGGTACGCATTGAGTTCAATGACACCGAGCTCTGACTTACCACTTTTTACACGCTGTTCAGGTTGTTCGATCCCATGATCGATACCATTGCGAACAAGGTGGACAAGTGGATCAACAATCCGCTCCAGGACGGTTTTATCTAACTCGGTTTGTTCTCCTTTAATTTGGAGGTCGACTTGCTTATCTAATCGGCTCGACAAATCTCGGACCAAACGGGGAAAGCGGCTGAACGCAAAGCTCATCGGCAACATGCGAATATTGAGCACATTTTCTTGTAAGTCTTTACTGTTTTGTAAAAGTTGGTCCAAGCCAGACTTCAGTTTTTCGAGCTTATCAATCGAGAAATCATTGCCTATTTCAGTCAGCATAGATTGTGTGATGACAAGTTCACCCACCAAGTTGATTAAGCTATCTACTTTATCAATGTCGACTCGAATCGAGCTGACACTCGAGTCGGACTTCACTGCTTTAGTTGATTTTGGCTGAGTATCTTCGGTTGGTTTAGGGGCAGACAATTCAGCGGTTGAAGGAGGAGTATCGAGCTCTGCATCAGGGGCATCGTTTATCGCTGGTTCAGGACTAAATAACTCAATATTCAAGTCGCATTCGTCTTCTACCCATTCGAATATTTCTTGAATAAGAACAATATCAAGAGTGCCACTGATGGTTGCATTCCAAGCTAAAAAACAAAGCTCAGACTCAATCTGTTCAAGGTCTGGCAGTTTTGAAGTGTCTACGCTGATTTCGCAGGAGCCATCGAGTTCACTAAGCTCACGTAGTATTCTTAATGGGTCATTGCCGCTAAAAAACATATCTTGATGTGGTGCAAAAGAAATTTTCCAGACTTGGTCAGCGCTAGAGGCAGAGGCAGCGACAGATTCTTTTGCTTGTTCGACGTCTTGAGAGCCAACGCTTGATTCACTTGCTAGCAGCTCGGCAAGTTTGTGACTGACCTCTTGCTTAAGGTCTAGGTTCACATCAGTACCTTGTTCATGCCCCTCAAGCATACTGTGAATACAGTCACCACTTTTCAAAAGCAGATCGATGCTATCAGGAGTAAGTGCACGTTCTTGGTTACGAACCAAATCCAAATACGCTTCGACATTGTGGGTAAACTCACTAATATCGAGTAAGTTGAACGTTCCCGCCCCACCCTTTATCGAGTGGGCTGCTCTAAATATTGTGTTGATCGACTCTTCTTCGATATGAGCCAGATCTAGGTTGAGCAATACTTCTTCTAGCACCTCAAGATTTTCACGACACTCCTCGTAAAACATCTTGCGCAGCTGCTCCATGTCTAAAGCCATATTGTTGCCTCACCAATTGACGTTGCAGTGTGAGAAGAACCCGTACTAGATAACGCGTTTTAATGTTTTTAATAGCGTATCTGGATTGAACGGTTTCACTAACCAGCCTGTTGCTCCTGCCGACTTACCTTGTTGTTTTTTATCGGTGCTGGTTTCAGTCGTAAGCATTAGGATGGGAATAAATTTGTATTGGGGTTTCTCTCTCAGCGCTTTAACTAATTCAAAGCCCCCCATGTTTGGCATATTGACGTCGGAAATTACGACATCAAACTTTCCGGTGGAGACCTTAGATAACGCATCGCGTCCATCATTTGCAGTCTCAACATCGTAACCAGCATCACGTAGGGTGTGGCTCACCATCTGACGAATTGAAACTGAATCATCTACAGCCAATATTTTTGTCATATTGTCACTCTCCAATTGAGTCGCTCTTATCAAACTGTTCTTGCAGCCCAAGGGTCGAAATGCCTTCAAGCAGTGAATTGGTCGGGTTAATGAGTTGAATCTCAATCTGATTGCTTTTAGCGGAAAGGAACAAAGCTGTCAGTGCTTGAATGCCAGCAGCATCAACACGAACCACTTCGGAAGCGTCAATATGGAGTTGGTTAGCTTGTTCAAGCCAAGCTTGATATTGAGTCGTACTATCGAGCACAGTTGAAATGTCGAGTGACTCAGGTAATAAACATTCCATGTTTTCACCTTATTTATAATTCCTAGCCTATATAAATCAAGTTGCTTAAATCAGAGTGTAGGAAGGAATCATTAATTCGCAAGTAACATCTATACGAAAATTGTATGAATGAGGAGAGGTTTCAATAAGAAAAGTGATGATTTTCTGTAACTTATTCGCTAATTAGGAAGTTCTAATTTTGTTTAAAAAAACTCGTTACTAGCAGTAGCCAATCCGCTATCACGTATTCTAACAGTTAAAAGTAATTGAATTTACACTGTAAAAACCTCAAGCGTTTACAGTGTAAATTGATGTGGGAAGATAAAGGGTTATTTGCTTTACAGTGTAAATTAGATGATTTCGAGATAACTAAACCAGCGGCTTTAACGAATCTCTAAATGCTTGCTCGGTTTGTTTTCGCCCCGTAAAACCGAATTCGTTGGCACAACTCGTCCAATCCCAACGCTGAATAGTTTTTCGGATGAAGAGGTCATCCATCAGATGAGCACCATTAAATGACTGTTTCCACCACTTATCAAGAATCGGAGCAATGCTGTCGTAACTCGCACCGCCGAGAGAATAGAACTGAACAAGCCCACCGACGCCTTTAATTTCAACGGAAGCATCATTTTCGCGAAGTAAACTACGGACAAGTTCAGTCTCAAGTTCTTTGAAGCTTTCACTCAATGAATAGTGGAAACCATCACGGAAAATTTCGTTCGCAATATCAGCCCAATCACTGTGACTTTGAATCATCACTAACGAATGAGTGCCACTCGCCTGGTCGAGTTGGCTACCTAGTTTGACCGGTTTAAACCCACTGCTTTTCCAAAATTCGACTAACTCCGGTGTTGCCCCAAAGCTGGTGGAATAGAAGTCATAAGATGTCATGTCTTGAAGCTGTCGCAGTATCACTTGACCATGCCCTTGGTTTTGCAACTGAGGATGAACGGCAATTCTCATCACTCTTAAACTTGATAACGTCGCAGCCTCAGTCAATCCAAGTTGGTTAGCTAACACAATCGGGGTTAAGTTACCTCGTGGGCGTCGTTTTCCAATCTGCACGTCATTGATTAATTCAAGAGAGAGATTTCCTTCTTCGACGGTCAAAATACAACCCAAGCAGTCATCCCCGTCTAACCAAGCATAGAGCTGTATCGCCGGGTCACTGAGTAAAAGCATGAGGTCATTTGGTGATGTTTGGTAATGGGCATTCACGAGTAATGCGAAACAAGCGCGAAGAAGTTGTGGCTGCTCTACCAATCTTGTTTTTTCGATAAGCTCTAGCGTAGGTTCAGGAGTCTCGTTAGATGGGTCATTTAATTCTGAGTTGAGAAGAAAACTATCAAACAACCACTGCTCAAGCGGATCTGAACTGGCCCAACGAATCGGTTGTTCTAGATGATAAAAAACGGCCCCGGGGCGTTGCTCCTTAAGCCAAGCTTGAAACTTAACAGTAAAGCCGCGTCCACAACCTTCATAACCATGAATGGTTGTAGAAAACACGGTGCGATGATGAAACTCAACCATTTGTTTGAGCATCGGAATAGGAATTGCTGACGCTTCATCAACGAATAAACAGTCAACTTTTGGCGCGCTTCTGAGTAACTCATCTGGAGCAACAAACTCTAAGCGCGAACTATTCCATTCAATAGAGTTTTTTCTGCGGATAGCATTGGGCAATAGCTGACTCGCATGTTCAAAAACTGGCTGAACAGTCGCTAAGCTAGGAGCAGTCAATACAATGTGTATACTTCGATTTTGCATCAAATGCGCGGCTGCGATACCAAGCGCACTACTTTTTCCTCGGCCTCTATCAGCCGTCATCACCAATGGACGTTTACGGTGGCCTTCAACGACCTTGATTATTTTCTCAATGGCAAAGCCTTGCTGTTCAAAAGGAAGAGATTCGACTGAATAGCTATTTGGAAGTTGCGGTAACTCTCCCCCCTGCTCTACCACCAACAGTTCTTGCAAAGCTCGGTTTAACCAAGCACCGTCAAAACCTGACTCTGAGCGAAGGTCGTTACATAGGATAATGACAACACCACCGCCCTTGACGCACCCCGTCGCTGCATTGAAACTGTTGGCATCAAACCCAGCTCTGAAGTCGCATATCAATAGCTGGCACTCTTGGCCTAGTAACTGCTGCCCTTTATTGAATTTAACACTTTGACCAACATTGAATGCCACTGAGTTCCCAAGTTGATAAATAGTATTGCTCTCCATCGAGTCGCACAGCTGTTCAACAAGCAAATTCTGCCAGCCTTCTTCCCCGGAAAGAACTACCCCAAATCGGTGATGACGCTGTGCAGCAATAGAAATAGTTTGAGTGATAAAATCGTAGAATGCAGACATTGAGGAGAATAAACCCAGTGTTAAGTCAGTGATTATTATTATGACATAAAAAAAGCCGCTAATAAGCGGCTTAATTGATTCAGTTCTATAAGCTTAGTTAAGCTTGCTCGCGACTAAATCTAGCAGTTCTTGCATCAATGCATCATCCACTTTCTTAAGATTTAGCGTTAAGTTAGAACCTTTGCGAGTGTAGTCAGCACGACCCTTAACTAATTCTTTCTTAGCTGAAGGCGCCTTCTTACTTGGTGATAACTCTTCTACCCAAGCTTCAATTGTCTCGGTCACTTCTTTGGTAATACGAGCAACACCTTGTGATTCACTTCGCTGCCATACAAAACCATCTTCTGAACGGCATTTATCCAGCAGCTGAGCGCGCTTGTCTTCATCAAGGCCATTAAACTGTTTATGTAGCTTAACGATTGTTGGACGACCAAGCTCTGCAACATTCGGGTAAGCCTGAAGTAATTGCAAAGGTAAATCAGCGGCTTTCAGTGCACCACTCACCAATGCTTCACTGCACTGGAACATTTTTGCTAATGCTTTTTGGTCTTCTGCTTCGCCACTTTCAAGCTTAGCTAACATCTCTTTACCTTTTTCGTAAAGAGACAGGGGTTTATGCGCATTTGCTACGTCAGAAAGAAACTTAGCATGTTGAGTGCTAATGTTGTTACCAACGTAAATCAGGAACTCTTTGCCAGCCAAAATACATGACATGCGGCGACGGCTACCATCGAGTACTTCAATCTTGCCATCTTCACACTTGCGACCGACCGCTGGATACTGCTGACCACGCTCTTTTAGTGTCACCAAGACGTCTGAAAGTGCGTGTTCATTCAGGAACGATTGCTCACGTGCGTTCTCAGCAAATACGACGGTTTGATCACTCACTTTATCAGCAGGGATTCTAACCAGTTCAAACTGGACTTTCTCTTCACCCGCAACTGCAAGTTCAATCACCTGAGCTTGGTCTTTTGCCGCCTGCTGCGCTTCTTGTGGCGTCGTTACATGACGCTTGTTCGCCTTACCAAATAATCTTGCGTTTAAATCTGAAGTCTTAATTGCCATTTTCTAATTACCCCTGATTTAATGATGTCCAATGACTGTGCAGTACACGCTCGACTTCAAGCGCACTCTTTTGTACTGCATCTTGCGCGGTTGCTAACGTCTTCTTACCGCCTTCAAAATCACCTGTAGTTAGGTCAAATACAGTGCTATAGGTGTCAGCACATGTCTCGAATGCTCGGCTACGAGGAATAGTTGCCATCGTGACTTGATCACCAAGTAAGTAGTTCATTTCCGTCAATACAGCGACTTGCTTCTTATTGTCATCTTCAAACATTGTCGGCATTAAACGAACAAACTCTAGGCCCTGCCAATCTTCAGGGAACATCTCATACACTGTTGGTAAGTGTTGGAAGAAGTTAACGGTCGATGCCCAGTCTAAACGCTTAGCTGCACAAGGAATTAACAAAGCATTTGAAGCATACATCGCATTCCATACCAATGGGTCAACGTGCGGGCCGGTATCAATCATGATGATGTCAAAGTCATCAGAGATTTTATCAATCAGTTTTTCTTTTAGTAGCTTAACAATATCAAGCGACTGATTCTGGGAAAGATGTTGCCATGCTTCTGCATTAAACATCGCATCTTCAGGGAATGCAGAAACCGTCTTCAAATTTGGGTACTGAGTTGGCAGCAACACATTTTTGTTCAGGAACTCATTATCTACTTCCACCCCTTCAGGCACGTTATCAAGCATAACGTCGACAGCTGAGTAGATATTCTCATGATCAGTAATACTGATTTGTGGGTTCAAGAATAAACGTAGAGAACCTTGTGGATCTAAGTCAATCAAACAAATGCGGTAACGCTTATCCAGATTTAGCGCTAAGCAAGCCGCTAAATGAACCGCTGTCATAGATTTTCCCGTACCACCCTTTTGGTTCTGTACGTTGATAATCCATGGCTTGTTATCACCATTTTTCTTGCGTTGATGGAACTTTGGTACGCCAGCGGCATCCATGAGCATATGTGCTTCATCAAGAGAAATAGAGTAATGGTTAGCGTTGTTTTTCGTAAACTGATGACCCGACTCTTCAAGCTTACTAATTGCATCGTCCAGTTTACGACGCGTTAAACCAGATCGCGTCTCCATCAATGCTTTCGACATTGGTGGGAAGTGCTCATCACTACGCTCTTCTAAAACTATCTCAATGCGATCAGCCTGAACCTGAGCTGTTTTTTCAGCGAGTTGAATGAGACTCTCAATCGTGTGTTCTCGTTTCATTTGCCAAATTCCGTTATTAATGACTTGCTTACGATTGTACAGCATTTAAATACATAGACAATAAAAAGGTGAACACTCAGTTATGGATAAGTATCACACAAAATCGAGAATTGACACTAATTTGATTAAATACGGGATTAAACACGGAAATATCAACTAATTTTTAGCTTAATCGAGTATCGAATTACTCTTCATTTTTAAAATGTTACAACGTAGCTTATTTACAATGTAAACATAATCACCAGAGCAAGAATACCGGAACGATTAAGATTGGCTGCTATTTTACGGCTTGTGTAATTTTGACTTTAAATTAAACAGTTTTTCAGATTCGAGTGATTTTTTAAAATGGACCAAGACACACCCAACAATGTCATTCCATTATCAACATCGGAACAATGATCAAGGGAGTAATGATGATCATGCTTCCCTTCGTAATCGAGTCGTTAGGAACGATGATCAAGTAAATTTCATCGCAAGACAGTGGCTTATTATCTGTAAAATGAAAAGATCCAAGATCGGAAAAATGATCAAGTGATAATCAGCACCGGAAGCATGTAAAATTCTGGCTAAATTACGGAAGAATGTATATGGAGTGGGAGATAGGAGCAAATCGCGAGTTCCACTGCGGCAGTCTAAGGGAATGTAGAAAGAACACGACTCAATAACATGATTGTCATGATCATGCTTTCGAAATAGTATCTATAGCCCACCGTATGTGGATAGAATTGCTACCGTGTTATTTGAATTTAGAATTCGAATACTATTTCACCAAAGATGTACGAACAAGGCTTGATCCTTGATCATTCTTTCGAGAGAATATCGCCCATCTTCGGTTTAGTACACCGATATCAATCCAACGATATTATTCTGCTTGTGGATAAAGTGTGGGGAGATGATGATCATGCTTTCTGATTCACATTGATCATCGATTCGGGTTAGCGATGATCATCGTTCTTAGAGTTTTTGATCATGCTTTCAATGGTTTAATGATCATGCTTTCGTCTCAACCATGATCATGCTTTCCAAGCATAAAAAAAATAGTTACTTACAAACAATAACTTACAAGCCAAACTCCTGCCGGATCAATAGATCATATAATCAATTAAGATCAGATTAATCAAAAAGATCAGTTATTTAAAAGCAATAAGTTTTTCTTTATTTATGATCTTTTTTTCTTTATTCTTTCGGAACTATAGCGATATTACGGCTAGTGTGACACGGATCTAATAATGAGCTCAGAAGACAAACTGCTGATCAAAGCGCCAAGAAGCCACAAAGATGGACACTTATTTGAAGTATCTGAGATGGCGGTGAACTGGATTGAACAATACCAACACTTCAAAGGCGTTACGAAAAGTATCGTTGAACTTCTTAACTTAATCTCATTGCGAGGCTTTAGCAGCAAAGATGGTTTGGTTTCTACTACGGAACTTATCGATGCTACTGATGGTCAAGTGACTCGTGCTGCCATTCAGCAACGTTTACGTGCAGCCGTTAACATTGGATTATTCCAACAAGTCCCAGTTCGCTTCGAAGAGGGATTAGCTGGAAAAACGATGTTGCATCGCTTCGTTAATCCTAACCAGCTAATTTCAGTACTTGGGGCAACCAGCCTAGTGACTGAAACCGTAAAACAAAATGCTAAGCAAAAGCGTTCAAAGGCATTGGCTCAAACTCAGGTTAACAAGCGTTTACTGAATGAGTATGGATTAAATACACCACCAGCAATGAAAGACGAAGCGGATCAATTTGTCGTTTCTCCGACTAACTGGGCAGGCATCATAGATCAAGCGCTCGCACCACCAAGAACCCGCAAAAGCTATCAGAAGAGCATGGTGTCGATCTCTGGCACAAGAGCAGTGATCGAGACACGATCTTCAAAAAGTATCATGACGGTTGATGATCTGATGACCCTGTTTGCTCTGTTTACGTTAACAGTGCAGTACCACGAGCATCATCAGCACCAATATCAGCTAGATGGTACGCATGTACCAAATAAAACGCCGTTGTACATTACTGATATTCTTTCCTTACGCGGAAAGAAAGACAGTGGCCCTGCTCGTGACTCAATCCGTGACAGTATCGATCGAATTGAGTTTACCGATTTCCAGCTTCACGAACTCACTGGTCGTTGGTTAAGCGAAAACATGCCAGAAGGCTTCAAGAGCGACCGTTTTAGATTTTTGGCCCGTACCATCACTGCATCGGAAGAAGCGCCTACAGAGGGCGCTGACGGCGAAATTCGCATTAAACCGAACCTATACATCCTAGTTTGGGAACCATCGTTCTACGAAGAGCTGTTAACACGAGATTATTTCTTCCTGTTTCCACCTGAAATTTTGAAGCAACACACCTTGGTCTTTCAGCTCTACAGCTACTTCCGTAGTCGTATGTCGCGCCGCCATAGTGATTCGATGCTGCTAAGTGAGTTAAACCAGAAATTGGCTCGTAATATCGAGTGGCGTCGCTTCTCTATGGATTTGATCCGTGAGCTGAAAAAATTATCAGATCATAAGGGGACTGAAGATCTATTCGTCGTCAATCTATGGGGCTACCACTTAACGATCTCGACTATGGTTGAGAAAGGGAAGATCAAAGATTATCAGTTTGATATTAAGTGTGATGCTGAAGAAGTCTTGCGTTACTCACGTGCTCGAACCACTAATGCTGGTAAGCGCAATATGGCGCCAACCTTACCGAACCCGCTGCGTAATGAGATGGTGTCTAAGAAGCAGCTAGAAGAGATGTCACAGATTATTGATGGTGAGTTTGAACCAATTCAGCGTAAAGAACGTTCACCAAAAGGCAATTTAGGTCGTCGAGTAAAGCAGCGTAAACACCTTGTCGAGATCAATGCAGACGAGATTACCATTACCCTGTCTAAATATACCTCTTCAGAGGCTCTAGAACGCTCTATAACGGCTTTAGCAGCTATGACCGGGCATTCCCATAGCTCAATTCAAGAAGAGTGTCTGGAGCTCATAGACAAGCTTGATTTCCTAAGAGTCGGAGATCAGCCTGTGCCTTACGAAACGTTGAGTAAGATGATCGAGCTGTACAATGCTCAAAGTGAAAACAAGCACTTATCCATTGAGCGCTTGATTGCTGGCTTAGCAGTTCGACGTAAAGTCTGTAAGCAAGTGTTCGAAGGACACCTAGATGAAACGGTTTTCAGAGCACTCGATGAAGTTGCTGTTTAAATAATAGCAAGACATAAAAACAACGAAGCCAGCACTTAGGTGCTGGTTTTTTGTGTTTCGTTACCCTAATAAATACCCTGTTACACTCTAGGGTGAACAGAACAAAGCTACTACATTCCCCTGACAGTTAACTGACATTGGGGGTAGGGGAGTTGGATAATATTTATCCCGAATAGACAACCTTTTGTCCTTTCTGATGAATGGGGGATAGGATTATCCCCGATAGATTGGCTCATATTGTTACATTCATTCTGAATATTTTGCGAGTTCTTATGGACTCGCTTTTTTTTTGCTTAAAATTCAGTAGATAACAAAAGTTTACGGATCAATGATCAAGAAGCGTACCTTGATCATTGATCCGTAAATTTTGCTCGTAGAGGTTAATGGAACGATGAACTCCCTTGATCATAGTTCCCATGATCAAGCTTTCGGGGCTCATTCCATGAGTGGGTAGCCATAAACTGGACATGACTCTCGATTAACTGATGTGACTCTTGCTGCCACTCAGAGCGTGTTTGTTGGTTACAAAATTCCAGACTCAGTACCGCCAAATGCTGCAATCTTTTCATACACCAATCTTTCAGCTCCAATTCACTCGCTGGTGTTGATACTACGTTTTGTAATTTACTATAGGCCAGCTGAAGATATTGGAACGCTTTTTCTGCGTCTTGATATTGAGCGTGTTGGTAGACACGTAGGCAACCATCTAGCCAACAGGCGATCGCTTTACTTTGTGTGTCAGTGATCATTGGTCCCCAAACTTCATCAGGAACAGATAGGATCAATGATTCTAACTGACAGCCTTGATCATGCTTTCGGTTTTCATACCATTGGCTAATCTGATTTACCCACGTATCAAGTTCACTCATGCTGCTTTAACCCAATGTTTTACAAAGTGATTTACACCAACTTGATCAAATCCGTCTTGGACTACCGCGCTCTGTTCACGAATTAGATCAGCATCTAATGAATAGTTTGGTTCACTTTTGACTAAGTTGCCAAATGGCAAATCGGGATCCGGAACGGCAGAGATCAACAGCTTGGTGTACGGATGTTGCGGATCGGTTAAGATCGCCTGAGTATCGCCCCATTCAACAATTTGGCCTTTGTACATTACAGCGGTCTCTTCAGCGATATAATGCGCTGTTGCTAAATCATGAGTGATGTATAAAAAGCCAATGCCAAGTTCTTTTTTCATACGTTGCATCAGATTGAGAACCCCAAGGCGAATAGAGACATCTAGCATTGAGGTGGGTTCATCAGCCAAGATCACTTCAGCTCCTACCGCTAAGGCTCTGGCAAGGTTTACACGTTGTCTTTGACCACCACTCAGCTGATGAGGGTATTTTTCAAGTGTATCGGGTGCGAGTTCCACCAGTTCAATGAGTTCTTGTAACTTAGTTGGGATTTCCGCATTGCTGGTAACTTGTTCGTGAATCTTTAATGGCCGGGTCAGATGGTGCGCAATAGTATGGGTAGGATTAAGAGAGCCAAAAGGGTCTTGGAATACCATTTGCACTTTACTTCGATACTCTTGCAGATCTTTTTTACGGGTGATTTCATCAATGTTACGTCCATTGAACAAAATCTCTCCAGAGGTTGGTGGGTGTACTTTGGTGATAAGTCTAGCGCAGGTGCTTTTCCCACATCCAGATTCACCTACCAATGCTAATGTGCGCCCTTTATGTAGGCTTAGCGTAATACCTTGCAGTGCTTTGAAGCTATCGACCGAAGAAAAGCCACCACCAATTGAGAATTCTTTGACGACATTATTGAGTTGAATAATTGGCTCGCTCATGCGGTGACTCCTTGTGCCTGGTGTTTACCTTCGTGGATATTTGGGAATGAAGCCCACAGCTTCTGTGTGTAAGCGTGCTGAGGATCATTACGAATTTGTTTAGATTGATTGACCTCGACGATCTCGCCATTTCTCATGATGGCAATGCGGTCGCATAGTTGGCTCATCAGGGCGAGGTCGTGAGTAATGAATAACACTGAGAAACCAAACTCTTCACGTAGCTGGTATATCTGTTGAAGGATTTCACGCTGAACCACCACATCTAATGCCGTTGTTGGCTCATCCATAATGATTAATTTAGGGTTAAGTGACAGCGCAATAGCAATAACTAAGCGTTGGCGCATGCCTCCACTGAATTGGTGGGGGTACTCTGTGAGGCGCTCACGAGGTATGTTGACCAAATCAAGCAGCTTTTCAGCACGATCTTTTGCTTGCTCTTCGTTCATGCCCCTGTGGTTACGAAGTACATCTGCAAACTGCTCCTGAATAGGAAGAACAGGGTTGAGAGAATTCATTGCGCTCTGGAACACCATTGCAATTTCACTCCAGCGGATTGCGCCGATCTCTCGATCGGACAAGCGCAGCAGATCTTGTCCTTCAAAATGGATTTGCCCACCAGATATAAAAGCAGGTGGCTTATGTAGTCGGTTTATTGCGAAAGCAATAGTACTCTTACCGCAGCCCGATTCGCCGGCTAAACCAAAGATTTCCCCTTTGCCAATGTCAAAGCTCACTGAGTTGACGGCGCGAAAGTCACCTTTGTCTGTAATGTAATCCACACACAAATCCCGTATTTGAATCACAGGATTGGTATGAAAAGCATGCTGCTTAGAAAAATCACTCATAACTCTTACCTAAAATATAAAAGAGAATGATTATCATTAATGCTTATTTTGTGAGTGGAAAGAAGTTAGATTAAAAAGGGTGAAGTCACTCGAAAAATCTTGTGGCAATGACGAAAAGGGTGAAGCTGGTGAGCATAAACATGGAGAAAAAATGAGAGCCGGATCGTCTTCATTTCTTATGGGGTAATCCTTTAAATGTACTGTGCCCAATAGGACTGCGCAAAAGTTATTTATACAAAAAACAGTAAGAGTTTCGGAACTATTAGCAGTATCACATTCTCGGACTAAAATTCTTAACAAGGGATGAAGAGTTTTGCTACAGATTAGTCGTCCCTAGCATGGTTTGTTCGGAGGTATTTATGTCCATTAATTCTATTGACCATGATGAAATGAGTAAGATTGCTGGCAAGTGGGACTTCACGGAAGAAGTTGAATCACAAGCGCCAACGAAAGGTGCTAAATCTGCCGAAGCGCGTCGTCGTATCGAAGCATTAAGAGAGATTCGTGAAAGCGGTTTAAGCATTGAAGAAGCAAAAGAGCTAGGTTTGTTACACTAGTCTAGGCTCACGATAGCGATTACCTAAGGGTGGCACAGGAATGCCACCCTTTATTTTTTGGTCTTTTTTGATCTATTCCGTCTCACAAAACGCGTTTCGCTCTCTACATTGGCTTTTGGTGTGGTATATTCTCCCCCCAATATTTATACAGATTTGAGCCTAAGTATGTCGATCAACCTATCTACGCTTCCTGCGAGTGAGAAGAACAAGATTGAACTTGATAAACAAGCTTCGTTTTTAGTTTGGAAATTACGTGAAGCTAAAGCAGGCCCTGACGAGATTGATCAGGAAGCCGCTAAAATTGTAGATGACGCAGAAAAAGCCTCATTTTTAGAATCTGTAGACAAATATAAACGAGTAATGGGTGTTGCGTAATACGCCTATTTCCTCAGCAAGTGTCAGAAATTGAAAAGCTCACACGTTTTGCTAAAATCCTTCGCATTAAATTGAATTAGAGAGAACATCCCGATGGGAAGAAGTTTTGAAGTGCGCAAAGCCTCAATGGCGAAAACTGCCGGCGCAAAAATTAAAGTTTATTCCAAATACGGTAAAGAAATTTACATGTGTGCGAAAAATGGTGGTTCAGACCCAGACATGAACCTATCGCTTAAGCACCTGATTGCTAAAGCGAAAAAAGACCAAGTTCCTGCACACGTTATCGACAAAGCGATCGATAAAGCAAACGGCGGTGGTGGTGAAGACTACGCTCCAGCACGTTACGAAGGTTTTGGCCCAGGTGGCACTAGCGTTATCGTTGACTGTCTAACAGATAACGGCAACCGTACTTTCCAAGATGTTCGCCAGTGTTTTGTTAAATGTGGCGCAAAGATTGGTGTTGAAGGTGCAGTTTCTCACATGTTCGATCACCAAGCGGTATTCCAGTTCAAAGGCGAAGACGATGAAGCAATTCTAGAAACGCTAATGATGGATGACATTGACGTGACTGACGTTGAACTAGAAGATGGCGTGATCACTGTATTCGCTCCTCACACTGAGTTCTTCAAAACTAAGACAGCACTAAATACAGCATACCCAGAGCTAACAATGGATGTGGAAGAGATTACGTTCGTACCTCAAACTCATACTCCTGTAGCGGGCGAAGACGCGGAAAAATTCCAGAAGTTCTTAGACATGCTAGATGATTGTGATGACGTACAGCAGGTTTACCACAACGCTGAACTGTAATCAGAATTGATAATAAAAAACCGAGCTCATTGGCTCGGTTTTTTTATGCCTGCGAAACAGGCTCTGCTCCTGCAAGCCAATTAGAAAGCTTACGTATTTGAGGTAATACCGTAAGGTTAAGTGTGATGGCTGCTGGCCAAGCGAGTAGAAAACTGTCTAGCCATACTGAAGGCCACGCATTGCTGAACCCTAGCTTATAGCCTGAGATTAAACCTGACATGATCACTGCCATGGTAAATGATGAAAGGAGTGCGGAAATCCAAAATTGTTTGCGGCTCATAATATGTCCTCCTCGGCTGTTGTTTTGTTATAAATAAGGATATAACTAACCAATAGTGAAAAAAATAAGCAGGATTAGAACTATGAGTTCCATATTTGGAAACATTGATGATCTTTATTTGTTTTGTTGCGTGGTAGAAGAGGGCTCTCTTCTCGCGGCATCTAAAAAGTTGCACTTACCCGTTTCAACCATGTCTCGACGTCTATCGGCTTTGGAACAGCGCCTAAACACACGATTACTCGAAAAAAAGGGTAGAGAGCTAGTTGCTACTCAAAGTGGTTCTGAAGCCTTTGAGGCGCTTCGTAGTGGGATGGAATCGATTGAAACAGGCTTTGGTGAAATGGTATCGGAAACACAAGAGGTGTCAGGTAAGATCAAGCTCGCTATTCCTCATAATTTCTATCGCGCTTTTATCGGTGATGTCGTCGAGCAGTTTTTAGTGGATTACCCCAAAGTAACCTTGGACCTTGTGTTGAGTCAGCAACAGGTTATCCCTCAAACCGACCGAGATTTGTTAATCACTTTTGATCTTACTGAAATGGATGACATGATTGCGCGGCCACTGTTTAAAGCGCGACACGGTTTTTTCGCCAGTCCTGAATACCTCGCGAAAGCAGGGGAGGTAACGACTCTTCAGCAGCTTTCACAACTTGATTGGGTGAGCGTCGATCATATTAAGTCACTGGCCGTCTATCAGGATGAAGTGTTAGTTGATGTGATAGAGACAAAGCCAAAACTCGTGGTCAATGACATCTTTGCCTTGTGCGGAGTTGTTGAAAAAGGGTTAGGTGTCGCCTCGTTGCCGTTTCGTCATGTTCATGATGGAATGAATGTGGTCCGTGTTTTACCGCAATATCAGCGCAGTGTACGCGAAGCTCATATTGTTTATAAGCAGAGGCAGTATCAACCAAAGGCTCTAACGATATTGGTTGAACGTATCATCGCCAGTACCGATAAAATGAAAGAACCAATAGCTTTTACACTGTAAAGTCAGCGTAGTTGAATCTTTGAGAAGGAGAACATATGGATAAGGTTGTCATAGTGACAGGGGCGAGTCGTGGGATTGGCGCTGAAACAGCGAAACTACTCGCGTCGTTGCAATATAAGGTGTGCGTAAACTATTTAAGCCAACACCAACGTGCTGAACAGGTCGTGGATGACATTATTACAGCGGGTGGAGAAGCCTTTACGTTTCAAGCTGATGTTTCAAGTGAAGCGCAAGTCAGTGATATGTTTGCAGCTGTTCAACACCGCTATGGCACTGTGACGCATTTGGTCAATAATGCAGGCATCCTCTTCACTCAGTCTAAGTTGTGCGATATTGATCTCGAACGTTTTCAGAAGGTCATGAATGCCAATATCACCAGTTGCTTTTTGTGTTGTAAGGCGTTTATCCGGCAAACAGGCAATAAGAGTGCCATTGTGAATGTCTCTTCAGCGGCATCGAGGCTCGGAGCTCCATTTGAATACATCGACTACGCAGCATCAAAAGGCGCAATGGATTCCTTGACCAAAGGTTTATCTCTTGAGTTAGCAGGAGAAGGCATACGAGTAAACGGAGTACGCCCTGGTTGTATCTATACCGAAATGCATGCCGATGGTGGAGAGCCAGGTCGAGTTGACCGACTTGCATCAAGCTTGCCTCTTCAACGTGGTGGCACCCCAGAAGAGGTTGCACAATCCATTGCGTGGCTGTTATCAGATGAAGCTTCCTACGTCACAGGAACATTCATTGAGCTTGCGGGTGGACGCTAATCGTTGTTGTGAGCATTAGCGCGAAGGCTTAATTGGGGCCAAGTAGAAGCGTCCCTATTTGTGGGTTACACTTGAAATAGAATTGAAAGCAGAGGTAAGCATGTCCAACTCATCTTCTGAATCGGTGACTCGAACGAAAAAAACGTTCGTACCTAAAACGGATAACTTTAAAGTGAGCCTCAAGTATGAGGGGATGTCACTCAAAGAAGAAGACAAACGTCATTCTATTGAAGAACTTAAAAGGAAATATGCACGATAAGTATGGTGTTTTTCATGATAAGTACTGTTACGCAGGAACGGATGTTTTAATCAACTTATTAAACCTGCGTGATAGTGAGGAGCTGATAGAAGCGGAGATCGCTTTTACGGCGGAGCGTTATCGCACTTATCAAAGCCAAGTTACTCAGATCGAAGACTTTACCCTTTCCCACTTTAAATACCTTCATTTCTATCTTTTCCAAGACCTTTTTGAATGGGCTGGTGATATTCGAGAGGTCGATATCTCTAAAGGAGATACGCGTTTTTGTACCGTGCCACGTATCGAAGTGGAGGCAGAAAAACTGTTTCAATTGGTCCCCAAACTGAGCTTAATTCAAAGCCGAGATGAGCTGATCAATCAAGTGGCATCACTGTTCTGTGAATTGAATTTGATCCACCCGTTCCGTGAAGGAAACGGCCGAGTTCAGAGGTTTTTCTTCGAAGAAATGCTGTTTGTACTTGGCTATGACTTGAACTGGCCAGTCATCACTCAGCAACAGTGGGTTGAAGCAAATATTGCGGGTGTCTATTTAGATTTAGAACCACTTAAAACTATCTTTAGACAGGCTATCTCTAACCTTCATTCCCATCAGTAAGCTCTAGGCTTGTAACAGCGGAAGGTGCCCTGTTTTCACTAAGATTATGGTTTCCTGTTCAACAAACGGGAAGTGCTCACTCATGTGTGGGCTGCGTATCCATGTTCCTTTGGGGTAGGCGCCGAACTCATCTTTGAACTCTCCCGTCAAAACCAAAATCTCTTCGCCACCAAAGTGTTTGTGCGGTTGAAACCTTTCACCAACAGGCCACTTTACTAAAGCAACATGCTCGTGCTCGAAATCGTGTAGCGGCATCACCTCTAATCCACCTATGCCGGGTAACCACGTGGTTTGATGGGTATTGATGCGCACGGTCTGTCTATCTCGTTCATCAAACTGATTAAGTTTCACGAAGATTACGCAACCCTCCTTACTAAAAGGGGCGTGTGAACTGCCTGGAGGGTTACGAAGGTAGCTACCAGCTGGATAATCACCATGCTCATCAGAGAAAACGCCATCCAATACGAAAATCTCTTCACCCATAGGATGAGGGTGAGTTTTGAACGCCGAGCCTTGCTCATAACGCACGATGCTGGTGGTATGCCCTGATTCCGCTTCTTGGCGTTCAAGAGGCTTACGCCAAACCCCTTTAGCAGGACTTGCCAACCATTCCATTTGTTCCGTATCGATTGCTATGCGTTTTGAAAAGTCCATATTGAGCATAGGGCGCATCCTTTCTAAGTGAGCTATTAGTAATCTAGCAGCTAATGGGGGCTTCTGTAATCAAAGCCTAGCTGGTGAATCGTCTAGGCTTTCAATTACGGTGTGGCTAGGCGATAAGTTTAGTCAGATTGCGTAAAGATTGATAAGCGGCGGTTTGCTTTTCTCTTGGCTTACAGACTGAAAGGAGATCATCAATAAAGTGCGCGAGTGCGCGAGCTTCCACTTGTCGGATCCCACGTTGTAGAGGTTCATCAAGGTAGCCATAGACAGACGCAGCACCGAAGTCGCCAAAGATCATCTCACCTGACTCATTCACCAAAACATTGTGTGCGTAAAGGTCTCCGTGACACACCTTATTGCTGTGCATGTGCTCAAAGACATCCATCATTTGATTCACAATGTGGGTGATTTGCTCAACTGACAGTTCAAAATCGGGGTGAAATACATCACGAGAGCATGTCTCTAACGTCGGAGGCAAACCCAAGTTGTAAAAGTTATCAGGGATAAGCTCCATCACAAGGGCAAGGTAATCGGGCTCATTGACCTGAGCGATTGATTTAACCAGATTAGTGTGGTGGCCTGTTTGTAAGCATGCTTGCAGTTCATCTTGTGGGTAGCCATCACTGGTGACTTCGCCTTTAAACACCTTAATCGCAACATGTGGTGGAAAATCAAATGAGCTATCTAACCAATCGGCATGAGAGATAACACCGGAAGCTCCTTGACCAAGGACTTGATTGGTTGAATAAGCACTAGAGCTAACCTGAGGTACACTATCAGTTAGGGTTAGACGTTCACAAAATGGGTTACCAGCAAACGCCATCCAAGCCAGTTTTGGCAGCTCTAGCAGTACTTCAGGAAATACATCAAGCTGGTTTGCAGATAGGCGTACAAGCTCTAAGTTAACCAATTTAGAGAAAGAGTGTGGAAGGGTGCGAATCTTATTCCCCGCCAGCGCCAGCTTACGCATTGGAGTACAGTTCCCCAATGACTCTGGAAGCGTTTCAATTTGGTTGTCTGTGAGTATAAGCCAACGTAATTTAGGGGAAAGAGATTGCTCAGACACCGTTACTATCTGGTTACCCTTAAAGCCAATCATATCGAGCTCAGGACAGCGACCTAGCACATCAGGAAGATGGGTAAAGCAGTTGTTTGACGCAAACACTATCTTGAGTTTTGGTAAGTCAGCTAACCAATCTGGCAGATCGGTAAGTTGGTTGCCTGATAAATCTAAAATCTCAAGCGAGTCCGCCAGCGATAAAATTTCGCTTGGTAGCTCTGTGAGCTGCTCGGACAGTTTTAGTCTGTGAATGCCTTTAAGCTCGCCCTGAATAAGTTGTTCTACTGTGTGCAAACCGCCGCCTATTTTTACTCATTTGTTGAAAAAGAGAGCGCATTCTACTGAGATCGCCGGTGAAAGGCGAGGGGGGATTTGCGCCTCAAATATGAAGCGCAATGTGCTATTTCAGTGTTAATTGTCGGTAGGTGAGGGCGGTTAGTAGTGCAAAAAAAGCAGGATCGCTCCAACCAAAACCAACGAAAATACCGGTTATTCCCGCGTATCCTGTGATCGCTACACCCAATAAGTTTGTGACCAACAGAGCTTTTAGCAGCTGTCTTACCGTCTCTTTGTGCTCAATGTTACGCAGTAGCAAGCTGACCGCAGCAACACCACCTAAAAAAATGCTCGTATGCTGAGATAAGAAGTACGCGTATTGATCGTTTATCTCAACGCCATACATTGGCCACATGATTGTCGGTAGAAAAAATAGTACGATAGCAAAGGCGGTATAGATGCCGCCGTGCAAGGTCAAAAAAGTTCTGTGTTTCATACGTCCCCCTTGTTTAAGCGATAGGGCCGTTGTTAATGCTGGTTAGCGGCTGGTTCACATCAAAAATCACGCCACGAACCTCAGGTACGCCCATCTCTTTCAGTCTCGCGGCATGCATTTCTAAATACTTCTGCGCACTGGTCTCATCTTCAAATAGATAGATGCCACCGCCTAACTTTTCCGCTTCGCTTTCTGTCCATATTTTCCAGATTAGTCCTGGCTCTTGGTTGATTGATTGCGCCAAGTCTATGAGTGCCTTAGACATGGCTTCACCCATTGGACCGTGATATTCAAAATCGACTTGTAGTAACTTCATTTTCTATTCTCCATATTGTGTTGTGAACGCTGTTGCCGTTCTATGGAGTGATTATTATCTGTATAGATTGAACAGAAAAGTTCATAATATTGTGCATAAATGTCTAAAAAACTGACAGGTTTGAGATGAGATTAAAAAGCACATTGGAGCAATGGCTGACGCTGCAAGAGGTAGACAAAGCGGGCAGTATTCAAGCCGCTGCCGTATCACT
This sequence comes from Vibrio sp. TBV020, assembly GCF_046056895.1. NCBI lineage: Bacteria > Pseudomonadati > Pseudomonadota > Gammaproteobacteria > Vibrionales > Vibrionaceae > Vibrio > Vibrio sp. TBV020. The sequence goes on along the minus strand of NZ_JBEEAQ010000001.1, from coordinate 901,864 downwards.
TAATAAGAGCCACACCACGCTGATTTACTCAATTAAAAAGCTCGAGGATCAACTAGGCGTAAAGCTGGTGGAAGTAAAAGGAAGACGAGCGAGCGTCACAGAGCATGGGCAGTCTTTACTTCGCCGAGCCAGTAGTATGTTAGAACAAGCGCGAGATCTTGAGGATTTAAGTCAGCAAATATCGGCTGGAGTGGAGTCAGAAATAACCATTGCTATCGATCATCTATGTGACCCAAGCTTACTCTACCAACCAATGGCGCAATACCTTCAAAGTAATAACATTACGTCGATTCAAGTAGTGGAAACATCATTGAGCAAAACGACCGAAATGGTCATTAGTGAGCAGGCTGATATTGCGATCATTACATTGCCTGTGACTAATTATCCTGCACAAGCCTTTTCTCTGACGAGTATGGTTCCAGTGGTATCAAGTGAACACCCACTAGCGCAAAAGCCCAATGTTTGTATGGCTGATTTTTCCACTCAAAGTCAGGTTGTGGTTCGAGACCTTGGTGCGACTAATCTGGAGAGCCGAGAACAAAATGTCGGTTGGTTAAAGGCAAGCCAAAGAATTACTGTTGATAATTTTGATCATGCTTTTAGGGCGATTGAACAGGGTGTTGGCTTTTGTCGTTTACCAGAGCACATCATTGCGAAACGAAACCACGGACAGCTGAAAGTACTTGAGGTAGAGCAAAATAATAAGTACCAAGTCCCATTACATCTCACTTTACCAAAAGGAGCAAAAACAGGACCTGCGGCGAAGTGTTTTTACGAGCAACTATTAGCAAGTGTGATTCAGTAGTTAATGAAAATAGGTGGAATAATAGAAGCGAGTAATTACTGACAACCACCTGTTTACGATTGAACCGTACAAAAAGTGATGTATAGCACGAGAACGATATTTACTGATTCGTGACAACAACAAATCGATATTGATATGCGATATTTTCCTCAAATGTTGAAGAATTTTGGTAGGAACAATGAAAACTGAAAAGGAAAAGATGTTGGCAGGCGAGCCATACGATGCATGGGATGAACAGCTTTACAGTGAGCGTATTGCATGTCGAAAAGTTCTACAAACACTCAATAACAGCATTCCTGATAGTGCTGAATGGCGAACAGCAATTGATAATTTAATTCCTAGCTCTGAAGGTGCTTATTTAGAGCCCCCTTTTCGTTGTGATTATGGCTCTAACATCAAGGTTGGTAAAAACTTCTACGCAAACTTTAACTGTGTTGTCCTTGATGTATCAGAAGTGCACATTGGTGACAATGTGTTGTTTGCGCCGAATGTGCAGATCTATACCGCTGGCCACCCATTGGATGTAAAAGGGCGTGTAGAAGAGGGTGTTGAGTTTGGCACACCGATTACTATTGGCAACAATGTATGGATTGGTGGAGGCGCAATTGTCTGCCCGGGAGTCACCATTGGTGACAATAGCGTAATCGGCGCAGGCAGCGTGGTGACTAAAGATGTTCCTGCCAATGTGGTCGCTGCAGGTAATCCGTGCCGAGTGATTAAGTCTATCGAACAGTAGGTTAACGAGCTTTACAGTGTAAAGAGAGCCTTTAACGGCGAATCTAGTGAAACCATTCGACTAAGTGCTTTAGTTGAATGGTTTTTACGTTTTAGGGTCGATACTTTCAACAATTCTTGTCGCTTAAGATATGGCATGCCCAACCATCATTGTGACGTGCATTACTTCATTGGCATCCTTTCGAACTCGCCTTTAAACACTGACGATATGTATTAATTATCAACGACAGAATTAAGATTAATTGTAATCAATTTAATTAGTTAGTTGAGATGGCCAATCTTTCGATTTTGTACTTTACTGAAAAGGTGATTGTTTAAATTTAGACAGGAAACGTCGATGGCTACTGACCACAAAAAAAACAATAATTCTACATTCAAAGCGAAAAGAAACTCGGAACCTAAGAAGCAAACCAAGCCGGAAAAAAAGGTGAGATTGTACTCTCAGATAAACATGAGAGTTCCAATACCACGTGAGTTAACGATGATTTTGCCTTCATTAGCACTGAACAATAACGATTCAGATAGCTTTGCTGGTGGAGATGTACATGAGACACATCAACAAACGGCCACTGACACGACACGTGCATCAATCCAAAATGAAACTAACCAGACATTATTAAATGGCGAGCAGAACGACTCGCACGATAATAGTAGCCAAGCCGAAGTCATTGAAAAAGAGGATGCCCACGTTACTTTAGCGCTTAACTCTTCTCACCACCTATCGACTAAGTTACACCCAGTAGTTCACCACATTTTAGGTAGTTCACCGAATACTTCCGAATCTAAGCTGTCATCAATTCCCAATCACTCAGTCGATCACAATCAAGGCAATTCGTCGGTTCCTACACAAATTCAGCCAGCACAGCACCACCAGCCGTCTTCACCAAATATTCCGATAACTTATGTTGATGAAACACTAAAAGGAAAATACGGTTCACTCCATGTTGATGCAACGGGGAAATATACCTTCACTCTAGATCCCAAAGCGCCAGCGTATATTTTATTGCAGAAACAAGAGCCAGGGACTGACACTTTCACACTGCATCTTTCAAATGGCTCAAGCGTCATTATCCACATCCCTGTACAAGGTAAACAGGATGCACCGACGATTAGTGGAGACCTACAAGGCCAAGTCACCGAAGACCATAACGTTGATTCTCATGGTTTGATTAGCACGTCCGGAAAAATCGATGTTGTAGACCCTGATCATGATGAAAGCTCTCTACAACCAGAAACGATAGTGGGTCAGTTTGGTACTTTAACCGTGAATGCCAATGGTCACTGGCAGTATCAAGTTGACAACTCACAGATCAATATCCAAGCCTTGACCAGCCAAACTGCATTGCATGAATCGTTTACCATCCATACCAAAGATGGTACTCCGCAAGTACTTAACATGACCATTGGCGGTGAAGATGATAATGCCGTCATCTCAGGCGTAGATGCTGGAACGGTCACTGAGGATCAGACTACACATGCTCAGGGCCAACTCTTGGTGACGGACTCAGACCTTGGGGAAGATCATTTTCAAGCATCCCAAGTGATTGGGCAGTTTGGTACGTTAACCATCACCAAAGATGGTGCTTGGAGCTACGATCTTGATAACTCCAATCCAAAAGTACAAGCCTTAGGACAAGGAGCTACGGCTACTGAAACCATAACAGTGAGCTCAGCGGATGGTACACAACACCAGGTCACCATTACGGTAAACGGCACCAATGACCGCCCAATGGTGTCTGGAACATCAACTGGAGCAGTCGTTGAGCAGGGTTTAAATACTTCTGGAACACCTGATGCAACCGGTAGTCTCACCGCAACCGATTTAGATACGTCGGATACGATTACATGGGCGGTCAATCAACCTCAGGGGCAGTTTGGTACGCTATCGATTGATCAACAAGGGCACTGGCGTTATCAGCTAGACAACTCTACAGGAAGTGCGACAGATAAACTTGCTGCCGGTGAGCATCAATCTGAATCATTTTGGATTACAGCAACCGACAGTGCTGGCGCTTCAACCCCTCAAAAGATTGTCATCGACGTTCAAGGTAGCAACGACAAACCCGTGGTAAATGCTTGGGCGCAGCTTCCTGCGGGTAAAGAAGATCAACCAGTAACTATAAAAGCTTCTGATTTGCTAACGCATGCAAGCGATGTAGACGCTACCGATAATCTGCATGTCAGTAATTTGCAAGCCACTCATGGTCATCTGGTCGACAACAAGGATGGCACTTATACCTTCACGCCAGATAAAGATTTCAATGGTGAGATACGACTCACCTATGATGTGCTTGACGGCCATGGTGGTAGCGTCAGTACTCAAGCTAAGTTTGACCTCACCGCCGCGCCTGATAATGCCCAAATCAGTTATTCAGCAACGGATAACCATCAAGGTGGTGTGACTGAAGATCGTTACTACATCGATACCCATGACAACCTTCACTTCAATGGCAAACTGGATATCGTTGACCCAGACAAAGGGGAAGCTCAGTTTGATATTAACTTAGGCCCTCAGACCTACCAAGGCATCGGCTATGACACCAAACTCGGTGGCCATATCTTGATAATGCAGGATGGTCGCTACACCTACACCATTCGGGATCATCAGCCATTAGTACAGAACCTGAAACAGGGGGAAACCATCACTGATGAGTGCGTGGTAAAGTCGCAAGATGGCACTCCGTTCACCATAAAAGTGAGTATAGATGGCACCAATGATGCCCCGACTTTAACCGCCCAAACGCATTCCGTTACCGAAGATGGAGCATCACTATCAGGGCAAATGGTTGGACAGGACGTCGACCACGGCGCGTCACTGACCTACTCTATTGGTAATTCTGTCGATGGGTTAACCTTCAATGCCGATGGTAGTTATAGCTTTGATCCTTCCCACGCAAGTTATCAGACACTTGCACAAGGTCAAACTCAGACCCTGTCTATTCCTGTGACGGTAACCGACGAGCATGGTGCTAGCGCAACGCAGAACCTTGAGATTGTGGTTACTGGTACTAATGATGCCGCTACGGTTGCAGGCGTTGACACTGGTGATGTGCATGAAAATCAAGCTGGGCAGAATATGTCACCAAATTATGCTCAACCTGGCATGGCGAAGATTAGTCATGATGCATTAACCACCTCAGGTCAGTTATCTATTGTCGATCCCGATACAAACGAAGCTATCTTCGATACCAAGGGCGGAGTTTACTCTTATCATGGTCAATATGGGCATCTATTACTCCGTGGTGATGGGCACTGGGAGTATGCTGTTGCGGCAGGTCAAACCGATTGGCAACAGAAAGGTGTTAGTACAACCGTAGGGTCAACCATCGACAAGTTAGGAGCAGGTGAAACTCTAACCGATACCATCACAATACAGACCAAAGATGGTACCACTCATGACATTGTGGTCACGATTCATGGCGACAATGACGCGCCTTATATTTCTGGTGAAGTTCAACTCAAATCAGGAAAAGAAGATTTACCACAAACCCTTACTCAGGCCGAGTTGCTCGCCAATAGTCTTGATGTTGACCATAACGATATAGGCAAACTAAGTGTAGCGAATCTGCATGCTGATCATGGCTCAATCCTTGATAACAAAGATGGTACCTATACCTTCACGCCAGATAAGAACTATAACGGCCAAGTTCACTTCACCTATGACGTCAAAGATGCTCATGGTGGAACCACACACACTGGTGCAAATACCACACTTGTCGCGACCCCAGATAAAGCCATTATTTCAGAGGTAACTACTGGAAGCGTGATAGAAGACGGGCCACATGCAACGCACAACAACGGCACGACTACCGAGTTGGCAAGTGGTCAACTTCAAGTCATAGACCCAGACAGCGGAGAAGATAAGTTCCAATACAGCCAATTTGGTGAAACTCGTATTCACGACCCATTTGGTGGCATGCTTCGAATTGATAGCGCGGGTAATTGGGGCTACAGCGTCGACAACGCGGCACTTCAACACCTAGCACAAGGGCAAGTTGAAACGGTTACCTATCGAGTACACAGCTTCGATGGTACAGCTTACGACTTAAATATAGATGTCGTGGGAACCAACGACGCCCCTACAGTTACCAAGGTGGTTCTAAGAAACGGCACGGAAGATATAAACTATCAAATACAGGCGAGTCAGTTCGGCTTCTCCGATGTCGATACAGGCGATACGCTGCACTCTATCGCGATCACTGATCTGCCACCAGCGGCTCAAGGTAAGTTTATGCTTGATGGCCACGATATCACGGCCGGTCAGAGTATTCCTGCTGCCGATATCGCTAAGTTACAGTTCGTCCCTACCCCTGATTTCAACGGCGATGTTCAGTTTAAGTTCACTGTTAATGACGGACATGTCGATTCACAAGAAGCAACCAATACGCTGCACATCGATGCTGTTGGCGATGCTGCAACAATCTCGGGGCGCGACACTGGAGATGTTCATGAAGGGCATGCCTATACAGCGCCAGACGGTACTATGTCTGGCGGCTACGTCGATGACCGTTCACCAGATCATATGCATGGAAACGTCGGTAAAATATGGAACGATGAGATACACACCGATGGCCATCTAAATATCATTGATCCAGATTCCGGTGAAAGCCATGCTCAAACAGGCACTTACCAAGGTACACTGGGGCACGTCATACTCCAGAGTAACGGAGATTGGAGCTACTATGCTTCCATAGGCCAAGACGCAACAGGAAGAAAGATAGATCGTCTCGGTCAGGGTGAGTCAATAACCGATACGGTCACCGTCAAATCGGCAGATGGCACCACTCACGATATTCATATTACCATTCATGGTGACAATGACCGTCCATACTGCTCTTCAGAAGTTCAGCTCAACAGCGGAAAAGAAGATCTTGCACAAACCATTACAACAACCGAGTTGCTAGCCAATACTGTAGACGTTGACGCAAACGATGCTGGGCAGCTCTCTATCGCGAACCTACGCGCGGACCATGGCACTCTCGTCGACAACAAAGATGGCACATTCACCTTCACTCCAGAGCATAATTACAACGGGCAAGTCCACTTCACTTATGACGTTAAAGATGCTCATGGTGGCGTTACTCATACTGGCGCGTCTACCACTCTGTTACCTAGCAATGATGCTGCCACACTACAACCGACACTCGCCTCCAACTTTGTAACTGAAGATCACCTCAAATCGGGGACAAGCACCAATGAGCTATGGTCAGGTTGGAAAAACCTTGATATTCAGGATATTGACTCGCCATCGGAAGCGAAGGTTACTCAAATCGAGATCAACGGCGTTAAGCATACGGTACCAGCAAACTTCGCGATGAATCTTGCAGGCGTCCACGGTACCTTCAGCTTCACTCATTCAACCGATGGCCACGATAAATGGAGCTACAGTGCGGATAATAGTCACGCTGAAGTTCAATCACTGAGTCATGGCGATTCTCTGACTGATACGATCAATCTAATCACCGCAGATGGAACACGAATCCCGCTGACAGCCAAAATCTTAGGCACTGACGACCATGTGGTTATTGATACTCCAGATGCGTTAACAGCGGCACTTGGTACTGCCGTTGAAGATAAAATCACGTCAATTTCAGGGACTCTGCTTGCCCACGACTCTGATAGCAAAGACTCCGTCACATTCAATGCAGGGGATTCAGTGGGCGCTTACGGCACACTGCATGTTGATAGTAACGGGCAATGGCATTACGACCTAGACCACTCAAAAGCCAATGCTCTGCAACAAGGTGAAACCAAAGCAGAAGGTTTTGATATCACTGCAACATCGACAGATGGTTCTACCGCGACCAAGCATATTGAAGTATTGGTTCAAGGAAGTAACGACCAGGCGACAATTACGGTGGTCTCAAACCCAGACGTACATGAAGACGGGTCATCGACACCCGTTGAGGTGATATCTGGTCAACTGAATGTCGTTGACCCTGACCACGACCAATCTGAATTCTCAACAGATGTTGGCAAACGCCATGATCCATTCAACAGCGGTGTTCATGGCGGTCTTCATATCTCTAAAGATGGTTCTTGGACTTATAGCGTTAACAACAGCCAGATTCAGCAACTCGCCGCAGGCCAAGAAGAGCATGTCCTATACAACGTACATACCGTTGGTGGTGAGACTCATGTTATTGACATTAAGATTGTCGGAACCAATGACCTTCCAGTCGTGACCTCTGCTGTTACACTCGCTCAAGGCACTGAAGATACGCCAGTAACATTGAAAGCATCTGACTTACTGGCGAACGCCACTGATGTTGATGATAACAGCCACCTTAGCGTGCATAACCTCAGTGTAGATCATGGGCAAATCGTCGATAACCATGATGGCACATTCAGTTTTACCCCAGAAAGGAACTACAACGGCCAAGTTCAGTTTCATTATGATGTTCAAGATGAGCATGGCGCTTCCGTTACGACATCCGCTACGATGAACCTTGCCGCGGTCAATGATGCCGCGAGTTTTACTGGCGATTCAGGCAGTATCACCGAAGACAAAAGCCTTCACCACAATGTGCACATCACGGGAGCCTCACCTACCACAAACGCCCTCGAATGCACCGGCCACCTAATTGTTTCTGATATCGATGGTCAAGGAGAAGCGGCATTGGACCTTAGTGGTCAACAATATCTAAACCACAATGGAAGCTATGGACATTTTATTGTTTCAAGTAATGGCACATGGGCTTATGTTGCAGACAATGACAATCAACAGATACAAGATCTCGATAGTGGACAAACACTCACAGACAGAGTTGAAGTAACTTCTAAGGATGGCACCAAACACTCTATTACAGTGACAATTAACGGTACGACCGATAAACCTGTATTACACAGCCTGAGTGATTCAGGTGTCCAACATAATGGTCCTATTGAAGGCAATCTGCTATCGGGTATCGGTACTCATGAAGGCGTTTCTGGCGCAGCGACAGATACCGACTCCAATGCCCATCTGGTTCTGCAAGATATCCAAATAAAGGACCCCAGTGCAGGTTATGTGACGGTCACACCAGGACACCCACATTCTATCGCAGGAGTAGGCACATTAGCTATTGAAGCAAACGGTCACTATACCTTTACGCCAGAAGCTGGATTTACTGGGATGGTTCCAAGTATGGTCTATCGCGTGGGCGATGATGGCGGCGGCTCTAGAGGCGACTCGTCTCAAAACCGACTCACCATTGAAGTGACGCCACCAGCGCAACATGCACCAACAGCTACGCCGCAAACCGTCACTAGTGATGAGGACCAAACTCATACGTTTACGACCGCTGAATTTGGCTATAGTGATGCAGACCATGATGTATTGGACCATATAACAATCACTCAATTGCCTAGTCATGGCCTACTGACGTTGAATGGCGTGGTGGTTACGACTAATCAGCAGATATCAAAAGCTGATTTAGATGCCGGACATTTAACTTTTACACCTATTACCAATCAAAGTGGCGTTAATTACGCGCACTTAGAGTTTACTGCTAGCGACGGGCACCAAGACTCCGCGAGCGCGACCTTAATTGTGGATGTTAATGCCATCAATGATGCTCCAACGGTCGGTTCTAGCTTTATTAGTTCCCTAGAAGACAAACCACATAGTTTTACAGGGGCAGACTTTAAATACTCAGATATGGATGGAGATATGCTCCATCATATTACGATAACCAATGTAGCTCATGGTACATTGACCTTAAATGGACACACCATTAATCCAGGCGATAATGTTAATGCTGCCGATGTGTCTTCATTGGTGTTTACGCCAACAGCGAATTATTTCAGCTCTGGCGTAAGTGGGTTGGGAGCCGTTCAATTTACTGCAAATGATGGTCATACCGACTCCAAAGAAGGTTCAATATTTATCAATATTGCATCGGTTAATGATGCGCCTACAGTGAGTGAACAGCTTCAAACTGGTCAACGTCTTGGCTCTCATTCAGTGACCGAAGATTCGAATGTTAATTCCAGCGGACAAATATCCATTCATGATGTGGATGGCGACAGTTTAAGTGTGACAGTCGATCCTGCTCATAGTGCACAATTTGGTACCGTTCAATTTGACTCACATACCAACTCTTGGACTTACCAACTAGACAATGCGAACCCGCGAGTGGATGGATTGAATGACGGTGACACGCTACAAGATACCTTTACGCTCTTAGTCGATGATGGTCATGGAGGTATAGCTTCAAAAGAGATACAGATCGTCATCAATGGTAATACAGATGTGCCAGTGACTCCGACTTTAGTGGCTGCTCCTCAAATCACTGGTGGGGCGGGGCATCAAGATCTTCATGCGTCACTCGGAATACCGCCGCAGAATCACACGGGAGGTTCTCAGCACAATGGGTGGGGCATTCTCGCTAGCGGAGGACATGTTGTAACAAGTTTACATGGTCAGTTTGGTACTTTGCATGTCGATCCCCAGACTGGGCACTTAGATTACGATTACAACGCCTCTTCAGGAGTGATAAAAACGCACACTGGTGGGAGCTATGGCGCTGGCACCGATGAGACAGATTCATTTGTTCTGACATTAGATGGTAATCAAAACTCTCAAGTTGCGGTTCACTTACACCTACACTCACAATCAGTTCATGGCCACAGTGGCCATCACATCGATATGACGACCCTTACAGGCATCGATGTGTCACCATTAGCATCACCGCCACCTCCGCCTCCACCAGTAATGACTCAATCTGATGAAGTGATGGACTTACAGTCAACGGATACTGATATTGTTCTTTCTATTGATGATGTAGTTGAAACTCAACAAGAGTCTCATCATTCAGGAGATGGAGAAACACATCATGGAGCTGCTGCCTATTTGACTGCATTAGGTATTGAACCAACAATGGCAACAATCGAGACATCAACTGCCACCGATCTTCCAGACGATATTGATATTGTCTTGGATGATAATAGCGCGCCCGTTGATACGTTTGATGCAAGTAGTGATGTAGCCGAACACCTCTCTCATGAGCAAATTCATCATGATGATAAACACGAAGATCTCATTAACCCTGATGAGCATCATGATCAAGGTGACCCAAGCAGTTTCATCGACCCTTACTAGAGTTACCTGTTATTAAAATCAGAACGGGCAGCGAATTCGCTGCCCGTTTCATTAGTGAGTTTCTAATTCTCTTTGTAAGACGATTATCGTTCGCCAAACGCCACGCTAATATTGGTGAAAATAGGTTTCCAAAGATATTGAAAGACGGATTTCTCACCTGTTGTGATGTCTGCCTCTCCTGTCATACCCGGTAAAATGGAGAATCTTTCAGGATCGTCATGAAAGTAGGGCTTTTCTACGGAGATAACGACCTCATAGAAAATCTCTCCTCGTTCATTTTGACTTGTTGTCGGAGATATTTTGTCCACCTGTCCAAGCAATGCACCAAAGCGACTGTAATCAAACGCATCTACCTTTACTCGAACAGGCTGCCCTTCTCGTACGAAACCGATATCTCGTGGAGAGAGTTTCGCTTTAAAGTTTGCATTGCCTGTTAGCGGTACAATCTCAACAACTGTACCTCCTGGTTGAATCACGCCTCCAACTTGAGTTGATGGTACGCTTTGAACCAAGCCTTTAAGAGGAGAGGTTACGACTGTGTTCGATACTTTGGCTTCACTAGAACGAACACGTGCATTAAGAGCCGACAAGTCAGACACGGCTTTAGAGCGCTCATCGCTTACCTTTACCTTAGCTTCGGCAAGTAGCTGCTCTATCTTCTGCTCGTTGGTGGAGGCTTGCTTTTCCAATACGGAACGCTTACCAGTTGCGTCGGCGATTTGCTGCTCAATACTCGCCAGCTTTTGCCTCATTTCTAGCACTCTCAAGCGAGAAATATTTCCAGCTTTCAATCCTTTCTCTAGGATATTCAGCTCTTGTTTCGTTGCTTGTAGTTGTTTTTCGTATGAGGGTAATGCTTTGTTTACCGAATGCAATTGCTCTGCGATTTGTTCGCTCTCTTTTTCCAGTACAACCCGCTGCTGATAGAACAAAGCCTTTTGAGCACTTAGTTGAGCCTGTTGTTGGCTCACCAATGAAGGGTATTCCACAGCATAAAGTGAAAAATCGGGTTCTCTTTGATCTAGCAGAGCGTTCATCCTCTCGATGCTTAAAGAGAGAGTCACTTGCTGTGATTTCAACTCGTCTAATGTCGTTTTTTGGAAGGTGGCATCAAACTCAACCAAAGCTTGCCCTTCTTCAACAAGCTCACCCTCTTTGACTAAGACACGCTTTAATTTTCCTCCAATATCACTTTGTAAGACTTGTCTTTCACCTTCAGGGATCACTGAGCCTTTTGCTTTGGCGATTTCATCCACCTGAGTCACCACAGACCAAACAACAAAAGCGATGACACAAAACGCCACAGCCCATGTTGCGACTGCTAGCGATTTTGCCGTGGCTTTTGATTCAACCAACTCACCGTATTCATGATTAGCCATTGGATACCTCTGCGCTTATTTGCTCTTGATTTTCTGACTCCTGTTCTAATGGTCCAGCATATGCGACAGCACCTTCGTTTAGGACAACGACTTTATCCGCTAGCTTTATTAGCTCGGGATCATGGGAAGAAAAAATGATAGTAGACTGTCCTCGTTTCTGATTAATGAACGCTGCAAAAACCTGCTTAGCTTTTGGGTGATAGTCTGGCACTGGGTTGTCCATCAATAGTAGTTTGTAATCGTAAACGAGAGCTTTTGCATCGATAAGCACTTGTGCAACAGTACCTGATAGAATGTCGAAAAGACTATCAGGAATTAAGGCGCTGATGACAGTATCTAAGCCATTAGGCAAAGACTCGAACCAAGCTTGTCCTCCGACTCGATTTAGCGCATCGATCATCTCTTGGTCATCGACCTGATTGCCATCTGCTAGCCATTCACGCACCGAAAGTGAGAGAAGGTCAGGGTATGCGGCACGAATAAAACACCAGTGGCGATATAGTTGAGGATCGTATTGTGACAAGTTCACCCCTTCCAATTCTACAGAACCATTTTGTGCTGTTTGTAATCCCGCTAATACTTCTAATAAGGTCGATTTCCCACTGCTCGAAGGTCCGACAATGGCAATGACTTCACCCCTTTCAACACTAAAGCTCACTGCTGACAACGCAGGACGAGATTGCTTAGGGTAGCGGAAGGTCACTTGGTCGATATTTAGTGACGGCGCTTGCTTTGGTAAAGGGTGATGTTGGTAGCTAAAGTCTCGCTCGGAAGGCTGAGTGATCAAACGATTAATCTGCAACTTAGATTGGCTAAAGCTTGAGAACCTTGATGCGCTATTAGCAATCATCTGCGCGGGGCCTGTTACACGAGAAATCAGCATCATCGATGCAATCAAACCACCTGGCGTTAGTATTTCCTCAAAAATTAATCCGATACCAAGACCCATTACAGCAATGGTCGAAGATAAGCTAATCGCATAATATAGAGAGGTGTATTTATGCTGTTGGACGGCCTGTTCAAAACCAACTTTTGCCGCAAGGTAGTTGGCTTTTTCAAACCGTTTAAACCAATAATTTGCAAAACCTGAGCTGCGTAAAAAGATCAGTTTTGCTGACAGTTCATTAATCAAATTCTGTCTGTTGGTGCCCGCTATCGTAGAGTGCATCGAACTTTTTCGCGTTCCAGAAATTGCCCGCTTGGCGAGTAATGCATAGAGTATTAAAGCGATAATCGGCACGAGCACTAGCCAGCCTCCGAGCGCGCCAATTGCCACAATGAATATCAACACGAAAGGTAGATCGAAGAGTGCGCCTCCAAGTGGGCCTGATAGGATACTCGATATTCGTTCGGATAGGAGAACTTGGTTTTGTTGGTTGGAGACCGTAGATTGCTGGTTCTGAGCATATGAGCTTTTAAGCAGCTTTTTCACCAGTGCTTGAGAGATTTCACGACTAACTCTATTTGATAAACTGACTAATACTCTACCTCTGAGGGTTTTGAGTAATCCCATCATCACAAATAGCAGCCCAGCGCCTATCGCGATTCCCATTAGCTCATGCCCTGCATCTCCCGCGATGACATGATCATAAATCGCCATGGTGACAAACGGGATGCTTAAAGCAAATATGTTAGACAACAAGCTCACGAGGAGAAGTTTCGGGATCATTGGCTTAAAAGCATTGAGCCGTTCTCCCACCCAATCGGTTGGGTACTTTTCTTGTGGTAAATCTAAGATCACGACATAAAACTGGACACTGTTGTCACTCAATTTAGTGGAATTTGTCTTGTGGATCAGTTCAATAGAGTCGTCTTTGTTGAAAGCGATACTTGACTTAGCTGCTTGGTCTCGTTGAAGGACTGGAGTGATTTCATAAGGAAGATGGATTCGGTCAAACAGTGACAGCAACTCATCTACATTTTGAATCCCATTTTCGGCGATCCATTGCTTAGCGAACAATTGGACGTTGGTGCTGACTTCCAAGTTTTGTAGCAAAGAAAGGCCGGCTTTTTCGTATTCATTCATCATGCAGCGACTCCTTGCTCTGATTGAGTAACAACCACTTTTTTATCGGCTAAATTGATAAGCGCAGGATGGTGAGTTACAAGCACTATAATTCTTTCTTGCGCCTTTTCTTCTTGTAAAACACGATTGAGAGCGGCAAGTCCATCAAGGTCTAGTGATGAATCCGGTTTATCAAGAACGACAATCGCTGAAGGGGCCGCTAGTTGAGTAGCGAGGTTGAGTAGTTTTATATTTCCCATGCTTAAGGGGCTCGAAAGTGTGTGACCTACTTTAGTTTCTAATCCGTCACTTAGTTGAGAGAGCTTGCTGCCGAGTCCAAGTTTTTGTGCGTACTCACGGGCTCTGTCAGTTCGCTCTGGATCAAAGCCACACAGGTTATCAAGCAAGGTGCCGCTAACAAGTTGGCCTTTAGAACCAACGTAGGAAGTCACGTTTGATAGCTCGTGGAATGAACAGCGATTGTGGTTCAATTCTAGAGTCCCTGATACGGGCTCATCTACCCCTCCGATAATACCTGCAAAATAGCTATCTATATGGCGGTCTTCACTTGATAGGTGAACGATTTGACCTTTTTCAACGCTTAACGAGGCGGTGTATTGGTGCCCATAACGATGAGCTGTCAAACTTGATATAGTCAGTGATTCAGTTGTGATTGCAGTTTGATTATTGGTGAGCTCTGAAGGCAGAGACTGTATATGTTTAATCGATTGATTTGCAGTATGGATCGTATTGAGTTTTACACGAATTCCAATTAGAGCGCTTAATGGAGCCACAGCTCGCCCAGACAATATCGAACACGCTGCTAAGCCACCGGTTGTCAGCTCACCACTTAACACCCACAAGCTGCCTGTAATCACAATCACAACAGACGTCATCAACGAGGCTAACTGGATAAACTCTAGAGCAAACGCATTTTGCTGCTCTTCACTCGATTTCGATAAGAACTTAGCATCGTTAGAGCGTTTAAATTGATTGTAGAGTCTCGATTCCACTGCCTGACGTTTAATACCTTGCAATGTCTGCCCTAGCAGCAACATAAAACCTTTCCGCTCTTGTTCTTTTTGTGATGCGATTTCACCTAAGCGCTTAGATTTCTTTGATGCTAGCCAAACAATGACACTCGCAATCCCCCAGACTAGAACAGGAACAATGACTAAGTTACCACCGATATAGTAAACGAGAGCAAGAAACAGAAAGGCAAAGGGTAAGTCAATGAACCCAGCGACAATCCCACCTGAGTACCATTCTCTTACTTTTGAAATCGAAGAGAGTCCGTTATCTACCCCTGCCGCGCCAAGGTTGCGAAGCTCATTTGGCTTAGATTCTGCGACCCGTTTTACTAGGTCATCGAATGTTGCCTTTTCCGTATTACTAGCCGCAGCAGAGAGTAACCAGCTACGAACAAAGCGGACGAGTGACTCTAATAAAACCGCCGTACAAGCCCCGACAATAAGGAGTGTCGCTGTACCATAGCTCTGATTAGGCAATATTCGATCGTAAATTTGTAAAACCGTAAGTGGAACGGCAAGTGATAGAAGGTTAATAAGTATCGAAGGCACCATTACCTTGCGTATCACATCCTTATTAACTGTACGTGTCAGCTGCATACCTAGCCCCTGTATATTCTTATGAATTAAGGTTGGTACACAGTTGGCAGTTATTCAAGTTAAGGTGCTGAATTTTAGGTTAAATTTTAGATATAGAAAATTGATGTGGAGAGTGACGAGGTTTGCTTGCCAAGAGGCTATTCGAAGTATTAAAAAGCCGCGCTAATTGGCGCGGCTATTTTGTGATTATTGAGCCTGACATTCTGCAGGTGAAGGTCTGTTTTGCCTAATGGCTAATATTGCCTGTGGAAGCAAAGACATCACGATCATGCCTATCATCAAACTGTACTGGAATGGGGTGAAAGACTCACCAAGTAACACCAGTCCAGTGACGATGCCTGCGATTGGATTGGCGATCCCGCCGAAGGTAAAGTCGACTACCGACATACGTTGCAGTAACCACACGTACATGCCGTAACCCAGTGCGGTGTTTAAACCTACCACCCAAAGTAGACCCGATAGGTTTCTCATCGAGAAGTTTTCGGCAATTGCTTGATAAGTAGCCGGTTCCGATACTGCTTGTACGGCAGCAGCGATCGAGAGAATGACGCCACCTAGGATCAACTGCCAAGTCAGTACTGTCCACCAGTGCATACGATTCCCGAGTGATTTTGTTAGCGAACTACCGACAACAATACACATGATTGCGGCCAACATCGCCCCTAGACCAATAGGATTTAAGCTAATAGAACTAGGATCAAACAGCATCCACGCTAAGCCAATAAGTGCAGCGCCGCTGATCGCTTGAATAATACCAGGGCGATGTTTGTTGATTAGCCAGTTATATAGCATGGCAAATACAGGTACAGAGATCATACCGACCCCTGAAATCGCAGATGGTAGTGTCAAAGCCATCACAAAGATCAGACCAAAGAAGGTCGCAATATTGATTAACCCTAAGCTGAATAGGATTTGCCAATCGCCTTTTTTCGGCAAGCTTGGTCTAAATGCCAATAACAGCAGTCCTGCTGGCAGCGCACGAATTGCGCCAAGCAGTAGGGGAGGCCAGTCCGCAAGTGTGTACTGCGTGACGGCATAAGTGGTTCCCCAAAAGAACGCCGGTATCATGGCTAATAGTATATTCATGGTATTTATCTTTACGTTAAGATACTTTTGTGGTGAATGTACGCCTAAAATCAATGTTTGTAAAGTATCTTTATGTTAAGATACTTAGAACGACATTTTGTTACTGGAGACAAATTTTCATGGACGCTATTGAAAGAGTAGTTGAGCAGTGGGCTAAGGAAAAGCCAGAGTTGGATACTGAGCCAATGGCTATTATGGGTCGTTTGATGCGTATCGCTAAGTATATGGAGACGGAAGTTGCTCAGTTACACAAGCGTTATGATTTGAAACTGGGAGAGTTTGATGTCTTGGCAACGTTGCGCCGTAGTGGTGAGCCGTTTTGTCTAACGCCTTCTGAGCTAATCGATTCCATGATGCTGACATCGGGAGCGATGACCAATCGTCTTGATAAGTTGGAAAAGAAAGGGCTGATTCTTCGTGAGCACAGTAAAGAAGATCGCCGTAGTGTGACCGTTCAACTGACTCAAGATGGATTTATATTGATTGATAAAATCATTGAAGAGCACGCGGCAGTCCAAGCGAAGCTAGTCAAAGGTATCAATACCAATCAGAAAAAACAGGTGAATACTCTGCTCAAAGGCTGGTTGACTCAATACGAATAATGGCAAACAAACATAAAAAAACGCCCTCGACTTGAGGGCGTTTTTGTTTGTAGAGATTAGGAAGTTTACGCTAGCGACTCATCACAATAGAGCTGAGCATGGTCAATACCACCGAGCGCACAGCTCTCATCAATGTCGGATAAATCACCACTTACCCCGACTGCTCCTAAGATGTTTTTCTCTTCATCTCGGATTAATAATCCACCAGGGACAGGGACCATATTTCCGTGAGCAAGTACATTGACGGCTGAGATAAATGCTGGTCGGTTATCGGCATCTTGCGCCAGCTTACGTGAAGAACACCCAAGTGCGAGTGCTCCCCAAGCTTTAGCTATAGCGATGTCTGGACGCATCATACTGGAACCGTCTTGACGTTGGAGAGAAATGAGCTTTCCGCCACTATCAAGGACAGCGACTGTCAGTGGTGCGCTTTTGGTTTTTGAACCGGCTTGAAAGGTGCCATCAATGACACTCAATGCTTGATCTAGAGTTAAACTTCCCATGTTATCTCCTGTTATATCTACCTTGCGGGCTTACAAAGCCGTTCAGGTATTATTCAGTCCCATGAAGAAACTGATAGCTTGGTAAGGTCAGGAAGGTGGCGAACTCTTCTGCGGTAGACAACTCGAAGAAAAGGTCAGCAGTTTGTTCAAAGCGGCCTGCTGCATAACGAGTATCACCCACTTCCTGTTTGATAGTGTCGAGCTCTTGGTATAACCAAGTGTGGAATAGCTCTTTGGTAAAGGTTTGCCCATCATCAAGTGCGACGCTGTGATGGATCCATTGCCAGATGTTTGCGCGTGAGATTTCTGCCGTGGCTGCATCTTCCATTAAGCCGTAGATAGGCACACAACCGTATCCCTGAATCCAAGCTTCAATGTAGTACAGCGCAATACGAATGTTTTTACGTACACCGGCTTCGTCACGTGTACCGTCACAAGGTTTAAGCAAAATATCAGCGCCAATTTCATGTGAAGGGCTGACAAAATCTAATTGGTTCGGTTTACCATCAAGGTTTTTCTCAAACACCGACATCGCTAAATCAACGAGAGCTGGGTGCGCGACCCAAGTTCCATCGTGACCATTGCGAGACTCTCGCTCTTTGTCTTCGATAACCTTGGCCGTTACTTTTTCCATTTCAGCTGGATCTTTAGCCGGAATAAATGCCGACATACCGCCCATTGCTAGTGCGCCGCGCTGGTGGCAAGTACGAATCAATAATTGGCTGTAGGCATTGAGGAATTCTTTATCCATACCGACAACATGACGATCAGGAAGAATACGATCGGCGTGATTTTTCAGCGTCTTAATGTAGCTGAAGATGTAATCCCAGCGGCCACAGTTCATTGCGACAATATGATCACGCATGGCGTAAAGCATTTCATCCATTTGGAAAACCGCTGGTAGTGTCTCAATCAACACTGTTGCGCGGATAGTGCCGCGTTGTACGCCAAAGTAATCTTCGGTAAACGAGAAAACGTCATCCCACCATTGGGACTCTTCCATGCTTTCAAGCTTTGGAATGTAGTAATACACACCTAGTCCTTGCTCCGCACGAGTAAGGTAGTTGTGGTAGAAGTAGAGTGCAAAATCCATCAAACAGCCGGGAATTGGCTTGTTTGCGTATTGAATTGATTGCTCCGGCAGGTGCAGGCCTCGCGGACGGGCAATCAGTAAAGCTGGGTCATCACTAAGCTGATAATGTTTGTTTTTGGCTTGATCGTGATAACTGATGGTTCTTGCATTGGCATCTCGTAGGTTGATCTGGCCTTGAACCATGTTCTCCCACGTTGGAGAAGAAGCATCCTCAAAGCAGCACATAAATACTTTTGCGCCAGAGTTCAGTGCGTTGATCACCATTTTACGGTCTACAGGACCGGTGATCTCTACTCGACGATCCAGTAATTCAGGTGGAGGTGTTGCAACCTTCCAGCTCTTATTGTCACGTATCGCCTGTGTATCCGCTCTAAAGTTAGGTAATTCACCCGCATCATAGCGTTGTTGTTGTTCTTTGCGGGCTTGGAGTAGGGCATCTCTACGAGGGGCAAACTTTTCCACCAGTTTGTTGAGGAAAGAGAGCGCCTCTTTAGACAAGATGGCTTGGTATTCTGGGTTGTCCATGTTACCGACTACGCGCAGACAAGCAGTTTCTTCTTTTTCTGCTACATCGTTCAGACTCATTGTTCGTCTCCTTTAAACAATAGCGAATGATTTTGTGTACAAAATCTAACTTTCACGAATACTTATATTTCAATTTATGTAAACAATCAAAGGGTATT
This sequence comes from Vibrio sp. TBV020, assembly GCF_046056895.1. Lineage (NCBI taxonomy): Bacteria > Pseudomonadati > Pseudomonadota > Gammaproteobacteria > Vibrionales > Vibrionaceae > Vibrio > Vibrio sp. TBV020. Next base: position 882,263 of record NZ_JBEEAQ010000001.1, on the reverse strand, counting down.
TAACATTTATTTTTCATTTGTTGATTTGGGAAAATATTTTTATGTAAAGATATTTTATGTAAAGCAATGATTTCTAGGCTTTTCGGGGTTAGTGATCACTTAGAGTAACTATTCAGTGTTGAAAAAATGTTGCATTTAGGGGTTGCCAAATTCTGAATATGATTCATAGTACACAAACTATCTTTGAATTGTATACAATCGAAATGGAGGTTCGCATGGCAAAGATGAAGGCAATTGAAGCAGCGGTAGAAGTGTTGAAGAAGGAAGGTGTAGACATTGCCTTCGGCGTCCCAGGCGCAGCCATTAACCCTATGTACGCAGCAATGAAAAAGCTTGGTGGAATTGATCATGTACTTGCACGTCACGTTGAAGGTGCGTCACACATGGCTGAAGGTTATACCCGAACAAACCAAGGTAATATTGGTGTTTGTATTGGTACGTCGGGCCCAGCAGGGACTGATATGATCACGGGTTTGTACTCGGCGTCAGCTGACTCAATCCCAATCCTATGTATTACCGGACAAGCACCACGAGCTCGCCTACATAAGGAAGACTTCCAGGCAGTAGATATTGAATCTATTGCGAAACCAGTAACCAAATGGGCGACGACGGTCCTTGAACCCGCGCAAGTACCACGTGCATTCCAACAAGCGTTTCACTTAATGCGCTCTGGTCGTCCAGGCCCAGTACTTATCGACTTGCCACTTGATGTTCAGTTAACGGAAATCGAGTTTGATATCGATACTTATGAGCCACTAGAAGCGTATCAACCAAAAGCGACTCGCGCTCAAGCTGAGAAAGCGATGGAGATGATGTGTGAATCGGCTAACCCACTGATTGTGTCAGGTGGTGGTGTGATTAACGCTGGTGCCGAAGAGCTACTGCAGCAGTTTGCTGAAATTACTGGCGTACCTGTGGTGCCAACTCTGATGGGATGGGGTTCTATTGCCGATGATCATGAGTTGATGGCGGGTATGGTTGGTCTGCAAACGTCACACCGTTACGGTAATGCGACCATGCTAGAGTCTGACTTTGTGTTTGGTATTGGTAACCGCTGGGCGAACCGTCATACCGGTTCACTAGATGTGTACACCAAAGGACGTAAGTTTGTTCACGTTGATATTGAACCAACGCAAATTGGCCGTGTGTTCTGTCCTGATTTAGGCATTGTGTCTGATGCGAAATCGGCGCTAGAGCTACTGGTTGAGGTTGCTCGTGAATGGCGTGATGCAGGCAAGCTACCAAACCGCAGCGCTTGGGTTGGTGAATGTCAGCAACGTAAAGCCACCATGCTGCGTAAAACACACTACACCGATGCGCCAATCAAACCAATGCGCGTTTATGAAGAGATGAACAAAGCGTTTGGCCGCGATACCTGTTACGTGAGCACGATCGGTCTGTCTCAGATTGCTGCTGCGCAATTCCTACATGTATACAAGCCGCGTCACTGGATTAACTGTGGTCAGGCAGGTCCATTAGGTTGGACAACACCGGCTGCACTTGGTGTACGAGCTGCCGATCCTAACCGCGACATCGTGGCAATTTCAGGTGACTACGACTTCCAGTTCATGATTGAAGAACTAGCCGTAGGTGCGCAGTTTAACTTGCCTTACATCCACGTATTGGTGAACAACTCCTACCTAGGTTTGATACGCCAAGCGCAGCGTCAGTTTGATATTGATTACTGTGTACAGCTAGCGTTTGAAAACCAAAACGCTCCAGAACTAAACGGCTACGGCGTTGACCATGTGACGGTGGTGGAAGGTCTAGGTTGTAAAGCCATTCGCGTAACGGATCCAGAGCAGATGCAAGACGCATTTGCACAGGCGAAAGAGCTGATGAACAAGCACAAAGTGCCTGTCGTGGTAGAAGTGATTCTTGAGCGTGTAACCAACATTGCTATGGGTGTTGAAATCAACGCAATCAACGAATTTGAAGCATTGGCAGAAAACGCTGATGACGCACCAACCGCGCTGATTCATCGTGGCTAATTAAAAACAAAAGGAAATCACAATGGCAAAGTTTGCAGCAAATTTATCCATGTTATTTACCGAACTGGAATTTGAAGATCGCTTTGAAGCCGCAGCGCAAGCTGGCTTTCAAGGCGTGGAGTATCTTTTCCCTTATGCGCTGGAAGCAAAGCAAATTAAGGAGAAGCTAGATGAAAACCAACTTACCCAAGTGCTGTTCAACCTTCCGGCCGGCGATTGGGAAGCGGGCGAGCGCGGTATCGCCGTGGACCCAAACCGAATTGAAGAATTCCAAGCAGGGGTCGCCAAGGCCATTGAATACGCCAAAGTATTGGGTAATACCCAAATCAACTGCCTCGCAGGGATCGTTCCACAAGGGGTAAGTGAGCATGATGCCCATGCGGCGTTTGTCATCAACTTACGCTATGCGGCGCAAGCATTGAAAGAAGCGGGTATTCGTTTGGTGATTGAAGCGATTAACACACGCGACATAGCGGGCTTCTTCCTAAACACGACTGAACAAGCGAAAGCGGTGATTAAAGAGGTCGGTAGCGATAACTTGTTTATCCAATATGACATCTACCACATGCAAATCATGGAAGGAGACTTAACTCCGACTATGACTGCAAATATTGACCAAATTGCTCATGTTCAGCTAGCAGACAATCCTGGTCGTCATGAGCCAGGTACGGGCGAGATTAACTACCCGTTTGTTCTAAAGCATTTAGATGATCTTGGTTATCAAGGCTGGGTAGGCTGCGAGTACAAGCCGAAAACCACAACAACCGAAGGTCTAGATTGGATCAACCTATACCGCTAATGCGGTGAATGCCCATCCAAATGGGTGGGCAAACGTTACGGAGAACAGATTATGAAAATTGCATTTATTGGTACAGGTATCATGGGCCGCCCAATGGCCGCTAATCTACAAAAAGCAGGCTATGAACTGGTGCTTTCTGATCACTTCAACCCAGCGCCAAAAGACCTTGTTGAAGCAGGTGCTCAAGTAGTGCACTCAGCTCAAGCAGCTACAGAAGCGGCGGATGTCGTTATCCTGATGGTGCCAAACACGCCACAAGTTGAAGATGTACTGTTTGGTGACAAAGGCGTTGAAGCCGGTCTGAATGCGGGTGGCGCTGAAGGCAAACTTGTTATCGATATGAGTTCGATTTCACCAATGGCAACAAAAGCGATCGCTGCACGCGTAAATGAAAGTGGTGCCCAGTATCTAGATGCACCGGTATCTGGTGGCGAAGTGGGAGCGATTAACGCTGCCTTAAGCATCATGGTAGGCGGTTCACAGCAAGCATTTGATAAAGCACGTCCGCTGTTTGAAGTGATGGGCAAAAACATCACGCTAGTGGGTGAAAACGGTGCGGGCCAGACATGTAAAGTGGCGAACCAAATCATTGTTGCGTTAAACATTGAAGCGGTATCAGAAGCGCTTGTGTTTGCTTCGAAAGCAGGTGCCGATCCGGCGCGTGTTCGTCAGGCTCTATTGGGTGGCTTCGCAAGCTCTAAGATTCTTGAGGTACACGGCGAGCGTATGATTGAAGGTACGTTTGACCCTGGCTTTAGAATCTCTCTTCACCAGAAGGACCTTGATTTGGCACTAACCGGTGCGAAAGAGCTTGAAGTTGCGCTACCAAACACGCAAACCGCACAAGAGCTATTTGAAGATTGTGCAGCACTCGGTGGCCAAGGTTGGGATCACTCAGCGCTTATCAAGGCAATCGAGAAGCGTTCGAACCACTCAATCCGAGATTAAGGTTAGAACGCAGAAATTAGCTGTTGTAGTTAGTTTCCGTCTGGGGTGGATAGGACTCCTCTCCCTGCCACCTCAATAGCTATATCAATCATGGTGACTCCATTGTAGGGATGATCGTTAGATTGATATCAAATCGCGTAGTTTTTCGTCTCCTTTTGTACGCGTTCCCGTTGTAAGACAATAGGTAGGAGCATCCTCGGGCTCCGTCTTAGCAGGCACCTAGCGGGCTTACTTCGGGATTTTTTCTTTCTATGTGAACTGAATGAAATTGGAATTCAGTCAACTTAGTAGGGCATGTGATATCTTACATGGGTGTGCCAATAGGCCGATATCACAAGGCAAATGAGATGCAGCTAAACACCCTTATCGCCCGCCAGATTGTGGAGCGAGCGACAAAAATTATCCAATTTCCCGTCAACGTGATGGATGAAAACGGAATCATTATTGGTTCAAGTGATCCATCCCGTTTGCATCGTACCCATGAAGGGGCATTGCTCGCTATTCACGACAATCGGATTGTCGAAATTAATCAGACGGTAGCCAGCACGCTCATCGGGGTGAAAGAAGGTATTAATTTACCGGTGGTACATCAGGATAGTGTGATAGGTGTTGTTGGCATATCAGGTCAACCTGATGAAGTCAGAAGCTACGGCGAGCTGGTCAAAATGGCGGCTGAATTGATCATTGAGCAAGAAGCACTAATGGCGCAGATTCAATGGAACAAGCGTCATAGAGAAGAGTTACTACTGCAATTGATTCAAGGCTCCACTCTCAATGAGAACCAACTACTGTCGATTGCAGAACGGTTAGATTTGGATATAGCTCAGCCAAGGGTTGCTGCCACAGTGAAAGTGATTCCCAAGCAGGGGCAGTCTTTAACTCAAGAACATTTGCAAAAGCTAGTGCATCTCCTTGAGTACCCAGAACGAGACAATATTGTTGGGATTGTTTCTGTGTCGATGAACGAAGTTGTGGTGCTTAAACCTGTCACCATTTCACACGGAAATTGGAATCAAGAAGAAGAAAAAGTTCGAGTGAAAAGATTGCTCAAGCGAATCGCACAAGAAGCTGATTTCTCAATCAAGATTGCGATAGGGCAATACTTTCCTGGTGTAGATGGTTTAGCTCGCTCCTATGAAACAGCAAAGGCAACAATGGCTGGTGCAGGTAACAGCAAACAAGCGATATTGTTCTATCAAGAACATAAGCTAGCCGTGTTGGTTGGTGGATTAAAACAAGACCAATGGCGACGGGCTCAGTTGGTCGAGCCTTTAGCAAAACTGCAAACAAAAGATGAAAAGGGTGTGTTGATTAAAACGTTGAGAGTGTTTTTTGATCAGGACTGCGATCTGGCTCAAACTTGTGCAGTACTACATATCCACCGAAATACGCTCCGTTATCGGTTAGATAAAGTAGAAGAAGTTACAAGTTTAAAAATCAATAAGTTAGACCATAAGGTTCAGCTCTATTTAGCGTTGAAATGTCTATAAGGGAAAAGTTATTTTTGTGCAATATGACAATTAAGGGGTGGTTTTAGGCTGATTAATTTGTCACTTTGCATAAAGGAATAAGACTTGATTCACTGAATAATAACGCCGTCCCTACAGACACCCTGGATGTTTGAAATGAATTCAAGCATACCGGCAAATACTATAATAAACGGAGTTATCATGAGTCTTATCTTAATTTTGCTGGGGGTGATAGCCTTTATCGTCCTCGCGACAACCAAATTTAAATTACATCCTTTCCTCGCACTGATCGTAGCGGCCTTTTTGGCGGCCTTTGCATATGGTCTACCTGCAGACAGTATCGCGAAAACCATCGCTTCGGGCTTTGGCGGCATATTAGGTTATATCGGCCTAGTGATTGTGTTAGGTACGATTATTGGTGTCATTCTTGAGAAGAGTGGTGCAGCGATTACCATGGCAGACACGGTGATTAAAGTGCTGGGTGAGCGTTTCCCTACGCTGACCATGAGCATCATCGGTTACATCGTGTCGGTACCAGTATTCTGTGACTCTGGCTTCGTTATTCTGAACTCGTTAAAAGAGTCTCTCGCTAACCGTCTAAAAACGTCCAGTGTGGCAATGAGTGTCGCATTAGCAACGGGTCTATATGCAACACACACGTTTGTACCACCAACGCCGGGCCCAATTGCGGCTGCAGGTAATTTAGGTCTGGAGTCTAACCTTGGCTTAGTGATTGGTGTCGGTATCTTTGTGGCAGCAACGGCGGCGATTGCCGGTATGTTGTGGGCAAACCGTTTTAAAGATGTTGAACCTGATGGCGGCGATCAAGTAGAAGAAGTGAAGCAAGATTGGAAAGAGCTTAAAGCCTCTTACGGTGAGCTACCAACGGCAGGCCAAGCATTTGCGCCAATTTTTGTTCCTATCCTTCTGATCTGTTTAGGCTCAATTGCAAAATTCCCAAGCCTACCTTTGGGTGATGGTGCGGTATTTGACGTGCTTTCATTCTTAGGTCAGCCACTCACAGCATTAATCATCGGCTTGTTCTTGTCTGTTCGCCTACTCAAAGGTGACAACAAAGTAGAAGAGTTCGGTGAACGCATTAGCCAAGGCATTACGGCAGCAGCGCCGATTCTACTTATCACCGGTGCTGGTGGCGCATTCGGCGCAGTACTTAAAGCAACGCCATTAGGTGAATACCTGGGAACAACATTATCTGCATTAGGCGTTGGTATCTTTATGCCATTTATTGTTGCAGCGGCACTGAAATCAGCGCAAGGCTCATCAACCGTAGCGTTAGTAACAACATCTGCGCTAGTTGCACCTATGCTGGCTCAACTCGGTCTAGACTCTGAAATGGGACGAGTGCTGACTGTAATGGCGATTGGTGCAGGTGCGATGACAGTATCGCATGCAAATGACAGCTTCTTCTGGGTCGTTTCGCAGTTCAGCCGCATGTCTGTTGGGTTAGCGTATCGCGCTCAAACCATGGCAACCTTAGTTCAAGGCGTGACTGCAATGGCACTGGTTTACATTTTAAGTCTTGTTCTACTGTAACAAGCCCAAATAGGAAACATATATGAAAGTAGTTATCGCTCCAGATTCTTACAAAGAAAGTTTAACCGCTATGGAAGTGGCAACTGCGATCGAAAGTGGTTTTAAAGAAATCATGCCTGACGCAGATTACGTTAAGTTGCCGATGGCTGATGGTGGCGAAGGCACAGTGCAATCTTTGGTCGACGCAACTGGGGGCGATATTGTCTCCGTTGCGGTGACGGGCCCTCTTGGTGAGTCTGTTGAAGGATTCTACGGATTACTAGGTGATGGCTCTACTGCTGTAATTGAAATGGCGGCAGCATCGGGTTTGCACTTGGTCGAGCCGAGTCAACGTAACCCATTGCTTACGACCTCTTTTGGTACGGGTGAGTTGATTAAAGCGGCGTTAGATAAAGGTGTTAGTCACATCATCATTGGTATTGGTGGCAGCTCAACTAACGATGGTGGTGTCGGTATGGCGCAAGCGCTCGGAGCGAAATTGTTGGATGCGCAAGGCAATGATTTACCATTTGGAGGTGGTGCGTTAGCAGACCTAGCAACGATTGATCTATCGGGATTAGATCCTCGTCTTGCGACTGTTCAGCTTGAAGTAGCGTGTGATGTCGACAACCCTTTATGTGGGCCAAAAGGTGCTTCACATGTGTTTGGACCACAGAAAGGTGCGACGCCTGAAATGGTTGAGCAATTAGATCGCAATCTTGCCCACTATGCTGAAGTGATACGTCAAACCAATGGTAAAGAGGTGTTAAACCAAACAGGTTCGGGCGCAGCAGGTGGCCTTGGTGCAGCTCTATTAGGGCTTTTTGATGCGACACTTCGCCCTGGCATTAGCATAGTTATGGATGCGGTTAACCTTGCTGAAGTTGTTAAAGATGCTGACTTGGTGATTACTGGTGAAGGGCGTATTGATAGCCAAACTATTCATGGTAAAACCCCAATCGGTGTGGCTCGTACCGCTAAGCTTTATAATTTACCAGTGATTGGTATTGCAGGAAGCACTGCTAAGGATTGTCGTGTAGTACATGATCATGGTCTGGATGCAGTCTACAGTGTGGTACTTGGTGCAACCGACTTACCTACAGCATTAAAAGAGGCAGCGTTCAATGTAGAAATGACCTCTCGTAATGTTGCTGCTGTGCTGGCGATGACGTTTAAATAATTTCCTATTTTACACTGTAAACGGCCGCTATCTAGCGGCCGTTTTTGCTTCTCTAAGCTTGTTTGTAGCTCGTACTAACAGAGAATAAACACTATTGCTCTCTCGGGATTAGTACTAGTTCGCCTGTTTTGATCATACTGTTTACCTGTGTTTGCAACTTGGAAATTTGGTTCGCTGGAATCTCCTTATTGCAAGCTAAATACTTGATGTCAGTAAGAAAGACAAACGGTTGATTGGCCAGCTGGATCCCTAGGTCTTCTGATAGTGCCATGGCTGTACGAGTATCAGATAACCACAAATCAATATTCTCTCGCCTTAGCATCTGTAAACCATCATCGACTTCTTCCGTCATTACGATATTAAAACCTTGTTCTTGTAGCTGCTGTGCGATGCTATAGCCTTCATACGCAACAATTTGGTATGGCGAGGCATCTTGCAAAGAGAGTAGTTGAGGCTCGTTGCTTTGTTGTTGATACAGCGCATATTGGCTGATGGCAATTGGACCAACCCAGTTATAGTTGGCTTCAACAAGCTGTGAGCGAGCGACGGGAAAAGAGCACACATTGTCTATTAAGCGAGCGGATTTCATTGCTCTGGCTTCTGGTGAATGACCAATCACAAAGCTGATACTGGCACGCTCAAACAGCTGCGCCACCATATAATACGTATCACCAATGTGAGTGCTTGTTTCGCTGTTAACTAAAGGAGGAGAGTAAAACGTAATCAGCCGGATATTCTCAGCGTGGGCAGAGGGTATCAGACAAAGCCACAGCCAAATTAATCTTCTAAGGTGTTCCATACTTCATATACCTCAGAAAATGGCAGTGTTTTACCTTGGGGAGTTTGATTTTGCTTTGGCCATGGTGAACCCGGTTGATTGAGCCAGTAATCGTCAGGCTTCTCCTTATTCACTTGTGGTCGACACCGGAGGGAACTATCAATAGACAGTGTGGCAAGGTGTTGATCAAACTTACCCGCCAATTGGTTGAGTGTTTGCTGCGCGGTCATATCGCTATATAGGTAATCACCAATATGTTGCCACCACATGGCCGCCATGGTTGAGTAGTCTGGAATATTGACGCCAGAAGGTGTCCAGACATGTTTTGCCGGACTTTGATAGAACTCAACCAATCCCCCTAACTTCGGCTTGAGCTCGGCAAAGCGCTCTGAATGCACATCGGTATGCCTGATTGGTGTAAAGCCATTAAGCAACTTATCAAAGCTGACGGTTTTAGAGACGGTGAATTGAGCGTATAACCAAGCTGCTTCTCGTTGTTTTTTCGGGGTAGAGTAAAGAAATGTCCACGAGCCCGCATCTTGGTATCCCGATTTCATGCCGGGTTGCCAGTACTGCCCTCGGGGAGAGGGTGCTAAGCGCCATAATGGATTGCCCTCTTCATCGATGACCTTTGATTTAGGGCTAAGTAACGTCGGGATAAACGCGCTGTACCAAAAAATTTGCTGAGCTACTTTTCCTTGGGCGAGCCAATCAGCAGTCGTTCGAAAGGTGAGGGTTTTGGACTCAGGAGGCGCATATTCATTTAACCAGAACTTGTATTTCTCTAGCGCATAAATGGCGGCTGGGCTGTTTAGTGCACCGCCTCGACTGACACTGGTCCCAACTGGTACGCAATTCTCGGCTCTAATTCCCCAATCCCCGACTGGTGATCCGCTAGGTAGACCAATGTCATTGACACCCGCTAAGCTGAGCCAAGAGTCTGAGATACGCCAACCTAAAGAAGGCTCGTATTTTCCATAATCAAAGTGGCCCCAGATTCGCTCTCCGTCAATTTCTTTTACGTCGTAGGTAAAGAAGTGGGCGATATCTTGGTAGGCTTGCCAGTTTTGTGGGACTGCGAGTGGATAGCCATATTTTTCCTTAAATTGCGCTTGAAGATCTGGGCGACTGAACCAGTCGTGTCGATACCAATATAAATTGGCGAACTGTTGGTCGGGAAGTTGGTAAACAACGCCTTGGTCATCCTTGGCAAATTCAAGACCGATGAAATCTTCAATATCCAACGTTGGTAGCGTAATGTCTTTCCATTGGTTATCGATAAAAGTTGATATAGGAATCACTTTTTGGCTTCTGATATGGGTGCCAATGAAGTCGGTATCGTTGATGTAGCCATCATAAACACTGATATCGGTTTGCATTTGCAACTGCAGCCGTTTTACAAGATCATCTTCTCCGACGACTTCGTGAATGACTTGAATACCGGTTAACTGAGTAAACAATCTTGCTAGTTCTAGCGCCTCGTAACGGTGGGTTGGAATGTCTTCAGAAACAACGTTAATTTTGATTCCACGATAGGGCTTGGCCGCATTTTGAAACCAACTCAGTTCTTTGGTTCGTTGGCTAAGAGATAATGTGGAAGAGGAAAAGTGCTCTGCGAATTGAGCAATAAGGTTGCTATCTGGAGCGGGTGCTTCATTTGCATGTAGTTGGTTCGAATGAATTAAAAGCACAACAGCTAAGCATGGAAGGCCTTTTCGGCTGCTGCATAGCAAGTTTCTGCACGTTATCTCTATAAACTTTTGTTGCATAGTTCACCCTAAGGCAAAGCCAAACAGTTATCGTTGAGTTTAGTACAGAACTCATTTATTCGAATGAAGAAGGCCTGCTACCCTATAGGTAATCTGGCCGATATTTTGGCCCATGTGGCATACAAAGGAATGGAATCATGAAACGCATTTTTGCACTGTTGATGAGCTCTACTTTAATAACCAGCACGTTAGCGGCTCAGCATGCGGATTTGCTGATCACCAACAGCAGCATCTATGGCCACCCAAATGCCAATGCGATTGCGGTTGCCAATGGAACTATTCTCTTTGTCGGAGCCAGCAGTCAGGCCGCCCCATATTTGAATGCATCAACCCAGGTGATTGACCTGCAAGGCGGCTTCGTTGCCCCTGGTTTTATCGATAACCATAATCATGTGTTTGAAGCGGCTTCTGACGCGGGCGCTCAGTGTGAATTGAGTCTTGAGGATGGGCTGAGTGGTCAAGTTTCTTATCTAAAAGCATGTCGAAACCAGACCCCACGAGGCGAATGGATTATGGGCTACGGCTTTTCGATTGAATCCATACTTTCTGATGAATACGAACAAACGCCGCTTCAAGTCATAGACGCTATTTTTCCTGATCAGCCAGTGATTTTTATGGAGCAAACTTCTCATTCAATGTGGGTGAACTCTGTTGCTCTACAGCGGGCAGGGATTACGCGTACTTCTTCCGAACCTCAAGGCGGGAAAATACTCAATGATGAAATAACAGGCGAGTTGAATGGGATCTTACTCGATAATGCAGGAGACATCGTTCTAGAGCTTGCATGGAATAGTCTAAGCAATCAGTTTGAACAAAGTTATCAAGGTTTGATGCAAGGCTTGTCAGAGGCAAAGACTTATGGGATTACAACCATTGGTGACGGACGTTTGTATTGGAAGCGTGGCTGGTATGAAGTGTGGAAAGAAGCCGAGCAGCGGGGGGACTTAACGGCACGTGTATCGCTTCGTCCGTGGATTTATCCTACCGAATCGATGCAACCACAGATCGAATACTTAAAAGATATAGTGACTTCTGAACGTTCACAGCTGCTGCTTGTTGATCAAGTGAAGATGTATAGTGATGGCATTTTGATTAATGGAACAGCTAAGACACTAGCACCTTATCTTTTTACCTATATCCCTGATGAACCTTACGGCATTAACTACATTGAACCTCAAGCAATGACTCAGTGGATTCAAGCCCTCGACAAAATTGGCTTTGGGGCACATATCCATGCGATCGGTGATGGGGCAATCCGAGAATCTTTGAATGCGATTGAAAGCATGCGAAAACAAAACGGTGATAGGGAATACACCCTAACTCACGTTGAGTTGGTTAACTCTCAAGATATTCCTCGCTTTGCTGATTTAGATGTAACGGCAGATTTTCAGGTTGGTTCGGATTATGTTGCCTATCACGATCACCAGTGGGCGGAAGCGTTCTTAGGTGCTAAGCGCATGCGCTCGTTAATGAACTTAAAAGTATTGTTTGATACAGGTGCTAACGTCACCTTAAGCAGTGATTGGAATGTACATGAGCTTAATCCTCTGGTCGGTATTGCCAATAGCATTATCATGGGGGATACCGGATTACCGAATGTGGAGGCAGCGATCGATGCATATACCATTAATGCCGCTAAGAGTTTAGGTATTGATGACATTACAGGCTCGATAGAAGAAGGTAAATCAGCGGACTTTGCCATTTTATCGCAGGATATTCGTCAGTTAGCTCCTGAAGAGATCAAAGCGACTGAAGTATGGATGACGATGGTTAAAGGGGAAGTTGTGTATGCACTTGAGTAACTGGATGACAGGTAGAGAGTGTTTGTTTCGTTCATCAATGCCAAGTGCCAACGTATCTACTATTATGTAAGAATATCCTTTATGAATTATTGGAAATTTCTATTGCTAATTATCTTTTAGTTGTTGTTATTTTTATTATTTCGTCTACAGGATCACAATTGACAAAATGATTGAGTGACGAAATATATAAAATTTGATTAATCTAACTGGGTTCTTATAGCATTTTATTTTCAATAAGGAGGTAACATGGAAAAATACAATAACTCTAGTGTTTGGTTTACCCTCGATTATAAAATCGCGCTTTTCTTCCCTGCTAAGTAATTCTTTGCACGTTCTGTGCACGTAAATTGTTGATTTATAATTTCAATCTTGAGCTCCTGAGCGTATTTAGGTGCTTGTTTTTGTTAGTTCTAATCGATGGTTTTCGCCCCCAAATCAACTATCTCTTTGTTTTCTAATTCAAAGATTTAATTTCGATTTATATATCCTATCTTCGCCAATATGATTATTTGGTGGGGAGGACAAGTATTACTTTTATATTAGGGATTTAACAATGGAAAATTTCAAACATCTCCCAGAACCATTTCGTATTCGTGTTATTGAACCAGTAAAACGCACTACGCGAGAGTATCGCGAACAGGCAATCTTAAATGCGGGAATGAACCCTTTTCTCCTTAACAGTGAAGATGTGTTTATTGATCTTTTGACTGACAGCGGCACTGGTGCGATTACTCAGGAGATGCAAGCTGCGATGCTAAGAGGCGATGAAGCATACAGTGGTAGTCGCAGCTATTATGCACTGTCAGATGCTGTCAGTGATATTTTTGGCTACAAGCACACCATCCCAACTCACCAAGGACGTGGCGCTGAGCAGATCTATATTCCTGTGCTCATCAAAAAGCGTGAGAAAGAGAAGGGCTTGGATCGCAGTAAAATGGTTGCTTTATCCAACTATTTCTTTGATACAACTCAGGGGCACACTCAAATCAACTGCTGTGTGGCGAAAAATGTCTACACCGAAGAAGCGTTTGATACTGGAGTCAGTGCTGACTTCAAAGGTAACTTTGATATAGAAAAGCTAGAGCACGCGATACTAGAAGCTGAACCACAAAACGTGCCTTATATCGTTAGCACCATTACATGTAACTCATCTGGTGGGCAACCAGTCTCTATCGCTAACTTGAAAGCGGTGTATGAGGTTGCTCAACGCTACGATATTCCTGTGATTATGGACTCCGCACGCTTTGCTGAAAATGCTTACTTTATTCAGCAGCGCGAACCTGGTTATCAGGACTGGAGCATTGAACAGATCACTCGCGAAAGTTACAAATACGCAGATGCTTTGGCGATGTCGGCGAAAAAAGACGCGATGGTTCAGATGGGCGGCTTGCTGTGTTTTAAAGATGACAGCATGCTCGACGTTTATAATGAATGCCGTACCTTATGTGTGGTTCAGGAAGGCTTTCCAACCTATGGCGGTTTGGAAGGTGGCGCGATGGAACGTTTAGCGGTTGGCCTGTACGATGGTATGCGCCAAGAGTGGCTAGCGTATCGCATCAGCCAAGTGCAATATTTGGTTGATGGTCTAGAATCTATTGGCGTTGTGTGTCAGCAAGCTGGTGGACATGCTGCGTTTGTTGATGCAGGTAAACTGTTACCTCATATCCCTTCAGAGCAATTTCCTGCTCATGCCTTAGCTTGTGAGCTTTACAAGGTGGCTGGTATTCGTGCTGTCGAAATTGGCTCGTTATTGCTTGGACGTGACCCTGCGACAGGTAAACAAATGCCTTGTCCTGCTGAGCTAATGCGTTTGACGATTCCACGTGCGACATATACACAAACGCACATGGACTTCATCATTGAAGCTTTCGAGCAAGTCAAAGCGAATGCAGCAAACGTTAAAGGGCTCGACTTCGAATATGAGCCAGAAGTGTTACGTCACTTCACCGCAAGATTAATAGAAGTGGACAGCAAATAACTACCCATCACGCAGCTCAAAATGAGCTGCGTTTTTTTTGCCTGTTCAACGCAAAACGTGAAATCAATTTAGAGAACAAAATTATGACTGCAAAACCTTCCTTATTGGGTGGGGCCTGCATCATTGCTAGCGTCTGTGTAGGTGCCGGCATGTTAGGCCTACCCAGTGCGGGGGCGGGAGCGTGGACAATTTGGTCTATGCTTGCCATTACCCTCACTATGTTAGTAATGACTGTTTCTGGCTGGATGTTACTTGAAGCCTTTAAACATTATGACCTCAGAGTATCCTTTAATACCGTAACTAAAGACATGTTGGGTGAGAAGATCAACATGCTCAACAATTTAACGGTGTACTTCGTTGGCGGAATTTTGTTGTACGCCTACATCACCTCTTCAGGACTCATCTTACAAGACCTATTGGATGTGAATAGCAAGGTCGCATCAACACTGTTTGTGGCAGTATTTTCGATGTTTGTTTGGCATTCAACACGTGCTGTTGATCGTATCTCCGTCATCTTGATTGTGTTTATGGTGCTGAGTTTCGTTTTTGGTGTTTCGGGCTTAGCGGTAAACGTGAATGTGTCTGTGTTGCTCGATACAATCGATCCTGATGCGAAGTATGCGCCTTATGCGATGGTAATGTTACCTGTTGCTTTGACTTCTTTTGGCTATCATCACTCAGTTTCGTCAATGCGGGCTTACTATGGTGAGGAGCGCCGAGCTAAATACGCAATTCTTGGTGGAACCATGATTGCGTTGGGGCTTTATTTTCTATGGTTAGTGAGTATCTTTGGTAACTTACCCCGTGAAAGCTTTGGGGATGTAATCGAACAAGGTGGTAATGTTGACGCATTACTCATGGCGCTTGGTTCGGTTATTGAGTCACAGAATGTCGAGCGTGCCATAAACGCATTTTCAATGGCTGCGATCCTGTCTTCATTCATTGGTGTAGGCTTGGGTGTTTTTGATTTCTTAGCTGACTTTTTCCGGTTTGAGAATGATAAGAAAGGACGCACCAAAACTTGGTTAGTCACCTTTGTTCCACCGTTGGCCTTTTCTCTTCTTTTCCCGTTTGGCTTTGTGATTGCGATTGGTTACGCAGGGGCAGCTGCGACAGTGTGGGCTTGTATTATCCCAGCGTTGTTAGTGATGAAGTCGCGCTCTAAAGATAACGGTGGTGATGGTTTTGTCGCGCCTGGAGGCAAGCTCATGATTGGCTTGGTTATTTCGTTTGGTGTACTTACCGCAGTATTCCACTTTATGGCGATGGCAGGAGTTCTGCCGGCATTTAACGGTTAAACAGTGAGGAATTTAAATGACTACTATCAATACAAACAAAGCGCCAGCAGCAATTGGTCCATACATTCAGGGCGTCACACTTGGCAATCTAGTGATCACTTCAGGTCAGCTTCCATTAGATCCTGAGAGTAAACAAATGCCCGAAGACGCCGCTGCTCAAACCACACGTTCGTTGCTCAATGCACTGGCCATTATCGAAGAAGCAGGGCTGAGTATTCATGACTTTGCTAAGACGACGGTTTTTGTCAAAGATCTCAATGAGTTTTCAGTCATCAATGAGTCGTATCAGGCTTTTTTTGAACAGCGAGGAGCAGCTTTTCCTGCTCGTTCCTGTGTGGAAGTTGCCCGTCTACCTATGGATGCGAAAGTGGAAATAGAAGTGCTAGCATCTAAATAAGCAGACCTAGGCGTCTCGCTACGAATAAATATGGCCACATAAAGTGGCCATATTGCTAACGTCAATTTGCTCGGTTAGAAGTCTAATTCGTAGCTTAGGCTGAAGGTACGGCCACGGCCAGAGAAGTAGTAAGAGCTATGGTTACGAATTTGGCTGAAGTAGTTTACGTATTGCTCATCCATCAGGTTTTCAATACCAAAGGCAATACGACCTTTGCTCGCCATATCATAATGGGTACTGAAATCGACTAAGCCATAACCATCAAAGTTTTGCTCTGCGCCCACATTGTTGTCTGCCTTATTGCGATCAAACAAGTGGTTGTATTGAACTCGGCTCATTAATGCTTCTGTAAAGTTGTGGTTTACTGCTAGCATTAGGCGGTCTGGCGTTAGATTCTTAAGGTCCATGTCAGAGTCTACGTCACCGTTACCTGTTGTATCGACTTCACCTTCAACGTGAGAGTACATTGCTTGTAGTTGTGTTGAGTTTAGAACTTGATAAGTAGAGCTTAGTTCGTAACCAAAAATGTCTGTACGTTGACGCTCGACATCATAAGTGCCCCCATCGTTTAGCGACAGGTTAGCGCCATCTTTTGCGATCGACATGTAAGTACTTGCGCTGACAAATAGCTTGTCACTACGGTAAGTCATACCTAGTTCATAGTTATCTGTTACTACAGGCTCAACAGCTGGCATATTGTTGAAATCGATTGGTGTACCGGTTTGACCAGGGTTGCTGTCTCCAATCCAGTTACCACGAAGTACTCGACCAATGTCAGGCAAACCAAAGCCTTGGTTAAAGCTCGCAAACGTGCTCAGCTCATCTGTTAGCGTGTATACAGCACCAAGGTTAAATACCGCTTTAGATGAGTCTTGTGTACCGCCAATGATCTCAGAATTGTGGCCATCAACGCCGTAACCATAAATCGTTTGGCCATCTTCTACTTTTACGCGGATGGTTTCGTAACGAACCCCTGAAGATAGACGTAAATTATCAGTCACAAGGAAGTCACCTTGGATAAATGGCGCGAGGCTGTAGTATTCCATCAGTGGAGTAACATTTAATCCAGATTGGTTTAGCGTTTGCTCTGTTTGGTCATGCAGTCCGTCTAGCCCAACAACCCAGGTGTCATCCATATCTAACAGGTCATAGGTTTCATAGCTCACTTTAAACCCCATCTTCTGTGATGAGATAACGCCCTGATCTTGTTCTTTGGTTTCTGTTGGGTACCAAGCTGCTTGACCAAACACCGCATCATAGTTTTGATAGAACAATTGGGACGTAAGAACACCGTTGCCTAATGCGTAGTGGTTGTAAGTTAGGTTTAATAGTTGAGCTTCGTTGCTTACGGCATCGCCTTCTGGTGTTCCTGGTTCGACAGTACCAGGAATGCCTGCGTCGAAGTCTCCTTTGACCGCTTTGTAATTACCGTTCGCTTCGATAGTGTAGGTATTTGCCATGAACTCAACGCGTTGCTCACCATCGGCGAAGTTAAGACCACCTTTGAAGAATACGTCTGTCGCCGTGCTGTCTTGGGTTTCGCCTTGAATATCGTTCATTCCGATTGGGTTGCCATTACCGTCGTAGTAAAGACCTTGTTGATCCCATGAACCACCTAGGAATAGATCATATTCGTCGTTAAACTCGCTAACGTTGTAGTATATTTTTCCGCCAGTACCATCATTGTGCAAGTTCGACGTCACACGAGTACCAACGGTTTGCTTCCAATTATCGCCTTGTTTAGCACCCTTGGTAATGTAGTTGATGATGCCGCCTGTTGCGCCCATTCCTTGCACTGCGCTCGCACCATTGACCACTTCAATTCGTTCAATCATTGATGGGTCGATGGTGTATCCGTAGCGGTTACCATTACGAAGTGGGTTAATTTGTGGAACGCCATCAATCATGATCAGTGCCTGGCGACCACGAAGGTTTTCACCTTGGTTCGACATTTTTTGGCGGCTCGGTGTCATGCTAGGAACTAAGTTGGCAATTGCACTGGTGAGATCATCAGCAATGATGGCTTGCTGTTCTAATTGCTCAGAATCAATCACAGTGACTGCGCCTGCAATTTTATCTGGAGTTTGAGAGTATCGGGTTGCGGTGACTACAACCGTTTCTAGTGTTGTTGCATCTTCTTGGGGCGCGGCAGTTGCGTTAGAAATAGATAGCGTCAAAAGGGACAACGCAAAAGGCAGGTGGAGCTTACTTTTCATTATATTTCCTTGAAAATTGGCCTAGACGGCCGGTAGTGGATTTGTGCGTTTAGTTATAGGTTTATGCACATTGGTTTGTTTGAAACGGGATCTGGCATCACCATCGCTTCGAGATCAAAAACATCACGAAGTAAGGACTCGGTGAACACTTCTTCAGGTGAGCCAGAGGTTTCGATCTTGCCAGATTTAAGTACCACCAAGTGATCGCAGTAACGACATGCTTGGTTTAAGTCATGCAGAACAACAATGATGGTTTTCCCTTTTGCATTGAGCTTTTGAATCAGCTTCATTAGCTCAACCTGATGGGATAAATCTAGATAAGTTGTGGGTTCATCAAGCATTACGATAGGTGTGTCTTGCGCTAGCACCATCGCAATCCAAACGCGCTGGCGCTGTCCGCCTGATAGGGCATCGACCTTCTTATCGACTAATGACTGAATCTGGGTCTCTTCAATTGCTTGGTCGACTTTTTGATGATCTTCTTGAGAGAGTTTTCCCCAATACGACAAATAAGGAGAACGCCCGTACTCAACTAAGCGGCGAACGGTAATATCCTCTGGGGTGGTGAGTACCTGAGGAAGCAAAGAGATATATTTAGCCAGCTCTTTGTCGGCATAACTTGTGATGGGCTTACCCAATACAGAAAGCTCACCACCAAAGCCCTTATTGATTCGACAAAGCGTTTTTAGCAGTGTCGACTTTCCGCTGCCGTTTGGACCAATTAGCGCAGTAATCTTTCCTTCAGGGATATCTAAATCTAAGTTTTGAATAATTGTGTCTTTTCCGTATGACACAGACAGTTGATGCGTTTTGATCATTATTTCCAACCTTGATAACGCTGAAGTAAGAAAATGAAGTACGGAGCGCCAATCAGTGATGTGAGCACACCTGCTGGCAGTTCCAGTGGGGGATCGATACCACGGGCTAGCGTATCTGCTGTAACAACAAGTAGTGCACCGATGACACCTGACATTGGCAGTAGCAGTTTGTGGTTGTGGCCAAATAGAAGTCTCGCTAAGTGGGGGGAAAGCAAGCCCACAAAGCTTATCGTTCCACATACAGCGACACTGACGCTGGCGAGTAACACCGACAAAATCAAGGCGAGAAAACGTGTACGTTGTGGCTGAGCACCTACCGTTGTTGCGGCTTCTTCGCCCAGCCCCATTAAATCGAGTCGCCATGCAAGGTACATTGCACAAGGAATAAAGCAGGCCAAGCTTATCCATATCAGCGGCATTTGAGACCAGTTGCGCCCCCATAAGCTGCCGGTTAACCAAACCATCGCTGTATTGATTTCAACCGGATTCACAATGAGCAGAAAATCGATACCACTGGAGATGAACGCACTAATGGCAATCCCGATCAATGCAAGTCGTGCTGGTGTTGGGTTGTATTTATACGCGATAGCGATGATTACGATCGCCGCGCCAATTCCGCCAGAAATAGCGACGCTTGCCAGCAAAGGGAGTGACGCATCTGGGATGTATACAAGCAAGAGCGTTGCTGCAAACCCTGTACCTGCGCTGATCCCCATAAGGTCGGGAGAAGCGAGTGGGTTGCGTAATACACCTTGAATAAGAGCGCCAGAGATCCCTAGACCGGCACCAACACCAATGGCGAGCAAGAAGCGAGGGAGACGGTACTGATTGACAATAAAGTCTAGTTCACCGCCTTGCCACAAGGTATGAATGACGGCTTTTGCTTCCAAAGGTGTGCCACCTATGAAGAGGCTCCCAATAGCACAGATAAGTAAGCTTGCGACTAACAAAGAGACTTTTATCTGATTCATGACATTTTGCTCCTAACTGCGAGCATGATGAAGAATGGAGAACCAATCAGAGCGGTAATCACGCCCACCGGTGTTTCCGCGGGGAAGGCGACCATTCTTGAAATGACGTCAGACCATAACAATAGACTTGCCCCTAAAATGGCTGAGACTGGAATCAAAATGAAATGATTGGTTCCTACTAGTTTGCGAGCAATGTGTGGAACCAGAAGGCCAACAAAAGCGATAGGTCCAGCAACTGCGACGCTTGATGTCGTCAAAAGTAGACTGGCGATGCAGGTGATAAGTCGGGTTCTAGAAATGTTAACCCCTAAACCAACCGCGATATCGTCTCCAAGCGCAAGCAAGTTAAGGCTACGAGCAAGGCTCAAAGTGATGAGAATACCAACTAGGCTGACAGGCCAGAACGTTGCCCAATCTTGCCAAGTGATGTTTGAAATTGAACCTGCAAGCCAGTTTAAAACGCTATAGGCCATATCATCTGCGAGAATGAGTGCGCTTCGAGTGACACCCACCAATAAAGCGTTTACTGCGATACCAGCGAGGACGAGTTTGATCGGGTGTGACTTCGCTGAGAAAAAACCTCCCAGTGACAACACTAAAATACCGCTGAGTGTTCCGCCGACCAGTGCACTGACTGACACGGGAATTTCAGGCAAGAAGAACAGGTTCATAGAGGTCAGAGCAATAAAGCATGACGCGCCAGCATTAATTCCCAATATACTTGGTGAAGCTAAAGGGTTGGCGGTTAGTCCCTGCATTAGCAAGCCCGCTATGGCAAGGTTCACACCGATTAGCATTGACGTCAGGACTCTTGGCGATCTCAGTGTCGCCAGTATTTGGTGTTCCATACTTGAGCTATCAAAGTGGAATAAAAAATTGACCAGATGAATGAAAGTGAGTTCAAAAGAGGAGTAGCCAATCATGGATGAAATGGCGCCGAAAGTGAGAATGACGGCGGCAGTAACGCACCCCAGCAGCACTTGCCACTGGGGAGTTGATGTGTGAGCAATCATGATTTATTTAGAATGGTCTCGAGGTTTTGGGCAATTTCTTCTGCTGCGTTCATACCACGGTTAAGGGACCAAACTTGTGGGGAAACCTTGATAATTTGTTGCTGCTTCTGAGAATTAAGCAGATTGAATAGAGGGTTCTTTTGCCAAGTATCCGCAATTGTTTCTTCGCTGTATGGACCAAGCAGTAGCCAATCAGGATTGACCTTCAATAGCTGTTCAAGGCTCACCTCAACATACGCTTTCTCTGTTTCTTGTGGCATTGGGCTTTGAATACCAAGACTCGTTAACACACTACCAGCGTAAGACTCTGGGCCGTGCATCCACATCCCTTTTTGAGTCACGACTGCAAACTGCATCGTTTGCTGGCTTGAAAACTTGGTCTTGTACTCGGCCATTAGCGCTTGGTGTTGGCTAATACGCTGTTTCATTTCTTGTTCTTTGTTTAGAACGATGCCAATTTTTAATGCTGCCTCTAGGTTCTCTTGGTAATTTTCCCCACGACTTTTCAAAATTAAGGTTGGTGCAATACGAGAAAGATCGTCGTAAGCAGGAGAATGGCGCTGAACATCGGCAATAATCAGATCAGGTTTAAGTTGAGCGATAATTTCTAAACTTGGTTGTGGACGCATACCTACTGACGTCCAAGGGTCGATCTGATCGCGGATGGTTTTTAGGATTCGATTTACGTCTTTATCATCAGCAACACCAACAGGTGATACACCGACAGACGCTAGAGCATCGACAAAGGAGTATTCGAGTGCAACAACTCGGGTCGGAGTTCCGCTAATCGTAAACGTGCCTTTTTCATCTTCAACCGAGCGTTGCTCTTGTGCTGAAACATTAAATGAGACAGCAACAGCCAAGAGGAAGGAAGATAATGTGTTGAGAAATTTCATTGCATAAATCCATTATTAAGCAAAAATATGAGCTTTTTATTAAGCAGAGGCTAGAGTGCGAAAGTGTTTCATCACTCAAACTGATTGAATAGACTTTGTATCTAAATGTTAATGGGTATTCTAGTTAAAATGAGAATTACTATCAATTGATATAATGTACATTTACCATAAAGGGGTAGTCATCTGGTAAAAGTGTTGCATTGAGTGGTGAGTTACTTAAGCAAAAATGCCGTTGGTACTTCTATTTATGACGCTCTACTACTTGAACCTTCATTCTTACAGTGAGGGGCTTGTCTTCGATAACATAATGTTTACACTGGAATAGCGTAAACATTTATAAGGAAATAGAATGACTCGCATTAGGCAGAAAAATCAGCAATTGATTATTGAAGTCGCCAGTGAACAATTTGCTCAACAAGGGTATGCTGCGACCAAGATGGTTGATATCGCCAATGCGGCGGATATTGCTAAAGCGAACGTTTTCTATTACTTCAGTTCCAAAGACAAGCTTTATTATGCCGTGCTGCAAACGGTGACCCAGCCTCTGCTTGAAGCTTCTCGCCCTATTGAAGAGTTAACCGACCCAGTCGAAGCACTCAGTCAATACATCCAAGCAAAATTACGTATTTCGCAAGAGCACCCTTATGCGTCGAAAGTATTCGCCAATGAAGTGATGTCTGGGGCAAAAGTTTTGCCGAAAGACATTGCCGATGAACTGTTTAAACAGTCGCAGATGATCATCGATAAATTTTCCACATGGTCACAGCAAGGGTTGATGAATGACGTCCCTGCTCATCACCTGATGTTCACCATTTGGGCGGCGACACAAACGTACGCAGACTTTGGTTGGCAGATTTGTAACGTGATGAAAAAAGAAAAGCTCGACGAAGAAGATTATCGTCAAGCTTCACAGTTCCTTACCCAACTTGTTATTAATGGCTGCGGCGTAAAGAGTAATGGTTGAGATTAGCGCGGATGGTTTATTGCGGCTAGCAATAGCCCCGTTGCTTTTATCGCATGCTCTCTTACTTGTATGTGATTGAGTTTTTTTATTCCTAATAACGCACTTGAACGAGGTGCAAGCAACATACCTACCCAAAGTTCTATATAGCTTTCGGGATTTTCTAGAGCTAATTTTTGCTTAAAGAACTCACTTAGGACTTGATCGGTTTCGTTTGAGCCGATGGTCATAAAGCTTTCGACAATCTCTGGCGACTGCGCTGCTTCAGCAATCAGCAACCTTTGTGTATTGAGATGCTCTTCTGAAAGGTGGAAAGTTAGAAAGTCATTGGCAAACTCAATCAGTGCCTGCTCGCTGTTTTCTTGAGTGAGATGCAGAGAAAAACGCTCGTCATAATCTTGACCTATTTGCTGCAAAGTTGCTTCGAAAAGTTCGATCTTTGAAGGAAAGTAACGGTAAAGAGTCTGCTTAGTTAGTTTGGCTTGCGCAGCAATCTTGTCCATATTCGCGCTGGTATAACCTTCTGTTAGAAAGGTTTGCTTTGCTGCGTCTAAAATAGCCTGCCTTTTTATTGCTCTGTTTTGTTCGATTTTGCTCATAGGGCCTCAAAAACAATTTTTCATACTAAGGAGTATGATCTTGTTGACACGTTACCACTTAAAAATCATACTCGCTAGTATGATTTTTAAGTGAGGAACGATCATGACAAGCAAAATAAGAACGCTATACGCAGCAAAGAACACCAAATTATTTGGCTTTTCAGTCGCTTTACTAGGTGCGTTACTAATGAGTATTGATCCAATTTTCATTCGTTATGCTGGAGTAAGCGGCTTCGACACTGCCTTTTTGTTTGGACTCTTTAGCGCTATCTCGATGCCGATATTGCTTAAATTCAACGATAAGAGAGGCATTCGCAAAGCGGTGCTAGAAAGTGGTTGGCCGTTATTGTTCGCCGGATTGTTGATGGTTGGTAGTGCATCTGGTCTCGTGTTCAGTATTAAAAACACATCTATTGCCAATACTTTTTTGATTTTAAGCGCAGCCCCTGCAGTCGCCGCGATATTTAGCTGGTTGCTGTTAAAAGAAGTCACCACAAAGTCTACAATGGTTGCGATAGGCGCAGTGATGGTCGGTATTGTGATTGTTGTATCCGGTTCGTATGGCTCTGGAAATTGGTTTGGCGATCTCCTTGCAGTGTTCTCGGTGACATGTCTTTCCTTAATGTTCACTTTGCTGCGCAAATATCCTGAAGTGAGTCGTATGGCAAGTGTAGGTCTAGGAGGGTTGTTACTTGCTCTTGTAATGTTTTTCTTCGCTGAGCCAAGTAGTTACAGCAGTCATACATGGTTGGTTATGGCAGCGATGGGGTTAATCACGGCGCCATTAGGACGAGTGATGTCGATGGTCGCGACGCGCTATTTAACGGCGGCGGAAGTGTCGATGACTTTGATGTTAGAAACTGTTTTGGCACCTTTATGGGCGTATTTGTTCTTCTCTGAAGTACCACCGATGATGAGTGTAATAGGTGGTAGTGTGATTCTAGTGACTATTGTCATCTATACATTAAAGACTGTGTCAGGAGACGAATAGTAACGACTCGTTTTTTATAGTGCGCTGTTTTGTTCCTAAAATAGCGTCTATACCATTCGCAAAATGTAATATTTCACTAAATTTTGGTCGGATTTAGAGGTTTATTTTGTGATGGTAATTAATTCAAAGTCTGACCTAGATCAAAGTAATAGAGTTCTCGGAAAAATGGTTTAAAACAGAATGATGTTTTTCAGGCTGTTTTTTACACTCTGTTACTAATTGAAATTATTAGACTTTTTTATTTCTGCTTTGTAATACCTCGAAAATACCGAACATAAACGCAATTTTAAATTACTTTTTCGAAAAAAGCTCTGCGGCTAGCTTGAATGAAACACGACAGAATAATTAGAAAAACCAATGAATATTAAAAATGTCCCTTACCTTTACGCTGCCCTTTGGTTCCTAGTCATTTCAGTTTATGGCGGAGCAAAGTACGCCAAAGCAGATACGCAACCATGCGTTGACGCTATCCATTCCCAGTATCAAACACAAATTGCTACAACGTTGGCAGAGTTTGAGGAAACGTCCCCAGATCACTACACCGTTGACCATCTGCTTGTTAAAGATGGTGAAGGTAAGTTCTACAGAAAAGATGGCATGACTTGTGTGATTGAAAACGGTCATGTTGAGTTGGGTAACATCAACTAGAAGGAATCGTTATGATTTTATCGAGTGAACTGAAGAAAGTCGGCAATATTGTCACGAGTTTGGTGGATATTGTCAAAAAACACGGTGTAGAACTGAACAGTGAATCGACCTACTACATTAGCCGACGATTTCGGGAGAAAGTCATCCCTTGTAGTCGTAACGTGTATTACTATTTAACCCTGACCAATGATGTCGGTGAGATCCTGATTACTAAGTTTGTCCATGCTGATAACTCAGTCGATGTTGGGTTTAAGGATATCTACGGCAATAAGCTGGCTAACGCGACGATCACTGATAAAGGTGAAATCAAAGAGTATCGCTTGGGTAACCTTTAAATCCAATTCTTCCCAAGCGCTACCAATGAATGCTTTCTCCATCTCAGTTACTTATTCTTGTCGCCTCTCTGCTTAAGTTTTAAGGCGTTCTAGCGGCTAAAAAGCGAGTGATATTATCTGATCGAACCTAGTCCATTCTCGTAATTAAGGTATTGATTTTTATTTGATAGCTTAGAGCAATGGAGAAGGGTGATGAGACATTTTTCATCAAGGATGATCACAGAGATGGAGCAGCGGACTCGGGTTCGCTTTATCAACAGTTTATCGGGCTTTAAGAGCGCTAATTTAGTCGGCACGATTGATAAAGAGGGCAATGAAAACCTGTCGATTGTGAGTTCAACCTTTCATTTAGGCGCTTCGCCTGCCTTGATGGGGATGATCATTCGCCCAGCAAAGGTCGAGCGTCATACCTTAGAGAATATCTTACAAACCAAGTCTTACACGTTAAACGCTGTCAGTAGCGACATAATATCTGCAGCGCATCAAACCTCGGCCCGCTACAGTCGAGAAATATCTGAGTTTGACCAAGTTGGATTAACGCCCTATTACAGCAAGAGTAGAGCGCCATTTGTGTTAGAAAGCCCGCTGAAAATAGAACTTTCTTTAGTTAGTCATCAAACACTGGAAGTGAATGGAACAGAGATGGTTGTTGGTCAAGTGGAACAGGTGATCATCAATGAAGGGGCTATTATGCCAGATGGATACATTGATATTGAGGCACTTGATATAGCCGCAATCACGGGGCTGGATAGCTACCATGTTACCCAAAGAGTGAGCCGATTGAGTTACGCTAAGCCGAATAGCCCTTTGCATCCTCTGACCCGTGAGGGGGAGGTAACGTCATGGGAAGCGTTTGGACTTGGTGACCTAATCACCAAATCCAAATAACGCTTAATACCAGTTCAAATCTATTTGCATGGTATTGCCCCCTATGTCGGTCGAGCCGCACATTTCGTCATAAGCACTGTGCTGGAGTAAAGACGCCGATTGATAAGGGAAATCTTGGCAATAGTCTCGGATTTGGTTGAGGCTATGAAAATGAATAGGTTGGTTATATTCATTGGCGATGGGCGTTTTGCTATCGCCATTGACCTGAAACGCTAAATAGATATCGCCTTCTAGTGATTCAATGAGCAATTCCATGTGTTTCTCCTTATTGATGTTATTGCCTCACTCTTTTACGCATCCTTTCTCTATATGATCAGAGTTGATTAATGATGAGCTTCCCAGGCGATGGAAAAACATAGCTGCTGTTAGCCATGAGCTCGGCTTTAACGACCAGTCACACCTTACACGGGCGTTTAAGTTGCAGTATGGTTTGACGCCAGGACAATTCATTAAGCAGTATAAGTCGACTTAGAACCTAGGGTTTGTAAGTGGTTACAAACCCTTCTGGTACTGCGCGTTGGTCGTCGGAGTGATCAACGTATGAAGTTCTGTCAGGTCTGCAGCGTTCGTTGCTAATAGGTGGTTAAATTGCTCTATTAGCTTCTTCTTACCTGCGTGCAAACGTGTTTCGGTGCTGATATCACGTAAGTCAATGAGCACATCGGTAAGCAGCCCAGGTAAATCTTTCAGGACATCTAGATTCATGACATTGTGCTCAGCATAAATGGAGTTGTGACTGCCTTTATGTTTTTGAACCACGTATGGGTTGTCTTTTAAGTTGATGATTGACGTACGTTTCTCACAACGTTTCAAACACCCTTTGTTCACTTTAATTTTTCGGCACCCTTCAGTTTGCTGGAACAGACACTGACGACTCGTTAATAGGGTATTAGGGTGATAGATACTGTAGAACAGTCGCATGTTATCGCCACGCTTAATATGGCGCATCTGCTTCATATTAAGCTCACTGGAAATAAACGCACCGGCGCAGTTGAACTCTTCTTGTAAGCAGGTGAGAGCATAAGAGTTCGTGATATTCATTTGTGGCCCAGCGACCCATGCTAAACCAAGTTCTTGGGCAATGATGCCAACCCCTGAATTGTTAGTAACTAATTGCGTAGGCTTGATGGCTTGTAAGAATCGTTTCGCTGCAATGAAGTCATCACCAATCAAGATGGCGGGGAACCATGGCATTAGCTTAGGGTGCTCCGTAAACAACTCAATTAGTGTGTCACATTCTGCGGCTAAGCCCATCGGCAGTTGGTAGTAGCACTTGGCGTTATCTGCCAAACTAATATCTTGTGGTGAAGAGATCAGTACAGATAACCTAGTTGCTTCAACTGGTGCTGGTGTTGGCAAAGGTTTTAGCTGTGGAACATCAATTGCGCCTTTCAGGCTCGCTCCATTATCATTCGACGACTCTAAGCGCATTGAGTGGGTCTTTTCGGTAACCGTTTCAATAATTGCAGTTTTATCGTCATAGAGCTTCTGCTTAACCTGCTGGACTTGCTCACTACTGGTACATTTATAGACCTTCGAAAAATGCGTTACTGCATGATCCCTAGGGTTATCGATATACATTGCTTTACCAAATTCACCCTTTAAGAATGCATTTGAAAAGTCGCGGTTAAAGACAGTGTACAGCTCTGTTGTGTCATTAGAGAGCTCAACGCCATCGCAAAAACGATCGATCTGTTTACGCCAATTATCGACAACGGTATAGACGTAATGAGACTTCTTGATTCGACCTTCTACTTTGAGTGAATAAACACCAGCATCGACCAGAGCTTCTAGATCTCCAAAAGCAGAGTTGTCTTTCATGTTCAGTGGGTAGCTGTTGCCTGTTTTGGTTGTTTCGTACTGTTCTCGACAAGGTTGGCTGCAACGGCCACGGTTGCCAGACGCCCCATTACGTGCTGAGCTAATGTAACAAATACCTGAAAATCCAATGCAGTAAGAACCGTGAACAAACACTTCCATCAACACATCATGCTTCTTACCAAAATGAGCAAGGTGTTTGATCTCATCAATGTTGAGCTCACGAGACAGGTTTACTCGACTTGCAGTGAGTTGATTGAGGAACAGGATTTGTCCTTCGTTGTGGGTGTTGAGCTGAGTAGAGGCATGAACATCGAGTGCTGGAAAGTGGTGTTTCAATATATATGCTAAGCCCAAGTCTTGGACGATGACACCATCTATTGCCGTTGTATTAAGCTGGCTTAATAGGCGAACTATGGCTGGGATTTCGCTTTCAAGAATCAGCACATTCAAAGTAAGAAAGATTTTGCAGTTATGCTGATGCGCCAGTGTTAACACGCCATTCAAGTTATCTAAGGTAAGGTTTGTCGCTCGGTTACGAGCATTGAATCTATCTAGGCCACAGTAGATAGCATCAGCACCAGCCGCAATGGCTGCTTTGATTGAATCTAAATCACCACCTGGAGCTAATAACTCAAATTGATCGCGCGTCACTGTTTGTCTCTGTATTCGGTTGCTTCAATAAGCACGTATCTTACGGGTTTCAAAAGTGTGATGTAGCACAAGTTAACGCTTTATTAATCTGTATCAATTAATCAGTAGCAAAAGTTAAGTTTATAAATGTCTTGCAATCGTATTGCATTGCTTTAGTGTTATACCCATGTATAACACTAAAGCGTATTGATAAGGTGACACCATGACAGAGTGGAACGAGAGCCAACCTATCTTTCGCCAATTAGCTGATCGAATAACTGAGCAGATTTTGCAAGGTACTTGGCTGGAAGGCGAAGCGCTACCATCGGTGAGAAGTGTCGCCGCAGACCTTAAAATCAATCATTTAACGGTGATGAAAGGCTACCAGTTATTGGTGGATGAAGGGTTAGTAGAGAAAAAGCGCGGGCAGGGAATGTTTGTTTCTGATGGTGCAGTGAGTCAACTCAAGCGCAATCAGCGACAATTGTTTATAGAACAGCAGATCCCTTCAATTGCTAACAAACTAGAGCAATTGGATATTCCATTAGATGAATTCATTAATCAGCTTAAACAACATGCTGAGGGAAAATCATGAGTGTATTAGTCAAAGCGACTCAAGTATCGAAGCAGTACTCAGGTCAAACCAAAGGCCAAGGTGAGGCGCTTAAAGATATTGATTTAGAGCTCAAGGCTGGGCAAGTTCTTGGACTACTTGGCCATAATGGTGCGGGAAAATCGACGTTAATCAAAAGCTTGCTAGGGGCGCATGATTACCAAGGTGAAATTAGAATTCTTGGTATGGATCCAGTCAAAGAGCGGGCTCAGGTGATGGCGCATCTTTCCTATATTTCGGATGTTAACGTGCTACCAGACTGGATGAAAGTTAGCCAATTACTCCGTTATACCGCTGGTGTTCATCCTAGCTTTGATATTGATAAAGCGCGCGGTGTGCTTGAGAAAACCAATATTAATCCGAGCAGCAAAATCAAATCACTATCAAAAGGGATGAAGGTTCAGCTCCATTTGGCACTGGTCATCTCAACCGACACGAAAATTTTGATTTTGGATGAACCTACCCTTGGTCTTGATCTCGTGTATCGAGATACCTTTTATCGTCATCTATTGGAGTGGTTCCACGATGGAGAACGTGCTCTGATTATTGCGAGCCATGAAGTTTCAGAGATAGAGCATTTGCTGACGGATGTTCTAATCCTTAAGCAAGGTGAAGCGGTACTGCAATCAACGATGGCCAATATTGAAAATGACTTCGTGATTGTGGAGACCAATGACGCAGACGCTCAAAAAATGGCTTCTCTATATCCATTATCAAGTGAGAAAGGACTTGGCTGTACTCGTTGGTTATTAGAAGCCGAACAGGCAGAAAAATTGGGGGACGTTAAGCGAATTTACAATGTAAAACTGGCTGACTTGTTCTTGGCGATACAGAAAGGGGCTGCATAATGAACACCAATATTTATATGCTTGAGAAAGAGTGGTTAGAGCACAAAATGATCACTCGAGTGCCATTGGCGTTACTCATCTGTGGTGTGGTTTTTCTGTTTAGTATCATCATGAACAGCTCTATCCAAAGTAATGTCACTTATGAACTGACCTACAGTGGCGGCTTTGACTCGAACTTTGAGCTTGGCAAGCAGTTAAGTCACCTAGTGTTCGGCTTTGCCGGTATTCTGTCGTTAATTTTGTCAGGACTATACTTCCCAAAGACGTTACGCAAAGAGCGCCAAGAAGGGAGCTTGATGTTTTGGCGCAGTATGCCAGTGAGTGATGTTCAGGTTCATTTAGTGAAACTTTGCTTCGGGTTGCTGGTGGTGCCGGTGATTTGCTCGGTTTTGGTGTTCGGTGCCGATTTTCTAATGTGGGGAATTAACTTAGCTGTAGGGGACAAGTTTCCACTTTTTTCAACCGGCGAGTCAGTACTGTATGTTTTCACTAACTGGTTAGAGTTTATTGGGCGTATGTGGCTCATTGGTTTTGCACTTATTCCAATGGCAACGCTATCGCTTGCGGTATCGCAAAAGGTAAACTCACCGCTGCTTGTTATCCTAGTGGCGTTATTTGTGATTCAGTTATTGTCCAAATCGCTGCTAGGTATCCATGGAATAGGGCACTTCATTGAAGCGGCTTCTCTTCTACCGTTTGAGTTACTAACAGTGGATAACCCATTCAGT
The DNA here is from genome assembly GCF_046056895.1 of Vibrio sp. TBV020. Taxonomy (NCBI): domain Bacteria; kingdom Pseudomonadati; phylum Pseudomonadota; class Gammaproteobacteria; order Vibrionales; family Vibrionaceae; genus Vibrio; species Vibrio sp. TBV020. The sequence continues at coordinate 851,345 of NZ_JBEEAQ010000001.1, read as the reverse complement.
GCGTTCGCCAATATGGGGCTTATTAACCTATTGGTTTATGTCGCTCTTGGCGCTCTAGGTTGGGTGATGAGCTTAAGGTTTGCTAAATACGTGGATTAGGCGTTCATTCTTCGCTTAGAACTGATAGAAAAAAAGAACCCAGCATTGACTGGGTTCTTTTTTAACTTGTTATTTAAAGCGGTTACTTTTCAGAATCCAACCGACGAATCAGTTTAGCAGGAGTACCACCGTATAAGCAGTCAGGTGGAACATCACTGTTAACCACCGAGTTGGCAGCAATTACTGAACGAGCACCAATAGTCACGCCTTGGTTAATCACACTGTTGCCGCCAATCCACACATCGTCTTCAATGGTGATTGGGAGGCAGTAGGTTTCCCATTTACGCCGGCTCAGGTGGTCAAGAGAATGTGAAGCGGTATAAAGTTGGCTACTTGGGCCAATCATCACGTTATTGCCGATAGTGATCGGAGCACCATCAAGCATCACGACATTCATGTTAATGAAAGTATCGTTACCAATTGAGATGGTTTTACCAAACTCACAATGAAACGGTGAGCGAATCATGCTTTGGCCAACGTCGCCAAACAGCTGCTGTTGTAGTTCAAATCTTTGGTCGCTGTCTAAGCAGGTATTGAATTTTTGCAGAGTGTTAGCCGCAGTTTTGCGTATTGAGTCAATTTCTGGGGCAGCACCATCGAATATTTGCCCCGACATCATCTTTTCCAACTCATTCATGGAGAAACCTTACTAGCAAGAAGATGTGCTCAATGTACGCTTATTTGGGAAAAGAAAAAGAGAAAAGTGCAAAAATCAGAAGTTCCTCTTTTCAGCCGCGGCTTAAGTATTTACTAGGAGAAACATTGAAGTGGTTGGGTATTGATCGTGTTGTTATGTACCAGCGCAGATTAGGATAAAGGCAAACAATGCCAGTAATGATGCATAGCACACTTTCCAGACAGTCGTTCGACCTACAGGTTTGCGCTGTTTATCTTCATACGTCCACCCTAAATCACGTGCTTGTTGCTCCGTGATTCGAAGGTCAATTTCGTTGCAGTATTGTTCTAAATCGAAGTTATCGCTAGTACTACTCATTGTTCGGCTCCTTTGTTTTCTTAAAGAGTACCGACTGCACGAGTTAATAAAAATCAAGTAATAAAATACAGATGTTCAGGAAAACTAAACATAAAGGCAATATATTGAATTGATGAAAGTTCAGGACTGTAATCTAGTTATAAAAAGGCCTCGCTTTATACGAGGCTTTGATTTTTAACCTAGAAGGAAACGATTGGCTAGTCTCCAAGTGGCTGTCTATCTAAACCACCACGATAGGAGTCTAGAGCCAGCTTTAGACGACGTAGCTTGTCACGTGAGCGGCGTTTATGGTTGACCGCGAGTGCCATAGAAAGCACATCGACAAGTGCTAACATCGCATAACGTGATGCTGATGGTTTATAGATAAAGTCGGTTTCTTGGTGTTCGATAGGCAGAGTCAAATCTGCAATATCTGATAGAGGGGTCGACTTAGGCGTAATCGCAATCACTTTAACGCCATACTCTTTTGCAAGCTCGGCAGTTTCAACGATGGTTGGGGTATAACCTGTAGCAGACAGCATCACCAGTACGTCATTGCTATCCGCCGTTGAAGCCACCATTCGTGACATAAGACCGTCATTATAAGCAACGACGGCATAACCTAAGCGAAACAAGCGGTGCTGCATTTCTTGCGAAGCAATCGTCGAGCCGCCACCCATACCAATCGAAATCACTTGTCTTGCCCCATGTAGCCATGCGACCGCAGTATTAATGTCTGCTTCATTGACTAGGTTTCGGTTGATATCTAATGACTGTTTAATAGATTCGTAGATACCTTGATAACCACTTTGGTCTGGTGGCTCAAGAATAAAGCGCTGGCCGACGGTGAGGGTTTGAGCGAGCTTTATTTTCATATCACGCACGTTCTTACAGCCAACGGCTTTGGCGAAGCGTGTGATGGTGGCTTCACTAACCTCAGCATTTTCCGCAAGTTCAGTAATACTGGCATTCGCGGCAGTTTCTATGTCGTCCATGATCAACTTGGCGACTTTCTTTTCCGCATCTCGTAGTGCGCTGAATCGCTCGGTAATCCGCGAAATAATATCGACTTCTAAACTCAACGTATTTTCCTATTATTCTATGCTGGAGGCTAAAACTTAACTGGCATTAGACAGTTAGAGCATCAGCCTCCAATACTTTGCTGATTAGTATACCCAAAAAGTGAGGTGACTAAAGCTAAGCGGGTTAGAAACGAGTCTCAACCCAATGTGTGACGTTATATTCGTCATCACAAATCGCAATTGAACGCCATTTATCGATCGTCAAACATGGGTGTGAGGTCGAAAACGCGATAATGTCACCCACATTGAGCTCACTGTCCGCTTCAATTTCGATAAAAGCGTGCTGATCCATCACCGCTGTTGTGATGGCTTTACCCACTTCAATCGATTGTCCATTACGATACGCACGTTCAGGGATTGGTAAGCCAGCATCAAAAGCGACATCACGTTTTCCTAAACCGGCAACAAGTTTGGTCGGCTCAGGACGTGAAATGATGTGAGCCCAAACTTCCAATGAAGATTGAAGGTCGCCACCAAGATCGCATGCTGCCCCCTGATTTTTCTCGGCGCGAGCCATGACCTTATTCTGTGCTTCTAGATAGATGCCCGTATCATGAATGGCGTAACAGCCTGGGCGAATGATAGCGTCTACATCAACTAGGTTAGCTAAACATTCCGATACTACGTCATACCATGCGGAACCTGCGCCGGTGACGATAGGCTTGCCCAAAATGAGCTGATCGTTCGAGAGTTCGCGAGCTAAGGTCAATGTTTGAATCAGGAAATCGCGAATCAATTGCTCGGCATGTTCGCTATGAATGACCCCTTCGTAAACTTCCACGCCGCGCAATGATAGGTGAGAGTGCTGGTGGATAGTTTGAGCAAGCACCGCCACTTGGCGTTCATCTCGACAGCCACATCGACCGCCTTCGACTCCAAATTCAATCAATAGATTAAGCGTGACTTGTCGCTGTGCAAAGTAAGCGCCGAGAGCATCGATGTTCAGTTCTGAATCAACGCAAGCATAGATCTCGACATTATGCTGTTCAATTAGGTTGGCTACGATCGCCATATTTGCTTTACCAACCAGCTGATTAGCGATGATGATCTGTTTAGCGCCGGCCATGGTTGCAATTTCTGCTTGAGCAGCAGTGGCAACGGTAATACCCCATGCTCCGTGACTCAGTTGTTGACGGAAAAAGTCTGGCGTCATGGTGGTTTTTCCATGAGGGCATAACTTCACTCCGTGTTGGGTAGCAAAGCGCTGCATCCAATCAAGGTTGTTCTTCAGTCGTGATTGTTGAATCACAGCTGCAGGTAGACTGATCTCTTCATTAATCAGGCTGTATTTCTCAAGGCTATCTGGTTGATAAGGCTGAGACTTTTCCCCTTGTCCTGGTTGGTTAGCGTGTTCTTTGTGATAGTTTTTATCACAATTATTTCCTAAATCCTTCATCGCAAGCTCGCTTCTAACATGTTCTAAGTGTTTGATTTGTATTGTTTGTTACTATCTACATTAATATTAATGTTAGAAAGTATCAAACAAATTGGCATTTTTTGTGTGTTTTATCACTGATTTTGTAGCTGAGATTATTAATATTGAGCTCATGCAAACGAGAGACGAAAAAGGTGAACAATGTTGTTCGATACCATTATAAAAAGTATAGAAGTCTTTGACGGTACCGGCGCCGAGTCATACACGGCTGATATCGCCATTCGTCACGATCGAATTGAACAGATCGGCCAGCTAGGTGAAGTAGAAGCAAAACGCGTTATTGATGGACAAGGGTTAGCTATCGCACCTGGTTTTATTGATGTTCACACTCATGACGATACTAATGTGATTCGTTTCCCTGAGTGTCTGCCAAAGATTAGCCAAGGTGTCACTACTGTGATTGTTGGCAACTGTGGCATCAGCGCAAGCCCAGCGGTATTAGCGGGCGATCCACCTGACCCGATGAACCTACTGGGTAAGCGTGAAGACTTTAAATATCCAACGTTTGCGAGTTATGCAAAAGCAGTAGAAGAAGCAAAACCTGCTGTTAACGTTGCGGCGTTGGTTGGTCATACGGCCCTACGTAATAACGTAATGGATGATCTTCAACGCACCGCGACCGATGAAGAAATTGCTCAGATGCGTGTTGCCCTTGATCAAGCAATGGCGGAAGGAGCACTTGGTTTGAGCTCTGGTTTGGCTTACGCAAGCGCAAAACAAGCCAATGCAGATGAAGTGATGCGTTTAGCGCAAATATTAGGTGAGCATGGCGGTATTTACACCACGCACATGCGCACTGAATTTGAAGAAATCATTTCTGCGATGGAAGAAGCGTTTGAAACTGGCCAATTTGCCAAAGTTCCAGTCGTGATCTCTCACCTGAAGTGTGCAGGGGCAGGTAACTGGGGACGTACCGTTGAAGTTCTGAATCTGATGGACAAGGTGTCTGAGCACCAAGATGTGTCTTGTGATTGTTACCCATATTCAGCTAGCTCTTCGACTCTTGACTTGAAACAGGTAACGGATGATTTCGACATCTTCATTACCTGGTCAGAAGCTAAGCCAGAACATGCAGGTAAAACGCTAAAACAGATTGCGGATGAAATGAACCTACCTTTAATGGAAGCAGCAAAAGCATTGCAGCCTGCCGGTGCGGTTTATCACTGTATGGACGAAAACGACGTTAAACGTGTTCTTAAGTACAAGTTAACTATGGTGGGCTCTGATGGCTTACCAAACGATCCGCATCCACACCCTCGTTTATGGGGGACTTTCCCTAAGGTATTGGGTCACTACTGCCGAGAAGAAAAGCTATTTTCGTTGGCGGAAGCGATTCACAAAATGACTGGAATGTCGGCACAAAGATACAACCTGCAAGGTCGTGGTGAAATTCGTGTTGGTGCATTTGCAGACTTAGTCTTATTTGATCCGAATACAATTAAAGATACAGCGACATTCGAAAATCCTATTTCGATGGCGCAAGGTATTGAATCTGTATTTGTAAATGGTGACTTGTCTTATTTTGAAGGCAACGTTAGCGAAAAAAGAAATGGAACATTTATTTATAGAAGATAAATGATTCCTAAAATAAATATCAATTGTTACTTATATTAATTAAATTTTTAAATACTGGAGAATATTATGTCTATTAAACGTTACGGTGTAGAAGGTGGTACAGGTACCGGTGGTCAACATCTTCCATTTGCACGTGCAACCGAAGCGGGTGGCTTCCTTTATGTATCAGGTCAAACACCAATGACAGATGGCGAAGTCGTTGAAGGTGGCATCATCGATCAATCTCGCCTAGCAATTCAGAACTGTGTCGACATCATGGAAGAAGCGGGCTACACGCTAGCAGACGTTGTGCATGTTAAGGTTGTTTTAACAGACTCTCGTTACTTCCAGTCATTTAACAAAGTATTTAAAGAGTTCTTTGGCGAGCACCCACCTGCACGTATCTGTATGGTTTGTGACCTAGTAGTTGATGTAAAAGTTGAAGTTGATGTGACGTGTTTCCGCGAAGATCGCCGATAAACATCACAATTATATAGTATTAAGTGTCGGGGTTAATCTATTCCCTGTTAGAATTACCTCGGCGCTTCCTCCCTACAAAAAATAACAATAAACAACAGCGCTATAAATAGTTAATTAAATATCTACTTATATTTTAACTGTTTATATAGGAATAAGATTTAATTACTGCTGTTGTAATAAATCTCAATTGAATATGGATTTTTCCTAAGAGGTGTTTGATGAATAGCACACTTTTCCTTACTGGTTTTGGCGCCTATGTCCTTTTTTTAATCTGGCTTGGCTGGTTCGTATCACGCAATCAAAAATCAGGTGAAGATTTCTTACTGGGTGGCCGTGGCCTTCCTCTGTTCCTTGTTTTAGGTACCACTGTTGCAACTATGGTTGGCACGGGCTCAAGTATGGGTGCTGTCGGCTTTGGTTACGCTAATGGTTGGGCCGGTGCTCTTTATGGCATTGGTGGCGCAGTCGGCATTCTATTGTTGGCGTTATGGTTTGCCCCAGTGCGTAAACTTAACTTTATGACAATGAGTGAAGAACTGGCGTATTACGTTGGTGCGAATCGCATTGTGAAAAACGTCGTTGGTCTGCTTATTTTTATCGCTTCTATTGGTTGGTTAGGCGCGCATATTCTAGGTGGTGGTATGTACCTAGCTTGGATTGCGGATATTGACCTCAATACAGCAAAAGTGATCATTGCAGCAGCCTTTACGATCTATGTTGTTATTGGTGGCTACACTGCCGTTGTATGGACAGATACGATTCAAGCAATCATTCTATTTGCTGGCTTCATCCTAATGGCGGTACTTTCTGTGCAGCACATTGGTGGCCTTGATAACCTATATGAAGCGATGGACCCTGCGGCAACTAGCTTCTTAGCGATTGAAAAACTCGGTTTGCTACCTGCTATCTCACTGGCTGTAGTGATTGGTGTTGGTGTTCTGGCAACGCCTTCTTTCCGCCAGCGCATATACTCTGGTAAAGATGTTTCAACAATTCGTCGTTCATTTGTGGCGTCAGGTGTTCTATACCTATTCTTCTCTATCATTCCAGCAATCATCGGTATGGCAGCACATGCGATTGACCCGACGTTAGATAATCCGAACTTCTCGTTTCCTTACGTAGCGGCGACGGTTCTTCCTGTGGGTGTTGGTCTGATTGTTCTTATCGCTGGTCTTTCTGCAACAATGTCGAGTGCAAGTTCTGATGCTATCGCTGGTGTATCGATTCTGCTTCGTGACGTATATGTAATGTTTACTGGCCGCGTACCAAACAAAGAATCGATGCTGAACTACTCTCGTCTTGCTCTGATTGTGGTTATCGGTTTTGCTCTACTGTTTGCACTAACCTCAAACGACATCATCGGCTACATCACTAAGATGATCTCAACAGTGATGTCAGGCATGTTTGTTTGCGGCATGCTAGGTCGCTTCTGGAAACGCTACAACTGGCAAGGTGCTATCGCAACATTAGTGGGCGCGTCAGTTGCTTCATTCACTGTAATGTTAAATGCTGACCTAACGGCTTTCTGGGGCAACCCTGTGATTCCTTCATGTCTATTTGCTCTAACGCTAGGTGTGGTAGTTAGCATGGCGACACCAGCGAACAAAGTGACACCTGAGATGGCTCGTGCAATCCTTGACGATGAGCGTGCATTGATGGAAATGGAACTTTCAGACAAAGGTCAAATTGAAGAAGATGCGTCTCTTCAAAATCGCAAAACTGCGCAAAGTGCATCGTAATTAGACACTGAAATCAGGTGGCTCAACGGAGCCACCTTCTTTGATAAGGTTAGCCTCTCAATGACAAATCAACTTCACATTGCATTCTTTGGTGAATGCATGATCGAACTAAGCGGCCTTCCTCTAAAAAAAGGCTTTGGTGGCGACACGTTAAACACTGCACTTTATCTTTCTCGCCTAACAGAAAATACCCCTGTAACAGTGAGTTATGCAACAGGTCTTGGTGAAGATGCGCTTTCTCAGCAGCTAATTTCAACTTGGCAAGGCGAAGGTATTAATATCGCGTTGGTTCAGCAATATGGCGATAAACTGCCTGGTTTATATATGGTTGAAACTGATGAGCACGGTGAGCGCAGCTTTATGTACTGGCGTGATAGCGCCGCGGTGAAAAGCTACTTTACAAGCAGCGATCTGAGCAAGTTAGAACAAGCGATGAAACAAGGTGAGCTGGATTTTGTATACCTTAGTGGTATTAGCCTAGCGATTCTTTCCGATGCAAGTAAGGTACGGCTTATTGGTGCGTTAAAGCAGTTTTCGGTGGCCGGTGGTAAAGTTATTTTCGACAACAACTTCCGACCACAACTATGGACAACTGAGCAGGCCCAAACTTGGTATAGCCAACTGCTACCTATCGTCGATATTGCTCTTATTACAGAAGATGATGACCAGCTTGTTTGGGGGGAGGACGAAAGCGTGGAGCAACGCAGTCTGCGCTTAGGTTGTAAAGAGACCGTAATTAAGCGTGGTAGTGAGCCGTGTAAAGTGATTTGGCAGCAAGATGGTGAGCAGCAGCACGCTTATGTGAGTGCTGAACGTGTAACCAACGTGGTAGACACGTGCGCTGCGGGGGACTCGTTCGCTGCAGGGTATTTGGCTGCACGCCTAAATGGTCAAAGCGCAGAAGCATCTGCAACATTAGGACATCAACTGGCCTCAACCGTTATTCAATTTTCAGGAGCGATCATTCCTAAATCGGAAATGGCGCACCTCACCCTTTCTTAATTTTTGATTGGTATAGAACAATGACAAACGAAATGATCAACAAACTAAAACAGTTCAAAGTAATCCCAGTAATTCAAATCAACAAAGTTGAACACGCCATTCCGCTAGCGAAAGTTTTGGTCGAAAATGGTCTTCCGGTAGCAGAAGTGACATTCCGCACAGAAGCAGCGGCAGCCTCTATCAAAGCAATGAGCGAAGCTTACCCAGAAATGTGCGTTGGCGCAGGTACGGTACTTAACGCAGAGCAAGTAGATCAGGCAAAAGCGGCAGGCTCTGAATTTGTGGTAGCGCCGGGTCTAAATCCAAATACGGTTCGTTACTGCCAAGAGATCGGTATGCCAATCGTTCCTGGTGTGAACAACCCAAGCCAAGTAGAGCAAGCACTAGAACTTGGTCTTAACTTCTTAAAATTCTTCCCAGCAGAAGCATCAGGCGGTGTGGCAATGGTGAAGTCATTATTAGCGCCTTACGTTGATGTGAGCCTAATGCCAACAGGCGGTATTGGTAAGGGTAACGTGAATGACTACCTAGCGATTGATCGTGTGGTGTGTTGCGGTGGTACTTGGATGGTGGCACCAGCATTAATCGAAAATGAGCAGTGGGATGAAATTGGCCGACTAGTGCGTGAAGCTGTTGAGTTAGTCGCATAACAGAAATCCAATAATAAAAAATAATAGGAATACAAAGATGAAAAGAACCACTCTTACCCTACTGATTTCTGGATGGCTAAGTACTAACGTTATGGCGATGGCTCCAAACACTGACCTTAACCTAATGCCTTACCCGCAAGAAGTGGAACTGGGTTCTGGTACGGTTAGCATTGATAAAGAATTTAGCATTTACATCAAAGGTTACGATTCAGAGCGTGTTCAGTTTAATGCTAAACGCACGATGGAACGTTTATACCGTCAGACTGGCCTGCCAATGCTCCACTGGCAGGCTGAGTCTGAAAAAGACGCGACTCTAGTGATTGATATTCGCAAGGGGCCGAAAGACGACGTACAGAACATCGAAAGTGACGAGTCATACCAACTTGAAGTTGAAGATGGTCAAATCCGTATTTCTTCAGATCGCCCATACGGTGCATTCCATGGTTTAGAGACATTCCTTCAGCTAGTCACAACTGACGCATCGGGTTACTCAGTACCTGTTGTGTCGATTGAAGATGAACCTCGCTTTAAATGGCGTGGTGTTTCTTACGATACCGCTCGCCACTTCATTGAGTTAGATGTCATCCTACGTCAACTGGATGCTATGGCTTCAGCCAAGATGAACGTCTTCCATTGGCACATTTGGGATGACCAAGGCATTCGTATTCAGCTTGATAACTACACCAAGCTTTGGTCAGAAACGGCAGATGGTGATTACTACACCAAAGACGAAATTCGTTATGTTGTGAACTACGCGCGCAATCTAGGTATTCGTGTTATTCCAGAAATTTCATTGCCAGGCCATGCGTCTGCTGTTGCGCACGCTTATCCAGAGTTGATGTCTGGTATGGGCGAGCAATCTTACCCGCAGCAACGTGGTTGGGGGGTATTTGAACCACTGATGGATCCAACTAACCCTGAGCTTTATACCATGCTAGCAAGTGTGTTTGATGAGGTTGTTGAACTCTTCCCTGACGAGTATTTCCACATTGGTGGTGATGAGCCAAATTACAAACAGTGGAAAGAAAATCCAGAGATTCAAAAGTTCATTGCTGACAATAACCTAGATGGTGAGCGCGGCTTACAATCTTACCTCAACACCAAAGTTGAGAAGATGCTTGAAGAGCGCGGTAAGAAGATGTCGGGTTGGGATGAGATTTGGCATAAAGACTTACCTAAGTCGATTGTTATTCAAAGCTGGCGTGGACACGATAGCATTGGCCGAGCGGCGAAAGAGGGTTACCAAGGTGTGCTTTCCACGGGCTACTACCTAGACCAAGCACAGCCAACTAGCTACCACTACCGCAATGACCCTATGCCAACAGGAATCACCGTCGATGACAAACTTCATAGTGGTGAAAAATTTGAAACTTACGGTTGGGTTAAACCTCGTAACAAGGGTGGCCCACGTAAAGGTAATCTAACCATTATCGAAGCAAAAGACGGATCATTCCGCGCATTTACCGACTACAACGGTAAGTCTCGTGAAGAAGTCCATATTTTAGAATACGTACCAGGAGTTAAATTCCGCGGTCACTTCGACAACTTTATGTCATACACTGAGTTCAACTATGAATTTGCCGGTGGCAAGTTGAAAGAGAATAGCTACCAGCTTGTAGGTAACGTGCGTTGGCCTGCAACAGGTGAACTTGTTGCGGGTAGCGTTATGTCAGGCAGTGTCATCCCTGAACCAAATGGTGGATATCCAGCAGAGCTTAAAGGTGACGAGCAAGATCTAATCCTTGGTGGTGAAATTACGATTTGGGGCGAAAATCTAGACTCGATGACAATTGAGCAGCGCTTATGGCCTCGTAGTTACGCCATTGCTGAGCGTCTATGGTCAAGCCAAGAACTGACTGATGAACGCAGTATGTATCAGCGTATGAGTGTGATGGACACTTGGTCTGAGATCTCTCTAGGAATGCGCCACCATGCGGATGCTAATATGATGCTTAAGCGCCTAGCGAACGGTGCAGACGTAACATCATTGCAGACCTTAGCCAAATACATCGAGCCAGCTCAGTACTACGCACGCCATTGGGAAAAGTGGATTTCAACGCCAAACAAAGGTGACCTATACAACCAATATGAGCGACTGAACCGATTCGCTGATGCACTGCCGGTTGAAAGCCTAGCCGTGTATGAGATGAACGATTTGGTGGTTGAGTTTGCAAACGGTGATAAAGCGGCGCTTGATAAGCTGTCAATGCACTACCAAGTGGCTTCTATGGCTGCGAAACAGGCGGCGCCAATCTTCGCGAACAATGTAGCGTCTGTTGATACTGTGAAAGTGGCTGAGGCGACCGTCAAGGTGGCTGAATTAGCAGCAACATTGATTGATATTGCTAAACAAGGTCAAACAGTGAGAGCAGAAGATGCAGCAGAGTATCAAGGCTTGATTGATGAGAATGCGATTATCCTTGATGAAACCATCGTTGCCATTGTTAAGCCGACTGAGAGCTTACTTCAGACTTTAACTAAGTAATTGTGAAAACCAATTGCCGCTAGCGAAAGCTGGCGGCATTGTTGTTTCTAACGTTTATTGATTGGAATCTATGCCATGCAAGCAAGTGGTCACTTACGCTTCCTCGTCGGTACTTACACTGATTCACCAAGCCAAAGTAGAGGAATTGGTCAGGTGAGTTTAAATCAGAAAACAGGTGAGATTATCCGCCTTGATGATTTCTACCCAATTCGTAATCCTTCGTATCTTATTCAGTCTTCACGTGCGGTTTATAGTTTTTCGGAAGTCTCTCAGCAGCAAGGTGCTCAGTTAGTCTGCTTAAAAGGATCACATGCGCACGCTATTCCTATCGAAGGTGACTATCCGTGCCATTTGGCTACTTCCTCAGACGAACAGTACCTAGCTATCGCCAACTATGGTTCAGGCAATGTGAGCATTTACTCACTGGATAGCCAAGGCATCCCAATAAAATGCATTGTTGAGTTGTTTGAAGAAGGTCAAGGTCCAAATCAAGACCGTCAGCAATCTCCTCATGCCCATCAAGTGCTATTTCAAAATACCGAATCAACATTAGTCAGTGTTGATTTGGGTAGCGATGCAGTAAGGTTTTATCGAGTAGAAGATGACTCCTTTACACTTACACAAGCTTTGTCGCTTCCGGCTGGTTCAGGACCACGACATTTAGTGTTTAACCGTGCTGAAGATGTCGCGTATGTAGTCTGTGAGTTGAGCGAGACGCTAGTTGTTTTGAATCAAACACAGCAAGGCTGGCAGGTAGGGCAACAGATTGACTTACTGCCAAACCACGACAAAGGTGAAGCCGCCAGCGCGATTAAACTCTCTGATGACGAGCGTTTTGTGTATGTGTCTTGCCGTCAGCAAAATGCGATCAGTTGTTTTGACGTGACGGAAGAGACTGTGAGGTGGGTAAGCATGGTCGACGTTGATGGACTGTTTCCGCGAGACTTTATTATTTCCTCGTGTGGTGAATGGTTGATTGCGGCCAATCAGCATTCAAACAACCTAGTCAGTTACCACCGAAATCCTCAAGACGGCAGTTTGCGAGCAACGGGCTACCAGTGCCAAATAGATGCTCCTGTCTGTCTATTAGAACTTAACAATGAATGAGAACAACAATGACACTTCACCGTATTAATCCGACCAAACGTTGGTCAGACGTGACCATCTTTAATGGTATCGCTAACTTTGTGGAAGTTGCTGAAGCGGATACTTCTGCTGATGTAAAAGGGCAGATTCAACAGATTTTCGACCAAGCAGAGCAAATGTTAGCCTCAGTTGATAGTGATAAAACGCGTATTTTATCAGTAACTATTTACTTGACGGACTTTGCCAACTTCGACGCGCTCAATGAAGTGTGGGATGAATGGTTTGAAGAAGGCACAGCTCCAAGCCGAGCTTGTGTAAAAGTTGAGTTGGCCGATCCCAACTTGTTAGTAGAGATGGCATTTGTCGCCGCAGCGGGCGATAAATTTCAATAAGTAAAGTTAAAGCTGACGGTTACGAGTCCGTCAGCCTTTTTATCTTTGGTAATGTTCCATGAAATTCCCCTTGTGCGCCCATAAAACCAAAAGTGTATGGAATTACTTTCAAACTCTCACGGCTCCACAGCTCTTGGTTTTCCCTAAGCAAATTAAACATCCATTCTTCTAGCTTTTTATTGATGTCTTGAAACTCTTACCGCATTTATGCTCATTGCATCATCTTTACTATTTGTTTCGTTAGCCAACCATTCAAAGGTTGAATTGAAGAGGGCAGAGCAATCTTAAGGGCCGAAAGATAACTTGTATATTTAACAGTGTGTTGGTATCGCTTAACGGTGTTTTTGGTGTAGTTGAGCCAAAAAACACCCTCTATGTGGTAGTATAGCGTGTTGGGGATTAGTGATGAGTCCCACAATACCTGCTAGGAAAGGGTATGTGTCATCACAACGATGGTCGGAGTATTTCGTCGCTAATCAAACTATCACTAACATGGAGTTGGTCTTTATATTCGTTGAGTCGGATATGTAAACCTCATGATATATGAGCTTTAAATCAAAAAAATACAGCATTGAATCTACTGATTACCAAGTCGGTCAAGACAACGTTAACAAGTGGGGAATGGATGTCCACAACACTGTTTTCACCGCCTCAGTAGGCCTATCTCTTCTTTTCATTGTCACCTTACTCCTGCTATCACCAGCAGACGCTAAAGCAGCGATTGATTCTGTTAAAGGTGCCGTTCTTTCTTACTTCGATTTCCTCTTTATGTGGGGCGCAAACATCTTCTTATTGTTTGCAGTTGTTGTTGCACTATCTCCTTTTGGTAGAGTCCGTTTGGGCGGAGAAGGGGCAACGGCAGACTACTCAACCGTTTCATGGATCACCATGTTGTTTGCAGCGGGTATGGGGATTGGTCTTATCTTCTGGGGCGTTGCTGAGCCAACCGCGTTTTACACTGGTTGGTACGGCACACCACTGAATGTGGAATCGCATACCCTTGAAGCGCGTGAACTTGCGCTAGGTGCAGCAACTTTCCACTGGGGCTTCCATGCGTGGGCAATCTATGGTGTCACTGCGCTTTGTCTGGCGTACTTTGTTTACAATAAAGGTCTGCCATTATCGATGCGTTCTGTTTTTTACCCTCTACTTGGCGACAAGGTTTGGGGAAAAACAGGTGACGTGATTGATGTACTGACGGTATTGGTTACTCTATTTGGTCTGGCAACATCTCTTGGCTTAGGTGGTACACAAGCAGCCAGCGGTATTAGCCATGTGTTTGGTCTGGACAATAGTTTGTTACTTCAGCAATCTATTATCGTACTCATCATGGGTCTAGCGATTATCTCTGTACTGCGAGGTATGGATGGTGGTGTGAAACTGCTAAGTAACCTGAATATGGCAATTGCGTTCCTATTCTTGGGTTTGATGGCGATGCTTAATTTCACCACTGTGTTTGATTCAATGACGACAGCGGTTGTGGGTTATGTGAAGAACATTGTTCCTTTGAGCCAGACTTCAGGCCGTGAAGATACCACCTTCCTACACGGTTGGACGGTTTTCTACTGGGCGTGGTGGGTCGCGTATGCCCCGTTCTTTGGTATGTTCGTAGCGCGCATTTCTAAAGGTCGTACGGTTCGTGAATTCCTATCTTACGTACTGATCATCCCAACCTTGGTGACTACAGCTTGGATGTCTACTTTTGGTGGAATCGCTATCCAACAGATGATCGATAAAGTGGGTCTGTTAGGTGTTCAGCAACAGCTTAACGATGTTTCTCTCAGCCTGTTCTACATGCTAGAAGCTTACGCGATTGGTGACATTCTATCGGTAGTGGCTGTGGTACTTATCGTTGTCTTCTTTGTAACGACACTAGACTCTGGTTCTATCGTAATTGATAGCATGACGGCAGGTGGTAAGTTAGAAGTACCAATGAAGCAGAAAATCGTGTGGGCGATCATCTCAGGTCTAATTGCGATTGTTATGCTTTGGATTGGTGGTACTCAGTCGATTCAAGCTCTTCAGTCGATCACGATTATCGCGGCGATGCCGTTTACGATTATCTTACTGATTGGCTGTGTCAGCTTGGTAAAAGGTCTATTTACGGAAATGGATAAAAACGAAGCACAGCCTAAGTACTCTCGTTCTAAATAAACGTCGTTATTTATAGAAATGCAAAAGCCCCGACAACATACGCTGTCGGGGCTTTTTTGTAACAGTTAGAGGCGATTACGCTTTCTTCAGGTCTGCTGCAGGGTAAGTTAGCGACATACCGTCAACAGAAACGCGAACGTAGTAACCGCCGCTGCTTAGACCAACAACAACCATTTGGCCTAAATCAACACCTTTAGTTGCAACAACTACATCATCAATTGCGAACATAGTAAACACCTTGAAGTTAAGTAATAGAGTTTGAAAATCTCTTCGGTGCGGATTAAAGCAGCAATTGAGTGGTAGTACTAATCGAGTTTTTTGTCGTGATGATTAATTATTTGGTTGCTCTATGAAGAAAAGGTGTTGGCCTTACTTGTAGCACCTTGATTGTGTCGATCTTGACTTCTGTGCCTGTGAACCCTTGAGTAAATGTTCTAATTAAGTATTGTGGATTAGTAATGCTGTTAAACTTCATTTGAATGAGAAAAGGGTGAATTAATAGTGGCTGGGATTAAAGGAGAGTGTTTTTATAATGATTTATAGAATCAGCATGGTTTTTAAAAAGGTAACTTTTCTGATTTTTATTTATATAGAAACGTTGAAATAAAGCAGTTCATTTAATCTATTTACATTTATTGTTTATCTTAAGTGTTGATAATAAAGGTTTTTTTAATTTTCCCCTCTCTGTCTTGAACATTTCTATGACGAGCTCATAGTAATCACTTGATTCATGAAAAAAATTGTAATTCATCTGCCATTTTTAGTTTCTTTATGTCTATTTATGATCCCCCGAAATTACGCAGGGGGTATACACATGAAATATAAATTTTTATGGGCATTCGTATTATGCTTGGGGCTGGTAGGCTGTGGGCATGAAGAAACATCTCAATCGATTAATGAAGAAAAACAAGAGCAATTCAAGTTTTCGGAACAGGTTTATTACTCACTACCAGGTGAAAAGATTTCTATAGGCTCTAGTACCCAAAATATTAATAGGCTTATACGCTCTTATAGCCAGAGTCAAACCGCGGAAGAGCAGATCAGTAAGGTCGTGATTGAAGGTCAAGAATATTTTGATATTGATAATATTTATGCGCCTGAAGATCTGGGTGATTTTGAGATAGTTGCATATGACCGTTCTGGTTCGGTATTAGCGACAAGTTCTGTCAATACGGATAGTCGCTTGGTTAGTGTTGAGGTTCATCAGGTAAGTGATGTCGTCGCAATGGATGGCAATATTGCCGCTTACCAAGCCATCGGAACATTTGATGCTGATGGTGTTATGGTGAGAAGAGACATTTCTAACTCAGTCAATTGGAATGTAAGTGGAAGTATCAAGTCATTTGATGACTCTTCAAGTGTTTTCTACTACGAAGGTACGGGGGATGCGAATCTAAGCATTAGCTATGGCGAATTTAGCCAAGATATTACGACTACAGTTATTTCTCCGCTTGTTGTGAGCTCAAGAAGTGCGACCATTGGTAATCTTACTGCACTTGATGGACAAGTGGCGAAATTACCGGGCAAAGACACTTTCGATCTAAGTCTTAAGCTCCATTATGAAGATGGTTCTGAGGCTATCGACAATACGATCGTGTGGCAATTAGCTACTCCACATTCAGGCGTCAATTTGGTTGGTAATAAACTCGTTGTTAAAGACAACAATATCGATTTCACATTAAATGCCTACAGTACATCTGTAGTGGATGGCAAAGTAGAATTGAGTGCGTCTCCAGACGTGAGTATTGATGTAGAAGTTGGTGGTGTCGATATGACCCTGACCAATTTTGAGTTGCAGTTAGAGAAAGCAACGTATCGCGTCGGCGACAAGCTTAAATACACAGTGTATAAAAATTATAATTCGGGTCTAAGAAGTGAAGTCACTGATCCATCGGAAATTACAATTTTTGGTTCGATGATTGACAGTAATTCCTTAGGTGAAGTGTCAATTACTAAAGCTATATCAGGAACAGTTTACGCCAAGCTTAATGGTGTAGATGGTGTGAGCAATTCAGTGGAAATTGAGGTGACATCTGATCAGGTTGAAAGCTTAACGTTGGCACCGCACAACCCGGATGTAGACAACTATCTAATCACTGATAATGGCTATCCGTTTAATATTTATAGCCAAGTCAGTACAGGAGCTAGTGAACCTTGCGCAACTTGTAGCCTCACGGTGACTAACTCTGCAAATGATCAATTGGGGTCAGAATATTATTCCGTTGATTTAACTAACCCAGACTATTCCGCAGTATTGAGTATTCTTCAACCGGGAACTTACTATGTTAAAGCAGTTTCCCTAAATGGAAATGCGACATCAGAACCAATCGAAGTGACTGTGCCGAGTAATCCTATGGCGTCTATCGACGTTAATATTAATGCGACGGTTAGTACATATGTAGGTGGTCATATTACCCCAACTGTTACTGTTCATTATACGGATGGCCAAACTCGACCAGCAGGCTCAGTAACTTATAGCGTTAAAAGTTCAACTCCAGATGAGAAGCTGATTGATATACAAGGGAATACGCTGTACCCACTTAAATCTGGCACTATTGAATTGACGGCTTCATACAATGGACTGACTGTTGATAAAACGGTGGTGCTTCAGGTTGAACAAGCAGTGACGGTTCAAAGTGCGACAATTCACTACCCACAAAAAAATGCTATCGGTGAGTTGGTTCTTAATGTTCATCATAAGCCTTATGTGAAAGTTGCTTTAAGTAATGGCACAACCGTTACTTATCCATATGAAGATGTTGCATGGACAATCAGATCGTCTGATCTTGCTTATGAACAAACACTACAAGGGTTTAAGTTTTTCTATGATGAAAAATATGATGGAGACTATGCGTATACAGAATTCGTTGGGAGTATTTACTTTAACGGTGAGCTTTACCAAGCAGAAGATACGATAGGTGTCGATAGTCGGATTACCAATGGAGTATGGATGACAGGGTATAATATGGATATCCCTGTTGATGAAATTAAAGTGGGTGAATCATTTAATTTTTATATCAGGGTCGGCTTCCATCAGTCTAATGGTGTTTATTATGATTTTGCTAAAGATACCAAAGCGGCATTGAGTAACAATAACGCCAGAATAATCAATGAGTCAGGGTACAGGCTCGAAGTAGGCGGCGAAAGTGCAGGTCCAGTGACGATATATCTTTACTCTAAGTATGGAGACTTCTTAGGCACTAAGAACTTAACCATTGTTGAATAAGATTACATAAATGGTACCCCAGTGGAATATGCTGTTGGGGTATTGTTATCTATTATAATTTGGTATTTTTGTTATTCGTGTTTTTTATTTTTAACTGTTTTAAATTCCTGATTTTTGTATTTATTATTGAGAAGTAATTTTTCCTAAATGCTAATTTCAAGCTTTAGATATAACCTTGAGTGATCGTCATAAATCATGTTGTTTTGTTGTGGCTGTGGAAACTGTCTATTCACCAATTATTTGTTATTTTTAATCGTTCATTGTGAATGGTGAGGTTCAATCTTTTGTTTATTAGATAAGATGTGTTTAATTTTTAATCTTTGGTCTGATTTAGATGAGGGAGATAGTACTAATTGGAGAGGTAAATAAATTTAGAACCTTAGTATATGAAATTATCCCAATATGAACGAATACTTCTAAGGGGTAAAGGTGAATAAGTTTTCAGATAAAATTAGAAATGTTCGACTATCAAAAAATATGAAGCAAATTGAAGTTTGCACGTTATTGTCTGAAAAAAATCGTCAGTTTCAATCAATTGATACAACGACTTACTCTAGGTGGGAAAGTGGCAATGTACTTCCTAGCCCCATAAAACAGGTTGCAATGTTAGACATCTTGGACTCGGTTAAATCGTATGATGCAATTATCCCTTCGATAAACAAAGCAAAAGCAAAAGTCTATGATGAGCTGATGGAGAAAATTTTCCATAATGAAGGGTTAAAAACTTACTTTAGCCAAAGTCATTTCCGAGTTTTAAAAAGCATTGATGAGATAACAAGTGCTTTCCAAGATGGCCGCATTTATAGGCACACACATCACGTTGGTGATGATTATTCATGGCTACTTAATAAACACTCGTTAGAGGAAATGATCGATTTATTTGGATTGGAACTAATCGCACTTTATTATGATGGTATTTTGATAAACCATGTTTTGATTGCAACAGTTCCTATAGAACTGATTGCTAGAAATGTTCCAAACGGAGACTATTTTCGTGCTTTGATAAGTCAAGAATTTACTATGAAAAATGTAAATGTCATTTCTAGCAGTGTTGTGACGGATTTTGACTTTATGAAGTTGAGTTTCGCGTATGTATGCTCTCGAAACTTTTCTGACTCTAAATGGTTAAAAAGTCCAATGTTATCTCAAACACATAACCCGTTATGGAAAAAGTTATTTAACTTATATGGTTCTAAATCGTTACCAACATTTACTAAAAGTGGCCAACCATGTAACTATCAACTATTCGAACCTTATTCATTTATGACCAATTTTCTTATCGAGAAAACATACAGTGACAACATAGGTACAATCGCCAAGTGGATCTAGCTTGAATTCTCATTTACTCTCTATCATAAAGCTAGTTTGATGTGAAAAAGAGTAATAATCATAGATGAGTATTTCTCTCTCTAGGTGGAAAAATAGTGCATCAATCCCCTCAAATGAAAGAAAAGTTGTTTCGCTAATCGAAATCGGGATGGTTGGTGAAATTATTGATGTGGAGTTCAAGGAAAACCTTGCAAAGAAAAACAAAGAGAAGCTCATATTAGAAAAACTGTATCCTAGACCGTTTACTTTTACATACTTTTCTTCCCGTTCAATAACTCGCCTTACAAGGCCAGAGCAGTTACAGACTTTAGTTAAACATCAATTAATGAATCACAACCATGTTATTCATGATGACTTTGAGTACCTATGTGAAAACTATTCAGCAGAAGAGCTTGTATCCAAATTTAGATTGGGCTGTTTTAGAGTACGATGGTCAGGTGATGGGCATTTAATGTCAGCATTTGTGCCTAAGAATATCATTGGTAAAGATAAGCCCTATTATGATCAGGTACAAAATGCTTTGTCTGTTGTACCGCATGAACACATAAAGTTACATTCATGTGCTGTGGTGCCAGAGTCTAATTTCTTGAGTGAATTGATGTCTTTATTGTATGAGCGTCACCTAGAAGATGAAAGTTTGTGTAGCTACTATTCCTTAATGAAATCTCATACTGAACTGGTCAACAACTTGTTAGAGCTGTATGGAGGGGAGTCAATTTTTGCTCATCATCACCCGACGTTGGACTTACTGGCTCGGTTTTATTTGTTTCCTCCTTATACTATGTTATCAAATCCGTTAATTCGTCAGCATTATCTCACCAGCCATACGGCTAACTCGCTATAAATGCGCATTAGCCTTGGTATGGGCTAATGAGGTTACTCTTCTTTGAGTAACTGCAAAACGATAGGGAGTTTGTGCCCTTGTCTTTGCAAGTAAAAGACGATTTGAGAGCGCTGTTCGTCGCTTTGTGGTAGACCAGTCCCAAACTTCTCTACTTTACAGTTTAATGCCAAGTTAAACTCGTCAATGTTGCTATAAAGAGAATCCAAAACTAGGCTGATTTGTTCAGTATTGTATTGGCTGGCAAGTAATTGCTCCTCAGCTCGTTTTCGCCCATGAAATGCCCGTAAGTATTTTTCGGTATCTCTTTCAATTTGGGCTAAGTCGCTTATTTTCCCTTCTTGATAAAGTAATCTGATGTGATGATTTATGTCGGACTTTTCTATACCAAGGAACTCGAGCCGCTGTCTGACACATGCTGACGTGGGCTCAGCATTAAACTTAAGCATATTGTTAATCACATTAGCTATTTTTTTCTCTTTGTCTTTGGGCATGGAGGTGACCTGGCTATGAATTGCGTCTACTGAACTTATTGTTTATGAAGATAAATTGTCTTTATCTAAGCTTACTATCATGTTGCAAGCTTGAGTTACTGGCTATCATTGTTTTATAAAACTGATGTAAGTAAGTTCTTGTTTTTACTGTAGGAATTTGGTTTGCATATGGTTGTGCAATGAATTGATTCAATGTGGCTATTCTTGATGATGTTTTATGCCTGATAGGAGTCACTATAGAGTCACAAGATCACTCACTGTATATATCAAACTAAGCTCCCCCCAGCTCACTTGTAGGATTAATCTACTAACCTAGTAAGCTAAGGAGGATTTCAATCTTGATGGCCCTTAGTCACTCATCCTAGCCTGCAAACTTATATAATCCACCCCCTTTTCCTGTTTGACGTCGGCTGTGATGATGCACGTTAAGAAAAGTTCTTATTCACATACTGACGACAGACTCATGAATGTTTTGAGCGAGTAGAGAAATGAAAGTGAATATAGTGTTGGCTGCAATAGTGATATCCACTACAAATGCAGCTTGGGCATCAAGTACGCCGGCTCCATTTATTGGCATAAAGGGTGGCTTTCAGCTGTCTTATGATGATGATTTTGACCAGAATAACAGTGGTAGCCCGGTTTGGGGTATATATGGAGGGTTGAAGCTATCTCAATCTTGGTCTTGGGACCTTGGTTATCAGAATCAACCACGATTAGAGTTTGGGCCTGCCGATGCTGACATCAGTACCCAACTTTTAGAAAGTGCGATTCGCTATGATTGGTATTTACAAGACTCACTCAGTATCTACGCTCGTGCTGGTGCTACTTATTGGCAAATGGAGAGAACCCAAGCTTCTGATTACAAAGAAAGCAGCGGTTTCTCACCTTTAGCTGAAGCTGGAGTGAGTTATCAAGTAGCCCCAAGCCTGACTATGTCGGCTGGGTACCAATACATTCCTTCGATTGGTGATGTATACACAACCGGTGAATATGACAGCAATGCATTGCTCCTAGGTATTACATATACTTTTAGCCATCCTAATAGTTCTAGTCATGGTATGGTTACCGCTGAGCCATATGAGGAGAAGCGGATACAAGAAGGAGTGTCTCACACCAGTGGGAATGAGCCAGTGAAGAGCTCTGATGTGGCTCCGGCAACGCAGCGGTTCTCACCATTTATGATCTCTTCAAGCTTCAACTTCGATTCAGCCGAAACTGAAGTCAATCTTGGTTCTATCGCTGATATTCTTATCCAGTATCCGCAAGCTAATGTTGAAGTTGTTGGTCACACTGACTCTACAGGCCCTGAAAAGTACAACCAATCTTTATCGGTTAAGCGCGCACAGTTTGTATCAAATAAGCTGCTCGATTTAGGCGTTCCTCAAAAACAGATTCAGTATGAAGGCCAAGGAGAACTCGCACCACTTGTGAGTAACGATTCTCCGCAGGGAAGAGCGAAAAATCGCCGAGTCGTTATTTCAATAAAGAGTTTTGAATATTAAACCAATAAAGAACATTGGCGCCTAGCATGGTTTATACATGTTAGGCGTTTTTTATACTTCAAACCCTTCTTGTAGGATTAATCCTTCAGTAATTGGTTACCTATCCTTATTAACTATAAGGACCTGCCTTATATAAATGGCGACAAAAACCTTGTTAATATTTCGTTGTAATAATAAGACGTAGATGACAAAGAAAGCTCACAGCCTTAATCGTTATTGATAGGTGAATATATGATATCTCTCATGATTGGGGGCTTGCTTTTCTTTATTTAAACTCAGCCATTAAGCAACTAGAGATTAACATGCCAATTCCCAAAGATGATACTAGAAGTTTTATATCTAAAGCGACTAAGCGTTGGGGTATGAAATATGATTATAGTCAAGTCGAATATATCAATAGTCGCACACCCGTAACTATTGTCTGTCGTAAGCATCAACACTCTTTTCTACAAACCCCTAAGGCCCACTTTACTGCAAAGCGACATTGCTGCCCTTTGTGTTACAAGGAAGTTGAAGGGTTTTACAAGAATCAGTGGCGCAGTGTCCCACCTGTAAAAAGCGCATTGCTGTCTAATATTTCGCCGCTTATCAACCACGTTTTTCGTTGAGGAATATAAGTAATTTATTACTTGATGATAATTATATTTCCTCAATCTCAGTGTTATTTGTCTCTGTGCTCTTACCTTGCTGCTTATATAAGTGCAAGTGCTCTTATTGGTTTTAGTTATTGATTTTCTGTCTGGGTTTGTTTGTAGGGCGTTTCCTGTTTTTAATTTACTTAATAAATGGGCGTTGTTACCAAGGCTGATTGTTATTACTTTGAAAAAGAAATGAAAACATTATTTAGGAGAAAAATGTTGAAAAACCGTGTTCTATTAACACTGCCAATGTCAATTCTAGCTACGGATGTTGCTGCTAGTGTGAATTTAAATGGCGGAATGGTGGGGGAGTTGGTTCAACCCGCGTCGCCTTCGCCACATTGGAATAATTACCAAATTACCTTTAAAAACAATGGTAGCAGTGCAATTGAACTGCATAAGAACGAGTTTCGTTTTGATACACCATCTCCTATGTATAGCGCCCCATGGGGATTGAGTGGAGCTAGTGTGACTCTGCGTTCTTCACAGGCGAATGGTGATATGTTCACCAATACTTTGGGATTTGCGGCGTATAACGGTACATCTCGTTTGCTGAAGCCTGGTGAGTCTGTTTCGATGACATTTGGCTATGGTGGAACGTTGGACAGCGCGTTAATTGAAGCTTCTTTTCGCTTTTCGGGTGATGATAGTGTGGTTGAGCCCAATAACGCGCCTAGCGTTACTTTATCTCGCCCTAGTTCAAATATCTCAATCGTAGAAGGCCAGCTTTTGACGCTAACTGCGCAAGCTTCCGATGTTGATGGCGACTTGGCTGGTGTTAAGTTCTTTGTTAATGATCGTCAAGTCTCTGATGATAAAGCGTTGCCATACGAATTTAATCTTGCCGATCTAGGGGTAGGAACGCACTCTGTTTATGTAAAAGCGTACGACTCTAAAGGGAATGTCACACAAAGTGTTACTCGCACGGTTACTGTGGAACCAAGCAAGGGCACTGCACCTGAAGTTGGTATTACTCAACCAACAGGTGAAGTCGAGCTACAACTAGGTGATTCTTTGAATGTCATTGCCGATGCTAGTGACGTAGATAATGATCTCGCTGGCGTAGAGTTTTATGTAGATGGACAAAAGTTAGCGACAAAAACACAGCCACCATTCGATTTCCAATTTACGCCAGCAAGTGAAGGTATTTATACATTCCATACAGCGGCTTATGACATCGCAGGAAACCGAACGGAGTCGCCACCTCAAGTGTTTAAAGTGAAGGTTCCAGTTGTTGAAACCACACCTCCAGTCATCAGTATTGTTTCACCACAGTCTCATGTAAACACTCTATCAGGCGAATCAATCGTAGTGACTGCACAGGCTTCGGATGTAGACGGCGATCTAACTGAGGTGCGTTTCTATGCAAATGGCGATTTACTTGCGACGAAGAAAAATGCGCCATATACCGCTGTTGTAATCGCGCAAGAAGGTAAAACAGCTATCGTAGCTGAAGCTATTGACGCTGCAGGCAATACAACACGTACGTCAGAAATCAATATCACTGCAAAATCCTTGTCTGGTGGAGAGAGCTCCGGTGGAAGCTGTGATGTACCTCAGTACCAGAATGGCGGTAATTATGTGTTTGGTGACAAGGTACAGAACAATGGTTCCATCTACGTATGTAAACAGTTTGGTTGGTGTGGACAAGCACCCTATGAGCCAGGCGTTGCATGGAACGGTAGCAATTTCTGGACGGATGCATGGGACGTTGAAGGGGCTTGTGATGCGGAGCCAAACGTCGCGCCTTCTATCTCAGTCGTACAACCTAATGTGACAGCGAATTCAGCTTTTGTGTTGAGCGCTAATACCAGCGATGAAGATGGTCAAGTTGCAAAGGTAGAGTACTACATTGATGGCATTTTAGCGGGTACTTCGAGTCAGGCTCCATTTACACTAAGTCACCAAGGGCTGAGTGAAGGTGATTATCAATTATTCGCCGTTGCTACTGATGATAAAGGAGCGCAAACACGTTCAGAAAATGTTGCACTCAATGTTGAGCAAGCGTTTGAAGGCAATCGTTTAGCTATTACTTTTCCAAGTTTTGACCATAAAGACCTCTTAAATCCTCCTGCTGAGCTACAAGACCAAGTTTTGACTGGTTCTCTTTATTGTCCAACAGACGGCACCACCACCAAGATTGAAGGAACATGGGGCGAAACCGTCAATATCGATGGTTTAGGTGAAGACTGTTTGTATCAATTGAACCTTGATGGTTTCAGTGGTTACGTTGCCCGTTTTTCCCCTTGGCTGGTGAATTTTGCTAAAGCTGAAGAGCGCCAAATTGATATCGATGCTTTATACCGAGCGCCGATTGCTACCGAAGCCCTGTTCCCATTAGGTGGGGTGAAAGTTGAAACCTATTTAGAAGGGATTTATCAACCTCGCTCAATGGCGATGGGTGACAACATGATCTTCGTTGGTTCCTCTTCAATTATGTTGGATAGCGAACCTCTAGGCGGCACTATTTACGCTGTTCAGCTTGATCCTCAAACGAAACAGCCAATCGGTACTTATGTCGTGGCGGAAGGCGAAGAGCCTCATGGTGTGGCGTATCGCGATGGTAATCTCTACTACAGCACAGTAGGTGCTCTGTACAAGATTGAAAATATCAATGAGACTTTTAAGTCACGTCCTGTAGCTGAAAAGATCTTCACTTATCCTGCTGACGGTACCAAAACGCCGATCCCAACAACGCAGTGGTGGACTCGGATGCAGCACCAAAAACATCCACTCAAGTTCAATACGGTCGACCCGACAGACAAGAAGCTTTATACCGCAGCTGGTCTACCATGTAACATTTGTACCACACCAGAAGAAGAGCTTTACGGAACAATTTTCGCAATTGACTTAGAAACGGGTGAGTACGAAATCCAAGCCAATGGTATTCGTAACTCAGTGGGCTTTGACTGGCACCCTAAAACGGGCGAAATCTGGTTCAGTGACAACAACCGCCAGCAGTTTGATAACCCAGACGAGATTAACCGTATCTCAAACCCAGGTAATCAAAACTTTGGTGCGCCAATTTTCTTCGGTAAAGACACGCGTGGCCTGACGGATCATGAGATGGCGAATTGGCAAGACCTACTCCTTGGTGGTGAAGGCAGCGACGGCTACCCAATCATCCCGCCAAAAGCGATTTTGCCTCAGATCGATTATGACGTGGTTAAACCAACAGACTATGTAGGCGCAGAGTTTGATGTGTTCACCAACAGTGCTCCACTAGGGGTGAAGTTCTGGAACGCTTACTCACAGTCAGACAATATCCAGCACCTTGTTTACGCGACTCACGGTAACAGTAAACCAGAACACCCGGGGTTAGAGCTCCGCATGGTGACTATTCAAAATGGTACCGATGTGATCCATGAGCGTCCATTAGTGACAGGTTGGATGAGAGATCGTCAAGCGGTCGAATCTTACGCGTGTTTAACGGACGCATGTATTGGCCGTCCAGTCGAGTTCTTAGAGTTGAACGATGGCTCAATGTTGGTATCAGATGATAAGGCGAGTGTCATTTACCGCGTTTCTTATGATGCAACAGGAGCAAACCAGAAGCAGATCACGTTCACAACCACTGAAGCACCGGATAGTAGCCTAAGTGAAGAGTTGGTTAGTGGTGCCCTGATTCATCCGAATGGTCATGAAAGTAAGTTCCATGTCGCGTGGAATGCACCTTCTATGAACATTGATGGTTTGGAAAACGGTACTTATCAAGTTCGTTTAAATGATGTTGGTGAGTTCATCCCAGAGCAACGTATTCATTCGATCACGATCTCTAATAGTGCTCCAACAGCTACGATTGAGCTGAAGTATGTTGAAAAGCCGAAAGATTTGGTGGGTGTCGTTAAGTTTACTGCACCAGCGAAACCTGCGAATGCTGCTGAATCTAGCTTACGCCTCACCTTTATCGATAAAGCGCAAAACGAAACGTTTGAGCGTGAAGTTGCTTGGGGAGCGTCATTAGAAGAGACTTTAGACTATGGTACGTACGAAGTTCGTTTCCCATATCTAAAGAACTACTTCCCTCAGCCATCTAAGCTCAATGTGGCGATTAATGAATCCAGCCTAGAGCATAACTTAGATGTGGAGTTTATTGGTTTTAACTCTGGCGAAGATCTTATCGCGCAGAACTGTAATGCGTGTCACTCAACAGAGTTCTTCGATAATGCGAATAAGGCAAACGCGTGGAACAATGCAGGGTACGATGCTCTTATCGATAAAATTATGTCGATGCCGGTGGCGGGTCACTGTGATCTAACCTGTGCGCAAGAAATTGCAGACCACTTGTTTGATGATGTGTGGAGTGAGTACCTTGGTCAAACTGAGTCTTATGGTGAACGACAGGTTAGACTACTGACCAACCTTGAGTATGCGAATACCATTCAAGATCTATTTGCCATCACCGTTGATAAGCAAAAACTGCCAAAAGACAAATATGAACGTGAATTTAAGTTCGCTGGCCAATCTAGTCAGGGTGTCATCCTAACTGAGGACATGAAGCAGTACCACTCGGTGGCAGTTGATATCGCGAGCCGTATTGACTTAGCGTCCATTGGCTACAGTGAGAATGTTAACAAAGCACAGTTCATTTCTAAACTGGGTCAGAAAATATACCGCCGACCATTAACCACTGACGAGCAATCAAGATTTAACTCTTTCCTTGGGCAATATGGAGCGAGAGACTTGGTTGCGTCAATGCTGTTGTCGCCGAATTTCTTATACCGCTCAGAGCTAGGTACTTTGACAGATGAAGCTCACGTTTATGAGCTAAGTCAGTACGAAGTTGCTACCGCGCTTTCATACAGCTTCCTTGGTACAACGCCAAGTGAGTCTTTGTTAGCGAAAGCATCTCGTGGGGAATTAGAGACCAACGAACAAGTGGCCGCAGAAGTCGCAAGCATGCTGACTAGCCCGAGAGGCATTGCGCGCTTTACCGATTTTATTGGTTACTACATTCATACCCAAGTTCAAGAGCTACCTGAAAAACCAGGTCTAACGACTGAAGTGGTTAACGCTATGGTGCAAGAACAAGCGGAGTTCATCCGTTACTTCTTAACTGAAGGGGAAGGAACTGTTGCAGAGCTATTTAACCCGAACTTCACTTTCGTTAATGGGGCATTGGCTAAGCACTACGGAATTAGTGGTGTTACAGGCGAAGAGTTCCAAAAAGTCGTGGTCGATAACGGACAGCGTGGTGGTCTACTACAACAAGGTCTCACACATGTTGTGAACTCAGATTATGCGGCAACCTCATTAGTGAAGCGTGGCCTGATGATCCGGCAGAACCTACTATGTCGCACCATAGGTGTCCCTGTTGATGTTGATCCAGACTCAATCGAGCTACCGGAATCACCAATCACCACTCGTGAGCGCTGGGACACCATTAATGGTCAAGATGCCTCTGCTGGACAGTGCTGGCAGTGTCATGAGTTTATGAATGACACCGGCGCTTCTATGGAGAACTACAGCCAGACAGGTGAATGGAGAACGACCGAACCAGCATACAACGATCCAAGTGTTACTTTGCCAATTGATGCGTCAGGTCCATTGGTGGATAACTCGGGTTCTCATGTGATGCTTGAGTTCAATAATGTGCGCGATATTTCTGCCCACTTCCCTACCAACGCAACTGTCCTTCAGTGTCTAGCGGACAGCTACTTCCGTTATGCCATGGGACAAGAAGCAAATGTTAATTCAAGTGCAGGTATTCAAGACATGACCAAGCAGCTTGAGAAGAGCGGTTCGATTTCAGAAATGCTGGAAACCCTAGCAACGTCGCAAATGTTCAAATTCAAAAAGGAGAGTAACTAATGTCTTTTCTAAAAAGTCGTAGACGTTTTCTAAAAGCAGCGGCAGGGGCTGGCGTTTTAGCACCCATGTCATTGCCCGGGCTTACCCGCATTGCTCATGCAGGAACAACAGGTCAAGCAAAAACTAAAGTGGTATTTTTTGTGGTGCCAGATGGTTTTGCGACCGATAGCTTTAACGGTCAATTCAATAAGGGCTTATGGTTCCCAAAGACCGCACAGGCGAACGCGACTGATACCACGCAGTTTACGCTCAATGAAGTAAGCCAAGAGCTTGCCGCGTATAAAAATCGCTCTTTGTACCTGCAAGGAATCATGTTAGGTCAGGGTAACGCGGGTCATAATGGTTGGACTGAAGTACTGCGTGACCGAAACAAGAGCCAGTCGTCTATCGATGTCTTGTTAGGTCGAGTTATGCCGGGAACAGACCCTTCTCAGCGAGCTATTTTCGCTGGTCCTCATGCGACAGATAGCGTGAATTGGTATGTGTCTTGGGATGGTAAGAATAAGCGCACGCCTCAAGGTAATCCGACACTGTTGTTCGAAAACATTTTCGGCACAAACTACAGTGGAGCAAAAGCGCGCACGGCTCAAAACAATAACGGTACCCATTTATTTGATCCAATTAACCAAGACATTCAGACGCTGCGTTCGAAGCTATCTGGCAGTGAGCGACAAAAACTGGATACCCATTTGGATTCGATGGAGCAAGTGGTTGCTGATATGGATGCGACGATACCTATTACGGCGGAGTGTTCCCCTGTCATGCCGAGTAATCATCCGATGATGTCGGCCGATTTTCGAAACCAAGTTCAATCAAGCCACCACCAAGTCGTCGCAACAGCACTGAGTTGTGGTGTGTCACGAGTGGCAACAGTGCAAGTCGGCCGCTCTGCTGACCAAGTGGTGATCAAAGATGCGAGCTTACGTGCTAACCCACACGATCTTGCACACCGTTATAAAAGTGAACAGGAGTGGAAAGATAGCCGTAAATGGTATGCACGTCAGGCGAAGCTGTTCTTGGATGAACTGTCTCGCCATGCGGATCCTGATGTCCCTTCAGACTCACTGTTGGATCACACACTCGTGGTGATTACTTCTGAAATGTCAGATGGCGCTCCTGAGCACCAGTACAACCAACCGATGTTATTTGTTGGCGGTGCTTCTGGATTGCTGAAGAGTGGGGATGGACAAGGTCGTTACTTGAACATTACTTCTCAAGGGGATCGAAACCATTGGGCAGCAGGGCGCCAGGTTGATCAACAGCGTATTTGGGCAACCGTTGCTCAAGCGATGGGAACGTCAGTACCGTATGGTGGAAACAGCAGCTCAGTATCTGGCATCTTCACTAACGTAAGTTAATGTCTATCTAAGCCGTAAAACAAGGGGGAGATTTTCTCCCCCTTACTACAGGAGTAATTTCATGATCACCATCCCCCAACGGTGGGTTTTTCTTCTACCGTTATTAGCGCTAGCAGGGTGTGATAGTTCAACCCCTATGCCGTCAGCCTCTCCGACCCCACAAGTGTCGGTAGTAGAGCAAGAAGCCAGCTCACCTCCCCCAAATAATCCAGTCTCAATTCAAGGTTGGCTCAAACCAGGTACTCCTGAACTTGAGTTTGTCGAGGTTCCTGTGAGTGTGACGCTGGAAGAATTTAGCTCGAGTGGAGAGTCCAAAATCGTCGCGACCACAACAACAAAAGCCAGTTACGAGACCGGTTTCTTGGCTCGTTTTGTCTTGGAGTACAACACCAGTCAATTGGATGAAGGCGCAAAGTATTTTGTCCGAGTGGAAGCAAAGCGCGAAGATAAGGTCCTTTGGCGCAACAACATCTTTTTTTCAGGGCTGAGTAACCCCTACCAAGATTCAACATTGAATATCGTTGTTAAATAAACCAGCAATCTTTGTATTTAAACGTGGACTACGAGTCACTCACCGAAACCTATAGACCAACTATTAATAATGGCTCTAGGCATGTTAACGGCTCCAAGAGACCGTTTCGTTTTTATGAAGGATACGAAATATCACGAAGACTACTTTCAAACAATATGATGCTCCTCATGGCGCTCAATCTCAGGCGGCGACACGTATGAACGTGAAAGGGGTAACAGGTAGCTGTGATGTCAATGACCTCAATGCGGGCAGCTACCCTCAGTGGTCTTCTAGCCAAACATATGTTGGAGGCAATACCGTCAGTTATAAAGGCTTTGTTTGGAAAGCAAAATACTGGACTCGTAACAACCAGCCGGATCAAAGTTTTGCTTGGGAATTGGTCAGTGATGTAAGCTTACCTTGGTCTAGCCAACGTGCTTATACGGGTGGTGACATTGTTATTTATCAAGGAGTTAAGTACCAAGCTAGGTGGTGGACAATGGGTGAACTCCCTGATGTGAGTAGTGTAAGGGACAATCAAGGCCCAGCTTGTTAGTTACTGAGTAAATTTTTGTAGCTGTGCAGTCGGGAGAAAAGAGTTTCTCCCGATATACCAAGGGCCTAGCCGAGGCTACACTGTCCCCAAAAGTGACACAACAACGGGACTATCCAAAGTCCATCGTCAGGAGCAACCTCGGTTGATCTGCTATACCATCAGGTGAGCGATGGACCAATCCATTTTCTTCATTTCCTTCCCAGCGGGTGCCTTTCAAAAGTGCGACGTCTCCGCTAGTTAGTTGTTCAATATCTGAGTATTGCTTGTATAAGCCAGACGACGAATCTGGCAGACCGTTGCTTCCTCTGCCGAGTTTGGAACGATCCACCACAGAGTTTGGTAGCCATTGTGTTGCGATACCTTGGTAGGTAGTGACTAATCGGCATGGAACATGATCAACATGAAAACGAGGACACATTGCGCCACTAAGAGTTGCTAGTCTGACTCCCGCACTGTCTAGATCAAATAGGCAGCAAAACATATCGACAAGTTGGGCAATGTCTAGAAGCAGAGAGACAGGGGCTTTCCCGTCAAATGTATAGTCTAAAGATTCGAAAGCGTTTTCTGGAGACAGTGTAAGGGATTTGCTGAGCTGTGGATTCTCTGTGATGAACAGAGAGATTGCATTGACTGTGTCTGATTCAAAATCGCGTTGCCAGACGGCGATATTGGTTTCGGATTGATAAATATTGCTCAGTACAGTTGGTTCTGATCCAATACTAGAACTCGTTTCATCGACTATTTGTACATCAAAAGATTCGGCTAAAGCAGTCACGTATAAACTCCAGAGTTATTGAAAGTAGCGTGACGGGTCACACCAAAAAAACAAACTATAGATATGTTATAACATAACAAAACTTATCAGTTCAAATTATGCTGTGCTTATTACACTCAGCTTATTCGCACTTAATCTGCTCATTGACTAGACACCAATTACTTGAGTAAAAGGAGCTTTAGGGGAATGATACACTTTGCGCAGGGTGTTTGGTTCTGAAACTATTGGATGATCGATAAGTATCAAAATGAAAGAATTTGAGGCTTGATGTGATACTTAATGATAAGTTGAGGATGTGCGAAAGGCATACACTGGGTTCCGAACTTAACAAGAAGGATCACCATTATGAAAGCACTAAACCAATCTGTTTTAGCACTGAGCCTTGTGTTTGCCAGTTCTGTTAGCGCATTTGAGTTATCGAGTAACGACCTTCAAGAAGGGCATCCGATGGCGAAAGCTTTTGAATACAGTGGATGGGGGTGTGATGGAGACAATCAATCACCTCAATTGCAATGGAAAAACGCGCCAGATGGTACTAAGAGTTTTGCCGTTACGGTTTATGATCCAGATGCGCCGACTGAAAGTGGTTTTTGGCATTGGGTTGCGCTAAATATTCCTGCGTCAGTAAATGAATTACCGCGTGATGCGGATATCACCAAGCTTGGCGGTATGGAAACACGTATTGATTATGGTTCGGTTGGCTTTGGTGGGGCATGTCCGCCGAAAGGAGATGGAATGCATCGTTACCAGTTTACGGTTTGGGCATTACCTACTAGCAAGCTCGATATAGAGCAAAATACTCCTTCTGCAGTGGTAGGTTTTACCTTGAATAGTATGGCGTTAGATAAGGTAACACTCACCACTACTTACACACGTTAACCGAATGCACCGAGGAAAGTAATGAACCGTCAGTATCACGTCACTACCTTCAGAGCCGATCAACTTCAGAAGTTGAGAAACGTGAGGGTTCATTCGCCAACCATTATTCAAATAGTTTTGGGCAGTAAGCGTCTGTTTTGGAGAGATTCGACATTGGATCTTTCCAACTCTCAGCTCCTGCTGTGCGAAGCTTCTGCGTCGTTAAGTTTTGAAAACTTGCCCCACAAAGGGCGATTTCTTTCACGGGTGTTTTCTTTTCAATGTATGCCAAGCAATACGATGCTTGAATTGAGCAAAGAACGTTCCTCGTTGGCTAGGCACGACATTGTGATTGATTCAAACAAGATGCTTGAGGATACCTTGAACGCATTGTTTTCGTTCGACCAAGATTTAATGAGTGCTGAGACTCAAACGTTTTGGGTGATGGGGCTTTATCAGCAATTGGCCGAACAAGGGATGTTGCATCAACTGTTTGCTAACTCGAATACCACGTTTACCCATACATTGAGCCGCTATCTCTCCCGTAACCCAGGAAAAAAACACGCTCTTGATGATGTTGCACAGCGATTTGCAATGAGCCGCGCAACACTGATTCGTAAACTCAAACGAGAAGGAACTCAATACAAAGAAGTTCTTGCTGAAGTGCGATTTGGTCATGCACTCTCACTAATGCAAAGTGGTGAACGTAATGTGGCTTCACTTGCCCTTTCTTGTGGTTATCAGTCTGAAGGACGTTTTAGCCAACGATTTCGGGATAAGTTCGGACTAACACCAAGTGAATATCTAAGAACGGTCGCATTGAACTAGCTGGTAAACCTAAGTCTGAGTCAATAAAGTTTGATATTGGCTAAAGCTACTACAGCGTGCATTGCGTAAAGTGTCCGAGCAAAAAGGAGAGTACGTGTGAAAATTGAAGACTTAAAGTTGTTTGTGAAAGTGGTGGAGCTCGGAAGTTTTACGGCTGCGGCCAACGCACTGGATTTGCCTCGTGCCAATGTGAGCCGCAGAATTAATGAACTTGAATCGAGCCTAAACACTTCATTGTTCCACCGCACGACTCGCAGCCTTTCTCTCACTAACCAAGGTGAAATCTATTACCAAGAGTTGATTAAAGCGCTGGAAATGTTCGATAGCGCAGGGCAAGCAATCAAGCATGATAGTGGTGTCGTAAAAGGCAAGGTGAAATTAGGGATTCTGCCTGAAACTCATGATTTGCTGCAGCCAATATTGTTTGAGTTTCTTGATCGCTATCCAGATGTTGAACTCGATGTCCGTGTTATCCAAAACGGTTTTATCGATATGTATCAGCAAGGATTGGATGTTGCGTTTCATGGCGGAGAACTGATGGATTCGGATTTGGTTGCTCGCAAAGTATTGCTATTAGACCGCTGCTTGGTTGTTTCACCCAATTACTTAGAAAAGTATGGCGCTCCAACTTGTGTCGAACAACTCACGCAGCACCAAGCTTTGTGTTTTCGTTGGCCGACAGGAGAAGTTGATCAGTTTTGGCATTTCTCACAGCAAACGATAAAGGTCGAATCTAAGTTAGTTGCTAACAGTGTCGCGTTTTTAAAAGATGCCTCTATTGCTGCACGAGGTATTTGCTTCCTGCCTAAAATATTGGTGCAGAGCCAGCTAGCAAGTGGTGAACTGATTCATATTTTGCCTGAATCTAAAACCAAATCTGAGCATGGATATTTACTTTACCCTCAACCAAAAACACTCAGTCATGTGAGTCGATTATTGATCGACTATCTATTACAAGAGATTCCAAAAATCGGCTAAATTAGACGTATTGTCTCAATTTTCATGACAGTCAGTCATGTGATAGCCCGATTATTTGAACGGTGTTCAATTATAGAATAGCGCTAACAATATGGAGCTATCTATTATGAACAGACTCAATTCTCTCGGCATTGCTGTCGGTATGGCGCTTGGCCTAACTGGTTGTAATCAAGCGCAAGTGGTCGAACAGCCACAGCTCAGTCAAAAAACGATTCAAGTTATCGAACTTGCAGATACTCAATCGCAAAGTGCGAAACATTTTAGTGGCGTTGTGCATTCTCAAGAAACTGCTGGCCTTGCTTTTCGTGTTCCGGGAACCATCACGCAAATCTACGTAAAAAAAGGCCAAAGCGTTGAAAAGGGAGACCTAATTGCAGAGCTCGACCCTCATGACTATCAGGTCACACTTGAAGAGTTACAAGCCCGAAAATTAGAGGCTGAATCGGCGCATAAGTTGGCTAAGGCGGAGCTAAAACGTGTTAAGCAAGCAACACAGGATGATGCAATTGCAAGTGTCAATCTTGACCGCGCCATTAGCGGCTATGAGCGAAGCCTCTCGGCGATAAAAGTGGTCGATAAGAACATTCAACGTGCAAAAGATACGCTGAATTACACTCAACTGAGAGCACCATTCGATGGCGTGATTGGTAGTGTGGATTTTGACACGCATGAGCAAGTGCTACCGGGCATAGCGGTAGCAACACTGCAAGATAACTTACTTCTTGAAGTGGAAGTGGACGTTCCAGAGAATATGATTGAGGCGTTTGAAGTAGGGCAAAAAGGCGCGGTCTCTTGGTATCAGTCGAAAACAGTTTTGAACGCTCAAGTGACAGAAATTGCTCCATTACCGCATTTGATCAAACAGACCTATACCGTCACCTATCGTATAGATTCAACCAGTAAGCAACTGTTTCCTGGTAAATCGGTCTCGCTTACTACTCACTTAACATCTGAGCAAGATGCCTTCTGCGTACCTTATTCTGCGATTGTCGGCGAAAAGCAAAATATGCACGTGAACCTCATTCGAAAGCACCAAGTGGTTAGAACTCCGGTTGAGCTGCAATCTCTAGACGCTTACCAAGCGTGCGTGATGGGGGAGATGCATGGGGGCGATTATGTGGTGGTCAGTGGTAGCCATTACCTTGCCGATGGCGATCGTGCTGACAAACTCGTTGTGCGACTGCAATAGGGACGAATCATGATTAAACTTGCAGAATTTGCGATTCGCCAACGCACCTTTGTGCTGTTTTTCACTGTACTCAGCATTATTGCGGGTCTGTATTCCTACTTTGATTTAGGCAAGCTAGAAGACCCAAGCTTTACGGTAAAAACAGCAGTGGTAGTCACGCTTTATCCGGGCGCATCTGCACAAGAAGTGGAAGCCCAAGTTACTGACACTATAGAAACTAAGTTGCAAGAGATGGGAGAGCTTAATCGCTTACGTTCGCTGTCTCGTCCTGGTATGTCGATGGTATTTGTTGATCTCAAAGAGAGCCTTAACTCAAAAGAGTTACCACAACAATGGGATCTACTACGCCGCAAAGTCGATGACGTTAAGCTTCAGCTTCCTTCGACGGCTCAACTTAGCATAGTGCAGGATGAGTTTTCAGAGGTCTATGGCATGCTGTTCGCTATTCACGGAAATGATGCTAAACCAGAAGAACTGCGCCGCTATGCAGAAGAACTGCAACGACGTATCAAGACGGTGAAGGGCATTAAGAAAGTGGAATTGCATGGGGTCCAACCGCGTGTCGTTTACATCGATATGCCTGATGAACGATTGGCACAATATGGCTTATCTACCGTTCAAGTCTGGAATCAGCTTAATAGCCGAAACATGACGTTCGAAGCGGGTAAGTTTGATGCGGGAAGAGAGCGTATCCGTATTGCGCAAAGCAGTGAGTTCCAGTCGCTTGATGACGTACGTAACCTCGTCATTAAAGGCGGTGTGAGTGAGCTAGGAACTGGTCTGATTCGTTTAGGTGATATAGCTGATGTTTCAATGGGCTATCAAACCCCAGCGTTAACTGAGAACCGTTACAATGGTGAGCAATCTGTCACGCTTGCGGTTAGTCCAGTGCAAGGCATTAACGTGGTGTCATTGGGTGATACGATTCGAACAATCATTGATGAATACCAAGCAAGTTTACCACTCGGTGTTGAAATTTCGACAGTCGCATATCAGCCAGATGAAGTACAAAAGTCGATAGATGATTTCGTGGGTAATCTACTTGAAAGTGTCGGCATCGTCTTTGTTGTATTACTTGTTTTTATGGGATTCAAGAGTGCAACCATCGTAGGTGGTAGCTTGTTATTGACCATCTTGTTGACGCTTATTTACATGAATGTGATGAGTATTGATTTGCACCGAGTTTCACTCGGCACATTCATTTTGGCATTAGGTATGCTGGTTGATAATGCCATTGTGATCACCGATATGATGATTGCCAAGCTGAACAAAGGGATTGAACGGACGGAAGCGGCACTGGAGTCTGTCAAAGAGACGGCTATTCCACTACTTGGCGCAACCATTATCGCTATCATGGGTGCAAGCCCAGTGTTGTTTTCAAAAACAGATGCTGCAGAGTTTGCGGGTTCTGTCTTTTACATCATCGCCTCTTCCTTATTGTTATCGTGGTTGGTTGCGATGACTTTTACCACCTTAATGTGTTGGTTGTTTATCAAACCGAGCAAAGGGGATTTAGGCAACAAGATGGTGAGATACAAGCAATGGGTGAGCTGGACGGTTGATAACCCAGCTAAAGCACTATGTGGCTTGATTCCATTGCTCATTGTTACGGGGTTTGCGGTACCGTACATCTCCATCAACTTTATTCCTCAGTCTGATCGCCCAATAGTCTTCTTTGATTACTGGTTACCTAATGGGGCGAAAGTTGAGCAAACCTCAGCTGACATGAAAAAGATGGAAGATTGGTTACTTGAACAGCCTGAAGTGGTGTCCATTTCTGCTTCGGTTGGGGCAAGTGTGCCGCGCTTCTCGGTCACGGTAGAGCCAGAGCCTCTTGACCCTGCTTATGGTCAAATCTTGATTAACACCACTGATTATCATGCTATTTCCAGTTTAGTCGCTCGCGGCGATAAGTGGATTCAAGCAGAATTTCCCGATGCAGAGCCTCGTTTTAGATCGCTTAAACTAGCGACAACAGATAAGTATTCGGTTGAGGCGCGTTTCTCAGGCCCGGATGAAGAGGTATTGCATCAACTGGCTGAGCAAGCAAAGTCGATTATGGCATCTCATCCAGATTCAAAATACGTTCGGGATGATTGGCGTCAGCAAAGTAAAACGCTTAACCCAATCATCAACCAAGATAAAGCGCGTCGAGCGGGCATTAATCGTGCAGACATTGCATTCGCTATGAAACGTGCCTCTGATGGTATGCCGCTTGGACAAATGAACCTCAACGATGAACTGATCCCGATTCAATTGCGCGGATCTGAGAAAACCATGGCATCGTTAGAAACACTACCAGTGAAATCTCTATTGGGTATGCATACTGTTCCGCTGGGCCAAGTTGTTGATGGTTTCGAACTCTCTGTTGAAGAGAGCATGATCTGGCGACGTGACCGCGTGAAAACCATTACTGCTCAAGCTGGTGTAAGCCGAGAAACGACATCTGCGCGGGTACGTAATGCCATCAAAGATCAAATTGAAGCCATCGAGTTGCCGCCGGGTTATTCAATGGAGTGGGGCGGGGAATACTACGATGAACACAAAGCGGTTTCAGACATCTTAAAACAATTGCCTAAAGCGATGTTGATTATGGTGATTATCTTAGTCGCTATGTTTAATGCCTTTAAGCAACCAGTGATCATTCTATCGACGATACCCCTTGCAGCTACAGGGGCTACGTTTGCACTACTGGCGTTCGACAAACCTTTTGGTTTTATGGCGTTGATTGGCGCTATCACACTAATGGGGATGATCATTAAAAATGGCATTGTATTAATGGATCAAATTGAATTAGAACGCGCTAACGGAAAAGCCCTTTCTGATGCGATCAAAGAGGCGACCATCAATCGTACTATGGCAATCTCAATGGGCGCTTTGACCACGGCTCTTGGCATGATCCCTCTTCTGAGCGACCTTTTGTTTGACCAAATGGCAGCAACCATCATCGGTGGGTTGGCTGCTGCAACAGTCCTTTCGTTGTTTGTTATGCCAGCCTTATACCGCTTGGCTTATAAAGAGAATCCACAACCACGTAAAAATGCGCGTGTGAACAAGCAAATTGTGCAAGCTTAGGAAGAGAAAATGACAATACAAAATACACAGCTTAATAAAGCGTTAAAGCTTGCTCCTATTGCATTGAGTTTAGTGCTAGTTGGATGCGCCGTTGGTCCTGATTATAGTGAACCAACCGTATCTATGGCAGAAAGCTACCTCTACTCAGAAAACCAGCAGGTGGCGGAAAATGATTACTGGTGGACGCAGTTTAATGATCAAACATTAAATACTATGGTTGCTAACGTTCAAAGCCAAAACATCCCACTTAAAATGGCGGCTACACGAATCAGCATGGCGAATAGCTATAAGTCAGTTGTTGAGTCTTTCAAAGTCCCGACTATTAATGTTGGGGCGGGGTACTACAACTACCAGCTGAGCAAAAACGATTCACTGCTTGGTCCGGCGCTAAATCCGCTTGGTGAGAGTGTCTCAGCTCTACCTCCTCAGTTATCTAACACAACAGTCTTGGATAACCAGCATGATGGAAGTTTGGTTGGTGCTTCGATTGCTTGGGAAATGGACTTGTTTGGACGTATCGATAGGCAAGCGAATGCGGCTTCGATCCGTGTCGAACAAGCCGAGATCTACAAAAGTGGTTTAACAACTCTGATCACGGCAGATCTAGTGCACAACTACTTGCAGTATCGTGGTGCGGAAGAGCGTATCGCATTGGTGGAAGCTAACCTTGTCGATCAAGAAAGAACACTTAACTTGGTCGATAAGGTGGTGAAAAGTGGTTATGGCTCTGACTTAGATTTGGCACAAGCAAAAGCGATGCTGTCGGCGACTCAATCTTTATTGCCGCAGCTAGAGATTGCACAGCAAGTCCATAAACAACGTATTGCAACGTTACTAGGTGAGCCGCTATCTCAAGTTGATGTTCGACTCGCTCAATCCCAAGGGCTACCCGTTATGGAAGGGGTAATTCCTGTAGGGCTACCTTCTGATTTGTTAAAGCGTCGCCCGGATATTCGTTTAGCGGAGCGCGAAATGGCGGCAATTAACGAGGAAGTTGCCGTCAGTATTGCCAATCGGTATCCGAAGTTCTTCTTAACAGGGGCTCCAGGTGTGTCAGCGAGCAATTTTGATGACCTATTCAGCGGTGACTCGTTTGGTTGGGTTGGTTCAGTCGGAGTCAGCTGGAACGTATTTGATGGTGGCCGAGGCGAAGCGCTGACAGAGTTAAACCAAGCAAGATTCGATAATGCTGCATTAGGTTACCAGCATGCGGTGGACTCTGCGTTTACAGAAGTCGACTCAATGCTGTTTGCGTATGGACGCAGCCAAGAGAACCAACAGTACATAGATGAAGCGCTTACCTCGTCTGAAAAAGCCGTCAGTAAAGCAAAGTCTTTGTATCAGGCTGGATTAATCGATCACCTTTCGGTACTTGATGCCCAGCGTCAGCATCGAATGTTGGAAGATCGAGAACTTGCTGCAAGATTACAAACAGCGCAAGTTACAGTAGGTGTCTACAAAGCACTTGGCGGTGATTGGCTTATCGCACAGTGATGATGGATTAAGTCAATATAGAGCCCAAGATGGATACCATGTTGGGCTTTTGGCTATTTAGGGCCTTATCTCGTACGGATTACCTATAATTGATCCATAAGGCAATTTTATAAATTGTTTGTGATTTATAACTTGTTACATGTTAGAAACGTCTCAGATTTCATGGAATGATTAATAAGTAGGCTGTAGGGAATACGATGAGAAAGAGTGGTTTTACGTTAATTGAGTTAGTTGTCGTTATCGTCATTCTTGGCTTACTGGCGGTTGTTGCTGCTCCACGTTTCCTTAACTTACAAGAGTCAGCTCGTGAGGCAACACTTGAAGGTGTCGCAGGTGCAATGGAAGGCGTCATTACTCAGGTTAATGCTAAGGCAGCGATTGCTGGACTTACACCGAGTCTTTCTAACCCTGGTAATCAACAAGATTATATTCTCGACTTTGGCATTGGTACGGTCGAAATTGACTGGGCGACGCTTTGCCCTGAAAGCGAAGGGGAATCGGCAGATGCACTCACTATGTTTGATTTCCTCACGCTCGAAACCTCAGGCGACTTAACGACAGCTATTGGTAACCGACATACGGTAGTGGGTTACGACCATTCCTTCTCTGATAGTGATCTAAACAGCACTAACCTAACGACGCTCCCAGCAGGTTGTTATGTAATTTATGATTCATTTGGTGGGCGAGGAAGCTCAGATATTTGTCCAGCAGAAGGCTGTGAATGTACTGTGCGAGTCGAAAATACCAGCTGTTGATAGCCCACATATATTCATGTCACTCTAGTTTCCGTAATATGACCGAGTTGGTTGAATTGCTTCATACTTAAGGGCAAGCCATTGTCGTCATACGGAGTACCTATGCAGAATATTAAAAATCAAAGCCTTGTGTCTTTTATGGTTCCCTCTGAAGAGCAAGGTATTGCGGTGATTAACCCAGCAAATGGGCAATTACTGGGCTACGCTCCGGTCGCTTCAGAGCAAGACATTCTTGAAGGTATAGAACAATCACATGCAGCGCAAAAAGAGTGGGCGGCACTACCCGCGAAAACTCGTGCTCAACTACTCAATCGCTGGTACCAGCTATTAATTGAAAACAAAGACGACTTGGCACGGCTAATGACTCTTGAGCAGGGGAAGCCATTAGCTGAAGCTCAAGGTGAAGTGATGTACGGAGCAAGTTTTGTTGATTGGTTTGCTGAGGAAGCCAAGCGTACTTACGGCGAAACGATTCCGGCTCCTAGTGGTGATAAACGTTTGGTGACAATCAAACAGCCAATTGGTGTTGCGTGTGCGATTACCCCTTGGAATTTCCCTATCGCAATGATTACCCGAAAAGCAGCGCCAGCCCTTGCTGCTGGCTGTAGTTTTATTGTCAAGCCTGCGGAGCTTACGCCGCTGTCTGCTTTTGCCGTGGTTGAACTTGCTTATCAAGCAGGGATCCCGCGCCAAGTGCTTCAAGTTGTGTTGGGAGAGAGTGCTCCGCTGGTGGGTGATATCTTTACCTCACATCCATTAATTCGAAAGCTGTCGTTTACTGGGTCTACTCAAGTGGGTCGCCTATTGATGCAGCAAAGTGCCCATGACATTAAGCGCACCTCAATGGAGCTTGGTGGCAATGCGCCGTTTATCGTGTTTGATGATGCAGATATTGATGCGGCAGTGGCTGGTGCAATGGCTTCTAAGTTTCGTAATGCGGGTCAAACGTGTGTCTGCGCCAACCGATTCTATGTCCATAGCAAGGTATATGATGAGTTTGTGACCAAGTTCGACGTAGCAGTACAGCAGCTAAAAGTCGGAGATGGCCTAGAAGATGGAGTGAATATTGGCCCTGTTATCAGTGACTCTGCAAAACAGAATGTTCAAGCTCTGATTAACCGAGCGATTGAACAGGGGGCTCAGCCTGTATCTGAACTTAAATCGTTAGATGGACTGTTTGTGCAACCTGTCGTGCTTAAGAATGTTACCCATGACATGGAGATTGTCTCTCAAGAGATTTTTGGTCCAGTCGCCCCTGTGATTGAGTTTGACAGCGACGAGCAGCTGATTGAAATGGCCAATGACACGATTTATGGCTTAGCGTCATACTTCTACAGCCAAAATATCCACCGAGTGTGGAAGATCGCGGAAGCGCTCGAATACGGCATGGTTGGTGTCAATGAAGGCATTATTTCGACGGAAGTTGCGCCTTTTGGTGGTGTGAAACAATCGGGTATAGGTCGTGAGGGAGCCAAGCAAGGGATCGATGAATATCTTGATGTGAAATACCTCTGCTTTGGTGGTAACTAACCTGATAACAAATATAAAAAAAGCTGACCTAATTAGGTCAGCTTTGCTTTTGAATGGCTATTTAGTTAGTCATTGTTGCGGTTTGAAGCCCATGCGTACATAAGCTCAAGTGCCACAGTTGCCCCTGCTAGGGCGGTAAGGTCGCTGTGGTCGTATGGGGGTGATACTTCCACAACGTCCATACCAACAATATTGACACCCGCTAGGCCGCGCAGAATCTTCAGAACTTTGTCTGAGTTTAATCCGCCGCATACTGGTGTGCCTGTTCCTGGTGCAAATGCTGGGTCAAGGCAGTCGATATCAAACGTAACGTAAACTGGCTTATCACCGATAATGTCACGGATACGCGCTACGATGCTTTCTGCTGAAAGATCGTTCGCCTCCATCGCGTTAATTACGTTGAAGCCATGATTGTTCTGCTCATACTCAGTACGAATACCGATTTGCACTGAATGCTTAGGTGAAATCAAACCTTCGTTTGGCGCATGATAAAACATAGTGCCATGATCGTAGTTGCTGCCGTTGTCATAGGTGTCAGTGTGAGCATCGAAATGAATCAATGCCATTTCACCATGATGCTTCGCATACGCGCGAAGGATTGGCAGTGTGATGAAGTGATCACCACCTAGAGCTAGCATAGTTTTACCACTTTTTAGAATCTCGCTTGTCGCAGCTTCTAGTCGGTAGGTAAAGTCTTCAGCGTCACCACAATCAAACACTAAGTCGCCCGCATCAATCACTTTTGCGCGATCAAATACGTTGAAATCCCAAGGGAATTTATTGCCTTCCCACGCAAGGTTTACTGACGCACGACGAATCGCGTCCGGGCCCATGCGA
Source organism: Vibrio sp. TBV020 (assembly GCF_046056895.1). Taxonomy (NCBI): domain Bacteria; kingdom Pseudomonadati; phylum Pseudomonadota; class Gammaproteobacteria; order Vibrionales; family Vibrionaceae; genus Vibrio; species Vibrio sp. TBV020. Next base: position 807,629 of record NZ_JBEEAQ010000001.1, on the reverse strand, counting down.
GCACCTGGTCTACCTGATGTTGCCATATCTAGTGGTACACCAAGTACCACTAGATCAGCGTCTGCCGAGACAGGATTGCGCAGGTAAGGTCTGCGCATAAAACTCATTGAATTCGAGTACAGCGAATAATCAGTTTTCGTAAACAAATCATTCATTTAGAAATCCTCTAAGTAGGTGTAACCAGTCAGGCCACCTTCTAGTTCTTGTAGTACGGTTTGCTGTTCGCTAGTTTCTACACGCTCAGCGACCAGTTCACGGTAGTTGCTACGAATCTTGTCAACGTCGATGTGTACGTAACGCATCATATCTTCAACGCTATCGCCTTCATCAATACGCTCAATAATCGCTTCACCGTTTTCATCGACAGTGACAACTGCACTGTGCGTATCACCAAATAAGTTATGCATATCACCAAGGATTTCTTGGTATGCGCCAACGAGGAAGAAACCCATTAGGTATGGTTTATCTTTATTCCAAGCTGGAACTGGCAGTGTAGTTTCGATACCTTGACCTTCAACATACTGCTCAATTGCACCATCTGAATCACACGTGATGTCTAACATAACAGCGCGACGTTCTTCTACTTCTTCCAAACCTGACAGCGGTAGGACAGGGAATACCTGATCAATACCCCATGCATCTGGCAGAGACTGGAATAACGAGAAGTTAACGAAGAACTTGTCTGCTAGTCGCTCGTTCAACTCATCCAAAATAGGACGGTGGAAACGGTTCTTATTGCTCATTTGGCGGCTTAGCTCGAAGTAGATTCGAAGAGAAAGCTGCTCAGCCCACGCGCGTTGCTGCAGGTTTAGTACCCCGGTTGCAAACTGCGAGTGCACTTCTGCCAAATCGCTTTGAGTATCATTGTAAATCTCAATCAGTGCGCGAGCATCGCTGCCGTCTTGTAGGTTCTCCCAGTTACGCCACATGTTTTGTAGTAGCGTCGGATCTTCAACACTTGGCTCAACCACCGTTTCTGGATGATACGCCTCAGTGCCAATTACGTTAGTGATCAAGACCGCATGATGCGCTGTCAATGAGCGACCTGATTCCGAGATAATCACAGGAACAGGTTGTTCGTATTGTTGGCAAACATCGCCGACAGTGCTGACAATATTGCGAGCATATTCGATCAAACCATAGTTCATAGAGTTTGATGATTGGCTACGTGTACCGTCGTAGTCCACTGCAAGGCCGCCACCGATATCGAAGTACTTAATATCCGCGCCCATTTCACGTAGTTCACAGTAGAAACGCGCAGACTCGTTAACACCATTACGGATATCGCGAATGTTTGCCATCTGTGAGCCAAGGTGGAAGTGCACAAGTTGCATTGCGTCTAGCTGATCTTCTTGTTTCAGACGATCGATAACAGTAAGAACCTGTGACGCTGCTAAACCAAACTTCGATTTCTCACCGCCGCTTGATTGCCACTTACCTGCACCCTGTGACGCAAGGCGAATACGAATACCTAAGCGAGGTTTTACACCTAAGCTTTTTGCTTCTTTCAGTACCAGATCAAGCTCAGAGAGCTTCTCTAGTACGATAAATACTTTATGACCTAGCTTTTCACCAATAAGCGCAAGACGCACGTATTCACGGTCTTTGTAGCCGTTACATACAATCACTGAACTTGCTTTTTGCGCCAGTGCTAGTACCGCTAGTAGTTCAGGCTTGCTGCCCGCTTCTAGCCCTAGTTGCTTAGTTTCTAGCTGCGCTTGGCTTTCTAGAATCTCATCAACCACTTCTTTTTGTTGGTTAACTTTAATTGGGTAAACCAGCAGGTAGTTGTTTTGGTATTGGTATTCTTCAATCGCTTGGTTGAACGCTTGGCAAATACCGTGCACGCGCTGGTGCAGAATCTGCGGGAAACGAACCAATACAGGTAAATTAAGCTGCTTTTGTTCTAGCTTAGAGACGATATTACTCAGAGGTACCTGATGTGCGTTATCGCTACGAGGTGATACATACACTTCACCTTGGTTATCGATACCGTAGAAGCCTTGGCTCCAGTAATGAACATTGTAATCAGCACGAACACGATCAAGTTTGGAATTGTTTTCCACTTCAAATCTCACAAAGATAGGGAGAGAAATACATGACCCAGTGGAGCTGAGTCATACCTGACACGGGTCTGAATTCGGCTCTCTAAGCTTCCGCGTCGAGCGCATTAACGGATAAAAAGGCAACAGAGTCTAACAAAACAATTTTGTCGTCACGATTGATTAAATGAAGACAGACGAGTGGTGACTTTCTATGCATTTTAGATGCGGATTTAATGTGTGCTGAAGCCTTTCTTTGACTGCTTCGAGCCGTTAAAATGGGCGCAAATTGATTACTTTTGGAAGAACCATGGCAAAACTGACACTTCAAGAGCAAATGCTTAAAGCTGGCTTAGTAAACGAGAAAAAACTGAAAAAAGCGAAGAAAGGCTCGAAGAAATCTCGTGTACAAGCACGTGAAGTAAAAGCGGCAGTGGAAGAAAACAAGCGTGCGCAACAAGAGCGTGACAAAGCACTGAGCGAAGAGCAGAAAGAACAACGCCTGTCGAAAGAGATCAAAGCGCAAATCAAACAGCTGATTGAGATGAATAAAATCGATCAGAAAGATGGCGACATTAAATACAACTTCACTGACGGTACTTTGGTCAAAGCACTTTATGTTGAACAGTTGATTCGTGACCAGCTAGCAAAAGGTATTCTATCGATTGCTCGCACTGATGAAACTTACGTGGTAATCCCAAGCAGCGTAGCGAAGAAAATTGCGATGCGTGATGAGAGCGTGATCATCGAACAAAATGCACCTGCTGAAGATATCCCAGCAGAAGATGACCCATACGCAGATTTCGTCGTACCAGATGATTTGATGTGGTAACCACGGATTTAGTCGAATTGAAAGGAGCTCTACTTAAGGTAGGGCTTTTTTGTGTGTGAAGAAAAGTGTTTGTTCAGTCTAGGTTTCAGACACAAAAAAACCAGCCACTAGGGCTGGTTTTTAGAAATCTTAGTAATCGACGCTTAGGTCAATCTAAAATTAAGCTGGTACTACGTTAGCAGCTTGTGGGCCTTTTTGACCTTGTTCAACTTCGAAAGAAACCTGTTGGCCTTCTTTCAGAGTTTTGAAACCTTCAGAAGCGATAGCACGGAAGTGAACGAATACGTCAGCACCGCCGTTTTCTGGAGTGATGAAACCGAAGCCTTTCTCTTCGTTAAACCATTTTACGATACCAGTAGTTTTGTTAGACATGATGTGTCCCTTATATAAAAAATTAAATTGTAGTGCGCTGAAAAATCGAACTATTTAATGTAAACAATGAAGCTAAGGGAAACACTGGGATAACAACGGTAACGCAGAATCTAAGGCTTTACTTTTACTTGCAGTTTCACAAATAACCCTGTCTTGCAGAGCGACCTAAATAGTACCTGATTACCGTGTGATGTAAAGATATATTTTGTGTTTCCTTTGGGCTTCTTAGCAAGGGAGAACTTATTCTCCCTTGCACTCTTATGTTTTAAGCTTACGCGCTCTGTTTATCATCGGTTTGCTCTTCACCAATAAAGCCACCAGTCTGGTGTGCCCAAAGCTGAGCGTAAATTCCACCGCTTTGAACAAGCTCTTGGTGTGTGCCTTGTTCTACTACTTCACCTTTGTCGAGAACGATCAAACGATCCATAGCTGCGATTGTTGATAGGCGGTGTGCAATTGCGATTACCGTCTTACCTTGCATCAGCTCGTTTAAGCTTTCTTGGATAGCGGCTTCTACTTCTGAGTCCAAAGCCGATGTCGCTTCATCAAGAATTAACAATGGTGCATCTTTTAACAGAACTCGTGAGATAGCAATTCGCTGACGTTGACCACCTGATAGCTTAACACCACGTTCACCCACTTGAGCATCGTAGCCTAGGTTACCAAATGGGTCACTTAGGGTTTCGATAAACTCATGCGCGTGAGCTTGTTTGGTTGCGCGTAGTAAATCTTCTTCGGAGGCATCTGGGTTGCCATACAAGATGTTGTCACGGATAGAGCGGTGTAACAGTGAAGTATCTTGCGTCACCATACCTATCTCGCTGCGAAGTGAATCTTGTGTGACATCAGAGATGACTTGCCCATCAATTTTAATCTTGCCGCTTTCTACATCATGGAAGCGCAGCAAAAGGTTTACGAGCGTAGATTTACCTGCACCAGAACGTCCGACTAAGCCGACTTTTTCACCTGGTTTAATATTGAGATTAAGATTACTGATCACCCCTTTCTCTTTTTCACCGTAGTGGAAGCTGACGTTATCAAACTCGATACCACCTTTCTCAACAACCAGTGGCTTTGCGTTTGGTTTGTCTTGAATATCAATAGGCTTAGATAGTGTCTTCATGCCATCGACGACCGTACCCATGTTTTCAAACAATGCGCCGACTTCCCACATGATCCACATCGACATACCGTTGATACGTAGTGCTAACGCAATCGCAATTGCAATCGCACCGACACTGATCGAGTTATCCATCCACAAGAAGATAGATAGAGCACTGATAGAGAAAACCAATAAGTAGTTGGTGATTTCAACTGCAACATCGAAGCCAGTCACCAAACGCATCTGACGGTAAACCGTGTCCAAGAAGCCGTTCATGCCTTCTTCTGCGTATTCCGTTTCACGCTTGCTGTGAGAGAACAGCTTAACCGTCGCAATGTTGGTGTAACTGTCAACAATACGGCCAGTCATTGTTGAACGTGCGTCGGCTTGCTCTGATGCAACGCTTTTTAGCTTAGGTACAAAGTAGATTTGGATACCGATATAGCAGCACAACCAAATAACCATTGGGATCATCAGTCGCCAATCTGCTTGGGCAAGTAAGACGACAATAGATGTGAAGTACACTGAGACATAAACGAAAACGTCCATGCTCTTCATTACGGTTTCGCGCACGGCGAGGGAGGTCTGCATCACTTTGGTTGCTACTCGGCCAGCAAAGTCATCTTGGTAGAAGTTTAAGCTTTGCTTTAGTAGGTAGCGGTGCGCTAACCAACGGATCGACATTGGGTAGTTACCCAGCAACGTTTGGTGAATCAACAATGAGTAAACAACAACCAGAATGGGCATGACTACGAGTAGAAGGCCGCCGTAAAACATCAGTTCACTTTGATTTTCTTGCCAGAAAGTTTCAGGGTTACTGGTTGATAGCCAGTCGACAAGGTTTCCCATTGCGCCAAATAGAGACACTTCGACAATCGCTACTATCGTCGACATGATAGACATGATGATCAGAGGGACTTCAAAGCCCCGCGTATAGTGGCGACAAAAAGCAAAAATACCCGATGGCGGCTGACTAGGCTCTTGCTCGGGAAAAGGCTTGGTAAAGCCTTCAAATTTCTTAAACATAGTTAGTTCCTAAACACCGAAAAGACAGGAGTTTGCCGTATGGCAAAGATTTACGTCCAAAATAGGAAGGAAATGCAATGGTATAACGTTAGTGTGTGAAATGTAATCAGTTTATTACGCCTTTTTATGCATAATATCCATGTCATTTCGATAAAAAGTCAGCGTGACAATAAAAATCACTGAAAATTGACTAATTTGCATTGTAATTACCTGTATGGATGAGCGTTGTGTAGGTTATTTCAGTAAATGTTGTTTTAACATTATGTCTACAATTGCCACTATGAGTGAGATTAATTGAGTTTGTCCTAATGTTGAAACAGCAATCCCTACTACAAGAAAATCAATCAACAGTACAAAACGCTAATTGTGTGGTGATGGTGCCACCTAAAGAGTTTGCTTTTAACGCTGAAACTGCGAAAGACAATGAGTTTCAGCATCAAGTGTCTCAATCGACTAATGAAGTACGTGTTGCTGCAATGCAAGAGTTCAAGACTATGGTTGAGACGCTACGCAAAGCGGGCGTACAAGTTGTTGAGTTTGATTATCCGAAAGGCGAAGTTGAAACGCCTGATGCGGTATTTCCAAACAACTGGTTCAGTACAACGGCAAACGGCGAGTTGTTTACCTTTCCAATGGCGTGCACTAACCGCCAACATGAAGTGAAGACTGAATCTCTCGTTGAAACGTTACAAGGATCTGGCCGTGTGGTGTCAAGTCAAGACACCCTTACTCAGTACCTTGAGCAAGATGCTTTTTTAGAAAGTACCGGTGTGATGGTAAAAGATCACGTCAACAAGACGGTCTATGCGGCTTTGTCGCAACGTTGTGATCGTGAAGTGTTGGAAGATTATGCGCAGCGTATCGGTTATGACCGTGTGGTGTCATTCCAAACTGCTCTGCCGTCTGGCAAACCGATTTACCACACCAATGTAATGATGGCGATTGGTGAAAATTTCTGCGTGATTTGCGATGAAGTAATTCCTGAATTCGAGCGTCGCTTTGTGATTAAATCATTGGCTAAAGACAAGCAGGTAATTTCGATTTCACTGGAGCAAATGAACAACTTTTGCGGCAATATTCTACAACTAGAAACTGTGAACGGTGAGAAGGTTATTGCTATGTCGCAGTCAGCATATGATGCTTTCTCTCCTGCACAACTTGCTCAACTTTCAAGTCACGGTAAGTTACTGCCATTTGACGTTAAAACGATCGAGAACATTGGTGGTGGCAGCGTTCGTTGCATGTTAGGTGAGGTGTTTTTACCAACACGCCAAAAGCAGCTGTAATTTTAATTAAATAAAAAACCCGCCCCGCTTACTGAATTAGAGTCGGCGGGGCGTTTTTTTATGGTGTGAATATTAGAACTTCACTTGGTAGTTTAGGGTGTATGTGCGGCCTCGACCTTTATAGTCATAAGCTTCCGCAGCATAGTGCGAAGAGTAAAGAATTTGAGCTCGCTGACCCCAGATCGTGGTGTAGTCTTCATTAAACAGGTTTTGAATACCAAAACCTAAACTACCCACTGGAAGTTGATAGCTACCCACTAGATCAAATACCGTGTAACCGTCGAGCTTGTTGTCAGCGTCATCTTCATAGTCAAACATGGTTTGGCTTTGTAGTTTTAAAGCTAAATTAGCATCGTACCAACCTGCCCAAGCACTGGCTTTCGATGTACTAGCTTCTCCTGCTGTTAGATCTTCCCAGCCATTGTCACCATCCAGTTCAGAAATTACATAATGTCCAGAAGCACCTAGTTGTACATTGTCATGTACCCAGTAAGAAGCCAATGCTTCTAAGCCGTAGACGCGTTTCTTGTCTTCGACTTCTTCAATCAATAGTGTTGTTTTGTTGTATTTCGCGCTCTTGTCAGATTGAGAGTAATAAGCTGCTGTTTGGAAGTTTAGCTCGCCCGTATCTACGCGGTAACCCAGTTCAAAGCTATTGGTTTTAATTCCCGATAGTTTGGAGTCTGAGACATTAATGCTGTCGTTTAGCTGCCAGTGGTCGCCAACAAGAGTGTAGTCACCTTGTCCATAGTATTTGGCAGGATCTGCAAGATCAAAACCTTGCGAGAAGTTTGCCCAAACCTGAGAGTCATTTGTTAGGTGGTAAATTGTCCCTAGGTTAAATAGCCCAACACTGTAGTCTGTTTCACCCCCTGGAACAGCGTCAGCGCTACTACCATTGCCTGCAGCAATGTTCTTTTGTTGTGTATAGCCGACAAAGTCATCTATCTTGTTGACCATGTATTGGTAGCGATAGCCACCTTCGATGGTCCATTCATCAGTAATCGCGTAGTCTGCTTGGATGAATCCCGCGACAGAGTTTACTTCTACCCCTGGATAACGGCCAACCTGCGTATAGGTCTTATTGATCAAATTACCTGAATTATTGGCGATAGTCGGATCGTACAATGCTTGATTACTGTCCAAAGAATCATGGTAAGCATCCACACCATATACAAGATTGAAACGGTTAAAGCTTTTTGCTAGAGCCGCTTTTAAAGAGACAACATCGGTAATTTGCTGGCCAGAAGACTGATAGTAAGGGGTATAGGTTTGGTCTTCTCTACGGTATGAAGCTTCTGCAATAAGTTGATGGCCAAGGAACTCTTCATCGACGTATGAGCCGCTCAACATAATACGTTCAGTGCCATGCTCTCGGTCGGAATCAAAACCTTTTCTGACGTCAATGAAGGTAGAGTTTTCTATGTATAGGCCGTAAGGAGAATCTTGTTGACTGTCGTAATACTGAGCTAAGAAGTTGATTTTTTTAGTCTCAGAAAGGTTGACTCCTACCGTAGTCAAGAAATCGATAGTTTGGTTAAACTGCAGCGAACCTTGCGAAATATCAGGTACGACGATGTCACCGTTAGCATCGAAGAAGCCTTGCGTTTCAGTGTAAATAACAGAGGCTCTGGCTTGTACTTTTTCGTTACCGCCAGAAATCGCTTGGCCAAGTTTATAGTCAAAATCTTCGCCAGAGTTAAAACCGGAAGAGGCACCCACGTACGATTCAAATTCAAGCTCTTCACTTTCCGCCTTTTTAGTAATGATGTTGATCACACCACCGGATGCGCCCGCACCATAAATTGATGTTGCGCCTGATAACACTTCAATTCGGTCAATATTAAATGGGTCGATTGAGTCTAAGTGACGGCTGATCTGACGTGAAGATTGCAGAGATACACCATCGATCATAACCAGCATTTTTCGGCCACGTAAGTTTTGACCATAGTTGGTTCTTGCACCACTGCTCACATCTAATGAAGGGATAGTTGCAGCAAGGATCTCTCCTAATGTTTTACCACCGCGGTATTCCTGTTCAATTTGCTCTGATTCTATATACCAAACGGTACCAGGAATATCGCTGAGAGCTTTAGGAGTACGGCTTGAAACTACGACCATTTTTTCTTGAGTTTCAGTGTACTCCTGTGCGTGGGTTATCGCTGGAGCACTAATTGTCGCAATAGCTAAAGCGACAGAAGATAGGGGAAAAATTCCTTTTATTACGTTCATTTCTTTCTCTATTTTAATCATTTGGCTAATCAGGTCGGCCACGGGTCGTACTTTGAGCAAATACGAACTGTTACTGTTATTAACTCTAAATAAGAATCATTATTATTGTGTTTTTGTTGCGAAAAAACAATAGATAAGACAATTTAATTTTGAGAGATATATAGATAGGGATATTGTTTAGAAAGCTTTTCTGTTGTCGCGTAGGGGTTAGAGTGAACGATACGTACGCTCGAACTGATGCTGAAGGGCTGTGTTTAATACGTTGAAGTTTATTGAGGGATGAGAGGCTGCTGTATAAAACCAGCAGCCAGAGGTTAGTTTTTTGGCGTGGTTAGGTCGCGAATTAAGGTTTCGCGTTGCTGCCGAGGGACATTCATAACGTCATTGTAGGTGCGCGTCATGACACGAATATCATTTTCTAGTAGCTGAGTTAGTTTGGTGGCCGCAGCTTGATTCTCACCTTTAAGTACTAATTCTATAATGTCCAATCGGCGTTGACAGGATTTAGCGACGGACGATTGAATATGCATGGACACAAGGTCGGTCGCTTTGCGTAAGCGATTGTGTTGCTGCATGGTACCAAGTAAAAATCGATTTCCTGAGCAGGCAGAAAGCAGTTCGTGAAACTCAGCGCTAAGGTCAAACAGCTGGCTAGCTGTTACGGCATTTGGTTGATTGATTGCCCGGATGTGACGCTCTTGGCAACCCTCTAGGGCTGCAGTGTCTAGCGCCCAAGTAGGTTCCAGTAAACCTGCTGGTTCGAATATTAATCTACATCGATAGCTTTCGGCGTGTCTTTCTAGGGTATTTAATACCCCGTCAATGTGCCATTTATAACCAGGGCTGCGGCGGAAGATACCGTCGGTTTCTAACAGCCGAAGTACATTTTGTATCTCACCTCGATTAGCCTCATAGCGTTCCTGAAACTCCTTTTCTGAAAGCGAGGTGTTAAGCGCACCAAAAAATAAGTCCATTAGTATGCGCAGATATAGTTGCTCTTGGCGACACCGTTCACTGTCGTTAGCGAAAGGAATTTGGATATCGGCGGCGTTAACTTGTAAGACAAAGCCTTTGTAGGGTACTGCTTTTGCCACGTCGAGTTGTGATAAATACTTGAGTACTGCACGCATAGGCGTACGAGACACTTCAAATTGTTGTGCCAAAGATGACTCGTTTAGGCTATCGCCTGATTGCAAACCTTCTTTTTTGAGTCGAGTGACGACTTTAACCAACAAATCTTTTTGAAGTCGAGTGATTGCTGTTACGTCCATGATGTTCAATGACTGATTTTGATTTGTTCTATGGTAAACACAAAACGGTGGTAATGCCAATAATTGTATTTTTGCCATGAAAATACAATTTATAACATTGCCACCTATTTAGGTTAGCGCCTCATTAAATACAGGAAGTATCCGCCACCAATTAACGAAGCTAATAAACCCGCAGGGAATTGCCATGGGAACCAAAGCGTTCGTCCTATCCAGTCTGCAATAACCATGATTATTGCCCCCAATACTGCCCCCGTTAGCATTTGAGGCATGGCTCGGTATTGATGAAGAGATCGAGCCATATGGGGAGCAAGTAGTCCGATAAAACTCAATGGTCCAATTACGATGGTGCATAAGGTGGTTAACGCTGCGACCAACAGAAGCAGAACCAACCTAACGAGGGTGGAGTTCATGCCGATACTGTTGGCTGTTACTTCTCCCAAGCCGATAAGCTCAATCCAACGATGGAGTGAAAGTGAAATCGCGCCGATTATTGCAACACCAACGGCGAGAAGAAGGACGTCGTTACTGGCAACCAGATAGGTTGAACCGGACAACCAAGTGAGTAAGGATGTTGCATTATCGTGACCTGAGCTCATTGCAATTCGGAGTAAAGCATCAAGGCCAGCGCTAAGAGCAATGCCTGTTAACAATGTTTGAGTCGGTGCAAAGTTGTGTTTTTTCCCCATCAACCAGACAAAACCTGTGACCGAGACGGCTCCTAGGGTTCCTAGTAGCATTTGCTGATCTCTGTCTACCGCAATGCCCATCACTGTGCCTAAGACCAGTGCTAACGCAGCACCAGAACTGATCCCTAATACCTCGGGACTTGCCATAGGGTTGTTTGAAATACGTTGAATGATAGTGCCAGCGAATGCGAGGCCAATTCCGGCTAGCAGAGCGACCAAAACTCTAGGGGAACGTAGTTCAAACATAGAAGCGCTAAGGCTAATAGCCCAACCTTGCTGAGTTTTGCCTACAGCCAGAGCCAATAGGGTAACCACCATCAAAACGATGCACATGATTGCGAGGATGTGTCGAGTATTTATCTGGCGGTAATGTTCAACATGCTCAGAACGTGCTTTTAAATCAGACTGTAATTTGGTTCGTTGGAGCAGCCATAGAAGAAACGGCGCACCGATGAGAGCCGTCATTGCACCAGTGGGTAGTAGCTCTCCGCCAACGCCAGAAAATGGCTGAATCAGTAAATCAACGATTAGAAGAATAAGGCTACCAATAACTCCGCTTAGTATGATTTGTTTTGCTAGTGTACGAGCACCAAACATGCGAGCGATAGCTGGTGCAACAATACCAACAAATCCAATCAGCCCGACTTCACTAACTACGGCAGCGGTGATGAAGATGGCTAATGATAAACAAAGCAGCTTAATTTGCTTGATATTCACGCCTAGTGAACTTGCAACATTGTCTCCAAATTGCAGAGCTGATAATGGACGTTGAAGCATTAGCAGTAGTGCGGTTGGAGCGGCGATCAATGGGATTAGCATCTGTGTGCTTGTCCAATCGTTTTGGTTAAGTGCGCCTGCCCCCCAAACAAATATGCTGGTTAGCTGTTGTTCATGAAGCATGAGCAACATGGTGTTTAATGAACCTAAAAATAGGCTCACGACCATACCTGCTAACACCATATGTAGCGGTGAAAACCCTCTGGCTGAACTTAAAATAAACACCAGTCCAGTAGCTAAGCACCCGCCGAGAAAAGCGGGAACAAAGCTCGGGATCATTAGGTTCGCGGGGATGAGTAAGATTCCGAGTACCATGCCAAGTTCGGCACCAGCCGCGACACCGAGCGTCGTTGGCGAAGCTATGGGATTACGCAAAACAAATTGCATGACACAACCTGCAACTGCAAGCGCGAATCCACAAAGCGTGGCAACGGCCAATCGCGGCAGGTAGGTTAGATGAGTAATAAGGTGTTGGTAATTCGCGGAGTCATAATGAAACAGTGTGTTCCAAATCAATCCAATGCCTTGCGTATAAGGCGCTGTGAGCTCAAGTAATAGGATGACAGTAGCTAAAGCGGCGCCGATTAAGGCTGCCGCTTTAATATTGATTCTCTGATTTGAAGAGTTATCGATTTTTAATGTGTTCATTGCTTATCAGTAAGCTGCTCGGTGATATGGTCACTAAAGCGTTGTGCTGCGATTAATCCACCAAAGGTCCAAATCGCGGGAAGTTCATAAACAGAGTCGGTACGAGTAAACTCCATCGCTTGCCACAGCGGAGATTGGGTTAACTTGTTACGTTCATTTTGGGTCAAAGGTCCGAAAATCATCACACTCGCTTTTTGATGCTCCGCCAGTTTCTCTGTACCCGTGGTAGTGAATCCCCACAAGTTGGTTTCTTCTTGCCAATCATTTTGTAGGCCCATTGCACTGATGGTTGATTGAGCTAACGAACCTTGGCTGTGAATGCGAAGTGTTTTGTCATTAATAAAACGGGCGAAAAGCAATGGTTTATCTGCTTTACCAGATTGACGAATTTTGTCGCCATTGATAGCGAGTTTTTCGTCCGTTTGAGCGATCACCTGTTGTGCTTTCTGTTCTCTATCAAACAACTTCCCTAGCGAAGTGGTAATAGATTTCGCGGTGTTCAATGGCTGTTTCTTTTCACTGTACATGCTGTAAACGAGGACAGGAGCGATTCGGTTCAGTTGTTCGTAAGCCGGTGCCATGTGTTTGCTAATTAAGATTACGTCAGGTTTTAGCTCTGTGAGCAGTTCAAGATTGGGCTCTCTGCGAGAACCTACGTCTGCCTCTGTACCATTAAGCTCAGGTTCGACAACCCATTGTTGATACCCTTTTGTATCAGCAATACCTTGGAGATCAACGCCTAAACTTAATACTGTTTCAGTCAAAGCCCAATCAAGTGCCACAACCTTTTTAGGCGTAGAGTCAAAAGTAGTGACGCCCATTTCGTGGGTAATATCGAGTGCGTAGGTATTGAATGCCAGCGTCGCTGACAACATAAGTAGAAACTTTTTCACAACGAATTCCTTGTTAGTTAAGGGATGTAGCTGATGGGTTGACCAGTCTTTGGGTGTGGGAACAGCGCCAACTCCATCCCGTATATTTTCATCAGTGTCTCTGGTGTCATTAGGTTGGCTGGGGTGCCACTCGCAATGACTTTACCTGAATGGAGAGCAATCAGTTCATCACTGAATTTTGCGGCCATATTGACATCGTGTAAGACCATAATGACGGTTAGGCCCATCGATTGATTCAGCTCTCGAATTAGGGCGAGCAATTCATGCTGATGAGCGACATCTAACGCAGATGTGGGTTCATCAAGCAGTATGCATCGACTTTGTTGGGCAAGTAGCATTGCTACCCAAGCTCTTTGCCGCTCTCCTCCAGAGAGAGTTGCGACAAACCTGTCAGCGAAGTTAGTAAGTCCCACTTTGCTGATGGCTTCATCGACAATGGCATAATCTTGCTGGCTATATCGGCCAAATGCTCCTTTCCACGGGTAGCGCCCAAAGCACACTAACTCACGAACTGTTACTCCGTCGGTAATGGGTGGATGTTGGGGCAAATACGCGACTTGATGAGCGAACTCTAGGTTGGTATATGAGGATACTGGTTTCTTCTCAAACAAAACTTCTCCTTGAGACGGAGCATTCTGACGACTTAACAGTTTGATTAACGTTGATTTACCGCAACCGTTATGCCCGAGCAAGGTAGTGACTTTTCCAGGAGAAAAACTCAAATTAGTTGGAGAAAGGATATTTTTACCGTCGATTTCGAACGACGCATCGACAAGTTGGAACATGACAAAAGCTCAAAGCTGAGTATGGATGATTGGCGAGCAATCCTATCACAATGAAATGCAAATGATAATACTTGTCATAATCACATGCGCATTTGACTAGTCTTTGTTATCTGGATGGCGAGGGCAATCGCTACACAGCTTTCTGCCGTCGCACTTGTAGACTAAACAACAACTGGTCCTGATAAGCGTGAGTTGCTTAGTTGTTTCATCATAGGTCAGTGTCTTTATGAACTTTTCTGGTAAATCACAAGCTTGCAACCAACTGCGAGCCTGATCCAGGAGGTACTCTTTTGGTAAGTTAGGAGCGTATTGGTTTAGCTTTACCAGAGAGCCAAGTATGCCATCTGCAAACAGATGCTTGGTGAAGCCGGGGCGTATTCTGGTCCATTGGCTCATCTCTTCTCTGAAGTAGTCAAAAAGTGTATTAAGTTGTTTTCCTGCTTGGTCTATAAGTTCTTGCTCACTTCCTTCTACGAAAGCTTGTGATTCGAATTGATAGCCACTGACAAAGCCTAGCTTGATTGATTGCGCCATAGAAGCAAGGTTAGGTAGCCCACGACATGCATAGATAGCAATGAATGCAACATAAATAGGTTGCCAGCAAAGCAGTGTCCAAGTTCTTGTCAGCCAGTAAGCAGAGCCTGCCTCAGGGTGCTGAGACTTTAGTTGTTCATAGAGGGTATGGATGTGATCAGAACTAGAGCGATCGATATGAATAATCGCATGCTCACCACTGTCACTCGGTAATTGAGCAATTGAACCGCTGAGGTATGGAGTGACTTGTTTAGAGTGCTCGAATAAGTGTTCAAAGAACGAACTATCGCTCATTTTCTTATGCTTGTTTAGTTTCCTTAGCGCGCAAGAATAATAAAACCTACCATTTATTACAATTGATTCTCATTTCAGGTTAATCAATGAGCACAAAAAAGCGGCTGATTAAAGCCGCTTCTTGAACTCAGAACAGTTTTTTAAACATCTCGATTTTCAGCGAATTTCTCTAATCCAAGCACTAGTGCAATCGCGCAAAGCATCATGACAATAGCGATCCCAAGTTGAGCTGGTTGAGAGTTCAGTACTTCAAAGTCTGATGGCATTAGGTTGTGCTGAATCAACGGCACTTGCTCACCCTTGGAGTTTGTTCTCCAATTAATTGTTTCTTTCCACGGCCAGATCTTTGGTAGCGTACCGATCATTAGACCTGTTAAAAAGACGAGAGTGAGGTCTCTAAAACGTTTCAGCAACCAAGAAAGCACATGAGAGAAACTCAGCAATCCGATTACACAACCAGAAAGAAACAGGGCAAGGATGCCAATGTCGAAAGACTTCACCGCGCCGAGGACAGGCGTATACATCCCGATCAGCAGAAGAATGAAACTGCCAGAAATGCCAGGAAGAATCATGGCACAAATCGCAATTCCGCCAGCAAGCAGAACATTGATGCTCGTTGGTTCTAATTGAAGTGGATTAAGTACAGTGATGCTGTAGGCAAAGCCAATACCTAATATCAGGAACACCAACCGACTTAGACTTCTCTGCTCAATTTGCTTAAGCATATGGAAGACAGAAACCAAAATTAGGCCAAAGAAGAATGACCACAGTGGGATAGGGTGCGTGACTAATAACCAAGATATGAGTTTAGCCAGCGTCGCGATACTGGTTAGTACGCCACCAAACAAAGAGATCAGAAATAAGCCGTTGATATGTTCGAAAGCTGCTTTAAATCCGTCACGTTTCCAAATTCCGATGACTGATGGATTAATGCGTCGAATACTCTCAAGTAGAGTGTCGTATATACCAGTGATGAATGCGATCGTACCACCTGACACGCCAGGTACCACGTCGGCAGCGCCCATCGCCATGCCTTTTAGAAATGTAGTTAGGTAGTTCATTCTTATTGATGCGTAAATTAAAGTGCAGTGAGTATATCCACTCTGACGTAAAAAAAGTATGAAAATTCATTTTTGATAAATATGTTTATAGGAATCAGGTTTGATATGTTTTTGCGAATCTTTGCAAAATGCAATTTTCAAATTGCATTTTAGGAGGGTTAAATGGCAAAAAAGTGCGGACAGGTACAAACAAATCGGCGAATTAAAGTTGGCACGCAAAGTGCATGGTTATAACTGACCCTTATTAAGCCGAGGGTCACCTAGCCAACTGACGTTGTTAGTGAATACAATTTGTTCACACTATATATAAGCCAATTGCAATCTTGCGATTGGCTATTTTTTTGCTCCTTTTCCTGTCAACCATCTTCATTTGTTTATCTCTACGAGCGCACATTTACATTCAATGCACATAGGATTTTTATGTCTATACTCGACAAGTAGGGTCAAGATTATTAATAATGTCCGCTTTCTTTTCGAAACCCTAACTTTGTTTTATAGGGTTAACTGTTGAAACGAGCATCTTGAGGCTGTTTGTATAAGGACAAATTTCAATAGAAAAATTGAATCTATGAGCATTGCTCATCGGGGCTGTTTACGCCTTGAACTCGTTAAGGAAGATGAGTTAATAACTAATAAGAGGTTATATGAATCAGATAATTTCAGTTGGACCGCTAGAATCTTTCTTAATCGCAATCAGTGTTCTGTTCTTGGGGCACTTTGTAAACGCTAAGCTTCCTATTCTTAAGAAGTTTAATATTCCAGAACCGATTGTGGGCGGTCTTATTGTCGCGGTGATCATCACGTTAATGCATTTTAATGGCATAGACTTAGAGTTTTCACTACCGCTTCAAAAAGTCTTCATGTTGATGTTTTTCGCCACTGTCGGGCTTGCTGCAAACTATACTCAGTTAATGAAGGGTGGAGCGAAAGTCTTTGTCTTTTTAGCTGTAGCATCTTTCTACATCATCATCCAAAACGGTGTTGGTGTTTCAATGGCAACCGCACTTGGGCTTGATCCTTTAATGGGACTTATTGCCGGTTCGATTACGCTGTCTGGCGGTCATGGTACGGGCGCTGCGTGGTCACAGACTTTCTCTGAAACCTACGGCCTAACCAATACGCTTGAAATCGCTATGGCCTCTGCAACGTTTGGTTTGATCATTGGCGGTATCATTGGCAGCCCTGTGGCGCAAAAGTTGATCAACAAAAATGGTTTTGAGTCTGAGTACGGTACAGGAACAAAAACCCATGAACGCTTTCCTGAATTGGTGACTTATAACGAGTATGAAGAAGATAAAGTGACGGCTAAGAAAGTCGTTGAAGTCCTGTTTATTCTTCTGATTTGTGTTACCGGTGCGAAGTACTTAGAGCAGTGGGTAAGCAGTTTTAATATCAGCTGGTTGATGATTCCTGACTTCGTTTATGCGTTATTCATCGGCGTGTTTATCACAAATGTTATTGAGGTGACTAAGGTCCACAAAGTGGATACAGAAACGGTCGATATTCTTGGTACCGTTTCACTCTCCTTGTTCTTAGCTATGGCGCTGATGAGCTTGAAGCTGTGGAACATCTTTGACCTTGCGATTCCATTCCTAGTGATCTTAGCTGTGCAGTCGGTGGTATTGGGTATCTTTGCGTATTTTGTGACGTTTAAAGTTATGGGATCGAACTATGACGCTGCGGTAATCGCTGGTGGACATTGTGGTTTTGGCCTAGGAGCAACACCAACAGCCGTGATGAATATGGGGTCACTAGTGAATCGCTTTGGCCCATCTCCACAAGCGTTTATGGTCGTTCCAATCGTTGGAGCTTTCTTTATTGATATCGTCAACCTGATTATCCTACAAGGATATATCTCGTTTATTGGATGATAGGCCGAAACAAATAAAAACGCCCCGTATCAAACGGGGCGTTTTTGTATCTGGATTTTACTTTAGGGTTAGCTTGGTACCGTTGAACTTTAAATGACCCAAAAGTATTTTTGCGTTGTTCTTGCCATGGTCGTTAAATTCAATGCCGTAACGGGCATAGTGTAGCGAGCGCTGTAAGTTACATACTTTGCCAAACAATGGCTCAAAGTATATGTCCTTATTATTGGCAAGCTGTACATGCAACGCTATCTCTTCGCCTACTTGGAACGGTCGGCTTAAAGGAGCGGTAACAAAACGACAGCCACCTTTGGACAAATCTCTAATTTCACAATCAAGTTTATGACTTTCAGCAATAACACGCGCGGCTAAATTCACATCAAAACGTGGTTCTTTTCGCAGCTGCGTAACCTGCATTGTTTGCGGGATAGAGAGTGCGACCATAGCAACAGGAGACTTTAAAACGTGTTGAATCTGGCTTCTGAAGTGAACAATCGCCCCTTCACCACGTGGAGAAATTGCTCGAATCGCTATCCAAAATCCTTCTTGAAAGAAGAAGCTAAGATCGTCTTCAGAGATTTTTGGTAACTCGATGAGGATGACATTACTAGAATGCGTGCCAATAAAAGAAGACTTACAACGGAAAGTTGTACCAACAGGAGTAGAGATCCCTAAAGTCAGCTCACCGCCATGTTCTATCATAGCGAGTGCGTCTGTGCTGTTGAGTGTCGACACATTTCTGTCGTGAGAAGAGCGAGTTGGCTGCGCCTTCGTTGCTACCGCTTGGGTGTTCATCTAGCCTCCATTATCCCCACCATGTTATTGTTTTAGCGGTAGGTTGACGTGTACATTCCGAATTCTTATATAAATAGTTCGGACGTTATAAATTTTATGTGTGCTTTGATGTTTATTCAAACACCAAAGTGGCTGATTTATATGATCTAAGTATCATTTCTAGGAGCTATTGTGTCACATACGCTAATTATTGATGAAGTAAACTCACAGTTTCGGGTTCATTTAGAGGATGAACAGTACGCTGTGGTGAAATTCGAGCTCAAAGGAGATGTCTACGCGATTACGTCGACAAAAGTGCCTGAAGAACTGCAAGGTAAAGGGTATGGCAAGGTGATGATGGAAACTGTACTACCTGAAATTGAAAGACGAGGCGCAAAAGTAGAACCAATTTGTAGTTATGTAGTTCACTATCTGAATAGACAACAACAATGGGCCCACCTGAAAGCTGAATAATGAAAGAATACGATTATCACGTATTGGTTTGCTCTCTTGGAATGACGAGCTTACAGCGTATAGACGTCTTGCAAACCTTGTGGGGCGGCTATGGGGAGCTTGTCCGTCTACATTGCGAGAGCGGTAGTGTCATTGTGAAACACATTCGTTTACCCAAGCCAGAAAGTCACCCTAGAGGGTGGAATAGCGATCTATCCCATCAGCGAAAGCTTCGTTCTTATGAGGTTGAATTGAATTGGTTTAAATCAGCTGCGAATCAGTGCAAAGCAAAAGTGCCTCTGGCGATAAAGGTAGATAAACACGGCCAAGAGCTGCTTATCGTTATGGAAGATCTACACCCTTTAGGTTTTTCTGAAGTGGTGGTAGACCCGCAGCGAAGTCATTTGAGTGCATCGTTATATTGGTTAGCCAATTTTCACGCTCAGCATATTGGAGACCCTGGTGCAGGGCTGTGGGAAGAGGGAACATATTGGCATTTAGATACTCGCCCCGATGAATTGGCTGTGCTAAGTGACGAATCACTCAAGTCCGCGGCAGAAAAAATTGCTCAGGTATTGGCAACCGCTCCATTCCAAACCCTTGTTCACGGTGATGCTAAACTCGCTAACTTTTGTTTTTCGCCAGATGGGACTCAAGCCGCCGCCGTAGATTTTCAATACGTTGGTCGAGGGTGTGCAATGAAAGATGTCGCGCTATTTATGAGCAGTGCTGTTAAGCCAGAGCAGTGTCAGATGATGGAACAATGGGTACTTGATGAGTACTTTAAACATCTACAGACGGGGCTCGCTACATACCAACCTCAGCTATCTGCTGCTGATGTCGAAGCTGCTTGGCGTCCATTGTTCGCGATTGCATGGGCTGATTTCCAGCGCTTTGTGAAAGGTTGGAGTCCAAATCATTGGAAAATCAATACTTACACTGAGGGGCTGACTGCACGTGCGTTGCAAATGTTAAAGGCTTACCCAGAAAAGTAAGCCTTAGTTAGTAGAGTATTTTTATGAATGGCGATTGAGAATTCGCGATCTAATTAAGGTTTGATGCGCGCCATATAGTAAGTATTGATGTACTCACCGTCTCGGAAGGAGCCAAACTTAGATTCCCCTTCAATTTCAAAACCAAACTTTTTATAGCAGGCGATAGCCCCTTCATTATCAGTGTTGACCTCAAGTTGAACTCGCTTTACTTGTAGCCAGTTGTCGGCCAAATCTAACACGGTTTCAATTAACTTACTGCCTACACCTAACCCATGGTAGGCGTCATGAACCCCGATTCCAAAGCTAGCGCAGTGGGCAGTTCTTGGTCGCTGCGAATGCTCAAATCCAATGTTCCCTACCACTTTTCCGTCTATTTCCGCGACGAAACTATAAATACCTTGAGGCATGTTTTCCAGTCGTTGAGTCCACATCGCAATCGATGGTTTAGGGAGCTGGAGCGTCTCACGTTGCGCCTTAGGTTGTGAATAAATTTCACATAATGCTTCTGCATCACTCGCTAATGTCGGACGTACTATAATTTCCATTTTTATGCCTCTCGACTGGTTAAACATAAAAACACCATAACCATAACTTAAACTAATTTAAAGCATTGTTTTTAATATTTTTATTTTACGTATTTTTCCTAGTTACTAGTATGAGATAACCCAAATTTGATACAGTTAAAGTATAAATTGTAAATAAGTTTGTTTCTTAGGCTAAGTCGTTCTAATGTAACAGGCTATTCACATAAGGATTGACCTATGAACCACTCTGCGAGCTGGAAAACACCACAAAACTTTCTAATGCTCATCTCCATCGTTGTGCCAATTGCTTTTTCAAGTTGGATGGCATTATTGAATAACTTTGTTATTGAACGGGCTAATTTTGATGGCTCGGATATAGGTTTACTCCAGAGTGTACGTGAGATACCGGGTTTTCTTGCTTTTACTGCTGTATTCGTTTTGCTGTTTATACGTGAACAGCGTTTCATGTTGCTATCTTTATCGGCATTAACATTAGGAACTGCCATTACAGGTTTCTTCCCATCTCTTATGGGCTTGTTGCTTACCACATTATTGATGTCGACGGGTTTTCATTATTTCGAAACCTTGAAGCAATCACTCTCTTTACAGTGGCTGTCGAAAGACGAAGCGCCTGAAATGTTAGGTAAGTTTATTTCTGTCGGGGCATTGGCTTCATTACTGACCTATGGGGCGCTATGGTTCTGTTTAGAAGTGCTAAAGATGGATTTTGAATGGGTTTACCTATCCTTTGGCGGCGTTGGTTTCTTATTGGTAGTATGGATGGCGTTTGCTTTCCCTCAGTTCGAAACTAAGGTTCAACAAAATAAGAAATTAGTACTGAGAAAACGTTACTGGCTTTACTATGCATTGACCTTTATGAGTGGTGCCCGACGTCAGATCTTTACGGTGTTCGCAGGCTTTTTGATGGTCGAACGCTTTGGCTACTCTGCCGCGGATATTACCGTGTTATTCCTGATCAACTATCTGTTTAACTTCTTATTTGCAAAACGTATTGGCCGTTTCATTGGTAAAGTGGGTGAGCGTAAAGCACTGACGTTTGAATATGTTGGTTTAATTTGTGTCTTTGTTGGATATGCATTGGTGGAAACCGCAGAGTGGGCTGCTGCACTTTACGTTATTGACCATCTATTCTTCGCTCTCGCATTGGCCATTAAGACGTACTTCCAAAAAATTGCTGACCCTGCCGATATGGCATCGACAGCTGGAGTCGCGTTTACTATCAACCACATTGCAGCTGTCTTTATCCCTGTGACATTTGGTTTAATCTGGCTCGTGTCACCGTCGGCAGTGTTCTATATTGGTGCCGGCATGGCTTTGGTTAGCTTAGTGCTTTCGTTAAATATCCCAAGAGCTCCTGAAGAGGGTAATGAAGTTCGAGTTCTAAAGTGGAGTTAATTGACCTCTATGTGCGTTGAAAGCCCGCGAATTACTCGCGGGCTTTTTTATATCATGTAAATCAACTCAGACTCATTTACTGCGGTGTAGCTAATGCTTTAAGCGATGCTTGATTTTCTAATAACCAAGTTTCAAATGTCATAGGCTTACGTCCAGTGAGTGTTTCAAAATCATTGCTATTGCCGTCAGATAGGCCCGCACGGTTGTGTGCATCCATAGTTACACATAGGTCAACGATTGGAGTTGGAAGCTCAAAGCTCTCTAGCTGTTGGCGGTATTCATCATCAGAAAGGTTTACCATCGTAATTGACGTGCCAACTGCTTGGTCGATGCGCTTTGCCATTTCAGTGTTCGTGAATGATCCTGAGCCGTTCATCGATAAGGTGATGCTACCTTTAGCGGGTTTAACAAGTGCATTAGCGGCTGCAAAAGCTAAGTCTTTGCGAGAAATCTGAGCTGTTTTTCCCTCTGCTGCGGATGTTAGCCAATGGCCTGTTTGCAAGATGCTTGCAAAGTATTCCGTAAGGTTGTCAAAGTACCAGTTGTTACGCAGAATCGTCGCATTTGGAATATTACTGCTTTCAATGGCTTTTTCGGTGGCTTCATGTTCGTGAGCAAAGACAATCGGTGACTGCTCCGCTGCAGGCATTGAAGTATAAACAATGTGGTTCACACCTGAAGCTTCTGCTGCTTTGACAGCATTGAGGTGAGCTTGAGTACGCGGGCCCGACGCATCAATACTGATGAGTAGTAGACTCTCTGCCCCTTTGAATGCGGCTTCTAGTGAGGCGATATCTGAAAAGTCAGCTTCTCTTACTTCTACGCCAAGCTTTGCAAACTCTGCCAGTTTGTTGGCATCTCGTGTTGTCACGATGAGTTGAGTTGGCTGGACGCTGAGTTCACCTAAGAGTGAGCGTACAACCTCTTGACCAAGCTTACCAGATGCGCCTGTTACGAGTAGTTTTTTATCTGACATAGTGTGACTCCTTAACGAAACCGATGACTTACGATTTCTGCTTAATTAATGATGTTTGTTTCGATGGAGTAACTATATCGTTTGGTCATTGATAGATAATTAGCCTTAAACTAAACTCATTGTTTAATTTAATTAAACAATGATGGCATGATTTCACTCGATGACATGATGGTGTTCGCTACCGTCGCTGAAAAAGGCTCTTTTACCTTGGCAGCAGAGGAACTAAATCTGGGAAGAGCACGAGTCTCTCAAATCGTAAGTAAACTTGAGCAAACTCTGAATACCCGTCTTTTGCACCGTACGACGCGATCGCTCTCTTTAACGGACGCTGGCGAAGCTTATTTGGAAAAGTGCCAAGCAATTGCGGAAATTGCTCAAGAGGCCAACACACATACGCAGAATGTTAACCCTGTCCCCAGTGGAACCATCCGTATATCGACGCCAAATACAACACTAATCTCAGTGTTGAGTGACTTTTTGCGTCTGTATCCTGAGATTAAGCTCGATGTCATAGAAAGTGATAGCTATAGTAATTTAATTGAGTCTCGGTGCGACATTGCGTTAAGAGCCTCTTCATCTTTGGAAGATTCCAGCTTATACGCGATAAAGCTTGGCTATTTCACTGACATGCTTTGTGCGACGCCGACATATTTGGCGAAGCACCCGCCTGTGAAATGTGTCGAAGACCTCCTCAAGCTTGATTGGGTTAGCCACCATATTGTACACGGGGAAAAGCAACTTACTTTGGTCAATCATGAAGGCGCGGTGACTAAGCTTGCCCACTCACCGAAAGTTCAGGTTCGAACGTCCATATCGGTGCGAGAGTTTGTACTTAACGATCTAGGTTTTGCGATTATGCCGAGCTTTATGATTAAAGATCAGCTAGAGCGAGGTGAACTCACCCGTTTGTTGCCTACAGTTCACGATTATCAAGTCCCTATTTATGTTATCTATCAAGACAAAGCTTTAATGCCACTTAGAGTGAAGGTATTGATTGAGTTTTTAAAACAGCAGGGGGATGCCTTTGGTTAATCAACCGCTGTTTTCTTAAGTCACCAAAAGGTAACTACTTGAATAATTGACACTTAGTGCCTACTTTAATCTTGTTAGCTAAATGACGAACAGACAGATTAG
This sequence comes from Vibrio sp. TBV020, assembly GCF_046056895.1. NCBI lineage: Bacteria > Pseudomonadati > Pseudomonadota > Gammaproteobacteria > Vibrionales > Vibrionaceae > Vibrio > Vibrio sp. TBV020. The sequence goes on along the minus strand of NZ_JBEEAQ010000001.1, from coordinate 783,648 downwards.
GAGTCACAATGAGCACTTCAGTTAAACTAAAAGCGGGTGATCAGTTCCCACACCTTACTGCGACCAAGTTAGACGGGACGAGTGTTACTTTAGGTCAACCTCAAGGTGAAGCAACTTGGCAAGCCGTGTTTGTTTATCGTGGAAAACACTGCCCGCTTTGTACCAAATACCTAAATGAAATTGAAAGCTACAAACAGGCTTTTGTTGATGCGGGTGTTGATATCCTAGCGGTATCAGGTGACTCGAAAGCGCAGTTGGAAGAGCATATCGAAAAGCTCGACATTAGTTTCCCAATTGCTTACGGCCTGACAGAGGAACAGATGCAAACCTTGGGTCTATACATCTCTTTGCCTCGTTCAGAGCAAGAAACGGATCATAACTTTGCAGAGCCAGGTCTGTTCGTTGTGAACGAGAAAGGGGATTTGCATGTGGTGGATATCTCTAACAATCCATTTGTTCGACCTGAACTCGGTGCATTAACACGTGGACTGTCTTGGATTCGTGATCCAAACAATAACTATCCAATTCGCGGGACAGCCGATTACTAAGGACAGAATCGATCAGACATTAAAAAAGCAGGGCGTGAAATGCGACCTGCTTTTTTTGTTTCGTTATTTCGACAGTTGAATATCGTGGGTTTCAGACCATTCTCTTAAATCGTCGAGGATTTTCAGCGCTGTCTTACCAAAGTCGGTCAACTCGTAGCTCACAGCGATTGGCCTATCACTGATTACCTTGCGAAGCACCATACCTTCAGCTTCAAGTTCTTTTAATCGTTGATCAATCATTTTCTTACTTGCACCGCCAAGCATACGGGCCAAATCATTGAATCGAACTGGGCCGTCTTTCAAGTGGTAGATCAGTGAGCCTTTCCATTTGCCACCAATTAAACGCATCCCTTTTTCAATCGCGCAGGGCTCAGTACACATATTCGAAACTGACTTGCGACCTTTGGTGTCGACGGAAACTTTGCTTTGCATTGTGCTCTCCTGATAAAACGGCCAAAAGCGATGTGCGGTTCATGATTGCACATCGCTTGTTTTGGAATTATACCATTACTTAAAACGTGAGTTAGAAGTTCTCATTGATGTGAGTTTCGAAGCGTTTAAAGTCATTGTCGATATCTGCATTCTTCATCACATCATAACAAGCGAAAGTAGGCAGTGCTGTCATACCAAAGAAGCGGAAATTCGCGTGCATATGGAACATAAGGTCATCAACGCCCTTACCTTGGAATAGATACTCGCCTTCATCATTAAATGACTCTTTTGGTGCATTGAAGGTCAGAGAAAGCATGTATTTAGACCCAGTCTGTGTACCACCCGTACCGTAGTTTTTCTTTGGCTCTTCGGCGCTGCGTCCATCAAAGGCACATAAAGCGCCCCCCATACCTGCAGTGAACACATCGTCCATGTATTTTTTGAACGACCAAGGAACACTCATCCAGTTCACCGGTGACTGAATGATCACGCGGTCAGCCCATTCAAAGTGTGCCAGCTGTTCTTCAACGACAATATCGTCTTGCATTGTGACTACGCGAACTTGATGACCTTTGCCCTCAAGTAACGTTTGCGCTTTGTCCACTAGGCTCGCGTTTAATTTGCCTGGTGAGTACGGAGAGACTTCGTGTGCATTGATGATTAGTACATTGCTCATGGTTTTACCTTAATTCACATCGCTTTGCTAAAAAGGCGCAGAGTGCCACGCCGCTGATGTGGTTTATTATGGTAACCTGAAGAACTAAAGCAATTAGTATACTTTTAGTAACCACTAGGTTTTTGACCTAACTGACTGTATTTATGGAATAAGTTTTTTTGTTTTTATAGGTCACTGAATCGGTGAGCGAGATATTCAACAAAGGTTTTGATCTGACCAGGAATAAATTTTGATTGTGCGTATTGAGCAACAACTCGCCCTTGGTAGTTCCCCCCGACATGCCAATCTTTAAGTAGCTCAACGACATCGCCAGAGTCGATGTAAGAGCGAATGGCAAACTCAGGGAATACTGAAATGCCTACCCCTCTTAATACCGCTTCTCGTCGGATTTCACTGTGGTTCACGGTGAACGAACCGCTAACGTTGATGGAGATCTTTTTCAGGTTGTTGGTGAAGTCCCATACGCGATCTCTAGGATTTTCGCCAAGGCAGATACAGTTGTGCTTCGCAATATCTTCCGGATGGATAGGTGTACCATGTTCGGTTAAGTAGTCTGGACTGGCACACATGATCAAACGGCAATCTGCCAATCTTTTTGCAATTAACCCTTCTGTAGGCTTGTCGGTGATATGAATGATGACATCGACTTCATCTCCAATAGGATCGATATAGTGGTCGGCGACTTTGAGTTGCAGGGCAACATCAGGGTAGGCATCAATGAAGTCCAAAATCATTGGCATCAATACTTGTCGAGAGAGTGCTTTAGGCGCGGCGACTCTCAGTGAACCTGATACGATATTTTTATCGACTTGCGCTGCCGATACGGCCATTTTGGCGGAGTTCATCATATCACTGCACAAACTATACACTTCTTGCCCAGTCGTACTCAGGCGCATTTGCCGAGTCGTGCGCTCCAGTAGCTTCTCTTCTAATGCATTTTCCAAACGTGTAATCGAGCGACTTACTGAGGAAGGTGCGACTCCGAGCTTTTTCGCGGTCTGAGAAAAACTCCCGGATTCGACCACATGGACGAAGATCGCCATCTCAGAAAGCAGTGGAATGAGCCTATTTGTGTCCATGGTGCAAAAATCCTTTGCATTTTTACTATATTGTTTCGTTTAAGTTACTTATGGATACTAATTAAGTCAATAAATGGCAAGAACAGGGAACAAATGACGTGAAGAAGCTAAGAAGTATTGAAGATGTTCAGACTATCTCGAAGTCTGTAAAACACGTTTTGACACTATTTAGTGGTGGTTTAGATAGCACCTACTTATTAGAGCTACTGAAAGAGTCACAAGTAAAAGTGACCGCTGTGGCAATAGATCTAGGTGAAGGGATTGATCAATCGAGCCTACAGTTGATTGCTGATCACTATAGTGTTGATCTGAAAATAGTGGATGCTCAGCAAGAGTTCGTTGAGCACAGTTTGGTGTCCGCAATTCAATCTCAAGCACTCTATATGGGGGATTACCCTGTTAGCTCTTCGTTGTCTCGCCCAATCATTGTAAGAAAAGCCGTTGAACTTGCTCAGCAACTCGGCTGTGAGGCGATCATTCACACTGCAAACCAATCTCAGAATAGCTTGCGTAGACTTAATGGTGCTATTGAAGCCAGTGGTTACAAGGGCTACTACGGCTCTCCATATGAATACACGGCATTAACGCGTGAAGAAAAATCAGCAGCGCTATTCCATTCAGGCTTAGTCGGCTTTAAGTCACGCAATGTAAGTGGTGATGCCAACCTTTGGTGTCGTGAATTTGAGTCGGGTGTATTGGATGACCCAGAGTCTTTCGTCTTGTCTGAGTCTCTGTTTACTTGGTCGAAATGGGATACCAGTAAACAGCTTGATAAAAACCAAATCAAAATAGGATTTCGTAAGGGGTATCCAGTCACCATCAATGATCTGCCGATGTCTCTTAAAGAACTGATTGCTTTCATTAACAACCACGTTGGCGCGTATGAAATTGGTCGATATGTAGGGTTCGACCACCTAGACGAGGATGAAAAAGTCTTAGAGGTGCGAGAAGCACCCGCTGCACACATCCTCATGAAAGCATACAAGTTGCTTGAAACAGCAACATTACCTACAGATGTTCTCAAAGTAAAAGCGATGCATAACGACATTTGGACCCAAGAAGCTGTAGAAGGCCGATGGGGGAGTCTGCTGCAAAGCTCAAGCTATGCGTTCATCGCCCACACTGCTGAGTCTATCTCTGGCAGTGTTTTATTCACTCTCTCGCGTGGCCAAGTACTGGCAAGCAGCATTAAAGCAGATAAGCCGAAGTACTTACGCGACAGAGACAGTTGGGAGATTCAAATTGCGAAGGAGCGTAGCTTACGCACTTTGGCTCCTGAAACTAAAATCCTCAATCGTCAAATAGCCAATTAGAGAGGTAGGTATGGAAACCATTAAAAAGCCCATTGATCGGCACGCTTCTGTCATTGCGCGTCTGCTGGCTGAAAATCGCTATGTATTTATTAGTGGTAAGCAGATGACGACCATGCTTTCAACCAATGTAGATGAAGTGATTCGGTTTAAGAATTGTTGGAATCATCTTGAACGCGACCGCTATATGGCAGATGGAGGAACTTATCGCTACCGTCGTTATGGACAGTTCAACAAACTAGGAAGTGGTCGACAAATCTCAATGTTGGCGCATGAACCTTACATGCAGCCTGCATATATCAATACGCTCAATGGTGACGTTGAACGTCATTTTGAACCTTTAACAGACAAGTTTGTCACGTCACCTATTCTAGAAAAGCTGTTGTTGCTGATGAGTGATGTGTATGACTCTGTCGAGGGTGCAAAAACAGATTGGAACATTCGTTTGCATCCGTATCGCATTACTTCAGATCGTACCGAAGTTGGCCAACCAACGCCTGAGGGTTTGCATCGTGATGGGGTGACATATATCGCTTCTTTAATGATCAACAGAGCTAACTTGACTGGTGGAGAAACAACAATTACCGATGACAAGCAGCGAGTACTTGAGCAGCTTACACTCGACAAAACCTTCGATATTGTGATGGCGGATGATGAAAAAACCATGCACGAAGTGTCGCCGATAAAACCGAACAGTTCAGAAAAATGCGCGTATAGGGATGTGCTCGTCATCGCGTTTACAAAAATGGGAGAATAAAATGTCAACGGCTACGGGATTACTAAAAAAAGGAAGTTTTAAGTTTCCGTTAACCGAATCATTACTGCTGCTTGTAGCGGTATTTTGGGGAACAAGTTATGGCTTAACAAAGAGTGCACTGATATACACGAGTGTGTTGGTTTTCATTTCGATTCGTTTCTCGATCACTTTTCTATGTATGCTACCTGTAGTGATCCGAGACTTTCGCCAAGGGCTTAATAAAGACTGGAAGATTGCCATACCGACCGGCTTTATCCTCTCGGCGATTTTTTTCTGTGAAGTGTTTGGGGTCTCTCAGACCTCAGCATCAAATGCGGCATTTTTGATCAGTTTATCGGTAATTCTCACTGCATTCGCAGAGTTGATCATTAATAAAAGGCGGGTAAGCAACACCTTATGGATGCTGACTTTATGTAGTGTTGTTGGTGTGTTGCTACTCACGAGTAATCAAGGCATCGAACTGTCGTTAAATACGGGCGATTACTTCATCTTGGCCGCTGCGGTACTTCGCGCGTTAATGGTGACCTTGACTAAACGCTTTACTGAAGGCAAAGAGATCACGACTAGTACTCTTACTTCTTTGCAGTCACTTGTGGTTGCGAGCGTGGCTATCGTTTGTGCCGTCACTTATTTGCCAGCGAGTGAATTTGTTATCCCGACCAGCACCGAGTTTTGGATTACTGTCGCCTACCTAGTGCTGTTTTGTACTCTATTTGCATTTTACGTTCAAAACTATGCGGTTCGTAGAACATCACCAACAAGGGTTTCTTTACTTATGGGGAGTGAACCATTGTTTGGGGCAATTTTTGCGATGATTTGGTTGCAAGAGACGTTGAGTATTACTCAGGTAATTGGAGGAGCGTTGATTCTGTTTAGTGTGATTGTCACCTCTACCAAAGAAACCTAAAGATGAAAACGGGCCGATGATGGCCCGTTTTTATTGAATCATTGAATATTGATCTTATGGCCTAGGTGAGTAACTTGAATGGTGGCATAACCTAGTGTGACAGCCTCAAATTGTTGACTTAGTTGCTGTGCATGTTGGGCGTCTTTGGCCAAGAAAGATACTGAATAGACTGGGCGAACGATACCATCGTCGAGCTCTTGTGTATCTAGGTAAGAAGCTGTCACCAAGCCAGCTTGATTTAAGCTGATCACTCGTTGTAAGTCGATACCCAGTACACGATCCATTTCTAGTGCTTCAATACCATTCTTCCATGTAATCGTTACTCCATAGTTATTGTATACCGGTGTGTTATCGAGCCATTTCGAACCCATAGGCTGAATATTGGCGATTTTCACCAGCTCTTTTTTGTATAGAGGAAGATCTTTTAGTTTTTCGCTGACTTGTTGCTCAGTGTCTGCTTGGATGACGAAACGCAGCATCTGAACAGAACGCCCATCAAGTTGCGAACGGGAGACGAACATATCTTTAATCTCTCCTTGTTCGATCAGCTCTCCAAAGGCGGCCTTCTGCTCAGGCATTGTATCTAAGACTTGTTGAACGTCATCAGTGTTCCATGCGAGCTCAACACCAAAATCGGCAGAGTTCGCAACAGTTGCGGTAAAAAGTGTGGTGAACAGAGTGGCAAGAGTAAATGCTTTCATGATTGTTATCCTTGATAAATTGATTGCTGACGATTGTTGTAAGAGGCCTACCAACGTGAACGGTAACTGCGGTGACAAGCATTACAGGTGTCTTGAGCGATATTTAATCCGCTTTCTGCACCGGAAAGCTCTTGTTTTAGGCTTGCTTGATATAGGGTGTGAAAGCCTTCGTCCATTTGACTTAGAAGCTGGTTAAACTTTTCAGGCGAGTTCCAGACGGAAGCTTTTGCTTTACTGCCAGATTTGCTCCCTTGTGGAAAAAGTGAGAGCAATTGATGACTATGAGTTTTAAGAATGTCACTGTTCTCAGCGACAAGAAGCCAATTGATATCAGACTGGTTCAACTGTTTTTCAGTCTGTTTAGTCAGTGATTCGATGTCGCTAAACGCGGCTTGTCGTTGTTCGACAATGTTCTGTTGAGCCAGTGCACACAGTGGCAAAACAGCAAATAGGGTAGTTAGGGTCTTTTTCACGTTCGTTCTCTTAATTTGATGGTTTGATCAACGGAGGATCATTTCCTCGTGTTGAAGATAATTTACACAGCAATAATTGCAATTGCAACTATTGCTGTGTAAATTATTGCAAATCGAATATTTGGTTTGTTTTAAGAAAGGTCAAAGAATGAAAGTATGGGATTTAGCAACGCGCTTATATCACTGGGTGCAAGCCTTATTATTTGTCGCTTTAATGGCGAGCGGGTTTAGTGGCAATGGGCCTCATGTTCAGTTAGGGCTTGTATTGGCAACCTTACTGGTGTGGCGAGTTATTTGGGGATTTGTTGGCAGTGAGACGAGTCGATTTAGGCAGTTTGTTGGTTCGCCAAAGTCCATCATGCTCTATCTATTGGGTAATTCGCCACAGAAAGCAGGTCATAATCCAGCTGGTGGATGGATGGTGATAGTCATGATTAGTGCGTTATTGCTTCAGTGTTTTTCGGGGCTCGCTATCGCGGGCTTGCTGGACGGGTTGCCTATGACTCAGTATTGGTTAACGGATGAAGTCTTTGGAATACTGGAGTCTATCCATTTCGGTTTAGTCAATTTACTTCCTGCCATCATCGGGTTGCATGTCGGGGCGGTGTTGTTTTACAAGTTGCGTGGTAAACCACTGACTAAAGCGATGATCACAGGTGTACAAACACACGTTGTAAGTGGAGAGCGCGTTAAATTTGTCTCTCAACTGCGTGCATTATTAATGCTTGTTGTGTCTGCATCAGTTACCATGGCAATTATTGCATTTTCATCGTAATGAAACGGATGGTGAGCTGTACCATGAGTCAGGATTTTAATAGACAAACGAGCTTCGGCTGGTTAATCAATGTGTTAGCAAATGACGCGGCTAAACTTTTTGATAACGAGCTTAAAAAGCATGGTTTAACGATCGCTTTGTGGCCAACACTTATGTGTTTGTGGGAAGAGGAAGGTGTCACTCAGCGTGATATTGCGAGAAAATCAAAGGTGGAAAATTCAACCACTACTCGTACCTTAGATAAGTTGGAAAAACTGGGTTTGGTGGAGCGTCAACCTGACCCAACAAGCCGCCGCTCTTTCCGAATTTACTTAACAGATGAAGGTCGCGCACTAGAAAGTCAGTTAATTCCTATACCTGCTCGACTCAATAAAGAATATTTGAGTGTATTGGAAGCTGATGAACAAAAAGATCTGATTAGAATTTTACAAAAGCTAGTCCATCAAGTTTGATTTTTACTTCCCGTTGAGGTTATTTCCTCAATAATTAAACTTAGTTTTAACCTCCTGTTTACTAATTTAGGGGCATATATTGTGTCCCTGATCTCATATCTCTATTCTATTTTTATATTAGTCACACATTTTAAATGGGAAAAATAGCTTCCCTTGTTTGTCCCATTCTATTTATAGGAAAATTATCCCATAGGGACTTTCTTGTGGGAAAACCGGATGAATAAGAAGCAATTTGGAGAGCAAGTAAATCAACTTGGTGCACTTAGCAGTGCCGAGCAGTTGATTGTTCGCTACTTTAGTAATAATTATACGGTTCTTCCTTTTGCAAAAATTGATGAGCTATGTAAGCAAGTTGGTGTAGGCAAGGCGACACTTGGACGCTTTCTCAATCGGCTTGGCTTTAGCGGTTTTATCGAGTTCAAAAAACGGGTTTCGGATGATCTAGTCCAAGAGTTGTCAACTCCGATTGATAGATGCATGAGTGGCCAATCAGAGCAGCAGTCTAGCTGTCTACTAACAACACACTATCAAGAAGTTAACTCAAATTTAGAAGACACGTTCAACCAACTTTCTCACCAAGATTTTCAAACTGCGATTGACGCATTTACTGATTCAAAAGGTAAGTTGTATGTCATTGGCAGTGCTTCTGCTGAGGCGCTCGCGAATTACTTCTACTTGCTTGCTCGATATTTGCGCAAAGACGTTGTTCTAATCAAAGCAGATCCTTCAACTCTCCCTCACCAACTGGTTGATGTCACCGAAAACGATACGTTATTTGCTATCTCGTACCACCGTTATTCAAATATCACGTTGCGTCTAGCTAAGTGGTTTAAAGAACATGGTGGAGAGGTTGTTGTTCTTACCGATCAACAAGTGAATCCATTTGTTTCTTACGCAGATATATTGTTCGCAGTAGAAAGTCAAAGCGAAGGAATATTTAACAACCGAACATCTGGCTTATTTTTAATTGAAGCTTTCATTAAAGGTATGTCAAAAGTGGAAAATAAAGAAGATAGATTTTCAAGAATAGAAAAAACATTTGGAGATTTTGATTTCTTTAAAGTGAACTAATCAATAAATACATTTAAATTCTGAGCCCCTATTATTCGAGGTGTAATATGATTACTTACCTAGCGATCCCTATTATCTTTTTTGTCGGGTATTTTATTATTAAAAAATACAATACTCAGTCCGTTCTATTGCTTGCAGGCCTTTTAATGATTGCCTTGGGCGTGCTTACTGGCCATGAAGAGTTTATGCCTAAAGGGGGTAAGCCTACCGGTTCAGTGATTGTCGATTTTTTTGAAGTTATTAAAGTCATTTCCTCTTCAACCCTAGCTAAGCTTGGTCTCATTATTATGGCTGTTGGTGGCTTCTCCAAATATATGAGCCATATTGGTGCTGCGAACGCGATGGTAAAAATCGCTACTAAGCCTCTGTCGCATATAAAGAACCCGTATCTGGTTTTGGCAATGGCTTATGTTACTGGCCAATTGATTAATATCTTTATTCCAAGTGCAACGGGTTTGGCGTTATTGCTATTAGTGGCGATGTATCCGGTATTAGTTGGTGTTGGTTGTAATCCTGCGGCTGCGGCTGCTGTGGTTGCAACGACTGGCTGTCTAGATTTAGGTCCTGCATCATCAGCGGCAAACAAAGCGGCGGAAGTAGCAGGCATTGATGTGGCGACCTATTTTGTCAGCTACCAAATGATTGTGGCAGGTGTCGCGATGTTTGTGATTGCAGGGCTGCACTTTGTTTGTCAACGTTACTTCGACCGAAAAGATGCAGAGAACGGCATCGAGCATGACTTTAACCTAGAGATGAAAGAGCAGAGAGAAGTGCCAAAATGGTTTGCAATCCTGCCTGTTCTACCGCTTTTGCTTCTATTAACGTTCAGCAAATTTGCGATTACTAGCATTAAGATGAATGTGGTGACAGCAATGTTTATTGCTTTGTTTGTATCGATGGTCGCGGATTATATTGTGACTCGTGATGGCAAGTCGGTTGCTGCTTCACTTAAAGTTTACCTAGATGGCATGGGGGCAGTGTTTGCGAGCGTCGTCAGCTTGATCATTTCAGCGCAGGTATTTGTTACAGGACTAAAATCGATTGGTTTTATTTCAATGCTGCTTAATTCGGCTTCGAGTCTTGGCTTTGGCTACTTAGCGATGGTGCTGGTTTTAGTGTTAATTATTACCGTGGTTACCTTGCTTTCAGGTTCGGGTAATGCGTCATTCTTTAGTTTCTCTAACTTAGCACCGGATGTAGCTGGTCAGGTTGGTGCCTCAGTGGCGGCGGTGGCACTACCAATGCAATTAGCATCGGGTTTGATGCGCTCTGCGTCTCCAGTGGCAGGGGTTGTTATCGCTTGTGCAGGCGTTGCCAATGTCTCGCCAATAGAGCTTGCTAAACGCACTGCGATTCCGATGATTGGTGGCCTCGCAACTGTTCTGATTGTTTCACAAGTATTGGCGTAGAAGGAAAGTCTAATGGATATCGTTGAACGCTTTTTAAGCTATACCAAAGTAAATACAACAACAGACCGAGAAAAAGGGGCCGCTGGCATCATGCCTTCTTCGCCTGGACAAATGATTCTAGCCAAACAGCTAGAGCAGGAGTTACTCGCACTTGGCCTTATAGACGTAAAAGTCAGTGAAAAGGCGATCGTAACCGCAACACTGCCTAGCAATGTGAGTGAAGACATTCCTGCTGTAGCTTTCTTTGCCCATTTAGATACCAGTGCAGAGCAAAAAGGCGATACTCACGCACAGATTGCGACTCACGGCGGAGACTCTATTTGTCTGAACGAAGAGTTAGGTATCTATCTCACCGAACAAGAGTTTCCTGAACTAGCCCAATATCGTGGCCAAGACATTTTAGTCACCGATGGTACCAGTTTGTTAGGGGCAGATGACAAGGCGGCGATTGCTTCGATTATGGATATGCTTGAGTTCTTTACGGCTCATCCAGATATTCCACATGGTCCGGTTAAAGTGGCATTTTTGCCTGATGAAGAACAAGGGCTGCGAGGTGCCAAAGCCTTTGATGTTGAAAGCTTTGGTGCTGAGTTTGGTTACACATTAGATTGTTGTGGGATTGGTGAGTTCGTGTGTGAAAACTGGAATGCGGGTAATGCCGTTGTTACCTTCACTGGCCAATCTGCCCACCCAATGTCTGCGAAAGGGAAGCTTAAAAACTCGTTGTTAATGGCGCACAAATTTATTGCCATGCTGCCACCCGGAGAAGCGCCAGAATATACGGAAAATCGTGAAGGGTACTACTGGGTCAAAGAACTGGCTGGAAATAGCGCAAAAACCATACTTAAACTCGATATTCGTGATTTTTGCTGGGAAGGTTACAAAAAGCGTATGGCCTTTCTTGGTAAATTAGCCCAGCAGATGAACGATCTTTACGGCGGGGTCGACATTGAATTGAGTGATCGTTATGAGAATGTCGCAAACAGTTTACAAGGCGAGATGAGCTATCCGATTGATATTGCGCAGCAAGCTTATCAACGATGCGATATAGAAATGCGTCAAATCCCAATGCGAGGTGGTTATGACGGAGCTGTCCTGTCTCAGAAAGGGTTACCTTGCCCAAACCTGTTTACAGGTGCGCATAACTTTCACTCCATTTATGAATACCTTCCGGTTGATTCACTAAGAGCTGCCAGTAAGGTCGTTCAACAAATTGTTTTAATTACTCATAATAAATTCAGTCAGTAGCAGGTAACACTATGAATGTAATGCTTTTTAGTAATGGCAAAGTCGCAGGGAATACTCAGATCTTAGAATATGGCTTTGAGTGGATTGCGCCAATGATGAATAAGACGAAAGCGAAAAAGTTGGTTTTCATTCCTTATGCTGTCATTCGTGGAAGCTATGATGAGCGTACTGAGCAAGTACAGCAGTCATTTTCTCAGTTCGATTGTGAAATTGTTGGGATCCACACTTGCGATAACCCGGTAAAAGCAATTGAAGATGCAGACGGTGTTGTAATCAGTGGCGGCAATACTTGGGTGCTGAACAGAATGTTGCACGACAATGGACTGATTGGCGCTATTCGCAAAGCAGTGCTGCAACAAGATAAGTTATTCATTGGTTGGAGCGCTGGAACGAACGTGGCGACACCGACTATTCGAACAACAAATGATATGCCAATAATCAGCGCTGCTATTTTGCCAGCGTTAAACTTGGTACCTTTCCAGATCAACCCTCATTACATTGATGGTTCTATATCGGGTCACATGGGCGAGACCCGTGATGAACGTATAGAGGAGTTTTTAGTAATGAACCCTTCTGAAGTCGTGGTGGGAATTCCTGAAGGAACGATGCTGCAAGTGTCAGGAGATAAGTTAACGTATCATGCTGCACACGAAAAACCGTTGAAGCTTTTTAAACATCAGTATGAAGCCGTTACCTATACTCCTCAAGAAGATATACAGTTTCTGATGGACGAAGGGATTTAACCTTCACAAAAATGTGACCTTCACTACTCAAGCAAACGAAGACGGTTTAAAGTAACGTGAGCTTGTTAGAGATAACCAGAAAAGCGAGCCAATCAGATGCTCGCTTTTTTATTTTGAGGATTGCTATGACCAAACCATTGAATGAATGTATTGTACCGATGTACCCGACGATACAAGCTCTAGATGTGAATGCACTTGAAGCTGGGGAGCATAAGTTCTGGTTTGCGGTGGCAACGGATGCGATTGGGCACCCTCAAACATTGCCAGTTCGGGTGTTTAAAGGTGAAAAACCAGGAAAGCGCATTGTCATCACTGCTGGAGTACATGGGGATGAACAAAACGGTATTTTGAGCGCTCAAAAAATTGCGCGTGAATTGGAAGGCCAGTCAATTTCGGGCTGTATTACCATTGTGCCTGCGGTGAATCTGTCTGGTATTGCTCGACATAGTCGAGATTTTCACTCTGCTGCGCCCGACAGCTCTTCTGCTAACCTAAATCGAATCTTCCCTGGAAATCCTCAAGGGGATGACGCCAGTCGATATGCTTATAGCTTGTGGGAAAATCTGCTTAAGCCAAATGCTGACTTGGCTATCGATCTTCACTCACAAACCAGTGGCAGTGCATACCCATTATATGCCTTTGCCGATTATCGAATTGAAGATGCAATTCGTATGGCAAGGTTGATTAACCCTGATGTGATTCTCAATGATCCCGGTGATCCTGGAATTCTTGAAACCGTTTACAACCGAGCAGGTATTCCTTCTATTACAATTGAAGTTGGTGTCGGACGGTATACCGATTTGGAAATGGTCGACCGAGCAACCGCTGGAGTTCTCAACGTGTTGCGTGATTACGAAGTCTTAAAAGGTGATACTGTTACCCCACAAAGCGAGTGTGTAGAGGGCACGACGATCACCAGTATAAGAGCGCAGCAAGGCGGCTTTGTTATCTGCCATGTTGAGTTGATGCAACGTGTCAGTGAGGGGCAGACGTTGGCAACTCAATACAATAGCTTTGGTGACGAGATTCAAACCTATTACTCACCGAGTGACGGCACAGTGATCAGCCATAATGTTGAATCGGTGCGGGCACCTGGCTCTTTGGTTGTGAGGCTAATCAATTAATTTCGTGCTGGGGGATTGAGCTGCGCAATGTTGTTCAATCTTCCTTGTCCTCAGACCTAGAGTTATTTTTCTATATAAATATTCACTTTATACCCTTTTGATATCTCAATCGGCTAAGCCATCAGTTATTGCCCCCTGACGCGGCCTAAATTTTCTTTTTATACCCCTAAATGAAAGCTTGATAAGCCATATAATCATTGGGCTACCTGATGGAATGTACTTCAAGAATTAAAACTTCATATTAACACTAGTGTAACATTCTGGTTGGGTGCTTTTAAATAATGCAATCATCTGGATTTATTTTCACTATTAGTGAATAAAATTTCATTTATCTATTGCCTTGGGATTATTTATCGATATAATCGCTCTCATTGAAAAGTTATTCATTAATTTCGAGTTTATAGTCATCTAGGGAGTAGTCAGATGAGCGATACACTTCTTGCCCAAGAGAATCACAAGACAAACAGAAACTTTCTGATGTTTGCGATTCCATCATTACTGGGTTTGTTCTTTTTCCTTGCACCATTAACTTATGACGGTAGCTTTACTTTTCCTCTTGCGTTGATGGCAAAAGGGGTAAAAGCAGTCTTGGGTGATGCTATTTTGCCGACAGTGACTGGTGTTATCTGTTTTTCTGCACTAGCGTCGATTGCAGCAAGTCTTATTAAGCCAACTTTTGTTACTCAATCTCCTTTGCTTACCAGACTTTTTGTTCTGAACCCGACTTGGCTATCAATTCGTTCACTGGGTGCGGTATTTACTCTGCTTGCTCTTCACCAGATTGGTCCTGAGATCATTTGGAATGGCAATACTGGCGGATTAGTACTAAATGACCTATTGCCGTCACTATTGGTCACTTTCTTCCTAGCGGGATTACTGCTGCCACTACTACTGAACTTCGGCCTTCTTGAACTACTAGGTACCTTGCTGAGTAAGTTCATGCGCCCGGTGTTCCGTCTACCAGGTAGAGCGGCAATCGACTGTATGTCTTCATGGTTAGGTGATGGTACGGTAGGTGTTATTCTGACGAGCAAGCAGTACGAAGATAAGAAATACACAGCGCGTGAAGCAGCCGTAGTTGCAACAATGTTCTCACCAGTAGGGATTTCGTTCTCACTTGTCGTACTGACTCAAGTTGGCCTTGCAAACTACTTTGTACCGTTTTACTTCGCAATTTGTTTATCAGGTGTCGTTGCGGCGATGGTCATTCAGTTCCTACCGCCTCTATCGTACAAGAAAGATCTTTACATTGATGGCACTGCGCCGAATCGTGATGACGAGCTAGTACCAGCAGGTAAGTCAACGGTCGGCTATGGTCTTGAGTTAGCGCTTAAGCGTGCAGACAAAGTGAAAAACCTAGGCTCAGTGGCAAAAGAAGGTATTAGCAACGCACTAGATATGGTGTTTGGCGTATTACCAGTGGTTATGGCAATCGGTACATTAGGTCTTATTGTTGCAGAAGCGACACCGCTATTTTCTCTACTAGGTGCGCCGTTTGTACCACTACTAGAAATGCTAAACGTACCAGAAGCGGCGGCAGCGGCAGAAACTATGTTGGTTGGTTTCACTGATATGTACGTACCGTCAATCATCGCAGCATCGTCAATCAATACTGACCTAACTAAGTTTGTAGTAGCCGCGCTTTCTGTAACACAGCTTATCTTTATGTCAGAGACTGGCTCAGTAATTCTAAGCAGTAAGGTGCCAATTAACTTCCTAGAACTAGTTGCTATCTTCCTACTAAGAACGCTAGTAACGCTACCAATTATTGTTCTAGTGGCGCACGCAATTTTTTAAAATGATTTAAATGTTAAAAGCCTCTTCAGTGACTTGAAGAGGCTTTTTTTGTTTTGAGCTTAAACGTATTCCCTGATCAGTTAAGAGTTAACGTTTCTCCATCTTCAGGTAGGAAGACCTTATTTTGTAGTTGGTTTGCTTCTAACGACTCTTTGAGGATGTCTCGAGTGACGGCGCAATGATTCAACGCTTCCATATGATTCGCGATGACTTTGTTTGGTGATAGGCGAATAAACTCCATTACTTCATCGGTCGACATTAATAGTGGTTGTCCAACATCCATGCGAGCACGACCCGCAGCCACTACGGTGATATCAGGTTTTAGCTCCGTCAACGCACGTTTTACGTCATCAGTTAAAACCGTATCACCACTAATATAGATTGAAGGCTCATTTGGTAGCTCCAAGAAAAAGCCCACGCCATTGGCCATCACTTTATGGATCCAGCCATGACCGTGTTGAGCGGGTACAGCGGTAAGTTTTCCGCCTAAAAAGTCGATACTTTGCCAATCCTCAATGCCCCAACGCACGCTTAAGCCGTATTTTTCTAAGTAGGCTTTGTCTTTTGCTGGTGTAGCAACAGGTATGTTGCGTCTCACTAAAAACTCTTCACCAGCAGGATCGAGATGGTCACCATGCTGCAGCGCTTTAATTCCAAATGTTTGACTGTGCGTGATCAACGTATGAGTCACTTTGCTGAGCAGTTCATCGGCATTATCCGGTAGTTCAACGGTTGGGTTTTTTGCGGCTTTAGCTTTGATAACCGAAAACGGGGGCATAGAGCCTTTTTTGCCTAGCATAGGATCGATCAAGATAAACTTATCGCCAGATTCGATAATAAATGTCGCGCTGCGTAGGTGATGAACTTTCATAGTGACTCTCTAACGTGTAAATATTGCTTGGTTGCTATGGAGTCTAGTATGCACTGGGAGCAAAAACTGCAATACTGTCTCTAAAGTCAATGATCGCGCAAATCGGGCCATTTTATGTCGTTGGAAGAAAACAAAATCAAAGTAGCGTTGGTTGCCTTCGAAGGTATCAGTGCATTTCACCTCTCTGTGCCTTGTATGGTGTTTCAAGATATTTTTGTTGGTCAGCCTAGTCAGTTTGAGCTGAAAATATGTGCTGAAAATGGCAATGAGTTTTCAACAGGATCAGGATTTGGAGTCGTAATAGAGCGTGATATTTCGATCATTGAAGAAGCTGATATTGTCGTTATTCCCAGCTGGCCTAACGAGCTTCCCGAACCTAGTGAGCCGCTTGTCCATGCGCTGCGGGCTCACCATGCGAAAAATAAACTCACGGTAGGCTTGTGCTTAGGGTCGTATGTTTTGGCTTGCAGTGGAATATTAGATGGGAAAAAGGCGACCACACACTGGGTATTCGCGGAACAGTTTCAGCAGCGCTTTCCCTCTGTCATATTTGATCCAAATCCTCTATTTATTGAGCACGAGACGGTGATTACATCGGCTGGAATTGCAGCGTCATTGGATTGCTGCTTACACATTGTGAGGCGTTTTTGTGGCAGTGAGGTTGCTAATGATTTGGCAAGAAAGATGGTCACTGCTCCATTTCGCTCTGGGGGGCAGCAGCAATATATTCCCGCACCAATCAGCAGTAAAGCTCCGACTGAAACAAGCTTAAGCCGAGTGATAGAACACGTTGAGGAAACGCTAAACGAACACCACTCGCTAGATTCTGTCGCTGAGCGATGTGCAATGAGCAAGCGGACGTTTACACGACAGTTTAAATCGACCTATGGGTGTACATTTGGTGAATGGCTGTTGAATCAAAGGCTAGTGTTAAGCCAAAGGTTACTGGAAACAACGCAAAGCTCGATTGTTCAGGTATCTGAAATGGCAGGTTTTGGTTCAGAGAGCGTGTTTAGAAAGCACTTTAAGCGAGCGTTTCATGTCTCTCCTACACAGTGGAGGCTATCTTTCAAACAAGATGTTTAGGCGACATTTAAAAACGAAAAGCGAGAAATGAAGCACTAGAGCTTTGCTTAACTCTAGTGCTTGATATTGCTTGATTGAAGTTGAGAAAGGGCTATACCAGTTCGACTTCGACATCCGTTTGAATTTGGCTAGAGCAAGCTAGTGTATAGCCATTGGCCAAGTCTTCCTCGCTAAGCGTTTCAGTACTGGTGCGAGATACTTCACCTTTGGTGACTTTACACTTACAAGAACCACACATACCGCTTCGGCACGCGATAATGATAGGTACACCATTTTGCTCAAGAACGTCAGCAAGTGTTGCGCCTTGATCGACTTCTTGGGAAACGCCAAATGTCGGTACATCAAATTGTACCACTCCACTACTAGCCGTTTCTTGGTGAGTTTCAATGGGTGTAAAACTTTCTTGGTGGAATTGTTCTTTCTCAACACCTAACGCAAGCGCATTCGCTTCCATATCTTTCATGAACTGTGTTGGGCCACATAAGTAAATTGTGCGCTCAGAGAGATCTGGACAGAGTGTATTAAGCCACTCTTTATCAAGGCGACCTTGAGGGTGGCGGGTTCCGCTATTGTCTTTGAGAAGTAGTTTCAACTTAACGTTGTCATTGATAGCGTCCATCGACTCTAATTGGTCAAAGTAGATGGTTTTATCTGCATTTTTCGCCATATGGATAAAGGTAATATCGATATTGGCTTTATCACGCAGCCAAGTTGAAGTCATAGACATCACCGGAGTAATACCACACCCAGCGCTAATTAGGGCAACTTTTGATTTTGGTGGACAATCAATACTATTAAATGGACCTGTTGGTGCAAGCACGTTAACTTCATCACCAATTTGGAAGTGATCAACGATATGGTTAGATACGAGCCCATCTTCCACACGTTTAATGGTCAATTTGATATGGTCATCGCCAGGCATAGAAGCGATCGAGTAGGCGCGATATTCTAGCTTGCCATTTAGGTCAAAGCCGAGCGACACAAATTGCCCTGGTTTAAAGCCATTAAAATGAAGGTGGCAGCCATCTGAAGACTCAAGTTTGATAGTGACGGAATCTTCCGTCTCACTCCACTTGTCTACGCATCGCATTTTTGCTGGTTGATTGTTTTGCCATTCAATAAACATCTATTTCTCTCTAACAAAAGCGCCCAATACTGGAAGTGCAAGGTTCCAAGTATCGGGCGTAAGCAGTGAAGGGATTAAGCCGCTAGGATCGTTTTCAAGTCATCTTCTACATTGCCGATACTGCGCATATCGAATTTGTCTTGAATAACCTTAATAAGGTTGTCAGTTAAGAATGCAGGTGCGGTTGGGCCTGTGTAGATACCTTTAACGCCAAGAGCGAATAAGGTAAGAAGGATCACGATGGCTTTTTGCTCGAACCAAGATAGAACTAGCGTCAGTGGTAGTTCGTTAATGTCACAATCAAACTCTTTAGATAGTGCAAGTGCTAGCTGGATTGCAGAGTAAGCATCGTTACACTGACCAACGTCGAGTAGACGCGGGATACCGTTGATGTCACCAAATTGGTTTTTGTTGAAGCGGAACTTACCACATGCAAGCGTTAGAATGACGCTATCTTCTGGTGCTGCAGCTGTGAAGTCTGTGTAGTAGCTACGTTCTGACTTATCACCATCACAACCGCCAACTAGGAAGAAGTGTTTGATGTTACCTGCTTTTACTTCTTCAACCACAGCAGGTGCAGCTTGCATCAGCGCGTTGCGGCCAAAGCCAACAGTGATCATCTGTTCAATTTCATCATGTTGGAAGCCATCTTGCGCTAAGGCACATTCAATCACTTCACTGAAGTTATCTCCCTCAATGTGTGCGACACCTGGCCAACCCACAATGCTGCGAGTGAACAGGCGATCAGCGTACTGGCCGACATTTGGATTAAGCAGACAGTTTGACGTCATCACGATGGCACCAGGGAAGTTGGCAAACTCTTTCTGTTGGTTTTGCCAAGCGCTGCCGTAGTTACCGACTAGGTGAGGGTATTTGTTCAGCTCTGGGTAACCGTGTGCAGGGAGCATTTCACCGTTGGTATATACATTGATGCCTTTGCCTTCGGTTTGCTGCAGGATTTTCTCTAGATCGTGCAAATCGTGGCCAGAAACTAGAATCGCTTTACCTTTCACCGTTTTAACATTAACGGCGGTTGGCTCTGGGTGACCGAACGTCTTAGTCTCGCCGTGATCGAGCATTTCCATCACTTTGTAGTTCATTAGACCAATTTGCATTGAACACTCTAATAGGGCATTCAAATCTTCAGGGTCAGTACCTAGCCAGGCCATAATTTGGTGGTATTCAGCGAAAATGTCATTGTCAGTTTGTTCTAATACACGAGCGTGCTCCATGTAGGCAGCAGCACCTTTTAGGCCGTATAGACAAAGTAGTCGTAAACCAATTACGTCTTCACTGATGGTTTCGTAGCCGCGGTTGACGGCAACTTGAGGCGCATAAGCTAAGATAGCTTCAGAGGTTGCTGGCAGTTCGAAGTTTGCGACTGTTGGTGCTTCTTCTAGTGCAATGTCTCCCAGTTTTGCTGCTGCAAGTGTTTGCTCTTTTAGGCGAGCTTTGAATTGTGCAGCTTCAGCTGAAAGCTCAAGGATACGAGCAGGGTCAAAGTTAACGTTGGTTAGAGTAGAGAAGAATGCACGTGGTGCCCACTCATTAATTTCATTGTCGATGATGTCGAACTTTTTCGCTTGTTCTGCCCAGTAAGAAACGCCTTGTAGCGTGTAAACAAGAACATCTTGAAGATCAGATACTTCAGAAGTTTTACCACACATACCTTGTGCGAATGAGCAGCCCTTAACAGTCGGGGTTTGAATCGTCTGTTCACATTGAATACAGAACATGGCGTGTCTCCAGTAGTAATAGTTTTCAGCGGGCTTTCGTAACCCGTAGTTTTGTTTTGTCTCTACTAGAGCACGTAGTGTGCCAGTTTTTAAGGTGTTGATTTTTAATGAATATTAGTATTTTTCAATCTATGTTTGTTGTATAAATGACAACGCAATTGTTGTCGAAATTACATCGTAAACAATCAAGGTGAGAAAAAGTAGGCGGCTCAATGGCCAAAAAGAGTGATCAATGGAATCAAATTGCACCTCAATTTTGTTTGAAGATTAATCATTTATTGAGTAACTACGGTTGAGGAAACATTGATGTAGAAAATACATCGGATGAGACGATTGTTAGAAAAGCCCGCCGCACAAACAAGTGAATAAAATGGGGAATTAAATACGGATAAAAGTGGATCTAAATCACACTTTAGTGCATAATTTGCTCAAATTTTGATTGGTAGAGAAAGGTTTAGCTATGAACAACACAATAAGCATGAATCGTTACACTCAAGAGCACAATCAAGGAAAGACCACTGCAAAATTTGAATGGAAGGAAATTGCGACAATTATTGGTATGTATACCTTTGCAGCAATGACCGTTGTGTTAACTGGCTTATCTTGGGCCGCTTAACTAAAGATGCAGAAAGAGAAAAGGCGCTAATTTAGCGCCTTTTTAGATCATTGCTGAGCATCTAAGTTTAAGATAGTGATTGCATTAGCAACGCTGGTAGCCAAGATATCAATGGCTCCGGTGCGAAGCGCCCCAACAATCGATAGCGGTTTACTACTTTCAGCTGCGATAGCAATTACTTGTGGTATTTTTTGATAGTCAGAGATGGTTAATCCAACAACTCGGTTGCTCATGTTGGTATCTTGAACTCTTCCTTTGATGTCATAAAAATCGTAACCGCCGACTTCACCGACAACACCTTGCTGAATTCTCGCTTCAACCATTTCTTGAACTGAGAACCAACCTAAGTTAACCATATAACTACTTTCATTAAGATCGCCGATACCGACTAGTGCGACGTCAGCTTTGCGAGCAATGTCCATGGTTTGTTGAACTGTCTCATCTTCAAGAAGTGCATTGCGAAGTTCAGGGTTTCGGATGTAAGCAGGAGCGTATAACGTTTCACTGACTCCCCCGAAAGTTTTGGCGAAACGACGTGAAATGTGGTCAGCATTGAGCATGCCACCCCTAGGGTGGATCCCTCCGATACTGGAGACAAACGTACATTTCTTCGGATTAACTACACCAATATGTTCAGATACGGCAGAAACATTTCGACCCTGTCCAACGGAAATTACCATCCCGTCTTTTAACGTCGATGACAGATAAGTAGAGACCACACCGGCTAGCAGCGCACGTTGTTCGTCTTCACTTGGTTGGTCTAACGCAATCAACGCTCGCTTAAGTCCAAACCTTTCTTTGAGCTGCTCTTCAAGCTTGGCGCCAAATACAGGGTGATATTTAACTTTAATTTCCACGATACCCTGATCACGGGCACGCTTTAGTAAGCGACCTATTTTTACCCTAGATAGTCCAAATCGTTTCGAAATTTCTTCTTGAGTCGCGCCATCTTGGTAATAGGCCACGGCAATTTCAGTAAGAAGGTTATTTTCTTCTGTCTGTTCTATATTGGTTAAATCCATGCTTGTCCTTATTGAGATAGGGAATCTCCAACCCTATCCCTATTTCTCATTATTATTCTGTGAGTCTTTATTGCTCACTGTTCACGGTGACATCGTGAATGGATTTGACCATTCTAATCGTTTTTGTCTCCCCTTGTACAAGCAGAGTCTCGGTAGTTAGGCTTTGTCCATGTTTTTGGACTCCATCTAACACGTCACCTTTAGTTATCCCGGTCGCACAAAAAATGATATTGGAGCTTTTTGCTAGCTGATCTAAAGGAAGGATAGTGTTTGGTTCAACATTCATTTGCTGACATCGAAGGTGTTCTTGTCTGCTGATTTCTCGATTGTGTGGGTCTTGTCCTTTGACCTGCTCTCTCAGCAATAGTCGGGCTTGCATATTTCCTCCCATTGCCTTGATTACTGCGGCACTGACAACACCTTCAGGTGCACCGCCGATGCAATACATGGCATCAACATCGCTTTGAGGTAAGCATGTTAAAAGTGAAGCCGCGACATCGCCATCAGGGAAGGCATAAACTCTTACACCGAGTGCCTGCATCTGTTGAATCACTTTGTCATGTCTCGGTTTCGCTAAAGTTGCGACTACAAGTTCGTTGACAGGTTTGCCAAGTGCCTGAGCGATATTGTTAATATTGGTTTCTATAGAGCAGTTTAAATCAATAGCTGAAGAAGCTTTTGGGCCGACGACCAGCTTTTCCATATACATATCGGGTGCTTGTAATAGCGTACCTTTCTCTGCCGCAGCGAGAACGGCAAGTGCGTTAGCTTGGCCCATTGCGGTCATTCGTGTGCCTTCAATTGGATCAACAGCAATATCTATTTCAGGGCCTCCTTGGCCAAGCTCTTCGCCGATGTAGAGCATTGGAGCGTTATCTATCTCTCCTTCACCAATGACTATCTTTGCACTGATGCTGCTGCGATTAAGCTCTGTTCGCATGGCATCAACTGCCGCTTTATCCGCATGTTCTTTATTCCCCCTGCCAAGCCATTGGTATCCGGCCAATGCCGCTTTTTCTGTAACTTGGGTCAGTGTAAGTCCTAGTTCGTTCATGATCTTTCGTCCATTTGCGTGTTCATATGTTCATCTTATACATCAAATGTTCATCCTGTAAAACAAAAGTACATGAAATATAGTTCTCATAAGTTCAAACGGGTGTTCATATTATCAATTCCAATGGTTTAAGGGGGTTTTATATAAATTAATAGAGTTATGGCTCTAATGTGTTAAAAAATGTTACGGGTAAAGTTTTATTTAAGTTGTTGTTTTATATGTAATTTCTTAAAAGTGTGATTGAGGCGGCATGTTTGAGGGTTCGTCTAATGACCTTTTCAATGTTACGTGTATCGATCACGTAATTGTTAATAATATGTGTCTTTTTGGTGACTGATGTCTCACTTGGATTATGTTCAAGTGTTATAAGTTAGATAATTAGTTCAATATCATTTGTAACTTTTGTGGTCATATGTACAAGGAGAAAGCATGATAGCGATAGGTTGTGATGATGCTGCGATTGAATTGAAGGAGTGTCTAAAGTCCCACTTGGCCTCGAAAGGTATTGAATGTGTGGATTATGGCATTGACCCAGACAATGCAGCTTTATATCCGGATATAGCAAAGACGGTCAGTGTAGCGGTGAGTGAAGGTAAGCATCAGCGCGGAATCATTTTATGTGGGACAGGCATTGGTGTGTCGATTGTTGCCAATAAAGTACCTGGTATTCGAGCGGCGTTGTGTCATGACACATTCTCAGCCGAACGTGCACGCAAAAGTAATGATGCACAAATCATTACGATGGGTTCAAGAGTGATTGGTCAAGAGCTTGCTAAGTCGATACTCGACACTTGGCTAGACTCCGAATTTACGGATGGCCCATCGACACCAAAAGTAAACCGAATCAAGGAGATAGAAAAAGAATTTATTAGTTAAAACCCTACTCAATGTTTAATGGAATAACGTGGAAACTAACAATGAAAAATACAACGATTACTTACTCAGCACTCGCTATTGCTACTCTTTTTTCGGCGGCGACTTTAGCAAAAGACCTAAAGGTTGCGACAAGCGCGCAAGTTGGCTCGCTGCAATACAATACGACGCAATACTTTACTGATGTTGCAAACGAAGAATTCAAGAAGCAAGGTATCGACTACAACCTTAAGTTTTTTGGCGCAGCTCAGCTTGGTAAGGACAAAGATGTTCAGCAAAAGCTAAAACTTGGTACCGTCGACCTAGCTCTACTTACCTCTACGCTGCCGACGCACGTATCTGAAATGGCGCTGTTTGAATTACCATTCTTAGTTTCTGATCGTGACCATGTAGCAAAAATTGAGCAAGACGTATTCTGGCCTTACATTGCACCAGCTGCTGAGAAAAAAGGCTATAAAGTGATCGGCTTCTGGGAAAATGGATTCCGTAACATCACTAACGCGAAACGCCCAATCACAACACCTGACGATTTGGAAGGGCTCAAAGTTCGAACGCCAAACAGTTCTTGGCGCGTAAAAATGTTTAAAAACTGGGGGGCGAACCCAACACCGATGAGCTTTAGCGAAGTATTTATTGGCTTGCAAACTGGCGTTATCGATGGCCAAGAAAACCCATACACAAACATCTACGCAGCTAAGCTTCATGAAGTTCAAGGTTACTTGAGCGTGACTAACCACGTTTACACGCCAGCGTATTTAACCGCGGGTGCTCGTCACTACGGTAAATTCCCAGATGAAGTAAGAGCAATCCTAGAAAGCTCAGCGACTCAAGCTCAACAATGGGGCTACGCTGAGGCGACCAAACTTGAAACCGAACTGAAAGACAAACTTGTCGCAGGCGGTATGAAGTTGAACGTAGCAAATCGTGACGCGTTCGTTAATGCGAGCCAACCAATTTACGACGACTTCGTTAAGAACGTGAACAACGGTGAAGCAATGCTAAGCAAAGCAATGGCATCAGCAAAATAAACCTGCGTTAACTTAGACTGCGCCATGTGCGCAGTCTTGCTTGTCAATTTCTGCGAGGGCTTACGATGTCTTTTCTAGCGAGCATTAATACAATTTCAAACATACTAGAAAAAGTGCTGATCGCTATTTCAATGACGATTCTCATAGCACTAAGTACGATCATCATTGTTGCGGTGTTTTCCCGTTTTAGTGGCGCGTCTCTTTATTGGTACGACGAAGTGTCGGCCATTCTCTTAGCGTGGCTGACCTTCTACGGTTCAGCTCTTTGTGCGTTGAAACGAGCACATATGGGCTTTGGTGGCTTAGTTGCCAATATGTCACTTCAACTACGTAAAGTCGTTTTCTTATTCAGTGAAGCAATCGTTATTGGATTCTTTGCGGTAGTAGCTTGGGCAAGTTATTACATCCTTGAAATCTTTGGTGAAGAAACCTTAACCAGTTTGGATTTCATTACTCTTTCTTTTGCACAATCGGCTCTACCGATTGGCGCGGTACTTTTCATCGTGGCGCAGCTTTGTTCTCTCCCTAATGCATGGAAACTGCTGTGTGAAGGTTCAACTCAAGAAGATGAAGAAATTAAGGAAGCAATCCGTGATGCGAAAAAAGACATGGCGGAAGCAATGGAGGCTGTGAAATGAGTGCGTTAGTCGTCCTATTTTGTTTAATCGCTCTGGTTATGATCAATGTACCGATTGGTGTGGCGATCGGGGCAGTGGCGATTGTTGGTATGGTTGCGACGTCTGGAGTTGATGCCATTTACAATGCTGCATTGGCTATGTTCGAAGGCGGTTCTAAGTTTACCTTGTTGTCTATCCCACTGTTCGTTTTTGCCGGAGCATTGATGAACACTGGCGGCATTTCGTTGCGCCTAATTAACTTTGTAAACGCGATTGTTGGCTTTGTGCGCGGTGGCTTATCAATGGTTAACGTTGGCGTTTCGATGATTTTTGCGGAAATCTCGGGCTCTGCCGTTGCTGATGTTGCCGCTCTAGGTTCAATCCTTATTCCAGCGATGAAAAAACGTGGTTACTCAGGCAGTTTTTCAGCGGCTGTAACATCTTCATCGGCTTCTCTAGCCGTTATTATTCCCCCTTCGCTACCAATGATTATCTACGGTGCAATGGCGGATGTTTCTATTTCGCAGCTGTTTGTTGCTGGTATTGTCTCTGGCCTATTAGGCGCAGCAGGTATGTTCGCCGTGTGTTATTACTACGCAGTGAAATACGACTTACCTCGTGAAGAGTCGTTTAGCCTGAAAAAACTATGGGTAGCATTCAAAGATGCATTCTGGGCACTGACTCTACCATTCGCGATTTTAGGCGGCATCTTGTCTGGCTTTATGACAGCCACGGAAGCAGCAGGTATTGCAGTGTTGCTTGCGATTCTAATCAGCGTGTTTATCTACAAAGAGATGAACCTAAAACTGTTCTACAAAGCGATGATGGAAGGGGTAACCGGTACTTCTGTCGTTATGTTACTTGTGGCAACTTCAGCAGTATTAGGTCTTTTCCTAACTGAGCAGGAAGTTCCTCAAGCAATGGCTGCGGGTATCCTGAGCATCTCAGAAAACAAATATGTCGTGTTGATGATGCTTAACGTGATGTTGCTAGTCGTGGGTATCTTCCTGCACGGTGCAGCGGCCATCATCTTAACGGTACCAATCGTATTACCGCTTATTCATGAGCTCGGCATCGACCCAATCCACTTTGGCATCATGCTAGCGCTGAACATCTCAATCGGTCAGCAAACCCCACCGGTTGCAAGTGTACTTATTACCGCTTGTTCAATTGCTAAACGTGACATCTGGCAGGTGACCAAAGTAAACGCTTTATTCATCGGTGTACTGTTCACGGTACTTCTACTCGCAACATATATCCCAGCGCTGTCTGTTGGATTCGTTGACTACATCTACAAATAATTCAAGGAACTGAGAAATGACTAAACCAACTATTGCACTTGTACTCGGCGATCCATCAGGCATTGGTCCAGAAGTCGCAGTAAAAGTTTTGGCTAATGAAGCGAATCGTCAACAAGCAAATATTCTCATCATTGCTGATGAGTACGAACTGCGAAAAGGGATGGATATTGCCCAAACATCATTTGATTACGATGTAGTTCAAAGCTTTGAGCAAGCGAAGTTTGAAGATGGTAAGCCAGTATTGTTGGAGTTCAAGAGCTCTCATTCAGAGCCGATTGAGTATGGTGCAGCAACAGCACAAGGTGGTACTTACGTTCTTGAAACGCTAAAAATCGCTGTTGATTTAACTCTTGAACACAAAACCCATGGCATCTGTTTTGCGCCGCTGAATAAACAAGCGATGAGCAAAGCAGGTCTACAACACCGTGATGAGTTGTCTTGGTTTGCTGAGCTGACTGATTTCCACGGCTTTGGCTGTGAAGTAAACGTTGTTGATGACATTTGGGCGGGCCGTGTGACTTCTCACATTCCATTCAAAAATGTCGTTGAGAATCTAACGGTTGACTCGGTACTAGAAACGATCGAATTGATGGACGCAACATTGAAGTCAGCAGGTTTTGAGCAACCTCGAATCGCTGTACAAGCATTGAACCCACATGGTGGTGAAGGTGGCTTGTTTGGAGACGAAGAAATCACAGTGATCACTCCTGCGATCGAAAAAGCGAAAGAGAAAGGTATTCAAGCATTCGGTCCATTCCCAGGTGATACAACAATGTGGGTTGTTGAGAAAGAGTCGATGAACTCAATTGTTTCGATGTATCACGATCAAGGTGCGACGGCACTAAAAATGATGGGCTTCGACCGCGGTGTGACAGTGCAAGGCGGTATTCCAATCCCAATCGCGACGGCAAACCATGGTTCGGCATTCGACATCTACGGAAAAAATGTTGCGTCGACACCTGCTATGGAAAATGCCCTTAAATTGACGGTTCGCATGGCAACAAGCTACCAACAAAAGCAAAGTTAATCAGTGGTGATATCGATGAGAAAGCCAAAAAAATTAATCAATGATCCAATGAACGTCGCTCAAGAACAATTTGATGGTTTGTTAGTGGCGATGAACGGAAAACTAGAAGGTCTCCCAGGTATTACTGCGGCAATGCGTACGGATTTTCCTTCCGATAAAGTTGCGATTCTGACCGGCGGTGGTGCTGGGCATGAGCCTTTATTTGCTGGCTATGTGGGCAAAGGTTTAGCGGACGCTGCAGCACTTGGTGATATTTTTGCTGCGCCTGCACCGAACGTAATCTTACAAACCACAGAAGCGGTAAATAACGGTAAAGGTGTCATCTATATCTATGGCAACTATGCGGGCGATAACATGAATTTTGATATCGCAGCAGAGCTCGCTGATGACGATGACATTCGCACCCATACAATTCGTGTTTGGGACGATGTGGCTTCTGCTCCACTAGAAAAAATCCAAGAGCGTCGTGGTACTGCTGGTGATTTGTATGTTCTGAAAATTGCAGGTGCCGCATCTGAGCTATATGACGATTTTGACCAGATTGTGGAAGTAACCGAACGCGCTCGTGATTACACCCGTTCAATTGGCGTTGCTTTGTCTGCTGGCTCTGTGCCTCAAACCAATACTTTTAACTTTGAGTTACCAGATGATGAGCTTGAAATTGGTATGGGGCTTCACGGAGAACCGGGAGTTGCGCGTGAAAAGATGACTTCTGCGGACGTGGTTGTCGATCGATTGATTGATGAGTTATGTGCGGATCTTCCTTACCAGTCGGGTGATGAGGTCTGTCTTCTAATCAACAATTTAGGTTCATCAACCTATATGGAAATGTTGATCGCTAACCGCCAAGCGCATGCGAAGTTGGCTGAAAGAGGTATTAAAGTTCACGATACCTTAGTGGGCAATTACTGTACGTCTCAGGAGATGTCTGGTTACTCGATTACCCTTATGAAGCTCGATGACGAGCTGAAGAAACTGTTTGATTTACCTTGTGATTCATTTGCTTTGAGGAAATAACTATGGATGCATTAACTACAAAAGACATGATGGCGTATGTCGCTCAAAAGATGGTGGCAAGTGAACCTGTACTGACTAAGTTCGACCAAGCGATTGGTGACGGTGACCATGGTATTGGTATGGAACGTGGCTTTAAAGCTGTTTCAGAACTACTGGCGAGCGATTACCAACCTGAAGATGTGAGCAAACTGCTATTGAAAATTGGCTCGACCATGATGGCGACGATGGGCGGTGCGTCAGGTGCGATCTTTGGCACGCTTTTCCGCTCTGGTGCTAAGTCGATTAAAGGTGCTCAGACATTAGATACCGCAACACTGGCGACTTTCTTAGCTGGCGGCTTGCAAGGGGTTTATGACCGTGGTGGCGCAAAACCAGGTGACAAAACTATGATTGATGCGCTGGTGGCTGCAGTTGAAAAATCGGAAAGCTTGCAAGGAGACTTGGCAGCTAATTTACCGGCTATCTCGGCAGCAGCGGCTCAAGGGGTAGAAGCAACTAAAGATATGATTGCGACCACAGGTAAGGCAAAAACCTTGGGCGAGCGTTCATTGGGCCACCCAGATCCGGGTGCTATGTCGATGGCGTTTATTCTTCAATTTATGTGTGAATTTGCAACTGAGCAGGTAGCCGCATGAAAAAAATCTGGGTCGGTACGAGCTGGAAAATGAACAAGGATGCGCACACAGCAGAAGCATGGGCTTCTGCTGTGTCGCCTGCGTTAAAACATTGTTCTGAGCAGATTCAGCCATTTGTGATTCCGCCTTTCCCATACCTTAGCCTAGTCTCTGAGCTATTTAAGTTTCAGCCGATACAAATAGGCGCACAGAATATTTGTTGGCAAGACTCTGGTGCATTTACGGGGGAAGTCTCTCCCTTAATGGCAAGAGACTGTGGGGCAAACATTGTTGAAATTGGTCACTCTGAACGTCGAGCTATGTTCGGTGAAACTGATGAAACCGTTAACCTCAAAGTGAAGGCTGCATTAAGGAATGGACTAACCCCTCTTGTTTGTGTTGGTGACAGCGCCGATGAGAAAGAATGGGGAGTGTCGGCTGAGTCGGTGATTCGCCAAGTAAAAATTGCACTTTATGGTGTGGAAGCTGAGCAACTGACTAAGGTTGTGATTGCTTACGAGCCTGTTTGGGCAATCGGTGAAAATGGTACGCCAGCAACCAAAGAAGAAGCGCAGACGATTCACTGTGCGATACGACATGCTCTTGCTGAGCGTTATGGTCATGAGATCGCCTTTAATATGGTGCTTCTCTACGGCGGTAGTGTGAACTTGAGCAATGCTTCTGAGTTGCTCGACCAAGAAGACATTGATGGTGTCTTTGTAGGGCGAACCGCTTGGGAACCAGACGGTTACATCGAACTACTTAGCATCGCTCATAGCAAGGTCGGAGTGTAGTGTGGAGCAGGTGAAGTTGATGAGTTGGATCATTCTTGGTCTAGTCAGTGCTAAGGGGCTTTCGGCACTGTCTAAGTCAAGAGTGGATTGGGTGAGAAACTTCGCCTTTAGCTATCTCACACCTTGTCTGTTTTTCACCTCAGTGTATCGCGCAGATTTAGCTAACCTACCTTCGATAGAGTTGTTGACCACATATGGTATTTGCCTTGCTGGTCTTTTCGTCGTTTTAAGAGTTTGGTTAACCAAGCATGTGCGAGACACGTTATCAACATCCAACATTAAAGCAATCTCAGCGCTGTACCCTAATGCTGTAGGAGTCGGGGTACCGCTAGTATTTGCGTTATATGGAACGGAAGCTGAGCTGATTTTAATGGGGATAGTGGTAACTAACCTATTAGTGGTGTTGCCGTTTATCAATGTACTAATGATTCGTTCCGGTGAGCAGGGCTTTTATAGCTACCGAAAGGTGGTGACGGATCCCATTTTATTATCGATTGTAGGCGGAATTCTTCTCAATGTGTGGGGCGTTGAGTTGGCTCCGGAAATTGTATCGGGTCTGGCCCATATTGGCTGGATCGCTCTACCGGTTATTTTATTCATTCTCGGCGCAAGCTTGAGCTTTTATTCATTTAACTCGCTTGTGCAAGAGAAGATCGGTGTACTGCTGATCGTAAAAATAGTGATTTTCCCAGTCTTTACCCTGTTGCTAGCACACTATGTGTTTCAGCTGTCTGCATTGGAAACTCAAGTTCTAGTGTTATTGGCGAGTTTACCAACAGGGGTGAACGTTTATCTCCTTTCTGAACGTTACCAAGTGGCAAAAGAGGCAACTGCGGGTGTTATTTTGTTTACCACGATTTCTTCATTGGTTTCGTTATTGGGTTGGGAAAAGGTCTTACAACACTGGGTAGCTTAAAGGATGTAAGTGATGAGTATTATAGAAAGATTAGCGATCAACACGGCGATTTTTGATGGCCATGATTTGAAAACATCGTTAAAAACGATCAAAAGTTTGGGTGTTAGTCAGGTTGAGTTTGCTTTTAACCAAGGCTATGTCGGTCAACTGGATAGTGACATGTTTTCAGCCAACCATGCTCAATACTTAACGTCACTGCTCGACAAAGAAGGGCTGACTACACAAGCATTGGGCTGCACAATGAACTTAGCTGTTCCGAGTGCAATTGAAGATTTTATGATGCGCATCGATTTCGCCCATCAACTGGGTGTGACGTATTTGAATACCTGTACTGGACCAATTGCCGACCGTCATATCATCGTCGCTAATTTGAAAGTCTTATCTGAGTACGCACAAGAAAAAGGGTGCGTAATTTGTATCGAAAATGGTGGTGATCATAACTTTAATGCGTTTGCCAGTGCCCACGATGGGGTGAGAATCCTATCTGAAGTAGAAAGTGCAGGGCTTGCGCTAAACTTTGACCCTGGTAACTCAGTGTCGTTAGTGCCTAATTTGAGCCCAAGTGAAGAAGCTAAGATTGCTCTGCCATTTTGCCGACATTTCCATGTTAAAGATGTTCAGGTTCACGATGATAAGTTTACCTTTCCGGCGTTGGGAACAGGCATCATTAACTATCAGCCGATTGTAGAATCGCTGGCAGCTCGTCAAATTCCTTTTAGTATCGAAAAACCACTCAGAATGTTCCGTCGAAAAGACTCTTTCCCAATTCGTGGAAGATCGCCAGAAAGTATGGAAAACATTGTAAACGCTCTGACGCAGAGTATTGATTATATTAAAAATATTGAAAATTAAGCCCAGTAGGTGAACAGAATGCCAATTAGTAGTATTGAAGAAGTAATTGAAGATTATCGCCAAGGAAAAATGGTCATTCTGATGGATGATGAAGACCGAGAAAATGAAGGCGATATTATGATGGCCGCTGAGCATGTTACAGCGCAAGATATCAACTTCATGGCGACTCATGGTCGTGGTCTTATCTGTTTAACTCTGACTAAGCAGAGATGCGACAAATTAAACCTATTTCCGATGGTATCAAACCCAACAGAACCTTGGGCGACGGCCTTTACAGTGTCGATTGAAGCTGCTCAGGGCGTCACTACAGGGATCTCTGCAGAGGATCGTGCGGTGACTGTACAGGCTGCGGTGGCAGCAGAGGCAAAACCGGCAGACTTGGTTCAACCGGGGCATATTTTTCCGCTCGCAGCGAAAGATGGTGGCGTTTTGGTTCGCGCTGGTCATACGGAAGCTGGCTGTGATTTAGCGCGATTAGCGGGCTTTGAACCAGCTTCTGTTATCGTTGAAATTCTTAATGACGACGGCACCATGGCGAGACGACCACAGCTTGAAGTGTTTGCGGAAAAACATGGTATCAAGCTTGGCACAATTGCTGATTTGATTGAATACCGCAATGCAACTGAAACTACCATCGAACGTGTGGCTGAGTGTCAATTACCGACAGAGTATGGTGAGTTCTCAATGGTGACTTATCGAGATACGGTAGATAACCAAATTCACTATGCGTTGAGCAAAGGAAAAGTGAACGGCGCACCAACGAATGTACGAGTTCACCTTCAAGATACGTTCAATGATGTTTTGTTCTCACAAAGAGAAACTCAGCCTGCTTGGCCTTTGAATAAATCAATGGAAAAAATTGGTCAAGATGGTGGTGTGTTGGTCATTCTTGGTCAGCAAGAACATCCTGATGCGTTAATTGCACGTGTTAAGCATTATCAAGCCCAAGATATGGGTGAGAACGTAAATGCCAAGAAGAAAGACCAAACCTCGCGTCAAGTTGGGGTAGGTTCGCAGATATTAGCTGATCTGGGCGTGACGAAAATGAACTTACTTTCATCGGCGACAAAGAAATATCATGCACTATCAGGCTTTGGCCTTGAGGTTGTCGATTACATTGAAGGGTAAACAGTTAGGCGGGGAATCCCGCCTAACTTTTCTAGAACGGTTTTACACTTCTACACCCAGTTTTTTCCCCATTCGGTACAAATTTCCTCTGTCCATTTGTAAAAACTCAGCGGCTTTAGCCCAAGTTCCATTTGATTGCTCAAGAGCATGTACTATCAAATCTTTTTGGAAAGACTCCACCAAACCACGCATAGGCTGACTTTCTGTCGGCAATTGATGACTTGATGTTTCTGCGCCTTGCAGCTCAATACTGCCATCAAAATGATTTACTCGAATCATCTGTTGCTGCTGCTGGATAGCGCGTAATGCTGCGCGGGTTAATGTATGTTCAAGCTCGCGCACGTTCCCTGGCCAAGGCTGAGCTTCAAGCTTCGCCAAGGCTTTTGGGTGTAAATGTAGGTTGGGAATATTAAACTGACTACGTACTTTTTCTAGCAAGTAACCAGCAAGGACAGGGATATCTCCCTCGCGTTTTCGAAGCGGTGGGACTGCAATTGGGAATACGTTTAGGCGGTGGTACAAGTCAGCTCGGAATAGCCCCTCTTCGACTTCTTTTTCTAAATTACGGTTGGTTGCAGCCACGATGCGAACATTGACCAATAAATGTTTGTCACTACCGACTCGCTGGAGCTCTCCTTGTTGGATAACTCGGAGTAATTTGGCTTGTAGCAGTAATGGCAGTTCACCCAGTTCATCCAAGAAAATCGTACCACCATCAGCCAGTTCAAACTTACCAGCGCGGGAGCTATTTGCCCCTGTAAAGGCCCCTTTGACGTGACCGAATAACTCACTTTCTGCCAATCCCTCTGGTAAAGCAGCGCAGTTGACGTAAATCATCGGTTTGTTGCTGCGGTGAGACTGAGCATGAACACTGTGTGCAACCAACTCTTTGCCGACACCGGTTTCACCTGTAATGAGAACGGCATAATCTGACTTAGCCACCGTTTCAATGTTGTTACGCAATTGGTTGATCTGTGGGCTTAAACCGACCATCTCACCTTCTTTAGAACGAGCCTGTTGGATTAGTGTCTCGGTGACATGCTTCTGTTTTTTGTTCTGTGCTTTAAGGGCTTTGATCTGGCCGATATTGCGCAATGTTGCGGCGGCGAGCGCAGCGAAGGTTTCTATCGTGACCGACTCAATCGTATCAAATGCACCGACATTCATTGAGTCAAGCGTCAGTATTCCAACCAGTTGTCCATCAACGTATAAACTACATCCTAAACAGTCATGAACATCTAATTCGGCTTCTTCACTGAGGAGCACACCACTGAAGGGATCAGGTAACTCGCAATCAGCATCAAATCGGACCGGTTGCTTGCTTTGCATAATGGCTTCAAGGCGTGGATGAGCCTTTGGGAAAAAGCGGCGACCAAGAACACTACTCGATAGCCCTTTCACTGCCACAGGGCTTAAAAAGCCATCTTCATCAAAAATAAACAACGCACTCGCATCACAGGGAAAGACTTGATCAATACCGTCGATTAGGTGTTGGTATTGTCTTTCACTCGTCAGGTTGGAGCTTAAGTTGAGTGCAATATCGAGCAGCACTTTGTTCATGTTCACATACATTGAAGATGCCTTTCATAACGGTTTGGAGGCATCCTAACAACCCGTTGTCATTATTACATCGCACCAAAGGGTATAAACGCCATACGCTTGATTTAGGTCAATAGAACACAGTGGCGGTGACCTCATTCCATTTGGTTATCAGAGTGATATGGCTGATTCATTATTCGTTTTCACACTCAGTTAATAAGATGGAAGCCAACAACGGTCAGCAAGATAGGGCGACTTAACTTAAGCAATGGACAGCACCAACTAGCCAGTCTGAAATGAAAAAATACGTAATTATTGCCTCTCTATTCGCTTATTCAGCGCACGCCGATTTAGTTGAAACGATTGAACAGTTTACCGATATATTTGGGGTGAGCTTGTCTAATGTGGATGGAAATACTATTTATACGTTAGATGCCACTTATGACATTAATGATAAATTGAGAGTGTTCGGCGATATAGATACTGAGTCCAGTTGGGAAGCAGGCATTGGTTATTCGTTTTGGTCGGGTGAAAGTTATTACACAGAAAATACGATAAAAGTTTCTGATATTAAATATTCCACCGGTATATTTGCTGCTAAATCAATTGCTGAAGACTGGATAGCAATAGGAGATATAAACTACAACTATATGCTAGATATTGATGACCCTAACTGCCATTGGTTTGATAGTTGTAATGGTAACCGGCTGGAGATGGTTTACCTGCCTTCTGACACTATTGACTATAGTCTTGGGGCCATGTGGAGTGCTCATAAATACATTGACTTAATGTACAAATTTAATCAAGAAATAGGATTGTTTCACAACGAAATCTCTGTATTGGGTGAAAAATATCCACTAAATAAACGGACTAATACGATATACCATGAGGTGATGGTGTTCTTGAACTTAAAGTATATCAGACCATCTGTTACCTACACTGTACGTGACGAACTCGAGAATTATGTTGAATTTGGATTAACGTTTGATTTCTAGTTATTTCATTTTTGCCTTTGTGCCCCTTAAATAAGGGGCTTTTTTATGTCCATAATATGGTCATTCCATTTGGTTATCACGCAAATACCCACAGTTCATTATTCCTCTGATTTCAATTGGTTAATATAAACGCATTCAACGCACGGATGCTGTTATTTAATCTGAAACTAAGAGTAAATTATGAAAAAGACCATTCTAGCTTTGACCATTACAGCAACATTCTCACTTCCAGTTCTAGCCGCTCCAGCGCAAGTGGATCGTCAGCTAGCTAACCAGCAGACTGAGCAATTAATCCAAACCCAAATGTCAGATATTGATGCATCAGTTTTAGCTAAACTCAATGCGCAAAATAGCAATGTTGCGGTTGTCGATGATGTCGTTTATGAAAAGCAAAGTAATGGCACATGGGCGGCAGTTGGTGCGGCCTCTGCAACCTTAGTAGCTGGGCTTTTGAGTTCATCATCAAGCTCTGATAGCAACAGTATGACCCCTGAACTTCCAATTGAAGTCAACCCGGGGCATTTACCTCACGAAGATCCTGTTAACCCGATCGAAATTGACGGATTACCGACACTTCCATTACCAATTGATATTGATAATCCAAACGTTCAATGGGGAATGGTAACGGTTCAAAATACCACATACATTACCAAAAATGGTCAGCTAGCATTTGCAGTACACGACGGGGTGATCTTCGATGTGAATAACTATGAGCCGGTTGGTCAAGTCTACACACGCCCAGACGGTAAGATCTACAAAGTAGAACTAAATGGTGCGGAAGTTCTTGTGACTAATCGCATTAAGAATGGCGCTGAGATGACTGTGACGAGAAAAGACGGTTCGACGGTTGACGTTATTTGGACTCAACAAGGTGGATTAGTGATTGCTGGCACACCAGACCGACCAGTAGAAGGTGTTCCGTCGCTACCGTTGCCGATTGATCCTGAAAATCCAATCTTTGAAGGTGAAGGCACAGGCAATGTTAAAGTCTTTGTCGAAGTAAAAGACAACGGTGCGATCTTCTTTAGAGATGCAGAAGGCAATCAATTAGGCCGAGTGGATGGACATGGCGATGTGTACTTTAAAGGCAATAAAGTCGGCACTGCTGAGTATCATGGCCACAAAGATAATCAAATTACGATTACGTTAGATAATGGCGCAACCATCAATTACAAGGGCTTTAACGAGAAGAACAAGTCAGGCCAAATTGTTCGAGCAAACGGTGATGTGTATAACTGGACACCAAAGCATGGCCTTGTACCAGCGGGCGGAGAGCCAGCTAACCCAGTTCCATCAAATCCAATTCATGATACTCCGAATTGGACCTTTGAAGACGTAAACGATGACGGTATTTACACAGCATATCGTGATGGTGTTGAAATGGGGCAGGTTTACCATCAAAGTGGCGCTGAAAATGATCGCACTAACATTACACTGGTGAAAGGAAACAATGGCGGGAAAGTGTTTATTGAGACGGACACAACGGGTAATGAACGTAAAATTGTTGATGTGCAGGCCAATCAACAAGCGAAAGACACCATCAAGTCGATCGTCAAGCAACCTCGATTTGACCAGCTAAGAAGCCAAGTTAAAGCTCGAATGAACTAAGGTTTTCCGGAAAATAAAAAAAGCTCTGACCTAAACAGTCAGAGCTTTTTTTATTTTTGTTAGTCGTCAAAGAGTAGGTTGATGGCGATAGCCAATAGAACCAACCCTGATATAGGGATCAGAACGCCATAGGGGGAGCGTTCAATATAGGGTAAGTTTTCTGCGATCAGCAATCCCCACTCCGGCTCTGGTGGGTTAACGCCTAAACCAATAAAGCTCAAAGACGTTAAGCTCAAGGTGATCACTGGTAAGCGCAGAATTGCGTGACGAATCAGTGGTGGTAATACATAGGGGAGTATGTAAAAGCGGAGCGTTCTCCAAGAGCGCGTTCCCCAGGTTGGCGCTAGGTGGGTATAAGGTTGTGCTTTTGCTTCGACAACTAGACTAGAGCAGTGTGCTGCCAGCGGAGCCCACGAAACCAATACAATGGCAATCAACGCACTATTAGAGTTCATTCCGGTTAATCCTGCCACCAAAAGCCCTGCTACGATGTAAGGCACGCCCTTAGTGATTTCGATAAGCCCTTGACTATATCGTGTGATAAAACCCATCAACAAACCAACAGACAGACTCAATATTGTGGCAAAGATGCCCATTTTGAGTGTCGAGAACATACCGCTACCGATGCGGGCAAGTAGATCTCGGCCGACTGCATCTGCACCAAATGGCGCAGCTAAAGAGGGTGTGGCTAAACGAGTAAATTGAATCGTGTAGGGGTCACGCAATAGAGCCCAGACAGCACAAGTGGCAAGAATGGTCAGAAGAGCTGCACTGGTGATTTGTTTGGTTTTATTTGTGGTGAAACCAAATTTGCTGTGACTGCTGATGAGCTTGCCACTACTCACACTTTGGCCTAAAACCCAGCGTTGTAGCAAAATACTTAAACTACTGATGAGCATAGAGAAAATTAGTAGTACTAATAATCCCCCTTGAAGCAAAGGTAAGTCTTGTGATTTAGCAGCGCCTAAGATGAGTCGACCAATTCCAGGGATAGAGAAAATTTGTTCTACTGCAACGGCACCACCCGTTAAGCCAATCACGATCATTGCCACTTGTGGTATCAAGTTACTGATTGCTCGCCAAAGTGCAAAACGCATGATTTGTAGTTGGCTTATGTTGGCACTTAACCAAGTAATTACCCAAGGCTCATTGAGGACTCGTTTCAAGCTGTCATTTAATAATCGGCTGAACAAGCCGCTCGCGGGTAGTGCGAGCGCCAAGCTTGGTAGCCATAAATTGTGAATACCTTGCCAACCGTAAGGCGGAAACCAACCTAGCCAGATTGAAAAGAGCAAAATGAGCAGTGACGCGACAACATATTCTGGCAGAGAAATTAACACTGAACTTAAGCTATTATGCTGCTCCGCCAACTTGTTACGTTGCCATTGCATCACTGTATAAGCAGTACTTAGCACGCACAGCAAAAAGGTCATGGCTAATGCTGTGCTCATCAATAGTAGTGATGTCTTTGCCGTCTGCTGCACACTCTCGAAGACGGGCGAGCCATCAATCCACGAAACGCCCATATCGCCTTGAATCGCAAGGCTTAGCCAATCAATGAGGCGTTCGCTCGCGCTGCGAT
This sequence comes from Vibrio sp. TBV020, assembly GCF_046056895.1. Lineage (NCBI taxonomy): Bacteria > Pseudomonadati > Pseudomonadota > Gammaproteobacteria > Vibrionales > Vibrionaceae > Vibrio > Vibrio sp. TBV020. Next base: position 744,744 of record NZ_JBEEAQ010000001.1, on the reverse strand, counting down.
CAAGTTGTAAGTCGACACGAACAGCTTGTAAGGCTTCAGCAGTCAAAAGCTGTTGGGCACCTGACCTAGCCCGTAAGATCGACTGGCTTGGATCGATACCTGCAATATCGGGCATTAAGCCAACTAAAATCACCATGACGGCTAAAGAAATTAACCGTGACAACCAAGGCATCAGCGATTTTATTATGTGGGCAACCGACGGCATACGACTATTTTACCTCAGTGAACTGATTGATGAGTCGGCGTTCACGAGGGTCACGCTCAACTTTACTGACTTTCTCACTTTCACCTTGAATCACACGTTCGTGAAGTAGTGGAATCGCAGCGTATTGCTCTAGGATTTTGCGTTCAGCTTCAATAATCGCTTGTTGGCGTTTTTCACCGAGTGGCTGGCGGTCTGCGTGCTTAAGGGCAGCGTCTACCTCTTCAGAGCAGAATTGACCTAGATTGAATGAACCTTTACAACCAAAATCACTTTGCATGTAGGCAACTGGATCGCCTGAATCAAGAACGGTTGCGCGGGACAGAATGAACGCGTCAAATTTTCCAGATAGCGCATCATTTTCAATTTGCGCGTATTCACGTACATCAAGTTCGACGTCAAATCCTGCTGCTTCAAGTTGTTGTTCAACAAGAACAGCGACTTCAGGGAGTTCCGCGCGATCAGTAAACGTACCGATGACGATTTTCTCTCCGTGAGCTTGGCGCAGCTCCATTGTCTGCATCATAGGGTTCTTTTGACGCACAGGATCTGCCCAAGCGAGCGCTGGACCAAGCAGGCCTTTTGCTAGGTCCGCGTGACCTTCGTAGACGGTGTTGATGATTTGTTCACGATTGATAGCTTGAGCAGCAGCTTTACGCAGATTAAATTGGCTAAACACGTCAGATTGGTTGTTTAGGTAGAGAGTATTGGTGCGCGGCATAGCCACTTCATGCAGCTGAGACTTATCCATCATCGCGATTTGAGAGACAGGAACAGCTTCGACTACATCAGCTTCTCCGGTTCTTAGTGCAGCGGCGCGAGCAAAACCGTTCGGTACATATTCTGCGAAGATGCTTTGAACTTGGGCTTTCTCACCCCAGTAGTCATCAAATCGTTTTAACTTCGCGCTTGTTTGACCGTTGATTTCAGTGAGAACAAAGGGACCAGTTCCCGCCTTAATTGGCACTACACGACCATTTTCCTTGTAAGCCGCAGCCGAAAGAATCGCAAGCTGAGGGCTAGACAAACGGCTCGGTAGAAGCGGGTCGTTAAAGCTTGTGGTAATTTGAACTGTAAAATCATCTAAAGCGTTAACTTGCCATTCGATGCCGTCAAGAATACGTGGCTTTGGTGCTGCATCCAGTGCTTTCTGTAGAGAATTTACAACCGAGTGCGCGTCTAGACTTGAACCGTCATGGAATTTAACGCCCTGACGAACTGAGAACTGCCATACATGCTCATCCGTTTGCTTCCAGGTTGTTGCAAGCATTGGCTCAGCGACCGATTGGTTGTTCAGGTTAACCAGTGTTTCCGCGGTGCTCCAGCGAGATAATTTGAATGCGTCATCGGACAATGGTGATAGTCCAGTTCTCGGTGGCTGCATCATCGCAATCCGGATTTCTGAGGCTTGTGCTTGTTTAGTGCTTACATCTTGCACTGCCTTTTTTTCTTCAGAGTCGAAGCACCCAGTGAGTAGTGTGCCGAGCGCGACGGCTAATGCCAATTTTGGCGTTTTAAGTTGCATAGGAAGTATCTCCAACGTTTTGGTTTAATTCTGTAGTGTTGTGGTATTGAGCTCCAAGCAGTGCTTGAGTCGTATGGTGCTGAGCTTGATTAGAAAGCATGCGGCTATCGATTTTCTCGACCATTTTCCCTTTATCGAGAACAACGATTTCGTTGCACAGGACTTGGGCCGCATCTAAATCGTGTGTGACTAAAATCAGCTTCATTTGGCGTCTATATTGGATCTCTTTGAGCAAATCAATCACTTGAGCTCGACTGACAGGATCTAAACTGCTGGTGGGTTCGTCGGCGACAAGTACGCAAGGTTCTGATATTAATGCTCTTGCAATTGCGACTCGCTGAGCCTGCCCGACCGAAAGCTGTTGAGAGTTACGTTCAAGCAGTGTCGAATCTAAACGAACGTCTGCCAGCACCTGATGAACTTTTGCTTCTAAATCTTGGTTTGAACCCATGTTCGTTAAGGGCTCTAGCAAAACCTGACGAACGGTATAGTATGGGTTTAAGCTTGATTGTGGTTCTTGAGGGATCAACTGAATATGTCGACAAAGTGCTTGATGTTGATGGTGGTTGATCCTAGAAAGGGGCTGGCCGCAGACATAAACTTCGCCACTGCTGGGTTTGCGTAACCCAAACAAAAGCTCAATCAATGTAGACTTTCCTGCTCCAGATGGTCCAACAATCGCCACATTTTTCGTTTCAATGTTTAGGCTCAGATTATCAAGGGCAATATGCGGTTTTCCCCCCAGCCACTTGGGTTTTGAGTAATAAAGTACGCTTACTTTATCGAAACGCACTTGCGCGGAACGAGACTGTTCTTGATTCACCTTTAAAGTACTCCAACAGATAATTTAAGGCAGTAGCTTTGCCAATTGTTGGCAGAATGTGTGCGAAGAGTGATTGATGGCATCGATTGGTGAGCCGTAAGCCACCATTCCTCCATCTGCGATGACGAGCAACTTGTCGCAAGCAAGTGCGGCACTAAGATCGTGGGTGATCAAAATGCCGGAAATAGACTTTTGACGAACATTACGATGAATAAGCTGTAAGATTTCTGATTCAGTAATAGGATCAAGTGCGCTAGTGGGTTCATCAGCAATGATCAGGTTTGCTTTACCTAACATAGCCATAGCAATACAGATGCGTTGGCGTTGTCCACCCGACAACTGGCTCGGCTTTTTACTGAGGACTGTCTGAGCTTGTGCAAAGCCAAGAGCCTCTAGTAGGGCTAATACTTTGTTTTTATTGTCGATCGATAGACGTAGCTGCTTTGAGGTTAACGCTAGACTGAGTTGTTGTTCTACGCTAGCAAGAGGATTGAGTGCTTTAAGCGCGTCTTGGAACACCATGCCTGCGCGTTGAAGGTTTGGGCGTTGCATCAAATGCAGTTGGCTGACTTCGAGTCCATTTAATACGATACCTCCGTTTACCTTAATGCTTTCAGGCAGAAAACCTGCAATGGCTTTTGATAGCATGGACTTTCCTATCCCTGATGGGCCCATAACAGCGAGCATCTCACCTTGTTTGAGACTGAAGGAGATATCAGAGAATAGAGGCTGCTCACCAATACTGAGGTTGAGCTTGTTTACGGTTAATATTGGCTGAGAAGTCACGTTAGCAGAAAGTGTAATGATATAACATTACAATGCTACCATGCGATAACGAGCATGAAAACAACCCTGATGGGTTATCTTCTGCTCTTTTTATACTTTTATTACTTAGTGTACGAAGTCGAGGTGTAGATTACGCCGTAGCGCATTTTTGTTTTATCTGACCAATATATGGGTACAAAAATGCAAATCGACCTATATAGAACAGCGTAAACGCTAACCAAAGTCCATGGTTCCCCCAAAGCGGAACAGCAATAAACTGTGCAATTAAGAAAACAACTAAAGTGATGAAACTTGAATTTCGTACTGCTCGTGTTGTGCCTGTACCAGTAAAAATACCATATACGGTTAAACCAAACCCAGCAGCTAGCGGGAATAATAGTAACCATTGGCTCATGGACAGATAAAGTTCGACTAGATTGGGTAGGCTAGTAAACAAACTCACGATTTGAGTCTTAAACAGAAGCGTAAGCAAGGTTAAGGCGGCAATAAACGCAGCCGTCCATTGGAAATTGAGCTTAATGACGCGATCTAACAGCTTAGCGTTTTTTTCACCAACTGCTTTACCAGCAAATACACTTGAAGCGTTGGCAATCCCATCAAACATATAGCTGATGATAAAAGTGACCTGCATAAGAATAGCGTTGGTTGCCAGCGTGTCTGAGCCAAGCTGAGAACCCACCCGTGCCATCATATTGAAAAATACTAAGAGGCAGACTGTGCGTAACAATAGATCCATATTGGATGAAACGATAGTACGTAGGTCAGAACGAGACATCTTTGCACTGTTGAGATATGAGAATAAAGAAAATTGGCAAGTTTTGAATACGATCGCCATTCCAATAACGAATGTTGAGATTTGAGCGATCAGTGTAGCAATGGCGACTCCCGCAATACCCATGTCGAGATAAACAACGAAGAAGATATCGAGCACAATGTTTAAAACATTACCAAAAACTTGAGTAAATAAGGTTTCTTTCGCTTTTGCTTGCCCCATTAGCCAACCGATAACGGTGTAGTTAAGCAGTACAAACGGTGCACCGTAGATCATGATGTCAAAATAGATCTTGGCTTGCTCACCGACAGCATTGTTTGGCTCGATTACCCATAGTGCTGCCTGCCAAATGATGGATTGTAGGGCAATGAAGATAAAACCGACGATAGAGGCAAGAACAAATGGCTGGATTAGGCTGCTTGCTTGTTCGTGTTGGTTATTCTTGCCCAGAGCAATGGCGCTTTGCCCTGTAGTGCTAACACGGAAAAAACCGAATAGCCAATATAAGGTATTCATTATCACAGCACCAATTGCTACACCGCCAATCATTTCTGCGATACCTAACTTACCAATAACGGCAGTGTCGACAGCGCCAAGCAATGGTTGAGTGACTGTGGAAATAATAAAGGGGAAAGCGATTTTAAAGTAGTCTTTATGAGAGAGGGTCATGCTTACGGCGTAAAAGCGTTAATGAGAATCAATCTTATATATCACGATTTTACGCCGTAGGGTAAACAAAAAAGCCTAAGAAAATATATATTCACTATTTACTGTCTTTTTGGGGCTGAAATTGCTGACGATATTGATTAGGTGAGATACCGACCAAACGGCGAAAGTGATGACGCATCGTGGTCGCGTTGTCGAATCCTGACATGTTGGCTAGCCGCTCAATTGAGTATGGCTCAGCTTCTAGTAGACCTTTGGCTCTTTCTATTCGCTGTTGTATCAGCCACTCCTTTGGCGATAGATCAAAGCTTGCTCGAAATTTCCTATCGAAGGTTCTTCGTGACATGTTGGCTCGGTTGGCTAAGGTATCGACAGTAATGCTTTTATCCAAATGTTGGTTAGCCCAATCTAAAGCATTAGAGAATTGGTTCGGCACGGCGAGTATGGGGGTTTCGACAAACTGAGCTTGTCCACCTTGTCTATGTGCGGAAACGACTAAACGCTTAGCAACTTGATTTGCTATCACATAACCGTAGTCTTGGCGGATTATCGCGAGGCCAAGATCTAATGCGGCGGCACTTCCTGCTGAGCATCCCACATTACCATCGAAGACATAGAGCACATCGGGCTTGTAGCTGATATTAGGAAACTGCTCGCGAAATGCGTTTTCATACATCCAATGCGTAGTCGCTGTTTTTCCATCGAGTAATCCTAGCCTTGCCAGCAAAAACGCCCCTGAGCACAAAGTGAGTATTCGCTTTCCTGCTTTAGAAAACTCTAGAACCTCACGTTTAATGACTTCTGGGATAGGGTAGTCCCACGTGGGCCAGCCAGGAATGATTAACGTATCGTAATTTTTGAGACTATCGGTGTGTTGTGCCGTCAGCTGAAGGCTTCCCGTCGTCGTGATTGGTGTGTTTTCCATACTCACTACGTCGGTGACGTACCACTGTTCAAATTCCGGACGAGGAAGTGCAAAAATCTCTACTGCACAAGAGAGCTCAAATAGTGTGACGTGAGAGTGTGCGAGAATGGCAACACGATCCATTTTCCGATCCTTGGTATATGAATAAATTGGCTCAATATTAACGAACCTTGTCTATTAAGCCAATTTTTTATGGTTAAGTTTTGCACACATAATGACTCCTGTTCAAACTAACAAGGAGCATAGACATGGGAAGTTCGGTATCTAGAGTAACAGCAGCAAGTAGTGAACAAGCGTTGGCGCACTTTGAATCATTACTGAAGTTTGAAACGGATTGTTGGGATGTTCACCACGCTTTGACTAATGATCTACAAGACTTTGTGCTGGTGGATGTGCGTGGGGAAATCTTGTTTGAACAAGGCCATATTCAGGGTGCGATAAATATTCCTCACCCTCGATTGAATGAAAAGCGATTAGAGGAGTTCCCTCGCGACACCTTGTTTATTGTCTATTGCGCTGGTCCGCACTGTAATGGCACTGAAAAAGCAGCGATCCGACTAGCGAAGCTGGGTAGGCCGGTGAAGAAAATGATCGGTGGTGTGACTGGTTGGATTGATGAAGGTTTTCAATTGCAACCATCAGGTGATGTATGCACAAAACGCATAGCCTAATTGAATAAAGATCATTTGAGTCATTGCGCGAGTGTCACTACACTTCGCGCTCTTTTTTAATCCATGCTGAGATTTAGAATCATGTTTTCTCAATCACTTTTCGCTCAGCTGATGAGAATGTCCGTGCTGCTAGTACTAGCGCTTGTTGTGGTCCATCACTCCCCAAAATTATTGGAGCTGTTAGCCGAGCAAGCGATTAATAGCGGCTGTCACCAGACGACTGGTGGCGAACACGACCACTCTCACCACCATAATCACTAAGGTTTTGCGATGAGTATTTTCCGATTTCCACTTTTGGTTTGGCTTGGGATCGCCATTCTTGTTACCAGTCTAGGGATCAGACAGTCTTTCGGCATTTTTATGATGCCTATTTCTGATCACTTCCAGACAGGGCGTGAATTTTTTAGCTTTGCGATTGCTCTGCAAAACTTGATGTTTGGTGCATTTCAGCCATTTGTTGGTATGGCGGCAGATCGCTTTGGTGCCAAACGTATTATTATTCTTGGTGCGATTGCGTACGGTCTAGGTCTATACCTAACGTCTATTGCAGTTGAGCCGAGCATGCTTTACCTATCATTAGGTATGTTGGTGGGCTTAGGTCTAAGCTCAACAAGCTACGTGATCGTTCTGGGGGCGGTGGCGAAAGTCGTACCTGCTGAACATGCGGCAAAAGCTTTTGGTTTAACAACGGCGGCTGGCTCGTTCGGCATGTTTGCTATGATCCCTGGTGCTCAAATGTTGCTCGCAGATATGGGTTGGCAAGGCGCATTGAATGTGTTCGCGATACTTTGCTCGACCATGATAGCCTCCGCGCTATTTATGCGTGCACCCAAAGCGTCAGAGAAAAAAACGCAAGTGATGGATGACAATCAAACGCTTAAGCAGGCGTTAAAAGAGGCGTTTGCGCATAAAGGCTACTGGCTTATCCATGCTGGTTTCTTTGTGTGTGGTTTCCACGTTATGTTTATTGCGACACATTTACCGAGTTACTTGGCAGATAAGAACCTATCGGCTCAAACGGCGGCAATGGCATTGGCCTACGTGGGAATCTTCAATATCTTTGGTTCTTACTTCTGGGGTGTAATGGGCGATAAGTTCAGCAAGCGCCACGTTATGTCTGCGCTTTATTTAGTCCGAACCGTCGTCATTGCTGCGTTTGTTACTTTACCAGTAACGGAGTACACCGCTGCGATCTTTGGTGGAGCAATAGGCTTTTGTTGGCTAGGTACGGTGCCACTGACATCGGGCCTTGTTCGTCAAATCTTTGGTGCTAAGTACCTTTCGACACTTTATGGCCTAGTATTCTTTACTCACCAAGTAGGCAGCTTCTTGGGAGCATGGGCTGGCGGACGTATTTATGACTACTACGGCTCTTACGATCCAATTTGGTGGTCTACTGTTGTATTGGCGTTCGCCGCTGCACTGATTCACCTACCGATCAATGATAAGCCTGTTATGCGTTTAGCAACGGCGTAATCTAATCATCAACAATCTTCGTACAAGAAAGCGGCCATAGTGAAATGGCCGCTTTTTTGTTATGAGGAAAAGACTTTGACTAAAACGAAAGGGTTGTACTGGTTTACCAATGATTTGCGAATCCATGACAACGCATTGCTAGAGTTGGCTCTTGAACACGTTGACGAATTGGTTTGCTGCTATGTCTATCCTGAATTGACCCGCTTCCTTGGTCACTTCTCGCAAGAGAGTCACTTGGGGATGGCTAAGCAACGTTATATAAGGCAATCCGTCGAGGAGGTAGCAGCACGATTGGGCGAAAAAGGGCTCACTCTGTTGCCATTTAAGGGCTCTTTAAAAGCATCAATTTCGACGGCTATAGAACAGAATGAACCTACCCATCTGTTTTGCAGCCATAGTTCGGGCCATGATGAACAGGCGATCATTGAAGCGATCAAGTCTCAGTTCAAGGATCTGAAAGTGGTGCAACTTAGCAATAGTTCTTTGTTTCAAGAAGAGGACTTACCCTTCGGCCTAGATGATTTGCCAAAGACCTTTACGCAATTTAGAAAGAAAATAGAATCTGCAATCACGCCTTTGTTCCTGCCTTCAGCCCAACTTGCAACTTCAGACAATAAAACAGCAATAGATGCTTTTAACGATTCCGTTGAAGACTACTTTCGTGGCGGGGAGTCTGAGGGACTAGCGCATTGTGAGCGATACTTTTCATCAGAACTACCCTCAACCTACAAATTAACGCGCAATGGTTTGGATGGACTGACTTATTCGACCAAGTTCTCACCTTGGCTCGCGCTTGGTTGTCTAAGTCCACTGCGAATCTACACAAGCTTAAAACAGTATGAAGCGCAAAACGGACAAAATGATTCTACGTATTGGATCTATTTTGAGTTGTTGTGGCGAGAATACTTTTACTGGTATGGGCGCAAACATAAATGCCGGTTGTTTCAATTTGATGGGCTTACAGGCAACAAGCCTCTGACCACTTTTTACCCTCAACGATTTAAACAATGGAAAGAGGGAAGAACAGCATTTCCAATCGTGAATGCGTGCATGAATCAGTTACGTGAAAATGGTTACCTCTCAAATCGAGGACGTCAACTCGCCGCGAGTTGTTTGATACATGAACTCGGTATCGACTGGCGATATGGCGCGGCCTATTTTGAAACGCAATTGCTTGATTATGACGTGGGCTCAAACTGGGGTAATTGGCAATATCTTGCTGGCGTGGGGGCTGATATTAATGGTTCTAGGCAGTTTAACTTGCAAAAGCAGACTGAGCTTTATGACCCCGAGGGAGCATTTATTAGCCGTTGGTGTGGCGCTGTGGGCTGCGGGCTGACGGATTTAGTTGATATGGTCGATTGGCCAATTGTCATTAACCAAGCAGACAAATAAGAGGCCGAAATGAAGTTTGATACCGTTCGTCTGATTCTTGGTGATCAGCTTGATCACAACCATACTTGGTTTGCTACCTCGAATGATTCAATTCTGTATGTGATTGCGGAGCTGCACCAAGAGGCAAGTTATGCGAAACACCACGTTCAAAAAGTGTGTGCCTTCTTTGCTTCGATGGAGAATTTCGCGAATGAGCTAAGACATGATGGTCATCAGGTAATCTACCTCACCTTAGATGAAACTGAACGTTACGAGTCGGTCTGTGAGCTTTGTGCTGATATGGTTAATAAAGCCAGAGCAACAAAGTTTGAATACCAAAGACCTGATGAATATCGTTTGGCCAAGGCATTCTGTGAATTTGAGTTAGACAATTGTGATGTTGTACAAGTAGAAAGTGAGCACTTTTTGCTGCCTTTTTCTGAGATTTCGCAGCAATTTGCACCGAATAAACACATTATGATGGAGCATTTTTACCGACGAATGAGGAAGCGCTTCGATATTCTTATGGAAGACGGCAAGCCGCTAGGAGGTAAATGGAACTTCGACGCGAACAATCGTAACAAGCTTAAGCCACAAGATATTGATGTACTTCCAACCCCATTACTTTTTAGCACTGATATTCGTCCGCACATAGAACGACTAGAGCGGCATAGTATCAATACCATTGGCAAGACTGACAGTCATCTGCTTTGGCCGACTAATCGTAACCAGAGCTTGTCTTTACTCGCTCACTTTTGCCAAGTGTGTTTACCGCTATTTGGTCGCTTCCAAGATGCAATGACGTCTGAACATCCAAGTCGCTGGAGTCTGTATCATAGCCGCCTTTCATTCTCTCTTAATAGTAAGATGTTGCGACCGCTTGAAGTGATTGACGCCGCTTTGTCTGCCTACGCAGCCAATAAACAGATCGATGTTTCTCAAGTGGAAGGATTTATAAGGCAGGTATTAGGTTGGAGAGAGTATATTCGCGCTGTTTATTGGGCAAATATGCCGCATTACGCAACGAAGAATCACTTATCAGCGCAGCGTAAGCTTCCTGACTATTTCTGGAGCGGGGAAACGAAGATGCGTTGCCTGAGTCAAGCAATCTCACAATCTTTGGAATTTGGTTACGCTCATCATATCCAGCGTTTGATGGTCACTGGTAACTTCTGTTTGATCACCGAGATTGAGCCTAGCTTGGTTGATGAATGGTATTTAGGTATTTACGTTGATGCGATTGAATGGGTAGAGATGCCCAATACTCGTGGAATGGCCCTTTTCTCCGATGGCGGAGTTGTTGCAACGAAACCTTATGCGGCGAGCGGATCTTACATTAATAAAATGAGTGACTACTGCAAAGGTTGTCATTACAAGGTGAAAGAAAAAATTGGGCAGGACGCTTGTCCATTCAACAGTTTGTATTGGCGCTTTATGATCAAACATCGAGAGAGGCTTTCCCAAAATCCTCGTATAGGGATGATTTATCGTTCATGGGATAAAATGAACACAGATCTGCAGGGTGAAACCTTAACTAAGGCGGAGCAGTATCTAGAGCAAATCGAATCCTTATGATGGGTGAAAAATAATATGACGAGCAAGCAAGAATAGTGTGCCACTTTATTAACCAATTCGATTATCATGGTCAGACATTATTCTTATATATCTTACACATATGCTTGCTGAATGGATGACTTCCGAAGCATTGATCGCAGCCTTGCTCATTTTTTTAGGCTCTTTTGTTCAGACTGCGATTGGCTTTGGACTAGCGATTGTTGCTGCCCCTTTATTGTTTCTTGTCTCTCCGGACTATGTACCTGCCCCAATCTGTATTGTGGCGCTGTTTATCTCGATTCTAAATGCTCTAAAGCATAGAGAGAGCGTCGAAATCGGTGGATTAAAAATGGCACTGATAGGTCGAGTTCCCGGATCAATAGCGGGTGGCGTATTACTTGTTATGGTTTCGACAGACTTACTTGCTTTATGGCTTGGCGTACTTGTGCTGTTTGCTGTCGTGGTCAGCTTATTGCCATTTCGTATAGAACCCACACCTGTGAGAATGGGCGTAGCGGGCTTCTTTTCAGGTTTCTTTGGTACCAGTTCTGCGATAGGTGGCCCACCAATGGCATTACTGCTGCAGCATCAGGAAGCAAATCAATTGCGCGGTAATTTGTCAGCCTTCTTTGTGTTTAGCTCTATGATCTCTTTGATCATTCAGATGCCCGCAGGGTATTTAACGCTTCATCATGTATGGATTACCATTCCGCTTATTCCTGCATCTTGGATGGGCTATAAGTTGGCGAGATTGACGACTCAGTCGTTACCAAAAGAAAAAATTCGCACTGGTGCGCTGTTACTTTGTTCGATTAGTGGGGCGACGGCGGTGTGGCAGGGACTGCAATAAAATTACTTCATTCATCTTACGTTAAGGAAAAACCATGATACTGGAAGTCGCAATCTTAGATGTGAAGCCGAATTTAGAAGAGGAATTTGAACAGAACTTCGCGAAAGCTCAGGCAATTATTTCAAGTATGAGCGGGTATGTATCGCATCAGCTTCAACGTTGTATTGAGAATCCAAGTCGCTATATTTTATTGGTGAATTGGCAAACATTGGAAGACCACGAGCAGGGCTTTAGGCAGTCTGCTGAATATCAGGAATGGAAGGCTCTTTTACACCATTTTTATGACCCATTCCCAACTGTAGAACACTACCAGCCTGTTTACGGTTAGTTATCTTCAGCTTGGTTTTCTAAAGGAGAGACAAAGTGCTTAGAATTCTTGGCAATATAATTTGGTTTTTGTGTGGTGGTGTAATCATGGGATTAGCTTGGTGGCTAGTCGGTTTGATTTGCTTCATCAGTATTATAGGTATCCCATGGGGACGGGCCTGTTTCGTTATCGGTAACTTCTCTTTCTTCCCGTTTGGTCAAGAAGTGATTAGCCGTGATGAATTAACCAAAGAGATGGATATAGGTACGAGCCCACTTGGTACCATCGGTAATGTTGTTTGGTTCCTACTGGCAGGTATCTGGCTCGCTATTGGCCATATCATGTCAGCGGTGGCGTGCTTTATTACCATCATTGGTATCCCATTCGCGTTGCAGCACTTGAAGCTCGCGTATATCTCACTCGCACCAATCGGCAAAACGGTGGTGCCAAAAGAACAAGCTGCAATGGCTCGTTACTCAAACCTCAAGTAACTTCCAATAAAAAGACCCGCGATGTATAGCGGGTCTTTTCGTTAGGCATTAATTAAAGCTCTTCACCGTAGATATCGAATGAAAAGTACTTCGCTGCGATTTTATCGTAAGTACCATTGTCTCGGATGGTCTTGATGGCTTGGTTAAATTGCTCTGCGAGTGCTTTGTCATTTTTTCTTAGTGCAAGCGCAGTCCCTTCACCGATGTAAGCTTTGTCTGTGACTGCTTTGCCGATAAATTCAAATCCTTTGCCAAGGTCTTTGTCTAAGAATGCTAAAGCTAGCTGATCTGAGTTACCAAAGGTGAGGTCTAAGCGACCGTTGGTCATATCGATGTATACTTCGTCTTGACCACTATAGCGCTTAATGTTCGCTACATCGCCAAACTTATCTGTCACGTAACGGTCATGAATTGTCCCACTTTGAACACCGATGACTTTGCCTTTCAAGCCTTGTTGCGTGAGTTCAATGTTGGTGCCTTCCGCTGCTACAAATCGAGCAGGCGTCTGATAATATTTGTTGGTGAATAGAACTTTCTTCTTACGATCTTCGGTAATTCGCATCGATGCCATAATGACATCAGACTTTCGCGAAAGTAGGCTTGGAATAAGAGCATCCCAACCTTGAGATACCCATGTGCAGTTAAGTTTAGCTTCTTCGCAAAGTGCATCTGCAATTTCAATATCAAAGCCAACAGGTTTGCCACTTTTGTCCATGTAGTTGAACGGTGGGTAAGTGAAATCCGAAGCAAGACGAACTTCCTTTGCCAGTACTGGTGCAGAAATCAAAGCGGCAGCACAAGCGATCGCACTAAGCATTTTGTTCATGAGTAATGTCCTTATTATTTTCAGTTGATGGTCTCAGCGTGTCAGAAAAGTTGCAAATGATTTCGGCGACCTCTTGCATGGTTTTTTCTGTTCCTATGGTGATTCTTACGCAGTGTTTCAGGCTTGGCTCATGCCCTTGGTTACGTGTCACTACGCCGTGCTCAAGTAAGTAGTCGAATAGCTTTAAGTGAGGTTGCGTGCGAATCAAAACGAAGTTAGTGGAAGATGGGTAAACGCGTTCAATCCAATCTAAGTGTTGAATGCGTTGGACGAAATTCTCGCGGTTTGCAATCAATGCTTGGGTTGAAGCGCTGACTTGTTCTAACCCTTCTTTACTCAGTGCTTTTAATACGATCTCGGCAGAGCTGTCGGGCATTGGGTAAGGAGGAACGAGCTTTAGGACAAATTGCATAACCTCTTGCGACGCGATAATAAATCCACAGCGTACCGCCGCCAACCCAAAAGCTTTGGACAGGGTTCGGATAACAATCAGATTCGGGTATTGGTCAATTAGGTCTACGACACTTTGTTCCAGTTCAAACTCAATATATGCCTCGTCCAGCACTATCAAAGCTTTGTCGTGAGTGCGCTGTAGCACTTCCTCAATGGTCTTCTTCGGTAGCAGTTGTCCTGTAGGGTTGTTTGGAGAACACAAGAAAATGAGATTCGCATCATCAGCCGCTTTTACAACACTGTCCACATCCAGAGAAAAGTCCGGTGCAAGCAAAGGGCAGTCGATAGTGCTGATGGAGAGTGATTCCGCACAAAAATCATACATAGCGTAGGTTGGGGAGCATTGTGCAATTTTGTCTTTGCCAGGCTGACAGAATGTGCGAATAAGTAAATCGATTGCTTCGTCTGCGCCACGAACCGCTAATGCCGGTTGAGTAGTGCCACAGTAGTCTTGATAAGCAGCAGATATATCGTGTGGCAAGAAGTCTGGGTAACGATGTAAGTCAGACTGATGCTCAGTAAAATGAAGTGGCTGCTCCAGTTCGTTAGCGTTTAACCACAATCGCCCAGAACCACCAATCCGACGAGCAGATTGATAAGGTATTAATTTTTTTATGCTTTCTGGTGCGACTTTCTCTGCAATTGACGTCATTATAATTATCCATTTACGCATAGTTAGTCATTCAAATGAATTTAAACTAACTAAGTTTGCTCTATAAGAGATAATTTAGTCACTAAATGCTTTTTGAAAAATCGAAATAAAGGCATACTAGCCATGCAAAAAAATCATGGATAGTAAGATGATGAGTATGAGATTACCGTCGACGAAAAACCTACAAGCTTTCTTGGCTACTGCTCAGCACCTGAATTTTACTCATGCAGCAGAATCTTTGAACATGACTCAGGGTGCAATTAGCCGACAGATTCAAACATTAGAGAGCATAATGGGCGTAGCTCTGTTTTATCGTCAGGCAAGAGGCTTAGCATTGACTCCTGAAGGCGCGAAATTCATACCTCTTGCGGAAGATATTATCACTCGCCTTCAACTGTCTATTCGAGAAGTTGCGCAGAGTGCCAACCGGATAAAGATGAGTGCGCCGAGTTGTATTACAAACTGGTTGTTATCTCGTTTGGCAAACTTTCAGCAAGCTTACCCGGAAACGAATGTTGAACTGACTTCGACAACCAAACATCAAGCAGTACCCAACTTTGATAACTTCGATCTCATCGTTAGTTATGGAAAACCACTCCGCAGTAAGACGGTAGAACAAACATTGCTATTCAATGAGATTCTTGCCCCTGTATGTTCTCCAGAGTTGTGGAACCAAATCGAGCCAAAACTTGAAGAGTCTCAGGCTCTCAAGCACTTCACATGGTTGCACGCTAACTCAGAGCAGTCTGATTGGTCGATGTGGCTAGCGTCGCGCGGGCATTCCCATCTAAAGGGGAGAGGTAACCAGACGTTTGCTACGCTTGATCAGGCTATGAACGCCGCACAGCAAGGATTTGGCATGGCAATAGGCGACCTGACATTGGCTGAGCAAGATCTAAAACTAAAGCGTTTGATTCAACCATTTGAGGCGTCGGTACATTCCGGCTTTGGCTATCATTTGTTGAACCCTCATCATGGGGAAAATGAGAGGGTAAGTCAGTTGATTGAGTGGTTAACTATTAACCCGAGATAGTCTCTTCAATAATCCGTTTGAGCCATAGCATGGTCTCGTTTTGCCTGTTTTTATGGTGATAGTAGGCGTAGACATTGGGAGTAAGTGCTGTGTTATCAATTAAGATTGGTAAGCGGCGAAGCTTGTCGAGTTTTTCTATGTTTGCCAAACTAGAGCCTGGAAACATCATGTCAGAGTTTAGGACGACATCGATAACCGCAGATGGGAGCTCTGAACGAAAAGCGATGCGAGGGGCAATGCCGCGCATATCTAACATCTTCTCAGCAAAAGAGCGATTTGAATTCCAGTCGGGGGCGATGATGGTCGCGAGCTCAAAATTGAACTCAGAGTCGAGTGAAATCGTGTCTTGGTCGTAAGGGTGATCTTTGCGGATATACGCACTAAAGCTGTCTTGAGCAATTTTCTTGGCGATGAGCTCTTTAGGCGCATGACTAATTTCATAGTGTACCCCTAACTGAACCTCATTATTGATGATCTCTTGCATTGTGCTTTTCGACCAGTTCAGCAAATGAACTTGTACATTTGGTGCTTGAGAACGAATAGCACTAAAGATCTCACTGGCGAATGAGCTCAGGATAAACGGGGCCAAAGCCACCTTCAATGTACCAGTTAATTCATGGGGTTCAAATTCGGTAGAAGCGTTAATCGCACTGGATAGTTCATCAATCAGCGGTGAAATACTATCGGCTAATGTATTCGCATACTCAGTCGCTCGTAAGCCCGTGTGTGTTTTGACAAACAGTTCATCATCAAAGTGATCCCTAAGTCGCTGCAAGGCTTTACTCACTGCAGGTTGAGAAACAAATAGGCGCTCTGCTGCTTTGCGCATATTTCTTTCCTGATGAAGAATAATGAAGGTCCGCAACAAGTTAAGGTCTAGGTTTGCGAATAAGTCTTTTGCCATGTAAGCCTCCGTGCTGATGGCGTTATACTAACGGGTCTTCAAAGTGGTGACTAATGACTATCTTACATAGGTTAATAGGCTTTTATACCAAATGCTTTCAACCTAGAAGGTAACACTTCGTCGAGTTTTGAAATTTCGTCGGGTAGGACTTCAATCAAGGCAAAGTTGTGTTTTTCATACACTTGGCGGATTGCCCGTTGTTCTTTTTCTGATATTGCTCCAGCGTCATTACCCCAGAACTGAAGGTAAACTTTACCTGTTGGCAGATAAAAATCACTTAACACATCTTGTTCAATAGGAAGCTGACGGTCATAAGCGTGAACCACTCCATTCATATACAGCCAATTATCTATGATGAGCTCACCTTTAGAGCGAACGTAGTGACCGTCTAAGGTGCGATGCTTAGCTTCAAATTTCTGCCTAAAACTGGATAAGGACTTATCAGTAGCATGAGCCTCGGCATCTTGGCCTGAGAATTCGACGACAGATTGTTTTAAGCGTTTATTGCGCACGATAGAGTCATGCCACACCACAAACTTTTGTTCGCTTTCTTTGTCTTCTCGCTGATATCCACCGACGGTTAGCCCTGAGGCGGTGACAGTCCAGCCCAATTGCGTTTTCTCAATCCAACCAAGCTCTTGTAATAATTGATTTATCTTTTTAGCGCTCAGTGAGAAGCGTTGCCCAATTTGAGTGGCACTTAATGTTTTTCCGCTTGTGGCGTCGGAATCGATAAGCAGGTTTTCTGGCCACACAATGAATTGTCCGAATTTGGGGTGATTGGCGTATTCTCCGCCAAACTTGTTGCCTAGTTCAGTCAGTACCCAACTTTCCTCTGAACGGTTTATATAGCCCGCGGTTTTCAAATCGTTAAACAGCTGCTTAACGTCTAATTCTCGCAGCTTAGCCAGCGCAGTTGTGGAAATTTTCTCAGGCATGATTTTCTCCTTATCAATATCGACATTGTTGGAGTAAAAACCTATTTAATCAAGCAGATGAGTGTAAATATTGGAAGGGCGTAGAGCCCGTTTGTTGTTTGAAGAAAGTGATAAAAGCGCTATCGCTAGAAAACTCGAGTTGATAGGCAACATCATTAACCTGTAGCCCTAGTGACAATAGTTCTATCGCTCTCAGTAATCGCCATTGCTGACGCCATGATTGATAGGGCATGCCTGTCTCTCGGTCAAATATTCGACTTATGGTTTTACTGCTAGCCCCTACCTGCTCGGCAAGCTGATTGAGAGAGGGCGCAATTTGACCCGGTTGGGTAAGTCTTTCAAGCCAATTTCTAAGTCTTGGGTCGCTTGGCATAGGTAAGGAAAGTGACTGTTCAGGAGCTTGATTTAACTCTTCGATAAACAGGGCTAACGTATTGCTCATTTCGTTCTCTGGCTTGTCCCATTGCCAGAAAGCCATGCGTTCAATTAAGGCTTGAAGTAAAGGGGAGACCTCAACAATTCGTATTTGGTCAATCTGTGGTGCGGTAGAGTCGGAAAAGTAGAGTGAACGGTATTCAACGACATTATTCATTCTGGCGCAGTGTTGCACGCCGGCTGGAATCCACGCCGCGCGAGTGGGTGGCAATACACTTTTAGTTGCCTCAAGTTGAATGCTAATGCATCCCTTAGGGGCATAAAGTAATTGGGCTTTGTCGTGTGAATGCATGCCAGAGTCATGTTTGCCAATGCTAGCCGCAATGCCAATTACCGAGCCAGATAGCCCATCTAGATTAAAAGAGGTTGATTCATCAATCCGTGCCATTTGTCTTTATCTTGAAATTTTTTGTTTTAATGTTGTTATATGGACTCTATCAGCTTTATTTAAACTGCGCTCACTTTTTAGAAACTGAGTAAGTAAGAGATGAATAGAGCCCCTTCGGTATGGTTAATGGTAGGGCTGATGATGTTTCCTCAAATTGTCGAAACCATCTATAGCCCGGTATTGCCTCATATCGCTCAAGCGTTTGAAGTGAGTAGTACGATCGCAGGCCATACGTTATCAATTTATTTTAGTGCATTTGCTATTGGCGTTGTTTTCTGGGGGGGAGTGGCCGACTACCTAGGGCGCAGATACTCAATGTTATTGGGATTGTTCGTTTATGGGTTGGCCGCAATAGGTGCGGTGTTCTCGACCCAATTTGAACATTTAATGCTGTTTAGAGCATTGAGCGCTTTTGGTGCAGCAGTTGGCTCTGTGGTGACACAAACCATGCTCCGTGATAGTTATGATGGGCCAAGGTTGGCCAAAGTATTTGGTTACATGGGGATGGGTATTTCGATCAGCCCAGTAGTGGGTTTGATGTCAGGTGGGATACTTTCAGACTTTGCTGGTTATCAAGGTGTATTCACTGCTCTATCTTTGCTCGCAGTTACCCTTATCCTAATTTGTGGTAAGTCCCTGCCAGAGACAAAACCTACACATATCAGTCAGCCTGACTTAGTTGGCCTAGCGAGACAAATGTGTACAGATAAGAATATTTGGTTAGATGCGATCATGGTTGCTGGGTTTAACATCGCTTTATTTAGCTACTATCTCCAAGGTCCATTTGTCTTCGAGTCGATGGGGCTGAGCAGCCAGCAATTTGGTTATAGTGGTGTGGTTCTCGCGCTAGGAACATTTATGGGAAGCGTAGCCAATAAGTCGCTACTGCAGCGTAAGTGGTCTTCAAGCCGACTGATTTGGTTGGCTGTCATAGGAGCGCTTGTAGGAGCAATAGGTGTATGGTCGCTACAATCGAGTTTGTGGCTGTTAATACCAATGCTACTGATTGTTGCGGCGTTCGGAGTTGGCATACCGAATTTATTGAGTGGAGCTTTGATTCACTATAAAGCGCAAGCTGGCAGTGCTGGAGCATTGTTTGGGTTAATGTACTATTTGATGATTGGCCTTGGCTTATCGGTAGTAGGATCAATGCAAGATCTAGGAATGGCACTTTGCTTATCTGGCGCGGTACTACTGATCGCAAAGCTGATTAGGTAAAACAAAAAAAGGAGGCAACGGCCTCCTTTTTAATATAGTTTTCCATCGACTAGCACAGCGCGGCTTCGATATTCGCTGCCTAATACCGTGGCCGAAGCGCGAGAGCCATTCTCAAGTGTGCCAAGCTTGTCGCATTGCAGTGCTTGGGCAGGATAAGTTGAGGCCATTTTCAACGCTTCATCTTCCGCGATACCCCATTCAATAACATTAGCGACTGACTCGTCCATACCAATGTGCGCACCTGCAAGGTTTCCTCGGCTGTTGACCAACTTATTATCCACCACACTGATCACTTCGCCATCAAGCTCAAAGTAATCTTTTTCGCTGCCAACGGTTGCCATTGCATCAGTAACAATCAACATTTTGCCTTGAGGCTTGGCTTTGTGAGCCAGTAGGAAGCTTTGTGGATGGACATGGATATTGTCCGTGATGATTGAACACCATGCTTTATCGGTGTTGAGTGCCGTGCCGACAACGCCGGGCTCTCTTCCTTCAAATGGCGACATTGCGTTGAATAGATGCGTAAATCCATCAACCAAAGCAAGCTTATCTTCTGTCAATTGTGAGGTCTTAGCATTACTGTGGCCGCACGACAGAGTGAAATTGTGTTCTTTCATCCAACGAAGAGCGCTAGGCTCAATATTCTCAACGGCTGCTGTGACAAGCACTTTGCCCTGGCTTGGCCAAGTAAATTGGCTGAGATCGTCCGCACTTGGTGCATAGAACAAGTTGGGATCGTGAGCCCCTTTTTTGTCTTTGTTAAGCCAAGGACCCTCAAGGTGCACACCCAGTAGGCCAGCGATTTTGTCACTCATTCCTTGTTGCGTTGCATTGAGCGCCAATTGAATCTTTTCAGGTGTTGAGCTGATTAATGTCGGTAGTAAATAGGCCGTGCCGTGTTTTCTATGTGCTGAACATATAACGTCGATGCCTGTTGGGGTTATATCATTATTGAACATCACACCGCCGCCACCATTGACTTGAATATCAATGAACCCAGGAGTAATGAGCGCATCGGCAAAGTGCTGATGTTCAATGTTGTCATTGAGCTCTGAGATAGGGACGATTGAATGGATATGTTCATCATTCCAAACTAATGCAGCGTCCGAATGATATTGCTTCCCGTCAAAAATTCGTGGGGCCGAGATGGCTTTGAGTCCCATTGATTACTCCTTAAATTGATATGCTGCACCCAGCAAGCAAGCATCGTAATTACCTACCGCTTCGATAACGGGAACTTGGAACGCATCCGGACGAGACTGAATGGCTTTTTTCACACGGTCTAAGTAACCTCTAGCTAAACCTACGCCTCCGCCGAGTACAACGACATCTAAATCTAACGTAGCTTTCAGATTACAGCATAGAGTTGCAATTGCATCGGCACTATGAAGTATGATCGTTTCAGCCTTAGGGTTAAGATCAGCTTGCTCAAACAGTTCGATATTACTGATCGGCGGAACAAACTCAGCATCGCTCGCCTTTTTAATCGCAGTACCAGAAGCGATTGCTTCGACGCACCCTGTTTGGCCACAACCACATTTAGGTCCTTGTCTATCGATAGAAATATGCCCTATATGCCCAGCCAGTCCGGATTGACCACTATGAAGCTTTCCGTCAATGATAATACCGCCACCAACACCAGTCGATACAGTGATAAACGCCATATTCTTTTCCGGAGTATCAAGTTTGATAAATTCATACCAAGCTGCTGCTTGTGCGTCATTGAGCATGGAAACCGGCTTGTTAGTGAGTGTTTCAAGTGCATGAGCAAGAGGAAATGGGCTAGGAAAGGCGAGGGTATCAGGGTTGATGGCTGAAATACCTTCTTTTGTTACTAGCCCTGTTGTGGAGACTCCAATGTTTTCTATATTGGCTAACCACTGATCAGCTGAGGCGAGAATTGCTTGAGCAAATTGATCCGCACTCTCAGCTTGTGGTGTAGGGATCTGAGCGCGTTCTATAAGTTCGTCGTTTTCGACGATACCTAAAGCGACCTTGGTTCCACCAATATCAATGGCTAGTGTGCGCATGCTTGCTCCCCTGCGGCTCGTGTTGCTGAATTAAACCAATTGGTCACTACTTCTAGACGGGTGATTGCCGAACCGACCGTTACTGCTACTGCCCCCGCTTCAATTGCTTGAGCTGCCATCTCTGGTGTGTTGTAGCGACCTTCAGCCATTGTAAAGAAACCGGCTTGTGAAAACTGCTTAACCAGTTGCAAATCTGGTTCGGTAGGCTCGGTCTCTCCAACATAACCAGACAAAGTTGATCCAATGATCTCAACGCCTTGTTCGTGCGCCCATTTCCCATCTTCGAAGCATGAGCTGTCTGCCATGGCAAAACACCCTGAATTCTTGATGGCTTGTGCTATGTGTTCGCGGCTTTCGGGACGAACGCGATCTGTCGCATCAAAGGCAATAATGGTTGCACCCGCATTAGCAAGGTTATCAACATCACTGGCAAAAGGTGTGATGCGAACAGGACTGTCCTGCAAGTCACGTTTCACAATTCCAATTATTGGTACACTCACGGCTGCAGAAACAGCGGCGACATTTTCGACACCTTCAATTCGTAATGCTTTTGCTCCAGCTTGCTCTGCGGCTAATGCCATCGCAACGATAAATTCTGTTTTTTCTAACGGACTGCCAACAACGGGTTGGATAGAAACAACGGTTTGACCTAGCAAGGATGACTTTAATTCATTGATATTTAGATTTTTTGTTCTCACGACGGGCCTCATAAATTAAGCGTTGAGTTGCGGAATGATGGGAGAAAAACAATCCATCACAATTCGTCTAATCAGTCTGCCAATTGATAACTCTGGCGAATTTTTGTCCGCGATCACATTTTGTAAAAAGTTGGTTTGAAAATAATCTTCACGGCAATAATAATCCATAACGAAGATTTTTTTCAAACAAAATAAAAGTTTTTTTTGAAATTGGTGAAACAAGGTAAAAATCGAATAAAAAGGGAATAATATGAAAGCCATCAACAAACTTACTATCGCTATGCTGGCTCTTGGTTGCGTTGCTACAGTTAATGCTGAAACGACGCTAAAAATGGGCATGCAAGCTTCTGTTGGTTCTGTCGAATACACATCAGCGAAGTTGTTAGCTGACACCATTGAAGAGATGAGTAATGGCGAGTTGAAGCTTGCACTGTACCCAAGTGCCCAGCTAGGTGATGACCGAGCGATGCTTCAACAGCTAAGTATGGGTGATTTGGATATCACTTATGCAGAATTTGGCCGTATGGGCCTTTGGATTCCACGTGCTGAAGCAGTAACGCTACCTTATGTTGCACGCGACTACGATCATTTGCGTCGTATGTTTGACTCTGAATTTGGTCAAGGTGTTCGTGAAGAGATGCTGACTAAGTTCAACTGGCGTGCACTTGACACTTGGTACAACGGCACACGTGAAACGACATCTAACCGCCCTCTTAATAACATTGAAGACTTCAAAGGTCTGAAACTACGTGTTCCAAATGCTAAGCCGAACCTAAATTATGCAAAACTGTCTGGCGCTTCACCAACACCAATGGCGTTCTCAGAAGTTTACCTAGCACTGCAAACTAACGCTGTTGATGGCCAAGAAAACCCGTTACCAACCATCAAAACCATGAAGTTCTACGAAGTTCAAGGCAACTTGGCGATGACGAATCATATCGTTAATGACCAAATGGTGATCATTTCTGAACCGACATGGCAAAAACTATCAGCTGAAGAAAAAGATATCGTGAGCAAAGCAGTAGCAAAAGCTGGAGCAGCGCATACGGCATCTGTGAAACAACAAGAAGCGGATCTCATCTCATTCTTCGAGAAAGAAGGCGTCAATGTGACTTACCCAGAACTTGCGCCATTCCGTGAAGCAATGCAGCCACTGTACGCAGAATTTGAAGAGAAAATCGGCGAACCAGTAGTTAAGAAGCTAGCGGCAATGTAAGGAAATAAACCCGTCAGTTTATTTCGACTATTCAGGCTGGCCACCTTTGGCCAGCCATGGAGCTCAAGATGTTTAAGAAGATAATTGAAAATATTGAAGAGATCATCACCGTACCTTTAATGGTGGTGCTTTTGGTCGTTCTGACCTGGCAGATTGGTACGCGTTGGTTATTGAATGATCCTTCTCTTTGGAGTGAAGAACTCGCCCGAGTTCTGTTTATGTATATGTCGTTAATTGGTTGTGCGATTGCGATTAAACGCAGTACTCACGTCAACATCACCTTTTTCTCAGATAAGTTGCCGGAAAGAGTTCGTTTAGCTTTGGTGCTATCCCTCGAACTGGCTGTTCTGTTGTCTATTTTTGCCATTGTTTACTTAGGCTATCAACACGTTCAGCGCACCGCTTTTTTTGAATTGATTACATTAGGCGTATCAAGCAGCTGGATGAATTACAGCCTTCCGTTGGGTGGCTTATTTATGGTGTTCAGGCAGCTTGAAAAAATGTTTGGACTATCAAAGCAACTTTTTAGTTGTTCTAAAGGTGCGCAAGCATCTAACTCGCAAATGGCACAGAGGTAGGGAATCCTTATGGCAGGTTCAATTTTTGGCTGGCTAGGGCTGCTGTTTGCAGGTATGCCAGTAGGCTTTTCGCTTATTTTCGTCGCGTTGGTGTTTTTACTCGTCACCAACAGCACAGGTATCAATTTTGCCGCTCAGCAGATGTTGGGTGGTATCGACAACTTTACATTGTTAGCTGTTCCGTTCTTCGTACTGACTGGCCACTTAATGAATAGTGCGGGTATTACAGAGCGAATTTTTAATTTTGCTAAGTCTATGGTGGGTCATATTACGGGCAGTTTAGGCCACGTAAACATCATGGCCAGCCTCCTATTCTCAGGTATGTCAGGTTCTGCTTTGGCTGACGCTGGTGGTCTAGGACAACTCGAAATTAAGTCGATGCGTGATGCAAAGTATGACGATGATTTCGCCGGTGGTTTGACCGCTGCATCTTGTATTATTGGTCCATTGGTTCCCCCTTCAATTCCTTTGGTCATTTATGGTGTAGTGTCAAACACTTCCATCGGTGCTTTATTCTTAGCAGGTGCGATACCTGGTCTATTGTGCTGTGCCGCTCTAATGACAATGAGCTACTTTATTTGTAAAAAGCGTGGTTACATGACATTGCCGCGTGCATCACGTAAAGCGCAGCTAAAATCGTTTAAAGAAGCGTTTCTATCGTTACTGACTCCGGTCATCATTATTGGTGGTATCTTCTCTGGTAAGTTCACGCCTACGGAAGCGGCAGTCGTTTCATCTTTATACGCTTTGTTCTTAGGTACCGTAGTGTACAAACAACTGACGCTAAGCGGTTTTGTTGAAATCTTAAGAGAAACGGTCAATACCACCGCTGTTGTTGCGCTAATGGTCATGGGTGTTACCGTATTTGGTTGGATTGTTGCTCGTGAACAATTGCCACAAATGCTTGCTGATTACTTCCTAACAATCAGTGACAACCCACTTGTTCTACTTCTATTGATCAACTTACTCCTACTGTTCTTGGGTACGTTTATTGAGTCACTAGCACTATTGCTTCTTCTGGTTCCTTTCTTGGTACCTGTTGCTGGCGCTGTAGGTATTGACCCTGTTCACTTTGGTGTAATGGCTATCTTGAACCTTATGATCGGCATTTTGACTCCGCCGATGGGTATGGCGTTATACGTTGTATCACGTGTCGGTGACATACCTTTCCACGTGTTAACGCGCGGCGTTATTCCATTGCTTGTGCCGCTATTTATCGTACTTTCGCTTGTTGCTGTATTCCCACAATTTACTCTGTTGCTTCCTGAAATCTTCTTGGGCTACGGACAGTAGAAAAATAATTATTAAAGGTATTTAAAATGAAAAAGTTAACTGGTCTTATTGCTGCTCCGCATACGCCGTTCGATGCAAACAACAAAGTCAATTTTGCTGCAATTGACCAAATTGCCGAACTTCTGATTGAACAAGGTGTGAAAGGGGCTTATGTCTGTGGAACAACAGGCGAAGGTATCCATTGTTCAGTAGAAGAGCGTAAAGCAATTGCGGAGCGTTGGGTTAAAGCGGCAGATGGTAAGTTGGATCTGATTCTACACACAGGTGCTTTGAGTATTGTAGATACGCTTAACTTAACTGAGCACGCTGAGACTCTGGACATTTTAGCAACATCGGCGATTGGTCCTTGCTTCTTTAAACCAGGAAGTGTTGATGACCTTGTTGAGTATTGCGCGCAAATCGCTGCAGCAGCACCATCTAAGGGTTTCTACTACTACCACTCAGGCATGTCTGGAGTAAACCTAGATCTCGAACAATTCTTGATTAAAGGTGAGCAGCGCATTCCGAATTTGTCGGGAGCGAAGTTCAACAACGCTGATCTTTACGAATATCAACGATGTGTTCGTGTATCGGGCGGTAAGTTTGATATTCCTTTTGGTGTGGATGAATTTTTACCAGCAGGTCTCGCAGTTGGCGCAGTCGGTGCGGTTGGTAGTACCTACAACTATGCAGCGCCACTTTACTTGAAAATCATCGAAGCATTTAACCAAGGCAAGCATGATGAAGTTGCAGCACTAATGGATAAGGTGATCGCGATTATTCGCGTGCTGGTTGAGTATGGTGGTGTGGCAGCAGGTAAAGTTGCAATGCAATTGCATGGTATTGATGCAGGCGATCCTAGACAACCAATTCGTGCACTGACAGAGAAACAGAAAGCTGATGTTGTCGCGAAGATGCGTGACGCAGGTTTCATGTCTCTTTAAAGGAATCGGGGGAGGCTTTCCTCCTCTGACTTCAAGGATTTTCGGATGAAATCTTCGAGATTTGGTGTCAATGTTCGAAGGTCTTTGATACTTTTAGCTTAGCCAAACAAACTCTATGAGGCCCTAGTGAATTCGCCTAAAAATCTATTGGTTCGATTGCGTTCTAATATTGAGCCGTTGAGTAAAAAACTAAGACTAGTAGCGGATTACGTACTTGAGAATGCTCATGACGTTCAGTTCCAAACCATTACGGATCTAGCTCGTAACACCCAAACGAGTGAAGCGACGGTCGTACGTTTGTGTCGCGATATGGGCTACAAAGGATACTCTGATTTTAGAATGGCTTTGGCTGTCGACTTAAGCCAGACTGCTTCTAAAAACCAAGCTCCTGTTGAAGGTGATATCTGCGATATTTCAGCACAAAGTGCAGTTGATAGTCTTCAAGACACCGCTAAGCTGATCGATCGTAAATCGTTGGCACGGATATGTGAATTAATCCATAGCTCGCGGTTTATTGGTTGTGTCGGTGTTGGTGCGTCAAGTATCGTTGGGCGTTATCTAGCTTATCGATTAGTACGTATTGGTAAAAAAGCCATCATGTACGAAGACACACACTTAGCAGCAATGAGTGCAGGCCGAAGCGAGGCAGGAGACATGTGGTTTTCTGTATCAAGCTCAGGTTCGACTAAAGAGGTGCTTCATGCTGCAACGCAAGCGCACCGACGAGGAGTGCCTGTGGTGTCGCTTACTAATATTAGTCACAGCCCGCTCTCAGCGATCTCTGATGAACTATTAGTTGCAGCGAGACCTGAGGGACCATTGACTGGTGGTGCTTTCGCATCAAAGGTAGGGGCGCTACTTTTGGTTGATGCACTGATTAATACATTGCTAGACAGTTATCCTGAATATTCTGAATCAGTAATGGAAACTGCAGAGGTCGTTCTTCCTCTGATGAAGTAAGTCTATTGTACTGATTTTTATAACTATTATACAAAGCTCATCATTTCGATGGGCTTTTCTTTTATTTAATGGTGAAAATATTTTTTATTGCTAAGTTGATCAAAGAAATATTTTTTCATTGATCAATAATTAGTATGAATTTTGTACAAAGGCGCACCTAGGCTAGGAGCGCTAATCCATGACCGAATGAGTGGTAGGGTCATCCAATAAGGAAATAACAATAATGACTATCAAAACCTCAATACTTCATACACCTTTGCTTGCTGCTTCTCTGGTGTTGAGTGTTCATGCATTTGCTGCCAGTGAATGGCCAGATCTTCCAGTAGGTATCAAGAGTGGTATTGGAGCTCAAGCTGGCGATAAAGTTTTCGTTGGACTTGGCTCTGCGGGGCAAGACTTCTATATGCTCGATCTGAACAATTTGGATTTAGGTTGGCAAAAGAAGGCGGATTTCAGCGGACCAGCTCGAAGTGGCGCAACGGCATCCGTGATTGGTAATGAAATTTATGTATTTGGTGGTTCGGGTAAAATCAATGCATCTGACCCTGCTCCTATCTTGTTCGATAGTGTATATCGATACGATGTTGCGTCAGACTCTTGGGCAAAAGCGAACACAACCGCTCCAGTTGGCTTGCTCGGTGCCGCTTCCTATTCACCGGACGGAAAACAAGTGGTGTTCTTCGGGGGCTATAACAAAGCGTACTTCGACCAATATCTCCATGACGTTCTAACAACGGACAAAAAAGCTGCCCCTGAAGCATGGCAGAAGATCGTTGATGATTATATGGGTATGAAGCCCACCGATTATAAATGGAATCGCCAAGTCATAAGTTACAAGCCTGAAACGGGTAAGTGGAATGACCTTGGCCAGTCGCCTTACCTACCGAATTGTGGCAGTGCTTTAGTCTCGAAAAATGAACAAGCGCTCCTAATCAGCGGAGAAATCAAGCCAGGTTTGAGAACGGCTGAAGTCAAGGCGTATCACTTTGGTCAAGCTCAACCATGGGAAAGCCTACATTCAATACCTGCACCGAAATCGGCGGATGTGCAAGAAGGGGTTGCAGGGGCATTTGCAGGTGAAAGTAATGGTGTTGTGATTGTCGCAGGCGGTGCTAATTTCCATGGTGCTAAGTCTGCTTTCGAAAGTGGAAAAATGTTTGCGCATGACGGCTTTAGCAAAGCTTTCAATCCAGAAATCTATGTTCAAAAAGAAGGCTTGTGGGCACAAGTGAATAACTTGCCTCAAGGTCTCGCTTATGGTGCCTCATTCAATGCATCCAATGGTGTATTGATTGCTGGAGGTGAGAAGAGTGATCGCAGCGCAAGTAATAAAGTGTACATGCTGTCATGGAATGGTTCGTCAGTAGACATTACCGATTAAGAGGGTTACTAGATGTCGTTACTCATTGAAGATTTTCCACCTTTACCATGTGGGGTGAAAAATGGCGTAGGGGGAGTGATAGGAAACAAGCTCTACGCTGGTTTAGGGAGCGCAGGGAAGCGCCTGTTTTTTTATGATTTAGATTGCCCTGAACTAGGTTGGCAAACGGCAGCGGAGTTCCCTGGAGTGACTCGAAATGATGCGGTTTGTACAGTGAGTAATGACAAGCTGTATGTATTCTCTGGGGCTGGGATCTTGGACGGTGAGCAAGCGCCTGTTGTTCTTGATGATGGTTATTTATATGACCCAAGAGTTAATCAATGGAGCAGATTGGAGACTCACCTTCCTATCGGTTTATTAGGTGCGTCGGCATGTGAGTTTGAGCCGGGCCAGTTATTGTTTTTCGGGGGATATTGCAAAGAGACATTTGATACGTTCCTCGCGGCAATTTCAAAAATCGATCCTGAATCTCAGCCGGAAAAACATCGTTCTATGCTGGTGGAATTTATGTCTCGTCCTGTTGAAGCGTACGGGTGGAATCAAGATATCTGGATGTTTGATACATTTCAGAAGAAGTGGTCGCTTGTCGCGGAGAATATTTTTCCAGCCAACTGCGGTGCAGGTATCGTCCGTCAGAACAATGTGGTCACCCTAATCGAAGGTGAAGTGAAACCAGGGCTTCGAAGTTTAGACACGAAGCGATATGAGTTTCACTCCTCACGAAGCCTCAGTTCTCTAAAGCTACCTTCAATACAGCAGGTAGAAAAAAGCCATGAAGGTTTAGCCGGTCACTTTAGTGGCGTTATTAATGAGCAAATTATCGCAGCTGGTGGCGCTTATTTCATCGGCAGTCAAAGTAATTTCCTGAAAGGGCAGTGGTACAGCCATCAAGGATTGACCAAGCACTATAACAATCAAGTATGGCGATTCGATGGCAACGAGTGGCACCAAACAACCTCACGACTACCCGAGGGTGTTGCTTACGGTGTGTCTATTTCAACCAATAATAAAATGTACGTAATAGGAGGTGAAGGAAGTAAAGGACAAGCTCTATCAAGTTGTTACGCACTAACTTGGCGATAAGTTACCTCCCCCTATAGATAACTTTCTCGCCACAAAAAATAGTCAAAGACCAAACGATTCTCCTCTGCACCATATTTCAATGGTGTAGAGGCTTTTTACACCCTTTATTTGTCTTTGGCTTGTAGGTCGAACACCAAATAGTAAGAGGACATTCAGTGATGGAACAGTTTAAAAAGAAGGGATTAGTGGCGTGTGGACTACTGACTCTTGGGATGCTATTAGCCCCGATGAGCGCACATGCCGTTGCACCTAATTTACGAGATGTAGTGGTATTTAAAGGTGGTGAAGGTGGCAGCAGTCACTATCGCATCCCTTCAATTGTTGTGGCTCAAGACGGGTCTTTAGTTGCTTTTGCAGAAGGACGAGCTTCCAATAAAGATCCTGGCAGTGGTTATCCTACGAGCATCAAAAGTCGTCGCTCTACAGACAACGGTGCGACGTGGAGTGACTACGCCGTTATCCATGAAGTCGCGAATGAGGCCTATTCGGACCCGCGTCCATTTGTTGATCAAAGCACTGGGCGGATGTTTGTTTTTTACACCAAGTGGGATAACGACTGCGCTCAAAACGGCAGTTGTGTTCCGTTTGATGACCCTCAGCATAAGCTATTTTATCGAACCAGTGATGATAATGGTCAAACCTGGTCAGCAGCGGTTGATGTTTTAGACCAAGTTAAAGATGTCAACTGGATGGCTAACGGCACGGACAGCAGAGATGGACGTGCAACATGGTCTGCCACACCTTCACAGGCTCAAATTGACCACGCCAGTCGTGATGGTTGGAGCTTGAGTTGGAACTCTCGCGTCGCTGATGGTGCTTGTAACGTTCAGTATTACGGTAATGGTAGCAAGCGCTTTTTAGCCGACCTTCAAGTGAATGCTGATAAGTCAGTGAAAGCCGTGTTGTATTCTGATAGCGGTAATCTTGAATTCCCAATGGACTTCGATATTTCTGCTTACCATGATTACGAAATCGTTGGTTCTGGTAGCACAGCCAGCTTCTATGTTGATGGTACCCTTGTTACGTCGAATTGGTCAGGGCAAAGTCACTCAAGTAAGACGGTGACATGGGGTAATGGCTGCTCATCAACTAAGGGGGCGTCAGCTTATCACACCATAGACTTTTCCATTGCGGGTGGCCAACAGTTCTATTTTGATGCCAGTTTGATGGAGCGAGTGAATGGAACGATCATTAAACACCCGGCAGAGCAAGGTTGGACGAAAACCAGTGCAAGAAATGGTCGAGGTGATCCCGGTTGGAAGAGCATTAACGCCGGACCTGGACAGGGTATCCAGTTGACCAATGGTCGATTGATTTTCCCTGCGATTGTTTTAGATGCATTTACTCAACTCTCTGTTGTGTCTATTTATAGTGATGATCACGGTGTAACTTGGCAGGCGGGCAACCAAACACCAACGTATGCACTCGAGCCAAGTGAAGCGGATATGGTCGAGCTCAGTGACGGACGACTTCTAATGTCAGCTCGTAATGATGGGGTAACGGGTACGGGGAATTTTAACCGTTATCACTTTGTCAGTTCTGACCAAGGTGTTAGCTGGACGATGATCGAAGAAGAACGTAATTCAATCAATGGTGCTTTGTTCTTTAAATTGGATCAAGTTGATATAGGTCTGCTTCGCTATGGTGATAATCGTGTCTTGATGTCTGGCCCACAAGGAAACTCAGCGGTGAGCTCTGACCGAAATGATTTAGCGATTTGGAGTGCCGTCGAAGATGGTGCTGGCAATTACAATTTCACTCAGCGAACTCAGTTTAGAGATGGTTATAGCGCCTATTCTGACCTGATTGAGCTGCAAGACAAAGGGACTGCAGGCAATGAAGATCTTGGTGTCATCTATGAAGCGCAATCTAGTACAGAAATTCGCTTTATGGTGATTGATATTAACAATGTGAACTAAGTGATTTAGTAACCAAGGGAAGTGCGAAGTGCACTTCCCTTATAAGTTTAGGCTTGGAACGTATTTAATACGACTTGGTTTCGCCCCAACCCTTTGGCTTGATAAAGCGCTTTATCTGCCCGACCTATAGAGATGTGCTGGCTGTCTCTGTTCAAAGTGATACCAATGCTCACTGTGTATTGCAGTGGAACATCATTACAGACAAGCTTGGACTGTTCGATCATATGTCTAAACATCTCACATTGCTCGTAAGCGTCGTTTTCATCATTTGCTCTAAATAGTACGCAGAACTCTTCCCCACCAAAACGCGCCAGACTGATTGAGTTCGGCTTCGGGAAATATTTTCTCATCAAATCAGCGGTATGTGTGATGACTTGATCGCCAACTAAATGCCCTAGATTGTCATTAATACGTTTGAAATGGTCGATATCAAGAATCGCCAAATAGACATCGTCCTTATCAATATGCCTATCGAGCTTTTCTCTTAGCGTGAGCTTATTGTCTAAGTGAGTCATGACATCTTTACTGCGCAGCTTCTTGTGGAGCAGCAGGTTAGTTAGGGCGACCTCGGAGTAATCTCTGATCATACGTAGAATGCTGCGATAGGTCGGAAAAGTGGTTTGCATGTAAATAACCGCAATCAGACTCTCTTTATCAAACAGTGGAATGGTGTAGTGGCGAGAGTTTATCTGCAGCTTTTTCGCCAAAGGATCGGCATATCGCTTACCTGTGTAGCTTAGCGAGCTAGGGGAGAAATGTTTTGCGAGGTCTTTGTCTCTGAGAACGACATTGGTATTACCATGGTAATCAACAGTAGTGAAGTGGCCGTAGTCAGCGTCATAGAAGCAGAGTTGTACGCCTTTGTGATGGCAAAAGCGGTCAAGGATCTCTCTTAAGTTGTGTTTGAAATCGACCAGCTCATCTTTATTGTTAAGTTCAGCCAAGCTGGTATTTAATTGATAGGTTAGGTAGTTAATAACTAGCGCTAGAAACAGCAATGAGGCAATAACGATAGCAGTCAAAGAAAACTGATAAGAAGAAGAGAGAATGTCTGAGCGGTCGGTGCCGGATATAAATACCCAGTTGTACGGGTTATCGCCGTCGTAGACAGACATTTTGTGCTGCCCTTTATAGTAATACTCATATTTGCCAAACAGTAATCCGCTATTTATCTGTTCGCTGATTCCGGCATGATAACTCACTGACGGACTGCCAATTCGCTCAGGATCAGGGTGGAACACCAGTCTGCCAGAGGTATTATCTACCACGAACACGTAGCCTTCATTTAATGTACGAAGCCCACGTAAACTTTGTGTGGTGTACTTTAAGTTGAACTCCAACCAAATTTCATTGCGACTCTTTTGTGTGTATTTAACGGCAAACACCCATTTATTCGGAGATTTTTCATAAATGGAAGAGACGGTGAGGTGAGGAGCAATGTTATCAAGAGGACGCCAAGTAATGTCGGGGCTTTTTTCAGCGGAGGTAGAATTGAGTAAGACAGAGCGATATTGATTGGTCTCGTGATTGACGTAGATGACGTCGCTGTATGTTGGCGTATGCTCTAAAATGCGTTTTGCAATTGAGTCAAAATCGGAAATCGAAGAGGCTCCATCCAATAGATAAAGCTTACTGGCTGCTGCTGCGACTTGAGAGAAAATAAGCTCAGAACCGGTTTTTAGGTTCGAGTAAGATTGTTGATAAGCATTGTGCTCAGATTTGTTAAGTTGTTGGTATGCCGCATATATCATTCCAATTACCAATAGTATGATGTACGGCCTGAGTGTTCGAATAAGAAACTTAGGTAAAGCCATTGTGTGCCAACTGATTTTTGAAGCTTTGTAATTATGCGGCGTATATTAAACGGAACTTACAAGCACATCAATGCATATTAATCTAGGTAATGATCTTTATTTATTCATAAATTGAGCGATACATCACCATATCGCTCAATTATGTGAAGTTAATCTTTGGCAGAAAAGATAGTTAAAGAGGCTGGAGCAACAAGAACTTGCTTGTTGTCGATGGTTTGATGGAGCTCATGACCATCGGTGTTACAGATCATTGTCCACTCTTTGCTTTGTGAGTCTGGGAGAGTGAAACGAGCGGGTGCATTAGTTTGGTTGATACAATAAAACAGCTCGTCGCCGTCTTTACCAATTCCTAAATGCAATGCAACAGAGCTCAAACGATTCCAATCATCATGTTCCATAAAGCTGCCATCCAGACGACGCCAATAAATTCGGTTTGAATTGCGTTTTTCACCACTGAAAGCTCGAATGAAAGGAACCATAAACTCTTGGCGTGCTTTGACCATTTCAGCTAGCCATTGTTTAAAGTCTTGTTTGGACTCTGAGCTGTCCCAATTTAACCAGCTAAGCTCATTGTCTTGGCAGTAGGCGTTGTTGTTACCTTTTTGGCTATGTGAAAGTACGTCAGCAGTGAGGATATGTGGAATACCAAATGCGAATAGCAGGCTAGCCATAAAGTTACGCTTTCGCTTTTCTCGCTTCGCCAATATGGTTGAGTTTTCTGTTTCGCCTTCAACCCCGTAGTTGTCGGAGCGATTATCGCCGTGACCGTCTCGGTTTTGTTCACCGTTTGCTTCGTTATGCTTATGTTTGTAAGACACTAAGTCTTGCATACAAAAGCCATCATGATAAGTAATGTAATTGACCGTGAGTTTGTAAGGCCAATTGGCAGCGCTGTACAGGTCGCGAGAGCCCATGATACGGGTGGCAAATTCTTTTAAGAAGCCTTGATCACCGCGCCAGAAGCTACGAGTAATGTCTCTAAGGCGGTCATTACATTCGTTCCAACCAAATGGGAAATTACCGACTTGATAACCGTTAGGGCCAATGTCCCATGGCTCTGCAATTAACTTTACTTCGCGAAGCACAGGATCTTGGGCAACAGACTTAAAAAAAGCCGATTCAGGACTAAAGTGCTCACCATGTCTGCCTAAGGTCGCTGCTAAGTCAAAGCGAAAACCGTCAACTTTGTATTCGTTTACCCAGTAGCGCAGAGTATCCATCACGAGGTTTAATGAAGGCTGGTAAGAAAGATCAACGGTATTACCGCACCCAGTATAGTTCGCGTAATGTTCACCATGTTTGATGTAGTAGCGCTTATCGAGAGCTTTTAGGTTAAATACCGGGCCGTCAGCGCCACCTTCAGCGGTATGGTTGTAGACAACGTCGAAGATAACTTCAATACCATGGCGATGCAGTTCACGAATGGCGGTTTTGAGCTCTGTAACGGCGTCTTGATCAGCGTATCTAGGATCAGGCACCATGAATAGGTAAGGGTTGTATCCCCAGTAGTTTACCTTGTCCATTTTAAGCAAGTGAGGTTCATGCATACATGCTGCAACAGGCAATAGCTGCAGTGTGTTGATGTTCTGTTGCTTGTAGAACTCGAGCATTGCAGGGCTGACAAGCCCGAGGTAACGACCTTGTTCATGTTTCGGTAGTTCAGGGTTGAGCTTAGAAATACCTTTAACGTGGGTTTCAAACAGAACCATTTCTTCACGTGGTCGATTTGGTTTTTCTATACCCTGCCAGTCAAAGTTGTCATCTACTACTACACACTTCGCTAGCGTAAAACTGGTTTCATTATCAAAAGGGAGCTGGTAGTGAAGAGGCTTTTCGATCGCTTTGGCATAAGGGTCAGAAATTAGATGTGGCTTACCGTCGCTTTTGACGATGTAGCCGTATTTTTGGCCGGCTTTGATATTAGGTAGGAAGGTAAACCGAACACCAGCATATTCACCTTCTAACGGATATGTTTCAAATTCACCATTGTCGTCGAAAAGCGCTAATTGGATATGTTTTGCTTTTGGTGCAAATATGGAAAAGTTGCACCCTTGACTATCTGGTGTTGCACCCAAAGGGTATGGACGAGAACACTGTATCATTATGACTTACTAAATTAATTTATTGCTATAGCTTTAGTTAATAGGTTTGCTCTCAGTAGGTCAAGCGCCATTCACAAAAAGAATAATTGTAATTTTATTTCACTAATATGATGAGTTTTATATAAATAGTGAGCTGCTTGGCATTTTGTTCTAAGTATTTTTCCTCTAAGCCTAAAACTCCTCCTTATTATTGTGATTTAACACTTATAAATATCGTTCTGTATAATTTCTACTCCTTTCTCATCCCCCCTAAATATTTCTCATCTGGAGGATTCAAGCTTTCTACTCCCCAGTTAATCTTGCTGCAGTTGAAACAAACGGGGACTAAGCCCTTAAGCCCATGTCCTGTCTTACCTCTCTTTTTCGAACTCTGTTTCTGCCTTTACAGAATGATCTAAGAGAGAGCAAAAGAATAATAATCTCTAAATGGAGTTAATAATGAAAAAAGTAAGTGTAATTGCTGCTGCAGTGGCGGCGACTCTGGCTGCTGGTCCAGTACTCGCTGTTGATTTCTACGGTTATGTTCGTTCTGGTATTGGTCTAAGCGGCGATGCGGGTGAAAACCTTGGCTACGAGAAAAGCAAAGTAGGTCGTCTTGGTAACGAGAACGATACTTTCTTCGAAGTCGGTTTAGGTCAAGAGCTATACAACCAAGATGGCGTTAGCTTTTACCTTGATTCTCTAATTGCACACGCGGTTGACGGTGACAATGATTGGGAAGAAAGTCCAAGTGCACTTCGTGTAATCAATGTTCAGGCCAAAGGTCTAATCAAGTCAGACAAAGATGCGACCATGTGGGTTGGTAAGCGTTACTACCAACGTCGTGATGTCCATATTACCGACTTCTACTACTTAAATACTTCTAGCGGTGCTGGTGTTGGTGTTGAAAACCTAAGCCTTGGCAACGGTAAGCTTTCTACAGCGTTAATTACTGATGAAGGTTCTCAGCAAGGTGATGCTACTTACGGTTACATCGCTGCAAACAACAAAGCGACTGGCGCAACGGATCCTAATCAAGTTTGGGCTCAAACTGGTTACGATTCTTCAGACGTTCAAGCTTACATTGCAGATATTCGTTACTCAGGCATTAACCTTTGGGAAAACGCTAACCTAGAGCTAGCTGGTGCTTATAACTTCGCTCATGAAACTAAAGGCCAAACTGCAGTTGCTGATGACG
The DNA here is from genome assembly GCF_046056895.1 of Vibrio sp. TBV020. Taxonomy (NCBI): domain Bacteria; kingdom Pseudomonadati; phylum Pseudomonadota; class Gammaproteobacteria; order Vibrionales; family Vibrionaceae; genus Vibrio; species Vibrio sp. TBV020. The sequence goes on along the minus strand of NZ_JBEEAQ010000001.1, from coordinate 708,301 downwards.
GTATGTTATTAAGTGCAATCGTTCACCAAGGTCTAGATAACGGCTTCAACCAAACTGTATTCCAGTACGGTAGTAACTCTTATGCTGCACAAATGCCAGGTCTAGGTGGTGGTAACAACTACGACCGCTCTACAGATGCTAACAATGGTGCAGATGGTTTCCGTATTCTTAACTGGGGTGTGGTTGGTCTAGGTGAAAGCTGGGAAGTTGGTCACCAAATCATGTACGCATCAGCGTCTGATGTTGGTACAGCTGCTTCTTACAAGAACAACTACGATAAAACAACTGGTGCATACACTGGTGACACAGTAGTTGCAGGTAAGAAGTTTGACCATACTCTAGCTAACGTTGTTGTACGTCCAACATACAAGTGGGACAACAACATGAAGACTATCTTTGAAGCAGGTTACTTTACTGAAGAAAAAGACAACGTAGATAGCGCTGGTTCTAAGTTCACAGTTGCACAAGCTTGGGGTGCAGGCTCTAGCTTCTGGGCTCGTCCTGAAATCCGCCTATACGCTTCTTACTTCAATGATCACGAAGGTGAGTTCGATTCAGGTAACGATTCTGAATTCAGTGTTGGTGCGCAGTTCGAAGCTTGGTGGTAATCACACCTTAACTGACTAAATTAACTGTCCTATTGAAATAGCCGGCTTAGGTCGGCTATTTTTCTAATCACTTTCTCATTAGAGTCATTAGAAAAATACTAATAAAGGAAATCCTATGAGTTTTCGTACCTTATTGTTAAGTGGTTGTGTGATGTTAGCTGGTTGTCAATCCGCTGACTTTGTACAACCAACGTCTGCTGATGTTGTTGCTCCAGCATCAACATTTTCTGCTCTGAAAACGCTTGATGTAGAGCTCCCAAGTTCGACTAAAATAGAAATCAATCAGTACTCACAGCTCCTTCAATACGCGGGTATTGATAGCCCAGTCGCAGCGTTCAGAGTGCCCGCGAACCAAGGTACTCTGGATTTAACATTAGTGAGTCAGATTACAGATAAAGTCTTTGTGCCTTATGCAAAAATTTTCGATGAAAATGGCGTTGAGCTAGCACTGATCAAATCGGATTCGTTTGAATACAAGAAACCTCGATTACATTGGGGTAACCGTTTAGAGGCTGAGTTTGAACTCACGCCAATGCAAGCGACGAAGAATATTGTGGTGGTAATCTACTCTGATCGTTCTGAACTTGGCGGTTATACGGAAGTGATTCACCCTGCTAGGTTAGATGCTGAGGCAAGAGGTAACTACTTACCGGAAGTGAAAGATATTCCTGTGCCGCATAGTATGGAAGGGACAGTTGATCTTGAAGTTTCTTCATCTGGATTAATCATGGCTGAGCCACAAAAAAACACCCTTGTTGTGCAAGAGCCGAGTAAAACATTAAAAGTTATTCCTGAAACTCAAAACTATTATTTGACGGCAATTCAGAAAGCAGTTGAATCGAATAACCTAGATAAAGCATTAAGCCTGCTTGATGAAGCAAAAGCGCTAAATATTGAAGGCGCACAAGAAACCTTTATTAAGGCAGTGAATAAGAAATAACGTACTTTTACCAAGAAAAATGAATGCTCAAGCCCTCGTCGATGCGAGGGCTTTTTCGTCTTTATTCAATGAAGTTCAATTTAATTAATAAAAATGTGACCCCTGTCACTTATGTTTTTTCAATGAATTCACTAAGGAAAAACAATAGATAATTTATATACTTAGTTTCTTTTGATAATTATCGTAATTGCAATAAAACTGAAAAATATCGCCTATAGGTGATTGGTTGCACTTCATTTTTTCATTTTCCGTACTAGCTTTTTAGTTGTTCGTGCAGTTTTTAGTTCTTCACGGCTAATTCGAACATTGGTTAAACCAAATACGGACGTTACAAAATGAAAATTAAATTATTAGCCGCAGCAATCGCGGCAACAGCATGTGGTACAAACGCTTTCGCAGCAGAAATTTACAATAGCGAAGGCTCAACAATTTCTCTTGGTGGCTATGTCGATGTCGGTCTCGGCGAGTATGGGTCTAGTGATGAAGTCGAAGTACACCAAGTTTCTCCTCGTATTAATATTGGCGGTACCCAAGATGTGGGGAATGGTTTTACCGTTGATGCAAAAGGTGAATGGGCGTTAGATTATCTCGATGGTGGTGACACTTCTTTCACGACTCGTCTAGGTTACATCGGTGTTACCCATGATCAAGCCGGTCGACTCGCACTTGGTACGCAATGGGCGCCATACTATGACATCGCAGGCGTGGCTGATATGCCAATTGCCTTTGCCAATGACTTTCTCTACTCCAACCATGGCAATTTAGCGACAGGTCGTGGTGACAAGATGGTGACTTATCGCAAAGGCTTTATGTTTGGCGACGATATGTCGTTAGATTTTGGCCTAGGTTGGCAAGGTAAACATACTGAAACTGGAGATTTTGCCGGTGAGTATGATGCTCGCGGGCAAATTGCAGTGTCTTTCTCATTCATGGGCGCTTCGCTAGGTTATGTTTACAACGGCGGTGATGTTGATAATACGGATGCTGAATCAAATGCGGTTTCATTGAAGTATGGTAGCTATGGTGATGGAATCTATGCTGCGTTAGTTTATGCAGACAATGACAACTTCTACTCACAAAAAATTGGGGCGGTATACTCAACGTTACATGAATCCGAACAGTATGAGGCTCTGTTAGCTTACGGTCTAGGCAATGGTTTGACTCTTAGCGTCAACTACGAAGGCGTTGATGGTAAGTTACTTGCAGCATCACCAGAACGTACTTATAAGAGTGAAAGCGCGATTCAAGCAGAATACAGCTTCACTCCTAAGCTCGTAGGTTTTGCGGGATACCAGTTTGATTTGGGAGATGACATCTCAACAGACGACGATAAGTGGACGTTCGGTGCTCGATACTTCTTCTAAAAAGAATCTACTGCCTTAACACAATGATCGTGTTAGCGCCTATTCACGCTTGAATAGGCGTTTTTCTATTTTAAAAGAAAGGTATGTCGCCAGTTGAGTAAATCATTAATATTATTGGCATAGCTCTTAGTTTTGAGCGCTAAATCAACACCTCAACATTGAGTTCGCTTAGAATATGGTCACTTTCTCAATGACCAAAAGGATGGGGCAATGAATTCGGTAAAACTTGGAGATACACAGATTACGCCAACAAAAGTATTGTGTATTGGTCGTAACTACCTAGAGCATATCCAAGAACTGAATAATGCCATTCCTGATCAGATGGTCGTCTTTTCAAAACCCTCTACCTCTATTTCTGCTCAGTTAAACTCTTTTCATCAAGAGCGTTTACATTATGAAGGTGAGATCTGTTTTATTGTTAAAGCTGGTGAACTATCGGCCGTTGGTTTAGGGCTCGACCTAACCAAAAGAGAATTGCAGTCTCAGTTGAAAACTAAAGGTCTGCCATGGGAACGAGCAAAAGCGTTTGATGGTTCTGCGGTTTTCAGCCGGTTTATTCCCCTTGATGGACTTGATATTGAAAAGCTAGAAATCGAACTTTTCATAAACTGTGTTCGAGTGCAAAAAGGCTCAGTTCAACAAATGATGTACCCACCTGAAACGATTCTTAAAGAGCTAAAAACATACACAACACTGTGCGATGGCGACATCATTATGACAGGGACACCCCAAGGTGTGGGTGAAGTGCATGCCGATGATGTCTTTTTAGCGAGGCTTAAACAGGGCGACAGCACGCTTATTGAAATTGAGTGGGTCGCGAAGTAAGCCTTTACCCTTACCCAAGGGCAACCTCTATGCTAATGGTTTTGATAGTCCAAAGAGGTTGCTATGGTTTGTTGCAATAAAGCGCCGAAAGGTGGCACTACTAACCTAGGTTCACTCGTTAAATGTATCGTAGTGATGGCTGTTGTGCTTTTTCTAGTAGCGGCTCTATTTGGTTAAAACAGTTTCAAGACTAGGAAAATAACCATACTTACGATGGTTGTTAGTAACACATTTTTTGTCTTCCAAGCCAGAAAAGCAGCAATGATTGCAGCAATCAGGTAAGGGTTGCTAGGCGCTAGCCATAACTCTTTTTCCGGCACGAATACTATCGGTGCCCAAATCGCGGTCAGCACTGCTGGGCTAGAGTAACTTAACAACTTTTGCGTAGCTGGATTCAACCTTAAGGGTAGTTTTGGCTCTAAGAACAGGTAACGGCTGACAAAAACCAGTACGGTCATGGCCAATATAGAGAGCATGATCATTGGTTGCCTCCTTTTGCTGAGTCAGCAAAGTAACCTGCAAACATTCCGGCAATACTCGCAATCATCAAACCTGACTCGATGCCTTGCATGTAACAGTAAACGGATGTCACCAAGGAAACGATAACAGACACGAGTACCGGAGAAGACTTAACATTAGGGACGACAATCGCGATAAAAGTTGCAGCGACAGCGAACTCAAGTCCCAGCTCATTTAAAGAGGGGATATAACTTCCTGCAATGATGCCTGCCAAGGTGGCCAAATTCCAACATAGATAGAAGCTGAGCCCGGCTCCTAGCGCATACCAACGATTAAACTGTTTTTCTGATTGCTGGCCACATATGGCGAACAGTTCATCAGTAAGTAGGAATCCTAGTGCTAATCGCCATTTTAGAGGCAGTGGTGAGATCTTATCCCGCATTGACACGCTATATAACAGATGGCGAGAAGTGATAAAGAGGATAGCGATCAGCATTGTGATCAATGAGGCTCCCACTTTAAACATTCCTGTCGCAACTAACTGTGCTGAACCTGCGAACAAGATCGCGGATAAGGCTTGGCTTTCAAGGATCGTTAAGCCAGATTCAATAGCAAAAGAACCCGCCAACAGGCCCCATGGAATCACAGCGACACTGAGTGGAATCATTGCTATTGCTCCTTGCCATAGGAGTTGTGCTCGATCGTGTTCTGATTCGGTATCTATCGTCATGGTATTCATTATTAAGTTACGAAAGCTTGGTGAGTGATGGCTTTATTTAGACATATAGCTAATCATGTTCGCTTGTATAATATTGCTGTGCCTAGTTAGCTCGTTCCGACGAATTGTTTAGGAGTCACCCCCAAAGCGCGTTTGAAGTGCCTATGGAAGTGGCTTTGATCGTGAAAGCCCGTTTCTTGAGCTACGTCCGAAATACTCATCCCTTTTCTTAAAAGTTGTTTAGCCACTCTTAATCTAGCTTGGATCTGATAGGCGTGTGGAGGCAACCCAAATGTCTTTTGGAAGCTTCGTGTTAGGTAATATGGGCTAAGGCCTGCTAGTTTCGAGAGATCTTCTAAACTGATGTCAGCTTGGGGAAAGTCATCTAGGAACTCTTTAACGAGTAAAAGCTGTCTTTGGCCATGGTTTCTCGGTTCCCAATCGAACTTAGTTTTACTGTGCCTAGATACAAGCTTAACCAATGTCCCATAGATTAACGTTTCTCGAAGTAACTTGTTGTCTGATTGCGCGAGAGTATCAAAGACAAGTCTGAGCTGCTGAGCAAGCTCAGGATCATGGACCACAGGCTCAGGGAAATAGGGTACAGACAGCCCAGGTGACAATCCTTCGGTTAGCTTTTGAAACTGTTCCGGTACTGGGTACATCGCTTTGTATTCCCAGCCCCCTTCAGTTGCAGTTTGACCATTGTGGACCTCATCAGCATTGACGAGAATAATGCTGTCTTGAGGTGCAATATGATTACCACCAGTTCGATAGAAACGCTGAGCACCTTTCTCAATGACACCAATGGTGTAGCCTTCATGGCTATGACGGGAAAAATTCTGATTGGTGTATTTGGCATCCAACAGTTCAAGTCCACCTAGCTCTTCTGCCAGATGAAAACTCGCTGATTCCTTACTGCTTCTTGCCATGTGCTTTCCTTGCCTATAGAGCCCAATCATTCGAATTATCAGTCTAGCTTATAGTGGCTAATCATTTTTGTACAAAATTGCTCTCACCAAAAGAAATTTGTTGAATATGCATGTGGATTATTTCTCTTATTTTTGATTTATAAACTTATCATTTGTCATGGATTTTATTATTTTGTTGGACTAAAATCCCGCGTCCTTCTGTTCCTGTGAAATTTTAGAAATGATCGATCTTTCTGTGCTACCTGTTTATTTGACAGCAGTAGTCGCACTTTTGTTGCTGCCTGGTCCCGATATGTTGCTCATAGCAAGTTCAAGCATGAGTTACGGACGTAAAGTGGGTGTGTTTGCTAGCTTAGGTAACGCCACGTCTGGAATTATTCTGACGCTCCTTGCTGCTTTAGGTGTATCTGCCCTTATTGCAATGAGCCCATTAGCATTAAAAATGCTGCACCTTTTAGGCGGTGCGTACCTGCTTAAAATGGGCTGGGATTGTATTCGAGCAAACGCAGCTGATGCGCCAGAACTGGATTCTGGAAATAAAATGGCGGCTGCGTTCTATCAGCGTGCGCTAGTTAGCAACTTACTGAACCCGAAAGCTTTGGTATTCTTCGTCATGTTTTTACCTCAGTTTGTCTCTAGCAATATTACTGCAAGCTCTGGAGAACAGATGCTAGCGTTGGGATTATTGCTTAACGTGTTAGGTTTGCTGTTTAACTTTATGCTAGTGGCTCTTGTGGGGACATTAGGTAAGCCTCTACTAGAAAATGCCAAGTTCCGAACTTATCAGCATAAGTTTATGGGGCTGATATTTGTCGCGTTAGCAATTTGGATGTTAAGCTCATTTTTCAGCTAACCTTGATTAAAAAAGCCAGCAGTTAGCTGGCTTTTTTGTGCCCGCTAGTTTTAAACAAGGAAATCGTTATGAACGTGCAGTTTATCCTTAACCCGCCAAAGAATATCAAAGACGTTATCTACAACGGACTCAAGTCATTCAACTTAAAGCACTTTCCCGATGAAGACGTCACCAGCATTGCCTGTTTTATCGAAGATGAGGATGGGGATTTTGTGGGGGGATTAACTGGAGAGATCTTCACTAGTACGCTGTTTATTGAGTTTCTTTGGGTTGATGATAAAAAACGCCACTCAGGTATTGGTTCTACTCTTATGGAACGATTAGAAAAAGAAGCGGTCCAACTGGGCGTAACCGATGTTTACCTCGATACGTATAGTTTTCAAGCCCCTGATTTTTATGCCAAACTTGGCTTCAAAGAAGTAGGGAGATATACAAACTTTCCGACCGCTGACATCGATAAGATTTTCTTGCAAAAGAGAATTGCGTAAGGCAATTCTTACAATGCACTAACAAAACTTTTCTTCTGCTTGTCATAATTCGCAGGCTTGATTAATTGGCTACTGATAATTTTGCTCAAACATTTTGCTACGAACAAATCGGTGAATATTACTCTGATTCTTATCGGATGGGTCTTTGCTATCTGCCTTTCTCAAAATGCAGGATGGCAGTCTGTTTGTGAATTCAAATATTCATCTTTAGTCGATTACTCCGTTGATGTATCTCAGCCAAAAGAACTTAACAAGCAGTGTGATCTAACGGAAAAGTTATTGAGTAGCGCGAAAGCAAGTTTAGAGCACGTGATTATCACTGTATTTGTTATTGCTTTGGTCATCGTCGTATGGCGCATCCTTACTCCGAGTGTTGCCCCTGCCTTTACCGAACCCATTCCTCCCAATAACCGGCTTCATTTAACTTTTTGTGTATTTAGAGAATAACCCCGCTTTCGACTAACTTTTTTGTTAGTGCGTTCGCGCACCTGTTATTTATTCCTCAGGTTTGTGGGGAAACAATGGATACACACATGAATAAACAATCTATTTCTATTCTTCGTGTTGCTAGAAGCTTAATTCTTTTGGCGAGTACGTTGATGTTCTCTGTCTTTTCTATTGCGCAGACAGACACTGGCTGGTTGACTAACCCGCAACATCCGCCGGTGAAGACTCGATTTGTCCTTACTGGGCAAAGCAATCCTAATGATAAAACGGTAGAAGGCTTTTTAGAGGTCGAACTCTCAGGAGATTGGAAGACCTATTGGCGTAGCCCAGGAGAGGGCGGTGTTGCTCCAAGCATTAATTGGGATAAATCGTCTAATTTGACTGAGGTTGATTGGCATTGGCCTCACCCTGAGCAATTCACTCTACTTGGTATTCATACATTGGGTTACAAGGGCGATACGGTTATTCCGATGACGCTGCACGTCGAAGATATGAGTAAACCCGTAGTCATTGACGCAAAGTTAACGCTCTCTTCCTGCACAACGATTTGTGTACTGACTGATTATCCGATCGCTTTAAATTTCGTGCCTAACGAGTTAACGATCGATGAGCAAGCGATGTATATCCATGCTCAAGCCATCAGTATTGTACCTAAACCATCACCACTAATTTCTTCTCAAACTGCTATTTGGGACAAGTCGACGAATCAACTTGAAGTGACCATCACCAAACCTTTAGGTTGGGAAAGTCCTAATGTGATCGTTGATAGCAGTAATGAAGCAATCAGTGAGTATAGCTACGTCTTATCTTCCCTGAAGACATCAAATGACAAACTGGTCGCTATTTTTGATGTGTCGACTTGGTTAGGCGATATCGATCTGGCGGATCAGAAGGTTAATATTACGATTCAAGATACAGACTTTATCGCCGAGCAATCAGCAGATGTCTCAAAGGGGGTTATTTCTCCCTTAGCGCCTGAACTTAGTCTGATTGAAATGATTGGGTTTGCTTTACTCGGAGGCCTAATCTTAAACGTGATGCCTTGTGTTTTGCCTGTTTTGGGGATGAAGCTAAGCAGCGTTATTTCAACTCAGGGTTTGGCTCGTCGTAAGATTCGTCTGCAATTCCTCGCGTCTTCAGCAGGTATTCTAACCTCTTTCTGGTTGTTAGCTGGATTTCTGCTCGCACTCAAGTTGTCAGGCAATGCAATAGGTTGGGGTATTCAATTCCAAAGCCCTTGGTTTATCGCAATGATGGTGCTAGTTACGGCGTTATTTGGCGCCAATATGTTAGGGTTGTTTGAAATAAGACTCTCGTCTAGCACAAATACTTGGATGGCATCTAAAGGTGATAACTCTTACTCGGGCCATTACCTTCAAGGTATGTTTGCTACCTTATTAGCGACGCCATGTTCAGCGCCGTTCTTAGGTACAGCAGTTGCATTCGCTCTGGCAGCAAGTAGCCTGGAAATGTTTGTCATCTTTACCGCTCTCGCTATTGGTATGGCACTGCCATGGATAGCTATTGCACTGTTCCCAGGCCTTGCATCCTATTTACCAAAACCGGGTGCTTGGATGAACAAAGTCAAACTCTTGTTTGGTGTCATGATGTTACTGACAAGTGTGTGGCTGGTGTACCTGCTTTCTAATCATATTCCACCGTTTTGGGTGGCAGCGATCGTTCTCAGCGCTTTGATTGTACTGCTTGCACGTGTTAAGCGAATTTATGGCGATAAAGCGTTTTTGATTTCAGGTGTGCTATCAATTGGCCTATTTGCAGGTGGTTTGGTTTTGGGGAGTGTGACCGCTGATCATTGGTCAACGCCTTTGCCTGACGATCTACCATGGGTGAAACTTTCAAATGAAGCGATAGAAAACTCTGTTGAGCAAGGCAAGACGGTATTCGTCAATGTGACGGCGGATTGGTGTGTAACTTGTAAGGCAAACAAGATAGGTGTCATCTTGCAAGACCCTGTATACTCAGCACTGCAACATTCTAATGTCGTGGCAATTCAAGGAGATTGGACACACCCAGATGGTGCGGTCACGGATTACTTGAGAGCTAACGGACGATTTGGCGTCCCTTTTAACATTGTCTATGGCCCGAATGCGCCAGAAGGTATTCCACTGCCAGTGATTCTGAACTCTGAGACGGTCACCAAAGCGCTGCAAATAGCGAGCGGGGAGGGAAGTTAATGAAGAGGTCATGGCGCTATTGGATAAAAGAGATTGCCTTATACCTCATCTTAGCTATTGCAATCACTACAGCGGTCGATGTTTATCGCAGCCAAAGTGTGCCTATGGAGCGAGCTCCAGAGCTTATTGGCATTGATTCAAATGGAAAGCCTATCGACGTTGTTGAAATGAGCTACGACTCTCCGGTCGTGGTTTACTTTTGGGCGACGTGGTGCCCTGTGTGCAAATTTGTCAGTCCGACAGTTGATTGGGTCAGTCAATACTTCCCCGTGGTTGCCGTGTCCGGCGCATCTGGCCCCATTGAACGTGTTGAGGCGTTTAAGCAAGCTCATGATTATCAATTTACCAATATCAATGACGAACAATCTCAGCTGTTTCGACAGTGGGGAATTTCTGTCACACCAACCATATTCATAGTTAAAGATGGGCAAATCGAATCAGTAACTACAGGTATTACGACTCCGCCTGGATTACTGATACGTCTTTGGCTGAATCAATAGGAAAAATTTAAATGTTTAAACCACTTACTATCGCACTTGTTGTTAGTTCACTACTTACAGCTTCAGCGTTTGCGCAAACTCAAGAAGAGAAAATCAATGACATCGTTGAGATGTTAAACAGCAATCCACAGGTGATTGATGGGTTACATGAGAGTCTAGGGATGTACATCAAGCAGAAACAGCAGTTCGATCAACTGTTGGAAAACAGCGATAAGTACATTAACGACCCTAGTCACTCTTATATGGGGGCTGAAAATGGTGAGCTAACGTTAATTAATGTTACGGACTATAGCTGCCCATATTGTAAAAAGCTGGACCAAGTTCTTGAACAATTGGTCGAAGAGTACCCACAAATAAAGGTAGTGAACCTCTATGTTCCATTAAAAGAGGGCCGTGACTCGTTAAACTCAGCAGCATATGCACTAAATGTGTGGCAAAACGACCGAGAAAAGTACGAGCAGGTGAATGACTTATTAGTCGCTAAGCCGGGCGCTCATAATGCTGCTTCATTAATGAAAATTGCTCAAAAAACAGGAACAACAGAGTATCTAGAAACGACGGAAGAGATTAAGAAGCAGCTAGAAAACAACTACACGATGTTTAATCAACTCGGGCTGAGAGGCACACCTGCTGTAATTATGGGTGATCAAATTATTCCAGGCTACGTTCCTTATGAACGCCTAGAAGAAGTGGTTTCGGAAGCTTTGTAACTGGCTGAACGTGAGTAGCTAATAGACAAACGCTAGGCCCAATGGTCTAGCGTTTTTTTATCAAAAAACAGCTATCAAACAAAAGAAACAATACTAAAGGGTATTATAGAACGATAAGTTATAGAGAGGAGAATACTGTTACTTGAACAGTTTCACAGAACAGGATATGGTCTGATCACGGAATGTAACAAATCATCAACATGGAGTGTGGTGTGATCCGATTTACGTTAATAGCGATACTAAGTGTGTTCTCAAGCGTCGGTTTAGCGCTTGAGCTATCCCCCCTTAGCTCGCAGCCTTATGTGGGCGACTTTTCTGAACTAAAAAAGCGCGGTGTTATTCGTGTTCTCGTTTCTGCTGACTTAGGCTTTTACTATATTGAAGGGGGTAAGCCGAAAGGGATCGTCGCTGAGATGTTGTATCACTTCGAGAAAAACGTGAAGCAAAAACATCCAAGTGTGAATGTGCAGGTCATTCCGGTGCCAAGGGATGATTTACTCCAATCGCTCAAGGTCGGTTATGGTGATATTGCTGTCGCTAACCTGACGATCACCGAGCGTCGCAAGCAGATTATCGACTTTAGTGATCCTGTGATTAAAGATGCGCAGGAATGGATTATCACTAACAAGTCGCATCAATCCTTTACTTCTATTGAAGATCTAAGCGGTCAAGAAATCTGGGTGCGTGGTAGTTCTAGCTACTTTGAAAGCCTGCAGAAGGTGAATCAGCATCTTGATAGTTTAGAAATGCCTCCTATCCACATCAACTTTATTGAAGAAACGTTGCAAGACTATGAGTTGATTGAAATGGTTAATAAAGGGTTTATTAATGCGACGGTTTTAGATAGCCATAAAGCGAAAATGTGGCAGGGTGTGATGGAGAATATTCAGCTGCACCGTGATCTTCCGATTAGAAAAGGCAGCCAGATAGCATGGGCGATAAGAAAGGAGAGCCCAAACCTTAAGAAAGTGGTGAATCGCTATGTAGGTAAAGCAAAAAGCGGTACGTTACTGGGGAATGTGATTTATCGCCGCTACATTGACAATACTCGCTGGTTGAGTCGCTCGTTGGACGATAGCCAGTTAAAGCAACTTGCTAATCTTTCGCATATTTTTGAGCATTATTCTGATATCTACGGTTTTGATCCTTTAATGGTCTCTGCGCAAGGATACCAAGAGTCTGGGCTAGATCAGCGAAAAGTCTCTCATCGAGGTGCTGTTGGAGTCATGCAAGTGTTGCCAAGTACTGCGAAAGACAGAAACGTTAATGTAAAGAACATTCACAAGGTGGACAATAATATCCACGCGGGCGTGAAGTACTTAAACTTCATCCATAAACGTTACTTTGATGATGAGTCAATTTCACCAGATGACCAAATCTACTTTAGTTTGGCAGCATACAATGCCGGGCCAGCAAAAATCCGTAAAATTCGAAAATTAGCGGCGAAATATGGTTATGATCCTAATAAATGGTTTAAAAATGTTGAGATCGTGGCAAGAAAGCACATTAGTCGTGAACCGGTACAGTACGTAACCAATATTAACCGTTATTACGTTATCTATAAGCAACTTGCTCGCGTTAATTTGGCCAATAACGGCAATGCAAAGCTTCATGAGCTGCATTTAATCGACCGTTAAGTAACAGACAAATATACCAATGATACAAAAATCCCCACTGGTGTTAGTGGGGATTTTTTGTTTCTAATTGTCAGTGGTTACTTAGTCTTCAGCAGAGCCCGCCATTGACTTATAAATGACAGCACCTAGCACAGCACCAACAATTGGAGCGACCCAAAATAGCCACAGCTGAGACATCGCCCAATCACCTACATACAAGGCAACGCCCGTACTACGAGCTGGGTTTACAGATGTATTCGTTACCGGAATGCTGATTAGGTGGATAAGAGTTAACCCTAAGCCGATCGCGATAGGAGCAAAACCTTGCGGCGCTCGCTTATCTGTCGCGCCTAGAATGATGACCAAGAACGCCATTGTCATCACGACTTCGGTGACCAAGGCTGCGGTTAATGAATATTGACCAGGAGAATGAGCGCCGTAGCCATTTGATGCAAAACCCGAAGCGACAGCGTCGAAGCCAGCTTGCCCACTCGCAATGATATACAAAACACCGCCAGCAATAGCGCCACCGATGACTTGAGCAATGATGTAGGGTGCCAGTTCTTTCGCCTCAAAACGGCCGCCTGCCCATAAGCCAATACTTACTGCTGGGTTTAGGTGGCAACCCGAAATATGCCCAATCGCGTAAGCCATGGTTAATACGGTTAAACCAAATGCAAGTGACACGCCTAATAAACCGATACCGACATCTGGAAAGGCAGCCGCAAGTACAGCACTACCGCAGCCTCCAAGAACTAACCAAAACGTACCGAAACACTCTGCGATATATTTGTTCATAAATAATTCCTAACTCAAGTGAAAAACTGATTGTTATCAGTGATGTCTAGTCAGTTAAGTTCAGTTTTATGAATTTTGCGTCGGTAAATGGTTAAAACTGTGTGAAGTCTTATTTATTGACCAAATATTAATCAGGTTGTTGGTGGTTTCTGATAAGCATTTTATTTGGCAAGCGATAATATGTAGGAGTTCGCTGAATTATGCCCCTGCTCTGAGGGGCATAAATATTTAGGAATTAGATTAAGCTATGTTGATGCTCAGAGATAAGCATCCCCATTGACTCAGATGCCTTGTCTTGAACATCCGCAAAGCTGTCGGATTCTGCAAAGGATTGGATCACTTCGTAGTAGCACTTCAATTTTGGTTCAGTGCCTGAAGGTCTAACAATAACTTGAGCTCCACAAGAGAGGTGGTAGATTAGCACATCGCTTTTTGGCAAATCGATCTCTTCACTTGAACCATCGGCAAACTGTCGGATTGATGATTTTAGATCTTCAGTCACTTCAACTTTGCTGCCAGCAATCATAGTTGGAGGGTTCGCACGAAGTTTATCGCCAACGGGTGGTGCTTTTGGATCGAGCGCTATACTTCTTTGAGCATTCAGATACATGCCATGTTGACGGTATAATGCCTCTAGTTGATCCCAAATGGATTTTCCTTGGCTTTTCAGTTCCGCAGTGAGTTGAGCGAACGCGACTAACGCTGATAGTCCGTCCTTATCCCAAACTTTGCTTCCAACGGTGTAGCCAAGTGCTTCCTCATAAGCGAATAGGAAAACTTTCTGCTCGCTTTGCTTTTGCATAGCAATGTTTGTTAGCCATTTAAAGCCAGTCAGAGTTTGGTAGTACTCAGCACCATGGGCATCAGCAATCTTTTTCAGCAGCGTTGAGGATACGATCGTATTCCCCACTAGCGACTTACTTCCCTCCGATTGTGAGAGCAAATAATGACCAAATAGTGTACCGACTTGGTCACCAGTTAACATTTGATACTCACCGTCTGGCTTACGAACCGCAACGGCGAAACGATCAGCATCAGGATCGTTCGCACAGGCTAGCTCTGCTCCGTGTTCTTTAGCGAGTGCCATTACCATATCCATTGCACCTGCTTCCTCTGGGTTAGGGAAGTTTACGGTTGGGAAGGTACCATCAGGTTCTCTTTGCTCTCTAACGCTATAGACATTGGTAAAGCCAGCATCGTTAAGGAGTGTTTCCGCCATGTCTGCGCCAACGCCATGCATAGCTGTGTAAGCAATACCAATAGACTCTGGTTGAGTGTGATTGGTGAGCAGCGAGTTATCATTCATTGCTTGGCGGTAAGTTTGGTAATAGTCATCTTTCAGCCATACCAATAAGTCATGCTTTTCGGCGTCATCAAGTGCCATCAAAGGGATAGGTTTCTTAGCAGCAATGTCGATCTCTGATGCAATACCCGCATCGTGGGGTGGAATAATTTGCGCGCCATTTTCCCAGTAAACTTTAAAGCCATTATATTCCGGAGGGTTGTGGCTAGCGGTTACCACAACTGCTGCTGCTGCATTGAAGTAGTTAACGCCAAACGCAACAATAGGCGTGGCTGCAACGGCGTGAGTTAAGAACACTTTGATGCCTAATGACGTCAATACAGAGGCGGTATCATGGGCAAACTGTTTTGAATCGGTTCGGCCATCATAACCAATCACGACACCTCTTTTTTGCGCGTCTTGTACTTGTTCAATTAGGTAATGACCAAGACCCGTTGCGGTTTCTTGAATCACGAGTCGATTCATTCTATTTGGTCCACAACCGACTTTTCCTCTTAGGCCAGCGGTACCGAATTCCAAGCGCTGACTGAATCTGTCTTCGAGTTCATCGAACGCTTTTTCATCAATAAGGTGCTGGAGCTCTTCTCTTGTATGCGGGTCGGGATCTTTTTCTAACCAGTAGGTCACTTGTTCCATCATGATTTATTACCTTTTCCATGCCTCAAGTCAGCTATTCACTTAAGTCTATGTTAATTACAGAAAGTCGTTAGATTTTAATTGATATTGATTATCATTTGCGAGAGCGCAATCGCTAAAATTTACTTGGTTAGTTGAGTTGTCATTTCTAGTTGTACTTTCTTGCACAATTTAAAAAGGCCAACTAGCTTTTATTAACATAAATATAACAAATTACGTAAAATTTGCTGTTTGAAAGGAAATATAAAAGTCCAAAGGCTGATTGGTACTTTCTTGCGTATTTAGGCACTCCGAGCGCGAAAGAGTATCAGCATCACGGTTGATGACTCTGGCATAGGAGAGGTCTTTTGAAAAGTTCACCAGTTTCACTGTGGCGATTGAGTAATATTGCGTTGGTTAGTTTTTCTGCTTCTTTATACGCAGAAGAAAACAGCTACAACATGACGCAAGGTGTTACAGATATTAGTGGTAAGGTTTATGACCTTCACATGCTGATTTTCTACATTTGCTGCGCTATTGCCATCATTGTGTTTGGTGCGATGTTCTATTCGATGTACCACCATCGCAAATCTAAAGGTGCGGTTGCTGCTCATTTCCATGAAAGTACTAAAGTGGAAGTGATATGGACTGTTATTCCTATCATTATCTTAGTGCTAATGGCTATCCCCGCGACCAAAACGCTGGTGGCGATGGAGGATACTTCCCAATCTGATCTCACAATCAAAATTACTGGCTCTCAATGGAAGTGGCACTACAGCTACTTTGGTGAAGATGTCGAATTCTTTAGTTTGCTTGCCACGAGCCAAAAAGAGATTGATGGTATCGAGGAAAAAGGCGCGCATTACCTTCTTGAGGTAGATAACCCACTTGTGCTGCCAATCAATCGTAAAGTTCGATTTCTTATGACTGCAGATGACGTTATTCATTCTTGGTGGGTACCTGATTTTGCCGTTAAGAAAGACACTATTCCTGGGTTTATTAATGAGGCTTGGACTCGAATTGATAAACCGGGCGTATATCGAGGCCAATGTGCTGAGCTTTGTGGCCGAGCCCATGGCTTTATGCCGATTGTGGTTCATGCAATGGAAGAGGAAAAGTACGACGAATGGTTACTCGCTAAAAAAGCTGAGCTAGAGCAAGCCAAGCAAGACGCCGCTGCCTCTCTGACTGCTTCATTGACTCTTGATGAACTGATGGAAATTGGCGAGAAAGTCTATGTCGATCGATGCGCAGTGTGTCACCAAGCAAGCGGCGCAGGTATTCCCGGTGCTTTCCCTGCTATTACGGGGAGCAGTATCGCGACTGGTAGTACTGAAGGGCATATTGACGTTGTGGTCAATGGCCGCTCTGGAACTGCGATGCAAGCGTTCGCCAATCAGTTAACAGATAAAGAAGTTGCAGCCGTTGTGACCTATCAACGAAATGGCTTAGGAAATAGTGTCGGTGATTTGGTTCAAGCGTCGGATGTGAACCAATTTAAGGCGTCTAAGGAGGGACAATGAAAACGTCCAAACCTGATTCTGTAGTTGAAGATAAAACCAAATCAGCACCTGCTACAGACGCTGATATAACCCGAGCAAATAGTTCAGTAGCGGCTGAGCTTGATGAACACGATCACCATGAGCCTCCGAAGGGGATCACTCGTTGGCTCTACTCTACGAATCACAAAGATATAGGTACGCTCTATCTATGGTTTAGTTTCATTATGTTTTTGACGGGTGGAGCGATGGCGATGATCATTCGCGCAGAGCTGTTTCAGCCTGGCCTGCAGCTCGTTGAACCTCAGTTTTTTAATCAGATGACAACAGTTCATGGGTTGATCATGGTGTTCGGTGCCGTGATGCCGGCGTTTACTGGTCTTGCCAACTGGATGATTCCAATGATGATTGGCGCGCCAGATATGGCACTGCCACGTATGAACAACTTGAGCTTTTGGATCTTACCTTTTGCCTTTGCCATTTTGCTTGCTTCTCTGTTTACGGAAGGCGGTGGTCCTGATTTCGGTTGGACGTTCTATGCACCACTTTCGACGACCTACGGGCCTGATAGCACAGCCTTATTTGTGTTCTCCGTACATATTATGGGTATCAGCTCAATAATGGGCGCAATCAATGTTATAGTAACCATAGTGAACATGCGAGCACCAGGTATGACGTGGTTCAAGTTACCTATGTTTGTTTGGACTTGGTTGATTACAGCATTTCTATTGATAGCCGTTATGCCGGTGCTTGCCGGAGCTGTAACCATGGTGTTAACCGATAAATACTTCGGGACCTCATTCTTTGATGCGGCGGGTGGTGGTGATCCGGTTATGTTCCAACATATATTCTGGTTCTTTGGTCACCCTGAAGTGTACATCATGATCTTGCCATCTTTCGGTATTGTTTCGGCCATTATCCCGGCATTTAGCGGCAAAAAACTGTTTGGTTACCACTCCATGGTATACGCAACCTGTAGTATCGCATTACTATCCTTCTTAGTATGGGCTCACCATATGTTTACCACAGGTATGCCCGTTTTTGCCGAACTGTTCTTTATGTATTGCACCATGTTGATAGCGGTGCCTACAGGGGTGAAAGTCTTTAACTGGGTAGCGACGATGTGGCGTGGGGCAATGACGTTTGAAACCCCAATGTTGTTTGCTATAGCCTTTATTATCCTGTTTACCATCGGCGGTTTTTCAGGGTTAATGCTGGCGATAGTTCCTGCTGATTTCCAATATCATGATACCTATTTTGTGGTCGCCCACTTCCATTACGTACTGGTATCGGGAGCGGTATTCTCCATCATGGCAGCGGCTTACTATTGGTTGCCGAAGTGGACAGGGAATATGTATGACCATAGGCTGAGCTTGTGGCACTTCTGGTGCTCAGTGATTTCGGTCAATGTGTTGTTCTTCCCGATGCATTTCCTTGGGCTTGCGGGTATGCCAAGACGTATTCCTGACTATGCAATCCAGTTTGCAGATGTAAACCAAATTGTTTCGATTGGTGGCTTTGCATTTGGCTTATCACAACTGATCTTTTTGTGGCTGGTGATTAAGTGTATTCGTGGTGGTGAGAAAGCGAGTGCGAAGCCTTGGGACAGAGCGGAAGGGTTAGAGTGGACTGTGCCAAGCCCAGCGCCTCATCATACATTCTCTACGCCACCAAAAGTGGACTAGGTAGCAGCCATGGATGGACAAGCGAAATCTCATAAAAAGCTAACTGCAAGACTATGTGTTGCAGTGCTTGCAATGTTTGGTTTTGGGTTTGCGCTTGTTCCGCTCTACGACATCATGTGTGATGCTTTAGGCATTAATGGTAAGACAAATAGTGAATCTGTCTTGCAGCCACAAGGAATGGTGCCAGATACGTCACGTCTTATTCGCGTCGAGTTCATGGCACACAACAATCAAGGAATCCCTTGGTCTTTCACGCCAGAGCAAACCATTATGGATGTTCATCCTGGCCAAGTGATTCAAACGGCTTATTTGGCAAAAAACCTCTCAAGCAAAGCGATTGTTGGGCAAGCCGTCCCTTCTGTATCCCCCGGATTAGGTGCAACCTACTTCAATAAGATCGAATGTTTTTGTTTTAACCATCAACCGTTACAAGCAAAAGCCAACGCAGAAATGCCACTGATCTTTTACATCGAACCTGATATCTCAGAATCTATTCATACTCTGACTTTGTCTTACACCCTCTATGACATTACAGATAAGGCAACCCCGTCAGAGATAGCGAAAGCTTCACTCGCTATTGCAAGTGAAGTGATGCAAGGAGCAACACAATGAGTTCTAAACATCAGCCTTATTACGTACCCGCACAAAGCAGTTGGCCCATCGTTGGAGCAGTTTCTCTTTTTCTGATCGCAGTAGGCGCCGGATTGACTGTTCAAAATATGGCAGAGGGAGGCGATGGTAGTGTCTTTGGCAAATTGATCTTACTCGCTGGCTTTTTGTTTTTGCTTTATATGTTTGCGGGCTGGTTTAGCAATGTGATTACTGAATCAATGAGTGGTAAAAATTCTGCCCAGCTATCACGCTCCTATCGACAAGGAATGAGTTGGTTCATCTTCTCAGAGATTATGTTCTTTGGCGCTTTCTTCGGTGCTCTGTTTTACGCTCGCATGATTTCCGTACCCTGGTTGGGAGGGGCGAGTAATAACGCGATGACACATGAAGTGTTGTGGCCAACCTTCGAAGCGTTATGGCCGCTGACATTAACTCCTGGTGGTGATACGACTACCGCTATGTCGTGGAAAGGGATACCACTGATTAATACCATTTTGCTGCTGACTTCTTCTGTGACGCTTCACTTAGCTCACGTCAGTTTAGAGCAGAATAAACGCATGGCGTTGATCGTATGGTTAGAGATTACGATCGTGCTAGCGTGCTTTTTCCTTTATTACCAAGGTGTCGAGTATGCCCATGCTTATCAAGACCTAGGGCTCACTTTGCAGTCGGGAGTCTATGGCAATACGTTCTTTCTTCTGACTGGGTTTCATGGAATGCACGTTCTTTTAGGAACAACATTCTTGATAGTACTGCTTGCAAGGGTAGCGAAAGATCACTTTACGCCAAAAGATCATTTCGCCTTTCAAGCAGGGAGTTGGTATTGGCACTTTGTTGATGTGGTGTGGTTGTGCTTGTTTGTCTTTGTTTATGTTATTTAATGCTAGGTTAAGCCGAAAAGTTTGACCGTTTAATAAGGCCGAATATTGGGCTCAATAAATCCAGAAAGTAGCGCGGCAACAAGTAGAACAACGGCAAGGGCAGAAAGAAATACGCGGCGGCCTAAATAGAAGCTCATGGGTTTATCGTCGTCAAGGGAGTCTTCGCCATCTTCTTCGTCGTTTGAGTCAGTACCTTTGACCATCTCAAACATTGCTCGGCCAAGGTTAATTAGGATGAAAAGTAATAGCAGCACTAGAACCAGTTTAAAGATGAATACCATGAGGGTTTCCTTTTTTTCTCAGCTCAATACCCGAGGGTTTCTTGTTGTTGTTCTTTTAACTGTGGTTGCCTTTTCTATATTGGTCAACTTGGGTTTATGGCAGCTTTCGAGAGCTGAAGAGAAAAAAGCAATCGAACACAAGGTAAGTTTGAGAGCATCCCAACAAAGGATCAATTTAGCTCAGCTAACCGCTCAGGAATTGGTGTCACCTACAGGAATAAGAGTCGAGTTTTACGCAACGCCAATCAAAGATAAGTACTTGCTGCTCGATAATCAGAATTACCAGGGAGAGGTTGGCTACATCGCAATGCAATTGGTGAAAGCTGAGAGCGGGGAACATGTATTGCTGGAGAGAGGCTTTATTGTAGCCCCTCCTACAAGAGCTGAACTGCCAACGGTGGATTGGCTAGATCAGCTGACCAAGGTTGAAGGCCGTTTGTATCGGAAGTCGCCGAACCCGTTGAGTCAAGAGCTGTACCTAGAGTCAGGTGTGCCAAGCCGAATACAGAATTTGAATTTTTCACAGTTAGAGCAACAGTGGCAGCTCAAGCTAGCGCGTTATGTGGTTCAACCTCAATCTGAGAATTGGCCGTATCCGCAACCGTGGCAGCCTGTGTCGATGAAGTCAGAGAAACATCAAGGATACGCAGTGCAATGGTTCTCTATGGCTGCAGCCTTATTACTGTTAAGCGGCTTTATTTTAATTCGCATGTTCAAGCAAGGAGAGCAAAATGATCAATAACCCAGTCTATCGAGGACGCATCATTTTCGTCAGTCTTGTTGTGATGTTTGCCTTACCGGCCATTATTGCTAAAACCGTGCTCAGTCAAGATTGGTATGAGTCTGGTGTGACAAATAAAGGGGAGCTTATAGAGCCACTCAAGACGTTTGAAATACTTGGGCTTTCGAATCCATATCAAAGCGAGCAATGGCAGCTAGGGTATGTGATTCCAAAAGAATGTGATGAGTTTTGTCAGCAGCAAATTCACCTCTTAGGGCAAAGCCATATCGCACTTGGAAAGTATCAACAGCGCGTTCAACCGGTCCTTTTAGTTTCTCCTGACAGTGACGCTATCGAAATCCCAGAAGGAAGTTATCAAACAATCGTTGTTAATAAGGAATTTGAACAAGTCGTAGGCCAATTTGAGTATGTCATTGTTGACCCTTTGGGACAGCTTGTGATGCGTTACCCAAAAGTGAGCTCTTCCTCTGAGCTAGTTCCTCAAAGCAAAGGCTTACTGGCCGATTTACGCAAACTTCTTAAGCTTTCTCGCGTAGGTTAATGGATTGGGAGTGGTGCTATGAACTTAGTTAATCTCATTCGTTGCAGTTTATTTCTCACCTTTGTTGTCGTGATGCTTGGCGCCTACACCAGATTGGCAGATGCTGGATTGGGCTGTCCCGACTGGCCTGGTTGTTATGGCCAACTGACCGTACCGAATGAACAACATGAAATTGCATTGGCACAGTCGTTATATCCAGCGTTAACAGTAGAAGCAGATAAAGCATGGCTCGAGATGATTCATCGCTATTTCGCTGGAACGCTTGGACTGTTTGTGTTTGCTATTACCTTTTTAGGCATTCGTTCTAAGCTCCTTTCAACGCGACTTTCTGTTTTGCTCTCGATTGTGATTGTGTTCCAAGCCTTGTTAGGTATGTGGACAGTGACAATGAAGCTGATGCCCATCGTTGTAATGGGGCACTTGCTTGGTGGGTTTACTCTATTTTGTTTGTTAGCGCTCGCTTACTGGTCAATCCAATCTAAACAAATAAATCTCGATTCAGCTATGGAATATGTCGGTCAGTTGAAGCTGCTTGCTGGTTTGACGCTTAGTATTGTCGTCGCCCAGATTGCATTAGGGGGATGGACATCCTCTAATTACGCAGCACTGATGTGTACCACACTGCCCATATGTCAGGGAGATTGGGTGTCTCACCTCGATTTCAAACATGCTTTCGATTTAATCCAGCCAGAGAAAGAGAGTTATGAGTTTGGCACTTTGGATTACGGAGCTCGGATGACTATCCACGTGACGCATCGAATCGGTGCACTTATTGTGGCAATTTTTACGTTGGCATTTGTGTTCCAATTGCTTCGCTCACGCATCAAGCTTTTACAACGT
Organism: Vibrio sp. TBV020; assembly: GCF_046056895.1. Taxonomy (NCBI): domain Bacteria; kingdom Pseudomonadati; phylum Pseudomonadota; class Gammaproteobacteria; order Vibrionales; family Vibrionaceae; genus Vibrio; species Vibrio sp. TBV020. The sequence continues at coordinate 685,849 of NZ_JBEEAQ010000001.1, read as the reverse complement.
AACGGGCAAGTCGTACTTGCGTTACTCATGCTTCAAATAGCGCTTGGTATCGGCAATGTGATGTTTAGTTTGCCGCTGGCTATCGCGGTCGCTCATAACTTAGGGGCCGCATTGCTGCTATTGTCACTACTCCGAGCGAACTACTATATTTGGTTTTTTTCTAGCATTTACTCAGAACAAACAGCCACACAACAGGGAGAGTACTCATGAGCAAATCAATAAGTGTTACTTCTATTCCCCAAAAAGCCTTGTGGCGAAGCTATTTGTCACTGACTAAACCCAAGGTAGTGGCGTTGATGCTGCTGACGGCTTTGGTAGGAATGTGTTTAGCGGTTCCTGGCGCACTTCCACTTCAAAGTACTTTGTTAGGCTTATTGGGAATTGGGTTGATGGCTGGATCAGCAGCTGCATTTAATCATCTGATTGACCAACGAATTGATGCGATTATGGCACGTACTTATCAGCGCCCATTACCTTCGGGTGAGATTAAATCAAGTCGCGTATTCGGCTTTGCTTTGGCTATTGGAATTGTAGGATTTGCGGTACTTTACTTGGGCGTGAATGGGTTAACAGCGTGGTTAACCTTTGCAAGCCTATTGGGTTATGCGGTTGTCTACACTCTCTACTTAAAGCGAGCGACGCCACAGAATATTGTGATTGCTGGGATCGCTGGAGCTATGCCACCATTGCTTGGTTGGACGGCGGTAACGGGTGAGTTACATGCGAACGCGTGGCTGTTGGTCATGATCATCTTTATTTGGACCCCGCCTCATTTTTGGGCCCTAGCAATCCACAGAAAAGATGATTACGCCAAAGCGGATATACCGATGCTGCCAGTGACCCATGGTGTTGAATACACCAAAACATCTATTTTGCTCTACACCATTCTTTTGTATTTAATTTGCCTGCTACCCGTATTAGTCGAGATGGCTGGAGTCTTTTACTTAACCGCTGCGACAATCTTGTGTTCAATATTTATGTGGCATGCCTGGAAGTTGAAGTTTGCTCCTGATCCTACACGAGCAATCAAGACGTTTGTCTTCTCGATTTACCACTTGATGTTGTTGTTTGTCGCACTTCTTATTGATCATTATCTGTTGTAAACAAGACTGATGACGCGTGGCTTTACGTAATCATTGGAAATGGTGTCATAGCTGCTAAGTGCTTTTAAAAGAACAAGAAAACCTCTTTCATCTCTTTTGTGCATAAAGTAGTCTATTAGGCGCTTATCATTACACTTAGGTCATACTGCTAGTGGCGCTTCAACTGCTTAATAAACGACTATTGTTGTTATTCACTCTTATCCTGTTAGGTGGAACCGCCTCAATGGCCAAGTCATGGGATATATACGGCGACGCGGTGAGAAGCATAGAAGTGTCAGTTGGTGGGGCGTGGGTGCTGCATACCGTTATCGCTACGGTGCTAGGGTTTGTCGCAGCATGGGCAACGCCAAAAGCTTATTACGCCCAGTCTTCAATACCAATATCTCCGTGGGTGTTGTTACTTGTTTTGATGGTGACGACTGATGAGCTTCTGCAGGCATTCAATCCATTACGAGAATTCTCGCTGTTGGATATGAGTATCAACGTTATCTGTGTGGTGATGGGAGCGTTACTCTACCGTCTATTCAACCTGAATAACGCATAACAACTAACGACCTAAATGCTTTAAGCTACGCTTCTCTATTGCTCTAAACATCAGCGATAGGGCAAGACATAGCACCAAGTAAATTAGCCCAACAATAAGCCAAATTTCAAAAATCAAACCAGAAGAGTTGGCTATTTCTGTTCCAACAAAGGTCATTTCTTGAATTGAAATCAGAGATACAATTGAAGTGTCTTTGACCAAGGATATCGCTTGTCCTGCAAGTGCAGGGGTAATGGCTGCAAGTACTTGAGGTGCAATCACATAACGATATTTCACCCAAGTTGATAAACCTAGTGAGTCTGCCGCTTCCCACTGTCCGTTAGGGATACTACTCAAACCTGAACGTACCACTTCGGCTACATAAGCAGAAGATAGCAAACCAACACACAGTATGCCTGAGAGTAGGTTTTCCCACAGATTCGCTGGGCCAAAAAGAATGCTTTGAAGCGCATTGACGTCGCCATTGTGCTCACGAAGCAATGTGTCCAGCCCTAGCAACGGAATCAGTTGGTTTGAGATAAAGAAATAGAAGATAAATACAAACACCAGCGGTGGGATATTTCTAATCAACTGGACAAAAGCATTGGCAGGCAGGCGAAGCAGGGTAATGGTCGATTGCCTTGCGATGCCAAGTATCGTACCTAAGCTGAGAGCGAGCAACATACCCCATACACTAATACGGACCGTTGAAATCAATCCTTGAAAGAAATAAGGAAGAGAGCCGTCGGAACGAGGCGTGAAGATCAAAGTAAAAGCATCTTGCCAGCGCCAACTATAGTTAACGCCTGTAATTGAGCGTTCATACAACCAATATCCAGCTAACACCAAAAGAATGGTTAGTACCATATCGAACTTGTTGAATGTCGGTTTTGATTCAATAGAAGACGGATGAGAGAGCGATTTAGCTTTTGACACGTCGAGTAACTTTCCTAGCAGAAAAGCCCTACTCGCATAACAAGAGAGTAGGGCGATGTTGATTATTGACCTGAAGCGATCTGATTTTGCCAATCTAGAGTCGAGAACCAGTATTCGTAGCGTTCTTCCAACCAACCATCTTCAGTACGTGCTTGGATCCATTGGTTAAAGAATGCCTCTTTATCACTTTCACCTAAGCGAACAGCGAATGCTTCGTTTCCTTTCGATAGACGTTCAGTAAAAGGAATGAACAGCTTGTCACTGTTTTTGACTGCTTCGTGTTCTGGTTTTGGGCTAGAAGCGATAACAGCGTGTGCATTTCCATTAAGAACTTCTTGGAATGCCTGTGCATCGTCATCAAACTGTAGAATTTTCGCTTTCGGGAAGGTTTCTCGAGCGACTTGAACAGTAAAAGCACCACGACGAGCAGCGATTTTTACACGGCGTGAGTTAAAATCACTAAACTCAGAGAAGCCCTCACCCAACTGCTTGTTCGCTGCAACCTGAACACCTGAGTGAGAGTATGGTGAGGTAAACAGTACGCTTTTTGAACGCTCGGGAGTGATACTCATACCGCCGATAATGACGTCAAATTTGTTGGCAAGTAGCGCTGGAATAATGCCGTCCCAAGCCGTCGGTACAAACTCCACTTTCCAGCCAGAATCTTGAGCTAGTCTGTTCGCTACATCAATTTCAAAGCCAATTAAATCCCCCTGCTTGTCTCTCATCGCCCAAGGAACGAAAGTAGACATACCGACTCGCAGTGTGCCTCTATCATTGATTTTATCTAGGTTCGGCGTGTCAGACGCCAAACTCGGTAAACTGATAGCCAAGCCTAGTAACGCTGTAATTGCTGCTTTAAAGCCTTTGCCTTTCAGCAGCGCTCTTCCTATGTTTCGCATAGTTTATTTCCTTATTGTGTGCGCCAACTCGCGCCAAGTTTATGTTCCATCCAAGCAGAAAGCCCTGACAACATCAGCGTCAGAGTTAAATAAATTGCAGCGACCGTGAACCAGATTTCAAAAGGCATAGCGGTTTCAGACACAATATTGCGGCCTTCTGTCGTTAAATCAAAAATTGCCATCACGCTAACAATGGACGAGTTTTTAATTAGTGACACGACTTCGTTCGTTAGCGGCGGTAATGTACGTTGCAACAGTTGCGGCAAAACCACGTCATAAAAGGTGAAAAATGGATTCAGCCCTAATGATTTTGCCGCCTCAAATTGACCTTTAGGAATGCTATTTAGGCCGCCACGGAAGATCTCTGCGGTATAAGCACCTTGAAAGAGTGATAGAGCAAGAACGGCTGTAGCAAAGCGGTCGAGGCCTATCACTGGGCCAAATACAAAGTAAAGTAAGTAGATTTGTACTAGTAATGGTGTGTTTCGGATCAGTTCGATATAAACGTTAGCGATACCGCGTCCAACCCAAGAGTTAGAGAGCTTAAGCATCGCAGTAGTTAGACCTATTAATAAGGTAAAACATAAACTTAAAGTTGATATTTTAATGGTAACGACCAGACCTTCTAGCAATTCAGCAGGCCACCATTCGCCATCTTCAAAAAACAGAATGTAATCTGGAACGCGTTCCCATTGCCACTGATAGCCCATACTTTTTGCGCCCGAGTCGAGCAACCACACGACACCGATTAACAGTAGCGTGATTTGAAGCAAGGCAGATAAGACTGGCTTAAGTATTCTCTTCATGGTTAGTGGCTCAAAATCTGTTGCAAGAACTGTTGAGTTCGTGGGTGATTTGGATTCGAGAAGAGTTGCTTGGGCGTGTTAACTTCGAGAATTTCACCTTGGTCCATAAAAATTACGCGGTCGGCGACTTTACGCGCAAACCCCATTTCATGTGTCACGCACATCATAGTGATGCCATCTTTGGCCAAATCAATCATCACATCTAAAACTTCTTGAATCGTTTCTGGATCGAGTGCAGAAGTCGGCTCGTCAAAAAGTAGAATCTCTGGCTGCATGCAAAGTGAACGAGCGATGGCCACCCTTTGTTGCTGGCCGCCAGATAGCTGTATCGGATACTTGTTAGCTTGCTCTTCAATATTAACTCGGCTAAGGAAGTGCAGTGCTCGTTCTTGTGCTTCTAACTTTGACAGACCAAGGGTTCGTATTGGCGCAAGTGTTAGATTCTCGAGTACGGTCAGATGTGGAAACAAGTTAAAGTGCTGAAAAACCATTCCTACTTTGCCAGCACTAGGAAGGGCATTATCTTCTCCAAGTACAGAAATACTGCCATGGGAAATCTTTTCTAAGCCGTTTACGGTACGGATTAATGTGGACTTACCTGAGCCGGATGGTCCACAGATCACTAAGATCTCTCCTTTTAAAACACTTAGGTTAATCCCTTTTAGTGCTTGAAATGAGCCATACCACTTATTGACATTATTAAACTCAATGGCTTTCATGCCTGTTCTTATCTTTTTTCTAATTATACGCTTACCTTAGCAATATCAGCGAGATAATGCATCTTGTACGAAAAGAGGTATCGAAAAAGTAGGCTAATTGTCTCAAAATAACCGTATGTAATTTATATTTTACACGTTATGTAAATTGTAAAAATATAGAAAATATTGCCTTTTATTTAAAATAGTGGTTGCAAGCTTGGTTTTTGCTAGATAAGTTACACAGAACAGGAACAAGAAAGCACGAACGTTTTTTCACCACCTTATTTCGGTGTAGCGTTCAAATCGAGAGAAATAGGAAGAAGTAAGCAATGTTTCAAACTGATGATGTCCGAATTAATAAATCAAAAGAATTATTACCACCAGTTGCGGTTTTAGAGAAGTTTCCGGCAACTGAATCTGCTTCTTCTACAACATTCCGTTCAAGAGAAGCCATTTCAAATATTTTAAAGGGTGAAGATGACCGCTTACTGGTTATTGTTGGCCCATGTTCTATTCATGATACTGAAGCCGCAATCGAATACGGTAAGCGACTAAAAGTTCTTCGTGATGAGCTAGGCGATCGCCTAGAAGTCGTGATGCGTGTGTACTTTGAGAAACCACGTACGACGGTAGGTTGGAAAGGTTTGATCAATGACCCATACCTAAATGACACATTTAAGATCAACGATGGTCTAAGAATGGGCCGTAAACTGCTGCTTGATCTAACAGATATGGGTATGCCAACGGCAAGTGAGTTCCTTGATATGATCACACCTCAATACGTTGCTGATCTTATTAGTTGGGGTGCGATTGGCGCTCGTACTACTGAGTCACAAGTACACCGTGAGCTAGCATCTGGTATTTCATGCCCAGTAGGTTTCAAGAATGGTACAGACGGCAATATTAAGATTGCTTCTGACGCGATTCGTTCTGCAAGTGCATCGCACCATTTCCTATCGGTAACTAAGTACGGTCACTCTGCGATTATTGAAACGGCTGGTAACCCAGACTGTCATATCATTCTTCGTGGTGGTAAAGAGCCAAACTACAGCGCTGATCATGTTGGTGGAATTAAACAAGAACTTGAAGCATCAGGCCTACCTCAAAAAGTAATGATCGACTTCAGCCATGCAAATAGCTCTAAACAGTACCAACGTCAGATAGTTGTTTCTGAAGATGTAGCAGGTCAGATTGCGGGTGGTGAAGATGCTATTTTTGGTGTGATGATTGAATCTCACCTTGTTGAAGGTCGACAAGACCTCATTAATGGTGAAGCTCCAACGTATGGTCAGTCTATTACTGATGCATGTATCGGCTGGGATGATACTGAAATGGTACTACGCCAATTAGCAGATGCAGTTGCAGAGCGTCGCAACAATAAATAATGAGATTTGAGCTTTATACGCTCCAATCGCCATGATGAAAAAGCTCCTTCGGGGGCTTTTTTGTTTTTGATTCATTAATGAATGAACTGGTCTGATTTCGACAGTATATTGAAAAAACATGGAATAACATATTGTAAATATTTTAAGGAATGGTATCCTCTATCACGTAATGGTTCTCAGCGTAATGGATTGCGCATTTCAGGCTTTATGTTTATTGACATATTAATCGGGCATGTATGCCCGTTTTTTTCTCTTCTGTCAGTGAATGCCCTTCTATTTTGTCTATAATCAACTTGTTGCATTTATTCTTCTAAATCTCATTTTTGATACATTTGGCATAATTTTCATTGGAATTACTACCTTAATCACCTATTCCAAGGAAAATTCCCTTTAATTACCTATACTTATAATCGACTGGTTATTTTAAAACGCTTAGTGCAATCTACTGAAAAATAAGAAGTATCTGTATTGTTGTGTTACTCTGAGTTACAAAATTTATAAAAATGTTTCAGTCAAAGGTTTTGAGTAGGTGAGGAGACCTTATGGACGTAGAAGTTGTACGCCAAGCTGCCGTAGTAAAAGAAGTCTCGGGTGATGTGATCGGGGTTAATCCTGATGGCAAAGCTCGTAAGTTGATAGTAGGCGATCAGATCAATTCTGGCGAGATCGTGATTACTTCTAATCGAGCGACTCTTGACATTGAGACGGTGCAATCCGATTTTCATTTTGGTGAAAATTGCATTGCATGTGAGCAAGAACTCGGTGTGTGGGGAGATGCGCCGATTGCTGGTGAGGTTAACTTCGATGTACCTCTTGCTGAGTCAGCATCTATCGATGTTGATGAGTTAGCAGCAATCCAACAAGCTATCCTCGATGGCGTTGACCCGACGCAATTATTGGAAGCAACCGCCGCAGGTGGAGGAGCTGGGTCCGCCAATGCAGGGTTTGTCACCATCGACTACACCGGGGCTGAAGTGCTTGCGAGTACCTTCTTTGAAACCTCTGCGATTTCGAGTAGTGCTCAAGCTTTCGATCAAGATGATGAAATTGCCCCTCTAATCTTAGCTGATGGCGGTGAAAGTCTTAGCGTCCAATTAACAGAGGGTGACTTATCCTCTTCTACCTACCCTGTTTCTTCTACTACTTCTGCAACGATTTTTGCTGGTGGTCTGGCTCTAGACCCCGACTCTTTTGTTCCTGACACACTTTCTCTCACCTCTCTACTCAGTGAACTGAACTCGGATATTACATCAAATGGCGAAGTGGTATCGTTTATCTACAATGCAGCTGACAACGCAATTGTTGGTGTATTAGGTGGAGAAGAAGTACTTCGAATAGATATTGACGTAACCAGTGTTGGAAAAGACGTTAGCTTAGAGCTGACAACGACAATATCTCAACCCATTGACCATGTTCCATCAGTCGGCGGTGGTCAAGTCGCTTTATCCGGTGACCAAATTACTATCTCTTTCGAAGTGACAGGCACAGATATTGGTGGTAACCCAATTCGAACACCGATTGATGCGCAAGTTGCTATCAATGATGGTGTTGCGCCAGAATTTACTTCAATCGATACGGCCAACCTTTATGAAGCTGGTTTGGATGATGGATCGAATGTAGGTCTAACTGACACTGATTACACAGGTACATTAAAGGGTGATCTGGGTAGTGATACAGTTACAGAGTTACAAATCGATGTCGACGCTTTTAATGTCTCTCAGCAAACCTCACCTATTACTTCTCAAGGCCAAACTATCGTTCTTGAAGCGGTCAGTGGACAGCCGGGTAGCTACCTTGGTTATATCACTCTAGAAGGCATCCGAGTTGATGTTCTTAAAATCACAATAGGTGATGTTGCAACGTCGGAGACTGAGTTTAATGCCAGCTATCAAGTCGAGTTGCTTGAAGAAATTGATCAAGCGAGTCAAGGTGGTGCTACAGACAATGATTTCACTGCAATTTCACTCCCTGTATATGCTATTGATGCCGACAATGATCAATCGAGTCGTTCAGATCTGATCATTAATGTTGGCGATGACATTCAAGTCGTAGTGGATGGTAGCTTGAGTGTTGTAGAGCCAACGATTAGTGAGTCTAGTGAAAGTAATAGCATTAATGTGATTGCTCAAGCGGGTGCAGACCAGGGGCAAGTAACGTCATTTACGTTTGATAACGATGAGTACACTTTAGAGTCGGGAAAAACTGAATATCCAGTGACCGATGGTAAAGTGATTATCTCACCAAATGGCACGCTATCGTTCATCCCTAATAGTAATGTTGACCACTCTTTGAACGACGAAGTGAAACACACCATTGTCGTAACCGTTACCGATAAAGATGGCGATGAGCTGACGAGTAACGTTGAATTAACGATTACTGATGGGAAAAATCCTGAAATTGTCGCAATCACAGAAGCCACAGTTTATGAAGCGGGACTCAATGATGGCTCAGGTGTTGGCCCTACTCAAACCGAGTTTTCTGGAACTCTTGCTGGCAACTTAGGCAGTGATAAAGTTACTGACCTTCAGATTGATCTTCAAGCGTTTAAAACCGCACAACAAAGCTCTCCGATCACTTCTCAAGGTGAGACGATAGAGCTCGAAGCGGTGAATGGACAAGCAGGGGTTTACCTTGGTTATATTACCTTAGATGATGGTACGCGAGTCGATGTACTCAGAGTGACGATTGGTGCAATCAGTGAAAACAACGATACGTTTAACGCAAACTATAAAGTAGAGCTTTTACAAGAGATTGATCAGCCGAAACAAGGTGGTGTCGCTGAGAATGATTTCACTGCGATTTCATTGCCTATTTTTGCCACGGATTCTGACAATGATGAGTCTGTACGCTCTAATCTAGTGGTAAATATCGGTGATGATATCCAAGTCGTCACCAATGGAAGTCTTGAAGTGGTTGAGTCGACCATCGGTGGCTCTAATCAGAGTAATATCATTGAGGTAATTAGCCAGGCAGGTGCTGACCAAGGCGAGGTCACTTCGTTCACGTTTGACGGTAATAGTTACACGCTCCAAGAAGGGCAAACAAATTACTCTGTAACAGATGGCAACTCAGTTCCTGTAGGTAAAGTTGTAATTACACCGGATGGAAAAGTCTCTTTCATCCCGAATAGTCAACTCGACCACTCTACGAGCGAAGAGAACAAACACACCATTGTTGTGACTGTGACCGATAAAGATGGCGATAAACTGGAAAGCACCGTCGATCTAGTGATTAAGGATGGTGAGAACCCAGTAATATCTAATATCACGACAGCTACCGTTTATGAGGCTGGTCTAGATGATGGCTCAAAAATTGGTGCCACTGAGACCGAATTTACCGGTAAATTAACAGGGCAACTCGTTAGCGATAGTGTTACTGATGTACAGATTGATCTACAAGCATTTGAAACTGCTCAGCAGACGTCACCGATTACGTCTCAAGGCAAAACAATTGTATTAGAGGCTGTTTCGGGTCAGCAGGGCGTTTATCTAGGTTATATCACGTTAGATAACGGTACCCGAGTTGATGTGCTGAAAGTGACTCTTGGCTCAGTGAGCATGGTGGGGACGGAATTTAGCTCCGATTATACCGTTGAACTGTTGCAAGAGATTGATCAGCCCGCGCAAGGTGGCGCTGTCAGTGGTGATTTTACTAGCATCTCCTTACCTATTTTTGCCACTGATGCGGATAAAGACGAGTCTGTACGTTCAAACCTCGAAATTAAGGTCGGTGATGATATTCAAGTTGTCACCGATGGCAGTATTGAGGTCGTCGAGTCGACCATTGGAGGGGCTAACCAAAGCAACATCATTGATGTGATCTCTAAAACAGGTGCTGATCAAGCCAAAGTGAGCAAAGTCACTTTTGATGGTGATGATGTTCCACTCCTTGACGGTGAAACCGAGTACAAAGTTACGGATGGCACATTGGTCATTACCCTAGATGGCCAAGTCTCGTTTATTCCTGATAGCAATCGCGATCACTCAGGCAGCGAAGAGTTAAAGCACACTATTGTAGTTACGAGCACAGACACTGATGGTGATGCTCTTGTTAGCACGGTGGAACTTACGATCACCGATGGTCAGAACCCAGTGATCACTAATATCACTGAAGCAACTGTCTATGAAGCAGGATTAACTGATGGCTCGGGCATAGCAGGGCAAACTAATACTGAGTTTTCGGGCTCGTTAGTCGGCCAATTGGGCAGTGATAAAGTGACGGGTTTTGAAATTGATCTCAAAGCGTTTGAAACCGCACAGGAAACGTCACCAATCACTTCTCAAGGAAAAGTAGTTGAACTCGAAGCAGTGGATGGACAGCAAGGCGTTTATCTAGGCTATATCACTTTAGACAATGGGACACGAGTCGATGTGCTAAAAGTGACCATTGGCGCTGTAAGTATGACAGGAACCGAATTTAGTTCCGGCTATAAAATTGAACTACTGCAAGAGATTGAACAACCGAAACAAGGTGGTGCCGCTGCTGATGATTTCTCGACAATTTCCCTTCCTATTTTTGCAACAGATACTGATAACGATGAGTCTGTACGTTCAGATTTAGTCATCAAAGTTGGTGATGACATTCAAGTGGTGACCGACGGCGCGATAGAAGTCGTAGAGCCAATAATTGGTCAAACAACACAAAGTGTGACCGTTAATGTGATCACTGAAGCAGGTGCTGATCAGGCTAAGGTAACTGAGGTTAGCTTTGACGGAACGGATATTAAGTTTAATCAGGGCCAAACGGATTACCCTCTTGATCACGGTACCTTAGTGGTGACTGCAGATGGCCAAGTCTCATTTAAACCAAACCCTGAGCTTATTCACCCTGATAATGACCGTATTGAGCACACGATTGTTGTGACTGTAACTGATAGAGATGGTGACAAAACAACCAGTACGGTCGATCTGGTGATTAAAGATGGACAAGATCCGGTGATCACCAATATCACAGCGGGTAATGTGTATGAAGCTGGTTTAACTGATGGCGGCTCTCAACAGGGGGCTACTGAGACGATCGCAACGGGTGAGATTGCGTTCACGACCGGCAGTGATGATGTAACAGAATTAAATATCGATGTTGATGCCTTTAACCTTCTTCCTGCTAATCAAGGGCTGTACTCTAATAACGAACGAGTGATCCTAGAAGAGGTTTCAACTGGCGTATACCGAGGGTTTATCACCAAAGAAGTCAACGGTGTGGATACCGAAATTGATGTCTTTAGTGTCAGCTTTGATCAGTCTAAATTAGGCAACTATAAGTTTGAGTTGTTGCAAGAAGTTGATCACGCTAATCAAGGCCAAGACAACCTTGAAGTTCACCTTCCTGTGTATGCAGTCGATAGAGACAACGATGAGTCTGCCAACCATGATCTCGTGATTAATATTGGCGATGACATGGCTAAGATTAATGGCTTGGGTGCTGGTAGCAATCTATTGGTGAACGAAGATGACACTTCGACGGGATCTTCACCAGGTCAAGCGTATGTCACGGGCACATTCGACACCAACCAAGGTGCGGATACGGTAGTGAAGTATGAGCTAGTCAATATTGGTACTTCTGAAAGTGGCCTTCAATCGGGTGGCTTTAACGTTACTATCAAGGATGTGAGTACTGATCCCGCAACGACCGTTTACCACGGCATTGCCAATGGTATTGTTGTATTCACGCTTGAGTTAGAAAGTGATGGCAGCTACACCTATAGCCAAATTAAAGCGCTAGATCATGCTCAAGGTGAAGATAGCTTAACCATCCCATTTGATGTCGTTGCAGTTGATCGTGATGGGGATGTATCACCGTCTATTCGCTTACCGATTGAAGTGGCGGATGACAAACCAATATTGACGGGTACGACAGGTCAAACGACGGTTGATGAAGATGATCTATCCGGTATTGGCTCGTCACCAAATCTAAGTACAGAGATTTCAGGGAATTTCTCTGTTACTGAAGGTGCGGATGGTGTTGTCGAATATGAGTTGGTGGATGCAAATAAAACTCTAGAGGGGCTTCAATCTGGCGGCGAAACTCTAGAGTGGGCAACGACTTCTACGGCCACAACGTTTACATACACCGCGCAAACCGCGTCAGGTGAACCTGTCTTTACCATTAAATTTAATACTACCGATAATAGCTACACCTTTGAGCTATTAAAACCACTCGATCACCTTGATGGAAATGATCAAAACTCACTCGATATTGACTTTAAGATCAAAGCAACCGACTACGATGGCGACGAAAGTGATGTTATCAGTCTACCGATTACCGTGATTGATGATGTACCAACATTGACTGAACAAGGCATCTCTCGTGTTGAAGGTGAAGGCTTTAATGGCTCTATCGTCGACATGTTTGAAAATGAAACAGATAAAGGGGCCGATGGTGCTTCTTTGACCAAACTTGAAGGGACGACGAGTGACGGTGCAACCATTGTTTTTGGTGGCCCGAAAGGCACTTATTTAGATTCAGTTGATCTAAAAGAGGGTGTGCAAAACGTCAAGGTATATGAGCAAAATCCAAATGACCCAGAGCCTCGCCAGTTAGGAGTACTGCGTATTAACTCTAATGGTGAAGTAGAGTTTAAGGCACAAGGCACTCTTGCTCATCAAGGGGATGAGATTAAGTTCAATGTTAACCTTACCGCAACGGATGGTGACAAAGATACTTCCGTAGCACCACTTGAAATCACTATCACTGACCGTGAATCACAGCCAATCGCACTTAAAGTGAAGACGTTTGAAGATGCCGGTCGAGATAGCCAAATTAAGTATGCATCAGGGGATGAGCCTGAGTGGGAAAACATCCAAGATAACCAATCTGGTATGCCTAATTCTCCAGCTCAAGTATCGCTGTCGGTGAATCTATTCGACCGAGACAATAGCGAAGAAATCGGTCAGCTAACCATTAAAGCGGGTGAGCATCGTGGCACGTTCTACTATGAAGACAATGGTGTGTTGCACAAGTTAGATGTAGACCCCGTGACTGGCGATCTACTTTTAACTAAAGATCATATCCAACAGACCTTTAGCGGAACGAGTGATAATACAACGTCAACGATCAATAACCTCTATTTCGTACCAGATCGTAACTACTCCTCAAATGGTAAAGGCGTAAACATCAACTACCAACTGCAAATCGATAATAATGGTAGCGAAGATCACAGCGTCGATTCTAACTTTAGAATTGAGATAGAAAGCGTTGCTGATATCGCCACTTGGAACGATGGGCGTAGTACTTATGAGTACGAAACGGTAGAAGACCAAAGCAATGTTCGTTTACAGCTCAATGCTGAAACTCAAGACGCAAGTCGTCCTGAAACGATCACTTACGAGCTTAAAGTTGTCGAAGGTGAGGGCCAATTTGAGCTGCAAATTGGAAATCGAGTACTGACTCCTGTTGATGGTGCTTATACGCTTAAGGCATCGGAGATCAACAAAGTCGAAGTCAATCCGAACGACCACTACTCAGGTAAAATTCGTTTGGAAGCGACAGCGATCACCACAGAGCGTTCGAATCCATATAATGATGGTTCAACCGATAAATCTAGTGCTCGATCTGAACCGAAAGACATTATTATTGATGTTAAAGCTGATGCCGATTTAGGCAGCTTCAGTGTCAGTCGTATCTCGATTAACGAAGACAATATTGATGATCCAAATAAAGATCCATCGGCCTCTAACCGCGACCCATTCACGCTAAATGAAGTGATCGACATGAAGCCATCGGTTGATACTGATGGTTCAGAAACGCTTCATGTGCGTATTTCTGATATGACTGAAGGCGCGACCTTAGTTTGGGTTGGAGCGGGCGATAGTCAAATTACGACGGTCACTGTCGATGGTAAGACTTACCAAGAAATCCCTTACGATCAACTGACTAATGTTGAGGTCGTTCCTGAGCTGCATAGCAATAAGGACTTTAAGTTTGATGTGACTGGAGTGGTGAAAGACACGGCACAGTTGTCTGGCAACGTCACACATGTTGATACGCAAGTGATAGGCACTAAAACGGTGAACGTTGAAGTGACGGGCGTAGCCGATATCCCGAGAGGAAATACACTCAACTCTCATTGGGACGGCTTTGTTGATGGTGACATTGCAGGTGTCGAAACAACGATCAAAGAAAATGAAACGGTAGAGCTCGATTTCACTGTCATTTCTGGTGAGAGTATTGCTAAACCAAACGATGGCTCAGAATCTTTAACGGTATTGCTCTCTAATATACCGGAAGGTGTTGAAATTAAAGATGGCAACGGCTCAGTAGTAAACCTTAACTTTGCTGGCTATGAGACGGGGCCAGATGGTCAACCTGATACATCAAAGCCAATTTATGAGGCTAATATTACTGGGCTACAAAAGTCTGGAATTACGATCACTCCGATTAACTCTTCGACAGAGAATATTCATATTAAAGCTACGATCATCGTGACAGAAGATGATGGTCATAGTCGAAGCTTTGAACAAGAAGTCCGCGTTAAGGTTGAGCCTGTAATCAATACTAGCACCACGTATGAAACAGTTTCTAAAGGGTTAGAAGACAAGGCGATCAACATAGATTGGCACCCGAAAGGGCAAGGTGACTATCCTGACTCAGACGAGCACTTCACCTCAATTGTGATTAAAGGTGTCCCTGAGGGCGCAACAGTGGATGTGAACGGCGCTGTGGAATGGAGTTTTGATAGTGCTACCGGAACCATCACGCTTTCACCTCTTGATGGTCAGACTCCGGCAGAGTTTACTCAAATTGCTTTGAAGAGTGATTTCATTCAGATTACGCCACCGCAAGACTCGAGCACTAACTTCACACTGAATACTGTGGTTGAAATCGAAGAACGTGACCACGAATACACCAGTGATAACATTGTGGGTGAAGGCGGCCGAGTAACGGCAACGATTACAGGCACGATCAAAGTGACAGTGACGCCTGTGGTTGAGGACGCTGACAGTAACAATAAATTGGTTGTTGAGAATGAAAGTAGCACTGTCGTTGGTGATAATAGCAATAAGATTGTTGCGAATGACAAGGGCGTTATTAACTTCACCTCCAATGCAGATTCTGCCGATATGCAAGGCGAATACATCATTCGATACCAAGAAACAGATGCGACAGATACTCAGTACGAATCGTCTGAAACGGTAGAAAAGTTAGTCGTCCAATTTGATAACGTTGACCCTCTTATCATGGATCAATTGGTGGTGACAGGGGCATTGTATGAAGGAGGGGGCCGTTGGGTCATCTTAGATGCGAAGTCCTTTAGTATCAGTGCGCCAGCTGGATTAGATTTAACGCCAAGCAATGATAAAGACGATGACCCCGATCGTTTCAGTGATATTGGGTTGACGATTCATGCTCAAGTGCTCGACAAAGGGGACTTAGCTGACACCGACAAGAGTCCTGGCGTAATCGCTGAGCGTAAGACATCGGTGATTCTGTCTTTCCCTGAACATGTCAAAGACGTGAATAATATTGCCGCTGAAATTGATATTGTCGATAACAGTGTTATTACGGCAACGGAAGACTCCGTGTTGGATCTTGGTCACCAACTAAAACCGTTCTTGAAGGTGACCGGAGGAGATAGTAACCCTGATACAGTGACTATCGTGATTGATGACCAATTCACTGAAAACGGTCAAACTTTCTCAATTGGTATTTCAGGCGCGAATGTCGACTTCACTAATGGTAAATATGTCTTTTCTGCCCAGCTTGATGCAGATGGCAACATCAGTTCTTTGGATGGATTACAGCTGACATTACCGAAAGACTATTCTGGTGATTTCAAATTACCTTTGACCATTATTACGACAGATACGACATCTGGTCATAGTGAAACTCACACTGAATCAGTGACGGTTGAGGCTACTCCTATTGCCGATGTCTCTGCGAGTAAACCGGAGATATCACTCAATATTGTGGAATCGCTTGATGATAGCCTAAATCCAATGGCTCAGAATAGCGGTGATATAAAAGGATTTGAAGATAGCTATATTAAGCTCGATCTTGATTATAAGCTGGGTGATAAAGTCTCAAGCACAGACTCTCACAATGAGGGTGGTAATGAGGTTATCTCATCGATCACATTAACTGTAGAAGATGGTACGCCAGGCCAGTTTTATGATCTGACCGGTAAACCATTGGGGAATGAAATCACCTTCAATCAAAGTGATATTGAAAATGGTGCGCTGGACAATATCTTGTTTAGACCAGATGCCAACTACCCGACGAAAGACAGCGGCAACACGATTAATATTAAGGTCTCAGGTGTTGTCACAGATACAGTAGTGTTTGACGTAAATGGTCAAAGCAATCCCCAATCGCACTCAAAACCATTTACCGATACTGTGAGTTTTGAAGTTGAGCCTGTCGTTGATGGCGTTGTTGTTTCAGGACCAGGAGCGACCGGTGGCACTGTTGAACTTGTCGGTACAGAAGACACTGAAATCTCATTGGGCAGCGCTTCTGATCCGGTATCCATATCGTTGACTGATACCGATGGCTCAGAAACGTTCGTCTCGATTAAGTTCACTGATGTACCTGAAGGTTTTCTATTCCACACAGATCCAGGTAGTGATTACGTAATCAAGAACAACGGTGGTGGTGAATGGAGTGTCAAACTCCCTGCAGACGCAACTAGCTCTCTAAACTTGGAAGACATATCAATCCTGCCACCTAAACATTTTAGCGGTACTGCTGAGTTTGGTGTCACAGTGTATACCCAAGAAAACTTGCTAGGTGTACCAGTAGAAGCAAAAAATCTACCAAACTTTAAACTGACGGTAACCCCAGTAGGTGATGCGGTTGATATTGATGCAACGGATAACGTGGCAGGCTCGGAAGGGCAGAATATTGATATTGCTATCAACGCTTCTGTCATTGATAAAGCTTTGTCTGCCTCGGGTAGTGGCACCTATACCGAAAATAGTGCTGAGACGATTCGCGTCGAAGTGACCAATGTTCCTCAAGATGCGAAGATCTACTATCCAGATGGTACCACGTTAGCAAGCTACGACCCTGTGACTAAAATCTGGACGTTAGACATTGCGAAGCAGCAACTCGATAAGATTGTGTTTAATTCTGGTGAGCACAACAGCGACAAAGGCAATGCGCAAGGAATTGATAGCCCAATTCATATTGCGGTTCAGTCGATTGATAATGGTGTACTAGGGCCTAAGTCTGAGTTTGATGTCGAGCTTGTGGTTGATCCAGTTAATGACCAACCAACCTTTGTTAATATCATTAACCTCGAAACGTCAGAAGATGTCATCGGTGGGTTAGCGATCAATCAATTTGAAATCGCCGATGTTGATGCAACTTACGATGATCCAAACGCTACATATACGCTGACTTTACAAGTCGATAGTGGCACATTGGAGTTTGTCAGTGATCAAAATGTTAGCTTCACAATTGCTGCAGATGGAAGCCTTATAGTAACGGGTAAGTTGGCTGATATTAATGCAGCACTAAAAGACGGTAAGGTTATCTTTAAGCCAGATGCTGACAGCAATAATGTTACCGACGGCCCAGTGACCGTAACGGCAACGGTTGACGATGGTGGGAATAACGGCTCGATTGATCCTAATGATAGCTCAACCTCATCGAGCAATCAGGCGACCTTCTTGATTAACGTTACTGAGGTGAATGATGCCCCTGAACCGAAAGATCTCGATTTTGGGACGATGTTAGAAGAAGGCTTCTTGACGATAGATGCTCAAGACCTAATCAATGCAACAGACGACAAAGAAAACGACGATATCACGATTGAACGTCTTACGTTAGTTGAGGGGCAAGGCACCCTTACTCAACAAGGTTCAACGTGGATCTTTGAAGCGGCTCAAGACTACAATGGCCCAGTTAAGTTTAGCTATGTAGTCAAAGATGACGGTACGACCAATGGTCAAGCTGACCACAAAGAGGCAACAGCAAACATTAATGTTGTCGTAGAAGCTGTTAACGATAAGCCAATCATAGATATTGATGACATCACCTCTGTGATCGAAGAATCATCGGGTCAACAAATCAGAGGTATTAATGTTTCAGATGTGGACTATGTTGGAGGTTCCGCAGATGACTTAATGACCGTTACACTGACCGTCGATTATGGAAAGCTGTCGGTAGTTGCACCGGCTGGTGTCATGGTGGCAGGTGATGGGAGTGCTTCTGTAACGCTGACCGGAACACTGACTGAACTGAATGCCTTGATCGATACACCAACGGGTAGCAACGGCGTCTTCATTGATGCAAGCCTAGCGCCTTCTAATTCTATTAGTTTGGAAGTGACCGCAAAAGACAGTTGGAACTCTTCTGGTCTTGCTCTAGAAGCAGAACCTAAGCAGTATGACATCGTGGTTAATCCCGTGGCGAATGCTCCGATATTGTCGCTTGATCCTAAATTCAGCTCTACTAAGAACATCATAGCCACTTCAAACGCTAGTGCTAGTGGAGTTGCTGTGCTGGGCATCATGGCAGCATTAACCGATACAACAGAGGCGCTGACCTTAGAGGTGAAAAACGTCCCAGCGGGAGCGACGTTAGAAAGTAGCTCGGGTACGGTTACTTTTGAGAACAACGTGTGGCATGTTTCGCAAGATGCAATTGATACGTTGAAGGTTAAAGGTGCGAGCGTTGGTGATCACACACTGAAAATCACGGCTGTTTCTGAAGAAGTGAGTGACAATGGCATCAGCCTCGACCGAGCCGAATCGACAAACTCGATTGATATTCACTTAAGCGTTGTATCAAATGCCTCGATCATTGATAAGTCTTCTGAAACTGATGCGGTGCACCTTGATGGTAGTGGCGTCAATGCGACCCTGACCGGGGGAAGTGGTGATGACTATCTAGAAGGTGGAATTGGCCATGATATTTTGGTTGGTGGAGCCGGCAACGATACCTTAATAGGTGGTGACGGGAATGACACTCTAGAAGGCGGTCTAGGTAATGACATCCTAATTGGTGGTACAGGAATGGATACCTTTATCTGGAATGAAATTGATGATGGTGGTCTCGATACAATCAAAGATTTCAATGTCAGTGAAGGAGACAAAATTGATCTGCGTGAAGTGCTACCGGAACTTAAGTCGAATTCAGTGAATATGGATGAATTGCTTAAACACCTTGATGTTCAGGTTGATGGTGACAACGTAGAACTGCACATTCATCCACAAGGGCAAGGAACGCAAGATCAAGGTATTCTGGTCGAGAATCTTGTCCATCAACTGGACAGCGGCTTTAGCGGTATGTCTCATGAGGATAGAGTTTCTTCGCTATTGCAGCATGTCATGGTTCACGACAATAACTAAAACAGCAACGCCCCGTTAAGGGGCGTTTTTACATCTCGATGTAAACGAACTCACTTTACTTTGTAGGTTGCGACAAAGCTTGTTACGGCGTGTTCAATGGTCTCTTTTACCTGCTCGCAACTTGGAGGGGGAGTATGAGTGATCAATTGTGGCCAGAAGATGATCGCTTTAATACTTCCAATGTATTGTTCAATGGCAAGCGAGATATTGGCAATACTAAGCACTCCGGCATCAATACCCTGTTGAGCCCATTTCTGTAAGCCATAAGAGTCCTCGATCGACTCAAATTTAGACACCAGTACTTTAGACGTTTCATGGCAACGAATGCATTCTGCCATCACTAAGCGTGCGGTGATTTGAAAATCTTCATTATTGATGTAACACATCTGCTTCAGAGTAATTTCAGTCAACTGCTGCTCAATTGGTACAGAAGGATCAAACTCGACTTCATGTTGGTCATCAAAGCGGCACATCAATCTGTCTACAATCACTTCAAAAAGCGCATCTTTGTTTGGGTAGTACTTGTAAAGCGTGCGTTTTGATACGCCAGCTTGTTTGGAAATACCCTCCATACTGGCTTGGTCAAAGCCTTTCTGAGAAAAAACTTCGATAGCAGATTTAATGATATCTTCTTGTTTTATATCGCTTCTTTTTATCATTGCTCTATTCCAGAATAGTTAAAGTAAACGGATGTGTTTACTTTTTGATTCGGAGTAACTAAAGTATACACCATCGTTTACTTTTTTGAATAGCGAAGAGATCATGAAAATGAGCAATGTGATTAAAGCATCAGTAATTTCTGCGTTGGGTTTATTTGGATACAACCAATACCAAAGCCTGAACAACACACACGAATCCACGCAAAGCAAACAGCAACGCGCTGAGAAAATTGCTCAGTCTACGCAATTCAAAGAGGGCAAAGTCATCTCTCGACTACCGAGCGTTGCTTCTCCTGAAAGCATGCCATCGGTGATGTGGAAATTTTTCTTCGAGCGCGGTTCTTTAAAGCCAAGTCATACACTGCCTCATCAACCAGTAAATCTTGAGCTACTTTCGCAGCGAAGTGATTCAATGCGAGTGACTTGGTTAGGCCACTCAAGCTTGTTCATTGATATTGACCAAACGCGAGTCTTGATCGACCCAGTTTTTGAATACGCTTCACCGTGGGTGGCGCAAAAATTATTTAGCCGAAATGTGGAAGCGCCGATTAACCGTGAGAAACTGCCAGTACCTGACGCGATTGTTATCTCACACGATCACTATGATCATTTAGAAGAGTCGACCATTCGTTTCTACGCAGACAAAAATGTGAAATTCTTTGTTCCTCTAGCGGTGGGCAAACATCTTGAATCTTGGGGTGTATCACCGAAGCAGATAACAGAGCTGGATTGGTGGGAATCAGCCGAGATTAATGGCGTTGAGTTAGTCGCCACACCCGCTAACCATAACTCAGGCCGCACTGGATTTGATTCAAACACGACGCTTTGGGCATCTTGGGTTGTTAAAGGCGGTAATGGATCATTTTTCTACAGTGGTGATACTGCTTACGATACCCACTTCAAAGAAATTGGTGAAAAGTATGGCCCGTTTAATATGGCGTTTATTGAAGTAGCGGCCAACGTTAAAGAGGGAAAGGGCTTCCCTGTTGAAAACTGGGGCCACATGCAGGCAAGACATACCATGCAAGCCTTTATCGACGTAAAAGCGGAAAACCTGTTCCCGGTTCACTGGTCAACTTACGAATTGTTTGCTCATAAATGGGATGAACCAATGACTGATTTAATCGCTGAAGCAGAGGTCTCTGGCGCGAACTTAGTGACGCCTATGGTTGGTGAAACCTTGAACGTAACCAGTGGGATGAAAACCAGTTACTGGTGGCAACACAAAGACTTACAACTGGCAAACGTGCCGATGACATTTCAAAACTAAATTTCTTTTTAATGACTTAATGCCTTTTCAATTTTTGCTCGCTTTTAGCGGGCATTTTTTTTGATAACTACTTTCATTTAGACTTACCAAACGTATACTGTTGCATAACAAATAGATAACAATGCGGCTAGGGAAGGAGAGTAAATGAATAAGGAGCAGAGCTTATTTCAGTGGGAACGAGTACGCCGATTTAATCTACCAGTATGGACGGTCTTAGTTGGTGTTCTTATCGCTCGAACCAGCTTCTTTATGGCTTGGCCTTTTTTAGTTGTCTTCTTGTATAATGATTATGACGCAAGTGCGATTGAAGTTGGCTCTATGCTTGCGGCTGCCTCTCTACTGGGCTCTGTTGTTGGGCTTTATTCAGGGTATTTGTCAGACAAATTTGGCCGCAAATGGCTGATGGTAACGGGGTGTGTTATCGCCTTCTTCGCCTACAGTGGTATTGGTTTGGCCGATCAAATGTGGCAGTTTTATATTCTCGTCTTGATGACAGGTTTGATGCATCCGCTGATTGATGGCCCTGCCAAAGCGGTGTTAGGTGACTCCCTCTCTGATCATAAAGATAGAGAACTCGCGCTCAACATTCGTTATTTTGTCCTTAACATTGGCGGAGCGGTAGGCCCTTTGCTTGGTGTGACACTGGCGTTAGCGAACCCGCAAGGTCTGTTTTTAGTTACGGGTTTTACACACCTGGCTTATGCGTTGTGGATCATCTTTGGGATTGAAAGAAAACAGTCATTGCGTGAAAAGCTGAAAGAAACATCAGTACTGCCTAACTTCCGTCAAACGTTAAAAGTGATCAGTAAAGATAAGATTTTCATCTTATTACTACTGGCAAACCTGTTGCTGATGTTTGTCTACGCTCAACTTGAATCATCGGTACCACAGGTCATCGTGCGCAGTGACATAGCGGATGCAGCCACTCTGATCGCCATGTTGATGCTTGTAAACACTGCCACAATCGTGTTACTCCAATTCCCAATGCTTAAGTTGATGGAGTCGCTTCCTCTGTTTACTCGAACGCGCATCGGAATGGTCGCCATTGCACTCGGTCAGTTAGCGTTTGTTGTGTCGCCAAATGACTCGGCAATAGGTTGGGCGATTGCGTGTTTCATTGTCAGTGTTGGTGAAGTGATAACTTTCCCTACTATCAATGTACAAATCGACCGTTTGGCGCCTGCACACTTACGAGGTTCGTATTTCGGAGCGACGGGAATTTATACGCTTGGTTTTGCAATTGGGCCGTTGGTTGGAGGGATGATGATTCAGTGGCTCGGTTCTACCTGGCTGTTCAGTTTATGCTTTGTCATCTGTCTAGTGATGATTTGGCTCTACTTTGTTGCAGAGAGAGTCGAAGATACCGTGGAACGCGAAGTCGCATTGCAGTAGCTGACGGCTCAGCTATTGCGTGATTCGGTGTTAGTGCGATGCGGGTGAAACTTCGACTTCCCCCGCTTTTTGTGGCTCTAACTGAATAGTTTGGGTTGGGAACGCAATATCAGCACCATGAGAGCGAATGATGTCATAGATCTTTAGGAGAACATCTTGCTTCACTTCGTGATAGCGAATCCAGTTAACCGTCTTAGTAAATGTGTAGACAAGGAGCGTCAATGAAGAGGGTGCAAAGCCGTTAAAATTAACGATAAGTGTTTGTTTTGTGTCGATATCAGAATGATTTTCTAACATCGATTTAATTTCAGAGACGATCAGCTCTACCTTGGCACCATCTTGATAACGAATACCGATATTTTCATTGATACGACGATTGAGCATTCTAGACGGGTTCTCGACCACAATGTTGCTAAATACCGAATTTGGAACATAGATTGGTCGTTTGTCGAATGTACGGATGATGGTCATTCGCCAACCGATTCTTTCTACTGTTCCTTCTATTTGACGGTCGGGAGAGCGAATCCAATCACCCACTTTAAATGGACGGTCGAAGTAAATCATCATGCCGCCGAAGAAGTTAGATAGAAGATCTTTAGCGGCGAGACCGACAATTAAACCACCGACACCACCAAAGGTGAGAAGACCTGAAAGGCTTAAGCCGAAAGCTTGCATTACCGTCAACGCACCAATAACGATAAAGAATAACCTTGCGACTTTTGCAACCGCTTGAACCGTGGTCTCATCTCTATTTTGATTCGCTAAGACGTATTCTTCGATATTGTTAATCAGGCGCATAGTGATCCACACAAAGATCCCTATAACGAGAATTAGTTTGAGGGTACTTAGCCAATTTAACTTTGAACCCATGTAATCTTGAAGGATAAATCCAGCAGATATCGTGGCAGGCCAACACCAAATCAAAGTGCTAACAGGTGTTTTTAAAGCGGCTAAGGTGAGGTCATCCCAGTGGAATTGAGTCTTACTTACTAGGATTTCTAGACGACCGTAAACAATGCGCCAAGCAATCCATGCGAGTAAGCTGGCAATCGTGATAAATAGAACATTGGTGTCCCAGCTGTTCAACATCTCAGCGATGGATGGTGGTAAATAGGTGAGCAAGTCGTTCATTTTTCAATTCTATTTCATAAATTTGTAGCGTAAGTATAAGTCTTTGCCTATACCCAAACTAGTGTCTTTATTCAGTGCGTATTGTTGATATATTGAACAAGGTTAGAACTGTGTCAAGATTTTGGAATCAGTTTGATAACTGAATTAGACAGGCGCACACTTTGGCGTTTTCTCCCCTATCGAAATAGGAACTAAGATGAAATCAGGCGATAAACAGTTTGCGGTCATTGGGCTGGGTCGATTTGGCCTTTCTGTATGTCAGGAGCTTCAGCAAGCAGGTGCCGAGGTTCTTGCAGTAGACATAGATGAAGAAAGAGTGAGAGCCGCCGCTGGAATGGTTAGCCAAGCATTAGTAGCAAATTGTACTAACGAAGAAACGGTGGCTGAGTTGCGTTTAAGTGATTACGACATGGTGATGGTATCTATTGGTTCTGACGTAAACGCGAGCATTTTAAGCACTCTAGTAGTAAAAGAGGCCGGAGCAAAAAATGTTTGGGTAAAAGCCAATGATAAATTCCATTCAAAAATTCTACATAAAATTGGTGCTGACCATGTGATTCTGCCTGAGAGAGACATGGGTATTAGAGTCGCGAGAAAAATGCTCGATAAACGCGTGCTGGAATTCCAAGAACTTGGATCGGGTTTGGCGATGACGGAGATTGTTGTTGGGGCAAAATTATTAGGCAAGACACTTGGCGATCTCGCACTATGTAAAGAAGTCGGTGTGCAGGTTCTAGGTTTTAAGCGCGGGCCCGAAGTGACCAAAGCTCCCGAGTTAGAAAGAACGCTCGAAATTGGTGATTTGATCATAATTGTTGGCCCCCGCGATATTTTGGCTAAAAAGCTGAGCTCTCTATGAACCCTTTCGCTCGTAAAGATATGTTCTATGCGTTGGACTCGGGACAAAAACAACGCAAAGGCTCAGAGCCGCGTGTCATCTTATTTAGTTTTCTTGGCGTGCTTCTTCCTGCCGCCGTGCTCCTCACGTTGCCCGTTTTTTCTGTCACTGGCTTATCGATTACGGATGCGTTATTTACCGCGACCTCTGCGATAAGTGTGACAGGACTGGGAGTAGTTGATACTGGCGCCCATTTTACAATTGCGGGGAAAATCCTGCTCATGCTGCTTATGCAGATTGGTGGACTTGGTCAAATGACACTATCTGCTGTTTTGCTGTATATGTTTGGTGTTCGGTTGAGCCTTAAACAACAAGCTCTCGCGAAAGATGCATTAGGGCAAGATAGACGGATAAACCTACGCTTACTGGTGAAACGTATCATTATTTTTGCCTGCGTTGCTGAGGCTATTGGCTTTATCGTGTTAGCGTGTCGTTGGGTTCCGGAAATGGGTTGGAGTGAAGGGCTATTCTTTGCTTTGTTTCATGCTATCTCGGCGTTTAATAACGCAGGGTTTGCTCTATTCTCCGATAGCATGATGAGCTATGTAGACGATCCCGTTGTGATATTCACGCTGGCAAGTTTGTTCATTTTTGGCGGCTTAGGGTTTACTGTCGTTGGTGATGTCTCTTCTAACTGGCGGCGAGGCTTCAGAGCCTTTCAACTACACACTAAAATTATGCTGGTGGCCACTCCGGCACTACTGTTGACTGGTACTGTTCTTTTCTGGCTCCTTGAACATGACAATGAAGCAACCATGGCGGGCTTAACAACAAGCGGTCAGTGGTTAGCTGCATTCTTCCAATCGGCAAGTGCAAGAACTGCTGGTTTTAATAGTGTGGACCTTGCACAGTATACGCAGCCTGCCTTACTCGTAATGATCATTTTGATGTTGATCGGTGCTGGTTCGACTTCGACCGGCGGCGGAATCAAAGTATCGACGTTTGCGGTAGCATTTGTCGCAACGTGGTCCTTTTTACGTCAGAAAAAACATGTGGTGATGTTTAAACGTACTGTTGGTTGGCCAGTTGTGACTAAATCTCTGGCAATTATCGTTGTAAGTGGAGCGATACTGACACTTGCGATGTTTTTGTTGATGTTGACTGAGAAGGCTAGTTTCGAAAAAGTATTGTTCGAGACAATCTCAGCATTCGCCACAGTAGGGTTGACCGCGGGCCTGACTGCTGAGCTTTCTGAACCGGGCAAATATATCATGATTGTCGTGATGACTATCGGCCGTATCGGGCCGCTAACCTTGGCATATATGCTTGCTAGGCCTGAGCCATCTTTAGTGAAACGCCCTGAAGGTGTTGTGCTGACAGGATAGGTTGGTCATTTATTCCCAAAATGCTCTGAGAGTGCGGCTCGGCGATGTTTAGCTGCACCTCCTCCTTCCATATCGACTGTACTTTCATAACCCTCTTTGATAAATCTCTGTGTAGGACTATTCGGCTGAAGGCGTCTGAGTTGAGGTGAACTAAAGGTACCTGCAATCTGATAAATTGAAGTACCACCTCCGGTTTGTACCGTAATACGTTTACCGTCAAATTCAAACTGTGTAGAAACTAAGCGATTATTTCTATATACCCCTTGCGCATTGAGTGTTAGAACTTCTGTTTGATACGGAGGAGCACCAACCTCAATCCAATTGCCATAGACATGTTTTGGGTGAATATAGTCTTGATAGCTGACATAAAGCAGACTAGAAAACCCTGCGGCTAACAAAAGAAAGACTACGATGGCAGCAGTTTTTATGGCGACATTTTTGGTCATAATGGTAGGGAGTATCCCATATAAATAAACAAAGTACGGCAACAGTACAGACTGTAGGATATCTAGTACCAACATTCGTCAGATTGTAGGATATCGAGCACCAACGCAATTTCTTGCCCACAGAATATTGAACCTAAGCCCAAACTTTGATGCAGAAAATGAGTTGTTTCATTATAGTTTAGCGCTCATTTAGTTTAGACGATGGCAAATATAGAATTTTTATAAACACGGATATGTCCAGCGGATAATCGACCACCAGTAAAAAGTTCTGGCATTTTGAATTGCAAATCGTCCTTTCTTCAATGAATCATAAAGTTGCAAAGTCGGCACCGAGAAATTTGTTTATTGCTGAATGGCCTTAGTTCGTATAAAACAATCGATGGAAACAATATTATCCCCCAAGGAGAAAAGGATGATCAAAGCGAATAGCTATTTTGAAGGGCAGGTTCAGTCGTTAGGTTTTACTCAAGAGGATGGCGACTCGAGCGTTGGCGTTATGGCACCTGGTGAATATACATTTGGTACAGCAGCTGCAGAACGTATGACCGTTGTAAAAGGCGCTTTGACAGTGAAAAAAGCAGGTGAAACAGAGTGGAACACGTACCGCGCGGGAGAGTCATTCGATGTGCAAGGTGATTCATCTTTCGACTTACAAGTAGCGGTCTCGACGGCTTACTTATGTGAATATCTAAGTGAATAAGATGAGTGGAGTGTTGCTGCGCTCTAGCGTCTAGTTTTACACTTTCAAATAACAGGTGGTTATTTCCTCCTTTTTGCATAGCAGAGCTTTTCATGGCTCTGCTTTTTTATTTTCTATGTTTCCTCAGCCTTGACTACGAATTGTTATCATCATTGATTCTTGTCGGCGTCAATAATTGGTTATGGTACGAAAGGTTGTATGTTGCCGATCTTTGGTTTAAATTTTAATAATGTCAGGCACAAGGATAACTAAACGAAAGTCGCATTGATGAATATGGGTATTAGACTCAATATGCCCTAAGCGTCAAATTGTGATAGAGAAAACGAACGTTTCTTGATCGATTTAGTGTGCGAGAAATTGATGTCAGAAACAAAGCTTGCAAAAACATAACCTTATTACTGTTTTTTCGCTTAAATTTTGGCAAATGTGATCTATAAACTTTTCGAGCGAGTGCTCAACTATTATAAATCACATACGGAAGTATTTGCATAAAGGTCAATTATGACAGAATTAGCTGAAGATAAAGAACAGCAGGGTATTGATTTAGCTTCTTCAGACGGTGAGCAGCCCGAAAGTGCGAGTCAGGAAGGTGCAGATCACTCTTCTTCGATACGTTTTGGTGAAGACGCATTTCAAGACGTACTTCCCCTGTGTGAAGTTGCTTGTATAGTGACGACCCCGACAGGTAAAGTGCTTAAATGTCGTACTCGTTACATCGGCTTACACTCAAAAAATATCCTGTTGCTCGAAATGCCACCTGTGTCAGCACAAGAAATGTCACTGTTTATGCAGCGTGGTTATTCGATTAAAGCGTGTGTCATTTCTTCAAAAGGTGAGGGAGCACGCGTCTATTTCAAGAGTAAAATAGAATATGTCCTGAATGGTGGCGAGGCTGAATTACTTCTGATCACTCTACCAAAAGCAACCCAAGTTGTCGTTGGACTGCGATCTAGTGCTCGTTTGGAAATAGGTCTTGAAGGCTTACTATCACCAAGTAAACATAAATATGCTTGTCAGGTTCGAGATATATCTCAACACGGTTGTCTCATTGTTGTTGATCGTAACAAAACTAATTACCGAGTTGGTTCGGTGATAGAGCTAGAAATAAATCATGCAACAGCAGTGGATTTAGGCGCTGACAAGATCTTAAAAGCGATCGTGAAAAACGTATCAAAGACGTCTCATTACCATAAGTATGGGGTTCAATTTGATGATGACAGTTTAGACTACGCGTCGAAGCTTATCGAAGGCTTACAGTTCTGTTCACTACAACAAAAGTTTACTTTGTAGCTCACATACTTTATCCCTTTGGAACTGAATATTTCTACTAAACTTATTAGTGAGAATGCAAGCTACAAAGAAGGGATATAGTGATGGAATTACGAAATGAACGTGGTGAGAAAACACAAGTCGCGGATAATCTCACTATAAAGGAAGTGCTTGATATGGGGTACTCTATTGATCTATGTGATGAAGCATTTGATCCCAATGAACATTGGATTGCTAGTGCTGATGGGCAAGCGGCAAAAGGTGAATTTCCTGAGTCTTAACCTTAGGTAGTTTACACGGTAAGAATGAAAAGAAATCCGAGCTCTGCTCGGATTTTTTGTATGGGCATGATTATATCAACCAATATTAATTAGTGTTGGAGGTATCTGTGTACGAATTTTCGATATCAGGTATGATGAAAAGCCTTAATGATTTGAGTTTGCTGCCGATACAAAAATGTGAACGGTAAAGCGAAATACGATAAGAGAACGAATGAATATTATAGGGATTGCCATAGGGGTTACAGGGCTGCTCTTACTTGGTATGTTTATGTGGATGCTTGCTTTATCCGTTAGAAAAAAGCGACTAGAGCAAGAGCGTAAACAACGAGAAATTGCTCATAGAAAAGCAATCGAGCGAAACCGTCGGCAAGAACACCAAGAACGGATTGCAAAAGCAGAAGGTGGAGATATTCCTACCATTCTGTTTATGGGTAAAGAAGCTGAGCGAAAAAATCCCAAAGAGGCGATTTACTGGTATACCAAAGCAGCAAAGCTCGATAGCGTGATGGGCATGTACGGTATTGTGCGCATCAGTAACAAAATGCAGCAGGATGTAATCCTAAAAGAACAAGCGAGATTTTGGCAGACTTGTATTAATGCTTCAGAGGGGAGCTTGCCCCATAAATTTGAGATGGCACAAGCGCTTATCCATGGCCGCGGGACAGAAATTAATACGCCTAAAGCGTTAATGGTGATGGAGCAAGCCGCGAAAGAAAACTACGTAGATGCGTTGGTGTTCTTGGGGGATTGGTGGGCTCCTGACAATAACAATGATCCTACTAAATCCACTTCCTATTATCGACGAGCGACAGAGCTAAAAAGTAATGAAGGCCGGATGAAATTGGGCCTGAACTACATTAACGGTGTTGGTGTCGCGAGCAATTTTGCCCGAGGCTGCTATTGGTTAGAGCGTGCCGGCGAAAAGGGTCACCTAGAGGCTATGTACAAAGCGGGTGAAATTTGGATGGGGCAGAAGCCTAACGGAAATGCTATCAGCTACATCTGGCTCTTTCTCGCGGCTCAATTAGGGCATGAACCTTCGAGAGCTTTGCGTGATCAAGTTGCTTTGCAAATTGGTGTCGATACCGTTGTCGGCTTACAAAGCTTATCTAAGCCCATGTTGAAGAAAATACGTGAAAACAAAGTCGGTAAACACTCGATCATTAAGGCTCTGAATAAGCTATACAAGCGCGGTATACCCGTTGACGATGATGGAACAGTGCCGGTGGACTCTAATGTTATAGAGCCAACAAAAGAAGAATCTCAAGTGGAGAAGAAACTGGATTTTTCTCAGTCCCCGATGGACAAGCAGTAGAAACAAAAACGCCCGATGAGTCTCATCGGGCGTTTCCATACCTAGAAAGTACTAACGTTAGAAATGCAGTTGAATGACCGATGTTACGACAGCTCCAGGGCGACGAACACCTTCGATTTCTACTTTAATTTCACGTTCAATTTCTAAACCTTTACGGATAGGCGTTACTTTTGAAAGTGTACTCACTGCACGAACACGGTTGTCCGCTTTTACTGGGTATGGGAAACGTACCTGATTTAGGCCGATGTTTACTACCATTTTAGCTGTAGGGAACATGTTCTTATCTGGATCAACACTGTCAGTCAGTTTAGGCAGCAGTGCCAGAGTTAAAAAACCGTGCGCAATTGTGGTTTTGAATGGTGATTCTGCTTCAGCACGCTCAGGATCAGTATGGATCCATTGCATATCTTCAGTCACTTGACCAAATTGGTTGATACGTTGCTGAGAGACATCTAGCCAATCACCAGTATGAATAACCTCCCCAAGTTTTGCTTGAAGCTCTAAATACAAAGCTTCAGCCTCAGGTTTCATTTCAATGGCTTTTGGTTGCTTAGGTTCAACTGGCGCTGGTTTCACCTCGTCATTAACTGCAGGTGCATGGAAATCACGCAGACGAGTGAACAGATGACGGTTATGTGCCTTGTTAACAATCTCACCCCAGTATTCACGTACTACAGGCGTCATCCAGTGCATAAGCTCTGAATGTTGTTTAGAATTTGTTAGACCGCGATGTTTAAATAAGTCAGCGACTTTCATAAAAACCTCAGATAAAGACCATATTGCTCAGTTAATCCGTTAATTTTGAAACAGTTCACACTATTGTGCAATTACTTTCGGGCGTACAAGTGTTTCTCGAAAGTGGTTTTTCCTTTTATATTCAATTGCTTATTAATAAAACACTATTTTATTGCAAATCTATCAATAGAGCATTTATTTCAGGAAATAGGCCAAAAATAACTCTCTTTGAGTCCTGAATTAGCTTAGAGCTGTTTAGTTTATCAACACTTAAACCATAGGCAGTGAATTAATGCTTTACAAGCTCAGGCCTTATACCTAATATACGTCCCGCAACGGAGAGATGGCTGAGTGGTTGAAAGCACCGGTCTTGAAAACCGGCATACGTTAATAGCGTATCTAGGGTTCAAATCCCTATCTCTCCGCCACATTCAAAACCCCAGTCGAAAGACTGGGGTTTTCTCGTTTTAAGCGGGAAGTTTTTGATAGGGAATTCGAAAATCCCTAGTTCTTAGCAACATCCAGAAAAAAGGCCACTAACTAGTTAGTGGCCTTTTTCGCTTCTAGATATCTGAGCCTTATTTGCTTAACTACGATGAGTCTGGCGTTTAGGTTTACTTTGAAACTGCTTAATGCTTTTCTTGTTGTTTGTTCGGCGGTTAGCTTTCTTGTCGCGCGGGGCTCGTTTGCTCTCGTCTGTCGATGGCTTATCGGTAACAGGGAAACCTTCAAGCTCAAGCAGTGGCAAATCACGTTGAGTTAGATGACGAATCGCGTTGAGTGCATCCATTTCACCGTGACATACTAGCGACATAGCGCAACCTTGCTTGCCTGCTCGAGCAGTGCGACCCACTCGATGAACATATGTTTCAGCGTGCATTGGCAATTCAAAGTTAACCACAACAGGTAGCTGTTCTATGTGGATACCGCGAGCGAGAAGATCGGTGGCGATAAGCACTTGTGTCTGACCTGATTTAAATTGTGACAGCGCCTCTTCACGTTCGCCTTGACTCTTATTGCCGTGTAATGCGTTAGAGGACACACCAGCTTTGTTTAATTTCTTTGCCAAACCATCAGCATTCTCTTTGGCTCCAATAAACACTAAGACCTGAGACCAAGAATGTTGTTTGATAAGCTCAATCAGTGCTTTGGTTTTGCTCCCTTTATTGACCAAATAGAGTGTTTCAGCGATGTCTTGGTTAACGCTGTTTTCTTGGTGAGCCACAATTTGCTTTGGTGACTGCATGAGTTCGTTGGCTTTTAGTTTAAGTTCATCGGAGAACGTAGCTGAGAACATTGCAGTTTGGCGTTGGCGAGATGTTTGTTTAGCGATGGCGTGTACGTCTGGCCAGAATCCCATATCGAGTAAGCGATCAGCTTCATCCAATACTAAGTAATGGATTTGACTCAAATCTAAACCATTTTTAACAAGGTCAACCAAACGGCCAGTTGTCGCGACAAGAATGTTCGGCTCTTTATCGAGTTCTTGTTGCTGTAACTCTTTATCGACGCCACCACATAAACAGATTGCGCTAAGCTTGAGCTTTTGAGCAATTTGGTTGATTGATTGGCTCACTTGGGTCGCGAGCTCGCGTGTTGGTACTAATATTAAGGCTTGCTGCTTTGCGTTTGCTCGTAGCTTCTCTAGTAAAGGTAGGCCGTATGCTAGAGTCTTTCCGCTGCCTGTCTTTGCCAATGCCAATACGTCTATACCGTTGACAAGTTCGGGGATTGCTAACGCTTGAATCTCGGTTGGCTTGTTGAAGCTTTGCGGTAGAGCTTGAGTAACCTCGGAGCTTAGTGAAAGAGTAGAGAATGGCATACGAGAAGCCTCATATTTAATGGTGTTGGAACGATGACAGTGCCACAAAATGCAGGTGCGGACTGTACCACAATCTTAATGATCAAGCGTAACGCTTTAATGGTTGCTGACCTGATAATGAGCTTATTAGCGATTTGAGCTGTTAATCAATTTCCTCGAAATAGGATTTCAGCTTGTTCCTTAACCAAATATTAGACGGGCTCTTGCGTACTCGATTGTGAGCCATTAAACGATAGTGGATGGGAATGTCAGTAAATGGCGTCTTCAACACTTGGATATCCAGCTTATCAGCGAAAAGTTTGGCAATGCTGGCGGTCATGGTTGCAATACAATCGCTGGTCGAGACCATCGACATCTGCGACACCAAAGAAGTGCATTCCGCAGCAACAGTCCTTTCGTGCAGACTCTCTTCAGTAAAAAAATCGGCGAGATAAGCATCTTCCCGACGTAGTTTCAACGTAATGTGTTTTTCTTTATAGAACTGCTCCCGACTGATGCTTTGTGACACTCTCGGGTGGTCCTTTCGTGCAATGACACATATTTTGTCGTTGAAAAGAGGCTCAGTGAAGAAGGTATTGGTTGCGTGATCAGCGAACTCTATCGCTAAGTCTGCTTGGTGCTGGTTTAATCCATGTACGAGTCTTTCTTCATTGGAGTGAGTGGGCTGCAGCTCAATAGATACATTTCCAAGTGTCTTGTCAGCTTCAATCTTGGGTAACAGCATTAACATCACGGGTTCTGAGGTATACACCACGAACTTGTGTGGGTGATGAGTACTAAATCCATTGAGACTTTCTAATGCATTGCTTATTTGAATCAGGGCGGGCTCTACGTGCCGAATCAGTTCGTGAGCATGGTGAGTTGGGGCGATGCCTCTGCCCGAACGTACAAATAGCTGGCTCCCAACTTGTTGGTGTAGCCTTTTGAGCAATCCACTGACTCCAGGTTGGGTCATTCCCATCTCTTCAGCTGCAAGTGTAATTGATTGATGCCGATAAACGGCGACAAAAACTTTCAATAGATTTAGATCTAAGTCATTGAGCATAACGGCTTGCACATAATGAATTGTGATGTCTTAAATACAGTTTCATGCATGTATTGCTATGTGTCAACGGAGTAGATTAGCTTCATACCCGATATCAAACCCCAAGAGGTTCAGTATGAAAACTCGATTTGCTCCTTCCATTCTTTCTCTCGCAGTCGTTATGTCGTTTGGTGCATCAGCCAATGACTATACATCTATTGATACCTATGAAGGTAAGCCAGCAACTGAACATACTGTGAATGCGAATGCTGCGATGACAAAAGTTCTACCATGGGAAGATACTTCTGCATTTGAGCGCACAACTCGTGGTTTGATTGCTGAGTTCGGCACTCATGAAGCTGGCGAACTAAAAAATCGTTTCGAATATATGACGGATATGTCAGTAGAAGATCTACCACCAACGGTGAATCCTTCTATTTGGCGCCAAGGAATGCTCAATTACGCGGCTGGTGGTTTGTATGAAGTGACTGACGGTGTGTATCAAATTCGCGGCGCAGATTTATCTAACATGACGATCTATCGTACTGATAACGGCTATGTGGTTCATGATCCTCTGTTATCCAAGCAAGCCGCTGCAGCCTCTTGGGAGTTCGCGAAGGCCCACTTGCCTGCAATTAATGGTGAGCACAAAATAACAGGCCTTATCTATTCTCACATGCATGCTGATCACTTTGGTGGTTCTCGTGGCATTGTCGAGTCAGGAGATTTTGCTGAAGATGCAAAAATCTATGCGCCAAAAGACTTTATTAAAGAGTTAGCAGATGAAAACGTGATCGCAGGTACTGCGATGGGTCGACGCGCAAACTACCAATATGGCACGACCTTAGACAACAACACTAAAGGTATTGTTGATAACGCTCTAGGCTTGGGTACCTCGCGTGGTGAAGTGACCTTAGTTGCGCCAACCGATGAAATTCAAGAGCGTGAAAAAGTGATTACCATTGATGGTTTGGAGTTCCACGCGATCAATATGCCAGGAGCAGAAGCGCCTGCAGAGATTGTACTTTACGTTCCTGAGTATCGCTCACTCAATACGGCTGAACTTACCTACGATGGTATGCACAACATCTACACCTTCCGCGGTGCAAAAGTTCGTGATTCTTTGATTTGGACTAAGTACTTAACTGAGCTAAAAATGCGTTATGTTGACAGCGGTTTAGTCGACAATATTCATGCCGCTCACTCGGCGCCAGTTTGGAACAACGCTAATACTGATGTTAATGAAATCTCTGAATACATGACGTTGCAGCGTGATAACTATGGTTTTATTCATAATCAGGCGATGCGTTTAGCGAATCACGGTGTAACGATTAATGATGTTGGCCGTGAGATTGAGAAGATTGTTCCTCAATCACAAATCGATACTTGGCACACCAATGGTTACCACGGTTCATACAGTCACAATGCTCGCGCAGTCGTGAACTTATACTTGGGCTACCATGATATGAATCCAGTGAACACTAACCCGTTACAAACAACTGAAAAGTCATGCGTTTATGTTAACGCAGCGGGTGCGGACACCTTGTATAAAGCAGGTATGAATCACTTTAACCAAGGTGAATACCAAGAAGCGTCTCAGCTATTTAATGACTTAGTGCAGTGTGACCCGAATAACATCGACTACCGTTTCGCATTGGCGGACAGCTTTGAGCAGCAAGGCTACCAGTCAGAAACCATGGCATGGCGTAACAGCTACCTGCAAGGTGCAGTAGAGCTACGTACAGGTGATATTCAACCGTCAATTAAGCTGGCTTCAGCAGACGTGATTGCCAATACGCCAACGGGTATGTTCCTAGACTTTATCGCGGTAAGTTTAAACGCACCTAAAGCAGAAGCAGCCGAACTCAACTTTAACTTTGGTGTTTACCATCCAGACATTGAAGAGCGCTACTACGGTGAAGTATCAAACGCTAATATGTCTAACATTGAGGTAGAGAAAATCCCAGCAGTTGATGTTGAGCTAATCATCAACAAATCAGATTTCACACGAGTCGTTCTAGGTGAAACAACGTTAGATAAATTAGTGACGTCAGGCCAAGCTGGTATTAAAGGCGATGCGCCTCTTATTAAGCAGCTAGGTGGTTCACTCGATAAGTTTGATGGTCTGTTTGAAATCTTACCGATGCCGACTAAATAGTTGAGTTAGAATGAAAAAAGCCCCGTAGTTTTCGGGGCTTTTTTATCGTACAGGATGCAAGGCAGTTCCGTCATATTCGTAACATGCATTTTTATAGACTTCTAATGTGTACGCACTTTCACCCGATATGCATAGTTGATTGGACGAAACATTGAATTTAGCATCAAACTCTTGCTTCTCTGATGCTCCGATGAAGTCGTCAGGGAATGAGACAAAGCGGTTACTTGAAGAGTCAAAAATACTACCGCATACCGCGCCACCTCCGCATGGATATGTCACAACAAAGTCTTCAGAATTAAAATTTGGTCCTTTCTCATATACCTTAAGGAAGGTCTGCTTAAAATCAACAGGGCTCTCTTCATTTTTGAGGATATCGTTTATTGAAGCAGACGCTCTGTTTGTAAGGTATCCACTCAAGACAAGCAAGACGAAGGTTAAGATATATAGCTGAGTTCCCTTGAGCATTAAATACAACTTAGTTGTTGAACATCTTATTAAATTCACTTAGGGCGAAATTATAGACTCTAGCGTTTGTATCTTTTATCGAGAGTACTTCATTTGGAACAGACTTTAACTTTGTTTGGCTGTCAAAGTAAAAGAACCAAAAACTTTTAAGTTCCCGGTCTGATAAGCGATCTAGTTCTTCTATTGCAGTATTTTTGTGGGAAGTTAAAAATTCACGTAGAAGGTATTGCAGGTAGGCGACATTATCTACTTGCCAATGACCGTTAACACCGAGCTGGAACATATTAGAGTATTGGTTCTTTGAGATAGCAAGTTTGAAAAACTGGTCAAGGTAATCGTACGACTTTTCATTTCCTGCGAGTAGGCCGTCTGTGCCTGAGTCTGCTTCGGAATAACCAAATATTGCTAAGAAACGGTCAAAGTTTTTTGGGAAACACTGATAAAAGCGTTCCTGATTGCTTACAACATCATTATTTTTCTCAATCATACTGTACGTCGATTCGATACAGGTTACATCGGATGCTAGGTTATAAGGCCTTACTGGCTGTGCAGATGCAGAGAGAGACAGTATTAGAGTCGATAACAACAGTACGTTTCTAAGCTTATTACTAGTCTTCATATATTAATGTGATTTCAATTTTTTCGCATCTTAACTTCAGATGAATAGCGTATCGAATCTATGTCAGACTATCGTGAGCTGCACTGGTAGGAAAGGTGAATGAAAATAAAGTATCGTCATCTATTTGTTTCAAAGAGTAAATTTGGGAAGATTGTTATTGATTAGTTCTTTAATAGACACCTATTTATTTGTGTGACGAACTCTCGTGAATTATTGACATCGGGGGAGAACTCTCCCTCTAAATTTCCACTTATGTATACAGAAAAGTAATTGGCATGTTGTAAGCTTAGAATGAAATCATTCCACTTTTTATAGCTAGTTTTGTCTTCAAAGTTAGTGGGAAGTTCGTGGCTTGTTGAGTTAATTACAATGTTTACTTTAGAAAATTCTGGTGTGTAACTATTGCCTTCACCGATATCTAGAGCTACTGAGCTCATTTCTCCTGTGTCAGAAAAACCAACATCACAACTGACAATAAGCTTTGAACCTTGTTCATTAGTAATACTAAATTCGAGAATGCCTTGCCCATAGCCAGATAGCCATTTTTGATTGGACTTTGAGCACGTTGCAAATGAGTAACTTGATAGTGAAATAAGCACTATACCCAACAAAAAAGCTCTCTTCACGGCTGCGTAGCCTTTAGTTTTCATATTTTTTTCCGTTCTCATAGTATGCTCGAATATTAGAAGCTATTTCTTTTTTTGTGATTCTTCCATCCTTATCTACATCATGGAATAAGTTGTCTTCATACGCACGCTGCCCTTTTTTATATATGACATCATTAAGATCCTTTTTTATAATTGCAGGTGTGAAAATAGCAAAGTACACATCTTCTAAGGTCCACTCTTCTGTGGGCACTTTAACCATCCTCGCGATTTTTACAAAATATAGTTCTACATAGTCTAGCTGTTGACTATGAGACATTTTTGCTAAATCTGATGTTGTCGTACCCAACCATCGTGCAGTACGGTCCATAAATTGAATTAAGCCAGTAGCGGAGGACCTTGGGTTTTTAACAGCAGGGTCAAACGTTTGTCCTGTTTCTAAGGCAATGCATGCGAGAATATAGTTAGGGTCTATGCTCAAGTTTTCACCAACTTCGATAACCTTTTGTCTAAAAGACTTAGCAACTTCTAAGCCATAAATATCAATGACTTTTTTCATCCAGATTAGAGGATAATTATTTTTAGTTTCATTATTTATCGGCCACCAGTTCCATACCTGTTTTGTGTTACTTAGAGTCTGTGTATTAGGCATCCAGATCAAGTTATCAATACGACTCTTCTCATGTTCTATTAGCTGTTTAAAGTCGTTGTT
Organism: Vibrio sp. TBV020; assembly: GCF_046056895.1. Taxonomy (NCBI): domain Bacteria; kingdom Pseudomonadati; phylum Pseudomonadota; class Gammaproteobacteria; order Vibrionales; family Vibrionaceae; genus Vibrio; species Vibrio sp. TBV020. Next base: position 647,378 of record NZ_JBEEAQ010000001.1, on the reverse strand, counting down.
GCTGTACTTTTCAGTCAACTTATCTAAGAAAGGCTTTTCGCCTGACTTGATGGCCCATTCGCTAGCATGCTTAGTGATAGCATGCTTACAACTATCCCACTCGGTTAAGTTCTCAATGATATCAGAGCCAGGGACATCCTCTTCACCAAGAGTGAGTTTTTTGAACAGAAGTTTGAAAAACTCTGATGGTTCATCTTTATCAAGAAAACCATCGCTTTCAAAGCTGTCTTCAACGATTTTAAATTCAGCAGTATCGTCACTATTGGTCTGAGTCGTGTCGGTAGGGCTAAGCTCCGTATTTGATGATTGGCCAAAGAAAATATCAATAAAAAACTGAGGCGGTTGCTCCGTTGAGAAAACTTCAAAGTGAACTTGATAACGACTCTTATATGATGACTGCTGGCCGAGTTGAGCTGCGTCAAAGCGCCCTAAGTAACCGATAGGATCTCCGGCTTTTACGGTGAGCTTCGAGCTGTTACCAAAGTTGTTAACCTTGTGAGCCCCATCAGAGCTAAGCGCAACAGTTTTTGGTCGTATTACTTCAACTAGGTTGTCTTCAATGCAAACCCAAGCAGCACGAATAGGTTGGCCGTCGTCATCCTTAACATCGTTATCAGGGAAGGAGCAACGTGCCATGTGACGCTCAGTACTACCGATGAATTGCATGCTGGAATCTTTAACTTTTGAATACTTTACTCGGGTCCCTTTAGGGATCGTGCAAATTTTTTCGCCTGCATTCAGCTCGCCATTTCGCGAAGTAGGATCAGACCTTCCAGACAACTTGTCGACGTTGACACGGCCTTCAACTTCAGTATAGAGCCAGCTAGGGATCGCGTAGGTTTTGGTGAATGTGCTAAAGAGATCAGTTGGCTCGGGATATTTGGAAACCGCTAGCCAAATGGTACTGCCTACCGAAAGATCGACATTGGTTGATCGCTCCCCTTTGTTGTCAATTATTTGATAGGCGGCCATGAGATACTTCTCGCTTCTTACTGGCTCAATGTTTTCTAGCCTCAACAGCTTGCTCTCTACGGCTAAAGTATGAGCAGCTTTGGACATGTCTGAGCTAGCTCGTGCTCTCCGTCTTTGCGTTGTTTGAACACAAGGGTTAACAGCCATGTCAAAGTCGCTGTTTTCAGAGTCATAGGTGGTGTAACTAGAATTAGTCAGAAAGCTATCGGTGATATCGACAGGTTGTTTTTCTTTGTGTGTTGCTAACCAGACAGTATTTCCCTCAGCAGCGATAGCATCGGTGTTGTTTTGATTATTGATGATGGTAAATGTTTTGAAGATATAGCCATCTCTAGTTACTGCAGTATCATTCGTCGCTTCAATGACAGAGCTAGCCCTTAAAACTACCTCGTTGTCATTTAACCCGGCTTCGAGGCGAATGTTTCGGTTTTTTGTCAGTTCGTAGCGGGCATTTGCCGAAACCTCTCTATGAGGGGCGCATAGCGGGGCGAGATGCATATACAGTGAGTAAAATGTAAATGTGGCATCACTGTCATCAGGGTTAGGTACGGAGTGTTGAAGCAAACAGAAATCATTGCTGAATTGGAGTTGTTCTCCCATAAACTCAGACGTTTGATATTCTTTGCCCACACGGCAAGCAATCACTTTTCCGTCAGCAATCGCTCTTATCGGTCTCTCACTTTTAAGCCAAGGAGCATTTTTGTCGGTAAAATGAATCCCGCCATGCCAAGATGAGTTGTTCGGGTTAAATCCGAACTGGCCAATTTTTTCGTGTTGTAGCAATGTTTCTAGTTCATTTTGATCTTTGAACTCGCTACCGTCTTCTTTGGTTAGAGGAAATACAAACTTCATGAATATGCTTAACCCGAAAAATTAAATGGAATGTAGTCTTGGTCGTCCGGTTTATTTTGAGCGTCAGTTGAGGACGATGATGCTCCTGAATCACTAGGTTGAGCTTGCTCCCCAAGCTTGCCAATAGAATCTCGTTCTGCGCTTTGGCTTAACTCATTCACAACGTTCGCATTGTCAGCTTGTTTGGTTGCGGTGACCGTATTTTTTTCAATTTCGTTGACGACGGTTTTGTTGGTGTGTGTTGCCGGTAGCTCTGCTAGCTTTCCTGAGTAACCACTACCTGAACCGGCACTGCCGCCTGAGTTTAGATTGACTTTTGCCCCTACCAAGTGGACACCCGCGGGGTCGACTTTCAAAAAACTTCCGGCTGCTTTTAGGGTTATCTCGCTACCAGCTTCAATTACAACTTTGTTGCCAGCTTTTACATGTATTTCAGAGCCGGAGTCGTTGACCCATATACTGCCTGTTTTTAGGTGTAAGCTACCTTCAACGATGAGCGTTTGATCTTTACTGACTTTCGTTCTTTTTTCTCCTTCAATGGTTTCATGTTTACTTCCATGGACATGAGCGAATTGGTCCCCCTTCACTATGAGGTGTTTGTCGTGTTTGATGTGTAATGTGCTGTCATGCTTTACTTCACTATCCCAATCTTTTTGAGCATGCAGGTAAATTTCTTCTTGTCCTGATTGGTCTTCAAAACTCAGTTCATTGAACCCCTCTCCTTGATGAGTCTCTGTACGTATAACCGTTTTACTTTTGTGTTTCGGAAGAGGGTAAGGTGTTGTATTGGTGACATGGTACGTACGCCCAGTAATTATGGGTTGGTCAGGGTCGCCATTAAGAAATTCAACAATCACCTCATGGCCGACTCTAGGAATTGCGACAGTGCCATATTGGCTACCTGCCCAAGCTTGTGACACTCGTACCCAGCAAGAACTGTGTTCGTCTCCGTTGGAATAACGATCCCAAGGGAACTGAACCTTTACTCGTCCATTATCATCACAATATATCTCTTCATTGTCTGGTCCTACGACGGTAGCAATCATAGGACCATGAATTAGTGGTTTAAGTTGTGGCGTAGCTTGCCAATTATATTGGCTTGGGATGGTGGAAAACGTATTCGAGTAAGTGGTTGCACCTGACCCCGCTTCTTCTTCAAGCGCTTGAGGTTGCGACCCCGAGTGATGAACGGAAACAATGACCCAAGTTCTATTTATTGCTTCATCAAAGTGCTGTTGGAGATCGACTTTATAGCCAGCTTGCAGTGTTGGGGCATTGCTCAGCCCTTTAGCTGTGTGTGTTTCTCTGCGTAAATGTTCTAGGCGAGTGTTAGCGAACTTCAAGCCTGATTCATCACATTTAAAGCGGCCTGGCGCGTCGAAATGTTCGTAGGCTTCAATTTGATCAGACTCATCTCGGGTGCTGATTAATTGTTGAAGTGAGTAATGAGGCTTTTTGAAGTAGCGATCTCTAAGCTCAACATGACTAACCTGAACAGATGCGGCGACTTCGAAGTTTGAAATATAAGGTTCACTCGTTATTCCACCAGCTAGGGCATTATAAGAAATAGGATCTGGCAGACTGGGAAGCGCCTCACTGTCATCACTAAAAACGACAGTATGTCGGCCATTTTGAAATACAAAACTGTAGTTCAAGCCTTCTTCCGCCGCTAAACGGTGCAGAAATTCGAGGTCACTTTCTCGATACTGGGTACAAAATTCTCTTTGGTGATACTCTTTCTGCAATGTGAACGCAAAGTCTTCGATGTTCATCTCTTGAAGAAGAATAGAGATTATTTCAGGAGCTGACTTTGATTGAAAAATTCTGCAATTGTGCCTGAGTGATAGTAGCTCTAACGCTGGAACGATGGTTAGGCTATAAAAGGTGTGATGATGGCCAGTGTCTCCTTTACTAAAGTTTCTAACAATACCGTGAACTCGACGAGAAGCTTGGCCGTTAAGAAATATCGTTAACTGAACAGGGCAATCGACGACATCTGATGCGTTAATATGCGGGTTTCTGCTAGCAAGTTGCACATCATAAAGGTAACCATTACAGGCTTTTCCATTCTCAAACTGATTATGAGACAGGGTTTCTGTTCCTTGAAACTCTCTTACCACAAAAGCATCAGAATTAAGCCCATCTACAGAGATTGTAAAGTTCAGAGTAGTCATTGGCTCGGTCCTACAAAATGGCTAAAACTCTAATCAAGAAGCAACATGAACTACTTCTTGATTAGAGCAACAAATAGCCCACCATTCGGCAGGCCATTGGTTTGAGTCGATTATGCTTCGATAGGTTTGCGCCAGTCGTCAGAACCAGACGTACCTGCATTGACATGATCCCAGGTAATCTTACGGTAAGACATTGAAACAGTGAGGTTTTGAGTGAAGTCAGACATCGATGGATCTTGACAGTGAGGCATCTCACAATTGATGTCTACAATTGAAGCGTTCTCTAGCTTGGTGGTAAAGAAGTTCTCTTGCTTACCTTCGATAGATGTACGGTACCATTTAAGTTCAACGCTCTTCATTTTTTCACCTGATGAAAGCGCGTTGTAGAGTAGAGGTACTGCTTTGTTGAGTGAAACAGTAAATGTAAACGGCTTATGTACGCGTTGTCCTGAAGGTTGACCAGACTGTGGGTCAGTTGGAACAGTCACTGTATGGTCAAACTGTTGTACCAGCATTTCATCTTCGTGACCTTCAACAAATGAATCACCGATAGAGTCAGCAGTACAAGCACCAGCAGTAATTAGACCCTGAGTTTCACCGTCGATAGAGATATAACATGGAGTTGGCATAGCGTTCCTTCCTTAAGTAAGTTCAAATAACAAATGAATGCGAATACTAAGGAGCAACAGCTATGCCTGATTTTTATATTTAATAAAATCAACTAGTTATGGTTTATGTTGTGAAGTGGCGAGCAAGTCTTTACCTAACGCAAGCAACATCACGAGGAAAAAGAAGCAAGGGTATGGTGGAATCAACTCGCTCTTTTAAATGGATTGAGTATCTTCTTACCAAAGACATTGATAAGTGCACCAGTCACGATCAAACTCCCCCCTAAATAAGTCCAGACGGATGGCACTTCATTGAACAACCAGACGCCCAGCAGCGCAGAGAAGACGATTTGGATATAGGAGTATGCAGACGCTTTGCCTGCTGCTTGAGTTTGCATCGCTTTGGTTAAACCATACTGACCGATTTGAGTAAAGACACCAACGAGTACCAGTATAAATGTAAGGTAAAGACTTGGTAGAACAAACTCATCCCACATCAAGAATATCGAAGTTGGCAGAGCAACGAGTGGGAAATAGAAAATGATCACTGAGCTGTCTTCTGTTTGGCTTAGCTTGCGAACGATGACGTAGGCAATGGAGCTGCCCATCGCACCAATTAGAGCAGTTGTCACACTGAATAATGGGAGCTCGTAATCTACATTGCTATTGATACTAGGCTGAACCATAACCATTAGACCCGCCAAACAAAAGGCAATGCATACCATGGTCGACGATTGTATCCGTTCCTTTAAGAACAGCACCCCGAGCAAGGCTGTGAATACTGGGTGCACGTACTGCAATATGGTGGCCTCTGCTAAGGGTAGGGTAGTCACAGAGTAGTAAACACACATGAGCGCAAGTGTGCCAACTGTTCCTCTGACGAGTAGCAACGGTTTATTATTACCCCACACAGAAATGCGTTTACGCTTCACATCTAGGTAGCTGATGATAAGAGAAACAAGCGCACGAGCGGCTACGATTTCGAAAACAGGGATGCCGTAGGTGCTGACATACTTAACGCATGCGGACATAAGTGCAAAACCGAGCGCAGAGAGTAGCATGTAGCGAATGCCGACAGGAATTTGTTCAAAAGTAAGTTTGGAAAAAGGCATGATTAGCTTTGTTTTCGGGGTCTTAGTTGTAATCATGTCATTTGCGCAAAAGAGGTTCAATGAGCTTTTAAAAAATAATAAAAAGGCAGCCCAAGATGGCTGCCTAATGTGTTGTAAAGCGACGCGCTGTTAGAAAGGGTTAACCCTCTAACGCCAAGAACTGAGTGCGCGTGAGTCCATAATAAAGTTTATCGTCAAACCCGCTCTCTAGTTTGTAGTAATCGGCTTGTTGACCTTCTTTGTGGTAACCAGACTTCTCCAATGTACGGTAAGAGCCTATGTTTGACGCATAGCAGTCCGCACTTATCTTATGTGCGCCAAGTTCATTAAAGCCTATCTCGGTCATTAGCTTGCAAGCTCGAGTGGCAATCCCCTGACCCCATGCAATTACAGGGAGTTGATAGCCGACTTCAAAATTGCCTGTATGGAACATCACGTTAGTAATTGCAGTCATCCCCATGTATTCACCACTGTTTGTGCGAAGAACAAAGGTTGGACTGTCTGGCCAATTACCATCTTTAATTGCTTGGCCCGTGTTCTCAATAATTGGGCCGAAGAAACCCTGATATAGGCTTTCATCAGCAGGTGCAAAAAACAAAAACTGATTTACTCGGTCGTCTTCTAGCATATTGATGATATCGCTAAGGTCGCTAGGCTGAATGAGACGTATGGTTAGGTTGTCACTAAATGGGATTGCGTTCCCTTGTTTTAGTTGTTCGTATTTCATCATGTGATACCTCTTAATTTTGCGGCCATGATAATGGTTACTGAGTACCAAAAATTGGACTTTTGCGACAACCTTTATTCGAAATCACCATAAATATCGATAGTAAGATCTCGGTTTTTAAGATAGCCAGCTGGCGTCTTCTTTAGCTGTTGTTTTAATTGACGGATCAGGTGGGACTGATCGCTAAAACCAAACTGTTGTGAAAATGAAGCCCAATCAATCGGTTTGTCGTTTTGATACAAGGCCAACACCATGTTTTCTAGGTTTCTCATCGTAAGGAACTTTTTTAGGGTCAGCCCCGTGACGGTTTTAAAGCTGCGTTCAAGCGTGCGTCTAGAGCAGGCACAGTGATTGGCAAGCTCGTCTATCTCAATGGGGTTAGCGGTGTTTTCAACCAAAGAAATTGCTTTATGTGACAGACGGTAGGCTTGATCTTGGTATGTCGATAGGTCTAACTTACTAAAAGTCGTACTCAAGGCATCGACGATTTCCTGTTGACATGAACTCGTCAGCAAACCATTGATAAAGTCCGTCGCCAGAATATCATTAAGCCATGGAAACCAAGTTATCTGGTTTGTCTCTATTGACGCCCCTTTGGTGAGAAGATAAAGCGCGTCTGGCTTTAATGTGATGCCAATCCTTTTTAGTGGAACTTGTTCTTCCAAGGTAAGGAGTTGTTCACTTGTGGTCAAAAGATGGCAACCATATCCGACATATTGCTCCTTATTCCCAACGTAGTGATAAGGCTGAGCCGATGGTGACAAAATAATATGAGCCCTAGGGTTTGGAATAAGCTTGGGCTGAGAATCAAGCGTCTCTTCTGGGGGTACTTCAAGGTACCAAATCTGGTGGATTAACCATTCATAGCCGGGTAAGGGCTGCTTCCATGTAATCATCTGGGTCTGACTATTCAAACATCTACTGGTTAATCTTAATGGGTTTTGCAACAAAAGGGCACAGATATACTGCGATAGAGATATTTACTCCACCTAGCTAAGGGGATAAATTGAGACCAAAGCTTTTGTCTAAGGAAAGGATAATGAGTGCAGAACTCAAACAGCGCTGTCATACACATTTACCAGGTAACCGTGAACCTTCACCTGCGGAACAATTTACTCAAATGGCAGCTTGGTGCGCAGAGCACGATGTTAGCCATGACATATATGGTGACGGCGAAACGATTCAAGCATTTGAACAGAAAGTGGCTGATCTATTAGGTTATGAAGCAGGGCTATTTGTTGTTACGGGGACAATGACACAACCTACCGTACTTAATCTTGCTTCCCGTAAGCGACGAAACCCAAATGTTGCAATGCATTGCTCTAGCCATATTTGTGTTCATGAAAAGCAAAACTATCAACTCCAAGACCGATTTAAAGTTCTGCCTGTGGGAAACCCCTATCAGCCCTGGACGCTAAAGGACTTAGAAGTGTGGCATGATGAAATTGCCGCTGTGCTTTATGAGTTACCAATGCGTGAGATAGGCGGGCAATTACCTGATTGGGGTGATTTAGAAGAGATTAAGTCTTATTGCCAAGCCAAGGACATTCACCTTCACATGGATGGAGCTCGTCTATGGGAATGTGCTGCTTACTATCAAAAATCATATCAGCAAATCGCCCAAGGTTTTCATACCGCTTATGTTTCTCTTTATAAGGGAGTCGGTGGTCTTGGTGGGTCAATGCTGCTCGGTTCAAAAGCGTTTATTGAAGAAGCTTCTGTTTGGATGAAGCGACAAGGTGGTAACCTTTATCATCGTACGCCATACATTGTATCTGCCGCGATGCAGTTTGATGATAGATTAGCGAACCTTCCGAGCTTATTCGAACGAACGAAACAGATTTACAAAGTGCTAGAAGAGTTTCCTCTGTTAGCAGTGAACCCGATGCAACCGCAAGCGAACTTGTTTCATCTGATACTTCCGTGCAGCCATCAAAAAGCGCTAGAAGTACAAAAAGAAATGGCGATTGAGAAAGGAATTTGGTTTGGAAACCCGCAAATTATGGAGTACCCAAGCCACTGCAAAATTGAGTGGTACGTTGGAGATAACCTACAGACTATCAGCGATGATGAACTACGTAATTTCTTTTCTGATCTACTTGAAATGGCAGCACGCTAGCACCACATATTGAATAACAGTTTGCTCGATAATGAGCCCAATTTATTTAGGTATGGTAATGAATCCAATTCTTGCACTTTTGAAAGAGAACAATGTTAGTGATGAGCAAATCAACGAGTTGTTTCAAACATTGACTCAAAACCCACTTGCAGCAATGGCTACGATTGGTCAACTCGGTCTACCTCAAGATAAACTGCAGCTACTTATGGGGCAGGTGATGCAAAACCCAGCTCTAATTAAAGAAGCGGTTGAAGAGCTTGGTCTGGACTTCGCGAAAGTTGAAGAAGCAAAAGAAAAGCTACAGAGCCAGCAGCAATAAAAGTTGTTCGTTCAATTTAGTGTTTAAAAAGCCAGCAAGCGTGTTCTTGCTGGCTTTTTTATTATTACTGTTTCTCAATTTGAGACTCTGGTAATCAAGATAATGGCTTAGCTTGATATACTCATCAAAAGAATAAGCCAGAGAGTGTGATGATATGTCAAAAACAGCAAAGCTCCATAACGAAGATAAGTTGGTTAAAAAGGCGCTAGAAATTGGCGGTAAGATGGCAAAAATGCAAGGGTTTGATTTACCCGAGTCACCGCAACCCGTTCGCGTAAAAGCCATCTATCTATTTTTAGTCGATGCCAAGCAAATAACCCCACTCCCTGATAGCAAACTTGATGGTGCTAATATCAAACACAGGTTAGCTCTTTGGATTCATAGTGCTTTACCTGACAATGACCCACTTAAATAAGCGGTCTATCTACAATCGATAATTAAGGCGAGCAAAGAATGTTCGCCTTTTTCGTCTTTTGGATTTGAGTTACGTCTTACTTTGTAGAGTCGGCTGGTGTTAATTCAGCTTTTAATTTTTGTACAGAGCAACAGAGGTAAGAATGTCCAATTTCAATCCGTCTATGGTGAACAGCCACAATAACTTTATTAAGTACCAACCAGAGATGTTGGAAAATATATATGGGCATCAGGATGTGTTTCCATACTGGGTTGCAGATATGGACTTTCAAGTTGCTCAGCCGATTACGGATGAAATCAGCCGTTTAGCGCAGCGCGGTGTATTTTCGTATGAATTTAATGAGCAAGCAGTATTCAATTCAATCTCTGCATGGCATCGCGATAGAAATAGCCTTGAATTATCGCCACAGCAATTCGTTCAGGTGCCTGGCGTACTATCAGGTATTGCCATGATTGTACGTCACCTGACGGATGAGGGAGACAGTGTTTTAATTCATACGCCAGCGTACCATCAGTTTTCGAATCTTATTACGAAAGCTGGACGAAATGTTGTTTCAAGTAAGCTTATCGACGTTGATGGCCACTACGAGATAGATTTTGCTGATCTTGATAAGCAGCTTTCTGAGCATCAAGTAAAGGTAATGATCTTTTGTAATCCACATAACCCAACGGGGCGAGTTTGGACAAAAGAAGAACTCGACAAAGTCACTCAAGTGGCGACGAAACATGACGTGGCAATAATCAGCGACGAAATTCATGCTGATATTGTATATGGCGATAATCAGTTCCATAGCTTAGTCACAACAGGTTATGACAAGCTGGTGACATTGTTAGGTTCTCCGGCAAAAACGTTTGGTATGCACAGTATCGCGAATGGCTATATTTACATAGAAAATGAGACGTTGTTTAAAGGGTTTAAGCAGCTAGTGGCTTCTATGTATCTTGATCATGGTAATGCGATCAGCACGCTGGCTACGATAGCGGCGTATACGAAAGGTCATCAATGGTTAGATGAAATGAATGCGTATTTGTCCGATACGGTTGATTGGATTGACGAGTTTGTTAGTAAAAACATTCCTGCAATCAAGATGTTTAAGCCTCAAGGGACGTATCAAATATGGTTTGATTTTTCTAAGCTAGGTTTGAGTGTTGAACAATTAAGAGAAGTTGTGTTCAATCGCGCTAAAGTAGGATTGACTCCAGGACAATGGTTTAGTGCAGAAAGCGGTCAATATATGCGTATGAATATCGCCACAGACCGAGACAATATTATTGCCTCATTCAAAGCCCTACACTCGGTAATTCAAGAGTTTGAACCGAACCAATGCCAAGAGCAACAGGCGTTTGAAGATAAAGGGTGTTGCTGCTAATCAGCAAAAAAAGCGAATCGAGAGGTTCGCTTTTTAGTTCCGTTCACTAAATTCTGATCTGCAGCGAAAGTGTGTGATTTTGGTATTGTACTGAGCATTAAAAGAGAAGTTATCGTACCTCGTAGCAAATAATCTGCTTTACTATAATTGTTACTAGGATTCTATAAATCGAAATGCTTGGTCTTTTATTTATGCCCGATAACATAAGAATACAAAAGTACTATCAGCAATGTGAAAACTTGCTCAAGTTTTCTGGGTTGTCTTGGTGGCTTATTGATCTTGAAGACAATCCTGACCTCTTTTACTGCAACGATACCATGTGTAATACCTTTCACTTAGACTCCACCTTAACCGCGCACTCTGTTAGTAAAACCTGCCCAATTGCAGGTGACTACAATCAGAATATTTCGATTAAGAACAGCGAAGAAGCACTTAGAATCTTTAACGAATATGGAGAACTAAGACATAACACGATTGAGGAATATCACAATCGGTTCCCATACTATGATTCGGTATTAGATGAAGTGCTTTATTTTACCAGCAGAGCAAGAGCGTTAGTTCGAAGTTGCGCAGGGCAGGCAACGGTCTTATTTGGCATTATTGAGCCTGAAATTGCCAGTGAAGAGCTCTATCGGCTTGCATCACTTGATGGCCTGACAGGGCTGAAAAACCGCAGAGAGTTTGATAGTCAGTTGCAGTTTTTACTCAACTTAGCGAAAAGAGAAGGTAGCGCGGTCTCCATGATCCTTTGCGATGTTGATCAATTTAAGCTCTACAATGATAGTTTAGGGCACTACGCCGGTGATCAATGCCTACAACGTATTGCCCATTCTTTGTCTGAATCTTGTAAACGCGAAACGGATTTGGTTTATCGATATGGTGGAGAAGAGTTTGCCTTTTTGTTTTATGGTACGGATATCGATGTAGGTAAATTAGCAAGCTCAATATGTCGTGGAATTAATGACCTTGCGATTCCTCATAGTTGCTCTAAAAGAGGGATTGTTACCGTGAGCACTGGACATGCAACTCTTGGCGCAGGAGGTAACTTTACAGCGAAGGAACTTATCGAAAAGGCTGATAAAGGGCTTTACTATGCCAAAAGCCTAGGGGGAAACCGAGAAGCTAGCTACTTTCAGGCGATAGAGTCTGTGAAAAGTGAGAGTGCACCAGCAGTGAAATAGTGGTCAATTACTCCTGTAAGTGGGTCTATGATCCGCAAAAAATATAACTCGCAAATAAAAAGGCGAACCGAATGGCTCGCCTTTGTCTATTTATCTACTCAGAATTAATCTTCGTAGTTGTCGGTGCTTGGGCATGAACAGATTAGGTTACGGTCACCGTATACGTTGTCTACACGGTTTACTGTTGGCCAGTACTTCCAAGACTTCGTTGCTGGTGATGGGAAACAACCTAGCTCACGTGAGTACGGGCGATCCCACTCTGCTGCAGAAAGATCAACTTGTGTATGAGGTGCGTTAACTAGAGGGTTGTTCTCTAGTGGCCACTCACCGTTCTTCACTTTCGCCATCTCTTCACGGATTGCAATCATTGCATCACAGAAGCGATCTAGCTCTTCAAGGTCTTCAGATTCCGTCGGCTCTACCATTAACGTACCTGCAACAGGGAACGACATCGTTGGTGCGTGGAAGCCGTAATCCATTAGACGCTTAGCGATATCTTCTTCGCTGATGCCTGTCTCTTCTTTTAGTGGACGAATATCGATAATACATTCGTGCGCTACACGGCCGTTTGTGCCACGGTAAAGAACAGGGTAATGAGGACGTAGACGCTCCATAACGTAGTTCGCGTTTAGGATAGCCACTTTCGTTGCATCTGTTAGGCCTGCTTCACCCATCATTGCGATGTAAGCCCACGAGATTGGCAAGATCGAAGCGCTGCCTAGGTCTGCTGCTGATACTGCAAAGTCTTCACCTTCTACACCGTTCTCGATGTGACCTGGTAGGAAAGGTGCAAGGTGTGATTTAACACCGATAGGACCCATACCTGGACCACCACCACCGTGTGGGATACAGAATGTTTTGTGAAGGTTCAGGTGAGAAACGTCAGAGCCAATAAAGCCAGGAGACGTTAGACCAACCTGCGCGTTCATGTTTGCGCCGTCTAGGTAAACTTGACCGCCCGCTGCGTGTACCATTTCACACACTTCTTTCACTTGCTCTTCGTATACGCCGTGCGTTGAAGGGTAAGTGATCATGATGCTTGATAGGTTTTCTGCGTGCTTCTCGATCTTAGCAGCAAGGTCTGCCATATCGATGTTACCTTCGTCGTCACACTTAACCACAACAACTTTCATTGAAACCATTGATGCAGTTGCTGGGTTAGTACCGTGTGCTGAGCTTGGGATAAGACATACGTTACGGTGACCTTCACCACGGCTGTCGTGGTAGCGTTGAATCGCGATAAGGCCAGCGTACTCACCAGATGCACCAGAGTTTGGTTGTAGTGAGAAGTCATCGTAGCCTGTGATTTCACAAAGCTTTTCTTTTAGATCTTTTGCTAACGCAGAGTAGCCCGCCGCTTGTTCGATTGGGGCGAATGGGTGGATAGAGCCGAACTCAGGCCATGTCACTGGAATCATTTCAGCGGCAGCGTTTAGCTTCATTGTACAGCTGCCTAGTGGGATCATACCGTGAGTCAGTGAGAAGTCTTTGTTCTCAAGCTGCTTCAGGTAACGCATCATTTGCGTTTCACTGTGGTGTGTATTGAAGACTGGGTGAGTTAGGTACTCAGAAGTACGGCGAAGCGCTTCTGGGATAGCGGCAAACTCATTACCTGAAATTTCAGAAGAGAGAGCATTTACTTCTTCTTTTACGTCGAATACTGCAAACAGTGCTTCGATATCTGCCGTTGTCGTTGTTTCATCCAAGCTAACGCCTAGTTGAGTCGGCAGTTTGCGTAGGTTGATATCAGCTGCTTGTGCTTTCGCGTAAAGCGCGTCTGTCTGATCACCAGAATTGATGGTGATGGTATCAAAGAAGCTGTTGTGTGCTAGTTCGAAACCCGACTTAGTCAGACCAGCCGCAAGGATAGCAGTCATGTGGTGAGTACGACGAGCAATTGTGCGTAGACCTTCTGCACCATGGTAAACCGCGTAGAACGAAGCCATGTTTGCTAGTAGAGCCTGAGCTGTACAGATGTTTGACGTCGCTTTTTCACGGCGAATGTGCTGCTCACGAGTCTGCATTGCCATGCGAAGTGCTTGATTACCGTTAGTGTCGATAGAAACACCGATAACACGACCAGGCATTGTACGCTTGTGCTTATCGCGTGTTGCCATAAACGCAGCGTGAGGACCACCGTAACCCATAGGAACACCAAAGCGCTGAGCTGAGCCGATTACTACATCTGCGCCCATTTCACCAGCAGGTTTTAGTAGAGCCGAAGCTAGAAGGTCAGTCGCTACTGTTACGAGTGTTTTGTTCGCTTGTGCTTTTGCGATGATGTCTGTTAGGTCGCGTACTTCACCTGTGGTGCCTGGGTACTGAACTAGTGCACCGAATACATCTTGCTCTGGTAAAGACTCAAGTGAACCAACTTGAATGTCGAAGCCGATGTACTTAGCGCGAGTTTTTACAACTTCTAGCGTCTGTGGATGTACATCATCTGCAACAAAGAATACTTTGCTCTTGCTCTTACCAGCGCGCTTACATAGCGTCATTGCTTCGCCAGCCGCTGTTGCTTCATCAAGCAGTGATGCGTTAGCAATATCCATTGCTGTTAGGTCCATCACCATTTGTTGGTAGTTAAGCAGGGCTTCTAGGCGGCCTTGTGAAATCTCTGGCTGATATGGCGTGTATGCAGTGTACCAACCTGGGTTTTCAAGTACGTTACGTAGAATGACATTTGGCGTGAAGGTATTGTAGTAACCTTGGCCAATGAAAGTACGTTTGATTTGGTTTTGGTTAGCGAATTCGCGCATCGCAACTAACATATCTGCTTCGCTTTTTGCTTCAGCAAGAGTCATTGGCTTTTCTAGGCGAATTTGCGCTGGAACTGTTTCGTCAATCAATGCATCAAGGTTTGCTACATTGATTGCGTCCAACATTTTTTGTTGGTCAGATTTGTTTGGTCCGTTATGGCGTGCAACGAACTCATTTTGTGTGCTGAGGCTTTGAAGTAATTCAGTCATTGTCCTTTACCTACTCCGGAGTTCGGGTAACGGATGTGAGCGTTACTGATAATGTTAATTATACGTCCGAACTTAGAAAAAAAGCTGCCTACCGAGGCGGAGGGCAGCTTCTTAGTTTGTCCTAATTACTCGTCTTCGACTGAGTTTTCGTATTCTTCTGCATCTTTTAGATTGTCTAGTTCAGATGCATCAGACATTTTCACTTTAACGATCCAACCGCCTTCGTACGGTTCTTCGTTGATAAGCTCTGGGCTATCTTCTAGTTCTTCGTTGATTTCAACGATTTCACCAGTGATTGGTGCGTAGATATCTGACGCTGCTTTTACAGACTCAACTAGAGAGAAAGACTCACCCGCTTCGATTTCAGCTTCTACTTCTGGAAGGTCAACGAATACTACGTCACCTAGTAGTCCTTGAGCGTGATCAGAAATACCGATAGTTACTGTACCGTCACCGTTGTCACGTACCCACTCGTGGCTTTCTGCAAACTTCAGTGTCTTGTCCATTGCTAATCTCCAAATATAAATTTGATTAAAATTGTTTATTGGTAAAGAGGGAAACGACCGCACAGCGCTTTTACTTCTTTGCGCACGCGTTGTTCCACTTCAGCGTTACCTTCAGGGTTTTCTACTAGCCCGTCGAGTACATCGCCAATCCAATTACCGATGAGTTTGAATTCTTCTGCGCCAAAGCCGCGGCTTGTCCCCGCAGGGGTTCCCAAACGGATGCCCGATGTAATCATAGGCTTCTCAGAATCGAATGGGATGCCGTTTTTGTTACATGTGATGCCTGCGCGTTCCAGAGCCTCTTCAGCTTTGTTACCCTTCAAGCCCTTAGGACGAAGGTCAACCAACATTAGGTGCGTATCTGTACCGCCAGTCACGATGTCACAACCGCGAGTTTGCAATACTTCTGCTAGAACTTTTGCGTTATCGATCACTGAATCGATATAAGTTGAAAATTCTGGGCCTAATGCTTCACCAAATGCTACCGCCTTCGCAGCAATAACGTGCATCAGTGGACCACCTTGTAGACCAGGGAATACTGCTGAGTTAATTTTTTTGATGATATCTTCGTGGTTAGTCAGGATCATACCGCCACGAGGGCCGCGCAATGTTTTGTGCGTTGTTGTAGTCACGACATGTGCGTGTGGTAGTGGGCTTGGGTGGGCGCCAGTTGCAATAAGACCCGCAATGTGAGCCATATCAACCATTAGAATTGCACCGACTTCATCTGCGATTTCGCGGAACTTAGCAAAGTCGATAACTCGTGGGATTGCACTACCACCTGCAATGATCATTTTTGGTTTGTGCTCTACCGCTAGGGCGCGCACGTCTTCGTAGTTGATTTCAAGTGTCTCGCGGTCAACACCGTATTGAACAGCGTTAAACCATTTACCTGATAGGGCAGGGCGAGCACCGTGAGTTAAGTGGCCGCCTGCGTCAAGAGACATACCTAGAATCGTGTCGCCTGGTTGAAGAAGTGCAAGCTTTACTGCGCCATTTGCTTGTGCACCCGAATGAGGTTGAACGTTTGCGTATTCGCACTTAAACAATTGTTTTGCGCGTTCGATAGCAATCGCCTCTACCGTGTCTACATGTTCACAACCACCGTAATAACGGCGACCTGGATAGCCTTCTGCGTACTTGTTGGTTAAACAAGTGCCTTGTGCTTGCATTACCGCTTTAGAAACAATGTTTTCTGAAGCGATAAGCTCAATTTGTTCATTCTGGCGTGTGTTTTCCGCTTGAATTCCAGCGAATACAGCATCGTCTGTAGCAGCAAGGTTAGTAGAGAAAAAGTTCTCTAGGCTGTGGTTTTGAAACGGTTTGTTCATGGTAGATGACCTTCCATTCGTGCCGATGAGATTTTTTGTAGGGTATTTTTCTCATCAGTTCTAATTTATTACTGCTCTTCTCTCAGTAAGAACAGGCGAATTTCCATACCCCGAATAAAGTGGGGAAAAACGAATCCAATTGTTAAATCTGTCAATCAGTGGATTCGGAAATAACATCTCTACAACTAACAAGCTGGTAACATAGCGGTTGTCGAAGGAACAATCAACCAAAAATTTCCTATTGGAAACAAGGTTTCTATTTTTGTTAACAAGAGCACGGTTTATTTCTTGTTCAGATCTTTCCTCTATTTAATGCTTCGTGCACAATGAAAATGACACAGGACGTAGTAAGAACATTAAGAGGGAAGCATGCCCGAAGATATCTATGATGAGTATCCATCGCTGACATTGTCTAAAGAATCAGTGGACGAAAATATAGAGCCGCTAAAGCTTGGTAAGCGAATTAAAACTATTCGCGGCAAGCTTGGGATCACTCTTGAAGAGGCGAGTCAGCGAACGGGTTTAGCACGCTCAACACTAAGTAAGATTGAGAACGAACAGATTTCTCCAACCTTCCAAGCGATGCAAAAATTGGCGCTTGGTCTTCAAATAGATATGCCGCAACTGTTTGAGCCACCTAGAAAAAAAGTTGCTACGGGGCGCCGGGATATCACGAAAGCTAATCAAGGGAAACCGCATCCAACCCCAACTTACGAACATGAACTTCTCGCGACACAACTGTCGAACAAAAAGATGATGCCGTTCAAAAGTCAGGTGCATGCTCGCAATTTTGAAGAGTATGGAGATTGGGTTCGCCACGACGGGGAAGAGTTTTTGTTGATACTTTCTGGCTCGGTTATGTTCTATTCAGAGTTTTATGAACCGGTTGAATTGAACGAAGGTGACAGTGTTTATTACGATGCAAACATGGGACACATGCTGATCTCGACGAGTGAGCAAGATGCGCATATTCTTTGGGTCACAGCCAAATAAAGTAATGATGATGTAAATTTCATATAGTGAAAGCAAACGTTTGCTTTTGTTTTTTAGATAAGTAAAATAGCGCCATCTTGACGGTTAAACGTTCAAGGTGGCGCTATTATTTTAACTGTCCAATGTGAATATGATGTTAAATGTCACATTTTGAACTGTTCTCACCTTGTTAATAGTGCAAAATCTCTCCACTCGTGTTTATTATTGGAAACAAGGTTTCCTGCATGGAAAACGAACCTGACTAAACGGAGACAATGATGACTCAAGAATTACTGAAAACACCGCTGCATGCTCTACACGTAGAAGCGGGCGCGAAGATGGTTCCATTTGCTGGCTACGATATGCCAGTTCAATACAAACTAGGCGTAAAGAAAGAGCACTTGCATACGCGTGACGCTGCGGGTCTTTTTGATGTGTCGCATATGGGTCAACTTCGACTACACGGTGAAGGCGCAGCTGCGTTTTTAGAATCTTTAGTTCCTGTAGACATTATTGACCTTCCTAAAGGTAACCAGCGCTATGCCTTCTTTACTAATGATGAAGGCGGCATTTTGGATGACCTAATGGTGGCTAACCTTGATGATCATTTGTTTGTGGTGGTTAACGCTGCATGCAAAGAACAAGACATCAACCATTTAGAAGCGCATCTACCTTCAGGTGTGGAACTAGAAATCATTGATGACCGCGCACTGTTGGCACTTCAAGGTCCTAAAGCAGTAGACGTACTTAAGCGTTTTAATGCTCAAGTTGCGGACATGGTCTTCATGGATGTGAAAAAGCTTAATATTCTAGGTGTTGAGTGTATTGTTAGCCGCAGTGGTTACACTGGTGAAGATGGTTACGAAATCTCTGTACCGAACACTCACGCAGAAGAGCTTGCGCAAAAACTGACGGCTGAAGAAGAGGTAGAGTGGATTGGCCTTGGGGCACGTGATTCCCTACGCCTTGAATGTGGCCTGTGCTTATATGGTCACGACCTTGATACGACAACAACGCCTGTTGAAGCGAGCCTACTTTGGGGTATTCAGAAAATTCGTCGCATTGGTGGCGAACGTGAAGGTGGTTTCCCTGGTGCAGATATCATCCTTAAGCAAATCGAAACCAAAGATGTTTCACGCAAGCGCGTTGGCCTAGTTGGCCAAACGAAGGCTCCTGTACGTGAAGGCGCTGAGTTGTTTGATGCAGAAGATAACAAGATCGGTGTTGTGACTAGCGGTACAGCGGGTCCAAGTGCGGGTAAGCCGGTTTCAATGGCTTATGTACGATCAGATCTTACGGCTGTTGGCACTGAAGTATTTGCCGATGTACGTGGGAAAAAGTTACCAATGACTGTAGAAAAAATGCCATTTGTTCCTCAACGATACTACCGTGGTTAATCAAATGTGACGAGTCATTCGTTTATGTGCTAAAACCTCTCTTAGGAGAGGTTTTTTTGTATGTGGATTTACGTACAATGAGATGGATTTTATAAAAGGTAGTAATTATGAGAAGTATTCCTATTTTGCTTGCTACGCTTTGGGCTCCTAATGCTCTTAGTGCGGAGGTCACTCCTTATATTGTGAATGGTACAGACATAAGCGCGTCTGCTTATCCGGACTTTGTCAGTCTTTTTTATGATCGTATTGATTACGACGGTGTGTACGGTAGTGGACCTTATTGTGGTGGAACATTATTGTCATCTCAGTATGTTTTAACCGCAGCGCACTGTATTTATGGCGATAACAATTATCAATTATTTACATCGGTTGTACCTCAGTTACAAAACGAAAATGACTTTCCAAACTCGGTTCAACAGCGAGTGATGGTTAGCGAATACTATTACCGAAGTGATTACAACGATACGACGCTTGCCAATGATATTGCAATTTTGAAATTAGCTCAGCCGATTACAGCAGTTACTTCCTACGCAGACCTAGCGGAGACTGCGGATGAGCCGAACTATCGTCTGACCAGCCCAGTGCAAGACTTCTATGCAGTGGGACGCGGGAATACCGAGACTAATGTCGACTCGACGGATGAGCTTCAAAGAACTCTTCTTAGATATGTTACGAATGCTGATTGTGCCGGTATTTATCAGGGGGTAGATACAAGTGAAAACTTATGTATGAATGGTGCAGCAACGGTTGTTTACGAAAACGCGACCTGTCAGGGTGACTCAGGTGGTCCGTTATATTGGAATTCGAAACAGGTGGGGATTACCAGCTTTGGTCCTCAGGTCTGTGGGGATACGGATCTTAATGTTAGAGCCAACTCAATATTTACGGAAGTGTCTCACCACACAACGTGGATTAACTCAGTTTTAAATGGCAGTGAAACACCAAAAGTCACAGTAACTGACAGCCAACGTAACTTAGCTCTTAACCCTAGTTCTGGTGGCGGTGGTGGTGGTTCAATCGGATTGTTTCTGTTATCAGCACTTGGCTTTTTAGGGTGGAAAAGAGCGTCTAAATAGAATTACTTAGAGCGAATTCTTCTACACAACGAGGAGTAATAAACTAAACTAAAGGTTGGTTTCAAAGGATTTGATACTATGCCTAAGTTGTATTGGTTAGTTTGGTTACTGTTTTACTCCTCAATTTCTTCAGCTGTTGGAATTCAGCGTTATATCGTTAATGGTAGTAACGCGAACATTTCCCATTACCCCTCTTTCGCCAGTCTGTTTTATCGTTCGAACAATCTTTACAGCACGTCTTCTTATTGCGGTGCAACCATAATTAATCCAAGGTTTGCACTGACAGCCGCTCACTGCATCTATGGCGATGATAATCTGATGCTCTATACGGTTGTTGCTCCTCAGCTTGAAGATGAGAGCCATTTTCTATCTTCCCAACAAGCGAGAGCGAAAGCTTTCTACTACCCCGATAATTATGTTGATTCATCAGATGCGTTATGGAAAAACGATATAGCAATCATTGAACTTGAAACGGCGTTGTCCGTGTCTGATTACACCTCGCTGCTCAATACCAGTGTTAATGATACATTCGCTGCAAATGATGATTACAAGGCGGTTGGACATGGTTACATTGAGGGAAATGTAGCGGGGGGGACGCGGTTACTCGACACCTCTCTCACGTATGTGAATAACCAAACTTGCCAATCTATCTACGGTAGTGATCTAACGTCGAGCCAACTATGTTTTACTGGGCCTATCCAAGGCGGCTATCGCAACTCGACCTGTAATGGCGATTCTGGGGGACCAATCTATTGGTACAATGGCAGCCAATACATACAAATTGGTATTACCAGCTTCGGGCCAGCAACATGCGGTGACACCACTATCAATGTGACTTCAGTTTTTACGGATGTATATGATTATCAAGCTTGGATTGCGAGAGTCATCAACGGCCAAGAAGAACCCAAAACATACGTTGTTACTTCTGGGAGCACGAGAACTTTGGTTAACAATGATAGTGGCTCTATCAGTAGAGACGTTTCTTCAAATTCAGGAGAGAGCAGTGGAGGTGGGTTAAACGTGTTCAGCAGTTTGATTCTCGCGCTACTACTTTTAGTCAAGCATCGAGTCGCATGGGTAACAAAATGGCATAGTTAACATTTTTCTCACAATTAAGAAAATGCACTTAATCTCATGATTAATTTGTATGTTTTCTTCGATGTTGGAGGTTTGGTGTTAAACAACATGTTGACTATTTGTGTCTAAACGATAGTTTTAAGTCATCGATTAGATGTGCCGAGGTTTTTGCCATGACGAACAATGATGTTTACCAAATTACCCTTATTTCAGATGTTAGCATGCAGTCAAAACTGCTCAAGGATTCTCTGGAAAAAGGCCTTCCCATACAGGTTAATATTGTTTCTTCAGATGCATTGAGAGTTATGGAGTCCAGTGGTGGTAAACTCGATGACCTTGTTCTGATCGACTATCACTATTTAGATGATGCGAAGTTTGATGATTACAA
This sequence comes from Vibrio sp. TBV020, assembly GCF_046056895.1. Classification (NCBI taxonomy): domain Bacteria; kingdom Pseudomonadati; phylum Pseudomonadota; class Gammaproteobacteria; order Vibrionales; family Vibrionaceae; genus Vibrio; species Vibrio sp. TBV020. The sequence continues at coordinate 625,814 of NZ_JBEEAQ010000001.1, read as the reverse complement.
CAACGCTAAGACACAGAGTAAAGCAACAATCAAAGAGATTGTATTTAACTGCCCATCTGAAGCCCCTTCTAGTCAGTTGTTCAAATGGCGCAACCTGGTTGGCGTATTTTATATTGATGATGATGTTTCATTGCTTCTTAAAGGTATGGACAAGATCATGAATGATGAGATGTGGTTGTCGCGTAAAGTCGCACAAGATTACATTGAGCATTTCCGTTGTGCGAACACAGTAACGACCTCTCAAGCGTATGCGAATTTGACTAAAAGAGAGAAAGAAATTATGCGTCTTTTAGGTCATGGTGCATCCAATGTTCAAATTGCTGATGAACTGTTTGTCAGTGAAAATACAGTAAAAACACATCTGCATAATATTTTTAAGAAGATCAATGCCAAGAATCGATTGCAAGCTCTGTTGTGGGCGAACAACAATATTTCATTAGAAGAACGTGTGTAGTTATCAGCTAAATAATCGGTGAGTAAAAAGGTCTGATTAAATGTCAGACCTTTTTCTTTTTAGAATACACAGTGTTTCGTATAGCTTGCAGCGTCGTTGGCACTCCAATCACCTTTCGGTGTTTCTTCAAGGTCATTACACCAAGCTTCACTGCCGACAGCATCTTGTAGTACACAGTATTTCGCGTAGTCCACAGCGCCTTGAGCATTCCACTCACTTTTTGGTTTGTCGGCCATGTCATCACACCATGCTTGTGTGCCTACTTCTTCTTTACAGCCACTAAGTGCCAATAGAGCCAAGAAAGTAATGGTTATCTTATTCATATTCTGTTCCTAATCTTTTCTGGCGCAACTATACCGAAAAAGATCAATTCGTGGGTAGAGATAAGATAAAAATTAGCTGAAAACGGACAATCGAAACGTTTCGATAGGTGAGCTAAATCACTTTGTTTTGCTCTTTTGAAGTATCAAAGAGGATCAAATTCACACTCTATAAATTGTAGTCTCGTATTTTCTAGGTGAACGACTAAGATGTTATCGAAACGTTTCGATGAGTTTTTTCTCAATAAGAAAAACGATGAAAACGACAAGGCTCACGAAAGCTTGAGCGTGTATTCGATAGGTCGATGAAATGAAAAAAAGTACTCTAATAAACTCTGAACTTTCTTACTTGGTGGCGACATTGGGCCACACCGATGAAATCACTATTTGTGATGCTGGCCTGCCTATTCCTGACGACGTTCAGCGTATTGACTTAGCGTTGACTCATGGTGTTCCTTCCTTTCTGGAAACAGTCAAAGTGATCCTGAGCGAATCCCAAATTGAAGGTGTTGTGATCGCAGAAGAGTTTGCGACAGTCAGCCCAGCGCACCACGAAGCGCTAATCCAGCAAGTTAACGCTGAAAGCGAAGCAACTGGAAAATCGATCTCAGTGACTTATGTTTCTCACGAAGAATTTAAGGCTCGCACAGCTGACAGTCGTGCCGTCGTTCGTACTGGAGAGTGTACTCCTTATGCGAACGTAATATTTCAAGCCGGTGTGGTTTTTTAACCCGTAACTGAAAGGAATAATTATGACTCAAGCCATATTACAGCTGAGTTCGATTGAGAAGGCATTTCCGGGTGTGAAAGCACTTGATAAGGCCAGCCTAAATGTTTACCCGGGCCGTGTAATGGCATTGATGGGAGAAAACGGTGCGGGAAAATCGACCTTAATGAAAGTGCTTACGGGTATATACACCATGGATGCAGGTTCGATTCACTATCAAGGTGATCAAGCGGCATTCAAAGGGCCTAGAGACTCTCAACAAGCCGGTATCAGCATTATTCACCAAGAGCTTAACTTGATCCCTGAGCTAACCATCGCCGAAAACATTTTCCTAGGACGTGAATTTACCAGCGCATTTGGCGGAATTCAGTGGGGCAAAATGTATGACGAGGCCGATAAGTTACTTGCTCGCCTCAACGTAAAACACAGCTCAAAAACGCTACTAGGTGATCTGAGCTTAGGCGAGCAGCAAATGGTTGAAATCGCCAAAGCACTCTCATTCGAATCTAAAGTCATCATTATGGACGAACCGACGGATGCACTGACGGATACGGAGACGGAGTCACTGTTTAAAGTGATCAATGAGCTTCGTGAGCAAGGCTGCGGCATTGTTTACATCTCTCACCGTTTAAAAGAAATCTTTGAAATCTGTGATGACATTACTGTGCTCCGTGATGGCAAATTTATCGGTCAGTGCGAAGTAGCAGAAACCGATGAAGATGGCTTAATCGAGATGATGGTGGGCCGCAAGCTAGACGAGCAATATCCGCGTATCGATGTGACCCACGGTGAAGATTGCTTAAAGGTGGTCGGGTTAACCGGTTCAGGTGTTCATGATGTTAGCTTCACACTCAAGCGAGGAGAAATCTTAGGTATTTCGGGCTTGATGGGTGCAGGACGAACTGAGCTGATGAAGGTTATTTATGGCGCATTGCCAAGCGAGCGTGGCGTAATAAATCTAGATAACAAAACCATAAACCCAGTGAGCCCTCAAGATGGTTTGGCGAATGGCATCGCTTACATCTCTGAAGACCGTAAAGGGGATGGCTTGGTGTTGGGGTTGTCAGTGAAAGAAAATATGTCTTTATGCGCTTTAGACAAACTCACTAAAGGTGGACGAATCCTACATGGTGAAGAGGTTATAGCCGTTGAAGACTTCATCAAATTGTTCAACATCAAGACGCCAACCCGCGATCAAATTATTGGTAATTTATCAGGTGGTAACCAGCAGAAAGTCGCGATTGCGAAAGGCTTAATGACGAAACCTAAAGTCCTGATCCTTGATGAGCCAACTCGTGGTGTCGATGTTGGGGCGAAGAAAGAGATCTACCAACTGATCAACAAATTTAAAGCCGACGGTATGAGCATCATTTTAGTCTCATCTGAGATGCCAGAAGTGTTGGGCATGAGTGACCGCATTCTTGTGATGCATGAAGGTCGTATTAGTGGCGAGTTTGATGCAAAAGACGCCGATCAAGAAAAATTACTCGCCTGTGCCGTGGGCAAAAAGATTAATGAGGAAGCAGCATGAGTACCAATACCATGAGCAAACCAACCAATTCACACGCTAAAAAGTTGTTTAGCAAAGAGTGGCTGATCGAGCAAAAATCGCTGATCGCGTTACTGTTTTTAATCGTCGTCGTGTCATTTTTGAATCCAAACTTTTTCACTGTCGACAACATCTTAAACATTCTTCGTCAAACCTCGGTGAATGCGATTATCGCAGTGGGTATGACGTTGGTTATCTTAACAGCGGGCATTGACTTAAGTGTCGGCTCAGTCCTCGCATTATGTGGCGCGTTTGCCGCTAGCTTAATTGCGATGGAAGTACCTGTGCTGATCGCTATCCCTACCGCACTGTTTGCTGGTGCAGCATTGGGTGCGATTAGTGGCATTATTATCGCGAAAGGCAAAGTTCAAGCCTTCATCGCAACGCTGGTTACCATGACGTTATTACGTGGTGTCACCATGGTTTACACCGATGGCCGACCAATTTCTACTGGTTTTACTGACACCGCTGATGCGTTCGCATGGTTTGGTACAGGCTACGCACTGGGTATTCCAGTACCTGTATGGTTAATGGTGGTGGTATTTGCTTCTGTATGGTACGTGCTTAACCACACACGCTTTGGTCGTTATGTTTATGCTTTAGGTGGCAATGAATCAGCGACTCGTCTGTCGGGTATCAATGTTGACCGAGTGAAGATTGGTGTTTACGCAATCTGTGGTTTACTTGCAGCACTAGCAGGCATCATCGTTACTTCTCGACTTTCTTCTGCTCAGCCAACAGCCGGTATGGGTTATGAGCTAGACGCAATCGCGGCAGTCGTGCTGGGCGGTACCAGCTTAATGGGTGGTAAAGGCCGCATCATGGGCACATTGATTGGTGCTTTGATTATCGGCTTCCTGAATAACGCTCTGAACCTACTCGACGTTTCCTCTTACTATCAAATGATCGCAAAAGCAGTGGTAATCCTTCTTGCGGTACTGGTAGATAACAAAAACAAGTAATTCATAACTAATAGGGTCAGGCAACGACTTGACTCGCCCTACACAAAGGACTAACACCATGAAAAAACTCGCAACTCTTATTTCAGCTGCACTTCTTTCGTCTACCGTTTCTGTTTCAGCACAGGCACAAGACACGATGGCGATTGTACTGTCGACACTGAACAACCCATTTTTTGTGACAATGAAAGATGGTGCGGAAGCAAAAGCGAAAGAACTTGGATATGACCTGATCGTTCTAGATTCTCAGAACGATCCAAGTAAAGAACTATCGAATATTGAAGACCTTACTATTCGTGGCGTAAAAGCAATTTTGATTAACCCAACAGATTCTGATGCGGTTTCGAATGCAATTCGTATGGCTAACCGTTCGAATATCCCTGTACTGACGCTAGACCGTGGTGCAAGTCGTGGTGAAGTAGTGAGTCACATCGCTTCTGACAACGTAGTTGGCGGCGAAATGGCGGGTAACTACATTGTTGAAAAAGTAGGTATGAAGGCGAAGGTTATTCAGCTTGAAGGTATTGCGGGTACATCTGCGGCTCGTGAACGTGGTGAAGGCTTCATGAACGCTGTTAAAGGCAGTGAGATGGATGTATTGGCTAGCCAACCTGCTGACTTCGACCGTACGAAAGGTTTAAACGTAATGGAAAACCTACTAGCGGCGAACCCTGACGTACAAGCGGTATTTGCGCAAAATGACGAAATGGCATTAGGTGCACTGCGTGCTGTTCAAGCGTCGGGTAAAGACGTGATGATCGTTGGCTTCGATGGCACAGATGACGGCATTGCAGCAGTAAACCGTGGCAAGCTATCAGCAACGATTGCACAACAGCCAGACCTAATCGGTGCACTAGGTATCGAAACAGCTGACCAAGTACTTAAAGGCACTACTGTTGAGCAGTACATCCCTGTACCGCTGAAAGTGATTACTAAATAACAATTCTGCCTTCTCTCCCATTTTTATCTGTCGTATGGGAGGGAGGGCAAATAAGCTTGCGCTCTTACTAATAAACTCTCAGAGAGTGCAAACTTATTATTCCTGTTCAAATTGTATAAAAGGTTCATAAAGAACCGAGGATAAGCGTATGAATAAGTTAGTGGTTTTAGGTAGTGTCAACGCTGACCATGTTCTTCAAGTGCCTTCTTTTCCTCGCCCTGGCGAGACGTTGCATGGTCAAAACTATCAAGTTATTCCTGGCGGTAAAGGGGCGAACCAAGCGGTTGCAGCGGCTCGCTTGAAAGCAGATACCGGTTTTATTGCATGTGTCGGTGATGATGCTTTTGGTATTAATATTCGTGAAAACTTCAAGATGGATAACATCAATATCACGGGTGTAAAAATGCAGCCAAACTGCCCGACTGGTATCGCGATGATTCAAGTATCTGAGAGTGGCGAAAACAGTATTTGCATCTCCGCTGAAGCGAATGCCAAACTCACTGCTGAATCTATTGAGTCGGACCTTGAGAATATTCGTCAAGCCAAGTATTTATTAATGCAATTAGAGACACCAATGTGTGGCATTGAGAAAGCAGCCCAAGTGGCAAAAGATGCTAAGACGAATGTGATATTAAACCCAGCGCCAGCCCGCGAATTGCCGGACTCTTTGCTTGCGTGTGTGGATGTGATTACCCCCAATGAAACTGAAGCTGAAGTATTAACCGGTGTAACCGTTACCGATAATGACAGTGCTCAAGAGGCGGCGAATGCTTTACACCGCAAAGGTATCGAGATTGTGATGATTACTTTGGGTGCAAAAGGGGTATGGCTTAGCCAAAATGGTCGCGGAGAGTTGATTCCTGGTTTTAAAGTTGACGCTACAGACACCACGGCAGCAGGCGATACATTTAATGGGGCATTGGTCACTGGTCTATTAGAAGATTTGCCTTTAGAATCAGCGATTAAGTTTGCACATGCGGCTGCAGCAATCTCTGTGACTCGATTCGGAGCTCAAACCTCCATTCCGACACGTGATGAAGTGGATGCATTTTTAGCACAAAGAAATTAACGCCCCACATCACGGAGAGAATGACATGGCAACAATGAAGGATATTGCGAAACGAGCCGGAGTATCAACTTCAACGGTTAGCCATGTCATTAACAAATCTCGCTACGTCAGTGAAGAAATCTCAGAGCGAGTTAATAAGGCAGCTCAAGAGCTAAACTATCGCCCTTCAGCACTTGCACGTAGCCTTAAAGTCAATCGAACTAAGACGATTGGTATGCTTGTTACGACCTCAACCAACCCATTCTTTGGTGAGGTGGTTAAAGGGGTTGAGCGTAGCTGTTATCACCAAGGTTATAACCTTATTCTATGTAATACTGAAGGTGATAATGAGCGCATGCGAGGGTCGATTGATACGCTACTTCAAAAGCGTGTCGATGGCCTGATTCTTATGTGTTCATCACTTGAAGGTGAGCGCATTGACGTCTTTGCCCAATACCCTGACATTCCCGTGGTTGTTATGGACTGGGGACCCATGCTATTTACTAGCGACAAGATTCAAGACAACTCTCTGCGTGGAGGCTACCTTGCCGCTAAGCACCTTATTAGCTGCGGGCACAAAGATATCGGTTGTATCACTGGTCCACTTGTAAAGCACCAAGCTCAGATGCGCTATGAAGGTTATAAGCGAGCGCTAAATGAAGCAGAGCTCTCTTTCAACCCGAATTGGATTGTAGAGTCTGACTTCGAATGTGAAGGGGGCTATGAGGCATTCAATCGTATCTATGCGAAAGGGAAGCTTCCAAGCGCTATCTTTGTCTGTAATGATATGATGGCAATGGGAGTAATCAATGCCGCACATGAGAAAGGCATCAAGATCCCTCAGGAGCTATCTATTATTGGCTATGATGATATTCATATTGCCAAGTTTATGACCCCTTCTTTAACCACTGTTCATCAGCCTAAATATCGCCTTGGTAAAGCAGCGGTAGAAGCACTTCTAAATAAAGTTGAAGGTCGTTCTACGGATGCACAAGTGGTGCAACTTGAGCCAACATTAGTTGAGCGTTCAACGGTTTTGACACTGAAATAATCTGAATCTTTTAATCTATCCGTACATTGTATTGATAAGGTGCTGGCTCTGAATTAAAATTGCACGGTTTCCATCTTTGGGTACTCGTGAAGTTGAGCCTATCAAGAATCATCAAACCGATAATAATCAGCCTGTTACCGCTACTCTTTGTAGCGGTATTTTTATTTCGTCCTTTTGAACCAGTATTGGTTGAAGGCAATTCACCAGACACTGAACAGGTATTTAACCCTGATGCTGAAGTTGGCAAAACTTCGTACAGGCAAGAGCTGTTAGTACTTCGCACACTGTCAAGAAGTGAGCCTCACGAATCCCGTCAACGTATTGCGCAACTTCAAGAGCAGATGCAAAGAGATGAGCTCCCAATCGAAACTGCATATCGCTATATGGTGATGGTGAACATTGCTCTTCATTCAGAAAACAATCAAAAAGTCGGAGAGTACACGCAGCAGCTTCTTAAATTAGCTCATCAGAATGATTTGGTCTGGTTAGAAGCCAGTGCTCTGGTCGAGCAAGCCATCGAGTTTGCGAAAAAGGGGGAAACAAACCGAGGTATTACGGCTGTGGAAACAGCGATCGCCCTAGCTGAAAGGATTGGTTATGAAGATCTTTTGGTGAAAGCCTATAACACCGCAGGCGCGTTGTACAACATTCGCAATGACTTCATCAGTGCCCAGCGCTATTTCCATCAAGGGATCTTACTTGGTCAAAAATACCCTCAGCACATATATAACAGCAAGCTTTTATCCAATATGGGGCTAGTGTATATCCACTTAGAAGAGTGGCAAAGTGCACTCGAATTTTTCAGCCTTTCGCTAAACGCTTATCAGTCGAGTGAGTTAGTCGAGAATGGGGTGCCGCTCATTTTGCACGCTAATCGCACCTATATCTATTATCGACTCGGGCAAGCAGAACTTGCTAGGCTTGAATATCAGCAGCTTGAACAGTATCTCGATGAGGTTTCGACCTCACGACAACAAGTGGTTGCTTTGAAGGCTTTGGCGGATGTTCAAATGGTTGAAGAAAACTTTCCCGCTGCATTGGCGACGGTCCAAAAATGCCTTACTCATCCAGAGTCTTCTCGCTACCCGCTACAGCTTGGACAGTGCTACCTGACCAAAGCTCAAACATTATTTGAAATGGATCGCTACGAGGAAGTCCTGACCAGTGCCAGCGCCGCTTTAAACTACTTTGAACAGATTGGTAGTCGTTCTTGGTTGATTCGCACATATCGATTTTTGGCGCAGGCTTATGAATCATATGGACTGCCTGATCAAGCGCTGCAAATGTTTCAGCTCTATTATCAGAAAGACAAGCAGCTTTTGTTCGACAGGCGACAAAGCGAGCTGCTATTGGTTGAGCAACAGTTTTCAAATCAACAATTGATGCAAGAGCGTGACCTTCTGAATACGCAAAACCAACTTGCTCAACTGACGCTAGAAAAGCAAAAGCTGCGTAATAGAACGCTCATTGTGATGGGGGTACTGTGCGCGTTAGTCTTGATTGTGTTAGTTCGCCGAGTGACTCGAGATAACCGGGAACTGGAAACGATTTCAAACACTGACCCTCTAACCAGACTAAAGAATCGTCGCTGCTATGAAAAGTGGCTTAAAGAAGCGGATGAGGAAGACCCACAGTCAGGCTTTGTATTTGCACTTATGGATTTGGATAAGTTTAAGCAAGTTAACGACCAGCATGGGCATGATGTTGGTGATGAGGTCTTAGTTGAGGTGGCAAGCCGCATCCAGCATAACTTGCCTGACGGCAGTGTTGCTATTCGTTGGGGCGGTGAAGAATTTGCTTGTCTTATCCCTTATCAACCAGATTGTGAACAGATACTGGAGCATATACGTCAAGCTGTCGCTGATACTCCGATTTCAACATTAGCAGGAGATGTAAAAAGTTCTGTTACGATAGGCGCCGTTGGGCCAGTAATGCGCCGGGATCTAGAGATGGATAGTAATCACTTTAGTGCTGCGGACAATGCGTTGTATAGCGGCAAAGAGGGTGGTCGCAACCAAGTTGTGTTTTCGCCGTCACTCTAAATGTTCATTTCTGTGCTAAAACTAAAGGATGAGTCATCGTATATGGTTGGGCGACTATATGGAATTGTTCGCGGATCATCGACAACAAGATGATCTTACTACCGCTCTAAATGAACCGAGAAAGCCAGTGGCTCCTTGGGTTGTGCTACTTGTAGATGATGATGAACAGGTACATCAAATTACTCGTCTAGCACTATCTGGCTTTCTGTTTGATGGCCGGCCGTTACAACTTATCTCTGCCTATTCCGCCCAAGAAGCCAAACAGGTTTACCATCAGCATTCGGATATCGCATTGGCACTCGTCGATGTGGTTATGGAAAGCGAACATGCAGGTTTGGAGCTGGTGCAGTACCTGAGAGATGATGCTCAAGATCATTTAATTCGAGTCGTTCTGCGTACCGGGCAGGCTGGTCAAGCGCCGGAAGATGTCGTCATTCGAGAGTATGAAATTGATGATTATAAAGAGAAGACAGAACTCACGACTCAGAAATTAAAAACACTACTTTATTCGATGCTGAGAGCTTACCGAGATTTGTGTTTGATCGCCGCACAAAAAACTGGGTTGAAAAAGGTCATTGAATCTTCTGCTAAAGTGCAAAATACCACAACGCTTCAAGCCTATGCGTCATCGGTGCTTGAACAATTGACCTCATTACTCAAATTAGAAAAATCAGCCTTCTATGGTGTTGTCAGACCTCGGCCTGAAGGTGAAGCTTCGCGTGCGCTTACTCTTGCTGCAACAGGGGAATATGTCGATTGCTATAGCGAGTGTGCGTTTGAAAAATTACCCGATGATGTGGCGATGCGATGTAAAAAAGTGCTCGAAGATCGCTACTCGCAGCATTTTGGGGATGCCTTCGTTTTATATGCCAGTGATGAGCAAGGCGTTGATAGTTTGTTGTACGTGAATTTTCATCAAGTGTTATCCGAATTAGATATTCAGTTGCTTGAAATCTATATGCAAAATATCGGGCTAACGTTTGAGAATCTGAATCTACTGCTTGATATCAGAGAAACATCGAAAGAGTTGGTTTATAGCCTAGCCAATGCTGTCGAAGCACGTAGTCGAGAAACTGGTGCGCACGTACAGCGCGTATCCATGTTCTGCGAGAAACTTGCGTTATTGTATGGATTGAGTCCAGAAGAAGCGGTGATGCTCAAGCACGCAGCGCCTTTACATGACGTAGGTAAGGTCGCGGTTCCTGATTCAATTCTGCATAAGCCTGGTAAGCTTGACGCAAGTGAATGGGAAATTATGAAGAAACATGTCGATTACGGGGTCGAAATACTTGATCGCTCCAAACGCTGTTTAATTGTTAAGGCGAAAGAGATCGCAGCATATCACCACGAAAAGTGGGATGGGACTGGTTACCCGAACGGCTTAAGGGGAGAGCAAATTCCAACGAGTGGAAGAATTGCAGCGTTAGCTGATGTGTTTGACGCACTTGGTTCGAAGCGAAGCTATAAGGAACCTTGGAGTGATGATCAAATTAAACAGGAACTCATCAAGCAAAAAGGGTTCCATTTCGAACCCAAGCTGGTGGAACTTCTAATCCAACACTGGGATGAATTCATCGAGATACGTCAATCACTACCCGATTGATCTGGTAGCGCCTGTGGTAACTCACGAGGTAAGAACAATTGAAAGTGGACCCCTTTTCCTAGCTCTGAATCAAATGCTAGTTCACCTTTAAGTTTTTGTTTAACAAGGTTAAATACGAGGTTCAATCCAAGGCCAGAGCCACCTTTTCCTCGCTTCGTCGTATAGAAAGGCTCAAAAATCTTTTGATGAGAGGCCTCCTCGATACCTGTGCCATTATCTTGATATTCCACCACTATGCTTTGTTCTTCCGCACGAAATTGGATAGTGATTTCTGCTTGCTGCGATTCTTCAAATGCGTGATTAACACTGTTCATAATCAAATTTGAAATCACTTGAGTCAGGACACCTGGCAAACTATTCATCATTATGGTTCGATCACCCTCTAAGACAGGCGTAACGGGAATTTTTCTAGTCTCTGGATGTAAGCTCGCAATCAGAGCCTCTAGCACTTGATAAATACTGAATTGACTTCGGCTTTCAGACACTTGATCAACCGCAGTCTGCTTAAAGTCGCGTATTAACTTGGCAGCGCGATTAAGGTTATGTTCAAGCATTGAAGAGCTCTCTGTCATTCGTTGCATGAGGGATTGAAATTGTTCAGTAGTCAATGATTGGTTATTAAAGGCTTGATTCGCTTCATTCGTTACATCTTGTATAACTGAAGTGGCTGTCACCGCGATGCCTAGAGGCGTATTGACCTCATGGGCGACTCCAGCCACGAGCCCACCCAATGCTGCAAGCTTTTCAGACTCAACAAGATGTTCTTGAGTTTGTCGAAGCTGAAGCATGCTTTGTTCTAAATCTTGAGTACGTTTAGCGACTGTTTTCTCGAGGTTTTGATTTAGTTTTTCGATCTCTACTTGAGTGAGCTTAAGCTCAGTAATGTTAATAGCAGTGCCACGAAATCCGATGAACTCCCCTTCTTCAAAGCGAGCTTTAGCTTTAAACAATAGGTAAACGAGCTTCTGATTAAGCGTGATACTCTCTTCGCACATCGAAATGTTGTAATGGTTATTAAGTCGATTTCGCAGCGTATAGCATGAAGACAGAGTGGGGATTTCGTCTAATCTAGGTTTACTTTCGGGAGGGATCATTAAGGCATTTCGCATGCTATCAGAGCAATATACGAGCTGACCTTGGGCATTGGTTTCCCATAACCAGTCCGACGAAATATGCGCAAACTCACTCAGCCGCTCTTGTTCCTGTTTTATATTCCCATACAGCTTAGTAACGTTATCAGTAATCTTATTGGTTTCGTTGGCTAGCCAATCTAGCTCATCTTCTTTTTCCGTAATCCATTTTAAGTGCTCAAGTTTTAGGGGCTTGGCTGGGTGGCGCGGATTGTATTTACGAAGGTATTGAGCGACAGAAAAGATACGCCGATTGATGCTTTTGTGAAATACCATCAGCACGAGAAAGCATACCAAGAATGTCTTCACTGCATTTAAGCCTAATGTCGATATCGCTTGCCATATTAGATAGCTATAGATTTCTTGCGCGTCAGATTGAATGTAGATCTGTCCGATCTCTTCAAAGCGAGTGGTATTTGGATATTGGTAGATAAGAGGGTATTGCTTGGTGATTGGGTCTGTAAGTACTTCCTTACCTGCTTGGAACGAGTATTCACCACTTGTGATTTTTAAGTAATCAATTCTCGGCAGGTTTACCAGTCCATCAATTTCTTGCTGGAGCACTATCAAGTCAAAATCCCAAAGGGAAGTAGCGATTAATGGTGAGTGAATATCGCGTATTTCAATTTGGCGTTGTTTCACCGTATTGAACTCTTTTTTATAGTCCCATGAAAGTTGTAATAACGTGGTGAAAAGCGTGATGACACTACTGAGTAGAACCATAATTAAAATGATTCGTTGGCCGATTCGGCTATAGAAGGGATTATTCTGGCTTTCTTCTATTTGTTTAGTTCGACTCATACCATTCATTCAATAGTTTATTTTTGAGTATAGTAGGTCACTCAATAATCGGGGGTATCTATCAGCAGATAACATAGAGCGCAACTACACTTAACAGAGAGTGAGTAGGAGGTAGTTATGCGCTTACTGATTATTTTGTTAATGGCTGTCGTGACAAACGCGTATGCGACAAAAGTACTACTGATAGAAAGTTACCATTCTGAATACCCATGGGATTCGAGCTACGTGCGTGGACTAGAGGAGGGCCTCCTTCCCTCTGTGACATTAGACTCTTTCCAAATGGATACTAAGCGTTTACCTAAATCTGAGTATGACCGTAAAGCGAATGAGGCGTTAGAAAGGTATCGACAGCTGAAACCAGATATTGTCATCTTAGGTGACGACAATGCATTAACTTATATGCTGCCAAAGCTTTATGATGAAGACATATCAATCGTCTTTTTGGGTATTAATTCAAATCCAAGGCAGGTTCTTCGTCAGTATCAAGGGAAAGCCAAAATAACCGGAGTTTTAGAACGACCATTATTTGTTAAGTCACTAGGTGAATTAAGAAGTATGTTTTCTGGTGAGTCATTTAAGGTTCGAGTGATGTTTGACTCTGGTGCCACTTCTCGGATCGCGAAAGAGTATATAGAGAAGCAATATGGCTTAATAAGAGATAATTTGGGCATTGACGTTGAGATCTTAGCGATTAGCACAAATCAGCAATGGCAGAACAGTGTGCTAAACGCAAGGGATGAAGGGCTAAGTGTAATTATTGTTGGGTTGTATCACACACTCGTTGATGAATCTGGCGAAAATGTCCCTGCTAATCAAGTGATCACCTGGACAAGTGAGCATACGCCTTTGCCTATCTTTGCTTTCTGGGATTTCGCTGTGGGTACAGGTAAAGCGGCAGGTGGTATCGTACTCTATGGTTACAGCCAAGGTGAAATGGCAGCAGGGTTAGTCAACAGAATTGCAAATGGAGAGTCGGCCAGTAGTTTGCCGATTCAGATCGAGAACAAGGGTAGTGCTATATATTCACAAACGATGATGGAACAGTGGGGTTTGACGGCTCCGAATCATTGGAAGCGTATTGATTAGGTCAATGGGGTGTTGAGTAACTCACAATATTTGCTAATGATTTCAAATGAAATTTACAAATAACTCAATAGTCGATAAAAAAGTCAATAGCCCTTAAAAATTGAGCGTAGGCCTAAAAATATGAGTGTATCAAGCAGTACGATACTGACGGAAAGCGGTACGAATGAGCTAGAGATCATTGAGTTTCACCTAGTCAAAGAAATGCCGGATGGTAGCAAAAAGACCTGTTACTACGGGATCAATGTTGCGAAAGTTCGAGAAGTGATTCAAGTTCCTGAAACAACGGATTACCCCAATGCTCAGCCGCATATGATTGGTGTGTTTTCGTCTCGTGACGTATTGACTCCGTTAGTCGATCTCGCGGGGTGGTTAGGCGTTCCGACCAGTAGTGAACTTGATCGTAAGTTTGTTATTGTCACTGACTTTAATAATATGACCAATGGCTTTTTGATTGATTCCATTAGTCGTATACACAGAATTTCTTGGAATGATGTTGAGTCGCCTAGCCAGTTTTTAGAGGCGGGTGAGCAAGATTGTGTCGTGGCCGTGGTGCGCAAAGATGGCAATCTAATCATGATCTTAGACTTTGAGAAAATTATCGCTGATATCAACCCAGAACTGAGTATGGAGAAGTATGACGTTAAGCTCGACCGAAGCGTGGATTTAAATCAGCGTATGGTTGCCAAGCGCAATGCTAAAACAGTAATGGTCGTGGATGACTCTGCGTTTATTCGTTCTATGATTCAAGACACACTAAGTTCTGCGGGCTATAACATTATTGCTTGTAAAGATGGCGGGGAAGCGCATGAGAAACTGATGAATCTGATTGAAGTGGCTAAGGAAGAGAACCTTCCAGTTAGTGAACTGATAGATGGGGTAGTGACTGATGTTGAAATGCCTCGTATGGATGGTATGCACTTAGTGAAGCGCTTACGTGACAGTGAAGCTTATGCTGATATGCCGATTGTGATGTTTTCTTCTTTGATGAGTGAAGACAACAGGGCTAAAGCGCTGGCCTTAGGAGCAAATGACACGATCACCAAGCCAGAAATTGGCCGCATGGTGTCGATGATGGATAAATATATCTTTAGCTGAACCGCTAGGTTTCATTCTCTCTAGAAACGAAAAAAGGATACGCAATGCGTATCCTTTTTACTTTTAAGCTAGGTGATTAACCTTCGCTGCGGTTACCACGACCATGGCCACGTTCGCCACGGTAGTTACCACGGTGATCGCCACCACGGTTACGGTCGAAGCGACGCTCGCCATCACGACGGCCACCTTCACGGTTTCCATCACGACCGCCTTCACGGTTACCACGGTATCCACCGTCACGGTTGCCATCACGGTTACCACGGTAGCCGCCACGGTTACCATCGCGACCGCCTTCACGGTTGCCACGGTAACCACCACCGTTACCGTCACGACGACCACGGCCGCCATCACGACCACCACCACGGCGTGGTTCACGGAAATCAGTGAAGTCACACACTACCGCATCAACTTGTTTCTGACGGATACGTAGTTTCTGTAGTTTGCCTGCAGTTTCAGAAGACATCGCTTTTGGAAGCTGAACGTAAGTTTCGCCTTGTGCTAGTTTGATTGCACCGATAGAACCTTTTGTTAGGCCTAGTTCGTTTGCAAGTGCACCAACGATATCTTTAACTTGAACGCCTTGCTCACGACCCACTTGAAGTTGGTAAGTATCCCAGTCTTGAGTGTTGAATTCGCGGCGAGCACCACCGTCACGGCCGTTCTCACGACGCTCTTTACGACGTTGCTTATCACGCTCAATTGCTTCAATCATTGGGTCTTCGCCAATGTAGAATAGTGGGCGCTTACCTTGCTGACGCTTAAGCAGGATTGCTGCTAGTGTCGCTGCGTCTAGCTCTAGAGACTCTTGTAGTTTTTCAACTAGCTCAGAGAATTTCTCTAGTGCTTTGTGTTCTTTATCTGCTTCAAGCTCTGCACCAAGTTGTGCAACGCGAGCCTCTGCAACTTTGTCACGGTGTGGAAGTTGGATCTCTTCCATTGATGACTTAGTTACACGCTCAATAGTGCGAAGCATACGTAGTTGGTTAGTGCGAACTAGAAGGATCGCTTTACCTTTACGTCCAGCACGGCCAGTACGACCGATACGGTGGATGTAAGACTCAACATCGAATGGGATGTCGTAGTTGAATACGTGTGTGATACGTGGAACGTCAAGACCACGAGCTACAACGTCAGTTGCAACTAGAATGTCGATAACACCTTGTTTGATGTGATCAACAGTACGCTCACGTAGAGACTGAGGAATGTCACCGTGTAGTGCAGATGCTTTGAAGCCACGTGCACATAGCCAATCAGCTAGACGTTCAGTGTCTTGACGTGTACGTACGAATACGATTGACGCGTCAGTCTCTTCAGTTTCTAGAAGACGAGACATTGCTTCGTCTTTTTCAACACCTTTAACAACCCAGAATTGCTGCTCTACTTTGTCTACAGTGTGGTTTTTACCTGCAACGTCGATCGTTTCTGGATCGCGTAGGAAGCGCTCAACAATGTTTTTAAGCATTGGAGGCATAGTTGCAGAGAATAGTACACGTTGTGCAGATGAAGGAGCGTGCTCCATGATTTCTGTTACGTCATCAACGAAACCCATGTTCAACATTTCGTCAGCTTCATCAAGAACGAATGTATGAACTTCGTCTAGGTGCAGACGGTCACGGTTGATTAGGTCTTGAACACGACCAGGAGTACCTACAACAATGTGAGCACCGTTTTTAAGTGCACGCATTTGGTCAACGATTGATGCGCCGCCGTAGATTTCTAGAACTTTAAGACCAGAGATGTTTTTACCTAGGTTCTTAACTTCTGCTGCAACCTGAATCGCTAGTTCGCGAGTTGGTGCAAGAACGATTGCTTGAGGCTTACGTTGTGCAAGGTCTAGCTTGTTAAGAAGAGGTAGAGAGAAAGCTGCAGTTTTACCAGTACCAGTCTGTGCTTTACCTAGTGCGTCTTTACCATCCAATAGGTGCGGGATAGCAGCAGCCTGAATTGGAGTTGGTGAAACAAAACCCATACCGTCAAGAGCTGAAAGGATAGAGTCGTTAAGCGCTAGATCGCTGAACTGAATTACAGAATCTGTCATTGGGATCCTACTATATATAAGTCAATAAAAGGTCCCACGAGCTCTACCAATTCCAATACAAATCCAGATGAGAGCTGATTCCATTCAGATGCGGAAAAGTCGTAAATCGCATCAAGCCACTAGGGACGTAAAACACATCGATACGGAAACACTGAGTTATCGGTACCGATATAAGGGGGCGGATTATTCCTGAAAAGCATAAAAAAAGCTAGAAAAAATTGAATTTCATCACAATTTTTTCCTGAATTGAGATTGTTTGTTCACATATTCATCATATCGACACATTGGTTGAACGAATTGACTGCGATGCAATGGTTCAATTAAGTGATTGAATTCCCTTTTGAGCGCTAGATTGACATGCTGATAAGGTAGCTAGGCTATAGGCTGAATGATATAGTGTGCACAATTTTTCAGTGTGATACTTATTCGGTAAAAACAAGATAGATGTTTCAAGATAATCCTCTACTGGCTCAACTTAAGCAGCAAATTCAAGAAAACCTTCCTAAAAAAGAAGGCACAATCAAAGCGACTGAAAAAGGCTTTGGTTTTTTAGAAGTCGATAATAAGACAAGCTACTTTATTCCGCCTCCATACATGAAGAAATGTATGCACGGCGACAAAGTCAAAGCGATCATTCGTACAGAGAAAGAGCGCGAGCAAGCTGAGCCTGAAGAGTTATTGGAACAGGGTCTTAACCGCTTTATCGGCCGAGTTAAACTGTTTAAAGGCAAATTGAACGTAACGCCAGATCATCCTCAACTTAAGAAACTGTCTTTAAAAGCAAAAACTCGCAAAGGCATCAAAAGTGATGATCTAAAAGAAGGCGACTGGGTTGTTGCGCATCTTATCCAACACCCGTTAAAAGGTGATAATGGTTTTTTTGTAGAGATCTCTGAAAAAATCACTGATGCAGATGACAAGATTGCACCTTGGTGGGTTACGCTGGCTCAGAATGATTTACCAAATAGCGAACCTGCCGGTATCGATCACTGGGAAATCAATGACGATGCGGATCTAGAGCGTGTAGACATGACTCACGTTCCATTCGTAACCATTGATGGTGCATCAACAAAAGACATGGACGATGCTCTATACGCTAAAAAGACTGAGTCTGGTGACTTTGAGTTAACTATCGCTATTGCTGATCCTACAGCTTACATTTCTCCGGAAAGTGAGATGGACAAAGTGGCTCGTGAGCGAGGCTTTACTATCTATTTGCCAGGTCGCAATATCCCAATGTTGCCACGTGATCTTGCTGATGAGCTTTGCTCTTTGATGCAAGATGAAGTTCGCCCAGCGCTTTGCTGTACAGTGACGGTAGGTAAAGACGGTGTAATTGCTGATGACATCAAGTTCTTTGCTGCGAACATTAAGTCTCACGCTCGCTTGGTTTACGACCATGTATCAGATTGGCTTGAAAACGGTGAATCACCGGAATGGCAACCAAATGAAGAGGTTGCACAAATCGTACGTGATTTGTATGAGTTCTCATTAGCACGTGCTGACTGGCGTGAAACTAATGCCGTTGTCTTCCCAGACCGCCCCGACTACCGTTTTGAGTTAAGCGAAGACAACGACGTTGTTGCAATTCACTCAGATATGCGCCGCAGTGCAAACCGCCTAGTTGAAGAAGCGATGATTACCGCTAACATTTGTGCGGGTCGTACTCTGCAATCAACTTTCAATTCAGGTGTCTTTAACACTCATTTAGGCTTCAAGTCAGAGAAAATTGCTGATGTTCTTGGTTTTGTTAATCCAGAAGGCGATTTACCGTTTACCGCTGAATCTATCGCGACTCTAGAAGGCTTTGCTGAGCTTCGTCGTTGGTTAGGTAAACAGGAATCGAGCTACCTTGATAATCGCATTCGTAAGTTCCAAGCGTACAGCGAGATTGGTAATCAACCGCTACCACACTACGCGATGGGTTTAGACATTTATGCGACATGGACTTCTCCGATTCGTAAATACGGTGACATGATTAACCACCGTATGTTGAAAGCGCACATCTTAGGTAAAGAGCCTGTGCAAACTGCTGATGAGACTGTGGGTGAAGAATTGGCACTTCATCGTAAACACCACAAAATTGCAGAGCGTAACGTCGGTGATTGGTTATACGCACGAACGCTTGCGGATGAGCCTGCGAAAGAGACTAAATTCAACGGTGAAATCTTCGACATTAACCGTGCAGGTATGCGTATTCGCTTAGTAGAAAACGGCGCTGCGGCGTTTATTCCAGGTTCACTGATTCTGGCGAATAAAGAACGCTTAGAGTGCAGTGCTGATAACGGCACTGTTTCTATCGACAAAGAAGTGACTTACCGTTTAGGTGATGTACTAGAAGTCGTGCTAACAGAAGTGAACCAAGAAAACCGTAACTTGGTAGCGAAACCAACTCAGATTTTTGAAGATGTGAAAACGGTAGAAGACGTAGAAAAAGCGGCAGAGTAATTTCGACGATCTTTACAATCATGACTATAAAGGGGCGCTCAAAGAGTGCCCCTTTGTTTTTGGTCTATGAATCTTTCTCTTGATATTCACTTCCTACTCATACTGACATTTAAGCAATGTAAGCTTCTCCAATATTTGTTAATAGAAGTCCATAAGCCGGAGACTTTCGACAACCAGATTAACTAATCAATTCACTAAAATTAGATAGTTAATGTTCTTAGTGAATATTACAAATATGAAACTATATTTATATTTGGTAAGGTTTAAAAAGTAAGCTAAGGCTGCCACATAATGGACTATGAATATGGCAAGAAACCAAAAACTGTTTGCAGCAATATTGTTGATACTCTTGGTTGGAGGCGCTCCTCTGATCTGGTTATTTACTCACGACGATACAGAGCATCACTCTCATAGTGACGAGCATGAGCATCATAGTTCTTCACTTCATGTCACTCACAATGTCTCAGGTAAGGTCGACTTGGTCGCTCCACTGCCGACGACCGAGAATATTAATAAACCACAGGCTAAAATTGGTTGGTTACTGTTTAAGGACCCTCAACTTTCATCAAACGGCCAAATTAGCTGTGAATCATGTCATGACTTATCTAGTAATGGTGCCGAACCAACAGCAGTGTCAACGGGTGTAGAGGGGGCAGGATTAAGAAACTCCATTACTGTTTTTAATACAGCTCTTAATTACCGTTTTTTCTGGGATGGACGAGCGAACAGTTTGAAGGATCAGATTGATGGTCCGATACATAGCAACATAGAAATGAATTCAAACTGGCAGTTTGTGACCGAGTATGTTGCCAACTCTCCGCGATACTCGAAGCTGTTTTCTGAGCAACAAATTGAAGTGAATGAAACGACCATCAAAGCGATGTTAGTTGAGTTTATGAATGCTCTTATTACACCTAATGCACCCTTTGATCAGTTCCTCAATGGCGATAAAAGTGCGCTTACCGCGAATCAATTTCAAGGATGGGAGCTGTTTCAGAAACATGGTTGTATACGTTGTCACCGTGGCACGAATATCGGAGGGGGTATGGTCATGAAGTTTGGTTTATATGGCTTGCAATATAATGGGCAAGAACGTTCAAACGATACGGGGCGCCATATGCATACAAGTAAATCGGAAGATATGTACATCTTTCGGGTAGCGAGTTTAAGAAATGTGGCTAACACTCCCCCTTACTTTCATGATGGAAAAACAGAAAAATTGGAAGATGCGATTCAGATAATGGCCAAGAGCCAGTTAGGACTTTCTCTAGAAACAAGTGAAGTTGACGCAATCAGTGCTTTTTTAAGCTCTCTTTCAGGTGAGAGACCATCTATTCTGGAGGAGTTTGAAAATGAACCTTACTAAAATTCTATTTTCAATTGCTTCAATTCTATCTTTATCAATCTGTACAGTTGTTTATTTTCTTTACATAGAGCATAAACAAATCACGTCTTATTACGCTGCTATTAGTGCTTTAGGCCATGAAGTTATTGAAGTACGAGATGTCGTGACCAATCACGCTCTATCTCCACAGTTAGATCCATACTATCTCAATTCAGTGATTGTCGATCTTGAAAAAGAGAGTGAAGCATTGCGCTCTAGTTACCAACAAGGTTGGAAATTGAGTTTATATAATGATCGCACAATCAAGGTATTAGACAATTTCCACCATTCTTTACTGGCGTTGACGGAAACTTTAGACAAAGTAGTTGGTTTGATCATCGTTAAAGATGCGCTGTTGGCGACAGTGGTTGACTACATGAACGTCCCAATTGAAGACAGCCTTCTAGAGCGAGAAGTCACCGCAAAACAAATACATGAACAAGCTAGTTTAGGGAATATGCCCAAGCAACTTGAATCGACGATTTTGACTTTTAAGCAAGTTGACTCGCAAAGGCGCGAGCTTTTTACTGCTTTACTTTCTCCCGTAAACTCAGAGTTTGTAGAACTCTCAGAAAAGTCTCTTAGACAACAAGCGATTACTGTTCAGAATAGAATGTTTCAGTTACTAACTGTTTTAGGTGTCGTGGTGTTCTCCTTTGTTATTTATACCTATCTTCATCGTTTACAAGAGCTAAAACGCAATAACCTTGCTTATCAAGAAGCAATAGATAGGACTGAAAAGGCGAACCATGCGAAATCAATATTCTTGGCTACAATGAGTCACGAACTAAGGACTCCTATGAGCGGAGTTCTTGGTGTCGCTCAAATGATACGGGCAGATAGTACGGAACCAAGGGTGAAAGAGCATGCTGAGGTGATTATAGATTCAGGTAATCACTTGGTCACTTTACTCAACGATATACTCGACTTTTCTAAGGTAGAAGAAGGAAAACTAGAACTAGAGAAAAGGCCATTTTCACTAAGAGAGTTGGTACAACCTTTAGGAAGCACACTACAGCCTTTAGCGCAGGAAAAGAATATTGAACTCTCTATACCAAGTTATAAAACTGATAGTTTAATGTTGGTTGGTGATGTGGCTCGGACTCGACAGCTTCTGTTTAACCTAATTGGTAACGCGATTAAATTCACTCAACAAGGAAAGGTAGAAATCAGAATTCAAATCGATGAATCTGAATCTCAAGGAGTACATTTCTTGGTTAAAGATACTGGGATTGGTATTGCCGAAGACAAGTTAGATTGCATATTCGTTCCCTTTGAACAGGCTGAGCTATCCACTACGCGAAAATTTGGTGGCACGGGTCTTGGCTTATCGATAGTGAAAAAGCTTGTCGACTTAATGAACGGTGATATCTCAGTGACCAGTCAAATCGGAAAAGGCTCTCAGTTTGATATTTACTTGCCGTTAGACATTGAACATATTGAAGTTGATGCTAGCGAAAGCGCGTTACACTCACTTGAAGGTATGAAAATATCGCAATCAATACGCATCCTCTTAGTTGAAGACAATCGAGTTAATGCTATTGTTGCGAAGCGTTTTCTTAAGGATTATGCCGATGATATTACCTGGGCTGAAGATGGCTTACAAGCGATTGAAATTCTTAAGAAAGAACGATTTGATTTGATTGTGATTGACAATCATATGCCAAAGTTGAGTGGTGTTGAAACTATTACGTGCATACGAAATGACCTAAAGCTTAATACTGTTATTTTCGCTTATACCGCTGATGTGTTTAAAGAAGCCCATGACTCACTTATTGGCTCCGGAGCAAACTTCGTGCTGACGAAACCTCTGCAAAAAGACAGCCTTGATCTCGCTCTTAATCAGTTCTCTGCAAAGATCATTACATGCTCACAAACTAGCGGAGATACCAGCACGGTTATTCCGTTGGTTCGCCATCCAATTAGCCAACTTGCTTTAACTGAAGAAGAACTGTCCGCCAGTTCTGCGTTTAATGATTCTACATTGAGCCACCTCGAAAAAGTTGAGCTACTTAAGGGGCTAGAAGAAAAACTTAATGGTCTGACGGACCAGTTAATTGAAGCCTACTCAACCGTAGATTTTGAATTAATGACCAATGTACTGATGAAAATTGAGAACTTAGGGAAAGAGCTGAAGTTCGATAGCGTGCTTACTTTAGCGGAAGGTGCTCGTATGAATAGCGAGGGCCAACAATTACCGAGTGTTGAACATTTACAGCAATTGGTGAATAGAATGTTGGTCAATTATCACCAAGCTCAACGGCTTATCGCAGGGTTATACAATGAAGCTAGTAGACGTGCGTAAGAAGGTTTAATCAGTCACTCCAAAACATCGATTTTGGGTCTTTATCGACTTCGCGCATTATCGCGGTTAGATCACTGCTTTGTGCTAAGAATGGATACGGTAGCCAGTTATCTAGTTCGGAATGATGGGGTAAGAACAGCTGCCACAAGTTCAGTTCACTATTCCATGCGACTTTTGCTACTGGATTCATGTAGTCGCAGTGGGTTGAGTCCAACAAGAAGTGCTGCTTGATAAATACTACGCCGTTGTTCATTGACTCATAGCTTGCTTTACCAAGTTCGGCAGGCGTACTTTGATTACGTTGTTTACAGATCAGTTGCGCACGGCTTTCAACTTGTCGTTGCAATAAACTCACTAACCCCATATCCATCTCACATTGGTCGCCAGAAGACTTTGTTATAAGCATAGTATGAATAAGTAATTCGATTGTCTGTATGGGTTTTCACAAAAATGTCATCTAATCGAAATACCATAATGCACGTTATTTGTTGTCCATTTCGATTAGGAGAGAATTATGGTTCGCGTTGCACTAGCAACATTATTATCAGCATCTATGCTAGTGGCTCCCGCTTTAGCAGAGGAAGTGAATGTTTCGGGATCGACATCCGTTGCGCGTGTTATGGATGTTCTCGCAGAAGATTTTAATAGCACTTACACAGACAGTTATGTGGCAGTTCAAGGCATTGGTTCTACAGCTGGCATTACCTTAGTCAAGAAAGGTGTGGCAGATATAGGTATGAGCTCTCGTTACCTTACTGAAAGTGAGCAAGACGAGTCTCTAACAGTGTCTCCAATTGCATTTGACGGTTTGGCGGTTGTGGTTAACCAATCGAACACAATCAGCAACGTTACGCGTGAGCAGCTATTCGATATCTATAAAGGCAAGATCACTAACTGGAAACAATTGGGCGGTGCGGATCAAAAAATTGCGGTTGTGACTCGCGAAGCGTCATCAGGCTCTCGTTATAGCTTCGAAAGTTTAATGGGATTAACCAAGATTGTTAATGGCCGTCTAGTCTCGGACATCAACCCAGACAACTTAGTGGTGAACAGTAACAGCATGGTTAAAACCATTGTGAATCACAACAAACAAGCGATTGGCTTTATTTCTACGGGCTCTGTCGACCGTTCAATCAAAGCTATTCAGTTTGAAGGTGTAGGTGCGAGCAACAAAACGATTGCTAGCGGAGAGTATGAATTATCTCGTCCATTCTTGGTCTTGTTTGAAAAAGAGAATGTTAGCAAAGACTCAAAAGCTTTCTTAGACTACCTCAAGAGCAAACAAGCAAACGAACTTATTGCGGAATATGGTTATACGCCGATCACTAAATAGCTAGGACAACAGATTCTACTCAAGAAAAAACCACCGCGAAGGTGGTTTTTTTGTTTTCAGCCCTAAACCACCTACTTCAGTAGGTGGTTATCATTCAGTTAGGCTTCGCCTGTAGTTCTACCCATGTTAAATGCTTCCTTGATTTTTAGCGAAGTCAAAGAGGACAAATAACATGAGTAGATACAATCAAGCTTCCCATGTATTTTGGATATGTCAATATCACATAGTGTGGACACCAAAATACCGATTTAGGATCTTGAAGAACAATGTAGGTAAAGAAGTTTATCGGTGTACAAATGTTTACTGTAATCAACTTGGATGTGAAGTTGTTGAATTGAATGTCCAGGTTGATCACGTGCACTTAGTAGTAAAAGTTCCACCTAAGCTATCAATATCCAAGTTAATGGGTGTGTTGAAAGGCAAAATAGCTTTAAAGCTCTTCAGTAAATTTCCGTATTTGAGGAAAAATAAGCTCTGGGGTAACCACTTTTGGCAAAGAGGCTATTTTGTCGATAGCGTAGGAATTAATGAAGAAATCATTCGACGTTATGTGAGACATCAAGAAAAGCAAGAGCGCGCGGAACAGCAACAATTAGCGCTGGACTAAACAAAGGCCCCCTTTTAGGGGGCTCACACAAAGCCACCTTCTTTAGAAGGTGGTAATTTACTTATAAGGCGATAACTTTATCTCGTCCGTTTTCCTTTGCTTGATAGAGAAGTTCATCAGCTCGAGCAATTGCGGTTTCAACGAATTCATTGTGTAGCTCTATCACCCCAATAGAAGCTGTTAACCTGATACCTTCTGGCCAATTTTTTAGTTTTATCTCATTTCGAAGGTCATTAAAGAATCGCTCCGTCTGCGACAAGGATTGTCCTACTTTAATCACAACAAACTCTTCACCGCCCCATCGAATCAAAATATCCCTTTCATGGCTGTTATCAAGTAACAATTGGCTAAATTGACGCAATACGTCATCGCCGGCTGCGTGCCCATAAGTGTCATTGATGTTTTTGAAATGATCGATATCGAGCACACCAATTGAGATATGGTGTTGATGCTTAGCGAGTTGTTCAACCGCTTGGAATAGATCGTTTAATCCACGGCGATTGCGTAAACCTGTGAGTGGATCTAAGGAGACTTCAGTTTGCAGTCTGGCTAAGTGACTTTGTAATTTTTGAATATTTTCTTTCTCTTTCCTAAGCATCTTATGAGTCGAAATAAGATAGAACAACAGGTATGAAAAGAGAGTCGCAATCCAAGCCACGATGATGATTTTCTGGTAATCAGCAAGGGGAAGCCATTTACCTCTAAACTCAATGGCATGGATCTCAAACGTACTGGTGCCTTCTGCAACAAACTCTTCGGTACCAATTTCTATTGAAACTGATTCGCTGATATCGACGGCCGTTAACGTCACTGGGTGTTGGTAATAATCGAACCACCATTTAGGTACATATAAATAGTCGAGAGAAAGAGGGGAGTTTAAATTGTGTGCGTCAGTATTGAATTCAAATACGTTGAATTTATCTGACTGGAGATCACCCTGCTTACTATACGCCTCATCAAAGTTTCGAATAATAAAGCGAGACTTGGGAAGGCTATCTCCACTATACCTTACGTCAAATGCAACTTGATCATAGACTGAAAGATCGAGATGTTTGTCGCTTGTGTCTGTAGGGTGAAAATCAAAGCTAACCTCACAGAATGGGTGCTTGTAGGCGTGTGAGACCTGACATGTCAAAAGTAAAGCACCCGAGTCAAGGCGGCTTAAAGATCCTGTCGTCAATCCACCATGATCTTGATCTGTGTTGACTCGTAGAGAGAATTCACTGCTTTGTACTGGATCTAAAGTACGATTAAAGCCATAACGATAATACCCTAGTGCAAGAAAGGTCATTACTGTTAAGGTGATGAGTATGAGCGATAATATTCTTAACTGGTTTTCGGTTTTCACAGCGGTTGTTGAATCAAATACACCTAGCCAATAAACAGTATACCAGTCTGTTATGTCAGAGCAACTTATACCCATATTATTTCCTCTGTAAATATACAAAGAATTCTCCCTGACTACATTGTTACTCTGACTTTAAACATTTTTGAATATGTCGTATAAATGACCATTTTCATCGGTTCAGTTAAGATAAATCTGATAGTGGAGGTAGGGGCAATTTGCTCTAATTCATAACCCTGTCGAAGCAAGAGTTGTCTAAAGTATGTTTTTTTCGCGTCAAAAATCGGTGAGTGAATCTCAGTCTCATTCAGATCTCGTTTATAGTTCACTAATGAAAAATATCCCTTGGATTGAGTTCAATACTCAGGGAATTATTCAAGACGTTAGTGATTTGTTTCTCAATGTCGTTGGGTATAAAAAGCAAGATGTCATTGGGCAACACCATCGTATATTCTGTTCACCGGAACTCATCAATTCACAAGAATACGTAGAATTTTGGAATCAATTAGGGACAGGAAAACAGTATTCTGGGACCTTCAAACGTTATAATCTCAATGGAGAGGAACGTATTCTTGAAGCTACCTACTTTCCGATTTCTGATGATCAAGGACATGTAAAGTCTGTGGCTAAAATCGCTTCAGATATTACTCAGTTGTATTACAAAAATCGCGATAGCAACTCAGTCTTATCTGCTTTAGACCGCTCTCTTAAAGTTATTGAGTTTGATGTGTCGGGGAATGTGTTGAGTGCTAACGATAATTTTTTACAGGCTTTGGGATATACATATGGAGATGTTATTGGGAAGCCACACAAAATGTTTTGCTTCGACCAATTTTATCAGGACAATCCATTTTTTTGGGATGACCTGAGAGCAGGAGAGTTTAAAACGGGTCAATTTTTGCGTCGCACAGCGGAAGGAGGGCAAGTATGGATCGAAGCAACTTACAACCCTATCTTTGATGATAAGGGGCATGTACATAAAGTCGTTAAGTTTGCTTCAGATATCACAGCTCAAGTTGAGCGCAACGAAGCTATATCTCAAGCTTCTGAGGTTGCTTTAAAAACGGCAATAGAAACCAGCCAGATTGCTAAAGAGGGAGATAAGCTACTTCAACAATGTGTGGTAAACTCTTCTGATATTAGAGGGTATGTTGAGGAGGCGGGTAAGAATATCCAGCAATTACATGACCGTTCGGCAAGCATTGCTGAAATAACGTCGACTATCAATAGCATTGCTGATCAAACCAATTTATTAGCGCTTAATGCTGCAATCGAAGCAGCGAGGGCAGGATCCCATGGTAGAGGGTTTGCTGTCGTTGCTGATGAAGTCCGTAATTTGGCATCTCGTACATCTCAGGCGACAACGGATATTGCTGTCGTTGTAAAAGAAAACCTTAAACTAATCAATGATGTTGTTGAATTAAGTAATGAAGTGACGAGCATCGCAACATTAGGAAAGGAGAACATTACGGAAGTCGCTTCTGTGATGGACGAAATTCATAATGGTGCAGAGAATGTTAGCCAAACGGTAATGCAGTTATCCGATCATTCAAAATAGACTTAAGTTTTAGCTTTGCTGAAATAAAAAATGGACATACTCTAGATATGTCCATTTTTTAAAGAGCCATGTTGATGGCTTATTAGTTTGTAACACCAGCTTCTTTGTACAAGCGGCGACAAGCTTTTCCGTCACTGTGGAATAGGTGACAGCGGTGAGCTGGAATGCCTACAGCAAGCTTATCACCAGATTCTACCGCGAGCGTGTCTGGTTGACGGTAAATCATGTCTGCGTCTGCCGCATCAATGTGCATGTAGACTTGCGTTTCATTACCCAATTTTTCGACGATGTTCACTTCACCTTCAATGGTCGCATCGCCTTCATCCGCTGGCAGTAAATGCTCTGGACGTACGCCAAGAGACATGCGTTCACCTGCAGTAACAGTCGTGCCATCTACTGGGATCCAGAAGGTTGTGCCGTTGGCTAATTGCACCATCACTCGTTCTTTTTCTACTGCTTCAATGAACACGCTCATAAAGTTCATTTTAGGAGAACCGATAAAGCCTGCTACAAAACGGTTTTGAGGGTAGTGGTATAACTCAAGTGGTTTACCTACTTGTGAGACGAAGCCTGCATCAAGAACAACAATCTTGTCTGCCATGGTCATTGCTTCCACTTGATCGTGCGTAACGTAGATCATGGTACAGCCAAGTTTGCGCTGTAGTTTTGTGATTTCTGAGCGCATCTGTACACGAAGCGCCGCATCTAAGTTTGATAGAGGCTCATCGAGTAGGAATACATTTGGCTGAGAAACGAGTGTTCGACCGATAGCAACGCGCTGACGTTGACCGCCAGAAAGGGCTTTCGGTTGACGCTCTAGGAGGTGGCTAAGTTGCAGAATTTCCGCAGCATGTTCGACACGTCGATCAACTTCACTTTTGTCTGCTTTAGCTAGCTTAAGACCAAAAGACATGTTGTCGTAGAGATTAAGGTGCGGGTACAGAGCGTATGACTGGAACACCATACCAACGCCACGTTTCGATGGTTCAACATCATTCATGCGCTCGTTGCCAATGTATAGATCACCAGAGGTAATGTCTTCTAGACCTGCAATACAACGTAGTAACGTTGACTTACCACAACCCGATGGACCAACGAAGACAACAAACTCACCTTCCTGGATATCTAAATCAACGTTCTTAGAAATTAGTACGTCGCCGTATGCTTTGCATACATTTTTTAACGTGACACTCGCCATCTAGCTCGCCCTCGATCGATGTTATTTTCATTGCCCTTCATTATATGAATTGTATTAGCGGCAATAATAGTAGGAATTTGATAAGAGATTGGATTCTACCAAATAGTAAGAAAATATGGGTGAAGAACTGTTTCAACACCCATCAAGCCAAATTTAGGTTTGCTACCCCCGTAAACATCGAGCTTCTCCCCCGAAAGAATCAGTTACCTAATTACCTACGTATCTCAATGTCTCTTAGCAAACCCTCGCGGCATTGTAACCAGTTACCGTGAAACTCGGTATGACTGGAAAGGGTTCTTACCATCCACTCTTGGATGACTGTATTTTGCTTATATAGACACTGCGCGACATCCTCCTAGGCAAATTAATTAAAGGGGGAGTAGGGAGGGAGTAGCGAAAAGGAGGAGGAGAAGGGGTAGAGAGACGTAGGTCAAAAAAAATAACCCAATCCTAGTGAATTCGGTCACATTCAGAGATGGTTTTGTGACTTCAATCGCTAACCCGCTACGATGGCGATCACGAAAATAGTACATAATAGCTAGGGCGTAGGGGGTAGGAGGATGAGTCATTTGTCAGTTTGGCTGAAAATAACCGATGAAATGAGGCGAAACCACCGGTCGAACCCTACAACACAAATATAAAAAGGATATGAACATGAAAAACGCCCTAAGCACAGTCGCGCTCGGAACACTTGTTGCTCTTGGCTCATTTGGTGCAAATGCTGCTATCGAAGAAGGCCAACTTACGATCTGGATTAACGGTGATAAAGGCTATAACGGACTTGCAGAAGTAGGTAAACAGTTTGAAGAAGACACAGGTATTAAAGTGACAGTTGCTCACCCTGATGCGCTTCAAGATAAGTTCCCTCAAACAGCTGCGACGGGTGATGGCCCTGATATTGTGTTCTGGGCACACGACCGTTTTGGTGGTTACGCAGAAGCTGGCTTACTTGCAGAAGTTAACCCTTCAGAAGAACTAAAAGAAGGTATTGTTGATTTTGCATGGGACGCAGTGAAATACAACGGTAAGACGATTGGTTACCCTATTGCAGTTGAATCTCTATCTCTTATCTACAACAAAGATTTAGTGCCTAACCCACCGAAAAGCTGGGAAGAAGTGGCAGCGATTGACACAAAACTGAAAGCGGATGGTAAGTCTGCAATTATGTGGAACCTAAAAGAACCGTACTTCACGTGGCCTCTAATGGCAGCTGATGGTGGTTACGCATTTAAATACGGTTCTGCAGGCTATGACGTTAAAGACGCGGGTATTGCCGCTGATGGCGTAAAAGACGCAATGAACTTTGTAAAAGGCCTTGTTGATAAGGGTGTGATTTCATCAGATATGGATTACTCGGTGTCTGAATCTGCATTCAACCAAGGTAAAACAGCGATGACTATCAATGGTCCTTGGGCATGGGGCAACATTGAGAAGTCGGGTATCAACTACGGTGTAACAACACTGCCTAAGTTCAACGGTCAATCATCTAAGCCTTTCGTTGGCGTATTGACGGCCGGTATCAGCACTGCGTCTCCAAACAAAGACCTTGCAGTTGAGTTCATTGAGAACTACCTACTAACAAACGACGGCCTACGCAAAGTAAACGATGACAAGCCACTAGGTGCGGTAGCGCTTAACTCATTCCAGCGTGAATTGGATGCTGACCAACGTATTGCAGCAACTATGGATAACGCAATGAACGGTGAGATCATGCCAAACATCCCGCAGATGAACGCATTCTGGGGTAGCGCGAAAAACGCAATCATCAACATTGTTGATGGTCGCCAAACAGTGGATGCTGCACTAGCTGATGCTGAAAAACAGATGACAAAATAAATCATTTCTCACTTTTTAAGGAGGGGGCAACCCCTCCTTCGTTTCTAAGTACTATCATCGTTAGCAGGTTCTTTTATGCAGTCAGTTCAAGGTACAGATGCTATGACATCTCCAACAGCGAGCTTGCCATCAAGTAAAAGCGTGTTCATTAAGTGGGGACTTCTTGGTTCCGTCGGTATTCTTAATGGCTACGCGACGATTCTAATGTATTCTCGTGGTGAGTTGGCCTTTGCCCTCCTTACCCTTATTTTAACCGCACTCGCACTATTTATTTTCGGTAGTAAAAAGACTTACGCCCACCGTTATATTTACCCAGGTATCGCAGGTATGATCCTGTTTATCCTATTCCCTTTGGCGTATACCGTGGGTCTTGCATTCACAAACTACAGTGCGAAAAACCAACTTTCATATGAGCGGGCACAAACCGTCTTACTGGAGCGCACTTATCAAAGTGGTGACAGCTACCCGTTCACTCTTTACAAAACTGACAACGGCCATCGCTTAGCGATTAAGAAAGGCGATCAGCTGTTTGCTACACAAGAATTCGATCTAACGGCGACAACTGCGACGGATATGGATTTGACCGCTGTAGAGTCTGTTTCTGGTGACAAAGAAAAAATCAAAACAATCATCAAGAACAAGGCTGTATTAGGTGGCATTGACCTGCATTTACCATCTGGTGATGATATTCGTATGAGCGGTTTGCGTAAATTTGCTGCTGTCGTACCTCTGTACACTCAGCAAGATGATGGTGAAACACTATTCAACAATCGCACAGGTGAATATCTAAAACCTAATATGGAAGTCGGTTTTTACCAACCGATTGATGAGAATGGCCAGTTCACTGGCTCTACAGTTTCACCTGGCTTCATTGTCGATATTGGTACTCATAACTTTGAGCGAGTTTGGAAAGACGAAGGCATCAAAGAGCCGTTTGTCAGCATCTTCATTTGGACTGTGGTCTTTTCCGCTCTGACGGTGGGTCTAACGGTCGTCATCGGTTTGGTGTTAGCAAGTGTTGTACAGTGGGAAGAATTAAAAGGACGCGCAATCTACCGAGTACTTTTGATTCTGCCTTATGCGGTACCGGCATTTATCTCAATCTTGATTTTCAAAGGTCTATTCAACCAGAGCTTTGGTGAAATCAACATGGTGCTTGAGTCACTATTTGGTATCAGCCCCGCTTGGTTCTCAGAGCCTATTCTAGCGAAAACAATGGTTCTGATTGTAAACGTATGGCTTGGCTTCCCTTACATGATGATTCTGTGTATGGGTTTGCTAAAAGCGATCCCTGAAGATCTTTATGAAGCGTCTGCGATTGACGGTGCGAACTTTATCGATAACTTCCGCAAGATCACTATGCCGTTGATGATTAAGCCATTAACACCACTATTAATTGCTGCTTTTGCATTTAACTTTAACAACTTTGTATTGATTCAGCTGTTGACTCAAGGTGGTCCAAACATGATTGGTACATCTGAGCCAGCGGGTTACACAGACTTGCTTGTGAGCTACACCTACCGCATCGCCTTTGAAGGTGCTGGTGGTCAAGACTTCGGTCTAGCAAGTGCAATCGCTACACTTATTTTCCTACTTGTAGGTGCGTTAGCGCTGATTAACCTACGTTTCACTAAGCTGTCTCAGGATTAAGGAGAGTCTCCAATGGCTATGGTACAAGGTAAATCCCTTAAATACCGTGTATGGGCAACGCACATTGCAATGTGGTTGTTCCTTGCGACAATCATTTTTCCACTATTGATGATCATCGCAATCTCCTTCCGTGAAGGTAACTTTGCGACAGGTAGCATCATCCCTGACAATCCATCGTTAGAGCACTGGAAGTTGGCGTTAGGTTTCTCAGTTACTAATGCGGATGGCTCTGTGACGCCGCCTCCGTTCCCTGTTCTTACGTGGTTATGGAACTCGGTGAAAGTTGCGGGCATCACGTCAATCTTGATTGTCGCTCTTTCTACGACGTCTGCGTATGCTTTTGCCCGTATGCGCTTTAAAGGTAAGAACACCATCCTAAAAGCGATGATGATCTTCCAGATGTTCCCTGCTGTGTTGGCTCTTGTCGCACTTTATGCTTTGTTTGATAAGCTTGGCCAGTACATTCCATTCTTAGGTTTGAACACGCACGGTGGCTTAATCTTCTCTTACTTAGGTGGTATTGCTCTACATGTTTGGACGATTAAAGGGTACTTTGAGACCATCGATACGTCACTGGAAGAAGCTGCAGCACTTGACGGTGCAACACCTTGGCAGGCCTTTAGATTAGTGCTGCTGCCACTGTCTGTGCCAATCCTTGCGGTTGTGTTTATCCTGTCGTTCATCGGGGTGGTTGGCGAAGTTCCGGTAGCATCTTTACTACTTTCTGATGTAAACTCTTATACATTAGCGGTAGGTATGCAGCAGTATCTATACCCTCAGAACTATCTTTGGGGTGATTTTGCAGCAGCAGCAGTACTTTCTGCATTACCTATTACAATTGTATTTTTGCTTGCGCAGCGCTGGTTAGTCGGAGGATTGACAGCTGGTGGTGTGAAAGGCTAATAAGAACAATAAGGGCGACCTTATGGCCGCCCACTTTGTACTTTACTTAACACTTTTGGTTTGGCCGCCGATCAGTTAAGAAGAGTACAGTTCTGGCGTTACGCATAGCTGGCTGTTAGCTAGATTCCTTACTATTTCACTACTAACAGTTTTTGTAACCAAAACCCGGTTTGTCCCGGGTTTTTTTGTATCTTAAGCTAGCCAATTGAGTATAAGAAGTGAGACAAACTGCACCACAGAAAGTCTAAATCGATGCGACCAAGGTAAGGTTACTATTTGAAATGGTGCAACTTCTTTCATTAAGTTGCGGTGATTCGCACGTTCTGGTGGCTATAGCTCACGATTGGAAGGTGCACACCCTAAATGACGAAGTAAAACGTAGATACTCTCTTGAGAGAGGGCGACTTTACGGAAAAGATCGGCGAAAACGTCATCACCGCCAAAGCATGTTTGGATGTAGCGGTTGATCTCTTGATCTTCATACCCTTCGACGTACATGGTTCTTACCCATTGATATTCGACGGCTTTCAGGTTTGAGAGGGTTGATTCACTGAGGGTAGTTTCACCAAGGCTCAAGCAATATTCCTTCATTTTTATGACTTTGCCGCCGAATTTAAGCAAACAAAGATGAAAGAATGATGACAAAGTGATGTGTTAACAGAAGGCTGACAGAAATAGAGGGGTTGTCCTCTATTTCTGAGAAAGTATTACTTAAGGTATTTCACGTGTGCTTCCATCTCTTCGCCAATCTGTTTACGCATGTTCATTAGACGAATAGCGGAATCTCGAAGTTCAATATCCTCTTCTGTCTCGGGAACCCACTCAGGTACGGATGTTGGTTTACCATGTTCATCAACGGCAACCATAATCACAATACAGTGGGTAGTTAGGCGGTTCTTTAGCTCTTTTGGATCACTGGCTTGCACGTCAATAGCAATGTGCATTGAACTGCGACCTGTATAAATAACTTTCGCACTCACTTCGACCAAGTTACCGACATGGATAGGCGCAACAAAGCGGATCCCACCAGCGTAGGCAGTAATACAGTATTTACCACTCCACGCAGCAGCGTTCGCGTACGCGGCAAGGTCAATCCACTTCATCACAGCTCCGCCATGGACCTTACCACCAAAATTCACATCACCGGGCTCAGCTAGAAAACGTAAAGTTATATCGCGTTGACCATTACTCATCTGTCAATCCTTTGTTTTTATAGGTTTACTATTTGATAACAAACCTGTAAATAAACTGCAATCACTATTTGAGCTTAGGCGATTAAAAGAAAGAGCCCAATATTTAATTGGGCTCTGATAGTCGTTTGGGAGGAAGAGAAATCTAACTTTTAGTCGACATCACTTTGTCCATTATCTCCATACTTTGCTGAAAGTAAGGGTTGTAGGTCAAACGTGCATGAGTTTTTCCAAGCTCGATATAACCGTAAGATGAGTACCAGACATCTTCACCCGAAGCACACTTATTGCCATCGGATTCCGTTTGACCATTATTACAGATGAGGTTACTGCCATTTATCCCATAATTTGGGTTGGTCGGCGAAAACAGTAAACCCATATGTGAGCCATTTGATATTCTTTGCTCCGGTAGCTTCATGGTAAATCGAGTAGAGCGAGGTTCACTTAAGTCATGCTCGCCTTGCCATACAATATGATTGTTGGGGTTTGGCATCTTGTTTGAGAAGGCGTCGATAGCAAACTCAGTATTGATCACTTGGTCCCCTTCGCTCATCAGCATGAATACTGGCTTACTATATTCAGCTTGTTCCAACTGATCTTGTACTACCGCTGATGTCTGATAATAGACAGCCGCAGCGCTCATCGGTAATGAGTTGTAGCGTAATGGATTGTCTTCAGGGTCTTGGTCGGCCCATGTAACGAAGTGGCTCGCTAGTTCGGCATATTGCACTGCGCTTGAGTTTGGCTGTAGCGCTGGCGAGAACAACAGCAATCCATTTATTGAATCATCATTTAATGCTTCAGAGGTGACGAGGTTAGCGCCGGTAGAGTAGCCTCCAAGCCACACTGAATCAGTGTCTTGTTTTAGCAATTCGATGTGGTGGTGTACCACACCCTGCCAGTCTTCTAGTGTGGGCAGTTGTAGATCGCCG
Source organism: Vibrio sp. TBV020 (assembly GCF_046056895.1). Classification (NCBI taxonomy): domain Bacteria; kingdom Pseudomonadati; phylum Pseudomonadota; class Gammaproteobacteria; order Vibrionales; family Vibrionaceae; genus Vibrio; species Vibrio sp. TBV020. The sequence continues at coordinate 590,282 of NZ_JBEEAQ010000001.1, read as the reverse complement.
ACTTTACTTGCATGTCCAGGAAGTAAAACGGTACGCACTAGGTAGCCTTGCTCAGATAGATGTGTGGCTATATCTGTGAAAGAGTATGGAGAGTCGCCGAGTCCATGAACCAACAACACCCCTTGACCATTTGGCCTGGTAGGTCGGTATTCTTTGGGAGCAACAAGCTCTAGCTCGGTCTCTTTATCATTGGTAATAAATAGACGGTTTTGCGTTAGCCAATCCTTAGTCTCATTTGTGTACTGTGCAAAGCTCTCTTGAGAATAGTTCGGGAGCTGTTCGGCTTTTTCAAAAGCAGGATCTTGCGGCTGTGTAGTGCAGCCCACCAAGATAGCGGTGGTTGCTGCAGCGATATAAAAAGCAAAAGCGGTCTTTTTGCGCATCATATATTCGAGTTTTTCCTTTTTACTTTGATACGTCTTCATATTCGCCCTCTAGAACAGAACGTGATTGATTTTGTGAAAATTCTGAGCGATTCATTTTTAGTGATTTCTCAATTTTCTTACCAGTGATCAGCGCAGCAATGGTTAGTGGGATAGCCAAAACCAAACTGAACAGTAGGGTAAACATGCCAATAAATAGGGCTAAAATACCAGAAATTACTTTACTCATAATCTATACCTCTTAGTTACACAGCTAGATTACGTTGTCGTAAATGAATAAAACATGAACGGGTCATCAATCAATACAATAATCGAAGAGATTTGGTTTTGATCTGATCAAAAAAGCCACTTCCAGAAACTGAAAGTGGCAAACAAGGGGGATTATAATAAGTATAGGTGTTGTGGAGCTTTGCTCCTGACCTTAGCAGTCAGGAGCGATATTAGGTTATTTGGTTGGGTAGGTTTTAAAACGAACACCCATCATCTGTTCCATACAGTGAACAACTTGGCAGCTGTAACCAAACTCGTTGTCATACCAAATGTACAGTACACAACGATTGTCTTGCGCGATAGTCGCAGCGCCATCGACAACACCAGCAAAGCGAGAACCTACTAGGTCAGTAGAAACAATCTCAGTGGATTCTGTGTAGTCGATTTGAGCTGATAACTCTGACGTAAGAGCCATTTCGCGAAGGTACGCGTTTAGTTCATCTTTGTCAGTGCCATTGCTTAAGTTCAGGTTAGCGATTGCCATTGAAACGTTAGGCGTTGGAACGCGAATCGCGTTACCCGTTAGCTTACCTGCAAGCTCAGGTAGTGCTTTTGCAACGGCTTTAGCTGCACCCGTTTCAGTTAGAACCATGTTCAAAGAAGCACTACGGCCACGGCGCTCACCTGAGTGGAAGTTGTCGATCAGGTTTTGATCGTTTGTGAAAGAGTGAACCGTTTCAATATGACCAGAGATCACACCGTACTTATCATTGATCGCTTTTAGTACCGGAGTGATTGCATTCGTCGTACAGCTTGCTGCGGAAACAATGCGGTCTTCAGCTTCAATCACATTGTCGTTCACACCAAATACTACGTTTTTGATGTCGCCTTTACCAGGTGCCGTAAGTAGAACTTTCTCAGCGCCTTTACATTCTAGGTGTTGAGCAAGGCCATCAGCGTCACGCCATACACCTGTATTATCAACAACAAGTGCGTTGTTAATTCCGAAGCTTGTGTAATCGACTTCTTCTGGCTTATTCGCGTAGATAAACTGGATGTAGTTGCCGTTAGCAATGATTGCCTTGCGCTCTTCATCAACGATAATGCTACCGTTGAATTGCCCGTGTACAGAGTCACGACGTAGTAGGCTAGCACGTTTTTCTAAGTCACCTTTTTTACCGCCACGAACAACGACTGCGCGTAGTCGAAGTGGGTATCCAGGACCAGACTTTTCTACAAGTAGGCGAGTTAGCAGGCGACCGATACGACCGAAACCATACAATACAACATCGCGTGGCTCTGACACAGTTTGACCATTCATCGCACCAAGCAGAGAGGTGTGTAGAAAGTCTTTCACACCGTGCTCATCGTCGCGACCTTGCCAGAATTGGTGAGCAAGCTGACCAATATCGATACGGCATGGAGACAGTTCCATTTCAGCAAGGGCTTTGATTAGAGGTAGTGTTTGTTCAGGAGTAAGAGCAGTACCAGTGTAACGGCGAGCTAAGCGATGAGTTTTGATGATATCGATAGTCGCTGCGTTAACCAGTGTTTTACCAAAAAGTAATACTTCGACGCCTTTATGACGGTACAGTTGACCAAGAAGTGGAGAGATAGTTTCCGCAATCGTTTGGCTTGTTTGCCATTCTAAGAGATGTTTCTCTGGGCTCATTGTATTCGGGGACCTTTCACGTTTTTGGGGGCTGACTCTATTTCACTTGTAGGGGAGTGGATAGAGGTTGTATTAATTTTGTAATTTTTATGCGGCAGGATTGTAAGGCCTAACATCTTATTCTGCTAGGAAAAATAAAGGGGGGTTATTTTACTGTGATAGTGTCAATTTATGGCTTAATAAACTGATTGATTTAGGAGTGTTAGCCTATTGACTTTAAAATACAAGCTAGCTTAATTTTCGACTAAAAATACTTGAAGCACATAAAATATGTAACAGTTTAAGGGGATTGCTTATATCACTGTGAAATCCATCACCTTACCCACTTAAAATGTGAACGAAAGACCTAATGAAATCAATTGGACCTTAGAACTAAGGGCTTGTCCCGGATTTTGTAGCTCGGTGAAGTAACCACTGATCACGTTTTTATCACCTTCTATCAACTGCCATTCAAGAGAAGTGTTTATTTGTGAGGTCCAATCGTATCTGAACCCGACTAAATAACTTTGAGCATCTTTTATAATCCGCTTCTGTCCGTACTGAATATATGGCGTAAAATCCCCTACCTGATAGTCAAACCCTGCGTACCAATTGGCTGCTATATCGTTTGATAACATTGTTTCAGCTTGGAAGTGGAGTTGGTCAAAGTAGTGACTAAGACCAATGGACACAACGTTCAAGTTGAACGCGCTTTTTTGAGTCGATTGGCTGAACTGGGAAGCCTCAGTATTCATAAAAGCGAAATGAATCAGGTTTCCAGCGTAAAAAAGCTCGGAAGATATTCCTAACGCTCTCGAAGTTTCTAAGGTATAGCTTTCTCCATATCTCTCAAAACTGCGTGTATCCGGTATTGCATAGAAAGGGGAGATTGTTAGCTGAACTTCGTCTGCAAGGTCGAATGAAATGTCTGCTGTCAGCCCCTCATAATGAGTAATGCCGAGTTGGCTAGCGTATATTTCTGGTGGTAGACGAAGCCAAGGGTAAGCGGCAGAAACGTAATAGAACTCAGACATCATAGATAATGGGGCTCGTAAGCGGCCCGTCTTAATGCTGGAATTGTTTAAAGTATATTCGAGGAATGCTTGCTCGAGTTCCGGAGAAGAGAAGTGATCTTGCGGCCTTTTGATCACTTGAACCGTTGCTCGAAGTTCACTGTTTGCAAGCCAGTCTAATTGAAGCCCAAGTGTCGAATCGCAGTCAAAGCACCACTCATTAGTAATATCTCTATGTACTAACACAGGCGTACTATTGTCACTGCGAGTAGCTGAAAATGTGCCGAAACCGCTAAGTTGAACATCATTGGTCAAAGCGATTTGCGCGGCTGTATAGGGTGCAAAAAGCAAGAAGACTATCATTGCAAAATCCTTAGCCCAATCGCTAGTCTTTGAGGTGATAAAGCACATAGGCCTCCTCCGGACGCTGTTCAAACGGGATGTAAGCAATACCGTTGATATTGGCCTTAAGCCACAGCAATAAAGATGCACTATTAATTTCTGATATTTCTGCCGGCGTCAGAGCTTTACCAGAGAAAGATTGGCGTGCCCATATAGCAGACATTTGGCTAGGAGATTTTTTGAGAAGCTGCTGATAGAACATTTCGCGCTCTTCGGAACGGCGAGGTAAGTCGGCAAGTCGCACCGTCGCCCCATTGACGCTGGAAGCACGCCCTCGGTACAGCATTTTTACTTGGCTAAGGCGAAGCTCTTCAAGGTTTGGGTTGAGTGTGACAATAGCAAACTCGCCCGCCTGCACTGGCAAGAAAAAACCTATGAAAAGTATGATGAATGCGACGCTTTTCAAATCCCTTCTCTAAGTTGAGTGACAAGATATTGATTGTAAGTCCATTGATTTGAATTAGTCTGATGCAAACTTGATAATCAACTAAACTAATATATCTCATTTAAATTGATTCAAGGAACGAATCCAAATGATGCTGACTCGCATGTCTATTAAAAGCAGGCTGTTTGTTTTATGTCTTATACCTACTTTAGTCATCATCGCGTTCAGTGCAAATTTTGTTATTGATATTCAAACACGTGTCCATAGCTATAAACTGATTAACGATAAAAATAACGCCGTTAACTTATTGAGTGAGTTTTCCAATCATACTTATAGTGCTCTCACTAAAAGCTTACAAAGGCAGAGCCCGAAAATTTCAATAGCGATGGCAGAGCGAAGCTTAAGCATGATCAATGATGTTGCCATGACCGAAGCAATTCATGCGCGTGAACGTCTATTCGTTGAAAATATTGAAAGCTATACCCAAGAATTACAACAAATCCTGATTGAATTAGAAGATGCCAGCATCCCGGCCACTATTGAGCTAGGCCGCCTGGTTGACACGGTTTTGTACGAACTTCAATCTGAGCTCTCTGCAATTCAAATACATGGTGGGATAGGAAAAGCTGAGCAACTAGACAGTGTTATTAACGACTTAAGCTGGCTCTATTTCTGGATGGGGCGAGAAGCTTGGCTTGCGCGAGAAATTGAAGAACTAGATTTATCCTACCAAGACTATATTACTGACTACTATCGAATCAGCGAGCGCCAACAATATTACTTGGATAAGTTCGTAAACTTAGGTGCAAATAGTGAACAGCTTGATGCATTAATGGTGACGTTTGCTAGTTCGGATTTTCAAGCGGGTTCGCAAGTTAAAAATGAAATGCTTAGAGGTCAATCTCATGCGGTCAACGTGAAGTTTTCAAGGGTCATTGAGACACGAAACAAACTTGTTGCAACGCAGTTACTCTCTTTCTCTAAGCAGTTACAAGCTCAATTGCGAGAAGATACCGATCGTAGTGAGCGAGGCTTATGGCTGTTAGCTGCGACGGGATTATTGTTTTTTACTGTCATGATCGCTTGGGGGACAAGCACGCTCTATCGCATTAACTCTAAGCTATCGATGATACTAACCGTGATGGGCAGCCTTAAGGAAAAAGACAAACCAGAAATGATTCCTGTTGACGGAGCAGATGAGTTTTCAGAGTTTATCAGTGAATTAAACGACATTATTAATCAGCAAACGGAGTATAAACATAAGTTAGTGCTGGCCAAAGAAAACGCTGAAGCGGCTAACCAAGCGAAAAGTGTTTTTCTTGCTAACATGTCTCATGAAATCAGAACGCCTCTCAACGGCATTATTGGTATGACCGAAATTCTATCCTATAGCCATTTAGCTTCGGGACAGAAAGAAATTTTGGCGGATATTGATACCTCTTCCCATGCCTTGCTCATGTTGATCAATGATATTTTAGACCTCTCTAAAATTGAGTCTGGCAACTTAGTTCTTACTGTTCAAGCAAGCAATTTACGAGAAGCGGTATTTGATACGATCAATATGGTTTGCGCGAAAGCTCTCAAGCAAGATATAGAGTTGAAAGTGGTATTTTCAGATGACCTACCACGATTTGTTGAGATTGACGATTTTCGCTTCAAACAGGTACTGATGAATTTGTTGAGTAACGCTGCAAAGTTCACCAAAGAAGGTAATGTCACGATAGAAGTCGAAGTGGAAGGAGGGCAAATTCTATGTCATGTTTCAGATAGTGGTATTGGTATAACGAAAGACAAGATAGAGGAGATCTTTCAACCTTTTACTCAAGAAGATGGCAGCATCACTCGACGCTTCGGCGGCACTGGCCTCGGACTTACGATTTGTAAGCAACTGATTGAGAAAATGGATGGGGAAATTAGAGTGGCTTCCACCCCGGGAGTTGGTAGCCGATTTTCGTTTACGGTCCCCTTACTGGAAAGTGAAAAGCAGCCATTACCGTTTACCATCCAAGCACATGCATTGTTAATCGTGAACGGTTCAAAGTATAAAAGCTTGATTATGAAAGAGACGGAATCAATGGGGATAGACTTAACGGTCTGTGAAACCGTTGAAGAGACATTCAATATCAATTCTGAATTTGAAGTCGTAATGTATTGTTCGTCTAAGCAATACAGCTCTCGTAAAGATCTTGCCCAGGTTAGAGCACGTTTCCCCTCTGCTGAAGTCATTGGCATGCACCATCATTTATTTGTACAGCCGGAGCTCGATGTGTTGTTATCCGCTCATGTGACGCTGCCAGTGCTAGGTAAGCGATTTGAATCGGTGATGAATAGCGTCCTGTCACTAAATAAAGTGAATGTGGATCACGGCTTTGATGCGCATGCCAGTCTATCAGTGAGCAACGTAAAAAAGGTATTGATTGTCGAAGACAACTTGATGAATCAAAAGATCGCTTCATTTTTCCTAAGTAAAGTCGGTATTGAGTATACGATTACGAGTAACGGTTTAGATGCTTTGAACACGATTAAAACAGGCGAGGAGTTTTGTGCAGTTTTGATGGATTGCATGATGCCAATTATGGACGGATTAACAGCAACCAAAGAGATCCGAAAATGGGAAATGGAGCAGAGGCGGGGCAAAGTGCCGATCATTGCCTTGACTGCGAGTGTACTTCCAGAAGAAATTCAAAGCTGCTTCGATGCGGGGATGGATGCTTATTTACCCAAGCCTTATAAGTCTCAGCAGCTATTCGATACTTTTGAACGCTTACACGTTACGTTCTAGTTGTCGATCTCAGATAGTTCGGCAAGTGGTAGCCAGTTAACCTTAACGCCCGCTTGTAAGAACATCTCTTGACTGACTTTAATCTTATCACCCCAACGAGATAAGAAATCAGGAGTCTGTTCTGGACAGTGAACAGCAAAAATTCCTGTTTGAATGATCTTTGCAGCACAGTTTGGACAAGGGAAGTGCGTTACCCAAATTTCACACCCATCAAGGTCGCGCTTCGCGAATAGGATCGCGTTTTCTTCCGCGTGCAATGTTTTTAAATATTTCATCTCACGATCATCGGTCATCGCACTGTCTGAAATGCCATGAGGGTAACCGTTAAAACCGACAGAAACAATGCGGTTTTGTTTAGTAATGACAGCACCAACCTGAGTGGAAGGGTCTTTACTCCAAGACCCAACTAATTCTGCCATTTGGTAAAAGCGTTGCGCCCATTTTGAAATCATTCAAGCTTTCCTCTAGGAAATATCACCTAGCTTTATCAATAAAGCCAAGCCAAATATGTTATGTGATATAGATCTCCTAATAATATCCTAATTTACGTAGTGATAGTCCAGTAAAAGCGTATAAAGATGCACTATAAAGCGTACCGCTATGCAATGAGTGATATGGATCACGATAGAAATTCATCGTCTAAGACGCTAGCTTGGGTATATCGCCATAGAGCTTGTGCGAGATCTCTCACAAGGGCGTGAGTCAAAAGAGTGATATGAGTTGGGATATTAATGCGAGGCTATTGTAAGTGATTGATATTTATGATTATTGTGTTTGGTGGTGTTCTAGATGGCATAGAAAATAGCGATATTTACCATTGTGGAAAGCCACCAATCGCATAATCTTAAGTTGTCAGCAGGGAGCAGACACGGAACAGGAAAGACCCAAGGAAAGGTCATCTTCAGGACGAAGATTCGATTATTCAGGATGAATGGTCGGCATGGAAAGCGAAGGACATTGGCTGGACGCTAGTAACTAGGATGGTTACACAAGGAAAGACAATGGACACTTAACGGACTAAGGCAATTTCTATCAGGATGATAGAGTCAGGGACACCGCTTAAGGATTAAGTGATGAGAGTTAGCGAGGATAGCTAACGGGCTGGATTGCCAAGGACACCGCTAGGATGGCGATGATAAGGAAAGTGCTGAAGGATTCAGCGTACTATCAAGGAATAGATGCAGGGAGCACCTATTAGTAGCCGGATTGCTGCGAGTAAGACTATACCCCACTAGGCGAGAGCTTAGTGGGGTTTTCTTTTGCCTAGAGAAAACTCCGCTAGGACTGAAAATTAAAAAGGGAAGCCGATGCTTCCCTTTGTATATCTATTTTGCTTCCTGATTAACGCTTGAACGTCACTTGTTCCTGCTCACCAAGGTGAATCTGCGTTGTTGCAGGTTGCGTTTCTGCGATCACCTTACCGTGACGAACAGAGTAACGCACTGGCACTTGGCGGCGCACCGCATCAAAACCATTTTCAGCAGGAAGAATCAGAAGGCTACCTGGTTTACCTTCTTCGATACCATGCTTGTCTTTGATGTTTAGAGTACGTGCAGAGTTATCACTGATTAAGTCTAGACCGTTGTTGATCTGGTCGTAACCCATCACTTGGCTGACATGTAGCCCCATGTGCAGTACTTGTAGCATGTTCGCAGTCCCAAGTGGGTACCAAGGGTCAAACACATCATCGTGACCAAAACATACATTAATACCAGCGTTCAGCATCTCTTTTACTCGTGTCATACCGCGACGTTTTGGGTAGTCGTCAAATCGACCTTGCAGGTGAATGTTCACAAGTGGGTTAGCGACAAAGCTAATGCCTGACATCTTCAATAGACGGAATAGACGAGAAGCGTATGCGCCGTTGTATGAGCCCATAGCTGTCGTATGGCTAGCTGTTACTTTGTGGCCCATTTCATATTTGTGCGCCAGCGCTGCTAGAGTCTCTACAAAACGTGATTGCTCGTCGTCGATTTCATCACAGTGTACGTCGATAAGGCGATCGTACTTACGAGCCAGTTCGAATACGTAGTGTAGTGATTCAACACCATATTCACGAGTAAACTCAAAGTGAGGGATGGCACCAATTACGTCTGCGCCAAGTTGAACCGCTTCTTCAAGTAGCTCTTTACCGTTCGGGTAAGAAAGAATGCCTTCTTGAGGGAATGCAACGATTTGGATGTCGACCCACTCTTTCATCTCTTCACGTACTTCGATCATCGCTTTTAGAGCAATCAAAGTAGGGTCAGAAACGTCAACGTGAGTACGAACGTGCTGAATACCGTTAGCGATTTGCCACTTTAGAGTCTGCTTTGCGCGAGTTTTCACATCTTCAATAGAGAGTAGCTCTTTACGCTCAGCCCAACGCTCGATACCTTCAAATAGAGTGCCTGAGATATTCCAGTTTGGCTCACCAGCCGTTTGAGTCGTGTCTAGGTGAATATGAGGCTCGCAGAAAGGAGCGACTGCTAGGCCGCCCTCTGCATCAAGAACATTACCTTGATAGGCAACATCCGCATCGTTATCTAGAATTTGCTTAAATTGACCGTCTTCTATCAAGATTTGCTTAAGGCCTTCTTGATTTCGAAGTGTAGCGTTTTTGATCAATAGCGTTGTCATGATGCTTCCTTACGCTGCTTGTGCTTTCAGCGCGTGTTTGTTTAGTAGTGAATTAAGTACAACATAGCTTAGTGCGCCACCTAGAACTGCGTTTAGTGGCACCACACCTGGAATAAATTTACCTGCTGCTACACCAATTGCGACTGCCAGAATACCTGCCCAGTTAACCGTTTGGAATTCAGCTTTAGCAAAGTTTTGGTAACGTTTACGGTTAAGCAAGAAGTCCGCAATAATAACGCCGCCAATTGGTGGAATAGCCGTTGATAGGAACGTCAACCAGCCTACGAAGTTATTGTATAACCATAGTGTGAAGATAGTACCCACAATACCGTTGATGATAGACATTGTTGTGCTTGAACGGCCGGTGATGTTTGAAAAACCAAGACCAGATGCGTAAAGCGCGTTTTCGTTTGTTGTCCAGATGTTTAAGCCAAGAACGATGATAGCAGGTAGTAGAAGACCTTGCGCAATCATTACGTCAGAAATATCTGCTTGGCCGGTCGCTGCTGCACCTGCTGCGCCGAAGATGAACATGAGTGAGTTACCAATAAAGAAAGCAACCATGGTGACTAAAACAGCGCTTGCTGGCTTTTTGCCAAAACGAACGAAGTCAGCAGTTAGTGTACCTGCACTTACAAATGAACCTACCACCATTGCAAGTGCAACAGAAAAGTCCATCGGTGTTTCTGGTTGAATCAGCTGAAGTTGCTCTAGGCCACCGATGCTATCAACTGCCATTGATACAGAGTAGCTACCTAAGATTGCAATTGCAGGTACGGCAATTGCTGACAGAATCATTAGAGCTTTAATGCCAAAGTAAACCGTTGCTGTCATCAATAGACCAGAAACGATAATTAGGGTGTTTGTATCAATACCGGTCGCCTTCTGTACTGGAATTGCAAACATTGCAACACCGACACCAAACCAGCCAACCTGAGTACCACCTAGCAGTGCGGATGGAAGCCAAGAGCCTTTAGTACCAAAAGAGAAACGAGCAAGAAGGTGAGTAGAGAGACCAGTGGAAGCGCCGATGTAACCAAGGAAAGAAGTGTAGATACCGAGAATTAGGTTACCGATGAGAACAGCGAGGAAGAAATCATTGAAAGAGAGGCCGGTGCCAAGAGTGCCACCTGTCCACATACTAGCGGAGAAAAAAGTGAGTCCAAGCATTACCATAGTAAGTGAAGCGACTCCTTTCCTTGCCGTTGTCGGCACGGGTCCCAGACTGTAGTTGTTGTCCGCAGCCATTTATAACCTCCGCAATTAGATTATCAGTACAAATTGTATAAGTTTTAGGTAAACGGCGCGTATTATGAGGATATAAAAAAATGTGTCAATGACAAAATTGTTGTTAATGCCTAATTTGGTTATTAATGTTTTATTAAGATGTTGATTTTTAATGTTTAATTTTATTTTTGTTTTTCATCTTTTTGTGGCTTTTATGACGATATTAAATGCTTAGTTATAGTATTTACTGCCCATTTGTTGCATTAGTTTATCAAAGTACTTATGAATCATGTTCTATAAAGTGTGTTAACAAGATGTACTTAAGTATTATTAGGATGCAAACGTTGTCTTCTTGTATTCCTAACAGGGTGCTGATAAAAGCTGTGAAAGTAGTTAGATAAATGTACGTTTTTGATGGGTTCGAGGTTTTTTTAGTGTGAAATGGCTGTTTGTGGTGGTTATTGTGAAGGGTTTTGGTTGGATTCTAGACAAAACTAGCGATTGCGCAAATTAAGCTATTTAAAGGCTGCAGATAAAGAAAAGGCCAACCTCAATGTGGGAGATTGGCCGCTATACTTGTGAACAAAATTTGGTTCACTAACAACGTCAGTTGGCTAGGTGACCCTCGGCTTAATAAGGGTCACAAGTAATATTGCAGTATATGTGCCAACTTTTATAGCACTGAAATGCTATGAAATTGAGTGTTTTTTGTACTTTTTTGTCCTGGTGTTTGCATATTGAAAATGCATATTGCAAATAGCCATGTATTTGCTAATGATATATTTAATATCTATACAGCTATAACATCACTAAGCTGGCGGTGCCTAAAAAGGCAAAGAACCCAACTACGTCTGTCACAGTCGTGAGTATTACCGACCCAGCCAGAGCAGGATCAAGCTTCAGCTTGTCCAATGCAATAGGTATTAATACACCAAATAGCGCGGCGGTAATGATATTAACAATAATCGCGAGTGCTATGGTTCCTCCTAAAACAGCAGATTGAAACCACAGTCCTGCTAGGCCGCCTATGATTAACGCCCAAAGTAAACCATTGATAGAGCCAATGCCTATTTCATTTCTTAATAGGGCCCATCGGTTACCAGACGTAATTTGATTCAAGGCCATAGCACGGATCATTAGAGTCAAAGTCTGGCTACCAGCAATTCCCCCCATTGACGCAACAATTGGCATCAGAACAGCGAGCGCCACCACTTGGGCAATCACGTCTTCAAATAACCCAATAGTGACTGAAGCTAGAATTGCGGTCATAAGGTTGATGCCTAACCATACTCCACGCTTTTGCGAGCTTTTAAGAACAGGAGCAAAAAGGTCATCGCCTTCATCCATACCTGTACCGGCCATTAAACGTGTTTCGTAAATTTCTCGTTGAGTGCTTAGGGCAAATTGCCAATCTACTTCACCAATGAGCAGCTGTTCGCTATCAGTAACAGGCATAGTTGAAAGAGACGAGTGTTCAAGAGCTTCAATACTTTCAGCAAGGGTTAGCTTGGCATTGAGTGTTACCACATTATCGATTGCTAGATTGCGCAGTCTTTCGTTAGGCTCGGCTCTCAAAAGGTCGATGTAGCTGACAACACCGCGAAATTGTTTACGTTTGTTGATGAGGTAAATTTGCTGAGGTGCGTCATAGCTGTATCGCTCCATCAGTCCCTTTGCCTTCTCAACCGAAATGTTAAAGGGCAGCGTCACAACTTTTCTTTCTGCCCAGCGACCTAGTTCATCGTCTTCAAATTCGTTGGCTTGGTCGTAAAGCTCTAGTTCATCTTTTTCGATCAACTGGAGAGCTTCATTGATGATCTCTTCTGGAAGTGAATCTGCCCACTCTATTAATGAAAGGTTATCGAGTTTAGCCAAAGTGAGCTTCAACTCAATTTCAGACAGTTCATCAATAATCGAGTAGCGTACTTCGGCACGAGCTTCAGTTAGAACCTCAATGTGGAGTTCTAACGGAAGGCCACGCCATAACTGCACACGTTCATCGATAGGAAATGCTTCTAGGATCAGCGCGATTGAACCGGCTTCTAAGCCCTCTTCAATTAATTGGTTGAGGATATGACTTTGCTGCTCTGGCTCAGATTGGGCGATGCTTTCAATTTGATGAGATAAGTCTTGAAATTCGCTCATTTAGAAGGCTCCGTACTGTTACGGTTGAAATCTGGATGAGCGATATAGTATCAGAAAGGGGCGGGAGACCAAGGTCAAAAATAAGCAAAAAGCCCAGCATAACTGGGCTCTTAGGTGATTAGATAGAATAGAAGTAGTACAACTGTGATTTCATTCGAATAATGATGCCTCGAATTACATCCAAGAAGGCCATAAAGCTGATTGGTTTATCACCACTGACCCAGGCTAATCCAACCGAACCAACGGGAATGTCATACCCTTCCGTTTCTTCTATTTTCAAGCGAACAAAGTGGTGTTTGTTCTGCAAATTCTGCCCAGTCGTGGTTCGTACGGATGGGTCGAGACCAAGAAGATTACTTTGTGACTCTCCCGTTGCTTCAACAATGCCTTCTACTTGTGCAGAAAATATTTTACCTGGGTAAACAGAAGAGGAGAACTCTGCAGCATGGCCTGGCTTAACATTTCGAATCGCCTGATGGTTCACTCGCATTAAGACATACTTCTCGTCTGTGTACATTTGTAAGCGCGGCATCATGGAAACACGCTGGCCTTCTCGTAAGATAAAGTTTGTTACAAAGCCATCTGCAGGGGCACGTACTTTTGTGCTCTCAAGATCCCATCGAGCTTTCGCTAGTTGCTCTTGGCTCTTTTTCCAGTCTGCTTCTTCACTCTTTACAGTGAGCTCTGCTTTGCTGATGCTCAATTTAGCTTTATCCGCTTCTACGATTTTTGTACTAAGTTCAGACTTAATGGTTGAAACGTTGTGCTTCGCTTTTTCCACCGTAGTTTGTTGCTTATCGATATCACTGGCGGTGATGGTATTTTTCACCACTCGATTCTGTTCTTGGTAGCGTTCTAACATTTTGACTTGTAGGTCATAGTCTGCTTTCGCAGTCGCTAAACGGCTTTTCGTTGTTTCTACATCGAGTAACATGGATTGATGAGTAGCTTTAGCAATTTCAATGTCTTCCTTTGCTACGTTGTAAGCAACGTGTGCCGCTTCTTGTGTTACTTGAGCCTGATTAAGTGCAATTTGGTATTGAGTCGGGTCAATTTCATAAATCAACTGTCCTTTAGTCACCTTTTGGTTTGGCTCGATGTAGATTTTGTCCACTTTACCCGTGACATTCGGTGAGTCCGGACGCAATTGAATATGCGGAGATTGAACAACAGAACCACCAGATAGATCCATCGGCGTGTAGTTAATCAATCCAACCCAAACAAACATTAACCATGATACGCCACCTAAGTAAGCAAACGACTTGGTCGCTTTGTTCCATGGCATACCGACGAGACGCAGTAGATAAATAAATAATGCCCAAACAGCTAAGCCTTCTAACATTACGCTTCCTCCTGCTCAGTATTCTTATGCGGAGCGTGACGCCATGTGTCACGTAGGTTAATAACGGCTTTTTCCATATCGACAAAAGCGAGAATAACAGCCACAACCCAAACCCAGTGCCAGATGAAACCAATCCAGGTTAACGCAGTTATCAATCCAATTTGATGATGATTTTTACTGTGGGCCTTGTTGATTGGCATTTCGTGGAATTTCCAAAAGCCATAGCATGCAGCGCCAACTGTTGCGACAAGAACAACAGCCGCGACGACATGTAAAACGGTATCAGCGGTAGTTCCAACGAATGGGACACTTAATAAGCTCATTCAGCTCTCCAAATTTATTTGACCCGCCAATTGTGATCGAGATTTGAAATATTGGTTTGTATGTGACAGATTGAGTCATAAGAAAACTAAAATTGACTTGATCTGTAAATGAAGAAAGTAAGATTCATGCGGGCTATTGGAATTTACAATATCCACCAAAATGCTCGGAAGAAATATCGACTGGGAGAAGGTGAGTTAGGCATTCCAGAAGAGGTATTTCAGAATCCGATGACATTGATACCTATCTCTGAGGTTAACCATTGGTATCAGAGGTTAGAGCAGTGCACACAGAATCCAGATATTGTTTTAGACTCTATGATTGGCCAAGACATATCAAGGATAGGAGCGCTCAGTCATTGGTTGTTATCGGGCTTCGATTTTGCGTCTACAATCCGTCGTTTGAACTATGGACTAAATAGCCTTCAGAATGGTGCGTTTTTATCGGCAGCAATCAGTGGCCCCATTATTAAATGGAGCTACAAAAACCCCCGATTTAGCGCCGAATGTAAAGTTCACGACAGCGTTCGTATGGCGGTCATCTTAGTCAAAGTTATGCGACTTTACTTGGGTCAAGATTTTGCTCCAATGCGAATTCGACTCTCTGGCACAAGAAAGAATGTAGAGAAATATCGCGCGTTCTTTGGCTGCGATATTGATTGGAGCCATTCATGTACTGAGATTTGGTTTCACTCAGAACTCCGATTAGCGACAAAACAGCAAGGAAGCATCAAGAAAGGCCGTTTGGCGATGAATTTCTCTGATTTGGATGAGCTATTGAATATGCCCGATCCAGAGGATGAAGTGAAAGTCATTTATGAGGTTTTAAACTATAGCCGCTTTTACGGGCTACCAACGTTGGAGCACGTTAGCAGTTTGTTGGGAATGTCGACACAACAGTTGCAACGAGCCCTTAGAAAGCTAGGCATGAACTTCTCCACCGTATGCGGTTACGTGATGAGTAATATCGCCGTCTCAATGCTCAGTTCGGGTGTTGGCGTTGATGAAGTTGCGCGTCGTTTAGGCTATCAAAATACGGCGAGCTTCAACCGAATGTTCAAAAAGAATAGAGGCTTAACGCCCAACCAATACATGCAACATTTTAGTTTGGATGAGCATTAGCCAGTGTCTGCAAAGCGTTTAGTTGTGATGGTGCCAACGTTGAGGGTATGCGGCGCTGTAATCTGGAGTTGAAGAGTGGGTTGAATCCTCCTCAGCAACTAGCGGACCAACGACAGTACGAAAAGGTAAATAACCTGCAAAAACTGTTTGCTGCATATCACCTAAGTCATCATTCACCGGGCCTTTACTTACTTTAACTGACGCTTCGGTTAAGGGGATTTCAAGTAGCATGGTTGCATCGAGCTCTTTTTGGTTGCTCAAACGTACCTGATCTGTTCTTCCCGGCGCTATCTGTTCGATAAAGTGATTGAGCAGGCGGTCTTTTTCAGTACTGTCCTCGACTGAAGTAAAGTGGCCCAGTACAACGGCGCTGCGATAGTGTGCGCTATGATGGAAAGCGCTTCTTGCAAGCACCCAACCGTCAAATAGTGTGAAAGTAAGGCAAGTGTTGTTCCCTTTTCTTAGGTTTCTCATTAAACGACTGTTGTTCGCGCCGTGGATATATACTTTGTCTTCTACACGCCATGCCAACATGGGAATAATAAATGGCTGCTCACTGTCGTAGATAGCAATATGCGCAATCAACGACTCATCAATAACATCGTAAAGCGCTTGATCGTCAGTGACCGCTTTGTGTGCGCCTTTTTTAATTTCTGTTCTTCGAGTGGTAGATAACATAGCGACTCCCTTATAAGCGTTTGATTTATTTCTAAGGTACTCTTAAATTGGTTCTGTATTTAGAGCCAGTTTTAGATAATGGATGGATCCACTTATGGCATTGATTGATATTGGTGATTTACAATTGAATGGTGAGAGTCGTACCAAACAAGATGCATTGTTTGACGCCATTAGGGACAAGATCGTAAGTCAATTGTGGGGCAAAGGATTAAAGCTCCCGTCGACACGTAAGTTAGCTCAAGAGTTAAGTTTAAGCAGAAATACGGTGATTCATGCATATGAGCAACTGCATGCCGAGGGATATCTGGAGAGTAGGGTTGGTTCGGGCTACTTTGTTGCATTAGAGTTGCCCGATCAATTTGTTGCTACCGATCACCAAGCTGAAATGCCCAATCAACC
Source organism: Vibrio sp. TBV020 (assembly GCF_046056895.1). NCBI lineage: Bacteria > Pseudomonadati > Pseudomonadota > Gammaproteobacteria > Vibrionales > Vibrionaceae > Vibrio > Vibrio sp. TBV020. The sequence goes on along the minus strand of NZ_JBEEAQ010000001.1, from coordinate 573,604 downwards.
AATTCAAGTAAAAGATCATAGCCGTGCATTTTCCCCGGGTGTACCTGATCTTAGTGAATTCCCAACTCAGAAATGGCAACGCTTGTTAACACGTCATATGGGGCGTATTAGTTTGCTCGGTGGGCAAGACATACAAGGGGATGAGAGCCTACGCGCGGCACTGGCGAGTTACTTAGCAACCAGCCGTTCAGTTGTCTGCGACCCGGAGCGAATAGTGATAACTTCTGGTGCTCAGCAAGCTCTAACAATTGCGGCGTTGCTGACTTCAAAAAGAGATCGTCGATTACTCATGGAGCAACCTGGGTACGCGCAAATGGCTAAAGTCCTCAAACTCTTTAATTTTTCGTTATCTCCAGCTCCAGTTCGTCCTGTACAAGGTCTTGATCTGGATGCAGTTGAACGCAGTGATGCCGAAGCGATTTATGTAACGCCAAGCAATCAGTACCCCCTAGGTACTACACTTGATATTAATCAGCGTTTACGGTTAATCGAGTGGGTGAAAACCCGTGGCGGTTGGATTATCGAAGACGACTATGACAGTGAGTTTCAGTTCGCTCATCGCCCATATCCAAGTTTACAGGGGTTGGCTGCCAAAACAGGCCACGACCAACATGTCATTTATGTCGGATCCTTGAGTAAGGTGATGTTTAATGGTTTACGCTTGGGTTATTTAGTTTTACCTCAATCTATGGTGGCTGATGCGTTGACGTTTAAAGATGCATTAAGTGGTGATTCTCCTACCCATACTCAGGTAGCGCTGGCAGATTTTATCGCTGAAGGTGATTTGGTTCGGCATATCCGAAAGATGCGTCGGTTATACAAACAAAAGCATCAGCTAATGATCACAATGATTGAACGTTATTTCTCTGGCTCTGTAGAGGTAATAAGTCAAGCCGCAGGACTGCACGTAACGTTAAGGTGGTATGGGTTTATCTCAGAGGAAGAGTGGGCGGAGCGAGCTAACGCTTGCGGTATCGTGATTCGCCCCTTCAACTACTATGAGCAGTTCGACAGAGCAGAGCCACGTAGTTGGTCTGGTGCCATACTGGGTTTTGGTAATGTTCCTTTAGATGAGATTGAACCTAACATCCGCACACTTGCTGAGTTCTTCAATTCATGATGTTATTGATAAAGGTGTAATTTACTAAGGAAGGGAATTCTATGTGCCGATGGTTAGCCTACCAAGGGGAATCTATTTATTTGGATAAACTCGTCTATGAACCCGAGCACTCTCTGGTTCATCAGAGCTTAGAGGCGCGTAAAGCGGTTACTAGAGTGAACGCCGATGGTTTTGGTCTTGGTTGGTACACAGAGCGAGATACACCTGGGCAATTTCACGAGGTGCTTCCCGCATGGGGAGATGAAAACCTTCGTTCACTTACTCATCATATTCGCTCTCATCGTTTTATGGCGCACGTTCGTTCGTCTACAGGTACCCAAGTTTCTCGTTCAAATTGCCACCCCTTTATTAGTGAAAACTGGATGTTTCTCCATAATGGTCAGATTGGCGGGTTTGAACAGGTCAAGTTTGAACTAGAACGTCAACTATGTGAATCGCTGTTTTTGAAACGGATGGGAACGACAGACAGTGAACTGATCTTTCTGCTGATGTTGCAAAATGGATTGAAAGATAGCCCAGTTAAGGCAATTAAAATGACTCTGTCGATGATTGCTAAGGTGATGGAAAGTAAGCAGATTGAAGAGCCGTTAAAAGCGTCAATCTGTATATCAGATGGGAATCAATTTTGGGTCGTTCGCTATAGCTCTGCTGAAGAAGCGCCAACGGTTTTTATTAAACAAGATGGCGCAAACATTGTGTTGGCTTCAGAACCATTGGAAAAGAGCTCACAGTGGAAAAAGGTTAGCGCGCAGAACATCCTTGCCATCCATCTAGACAAGATAACGTCATACGTTATTTGATGCTTTTATCGCTCTCCACTTTTGCCAAGGTAGGTTTAATAGTGCAAACACACCCACTGCGTAAAGCATCGACCAACCTAAGCAAATAAAGACAACCGTACATAACACCAGTGAAACAGCTGCCAGTTGGCGACTCACACCCGATAGCAACTTATAAGCGGCAAGCATGGCGAGAAGGTAGATAAGCACAAAGATACCATTGGCCAATTTTAAAAAGAACTCAAGATCCAGCCCGGAGAGCTCTCCAACAACGCAGGATACGAGTACAACCGCACCGACAGCTAACGTGGCATGTGCAGGAACCCCACGAATTGATAAACGAGCCAACGAACTATTGGGGCTGTATTCTCTGGCTTGAGCCCACAACATGCGAGACAGACTTTGAGTGTATAGGTTTACGCTGGCAAAACAGGCAGCAAAGCCAATAACACTAATAAGAGTTTTAAATTCTGGCCCGAATAGCTGCTGGGCAATCCAAGGTATAGAGGCACTGTCAAACATAGGTGTGCCATAAGCTTGCATCTTTAAAATAATGACCGAACAGACCCAATAAGTTGCGCCTGCGACGAAACAGCCAACAATGATAGCGATTGGAAAGTCTCGCTGAGGGTTTTTAAATTCTTCCCCCATATGCGCGAAGGCTTCGATACCGACAAAGCACCAAAACATCACACCAAGAGCTAGACCAATCGGAAGAATACTGTCAGAGGTGACTTCTGGCAGAATCAAGTCATTGGTACTGAAGTCTCCTTGCCACCAAAATGCCGCGATTAAAGCAAAAATAGCTAATGCGATAACGGTTTGAAGTCGTCCAGACGACTTTGCTCCTGCCAAATTCACCCCTATTAGCAAAGCAACGGTTAGAAGTTGAGCAAATAAAGATGAGTTCAGACTACTAGGTAATAACTGTTGTAGGAAACCAGCCGCGAGGGCGATCGCAGCGGGTACACCAACTGGAATGACACTCAAAAATAGCCATGCGACACTTTTCTCTAACTTGATGTTGAAGGCTTTCCGGACGAAGTAGGCGGTTCCTCCGGCGCTTGGAAATCGCTTGCCAAGTTGTGCAAATGTTAGAGCAATAGGGCAGATGGCTATAAAGAGTACGATCCATGCCCACAGAGAAAATTGACCTGCAATACCAGCGGCAATGGCCGGAACCATGAATAACCCAGTGCCTAATAGCGTTGTTGATAATTGACCAATGCCAGACAGCAATGTGATTTCTTGTTTTAGCTTGCTCATAATGCTCTCCTTGCATGATTTGATTCAACCCATGAATGCATAGAATTAGGTTAACGTAAGCGGCTTAGTTGTGCATTAGTCAATTCGTCGCAGATTGCCGTCACATTGTCGGAAGCTGTCTATATTTCTGTCATTTTGTCTGCTTTCATCTACGTAAGTTTTATGTCACATTGCCACAACCAGCGGAAATAAGTTGGAGGAAAAGGAAGCAATTTATGGATAAATTTGACGCTCAAATCGTCTCGATATTAAAAACTAACGCCCGAGAAAGCGTCAGTGATATTGCACGGCAGGTAAACTTATCGCGTTCAGCGGTGACGGCTCGGATTCAAAAGCTTGAGCAAGAGAACATTATTCTTGGCTATCACGCCGACGTTGCATTTGCTAACCCGAAAGACCTAATCAAAGCCTATTTAGCGTTGAAATTTGATATGTCGAGCTCGACACACTACTGTGAAGCTTATGCCGATAAAATCTATCAGATTGATGGGGTTAAGTGGTGTCATGCCATTAGTGGTGAAACCGACATGATGTTGTATGTTGAGGTCGAAACGATGACCCGTTTGAATGCGATTCGAGATGAATTACAGCAAATCCCAGAGCTACGCCATCTTATGACTCACACCGTATTAACTGAATTCTTCAACACGATGCAAAATGCTAAGTAATCTCAATCTAAATCTACTTCGCTCCCTTCATGTGCTGCTTGAAGAGTGCCATGTAAGTAATGCCGCTCATAGGCTGCACATTACTCAGTCTGCGGTGAGCCGTCAGCTTTCTCAATTGCGTGAGATTTGTGGAGACCCTCTACTAGTAAGAGATGGCAACCAACTAGTCCCGACACCACGAGCACTAGCGATGCAAGATAAGCTTCGAGAGTTGTTAGAAGAGTTTGATGTACTTTTGTCTGATAAACCGTTTGATCCAAAAATATGGCAGCAAGAGTTCATCTTGTCTTCCAGTGATTACGTAGCTCAATACATCGTTCCTGATGTTGTTTCTATCGTGGTTGAGCAGGCGCCGAATGTGAACATCGCTTATCGTTTATGGCAGCCTGATTACCTTAATGAGTTTGATCAAACAGGCATTCACCTTGCTTCAACAATGCTGGACCACAAGCCTTCACATTTAAGTAGCGTTAAAATTGGCCAAGATAAATCTGTTTGCGTAATGAGAAAAGGCCACCCTCTACAGAGCAAAACTGAGTTGAGTTGTGAAGATTTGATCGCCTTTCCTCATTTAAAGGTGACTGGTGGCGGGGATAAAGACTCGAAGGCTGATATTGCGCTGCAACAATTAGGGTATCAAAGACGCATCGCGCTTAAGGTTCCTTTCTTTTCAGCCGCCATCAATGCACTAAGAAGCAGTGACTACTTAATGGTTGTTCCTGAACATATTGCGCGAAACCTATCCCATGAGTCTGAGCTTGAGTATTGTTCATTACCTTTTGATACCGAGGCTCACCAATATTGGCTTATGTGGCACCCGAAGTATGACAATGATAAAGCGCACCAATGGATGCGTGAGAAAGTGTTGCATGCAATGCAAGTGTCACCGTATTCGATTGGTATGAACTGAGATCATTCCTATTATGATTAACTTTGATTTCAAATCATTACTTAGCTGATTTAACGTGACTGATATGGGCTAAGCCAATTCGGTGGGCCTGATTTTGCGAATAAAGGATCTGACATATGACACTCACGGTTTGGTTATCACTCTTCACTATCTGTATTCTTGGTGCGATGTCACCGGGTCCAAGCTTGGCAATGGTCGCTAAGCATAGTTTGGCTGGTGGCCGCCTAAATGGGTTAGCAGCGGCATGGGCGCATGCTATAGGTATTGGTATTTACGCGTTTATCACTCTGATTGGTCTAGCGGTTGTGCTTCAACAGTCGCCACTGCTATTCAAAACCATTAGCTATGCTGGCGCTGCCTATCTTGCTTACTTGGGCTACAACGCATTACGTTCAAAAGGCGGGGTTGCTGCAAGGTTAGAGTCAGGAGAACAAACGAGTATTTGGCAATCTGCAAAAGAAGGCTTTTTGATTTCTTTGCTCAGCCCTAAGATTGCTCTGTTCTTTATTGCTTTGTTCAGTCAATTTGTCGCAGTGGGTGACAGCGTTATGGCGAAAAGCTTGATCGTTATGACTCCTTTGGTTGTTGATGGCCTTTGGTACACCCTGATTACTTTTTTACTTTCGACTCCTCGATTAATTGATAAAATCCGTTCAAAAGCACAACTTATTGATAGATTGTCTGGCGCAGTACTCATTTTGCTTGCTATACGAGTGGTACTGACGGTGTAGCCTTTAGGCAAATATAAGGAAAAAATAATGATAAGACTGGCTGTTATTGGCACAAACTGGATTACTGATCAGTTTATTGATGCGGCACTCAAAAGCGGTGAATACGAACTTGCTGCGGTTTACTCTCGAACGCTAGAAAGTGCTGAGCAGTTTGCGCAGAAGTACCCATCGCCAGCTCTGTTTGATGATCTAGATGAACTGGCACAGTCTCCGATTATTGATGCTGTCTATATCGCGAGTCCTAATATTCTACATGGCCCGCAAGCAATTCAAATGATGGAAGCGGGTAAGCATGTGATCGTAGAAAAGCCAATGGCGTCCAATTTTGCTTTGGCGCAGCAAATGTTTGAGGTAGCGAAAGAGAACAATGTCATCCTTTTCGAGGCATTTATGTCACCTCATTTACCCAATTTCAAGCGACTGAAACAAGCAATATCTGAGATTGGGACAATTCGTAAAGCGCTGATTACCTACTGTCAGTATTCGTCTCGTTATCCTAAGTATTTAGCCGGTGAGAATCCCAATACGTTTAATCCAGCTTTTGCCAATGGTTCGATCATGGATATTGGTTTTTATTGTTTAAGCTCAGCAGTTGAACTATTTGGTGAACCAAAATCGGTCAAAGCAGAAGCTCAACTGTTGGAGTCTGGAGTTGATGGTAGCGGTAGTGTGATTTTGACGTATGATGGCTTTGAAGTTGTATTGCAGCATTCAAAGACGAGTGACTCATACTTACCGAGTGAAATTCAAGGTGAAGAAGGCGCACTGCTTGTCGAAATGATCTCTATCGCTAAAAAACTTACTAAGTTTACTCGTGGAAGCGATATTGGTATTGATCTCAGCACTAAGCAAGATGCCAATCCTATGTATTATGAGGCATTGGAATTTGCTGACCAATTTAAGAAAAAAATGAGCAATGAAAGTTGCACGCAGCGCTCACTGATTGTGGCAAAATTGCTAGAGGAAATTCGTCGTCAGACTGGCGTTACGTTTCCAACTGATAACAAATGCTCAACTAAGTAAAAGAGAGAAGCAGATGCAAGCAGAAGTAAAATGGATTGAAGATTTTAAGTTCCTAGGTCAATCCCAATCAGGTCACTCTATTGTGATGGATGGCAATGGTGGCGCAACCGCTCCAAGCCCAATGGAAATGGTTCTGATGGCTGCGGGTGGTTGTAGTTCAGTAGATGTGGTTGATGGTTTGAAAGAAGCGGGACAGGCAGTTACTGCTTGTAATGCGAAATTGACGACAGAACGTCGTGAAACGGCACCACGTATTTTTACTCAAGTGAATATTCACTTTGAAGTGTCTGGTGATAGCTTAGACCCTGAAGTAGTAGCAAAAGTGGCTGCAGACTCATTAGAGAAATACTGTTCAGTGTGCCTAATGCTGGGTAAAGGTGTCGAGATGACACACAGTTGGGAAATTATCTGATCTTCTCGCTGACTGCATGAGCCGAGCACTCTGCTCGGCTTTTTTATTGAGTTCGGAACAAAATGAATAGTAGCCATAAATTTACCATAGCAGGCGTGGTCGCGATTCTCCTTTGGAGTAGTGTGATGGGTCTTGCTCGCGCAGTAACTGAAATGTTAGGTCCCATTGGTGGAGCCGCTTCGATCTATACGGTGGCTTCGCTGTTTTTAGTGCTTGTTATGGGGCTGCCCAAATTACGTCTATATTCATGGCGTTATGTTGTATTAGGCGGCGGTTTATTTGTCGCTTATGAGATATGTCTAGCGCTTGCCTTGGCGATGGCGAATTCTCGTCAACAAGCGATCGAAATGCTGGTCATCAACTACTTATGGCCTGCACTAACGGTTCTGCTTGCTGTGTTGACCAGTGGTAAGAAAACTAGCCTTTGGGTATATCCAAGTATTGCATTAGCTTTCTTCGGTGTTGCTTGGAGCATAACCGGAGAACAAGGGCTATCAGTGGCGCAAATTGCAGCGAATGTAGCAACAAACCCTGTTACCTATGCAATGGCGTTTATCGGGGCATTTTTATGGGCGATTTATTGCAACCTGACCAAGCGAATCTCAAATGGCCAAAATGCGATCACTCTGTTTTTTATCATGACGGCGATTACGTTATGGATAAAGTACGCACTGAGCGCTGAAACAGGGATGACGCTTAATCTTGAATCAGGAAGCTTACTGCTGATAGCTGGGATCGCTATGGGTAGTGGCTACGCACTTTGGAACTTTGCGATAATAGGGGGGAACATGGTTTTACTGGCGACTCTCTCTTATTTTACTCCAGTATTGTCGACCATCATCTCTTCAGTAATTTTGGGTTTGGTATTAACTCAAAGCTTCATTCAAGGTGTTGTGATGGTTACTATTGGTTCGCTAATGTGCTGGTGGGTGACCCGAGAGAAAACGAGCGGATCCAAAGATTAAATCTACCAACGAATCTCAATAGGTGTACCGACTTTAACGAGCTTCAATAGCTCATCCATCTCTTGGTTGGTAATCGCAATACAGCCATCAGTCCAGTCAAAGCTTTGTATGTATTTGGCTGGACGTGTCTCTCCATTTTTTAGTCCATGAATTTTAATATTTCCGCCAGGATCTAGATTAAGCTTATCGGCATACGCCAGATCTTTAGAATTGGGGTAACTGATGTGAATAGAACGGTAGAACTCTGAACTATCCATTACAAAATCCAAATAGTAACGTCCTTCAGGTGTACGTTGATCCCCTTCGTGAACCTTGTGGCCTTTCGGCCGTTTACCTAGCGCTATCCTAAACTCTTTGATGACTTGATCATTATCGATGAGATACATGCGTCGTTTAGATTTGTCGACTTCAATCCGATCAACGGTTGCCCATGCAGGTAGGCAAAGGAAAAGGCCAAAAAGGCATAGCCATCGAATCAAAGTTTTCTTCCTTACATTTATTGTTGGAGCTTAATCATATCTTGTTCGGTTCTCGCGCTAATTATTATAGCGGCTGTTAGCCTGATGCAAAATATGGAAACAACATCATACAAAATGTAGCGGGTATCATATCTGGACACATTGGTCAGAGTGATTTGCGAGTGACTTAACAAGCGATCGCAAATACGTTTGATTGCATACTTCTAGCTGTTACTTTTTTAATCGATTTAAAAGAATAATTAGGTTCAGGCTAGGGTTATGTTTTCAAGGATGTTACTCAAAGATATTCTCTCAGCCAGAAATCAACGCTTTCTGGCTAACGCTCTATTTCAGTATTTAGATGAATTACTGGAACCGGAGAGTATTGGTATTTCAATGGAGCCTAAGGGTGGGGTAGAGCCTAACTTTGTCTTTACGCATGGGCAACCTGCACCGCTAACCGACTACCCAGCGACGTTCTGGACTTGGGTATCTCAATTTGATACCTCGGATGGTTTGATCCCTTTAGTTTTGAATACCTGTCAGTGGGCTTACACTGAGATCATGGCCGAAGATAGCTATGTTTTTATGCTTGATAACCATCCCGAGCGACGTGCTTACCTAATTATTGAAAATGCCAATGCGGCGAAGATCAGTGAACTTAATCGACAAAACCAACTTGATGCCATGCAGATTATTGCATCGCGTTGGCAATGTGTTCGTGCTGAAACTGAAGCTGCCAAAGAGTTTAAACAACGCGATATTAAAGAAGCCAAATACCTTGATGTGATTAAGCAGCGAGAGCTATTCATTGAGAATATGAAGCTAGTCCAAGAGGTGTCAGTTGAAATATCGAACCCCCAAAACCTTGATGAACTGTATCGAATCGCCGTCGAAGTCATCCGAGAGAAGCTTGGGTTTGATCGTGCTGTGTTTATGTTACTTGATATCAAAAAGCGTTGTTTCAGTGGCACGTATGGGACTGACGAACAGGGGAAAACCGTCAGCGAGCATCATACGCAGTACGATCTTCATCAATTGGAAGAAACCTATATAGATGCACTTTTTGAAGGAAAAGAGAATTTAATTGTCGTAGAAGAAGCGCCGTTGTATACCGCTGGTGATGTGGTGGGGCAAGGCTGGAATGGTATGCTTATTTTGCGCGATGGGGATGAGATTATTGGTTGGATCGCGATGGATAACTACATCAATCGAACACCAATTACATCCTATCAACGTCAAATGCTTGAATCATTCGGTTCGCTATTGTCTCAGATCTATATTCGTAAACGCCAAGAACAAAATGTGCGAATGTTGCACGCCAGTATGGTAGAGCTTTCTCGCTGTATGACGGTGAGTGAAGTATGTAAGTCTGCAGTGACTTTTGCCATCAACCGCCTCGGGATCGACCGTTTTGCAGTATTCCTAACCGATGAAGCGTGTACATATATGCAAGGTACTTGGGGAACAGATATTCAAGGTAATGTGGTCGATGAATCTTATTACCGTTCTGAAACTGTTGACCGTTCAATTGTGAATGCAGCCCGCGTAAACCCAAATGATGTTGTTTTTGAAGAGTCGGTACCGATTTACCACGACTTTCATATTGTTGGTTTTGGCTGGACGGCTATGACGATGCTCGTAAGCAACAGTGGAGAGCCTATCGCCTTTATTGCTGCTGATAACTTAATAAAACGATCTCCGCTGACTCAGCAGCTACGTGAGGTTATTAAAATGTTTGCCTCCAACTTAACCGAAGTCTTGCTTAGAACACGTGCGCAGGAAGCTGTTCATGAGCTCAATAACAATCTAGAGAAAGAAGTTAAAGCAAGAACAAGAGAGCTGCAAAGTGCCAACGAACAGCTCGAAACAATGTCAAAATTAGACCCTCTTACTCGGCTTGGTAATCGACGAATGCTTGAGGCGTTGCTAGAAGATATTTGTCTTGATAACAGTCAGTGTTCAGAGTGCTATGGATTGATCATTGTTGATATTGACTACTTTGGTTTGTACAACAATCACTATGGGCATATGCAAGGTGACGTTGTATTGATGCGTATAGGCAGTATCTTGCAACAGCATACCAAAGGTGACAATGAGGTATTTTGTCGTATTGGTGGAGAAGAATTTGCTCTTCTTGTCACGAGTAAAAATGCAGAAAATATTGCGCAGCTTGCAGAGAGTATTCGAAGCAGTATCGAGCGTGAGAATATTCCTCATGAACAGAGCTCAATTAAAGAGACGTTGACAGTATCTGTTGGCTATTCAGCAATAGAAGTGAAACAGAGCGAGTTTAATTTCGATAAGCTTTATAGCGCAGCGGATAAATCATTGTATGAAGCAAAAGACAGTGGGAGAAATCGAGTCATCGGCACTGCTCTTATGTTAGTTGAAGCCTAAAATAGAAAAGCCTTGTGGTATCGCTATCACAAGGCTTTTGCTACGGTATTTAACGATTTAGAGTGGCGGTAATTGATTTTCAACTTTCTTTGCGCCGTTCCTCATCTTTCCCGCCTTTTTTATTAGCTTGATGAGATTTGTAGACTTCCATTGACTGCTTTCATTGCCGTATTGACTCTGGTTCATGATGGTAAGTTCACCCTCGATACTTGCAACAGTGTTTGGTTCTATGCCTTTATTGTTCGTTAACCACTGTTTAATTAGGTAGTTGGCTTTGACCTTATCATCGTGTTTCAGTGCTTGAATGATCTGGTCCACTTCACTGCTCTGCTCGACCTTAACGGGAGCAGTTGGTTTGACCTGACGAGTACGAATAAGCATCACTGTTGTGATGAGCCATAATATCGCAAATAAACCTGTGAGGTATGGCCATACTCCGCGTTCGTAGACTGTCACCGTTTCAGTTGTTGTACTAGGCACCGTTGGCATGGAGAGTGGTTCACTGCTTATTAGATTGCCTGCTGCCACCTCTAGTTTTATTCCATTTAGAGTCGCTGTTTGTGCCGTTTTATTGGTTGTGTCCCACCAGTTAAGCGCGATGTCATTGAGTTCAATACTTCCTTGCTCTTGAGCAATCAAAACTTGTTTGATCGTCATTCTAGTTTTGCCGTTTCCTAGCTCTTGAAATTGCGGTTTTTCTTGGTAAACGCGAATGCTTGGCGCGTAGTTCACTTCTAGGTTCGGAATATGCTCAGAAGACAGTCCTTCGATATCTAATGTAATCTCACGAGTGAGTGATTCCCCGACCGTTGTTTTATAGCTTGGTGTCGTAATTGAGTTGCCAGCGGAGTCACCCCAACGTTGAGCCAAGCTTAAGCTAGCTGCCGGTAACCAAGTGCCTTGATACTGGCTCGGGATTGGTGAAACATGAATGCTAAACTCTTGTGCCGGAGTATCTGCTGAGACTAGTTTGGTAGTACCTGTGCGGTTATCTCCATAGACAACACTGCCTTTAAACCCGATACCTTTTAGCGTGTAATCACCGGCAGTGTTTGCCGTTACGCGGTAATTTTGGTCTACGACTGTCACCTCGACACCATCTAAAACACTTTGATACTGATTTGGCTCCCCAAGTGCTTCAAGCGACAAGCCTGATTGACTGTCATCAATCACTCTTGGGGGAGTAATGTTGGGGTTTTGTAATCGACGAGGGTCTGCTTTCACAATGAGGCGAGTGGTCAGTGTTGCGCTCTCTTTCGGGAAAAGCTCCGATTTGGTTAGTTTGCTCTGTAGCTCAACAAGATCGCTGACTTTCGGTTGGTCACTATCTGCCGAAACCTGAATTGAGATAGGAGCAGATGAGGCACCATCAACAGAAAACGCAGGAATTGAGGTCATTCCAAGGCGTTGAGCGGCGAGTGAAATATTCCATTCACTTCGAGTGGTGCGGTCACCATTGATGATATTAATAGATGAGCCGAAGCTTGGACGGCCAACATAAAAATCTTGATTGAGTACCGAGAAATCGATGGCGTCAGAAGAGACCTTTTTATCAACCACGACTCTGAGTTGAAATACTTCATTTTTTACCACCTTGTTTTTGCTAACCGTTACTTGAATATTGGTGGCAAGTGCAGCTGAGCTTGCTAGGGCAAATAGTAGTGCACATAGGCTGGTTAAAAAGAGTGTTGCGTGTTTCTTCATTACCATTTCTTACCTGTATCTTGTGGAGGTTGCTTCTGCTGAGCTTGCAAAATCATTTGTGCCCGTAGAAGACGGCTAGGGTCTCTGGCATTTTCGACTTGCTGAAGCTTCCTTAACTCTGGGTCGATAGACTGTTGATTGTCTTGAGCTGGTTGTGATGTTAGCGTTTCAGCGTTCTCGCCGTTTGGCTCATTTGTCTCTTCATTTTTCTTAGCATCGGTGGTTTCTGTCTGCTCTTGAGTGTCAGACTCTTGCTTTGAGTGCTCTTCAGCTTCTTTCGATTGTTGTTCGGAAGAGGACTGCTGCTGATCGCTGTCAGAATTTTTGTTTTGCTGTGAGTCATTAGACTGATTAGTTGAGCTATCATTTTCTTGAGAGTCTTGAGAGTCTTGAGAGTCTTGAGAGTCTTGAGAGTCTTGAGAGTTGCTACTACTTTGCTCTTGGTTAGACTCACCTTGCTGTTGCTGTTGCTGTTGCTGTTGCTGTTGCTGTTGCTGTTGCTGTTGCTGTTGCTGTTGCTGTTGTGCCTTTCTTACCACGTCCAAATTGTGCTTTGCATCTGTGTGTTTCGGATCTTGATCTAGGATCGATTGATAGATCTCAGCCGCTTCTTCTAGCTGCCCATTTTGTGCGTAAGCATTGGCCAAGTTATAGCGAGCATCGAGGCTTTCCGAATCTTTTAGGGTTTCAATCGCGTTGGCATAGTTTTGGTTTTGATATTGAGAGATGCCTTTCCACTGTTTGTCAGTAAACTTCTCTGCGGCTTCAGCGAACTTCCCTTGTTCAAACAACTGCATCGCTTGCTGGTCACTGTTTCTCCAAGCATTCGCGTAAGCAGGTTTAGGCGCTAACATTGGGATGCTAACCAATAGCATGCTTAAAATTAAGCCACGTCTAAACAGGAATAAAGCGGGAATGATCAACAAAGGCAACAGCCAGAAGCCTTGGTTGACTCTATCAGAGACCTGCTGACTCGTATTTTGTGTACTGGTTTCATCCACGTTGGTTGTTATTTGGGTTATACGCTCAACATCACTGTTGGTGACTTGAATTGGTACAAATTGACCGTTCAAGCTTGAAGCGAGTGCACGCATGTTATTGAAGTTAGACTTTGCTACCACAGGTCGGCCGTTGTCATTGGTCATCAAGGTTCCGTCAGAGAGTTGAATTGGGGCTCCTGAGCGTGAACCAACACCAAGAATGGTTAGACGCCAATCGGTTCCTTTGAGTAAAGCTTCTACGTCGTTGCGTTCTCTATCATCAAGATCGTCTGTCATTAAAACAATATCACCGGCAGCTAAGCCGGTATTTGTCATCATCTCTATAGCGAGTGCTACCCCTTTGCTAGCATCAGCGCCAGGGTAGGGCATGAGCTCCGGGGAAAGGTTAGGGAGTAAGTTAGAAATAGTTTGGCTATCGCTGGTCATGGGGCTGATTTGGTAGGCATCCCCTGCATAAGCCACCAAACCAGTCGTCCCTTCTTTCCAGTTGGCTAGTAAATCGATCGCTTTGTAACGAGCTTGAGTCAATCGATTAGGTTTGATGTCGTTTGCATACATAGACATCGACATGTCTATCACAAGCACTCTGGCACTGCTGTTTGTATAGCTAGGTCGCTCTTGCGCCTTAAAGCTTGGGCCAGCAAGTGCGATGATTGCAATCAAGCCACTGATAGCCATTATTAGTAGTTGATGAGAATAGCGTTTCTCTAGTTGTACACCCATTACTTTGGCGAGGTGAGGAGCGATTAACGTGTTTGAGCTCTCACGGGTTTTCAGCCAGAGGAATAAGGCCGTCCAAGGAATAGCAAAAAGAAGCCAATAGGGAGAGAGGAACACAAAATCAGACATAATTCCTCCGTACGATCAGTAAGAGAGTGAAACACAGCATGGATAGACTGAGTGGCAATGTGAACCATTCAGTTTGAGGTCGCCATGTTTGAGTTGCTTGGCTAATTGGTTCAAGGCTGTTGATGGTGTCGTAGATGGTGGCTAATTCGTCAGCATTGCGAGCTCGGAAATATTGACCGCCAGTTAACTCAGCAATCTGCTGGAGAGTTTTCTCGTCAAGATCCTTTGCGGTATTGACTTTGCGGGTCATGAAGAACTCTTTGACCATCATTTCTCCAGCCCCAACGCCAATCGTGTAAATTGTTGCGTTGTACTTTTTCGCAATCTTAGCGGCTTCGAGTGGTTCTAGTACGCCAGATGTGTTGCTACCGTCACTGAGTAGCACCATGACCCGTTGAGGTGCATCACTATCGATAAAAGTTTTTGTAGCAAGGCCAATCCCTTCACCAATCGCTGTCTTATCACCAATCAGGCGTAATACTAGGGAGTTAACCTGTTCTGAAATTGTGTTACGGTCGAGCGTTAGCGGCGTTTGAAGATATGCATGGTCCGCAAACAGTACTAAGCCTAGGCGATCCCCTTCGCGCTGTTTAGCAAAGTCGCTCACGACATTTTTAACCGCAGTCAATCGGTCAATATAGTCATCTCCATCTCGCATATCCTCTTGGCTCATCGAATAGGATAAATCGAGCACTAACATTAAATCTCGGTGTTTGGGTTGTGTTGTGACAGGATCGCCATACCAAACTGGGCGAGCGAGGGCGGTAACCAGAGTCAACCATACGACTGCGACTAAGACTTTAACTATTGTGTTAGATGGAGTAACGCTTGCGCCTGAACTTGGTAAATAAGGCAAACGTACAGGTGCAGCCTGCTTGATAGGAGAGGTTAAAAAGTAGATGAGCAAAGGAAGTGGAAGTAATAAAAACATCCACCACCATACGAAGCTGATATTAGCCACGAGAGATCATTCCTTTTTTCGGTGGCAAAGCTTGCTCTACCCATTCACTGCAATGTTGGATTAAAAGGTCAGAACCTGGAACGGTTTCTTTACTGTAGAGTGCTTGCTGCCAAGTATCGTAGTTGTCGCTAAATCGAGGCGTTGTAAGTTGACTATCTAAAAATGTGTACCACTCTTTTCCCGTTAACTGGGCTATTTGTTCTCTAGGGAAATAACAGAGTGCCGCTTGCCTTACAAGTTCGATGGCTTCTGATGGCTTG
This sequence comes from Vibrio sp. TBV020, assembly GCF_046056895.1. Taxonomy (NCBI): domain Bacteria; kingdom Pseudomonadati; phylum Pseudomonadota; class Gammaproteobacteria; order Vibrionales; family Vibrionaceae; genus Vibrio; species Vibrio sp. TBV020. The sequence continues at coordinate 558,097 of NZ_JBEEAQ010000001.1, read as the reverse complement.
TTGCCATTGGCCAATAATCTGAGAGCTGTTTTCTTTGGAGCTAATCGTTTTTTACGCCAACGGACGAATAAGTACAAAGTAAGAGTTGTTACCAATAGGCCTGCAATGAGTGCCCACCAACCCCAAGAAAGTGGCAACCAAGATGGAGGCTCCGGTAAATGCATTGGGTTGAGAGGAAGTGGCGAAGTTTGAGTCTCATTACTCATGTTTATAATCCATGTAACTGTTGAACTAGGGCTTGATCACTAGAGAGTGATGAAAAACTAATGCCCATTTTTTGGGTAACTTGTATTAAGTGCTGTTGCTGCTGGGCAAAAGCTTGCTCTATACCTAGACGTGTTTTAGTGGACGAAAAGTCTAACCAACGGGTTTCGTCGTTATTGGACACTTGTTCCGTGCCACGAAAGCCAGTTTGACCACGTTCTAAGGGATCAATAATTTGTACCATTCGAACTCGATTATGCTGGCAGAGGCGGCTGAGTTTAGGCTCATGCTGTGGTGTTAGGCGAGAAAAATCACTCAATAAAATGATCTCGCTCCCTTTTGGGCATAAACGAGACAGTGCTTGAAGGCCATTACTCATGTCGTGTGCAGTATGAGGCTGCTGACCGACGAGCCGCTGGTGGCAGTTAACCATAGTTTGAATTAGCGCCAAAGCCCCTCGATTTCTTGAGTTAGGTTTTAACTCAATAAGCTCTTGCCCAGTATCAATGACCGCACCAATACGGTCTTGCTGCGTGACGCTTAACCAAGCGATTAAACTCGCCATATGAGCCATTTGGACAGACTTAAGAAGCAATTGAGAACCAAATGCCATGCTTGGGGAAAAGTCTAAATAGATGATGACCGGCTTTTCGCGTTCTTCCGAAAAGAGCTTGGTGTGTGGCTTTCCTGTTCGAGCGGTAACTCGCCAATCAATAGAGCGAATGTCGTCTCCAGCTTGATATTGTCGAACTTCATTGAAATCCATACCACGCCCCAATTGACGACTTTGGTGCTGACCTAGCATTTGTGACCACAAACTTTTGGCAGGGGGCAACCACTTTACACTTTGCTGTTTGTAGTAAAGCAGTTCATCTAAACAGAGGTTAACCCCGTCACTATAAGGCGGCAGTAATTGTTCCATTTGATTGACCCTAAGCACTGCCTACAAGAGAAAGTAACTTGTTAATAACCTGGTTAGGGTGTATCCCTTCAGCTTGAGCTTGATAACTAAGAAGCAAACGGTGTCTTAGCACTGGGAATGCCATCGCCTGAACATCTTCTGGAGAAACGTAATCTCTGCCATTGAGCCATGCATGAGCACGAGCGCAGCGGTCAAGCGCTATAGTTGCACGAGGACTAACACCCATTTCTAGCCATTGTGACAAGGTATCATCATATTGACTTGGCTCACGAGTGGCGATGATCAAGCGGATAATATATTGCTCAATAGAATCCGCCATATGGACATTGAGTACCGACTGACGAGCCGCAAAGATCTCTGCTTGCGTCAATGTTGGTGGGGTCACCGCATTGTCGCCCTTTGCCTCACCACGGTTCAGGCGCAAAATCTCTAGCTCACTTTGTGCATTAGGGTAAGTGACATCAAGGTGAATGAGAAAGCGGTCTAACTGTGCTTCTGGTAGAGGGTAAGTACCTTCTTGCTCAATAGGGTTCTGAGTCGCCATGACCAAAAACAGTTCTGGTAGCGCATAGGTATTGCGACCTGCGGTAATCTGTTTTTCGGCCATTGCTTCTAGCATTGCTGCCTGTACTTTCGCAGGAGCACGGTTAATTTCATCAGCTAAGACCAATGAATTAAATATAGGCCCAGATTGAAAGGTGAATTCTCCGGTTTCAGGTCGAAAGATATCTGTTCCCGTTAAATCTGCTGGCAATAAGTCTGGGGTGAATTGAATTCGGTGAAAATCCCCTTGAATGCAATCGGCCAACGACTTTACAGCACGTGTTTTCGCAAGCCCTGGTGGCCCTTCAACCAAAATATGACCGTCTGCAAGCAGGGCAATAAGCAGTTGGTTCACCAATTCACTTTGGCCAATAACTTGGTTATTTAAGTATTCGCGCAGGTGATGAAGAGCGTCTGAATTCATGATCGTGTTTCTCCCTATTTTTCACTTAGTATCTGGTGAGCGTAAAAAGTTCCGCGTTTGAACTAAGTGGGAAACTGCTTGATTAAAAAATCGGCAGAAAAGAAATGAGGCTGATTAATAAATTATTTGGATTCAATTGTTTATGAAGTTGGATTGAAAAATCAAGTGACAAATACTAAAGCAGCGAAATCTTATTTTTCGAATAATCAAATTTTGCCGTCATATTTAGTAAAGAAATGTTTCAAGATTCCGATATACTGTATTCGCTGGACGGTCGATAAGAAGGACGACACAACTTCCCCCTGTGTCAGTGACCAACACATCCTTTACTTAAATTCTATGCTTGGAAAGGCAGCTTAAATGAAACTAAATTCAATCAGCATAAAACAGAAAGTGGTTGCTGGTATTACTTTTGCGGTACTTGCTTCAACGATCATTGTGGGCGTAATGGCTCAACGACAAGCTCGAGAAGTCTTAGAACATCGTCTTATTGATATCGAACTTCCTTTGATGCTGGAACAAATTAATAGCCAGATCGACCGTGATGTTAGCCAACTTTTATCTGCAGCTCACCAGCTTGCAAACAACGAATTTATTAAACAAACGGTAGATACGACAGAGATCGACCCTGAGACAGAGCGTCGCCTGATCAAAGAACTCAACAACGTGCGCAGCCAGTACCATCTCAATGATGCTTCAGTTGCTAATCGTAACACTGCATATTACTGGAACCAGAACGGCTTTCTTAGACAGCTAAACCAACAGCAAGATGGTTGGTTCTTTGGCTTTACACAATCGGGCAAGGAAACGTCAGTCAGTATTTTCCAAGAAGCGAATGGCGACGTGAAAATGTTTGCTAACTATCAACTGACGCATGGTTTAACCATGGCTGGCCTATCAAAATCGATGGATGATATGGTTTCGCTATTAAATAGCTTCCGAATTCAAGATACAGGTTTTGTGTTTCTAGCAGATGCGCAAGGTGATATTCAGATTCACCGTGATTCTGGTAAATCGAAGTCATCGCTTGCACGCCTGTATGGCGCAGAGTCAGCGGAGTTACTCAATAAATCTGGCTTTAATTTGATCCAAGCGGATTACGAAGGACAGCAGGTATTTGTAGCGAGTACTTATATTCCTACTATGAACTGGTTTGTTGTTGGCGTAGTCCCTGTAGACGAAGTATTCGCTGACTTGAATGCTGTTGCGAAACAGATGCTAGTAACGACCGTCGTAGTCGCGGGGCTATTTATCCTGATGGGTATTTTCCTAGCAAATAGTATTGCTCGCCCGATTCGTGCTATTTCGGCTCGTTTCAGTGACCTTGGTAAAGGCGATGGCGATTTGTCTCAGCGTATCGAAGTCAAAGGTAACGATGAAATAGGCCAACTATCTGAAGGGTTTAATGGCTTTATTGAAAAGATTCATCAATCAATGAAAGAAGTGGCGGCAACCAGTAGTGCGCTTCAGTCAGCGGCTGACGGTGTATCTCATAAAGCCCATACCACTCATGACAATAGTCAAATACAACGTGACCAGACTATTCAAGTAGTTACGGCTATTAACCAAATGGGTGCAACCATTAGTGAAATCGCAAGTAACGCAGCGACAGCAGCAGAAACAGCCGCGGAAGCATCAGACAATACTCAAGTGGGTCAAAATGTAGTCAACCAAGCGAAAGACGCGATCAGTCGTTTAGCAATGGATGTTGAGAATACCGGTAAGGTAGTTGAGCAGCTAGCTTCTACGACTCAAGATATTGGCTCTATTCTTGGTGTAATCAGAGACATTTCAGATCAGACCAATCTACTGGCATTGAATGCAGCTATTGAAGCTGCCCGTGCGGGTGAACAAGGTCGAGGTTTTGCTGTTGTTGCCGATGAAGTTCGTAACCTGGCAAGTCGCACTGCGGACTCGACTGAAGAGATCCAAAAAATGATTAACCAGCTGCAAAGTGACGCGAAAGATGCAGTAACGGCAATGGAAGCGGGCAAAGCAGTGACGAGTGAAGGTGTCTCTTCTTCTGATGAAGCTGTGCAAGTTCTGATTAGCATATCAGAACGTATTCATGATATTTCAGATCGAAACACTCAAGTCGCGACAGCAACTGAAGAACAGTCGACAGTGGTTCATACCATTAACCAGAATATTGAAGAAATCAATGCGGTTAATGAGGTGACGACGGGTACAGCAGAAGAACTCGCCGCTGCAAGCGCTGAGTTGAAAGAATTGTCTGTTCGTCTAGATCGAATGGTAGGTAGCTTTAAGCTATAGCTTGGCGTGACTGGAATAACTGAGGTTAAATCGGTAAACTTAGCCTCAGTTATTATTTAAAAGGTAAGTGGGATCATGAGTGATTTCGAAAAAGAGCTAGAGCAAATGTCACAAGAAATGGGCGATGAGCCTGAAGTGGCACTACCATCTCTAGAAGAGCAGCAAGCAATCGCAGCAGAGCTGAAAAAGCTTGAAGCGGAAGGCAAACTGACTCCTGAAGTTCTAGAGCAATATTTTGGCAAGTTCTACGCGAAAACAGACACACCTGTTCACTAATCCGCGTTGATTAAATTGAATAAGCCGCCAATGGCGGCTTTTTGTTATTTGGAAATAAATAATGTTTATCGTTTATCGATTGATCAAGCTAGCTCTGATCTGTGCTTTGTTTTTCACTGTTTATGATGTGATCGCATTTGGTGAAATAACCTGGGTTAGTCGCCTTTTAGCTCAGTTTTAACTCACTGAATAAGAAAAGTGTGCTCTCGGGACTAGAGATAACTCTTTGTAAAGACTAGGCTAATAATATCAACCTAATTACATAGAGACAGATAATGGAACAGAAGCTCTATTACTGGCTACACCGAGTTTATATGTGGTGCCTAAAGGTCGCCGCTAAAGTATTACCTATCTCTAAGCCAACACTTTTCCTTGGTAAAGATGCGCTTAAGCAGCTTTGCCATAGTGTGTCCATTATGGACATCAATAAAGTCCTAATAGTGACAGATAGTGGCCTTGTGAAACTCGGATTAGCTAAAAAGCTAATTTTTGAGTTTGAACGTGTAGGTGTTCACTGCGAAATCTATGAAGGAGTCGAGCCCGACCCAACCTATCGTCATGTGGAAGATGGTTTATCTCTTTACCGCCGACACCAGTGCCAAGCCGTCGTCGCCTTGGGCGGAGGGTCCTCAATTGATTGCGCCAAAGTGATTGCGGCGTGTGCCACCAATGATAAACCTGTTCGTCGCTTGGTTGGCTTGCTTAAAGTATGGAAAGCACCGGCACCTATTTTTGTTATCCCAACTACCGCGGGGACAGGCTCTGAAGTGACGGTAGCAGCTGTTGTTTCGGATCCTATCACTCACCAAAAAACACCGATAATGGATCCTAAACTTGTTCCGATTGCGGCAGCATTGGACCCGAGTTTAATGCTCGCGTTACCTGCACATATAACGGCGCAGACTGGCATGGATGCGCTAACCCATGCCATTGAAGCTTATCTGTCAGAGAATGCTACTCAAGAAACGGATCGCTATGCGTTAGCTGCGTTCAGTCTCATCGATGATAATTTAGAGAAAGCCGTCAAGTTTGGTCAGAATGCTCTCGCTAGGCAAAACATGGCTTTGGCTTCCTACTACGCGGGTCTTGCCTTTACTAAAGCGAGCCTTGGTTACGTTCATGCCATTGCGCATACTTTGGGAGCGAAGTATGGAACACCGCATGGATTGGCGAATGCAGTGGTATTGCCTCATGTTTTGGAGTTTTCTAAGTCTGAGGCGCAAGAAAGAATGGCGAAATTGGCCGATACATTGCAACTAACTAATAGTCATGTTTCAGACTCTATCAAAGCTCAGGCTTTTATTGACTACATTAAGCAGCTACAAAAAAGTCTCGGTTTACCGTCTCATTTTGATCATATTTTGCAAGAGCATATTACGGAGCTCGCTAAACAATCGCTTCATGAGGCGAGATGGAATTACCCAGTGCCGAAATATATGCAGCAAGAAGAGTGTGAACGGTTACTTTTAGCGGTATCGATAGACAAATAAAAAGCCCTCAAGCGGACGCTTAAGGGCTCATTGATTACTTATGGAAGAGGCTTACTTCACTTTCCATGCAATCGTCTCACCAGCGCGGATAGGAACGACAATGTCATTGCCAAATGGCATTGTTTCCGCGACAGGCCACTCTTCTTTCTCAAGCGTCACTGTGTCTGAGTTACGTGGCACACCGTAAAAGTCTGGGCCGTTATGGCTTGCAAACCCTTCTAAGTTTTCTAGCTTGCCTTCTTGTTCAAACACTTCAGTGTAAAGCTCTAGTGCTGCGTGCGCTGTGTATGAACCTGCACAACCACAAGCCGCTTCTTTCATACCTTTTGCATGTGGCGCTGAATCTGTTCCCAAGAAGAACTTTTTGCTGCCGCTCGTTGCTGCTTCAATCAGTGCTTGTTGATGAGTGTTACGTTTCAAAATTGGAAGGCAGTAAAAGTGAGGCTTAATGCCGCCAACCAGCATGTGGTTACGGTTGTACAATAAGTGGTGAGCGGTAATCGTTGCTGCTACGTTTTCGTTTGCATTCTTTACGAAGTTTGCTGCGTCCGCTGTCGTGATGTGTTCAAGAACAATCTTTAAGTTAGGGAAATCATTCACGATCGGTGCTAACACTGTTTCTAGGAATTGCTTCTCACGGTCGAAGATGTCGACATTGTGATGAGTTACTTCACCGTGAACTAGCAGTAGCATGCCCACTTCTTGCATTGTTTCAAGAACGTGGTAAATGTTCTTTGCACAAGTAACACCTGAATCTGAGTTAGTCGTTGCGCCTGCTGGGTAAAGCTTTGCAGCAACAACTGCACCTGATTCTTTTGCTCGACGAATTTCGTCAGAGGTCGTGTTATCTGTCAGGTACAATGCCATTAGTGGCTCAAATTGCTCACTTGGCTTTTCTGCCATGATACGCTCGCGGTAAGCGAGAGCCATTTCAGTGTTAGTAACAGGTGGGATGGTATTTGGCATAATTAGCGCGCGTCCGTTGTAGCGGCTAATGTCTCGCACGGTATCCTTTAGCACTTCGCCATCGCGTAGGTGAACATGCCAGTCGTCAGGACGTGTGATCGTAAGTGTTGTCATTTTTGCTCCCACCATAATTTAGGTTGTCTGATTGGAGCCCAAACGCTGCGAAAACTGTGAAAGCAAACGCTTACGCTTAGGCGACAGGATGATAGAGCAATCTGCTCAGTATTTCATCCTCTTTTTTAGTGGGAGCAATTGGTTGTCTAATTGATAGGCAATAGAGCGCTTACTTTAGCGTTAGCCAAAGAGCGTGAATTGAACCTGGTAGGAAGAAGAAAATAGTCAAAACCAAATTAATCAGAAAGTCTTTACCCATGCCCTTATCAACAAAAACGGCAAGCGGTGGGATAAAAATACACAGTAAAATCATTACTAACTTATTCATACAAACTCCTTGTTGTTAGTGTCCAAATCATAATAATTTCAATTAGTTTTATTATGTCCACGCAATGTTAAAAGTCCAGCAAAGAGTCGAATGGTGGTATGCTATCTTGTAAATAAGAGTGTTTTTGCTAAAAAATTGATTCTTCTAAGCTAAATACACTATCAAATAGCCGATTTAACAAATCAATTAAGACACATTAACCAGGTTGGGTATAATGCATTGCATAATAACTCTAGCTTAGGATTAGCGATGTCAGCTCCAGTTCTCTCTCAAATTAACGTATTTCCTGTTAAATCTGTCGGTGGCCTTTCCCTTTCTACGTCTTGGGTAGAAAAGCAAGGGTTGATGTTTGACCGACGTTTTATGCTTGCACTTTCCGATGGTTCGATGGTGACTGCGCGAAAGTACCCTGAGATGGTCAAAGTGAAGTCTAGTCTAAGCCACGATGGGCTTATCTTTACCGCTGATGGGCATGAAGCACTTAGAATCCGCTATAGTGATTTCAAGATGCAAGAAGCTCCAGCTCAAGTGTGGAAAGATAACTTTGTGGCCTATACCACAACAGATCACGCTGACGATTGGTTCAGTCAAGTACTGGGTCAACGTGTTGAGCTGCTTTTCACTGGTGAACAATCGAACCGTGTGCGTGAGAAGTTGGGCCACAACGTGAGTTTTGCTGACGGATATCCGATGTTGGTCATTAGTGAAGCATCACTTGAAGAACTCAATCGACGCAGTCCTGAAATACACTCTATGGATCAGTTTCGTACCAACTTTGTTGTTTCAGGAACCGAACCTTTTGCTGAAGATAGCTGGAAACGTATTCGAATTGGTGAAGTGGAGTTTGAGGCGGTTAAACCATGCGAGCGCTGTATTCTGACGACCGTTGATGTTGATAAAGGTGCATTTCGTAGTAGCAAAGAACCACTGAATACATTATCGCAGTTTAGAGCTAATGAGCGTGGTGGTGTCTTCTTTGGCCAAAACCTTGTGGCTCTCAATGAAGGGGTAATTACTCAGCATGACTCCGTTGAAGTTCTAGAGTACAAAGAAAAAGAGTTCTACCCTGACAATAGCAAGCAAACTTTGACGATGACCTGTGTAGAAAGAGAAGAGATTGCTCGTGATTTTGTGACATTCTGGCTAGAGCCACCTCATGGTGACGTTCCCCCTTACCAGCCAGGCCAACACTTACCAATCACGGTGTCGGTTGATGGAGAGTCTGTTGGACGTCGCTATACTTTGTCATCAAGTCCTTCTCGACCAGGTAGATTGGCGATCTCTGTCAAGCGTATTGATGGAGGACGCGTCTCAAATTGGTTAGTAGATAACCTGAATATTGGTGATGAATTGATTTGCGATCAGCCGGACGGTAGCTTTCACTTAGGTGATAAACACGACCAACCGCTATTACTTTTGTCAGCCGGCAGTGGTGTGACACCTATGCTGTCGATGCTTCGTTACTTAGCCGATCATGACCAGATCAACGATGTCGTGTTTTATCATCAATGCCGAAGTGTTGAAGATATTCCGTGCAAAGAAGAGCTCGATTCATTACGTGCTAAGCATGCAGGACTAACGGTACTTATTTCGCTGTCTCAAGCCCCTATGGATTGGTTTGGACTAAAAGGTCGTTTAACCTTGTCGCACCTTAAACAGATCAAAGAGGTTGAAAAGCGTCAGGTGTTTGTTTGTGGTCCAGACGGTTTTATGCAAAAAGCGAAGAATCTTCTGCAGAAGAAAGGTCTGCCAGACGAGCATTATCACCAAGAGGCTTTTGGAGTGACTCAAGGTTCAGGGAAACCATTTAAAGAGTTAACGCTCAGCGTAAACGGCCATGTATTTGTTGGCGACAACCAAAAAACACTGTTGGAACAGGCCGAAGAAGCCGGCGCTCCAATTGCGAATAGCTGCCGTGCTGGACTATGCGGCGCGTGTAAGGTAACGGTAGAGTCTGGAAAAGTTCATCAACCAGATGTCCCTGCACTGCAAGAGCATGAACGAAATATGGGACAAGTACTTGCCTGTTGCAGCACGCCTGAAACGGATGTAGAAGTCGTTAGCTAGATGAGAATAGATAAAAAGCCCATTTGATGGGCTTTTTTGTATCTACTGTTCAGTGATGTAGCACTCAAAGAGGTTTTACTTTCTTGTACGTAGTGACTGCTTTCTTGGGCTGCTTCAACTGAGACAGAATCACTCCAGAAATCACCAGTAAACCACCGATCACATGATAGTTGTGAACGGCTTCACCCAACATAGATGCTGCAAGCGTAATAGCGACTACCGGCATTAAGTTCATAAACATCGCGCTTGAGTCAGCACCGATAAGATCAATGGCTTTTACCCACATCCAAGGTGCAGCGATTGAAGCGGCCAAACCAGCATAAGCAATTAGAGGCAACGCTTCTTTACTCGGTAGCAATTGTGAACTTGTTAGCCAAAGTGGCGTGAGCATAATTAGAGCTAGCGCACCTTGCATGTAAACCATCGTCCAGTTTGAAAGAGGCATTTTCCAGCGTTTCAAAAGTACACAGTATGCACCATAGCAGATAGACGCAATCACCATGATTCCGTCACCAGGTGTCACGTCTTGATGAAGGAAAAATGCGACATCTCCCTTCCCGAGCATAAAGGCTAGGCCTGACAGGGCAAGTACAGCGCCAACAATACTCAATGCAGAGATCGGTTTTCCTAGCAATGGCACACTCATAAAGATTGCGATAAGCGGCACAAGCGAAGTGATCATAGCCATATTGGAAGCGCTAGTGGTTAGGCCGGCATAGTATGAGAGTGACTGATTGAGCACCATGCCGAGCATTGCCAAAAAAGCCAACTTGGCTAAATAGGGACGGATAGTGGCCCAGCGTTTGATGACTTTAGGTAAACAGAATGGTGTTAGGATCAAGATGGCAAGAAACCAGCGATAAAAGCTCATCGCACTGGGTTCAATCGTATCTGCTGCCATCTTATTTACGATCGCATTGCCGCCCCATATGAAAACGGTAAAGAGAGGAAGTAGATAGACCATGTGAACACCATCGCAATATTATCGGTAGAACATAGTCTGACAGGTCGATATAATTATACATATCGTTATAAAGACACAATGAGTCATAGGAAGACAAGTTTGAGAAAATCGGTAAAGCATCTTCATCCCTCCTTATCAATTGATAAAGCACCATCAGATGTATTTATGAATTTTGAGGCATTCCTGTCTAATACTGAGACTCGAATGCACAGTCATCCATGGGGGCAGGTGCAATTGATCAGCGGCGGTATTCTAGAGATGGAAGCAGAGGGTACGCGTTTTCTCGCTCCACCGCATTTAGCTATTTGGGTGCCGGCAGGTGTTATGCACACCAGTTTCAACCGCAAACCGCTCTCCTATTGCTCGCTCAATATTGCACAGGCTTTGACTCAGCACTTCCCAGACTATACCAGCCTTATCAAGGTGACTCCGATTGTGTCAGCGATCGTGGATGATTTTCGCCAAAGGCAGATTAATGTTGGGGAAAGTGAGCAAGACAAAAGGTTGGTTCAGGTATTACTCGATCAGTTGGCGACTAGGGATACTCAACACCATTTCCTACCATCTACAGACAATAAGTACCTTGCAAAGATACTGGCAGCAGTTGAGGAAAATCCGATTGATAACACGAGTTTGTCTCAATGGGCTGAACGTGTTCATACAACCGAGCGAACATTGGCACGCCATTGCCAAGCAGAATTAGGTATGAGCTTTACAGAGTGGCGACTAAGAGTGCGTTATCTCTACTCGATGGATCTGTTAAGAAAGGGGCATTCGGTGAAAGAGGTCGCACTGACTCTTGGGTACAATCAGGCCAGCCCGTTCATCGCGATGTTTAAGAAATACTCCGGACAGACCCCGGAGCAATATAAAGGTCGATTGCTTTAGGAGCTTCAATCGATAGTCATTCTTATCTAAAGTTGTGGGTACCCTACGACATGTTAGGGTACCCAATAATCCAATTACTTGATAATTGGTAGTTGTAGATAAGAGCTATACTCGCCGCCAGTGCTTAAGATAATGTCTCCTTCAGTCACTGTCTTAGCATGTTTCGCTTTCTTCGAGTTAATGTCGTTTTGCGAGATAACCAAGCTCAACGTTTCGCCAGCTTTAAACTTTACACTTGTTGGCGATAGCGCTACATCTAACTTAACCACTTCACCTTGCTTTAGATATTGTGGGTTGTTGAATGTGTATTCAGGCAGCGTATCGGTTGAAAACTCACTGTCTAGTTCACGTTGAGAGGCTCTCAGCATACCAAATGTAAAACCACCATCATCTGAACCAAAGATTGGGAAGTTTATTTTATTACCATTTGCATCCAGTTTTTCTGCTTCAACAAAGATATCTAAGTCATTACCTTGTGTGGTTTGAACAAATAATTGTGTTTTAACCTGACCCGTAACTTCTGTGTCTTGAGTAAATGTGTAATTGAATCGAACAGGTTGATCATCGCTGATAAGCACTTGCTGACTTTTACTCGTGCTGGCTGCGGTCAGTTTGTCTGCATTAACATAAAACTTTTGATACTGAGTATTAGGTAAAGGGAAAGATTCTGCGTACTTTTCTTCACCTAGATAGTAGGAGTCCATAAGCTCGTAGCGAAGCTGAGGGGTTTCTTCCCAGCCATTGTCTTGCCCTTTAAGGTAGTGGTCAGCAAACTCTAACATTCGATTTTGAGCTCCCCATGTATAGTATTGCTCCCACTTCTTGCGGCCAGTGATCTCAAGCCATTTATCTTCGGATGCAATTCGTTCAAATGCTTTGACTGTTCCTGATAAATGGAGTCCGTTATCACTCCATGCCGCACCGATATAGGTTGGAACGGTGATCTTTGAAAGGTCCGCTACTTGCTGCGCGTAGGTATCATTGTAGATCGGATTATTTTGTTGATAGTTCACGGCATCTGGGAGTGGAGCGCTCGCGTTACCGGTGATGATCTTTCCATACCAATAACTAAAGAAGTTCGTTTCTTGAATTCCACCAGTGTGCATCATGTCGCGATAGATATTAGACATACCATGCCAAGGCATAATTGCTTTAAGGTGAGGTGGATTCATGGCTGCTACTTTCCATTGGTTCATAGCAAGATATGAAACACCAGAAGTCGAGACTGCACCGTTACTCCATTCTTGCGTTCCAGCCCATTCAATGACGTCGTAGTAGTCTTTTGCTTCTTGGTTTGTAAATAGAGAGAACTGACCTTCACTGTTGTTCATGCCAGTAGTGTCAACAACAAGCAGAGCATAACCATTAGGAACCCAGAATTTAGGGTCTAACGCTTCATATGCTGCATATTCCGAAGCGTCGATGATGCCGTCCTCTGGTCCATAGTGTGGCTCTTTGTCTTTGCCATAAGGGGTCATAGTAACGATGACTGGGTATTCACCTTCTGCTGTGGGCTTAAATAGGTTTCCTTTTAGTGTATAGCCCGCACTCGTTTTTATCTCTACATCCTTGGTCATATCTACACCAGCGTAGATCTCCTCTGCAAAAGTCACTGGTGCAATGACGCAAGCCACAAGCGCTGATAAAATAGCTTTTTTCATTTGTTTTTCTCCAAATATTTAATTGTCACCCTTGGTTGACATTAACCATAATGGCAAATATGTGGAAAAAATGTCAACTTAGGGTGACAATTTGAAAGTTAATTTGGATAAAGCCAATATCAAAGGGCTAGTGAGCGACCTCTATTTCATGATGGAAGGGGATATGAGGGAGGCTTTGAACGAAACCGAGTTCGCAAACATCAGGCCCGCTGATGGTAAGGTGTTTATGATGGTTTCACGCCAAGTTATCAGCTTGAGCGAGTATGCGAAAATGGCAGGAATTTCTCGGCAGTCTATCCATAAATCTCTGTCACGTTTGGTAGAGTTTGGCGTTATAGAGCTCGTCCCTGCGCCAAACAGTAAACGCGATAAAGTGCCAATGGTGACAGAGAAAGGCCAAGAACTTCACTCGATCTTGTTTGATATTTTGAATGATATTGAGCAAAAGCAGATTGAGAAAGTGGGCAAAGAGCGCTTCGAAGCGTTTAAAGCGACCTTATTAGAATTAACGGTTCGGTAAACAGTCGTTAAGTCAGTAACATCAATGACTCCAATGCTGACGGAGTCATTGTATGTCTGGTAAAGCGATTAGCCGTGTTTTAGAACATAATCTAGACCACCCACAATCGCTGCGACTTGAGCATCATTACACTCTTCGTCGGTCACTTTTGGGCTATCTGGATACACTTCTGTAGTCGTACCGAATTGGCAAGTTGTCACACCACCACATAGACCAAGTTTAACCATTGGGTAATTGATCACGCCATGCTGTACCACCTTTGAACCAATGATCTCGCCTTTATCATCAGCAGGAGCAATGTGCGTTACCTTAGAGACTGACTCAATGACCGCTGCTTGAAAATCAGATTGCGGGTTTTCTGTGTCGCCAACGGTGTAGAAACCATCTGGAATCATGCCTTCGATGTATTCAATGCCATCACGAGCGGCTAGAGCAGGGCGGAACTCAGTTTCATCGGTATCGGTAGTTTCATGCAGATCGATATGCACTAAAACTTCTCTGCCAAGTGACGAAACCAATTTCATCAGGTTCGCTGACTCTTCGGCTGGTGAGTCTTGGTAGAAAGAACGGTTTGGATCAAGTGCAAGTGGATTCCAACGGTTGATCGTTTCATATCCCCAAGGGCTGACACATGGTGCGATGATGATATTGAAGTGCTCAGTGTATCGCTCCATTTCGTTAGCCGCGAATTTTAGTGCGCCATGAACGCCGCTGGTCTCGTAACCATGAACACCGCCGGTAACCAGTACGATTGGCTTAGCAGCGTCCCAGTTGTTTGATTTTATGCATAGCAAAGGGTAGCGCTGTTCGTCATAAGAAAGGGCGCCATACTGTTCTACAGTAAACTTTTCACTAAGTGCTCTAATTTTAGGAACGACTTCTTGTTGGTATTCACGTTTGATGGTGGTTTGCTCACGCCAAGCAACTCGCTCAGCGTCGCCCCATTTTTCACCAGGAGTGCCGATTGGATAAGTGTAAGTACTGCGCATTACCTTGCCTTTGTTATTATGTGAAAGTTGTAAGTTAAAGTAGTTGTGTAGATAAACGTCGAACAGCATAAAGTGCTCGATACTGACAGGCAAATATTATCAGGCAGAACGGATAAGATTAACTGAGCTCTGACATCACACCTGCGCGTAGTTACAGGTGTAATGGTGAAATGATGCACCGCTTCAATGAAAAACGTGAGTAGACAAATGAGGCCTATTCACCAGATTGGATGATTTGCTCAATAGCAGAAACAAGAAGGTCTGTAGTTTGCGCTCCAGAAATAAGATGTTTTCTGTTTATGATGATGGCTGGAACAGCATTTATGCCAGCTTCAAGCCATTGTTGTTCAGTGGTCGCAACGGCTTCAGCCCATGATTCATCATTGATGACACTTTTTACGGTTTCTGCGTCAAGTCCGACAGATTCAGCGCAGGCGATGAGTACGTCAGGATCGGCAATATTTCTACCTTCAGAGAAATAAGCCTGGAATAGTATGAGTTCTAGGTCGAATTGCTTGCCTTCACTCTGCGCCCACATTAACAGTTGGTGCGCTTTGCGAGTGTTATAGATGCGCATTTCATCGTTGAACTGGAAATTGAATCCTACTTCTTGGCCAAGAGACGTTAGGGTTTCACGAGCTGAAATACTTGCTTCGTCGGTTGTACCGTACTTCTCTTTCAGGTGCTCTCGAAGATTTTGTCCTTCAGGGGGCATCGCAGGGTTGAGTTCAAAAGGATGCCATTGGATATCTGCTTCTACACTGTCTTCTAGTGTTGCGAGTGCAGTTTCAAGGCGTTTATAGCCAATGATGCACCATGGGCAAACGACATCAGAAACAATATCGATACGAACTTTATTCATTACTGGCTCCTCGTATGGCAAGCATTAAGTATAAATGTGCCAAGTCGAGAATTTTACTAAATCGATCACCTTTTCGATATTTATGTCTGCAAAAAGGTGATGCAGTGATTAATTTGAGTTCTAAACCGTAAATTTGTTCAAGATGGCATCTTGTTCTCGAATGTTTTCGGTTTGAGCTTGCATCGCTATGTTGGCGTTGTCCGCAGCATCTGATACTTGGGTTGAGAGATCTTTTATCTTCACCGTATTACTGTTGATTTCTTCTGCCACTAAGCTTTGCTCTTCAGCCGCTGATGCAATTTGAATGTTCATGTCACTGATTCGCTGAATCGCGTCTCGAATGCTTTCTAATGCTATGTTCGCTTCTTGAGCTCTCTCTACTGCGTTTTCAGCAGTGCCTTTACTCATGCTCATTGCATTAGCGACCGAACTTGCGCCTGCTTGCAATTGTTCGATCATATTACGTATTTCAGTCGTTGACTCTTGAGTTCGTTGGGCAAGTGTACGTACTTCGTCTGCAACCACGGCGAAACCACGTCCTGAATCACCGGCACGCGCAGCCTCAATCGCCGCATTGAGTGCTAATAGGTTGGTTTGATCGGCGATATCGTTAATTACTTTTAAAATGGTTTCAATGTTGTCCGTTGCTGATTCTAAAACCTTCACTTCTTCAACGGCTTCATCAATCTTCTGAGACAGATTATCAATGGCGCTGGTGGTTTCGCCGACAACAGATGTTCCAAGACTGGTGGCTTCGTCAGCTTCTCTTGCTGCTGCCGCTGCTCCTTGAGCATTATTCGCGACATCACCGGATGTGGTTGCCATTTCGTGCATTGCTGTTGCCAGTTGTTCAAGTTCATGAAGTTGCTCTTGCATAGCGGAAGCTGATTCTTGAAGTCCATGTGACGTCATTTCTGAACCGCGTAAAATTTCAGAGCCAATTGCCTTTGACTGGGTGATTTGCTGTTGAAGTGATTGGGTGAATTGGTTAAACCCTGATGCAAGTATCGAGAACTCTTTGTCTGTGTCGGTGTTTAAGCGCTGGGTGAGGTCCCCTTGACCGGAAGCGACATCCTGTATGGCATCGCTGAGAGCGTCGAGCGGTTTCATTAAGGTTCGGATGAGGAGCAAAAGTACAACAATACTGATCAGTAATGCGATGATAGAGTAAATAATTGAGCTATTACGAAGATCGGCAAGAGATTGGTACGCGATACTTTCATCAAGGACAACACCGATGTACCAATCCTCTCCTGGTACTTTAGAAAAATCTAAGGTGTATTCTTGTCCGTCGATATTTGTTTGTTGGGGTTGATCTTGAATCGGAGCATAACCTAAAAACTCACTCATCGGCTTACCGTTAAACTCAGTGGTCGGGTGGGCGATAGTCGTACCGTCACCAGCAACAATAAACACATAACCAGCATTAAATAGTTGAACTTTGTTCACGACCTCTGCCAATGCAGCCAAACTTACATCATAGAAAATTGCGCCGATAAACTGGCCATTGTCTCGAACAGGGGTCGCAATCGATACCAGTATTTCCCCTGTTGCTGAATCTGCATATGGGGCAGTAATTACGAGTTTTCCTGAGTTCTTCGCGTCTTTATACCAAGGGCGAACGCGAGGGTCCCAAGTAGGTCCTGGATTCCAAGAGGGATCATTATTGATATTGGAACCGTCTTTCTCAAACCCTAATCCAACAAGAAGAAAGGTGTTTTTCACTACAGGGCGGGTAATGACGGAAGTGATAGCATCAGGAGAAAGGTCTACCTCAAGCATGCTAGTCGCATAAGAAGCAATAGCCTTGCGGCTGTTTATCTCTGCAGCCGTTGTATCGCGAACACCATCAACAATTTCAGTGACGCTAGAAGTCACTTGGTTTCTGATTTCACTTTGGACGGTATAATATTGCTGAAGCGTTAAAAGTGTAACCGTGACTAAAAGCAAAACAGACGACGCGGCCACTATCTTATGGCTGAATTTCATCCCAGAGTCCTTTCTATAGATTGGGTTGTTATCTATAGATTTATAGTTATGAAATGAAGGTTCAGCCAGAAAATCTACAACTTTTCTATCAATTAGCGTCCTAAAACGGCTTTTTCTAAGCCTGCAAAAAGAGATTCATTGCCATCAAATAGCATTTCCACAACTGCTGGACGCTTTTTACCTGATTGCATCTGTTTGTTCGCCTCTCTCACTCTTAGTACAAGTTGCAACTCGGTTTCTAGAGGTGATTCATTGTCGAACCGCCATTGACTGATCTGCTTGCTTAACTTGCTCTCTTTCAATGTCGGGTTGATTTCGCTGAGCTCGTGCTTAAGTACCGTGAGTAAATCGACCTGTTTGTCTCTTTGTTCAGCATAGTCTTTTAAACGGTTTAGGAGCGCACTAACTAATTCGTTTGCTTTGACAAATCCTGCTTGCGTTGGCAATGGGAAAGAAACGCGAGACGACAATTCAATGGTGTCGACGATAGTATTCGGCGTATAAGTGAGAGACGTAAGCGTATCAAAAGGCAACCAAAACAGCTGATTTGGTTCGATTGCAAACTCATGCTTGCCTAGCTTTACCAACACCAAACCTTGTCGAACACAAATTAACTTATGTTTAAGAGATTTTCTGCGTGGAGTACAAATAAGAAAATCATTCTGTTCGGATTGGTAAGAAATCGCGTAGTGCATGTTGTCGCTCGTCAGTTTTGGGGCGCTAAGGTTAACGTTTCTTGATGAAAAAGCCAACTTTAGGCAATCAATGTGTCAAAAAGCGATAAATGCTCTGGTCTGACCTTGTTAAATCTGCGAGAACTATAGCTGCCAAGAGACGTTTCTATGCGTAGAATAGTCGCGCTTTCTATTTACTGACTAAAATAATGACGACAAATACAGACCCATTTATTGAAATTCGTCCTTACAATGACGAAGAGATTCCGGCGGCGATTGACCGTCTAGTTAATGATGAAGAATTCATTAGCGCAATTCTACAGCATCGTTTTTCTAACCATGCTGGTTGGTTTAAAGCGTTAATGTCACCTGTTGTAAAAGTCTACTTGAAGATGAAGTGGTCTAAACTGAACTCAGTTGAAACGATTCAATCAGAAGTGAAGAAATATCTAGACCAAACGTTGAAGTCGACAACAAACGGTGTGAGTTATAGTGGTCTGGATGAGCTTGATCCTAAGCAAGCGTACTTGTTTGTCTCTAACCACCGCGACATCGCAATGGATCCTGCGCTTGTGAACTATGGTTTGTACCAAAATGGTCATAAGACAGTTCGTATTGCGATTGGTGATAACTTATTAAAGAAACCATGTGCGACTGAGCTCATGAAGTTAAATAAAAGCTTCATTGTTAAGCGCTCTGCCAAAGGTCCTCGTGAAATGATGAAGGCGCTGGGTACATTATCTGGCTACATCAAACATTCGTTGGATACGGGTCATTCAATTTGGATTGCTCAGAAAGAAGGCCGTGCTAAAGATGGAAATGATTTCACTGATCCAGCAATCTTGAAAATGTTCCATGTTGAAGGTCGTAAACAGAAAGTCGCGTTTGCTGATTATGTGAAATCGTTAAGAATTGTTCCTGTATCTATCTCTTACGAGAATGATCCATGTGATATTGCGAAAGCTTTGGAACTTCATGCGAAAGAGTCTGTAGGCAGCTACGAAAAAGGCGAATTTGAAGATATTGAAAGCATTATTCAGGGCATCATTGGTGACAAAGGACGTGTTCATGTGGCATTTGGTGATGTGATTGAGCAAGACTTTGAAACACCAGAAGCGTTAGCAGAAGAAATTGACCGTCAAGTTCATGCGAACTACAAGTTGTTCCCAATTAATGAATTGGCCGCGGGTAATGAACAAGTTGAAGATCAAGTCAAAGCTAAACTAGCGGAAAAACTTAACCTGTTACCGGAAGGTGCTCAGCCATATTTGGTGGCAAGCTACGCTAACCCAGTTAAAAATCAACCTGCGTAGTAGATTGAATTAATATAGATGAAGCCTCACTAATATAGTGAGGCTTCTTTGTATCTAGCTGAGTAATCCACTTTGGCTTTTAGTTTTTCATTCTGAAATACGCTAAGGTGCAACAGCACCACCCAAAGTGAGGTTAGTTGGCCACTTTGAAATGCGATTCCCTCCCAGAAAGATGTTGCCTTTCACTGTCATAGTGTCGGGGAACTCTGTCAACTTTGACCCACCTATATACAGATTACCGTCGACGGTGAGGCCCTCAGGAAGAGTCTCAAGTGGCGTGCGAATCAAGCTTAGATCGCCTTTGACTCGAAAACGGGGCGGAAGAGACTGTAAGGGAGTATCAGTGAAGTTGATATAGCCGCCTACTTTAATCCCAGGAGGCCATTTCTTAATGTTTGAACCTAATAGATTCGCGAATCCTCTTATATTGACTCCTTTAGCAATGCGCTCTAATTGGCTGTTGGATGCGTCAAGGCTACCTTGAATATCAATCCCAGCAGGAAGGCTTTTAATTGACGTTTTTGCCATATTCAAATTGCCTTTAATGGCTAAGCCACCAGGAAGCTCAGTATAGGGTTTATTGCGTAGGTCGAGATTACCATAGTTATCGAGGTGATTGAGAATTCGAAACTGGTCGAGCGGAACAGCTACTGCGGCCACACTAGAACAAATCAATAAGGCTAAAGAAAATGTGCGAAGCATAAAGTTAAGTCACTAAGGAGATTCGTAATCAATATGAGTTCTAAGAGACATAAGGTCAAATGTTCTAAACGATAGGTACAAAAAAACGGGCTCAAGTGCCCGTTTTGCAATGCATTAAGAGTGCAATTTAGCGTGTTAAAGAGCGCGTTTTTAGTTCAAAGATTAACTTTTCTGCGCTGACTTCAAATTGGAAACGTGCCGTCAGTTCTGATGAAGCTTCTTCAATAGGTGTCACTTCGTATTTTACGTTAGCGCACACTTGCTTAGCGAGCTCGATGTATTTAGCTAGCTCTGACTCTAGTAATGCTTGACCCGCAGCATAGATGGTTACTTCAGCAACATCATCACCTTCTTTGATGATAAAGCCTATTTCACCTGCGCAACCACATGCTTCGCATACTTGTTCTTGTTCGGCGGTCATCTCAATATCCTCTTACAAATAATGGGGCCATTTTACCGAGAAATTTGAAGCTTATCCATAAAAACGAGCGCATCTGGTTTCATTGAAAAATCAGTATGCTATGTTGACGTCTGGTTGGAAAGTGACCGCTAAATTGCGAATTACTCCTATTTGCGTGTGACGAAGATCAATAAATTACGAAAATTCATGTCATTATCTCGTCAGAATGCTATTCAGTTAGTTGTAAGGACTACTGATTTGTAAGATTATCGGTCCTTCATAATTATATAAAGAACCATATGATGCCTTAGGGTTCTATAAACTGTGCAAATAATTGCAGTTATGGAAATTTAGTTTACGCCACAATTAGATGGTCCGTACGGTTTAATTGTGTTACTGTCTTTGCGTTGAGATTGATAATTTATATCACTTATACAATGCGTCGACAGACAAGGAAGCTAGTTATTAAGGCGTCGATAATAAACTCATGAAGAGTTAGACGGATTTACAGAGAGAAGAGCCTGAACATGCCAAAGCGTAGTAAAGAAGATACCGAAATTACAATTCAGAAAATCATGGATGCAGTTGTAGACCAACTATTGCGTCTAGGTTATGACAAAATGTCTTACACGACATTGAGTCAGCAGACTGGTGTATCTAGAACGGGCATTAGTCACCATTTTCCTAAGAAAACGGATTTTACTGCTGCACTAGACGGACGTATTTTCAAGATGTTCGTAGAGCACGTAGAATTTAACAAAGGCTTGG
This sequence comes from Vibrio sp. TBV020, assembly GCF_046056895.1. Lineage (NCBI taxonomy): Bacteria > Pseudomonadati > Pseudomonadota > Gammaproteobacteria > Vibrionales > Vibrionaceae > Vibrio > Vibrio sp. TBV020. Next base: position 536,759 of record NZ_JBEEAQ010000001.1, on the reverse strand, counting down.
AAGAATTTTCTTCTAGTTGGGTTGCAGCGCTAGACAGCGATGAGTTCCTAGCAATCCTACGTTTGCTATTCCACCATATCGTTACGTCTCAGAGCACACACGAGTTCGCAAGCAACGGCATTGATCGTCTATATAAGATGACAGAAAGCCAGTTTGGTGAAGGTAGTGCTAAAGAGTTAGAGTGGTTGATTGGTAAATCAATCATTCGTATGGCCCAATAAAAACAATAAAAAAACCTTCTTCGGAAGGTTTTTTTATGTCTGCAGTAAGTCGCTTCTCTCTTTTAAAACCTTGATATTAGACTCGACTCGTCCGACTAGGTGTCTGTTGCAGTATCTGATACGCTTACTATCTGTTAGACTGAATGTATTAGCTTCATAAATAGATGTAGGTGTAGGAATGTCATTTCCCGTTCTTATATGTGATGACTCCGCTTTAGCAAGAAAGCAGATGGCGCGTTCGTTGCCTGCTTCATTAAACGCTGACATCACTTTTGCTGTCCACGGATTAGACGCGCTAGAGCAGTTATCTTCCAATAGCTTCAAGTTGATGTTCCTCGATCTTACTATGCCTGAGCTAGATGGTTTTGGTACCTTAGAAGAGATTGGTAAGCGTCAACTTGATATTCCTGTTGTAGTTGTGTCCGGTGATATTCAGCCTAAAGCAAAAGAGCGCGTTATGGCGCTTGGTGCGAAAGCGTTTATCCAAAAACCCATCGATAAGAATGCGCTCAATGCGGTTCTAAAAGAGCTTGTTGAGCCTGCTAGCCGTCCACAAATTATTACTCCTGTTTCGGTTGAACTGCCTATTCTTCGTCGTCGCGACATATACATGGAAGTCGCGAATGTTTCGATCGGTCGTGCCGCAGATGCACTGGCAAGACACTTTGATGTGTTTGTTCACCTACCTTTACCCAACGTTAATATCTTTGAGGTAAGTGAACTTCATATGGCGCTAAGAGATCTGGCCGAAAACGATCAAGTCTCGGGTGTTTGCCAAGGTTTTAGTGGTGAAGGTATTGCAGGTGAAGCGCTGGTTCTATTAAGTGATTCGAGTGTTTCTGACCTTAAAAAACTGATGAAAGTCCCTGCTGATAGCGAAGAGCTAGAGGAGTTAGAACTTTTAATGGATGTTTCGAACATTCTAGTTGGCTCATTCCTCAATGGTTTAGGGGAACAATCAGAAGTTCGATTCTTTCAAAGCTCTCCAGTGTTGTTAGGTCAGCACATCTCTATTGATTCGGTTATTCAATCGACGAGTGGTTCATTCCAAAAAACCATGACGTTTGAAGTGAGTTATAACATTGACGGCACGAGCATACGCTGTGATTTGCTGTTTATGTTTGTCGATGAATCTCTACCGCTACTCGATAATAAACTTTCGTACCTAATGGAGGACTTTTAATGTTGAATCTTCCTGCTGAATTTGAGCAATTCCACTGGATGGTGGATATGGTACAAAACGTCGATCTTGGGCTTGTTGTTATCGATAGAGACTACAAGGTTCAAGTATGGAATGGCTTCATGACTCACCACAGTGGTGTGCAGTCTCATGATGCGATTGGTAAATCTTTATTTGAGCTGTTCCCTGAGATCCCACAAGATTGGTTTAAACTCAAAACCAAGCCAGTGTATGACTTAGGCTGTAGAAGTTTTATTACGTGGCAGCAGCGTCCATACCTTTTTAAATGTCGAAATGTTCGTCCTGTTACTCAACAAGCGGACTTTATGTATCAAAATATCACCTTGAACCCAATGCGCACTCCTACCGGTGAGATTCGCTCTTTGTTCTTATCGATACAAGATGCAACCGCTGAAGCGCTGGTTTCTAAACAGCAATAAATTGTAATCAACGCCAAGGTAATCCTTGGTGTTGTTGTATATGCTGTAAACAAACCTCAAAACAGTATGCCCAAATGGATAGACTCCCTTCTCGTTTATATACCGCTCAACAGGTCAAACATGGTGAATCGCTAGCGGCTCAAAAAGCCGGTGTTGAAATGTATGTTTTGATGCAACGTGCAGGCCAAGCTACTTACAATCACATCCAACATCGATATCCAGATGCAAAGCGACTCTCTGTTTTATGCGGTTGTGGCAACAATGGCGGCGATGGCTTTGTAGTGGCCAGGTTAGCTCAAAACGATGGAGTAGACGTAAAGCTATACTTGTGTGGAGATGAAACTAAGATCTCCGGTGATGCGCAGACAGCGAAACAAGAGTGGTTAAACTGCGGTGGTGAGATAAAGTCAATTGAGCACTTTGAGCCTGAGCAATCGAGCCTTATTGTTGATGCCTTACTTGGCACAGGCCTGAGTGGTGAAGTCCGTACTTCGCTTCAATCTATTATTGAACAAATAAATGATACCGATACCAAAGTTGTTTCCATCGATATTCCATCAGGGTTATGCAGCGATACGGGAACGATTTTAGGGCAGGCAATCAAAGCGGACTCTACGATTACCTTTATCGGTGTCAAACAAGGGCTTTTGACAGGACAAGCGCGAAACGTCGTGGGAGAACTGCACTTTTCTGGATTAGGGGTTGAAGAGGAGTTTAACCAACTTATAGCTCACTCAGTACTGACTTTAAGTGTCGAATCGACGATAGGTTTGCTACCAAGACGTAAAGCAACGGCTCACAAGGGAAACCATGGACGCTTACTCTGCCTTGGTGGCAACGAGGGTTATTCAGGAGCCATTCGTTTGTGTGCTACAGCGGCGGCGCGATCGGGTGCAGGCTTAATTCGCGTACTTTGTCATGAAAATTCCATTCTTCCTCTACAAATAGGCTGCCCAGAAGTCATGACACGTTCGGTAAGGGAAGGGGACTCGCTACTGCATGAGGCCTTGGCGACAACAGACGCCATCGCATTAGGTCCTGGCTTGGGAATAGACGCATGGGCTCACGAACTGTATCACGCGTGTAAACAATCTCCGAAATCAAAAGTGGTCGATGCGGACGCATTGAATATTCTTGCTAATTCACCATATATAGATCATCAACGAATCATCACACCACATCCGGGTGAAGCTGCTAGATTGCTTGACTGTCAGGTAGTCGATGTAGAGAAAAACCGATTCCAAGCGGTGACTGAACTGCAAAGTAAATATGGTGGAGTAGTGGTGCTCAAAGGAGCGGGTACGCTTATCTGCGATGGTCATGATATTAACGTCTGCAATGCAGGCAACCCGGGAATGGCCACTGGCGGAATGGGCGATGTGTTAACTGGAATCATTGGTGCATTGTTAGCTCAGGGGCTTACATTAAATGATGCAGCCAAAGTCGGAGTGCTGGTACATAGTGTTGCCGCTGATAACTTAGCACAGCGACATGGTCAAATCGGTCTACTTGCGAGTGATGTGATATCTGAAGTTAGAGAGGTAATTCACCACTGGGGACGGTCAGAGTAATGCTTAAAAAATAAACTTTTTTTCGTCGCTTCTGTGACTTTGATTGTTATTTCGCATTATTTCGTTACAATGCTCGTTCTTTCCTGAATTGTGCATCCGTATTTGCGCAGAAAAGGACACGAACTCTCGTCTTTAATCTTTGAATTCTCATTAAAGACTCGTTTTAAATTGCATGTGTTGCTTGGTGTGCAACACCACTGTAAAGGATATTTTAATGCCTATTATTACTCTTCCTGACGGCAGTCAGCGTCAGTTCGACAACCCAGTTTCTACTCTTGAAGTTGCTCAATCTATCGGTCCAGGTCTTGCGAAAGCAACCATCGCAGGTCGTGTAGATGGCGAACGTGTTGATGCGTGTGATCTTATTGAACAAGACGCAAGCCTTGAAATCATCACAGTAAAAGATGAAGTAGACGGTCTAGAAATCGTTCGCCACTCTTGTGCTCACTTGCTAGGTCATGCGATCAAGCAGTTATTCCCTGAAGCAAAAATGGCGATTGGTCCAACTATCGATAACGGTTTCTACTACGATATCGATTTAGAGCATTCTCTAACGCAAGAAGATCTAGAAAAGATCGAAAAGCGTATGAAAGAGTTGGCTAAGACCAAATACCAAGTTATCAAGAAAAAGGTAAGCTGGCAGGAAGCACGCGATGCGTTTGAAGCTCGCGGTGAAACATACAAGATGGAAATCTTGGACGAAAACGTATCTCGTGATGATCGTCCAGGCTTGTACCATCATGAAGAATACATCGATATGTGTCGTGGCCCTCACGTACCACATATGGGATTCTGTCAGCACTTTACGCTACTTAACGTAGCAGGTGCATACTGGCGTGGTAACAGTGACAACAAGATGCTACAACGTATCTACGGCACTGCATTCCACGACAAAAAAGCGCTTAAAGCACACCTAACTCGCCTAGAAGAAGCGGCGAAGCGTGACCACCGTAAAATTGGTAAGCAGTTAGACCTATTCCACATGCAGCAAGAAGCACCAGGTATGGTATTCTGGCACCATAATGGTTGGTCTATCTTCCGTGACCTAGAAGTATTCGTACGTGAAAAACTGACAGAGTACGGCTACCAAGAAGTGAAAGGTCCACTAATTATGGATCGCGTTCTTTGGGAACGTTCAGGTCACTGGGACAAGTACGCTGAAGCGATGTTCACGACTTCTTCAGAGAACCGTGACTACGCGCTTAAGCCAATGAACTGTCCAGGTCACGTACAGATCTTTAACCAAGGTCTTAAGTCGTACCGTGATCTACCATTGCGTATGGCTGAGTTTGGTTCATGTCACCGTAATGAGCCATCAGGTGCTCTACACGGTATTATGCGTGTTCGTGGCTTCACTCAGGATGATGCACACATTTTCTGTACTGAAAGCCAGATTCAAGATGAAGTGACTAGCTGCATCAAGATGGTGTACGATACATACCAAACATTTGGTTTCGACAACATCGTTGTTAAGCTGTCTACTCGCCCTGAAAAGCGTGTTGGTTCAGATGAGATCTGGGATCAATCTGAAGAAGCGCTTAAACAGTCTCTTGAAGCAATGGATATTCCATACGAAATTCAAGAAGGCGAAGGTGCTTTCTACGGTCCGAAGATTGAATTTACTCTTCATGACTGTTTAGATCGTGCATGGCAATGTGGTACAGTACAGCTTGACTTCAACTTACCAGGCCGTCTAGGTGCAACTTACGTTGATGAAAATAACGAGCGTCAAACGCCAGTTATGATTCACCGTGCGATTTTAGGTTCACTAGAACGATTCATTGGTATTTTGATTGAAGAATACTATGGCTTCTTCCCAACTTGGTTATCGCCAGAACAGGCTGTAATCATGAACATTACTGATAAACAATCAGATTATGTTCAGGAAGTGGCACAAAAACTACAAAAATGTGGAATTAGAGCTAAAGCGGACTTGAGAAATGAGAAGATTGGCTTTAAAATCCGCGAACACACTTTGAAGCGTGTACCGTTTATGCTTGTTTGTGGCGACCAAGAAATGGAAGCTGGCGAAATTGCAGTACGTACTCGTAAAGGCAAAGATCTCGGCAAGTTTAAAGTGGATGACTTTATTTCATACATCCAAGACGAGATTTCAAGCCGTAAGCTCAATCTGGAGGAATAAACTATTAAAGGCGGAAGACGCGGCCAAGTACCGGCCAAACAAAATGCTCATCGTTTAAACGGTGAAATTCGTGGCGTTCGTGAAGTTCGTTTAACTGGCGCTGATGGCGAATCAGTTGGCGTTGTTTCTATTCAAGAAGCAGTTGCTGCAGCTGAAGAAGCGGGTATGGATCTAGTAGAAATCAGTCCAAACGCTGAGCCACCAGTATGTCGTGTAATGGACTACGGTAAATTCCTCTTTGAGAAGAGCAAGTCTGCTAAAGAGCAGAAGAAGAAGCAAAAGCAGGTTCAGATTAAGGAAGTAAAATTCCGTCCTGGAACTGATATTGGAGACTATCAGGTAAAACTACGCAACCTGACGCGTTTCCTTGAAGAAGGCAACAAAGTGAAGGTAACAATTCGCTTCCGTGGCCGAGAAATGGCACACCAAGAGATCGGTGTTGACGTTCTAAATCGTCTTAAGGAAGACACTGTTGAATTAGCAGTAGTGGAATCTTTCCCTAAGAAGATCGAAGGTCGTCAGATGATCATGGTTCTTGCCCCTAAAAAGAAGTAATTAACGGCTTTGCAAGTAAGAAAACTCAGCTGCCGTAAGGTGGCTGGGTTTTGTTCGCCCTAATTACTATTGTTTAATACAACTCAACAATGCGGAGTTATTCATCATGCCTAAGATGAAAACCAACAAAGGTGCTGCTAAGCGTTTTAAGAAAACTGCTGGTGGTATTAAGTTTAAGCACGCTACTAAACGTCACATCCTGACTAAGCGTACTACTAAGAACAAGCGTCAGCTTCGTCCAAATGCAATCCTTCCTAAGTGTGAAGTGGCTGCAGTTGCTCGTATGCTACCATACGCATAATTCTTTTTAGTTTATCAATCGTTTAGTTTAGGAGAAGCATAATGCCTCGCGTAAAACGTGGTGTACAAGCTCGTGCACGTCATAAGAAAGTTCTAAAACAAGCTAAAGGTTACTACGGTGCACGTTCACGTGTTTACCGCGTAGCTTTCCAAGCAGTTACTAAAGCTGGTCAATACGCTTACCGTGACCGTCGCAACAAGAAACGTCAATTCCGTCAACTATGGATTGCACGTATCAACGCTGCATCTCGTCAGAATGGTCTATCTTACAGCCGTTTCATCAACGGTCTTAAGAAAGCATCTATCGAGATCGACCGTAAGATCCTTGCTGACATCGCGGTATTCGACAAAGCTGCATTCGCAGTTCTAGTTGAAAAAGCGAAAGCTGCTCTTTAATTAGAGTTAGTGATTAGGATTAAGGAAAGGAGAGCTTAGCCTCTCCTTTTTTATATCTAAAAATTGGCTCTATAAGCTCGATAGCGGGCTTTGAACGCCACTTGCCCCTCTTTCTAGGACATGAGTGTAAATTTGTGTAGTACGTACATCACTGTGCCCTAGCTGCTCTTGTACTGTTCTTATATCTGCCCCTGACTCTAATAAATGTGTAGCAAAACTATGTCGTAGGGTATGGCATGTCACTTGTTTATTGATACCCGCTTCTTTGGCGGTTCGCTTGACTGCACGTTGTAGCGCGACAGCGTTAATGTGATGCCGGCGAACGAGGTTCGTTTCCGGATCGATCGATAGTTTGTTCGAAGGGAATAAGTAGTGCCAGTTAAACTCGAGCTCAGCTCCGTTATACTTCTTTTGTAGGGAGTGATTAAGCCAAACGCCCGCGTAGCCTGGTGTGTTCATATCCTTCTTGTAATACCGGAGAGCTAGTGCTTGTTGCTCTTTAAGCATTGGAATCAACTCTTTTGCGAGAGTGACCACTCGATTCTTTCCACCTTTTCCTTGCCAGATGCGAACGGCTGAATAGTCGTAGTCAATATCGTGTACTCGAAGACGAACAGCCTCCATTACTCGAAGTCCAGAGCCATAGAGCAACATAATATGGAGCTTATATTTTGGATCAATATGCTTAAGAAACTGTCGAGTCTCGTGTTTGGTTAGTACGACTGGAAGCTTGCGGTCGAGCAATGATTTTTGAAACTTCATATCGGTTTCTAATGGGGTTCTAAAGTAATCCCTATACAGAAATTTAATCGCGTTTAGAGCCAATGCCTGTGTTTTGGCGGCGACTTTATCATTGATTGCGAGATGAGTTAGAAAGGCTTCAACACTCTTCTCATCGAGCTTCGCTGGGTGGGACATATCATGGAAAGCAATATACCGACTTATCCAATTTAAATAAGCATCGATAGTTTTAGTCGCGTAATGTCGTGTTCGCATGTGTTCTTTAATGCTTAAGATAAATTGACCTTTCACTGTTCTCACCTGGTTTCATTTGTTGTTGGCAGGCCACATTGTTGTGATAGGGAGAACAATTCAAGCGTCTCGTTGCTGTTACTTTGCGAGACTTTAATACCTAGCACTAAGTGTCATTCTTGATAGCTTATGATTGCATTTTTATATGTGAGGTATATCAATGATGGTTAATGTTATAGGGCTGACTTAAGTGGTAACATTTTACAAAATAATATTGTTTTTCAGATAATTGCTTAATACCTTTCGAAGCAATAGTCACCATGATAAGGATTTTGAACGTGAAAAAACTGCTAGCGTTAGTTGTATCGGCGATAATTGTATACAGTCCATGGGTCGCCGCCGAATCAAAAAGAGAATCAGTTGCTGAGCTAATGGACGCGATGGATATTGAGGAACAAATGGTTGGCGGCTTTGAGGCCATGTTACCTGTCATTCATCAACTTTCAGCCAAGCTTCAGCTTAACCCGTCTGAAACTGAAGAGCTAAAGGATATCTACAGAGACTGGTTTAACAATGACTTTGATAAATTTTATATCAGTACCCAAATAGCTGATCTCTATGCAGAGACCTTTACTCATGATGAGATAAAAGCCATTACCAAATTCTATCAGACACCAGCAGGTCAGAAGTTGGTAGAGAAATCGCCGGAACTTGCGAAGCTGGGAGCGCGTTTTGGTATGGAAGAGGCTCAGCGTAAACAGAAAGAACTGCTTGAGAAATTAGGTCCTTTCATTGAGAAACACTCACCACAGCAGTAGCCAGTTAGTAAAGGTGTACGAAAGTCATATGAATGAAAGAAACGAGCAGTATTTACGCCAATATCTGAAAACCCTCACACCAGCGAAAGCGAAAAGCTATCATTCTTTTAGCGCAGACTATTTTTGTGCTGATGAATACAACGCAAACCTCTGCGCAGAGCTTATTTTACGGGGGGAAAAGCAGGCTTCCTGCAGTATGGAATATTGGTACAGCCACAAAGGTGAGGTCATGCCAGCCGTTGGGCATTTACAGGTCGTAAATAACTGGGCTGGAGACCCTGTCTGCATTATCGAACTTACGGAAGTGACTACAGCGAGATTTAAAGATGTTGATGCTGAGTTTGCAGCAGCAGAGGGAGAAGGTGACAGAAGTTTAAAATGGTGGCGAGATGCTCACTGGAACTTCTTCTCTCGGGAATGTGAAGAGTTAAATATTGAACCAAGCGAAGAGATGTTTTTAGTTTTAGAACGATTTAAGGTTGTCTACTCATAGGTTAAGCAAAAAGTCACTTTACAGTTAAGGAGGACGAGGTGAATCAGGCAAAATGGTTAGTGTACGCAGGGGGCGTTTTCTTCTTAATTTACGGTGTGTTATTCACTTTTTACCCTATTGAAGTCGCGACTTTTATATCAGGGAGTTCACCTGACACACCTTCTGGAGTGACTGACATGCGTGCAACTTACGGTGGTATGTCGTTTGCGGCAGGTTCAATCATGATAATCTTAGGCTCTAAAGCAGAGTCGCTATCGTTAGGCCTCAAGGTGGTTGCTATTACGTTGCTTTACATGGCAGCAACGCGACTTTATGGAATGTTAAATGATGGAAGCCCTAATATATGGATGTATCTATATTTCATCGGAGAAGTCGTGTTTGGCGCTTTCGCATTGTGGCTTAATCACCGTCAGTCACGTTAAGCAGGGCTCACTGAAGAATGAAATAAAAAGGCTCGATGATTAATCATCGAGCCTTTAAAGTTTTAACTTGCGATATTCATGGTTAGATTTAGATCTAACGACAATTTGGATAGCTTGTCTTTTAGTACTTTGCGTGTTTTTTCTAGCTCCGCAACCTGAACTTGCTTACCTTTAGCGTGAACGTCTAACTTCACTCTAAGCTCTCGGCCTACCTTTGTCACCCCAACGACTTCTAGGTTTTGCGAAACTTGCTTGTCTAATGCGGAGACTTCAGCATCTACAGTGTCGCAAATTTTCTCACTAGGTTTCATCATCAGAAGCTCTCGCAGTGCGTCTCTTAACATCTCAAAAGGGACTTTGATGAAATAGAACGACATCAGAATCATCATCATTGGATCAGCGTAGACTGCGTAGCTTGATAGTGGTGACAAAGTTAATAACCAAGCGGCAATGAAGCCTAAGGTAACCGCGACACTAAGTAATGTATCCATTTGCCACTGTTTCGCTTCAGCCTCAATCAAGCCAGATGAAAAACGTTTAGATTTGTTGGCAATATGCCACCACGCGTAACCACAACCTAAGACGTTAACAACACCGAACAGAGTCGCAATACTTGCGTCGACTTCACGACCGCCAGTAAACAATGCAGAGATAGCAGAGTAAAGCGAGTAGGCGACGATAGCTAAAATAACGCTGCCCTTAATGGCAATGACGATCGGCTCTAGTACTGATTTTCCGAAAGGGAACTGGCGTTTTGAAGGTTGCTCGATAAAGCGAGATACGGCCAGTGACAATAAAGTTAACAGTAAGCTAACTAGGGAGTAGACACCATCAAAAACGATGACAAGTGAACCAACAAGCAAACCGAGTACCAAACCACCGCCCGCAAAGCCTGATGCTAACAGTGCTGAGAAGGTGAGTATTCGTTTTTCATTTAAGCTTGTCCTGGCACACATAAAGGTATCTCTTGCATAAACACCTTTATAGTTTTCTCATAATCAGAGAATTAAACAAACACTATCTGGTTACAACATTTGGTTAAAAAGCGCTCTATATAAGATAGTCTTTATTATTCAATGAGATAGATTGATTTTTTGGTGTCAATAAAACTGACGCTGAGTGATGTTTGCTCTATCTTCTTTCCTTAACTTTAGAAATCAAATAGATACTCATTGAGCTTATCAGCAAGCCACGACATTCCAGGGTGTTCTGCCATACCAGCAGCAGTGAACATGCAATAGTCTTCTTGCGTCAAACCATAAGTGTGTTTTATCACGGCGAGCTCTTGGCCTCGAAGTAAATGTCGAATTAGAGGCTCTGGTAATACGCCCCAAGCGTCCTCTTCTAAGATTGTATTTAGCATGTAATCAAAACTAGAAAATCCAATATGTCGCAGCGAGAAAGGTTGCAGCTCAGGGTTATCCTTTTCATTCAAATAGACCATAACCGCTTGCATCGCATTGCGCAGTTCGTCGTCTGATACACGTCTTAGGCGCGCAAGCGGGTTGCTTGAGCGGCAGACGGACATAAGGCGGATCTTGCCTAATGGTTGATATGTGATCAAAGGATCATCAATTCGTTCGTAGTCGACACCAAAGGCAAAGTCTACTTGAGAAGTGGCGACTAAGTTGGCTAAGTCACCACTGGACGCAAGTACAATGTTAAATGCAGTAGCCGGGAATCTGTTATTTAGACGGTGCGATAGGTCTTGCCATAGTTCATCTGGCAGGGAGTCATCACGAGCGATCCAGACTTCGGCGTTAAATTCGCCAGAGACTTGAGCACACGTTTGTCGAATACGGGAAGCTGTAACTAACAGGTTTTGGCTGTCTTTATAGATTGCTTTTCCCGCTTCAGAAAGGACCAAATTATTCCCGCTACGGATAAACAGCTCGACATCGAGGTCTTTCTCTAATGCTTTGATCGACATGCTTAATTTCGTGCGGTTGCATTCAAGCTGTCGTGCAGCTTCTGACACAGAGCCAGTATCTGCGATGGTGCAAAAAGCTTCGATTTGAGAAAGGTTCATCGGATACTCAATTTGGTTACGTTGAAATCGATCTTATATCAAAGTTAGTGGATTGTCTGTTTTCACAACTGAAATGCTATGAATTTCATGCAGTTTTGGTACTCTTGGCCTGTGCCTAATGAATGTAGTTACAGGGAGATCATGATGGCTAACACTTGGGACGACGTCGCAGCAAACTGGGACTCGGAAGTTTCGACCAATACCTATGCTGACAAAGCGTTTGAATCGCTGAAAAGTGTTGTCGATCTGAAAGGGCTGCATGTCCTTGACTTTGGTTGCGGGACAGGCTTATTGAGTCAACGAATGTCGCCAGAGGTGAAGGATATTGTCGCACTAGATAGTTCTGAAGCGATGATTGAGCAACTGGACAATAAAGAGCTCGCTAATGTTGAGCCAGTAGTGGATATGCTAAGCCGCGGCCTTGTGGCAATGCACCCAGCATTCAGAAGCCAGTTCGACTTGGTGGTTGCGTCTTCAGTATGTAGTTTCTTGCCAAACTATTCCGATATTGCTGACATTGTTTATAGCCTCATTGATGATGGCAGTTACTTTGTCCATTGGGATTGGTTATCTGATAAAGATGAAGTAGGGGGCATGACAATTGGTCACGTGCAACAAATACTCACCAGCGTTGGTTTCGAAGAGGTTGTGGTAACGACGCCATTTGAAGTTGATACTCCGAACGGTGCATTAAAAGTGTTGATGGCAGTTGCCAAAAAATAAAATCGTTTGAATTGATGTTAAAAGCCCGAATGCATTGTTCGGGCTTTTTCGTTTAATGTTTTCAGTGAAGTTAATTTTGGTATTGAGCGACTTCGTCTAAAACCCAAGGGTTTGCAATCGCCCCTTTGTTCTGAACTTCGATTCCATGCAGCATTTGTTTTACTGCAAGTTCGACAAGTTTGCCCGATTTGGTCTTAGGGATCTCGCTGAGAGGGTAGATCTCCGCAGGTACGTGTCTTGGTGAGCACTGCGCACGTAGAGTTTGTTTGATTTGGCTTTTGAGGTCTTCATTGAGTTCATGAGTAGACTCAAGCTGGACAAACAGGACCACTTTCTCGTCACCATCGACTCTGCGCGCGACAGCAATAGAGTCTTGTATTGCATTTAGCTGATTCACTTGCTGGTAGATTTCAGCAGTGCCTATACGAACCCCTCCTGGGTTTAACGTTGCGTCACTGCGGCCATAAAAGACCATTCCTCCGGATGAGGTTACTTCGACGTCATCTCCATGGTGCCAGGTGTTGTCATATTTACTCCAGTAGGCATTGTGGTATCTCTCTCCATCGTCATGCCAAAAACCGAGAGGCTGATTGGGAAAACTGTTTAAGCAGACGAGTTCGCCTCGCTCTGATGTGATTGACTGGCCAGACTCGTTGTATACCGCGACATCCATGCCTAGGGCTGCTCCTTGGCACTCTCCTCGATAAACTGGTGAAATAGGGTTGCCTAAGACAAAGCAACCGCAAATATCGGTTCCACCAGAAATAGATGCTAGGTGAAGATCCACTTTGATATTGTCGTAAACAAAATCAAATTGTTGAGGATAGAGTACAGAGCCCGTAGAGCAAAGGGTTCGTAGCGATGAAAGATCGTAGCTCTCGCAAGGCTTACAGGCACTTTTTTGTAATGCTTCTAGATACTTGGCTGATGTTCCAAATAATGACACATCTGCCTCTTCAGCGAGTTGCCATAAGACATTAGGATTCGGATACATAGGGCTGCCATCAAAAATCACTAGCGTGGCACCACTAGCTAAAGTCGAGACATGCCAGTTCCACATCATCCAACCACATGTGGTGTAGTAGAACACGCGATCTTTCGGCTGAATGTCACAATGTAGTTGATGCTCTTTTAGATGATTAAGAACCGTTCCTCCAACTGAATGAACGATACATTTTGGTTTTCCGGTTGTACCTGAAGAGTAAAGTACAAACAGCGGGTCGTTAAAACTAATGCGTTGGTAACGGATACCGCGAGGTAAAAAGCTCGCTAAGATCGCCTCCCAATCAGAAAATGACTCTCGGCTGTAGTCATTCATGGCAGTATCTTCTTTCAAATATTCAATCTGGCAGGTATTCGTGATACTTGGCAAAGACTCAACGAGTTGTCTGTTTTTATCCTCAAGATGGAAGCTTTTACCGTTAAATTCGTAGCCGTTACAACAAAATAAAATCTTAGGTTGAACTTGTCCAAAGCGTTCAATAACGCTCTCAACGCCAAAATCCGGAGAAGTTGAGGTCCAAATTGCACCTAAACTAGTGGTCGCTAGCATCGCAATAACGGTCTCGGTCATATGTGGTAAGTAGCCTGCAACAACATCGCCTTTATCAACGCCATTATGTTTTAACCACTGTTGAAGGATGGAAACTTGATCACACAGTTCTTGCCAAGTCAGTTTGCGGCTTTCACCACGTTCGTTCTTAAACCAAATCGCGATGTCATCAGGAGCTTGAAAAGCATAGGCGAGTAAATTCTCGGCGTAGTTGAGTTGTGACTGAGGGAACCAGATTGTGTCTCTGCTTGGGCTAAAGGTCCCCCATTTTGCAAGTCCTTCGCCTAAAATACAGTCTCCTTTGTAACCAATAACGTCACAGAATTGCCAAACTTCGAGCCAAAAGTCTTTCTTATTTTCAACGGACCAGTGTTGTAAATCAGCATAGCTACTAACGCTATCGCCCTGAAAGTTAACATGTTTGATGAACTGATTTAAGTTGGAAGATTCGATCCTATCTTGGCTTGGAACCCAAACAGGTGAAGGCAACTGCGCATCTAAATGAGACATGACATCCTCGTCTTTATGTACTCCGTAATTGGATTAAGCTTTGATGAAATTCTAATCAATGTCAAACATCTACCCATTCATCAGATTGCTGAAAAATAAGAAAAAAGCTGTCAAATGTAAAATAATTGTTACACACAAACAGTGGTGTTGAGTTGGTTGGTTAAATTGTCACCGGGCACGCATGGCGATAGGCTTAATGTAACGGATTTGTTAACGGAGCTAGGCATGGCACAATATCACTCTAAACCTGTAAATGAGCAGGGGATCGTAGATTGGAGTCCTGAAGAAGACGCAATATGGCGCGATTTGGTTTCACGTCAGCTCAAACTGGTTGAGCAAAGAGCCTGTAAAGAATATTTAGCTGGTCTAAAGTTACTGAATTTACCAATGGATCGTGCGCCACAATTGGTTGATATTAATCGTGTTTTAGAGAGTGCTACGGGTTGGAAGGTTGAGCCTGTCCCTGCATTGATCAACTTTGATCGATTCTTTACGTTATTGGCAGACAAAAAGTTTCCTGTTGCGACTTTCTTACGCACAAGAGAGGAATTTGACTACTTGCAAGAGCCAGATTTTTTCCATGAAATATTTGGTCATTGTGCGATGTTAACCAACCCTGAGTTTGCTGAATTTACTCAGACTTATGGTGCACTTGGCTGTGAAGCTAGCGATAAAGAACGGGTGTACTTAGCGCGTCTTTACTGGTTTACGGTGGAGTTTGGTTTAGTAAAAGAAGGCAATAACACGAAAATTTATGGTGGCGGTATTCTATCTTCACCAGGTGAGACTCTTTACGCACTGGATGATGATAAAGCACAGCGACTTGATTTCGATATTCATACTGTACTGAGAACACCATATCGAATTGATATCATGCAACCAGAATATTTTGTTCTGGAAGGTATTGAGCAACTTTATAAGCTCAGCAAAATGGATTTAATGTTCCATGTAAAACAGGCAATGAAGGCCGGTCTATTACCCCCATTATTTGAACCAAAGGAAGTGACACATGCTTAATGAATTACGTTGTGAAGCGTGCACAAGTAGTGCAGTAGCGTTGGGTGCAGAAGAAAGGCGATTACTACTCACTGAGTTAAATGATTGGCAAATGGTTGAACGTGACGGCATCCCACAGCTTGAAAAAGTGTACAAGTTTAAAAACTATAAGCTAGCGTGGGCGTTTGCAAACCAAGTGTCTGAACTTGCCGAAGAAGAGTTTCACCATCCATCAATATTATTGGAGTGGGGTAAAGTAACGGTGACGTGGTGGAGTCACTCAATTAAAGGGCTTCATCAGAATGACTTTATCTGCGCGGCAAAGTGTGACCAGATTTAACTAAGTAACAAAAATCCACAAAAAAGCCTGAGTTTACTCAGGCTTTTTCAATCAATGTTCTATCAATTAGAATGAAGAAAGGTAGCGTTGCTCACGGATGATCTCGCCATTTTCGTCTTTCACTTCGAATGTGAATGAACGGCCGTTATCAAATAAGTTAGCTGCGAAAAATGTCCCTTTTGAGCCGGTAATATACGTCTTAGTTCCATTACCGACTACTTTTACTGGGACACCGCTAACAGGCTCTCCAGCTTTTAGAACAGTAACGTCTGCATGGTTTCGGTCTGCTTTCACTCGGATTGAGTAATCGCTTGCTGGCATCGCAAAAGCAACGGTTGATGTTAGGGCAGTAAGTGCGATTGCTTTAAGTAATGTTTTCATAATGAATTCCTCTCAAATCTGGCTTTATGTCATTTTTATGAACTGCGTCTTTGCGCTTGAGATAAATAATATGTGTGATTGTCATCACGTAAAACAATATAAATTAGTTATAGATGTTCGAAATTTTCGAACTTACTTATGCGGTGATTCTAGCCTTATCGTCCAACACACTTTCCAAGCGACAAACAGTAAGAGGTTTAGACTTTAGGTAACCTTGTATGTAATTACACTTATGCTGGGTGAGGACCGCCAGTTGCTCTGGCGACTCTACCCCTTCCGCAACTACTTCTAAGTCTATGATATGGGCCATATTAATGATTGCTTGGCACAGACTGTCTGCATTACTTTTCCCCATCGCAATCCGGTTAACAAAGCTCCTGTCGACTTTGAGGATGTCGA
The DNA here is from genome assembly GCF_046056895.1 of Vibrio sp. TBV020. NCBI lineage: Bacteria > Pseudomonadati > Pseudomonadota > Gammaproteobacteria > Vibrionales > Vibrionaceae > Vibrio > Vibrio sp. TBV020. Next base: position 520,318 of record NZ_JBEEAQ010000001.1, on the reverse strand, counting down.
CAGGATAGTCATTGAGGACAGATAGGGAAGAATAGCCAGTACCGAAGTCATCCAAATAAAGAACCACGCCGAGATCTTTTATGCGTTGTAATTGATATGCACTACATTCATCACTAAGGAGCATCGACTCTGTAATTTCGAGGCCGATTAAATGGGGTGGGAAGTCGCACTCTTTTAACAGGCCACATAAGGTGTGGTAGATGTGTTCAGATTCGAACTGCTTAGCGGAGACATTGATATTTATTCGTGGCACGGATTCTGCCGGACGAGTATGCCAGAGTCGTTGTAATGTTTTACAGCACTCTTTAGCTACCCAGTCACCAATTTTTACGATGAGGCCAGTTTCTTCTGCAATAGGTATAAAATCGACGGGCGATATTGGTCCAAAGTCTGGGTGTACCCATCGAAGCAGTGATTCGAAACCAACCACGCGATCCTCTGCGGTGGAATAAATAGGTTGGTAAACCAAAGACAACTGTTTTAAAGCAAGGGCATTGGTGAGCTCTTGTTCGAGAGTAAATCGCTTTTTCGCTTGGTTAAACATTTGTTCATGGAAGAAGACGACTTTTTCATGGGTAGATGTTTTCGCCTTGTACATAGCGGTGTCGGCTTCTCGTAAGATACTTGCGAGAGTCTGCTTCGGGTCCGTGACAACAGAAATACCAATACTGGTCCCGATGTGGCAAGACTGACCATCAATCGTATATGGCTGGCTTAGTACTTTCGAGTATCGCTGACAAATATGAGTTAACGCTTCTTTAGATGTTAAGCCCGGGAGGCAAATAACAAACTCATCTCCACCAAAGCGAAAGCTCATATCATTGCTACGACAATGTTGAGTTAATCGAGACGCTACTTTTTGTAGCAACTTATCGCCATGTAGGTGACCCATAGAGTCATTGATTACTTTAAAGCGATCTAAGTCGATAAATAAGATAGAAAAGCCTCGGCTTTCTCCTTTTGATAAGAGCGAGAGTTGTTTATCCACCTCTGAACTTAGTGCAGTACGGTTACTGAGGTTGGTTAAATTATCTTTCACAGCTTGCAATGCTAACGATCGTGTCTTTTCTTCGATGACTTGATCAGACACTTTCAGTCGAGTTGCATAAAAATTGGCTGCAACGGTGGCCGATACAGTCAGTAATAAGATCAGAAGGACTGACGTTGAACCGTAGAGCGCGGTGCTGCCTGTTCGGTCCATTTTTGAGATCGATAATTGCCATTGGGCGTTAAATAGCGGGATCCGAACTGTGCGACTTGCTGAAACGATCCGAGCAGAGAAACTATCGCCTTCTAACTTCGTGTTGATATGCGACTCAAAGATTTTTAGATCATTGGGCTTAACATGTACTTCAATTCCTGTGGTGTCAGAGTTGACCTCGGTGTGCCATATCTCACCTAGAAGCTCGTGTAGAATGATGTTTGCCACTACAAACCCATGTAGGCTCCCATCACTGCCAAATTTGGGCAAAAGTAGTTGTGCTCCCAGTTGTCCTTCTTGAATGAAATCGACGACGCCAAGTCTATTTCCACTGATTGCACGTGACATAGCGCTGACTGAAGCAGGATCGTTTTCTAATCTCACGCCCAAATAATCAGAGCCTTCAAATGAGGATGAAAGAAAATAAATGGGTAGGGTTTGATTATCTAAGAACCAAATTGGATCATCTTCGGGAGAGGGGGCAGGGGTTATTCGGTAGCCTAGGAAGCCTGCATTCTGGGCTCTTCGTTCAAATTGTGTTGCTTCATCTAATGAAACGACTGGCGCCCACATAATCGAGTCAATCATGCTATTGATTCCAACTTGATCGGCAAAGAATGACTCAAACTGTCGAGGTGTCGGAGAATTGCCGTTGGCTAGAAAAGCGCGAGTAGAGTGGAGCAGAGACTCAATTGCCTTTAATGACTGCGATAGAGTTTGTACTCGATTGCTAAGTTGGTTTTCTAGTAGGCCATTGAGTTTTTGCGTTTCATAGTAATGAACGGTCACATAGCTAGCGATAGCAAACGAGAGTCCGATGGACCAAATCAATACAATATTTTTCAGTGAGAGAGCAAGTTTCAAAGCAATCTGAACAGTATTTATAAAGTAGTTTAGATGTTAATGGTTATAATTATTAATGCAAATGATAATTGATGTTATTTGTAATGAAGTGACAATCGTTTGCTTGGTCGGTTTGATCGTCAACTCATATATTAAATGGCTCGGTTATGTAAATTTGCTCTAAAGAAGGGCTTGCTGGAAAGTGTGAAGTAGATCTAATCTAATACTCAAGGTGATGGGGTTCCACCTACTTAACCGCCATTCAGGCTGATGACTCCTACAGAAACGAAAACAGGTGAGACTGTTGGTGATTAACTATAGTGTGACGCTGTGGTTAGATGTTCTGTAGGGAAGTTGCGCCGTCATATCCTCGCTTGTTTTCCTGATATATAGGAAAACGACATGCAATATTCATCCGAAATTCAATCAATGTGCCCAATCCAACGTGGGGACTTACATTCATCTGCACCAATTCCAGTTGAGGGGCGTATGGTTCGCCCGAAAGACGTTATCGCGATCTCAGGCCTGAGTCATGGTGTTGGGACTTGTGCACCCCAACAGGGAGCAGCCAAACTTACGCTCAATGTCAAAGACGGCATCATCCAAGAAGCTTTGATTGAAACTATTGGTTGTTCGGGGATGACGCATTCTGCTTCGATGGCAGCTGAAATCTTAAGTGGTAAAACCATTTTAGAAGCACTCAACACCGATCTTGTCTGTGATGCTATCAATGTTGCGATGCGAGAAATCTTCCTCCAATTCGTTTATGGGCGTACTCAATCTGCTTTTTCTGAAGGTGGATTAGAAATTGGTGCAGCATTGGAAGACTTAGGCAAAACGCAACGTAGCCAAGTAGGAACGAGCTACTCTACGTTGGCAAAAGGGGTGAGATATATGGAACTTGCAGAAGGTTATGTCACCAAGTTGGCCTTAGATGAACATGATGAAGTGATTGGCTATCAGTACCTAAACCTTGGGAAAATGATGGCAAGTATTGAGAAGGGAGAAAGCCCTGAATTGGCGATGGTATCGGCGACCGGTGTATATGGTCGTTTCGATGAAGCCGTTAAAACAATCAACCCACGTCACGCTTAATCAGAGGTCTATGTCATGAATGCTCAAACTCTTCAATTACTGAATCAAATGAACCTTACTTCTGTTGAACAAGCTCACGACTATTGTTTGACCTTTGGAATTGATCCGAAAAAGACGGTGCTAGAGACCCAACCTATAGCTTTTGATAATGCGTGTGATGCCTACACCCTTGGCACGGCGCTAGCTTTGTTTAAACAGTCAGAAACTGCGGAACAAGCAGCGTTGTATATTGGCGAAGGCTTACAAGCTTTCACTAAATCGGGCAGTGTCGCAGAACAAAGAGAGGTCGGATTAGGCCATGGTGCTCTAGCGGCCAGATTATTGAATGAAGAAACTCAATGCTTTGCCTTTCTTGCAGGCCACGAATCATTTGCAGCAGCGGAAGGCGCAATAAAAATTGCGTTAAACGCCAACAAGTCACGTCAAACACCACTTAAAGTAATCTTAAATGGTTTAGGCAAGGATGCCGCCTACCTCATTGCTCGTATTAATGGTTTTACTTACGTGCGCACTGAATTTGATTATCAGGCCAACGAGTTGGTTGAAGTCGAACGTCGTCGCTTTTCTCAAGGTGAGCGTGGCAATATTTTGTGTTATGGAGCTGATGATGTGCGAGAGGGTGTGGCGATCATGCATCGCGAATCGGTAGATGTGAGCATCACGGGTAACTCGACTAACCCGACACGCTTCCAACACCCAGTTGCTGGCATCTATAAATCAGAATGTTACAACCAAGGCAAAACGTATTTCTCTGTGGCTTCGGGTGGTGGTACAGGGAGAACGCTTCACCCAGATAATGTCGCTGCAGGACCTGCGAGCTATGGGATGACGGATACGATGGGAAGAATGCACGCTGATGCTCAATTTGCCGGCAGTTCGTCTGTACCAGCACATGTGGCTATGATGGGCTTTATAGGCATGGGCAATAATCCAATGGTCGGTGCGTCGGTCGCGTTAGCGGTGGCCGTGGATCAGCAACTTCATCATTAATTCTGATTAGGATTCTCTTCGAGTGGCTTTGGTCGACTGTTTTCCAAAGCCTCCACTTCTTGAATATAGCGGGCCTTTAACGTATTTAACTGGCTAAGTAATAAAGCGATATCGCGGATTAACGCCTGGTTAAGCTGTGCATAATCAAGGCTCGTGATCATATTGATCTTATTATCGCCAGTTTGGCAGTGACGACTAATTGTCAGCCAGTTGTCTTGTAATTTTGCCGCTTCAGTCATGAGCGGTGTAACGGTTTGACGCTCTTGATCTATTTGCTCTACCACCATCAAAGACGCGTGAATTTGTGCATCCATTCTTTGGTGATACGTCGTATTATTGGTCGACCACAAGCTGCGAATTTCTTCATTGCTAAACTCTTTAAACAGAAAGGGTTGGTACTGATGTACTTTTAGTAGTTGGTTGAATCGGGATGCATGAAAGTTGTATGAGGCTCCGAGTTGGCGTTGAAGCTTGAGGTTGGTATTCCAAGTTTGTTCGTTACACTGGGACCCATTTACCTGAAAAGGTAAAGTGATAAGCACTGCTGCCGTTATAGTATGTAAGTAATGCCATATCATGAGTATGGTTGCCATAGTGTTGATTTGATAAGTATAGGAAAAATTCAGAACGGATATGAAAAAGCTAATTATGCTTGTCTTGCTATTGCTTGGCATTGGTTGTGCGGCCGGCGGCTATTACATCTTCTACTACAAGCCACAGCAAGATGCCTTGGCGGCTTTAGAAGCTGAGAGCGAAGAAGAGCCAATGACGCCTCTAGAAGTGGTGGAAGAGGAAGAGCAGGAAGCGGTTAAAGCACCGGTGACAGATTACTATGTAAGCCCACCAAAGTTAGGTGTTCGTGAAATGCCTAACTTCGATGCGTTTGTAGAAAGTGTGGTTTACCGTGGTGAAAAGCTACATATCCTTGAAAAACGCGATGGATGGGGGCGTATTTCGCCTTACTACGTGTATGAGGATGGTGGCCCTGAAGTCGCAGAATGGGTGCCGATGGAGGCTCTATTAGAAGTAGCTCCAACGATTACCAAGCAAGAAAGGCAAGAAACAGTAAGCCAATACATTGAAAATTCTGATGACTTTAAAGAACATTTCGAAATGTTTATTAAGACAACGGATAGTTTGCTGAAAGAGGGGACGTGTGTGCCTGAAGACTTTGAAGAAACCCAAGGTTGGATGCGCTCGGTTACCTTTAACGAACAAAATGCATACTTTGTTTATTGCGGAGGTTTAAAGCAAGCTAATAAGATCTATCTAGACGTTCAAACCGGCAAAACCTTTTACCGTTAAATCATTCAAAATTGAAAAATTAGCTTTTAGATTATTTTAGTTGTCTGCCTGACAGGTTAGATCTAACATCTATGTGTTCTATATTATCTGGCTAATCAATGCTTCAGCGAATTGTATCTTATATCTGGCTCGTTTTGCTTGCGATGGTGTTACCGACGCAGGCTTTTGCCTATTTGCTGCAAGCTGAGAATGAAGCATCTGCTAGGCTAAACTACCGTTCTGTCGGTATTAGCCCTACGTCTGAACAAGACTTCCAAGCACTATTTGATGAAGTGCGCCAGGAGCCGCAGTCTGAGCCTGTAACACAGACCGATATGGCGCAAGACTGGCTTGCGATTATCAATGCCAATCGCTGGTCCAATGTTACGCGTGCTCTCGATGATACAGAGCCGACATCTAATTTTGAATCCATTGGTTTTGAGCCAGCGGTTATCCCTCTTTACCGATTGTATAAACGACCGGTATATACCTCATCTCAACGTGTTGCTACACAGAATTCAATCCATCGTGTTTCCGGCTGGAAAGAGTCCAACACGCTTTATGTCGCCTTGAATGGTCATTTCTAATCATTTTTTAGCTTAGTAAAACGAAGAGCTCGCTCTTCACTATTTTAATTCTACGCACAGTCTCACTGTGCATAGCAAAGTTAAGAAATGTTATGAAAAAACAATCTGTAAAGCAGGCGAAATCCGCACGCCTGATGAACCACTATTCTGCTTGGAAGTATGTGGTTTTGATCGCTACGATCATTATGTTAACGCTGAGCGCAATACCAACATGGTATGGTGAAAAGCCGTCAATTCAAGTGACAACGTCACCACAAGTAAGCAACTCTATTCTTGGTAATGTCAGCGAACTCAATCGTTATCTTGATCAGCGCAATATTGATGCAGTCAAAATTGATCAAGTGGGTAATAAAACAACGTTAGTATTCGACAACGAGACAGCGCAGACTCAAGCTCGTAAAGAGTTGGATAAACTCCTTGGCAAAGAAGACAGCATCACCTTCTCGTATGTTTCTGTTGCTCCAAGTTGGTTAAGTGACATGGGTTTCTCGCCGATTAAACTTGGTCTTGATCTTCGAGGCGGTGTTCAGTTCTTACTTAATGTTGATATTGATAAAGCGTTTGAAGATCAGAGAAATAGCCTTGTCGATGAAGTACGTGATTTCTTGCGTCAAGAGCGTATTCGTGGCGTTCAGATCATCGCAGTTGGCTCAGAAGGTTTTGATATTAAAAGCAGCTCAGAACAGGCGCTTGGTGATGTTAATAGCTTCCTGAGACAAAATTACCCAACATGGGATGCTAAGCGTCACTCAGACTACATCGCAGTTAAGCTAACGCTAGAGAGTAAGAGTGAGTTCCAATCCGTTACGCTAAAACAGAACCTTAAGATCATGCGTGATCGTATTGAAGAGCTTGGAATTACGGAAGCTATGGTTCAGCGTCAAGGTGAACACAGTATTCGCATCGAGTTGCCGGGTGTACAAGATCCATCACTTGCAAAGAATGTCATTGGCGCTACAGCAACGTTAGCATTCCATGAAGCGCGCACTCCTTCCGAAGAGAAAGCGTACGGTGACATTGTACTTAAGGACAATGATGGTCGAGACGTTACCCTAGCGAAACGCGCAGTTCTTACTGGTGAACATATTATTAATGCTCGTGCGGGCATCGATAAAATGGGCTTCTCTGAAGTCAACATTTCACTTGATCACGCTGGTGGCAAGATCATGAGTGACTTCTCTGGTAGCCATATTGGTAAACCAATGGCAACGGTATACCGTGAATACACCACAAACGCAAAAGGTGAAACTGAGCGTAGCGAGAAGGTTATCAGTGTTGCGACCATCCAATCTCAATTAGGCAGTCAGTTCCGAATCACGGGCGCTGGCTCTATGGAAGACGCACAAAACTTAGCACTTTTATTGAGAGCAGGTTCATTGACGGCTCCTGTTACGATCGTTGAAGAGCGTACTATTGGTGCTTCTTTAGGCGCTGAAAATATCCAAAATGGTTTTGCAGCGTTAGCGCTTGGCCTCGCGATGACATTGACCTTCATGGCGCTGTGGTACCGCCGTCTAGGTTGGGTTGCCAATGTGGCACTTATGGTCAACATGGTGAGCTTATTAGGCTTAATCGCTCTCTTACCTGGTGCTGTTTTAACGCTACCGGGGATTGCAGGTTTAGTGTTAACCGTCGGTATGGCAGTAGATACCAATGTACTCATCTTCGAGCGTATTAAAGATAAACTCGCAGAAGGGCGCACCTTTGCTCAATCTATTGATCTTGGGTTTGATAGCGCACTGAGTACAATTTTAGACGCCAACATTACAACGATGATTACCGCGGTCGTGCTCTACTCGATCGGTAATGGTCCAATTCAAGGCTTTGCGTTAACTCTTGGCCTTGGTTTGTTGACCAGTATGTTTAGTGGTGTATTCGCTTCAAGAGCAATCATTAACTTAGTTTGGGGACGCGACGCTCGTCGTGATGTGAGGGTTTAATCATGGTCGAATTCTTTAAACAACGTATCCGTCGTATTCGCTACATTACTAGCTTTGTCTCAATTGCTTTAATGGTTGTTTCGGTTATTGCGCTAACAGTGAACGGTCTAAATATGGGCCTCGACTTTACAGGTGGTATGGTCACCGAAGTTAAAGTTGATAATAACGTGACTCATCAGCAGTTAGTGAACACATTGCAACCTGAATTAGGCGAGTTCACCAATGTGACACATTCTGACCAAGACGGTCGCTGGGTAATTCGTTACCCAATTCCGGCGCAAGGCGAAGAAGTGGCAGACCTAGCAAAGACGCTGGCTCCAATTTCACATCAAGTTGAAGTGATAAGTAACAGCATGGTGGGTTCTCAAGTAGGCCAAGACTTAGTTGACCAAGGTGGTTTGGCTCTTCTTATCTCAATGATGAGCATCTTGGGTTACCTGTGTTTCCGATTTGAATGGCGCTTAGCGAGCGGATCATTACTAGCGCTGCTTCACGATGTGGTGTTAGTACTAGGTTTCTTCGCGGCTACACAGATGGAATTTAACTTAACCGTGTTTGCTGCGATCTTAGCGATTCTAGGTTACTCATTGAATGACTCGATCATCATTGCTGACCGTATTCGTGAACTACTATTAGCGAAGCAAACCACACCGACTGAAGAAATCAATGATCAAGCAGTAATGGCTACGTTCTCTCGTACAATGGTGACGTCTGGCACTACGCTAATGACGGTTTCTGCGTTATGGATCATGGGCGGGAGTGCGCTTCAAGGGTTTGCGATTGCGATGTTTATCGGCATCTTGTCGGGCACTTGGTCTTCTATCTCAATTGGTACAGTACTGCCTGAATGGCTCAAGCTTGAACCGAAGCACTATTTACCTGTCGAAGTTGATGATGCACCGTAAATAAAACGCGAGTTAAAGAAAAACGCCCGATGTGTAAACACCGGGCGTTTGCTTTATGTGTCTGATTATTTGGTCTGCATCGCAAGAAAACCGGTGAAGCTGGACCATGACTTGGTGTCAGCGTCTTCACGATATCTAGGGCTACCAAAAACGGTAAACGCATGAGGTGCGCCGCTGTAGGTAATCATTTCATGTTTGACGTTTGATTGTTCTAGCTCCTCTGCCAGCGTAGCAAATTGTGACATAGGAATAGCGGTGTCAGCCGTACCGTGAAGTACTAGAATAGGCGCTTTGGTCATTGCATAAGACTGGCCATCAGGAGTGCTTAAGCCGCCATGAAAAGTGACAAACCCTTTCGCTTTCATACCAGCACGAGCTGATTCTAGTACTGCAGCGCCGCCAAAGCAGTAGCCCATAACCACAACATTGTCTGCGTCCCCGCCTAGTGAGGCTGCATAATCTAGGCTACCTTGCATTAGCGTGCGCAATTTGTCTCGGTCTTTGTATAGCTCTCCCGTGTGCTGCTTTTTATCTTTTACCTCGGTCGGTCTGACCCCTTTGCCAAACAGGTCAGCCGCAAATACGTTGTAACCAAGTTCATTGAGCATTTCCGCTCGTTTTTTCTCATAGTCGGTTAGGCCATCCCAATCGTGAACGAGCAGAACCAGCGGTGCATCATCTGCTACTTTCGACCAGTATCCCTCGTATTCACTGCCATTTACATTGTAAATCTTGTCTGAACCAGCGAAAGCAAAACTAGTTAAAAGTGCTGAAGCCCAAATCAATACCATTTTCATAAAACACCTCCATTTGTCGTAGAAGTGTAGTACGTAGATTGGAGTGATAAGCGATCACTGTAAATTTCAGGCGATGAAATGGAATGCTAGTAACAAAAAAGCCTCCCGAAGGAGGCTTGCTTACAAGGAAAAGAATTCGTTTACATCGCAGCTTCGAAAATAGCTGAGATTTCTTCGTGCGTTGCTTGCTTAGGGTTAGTAAAGCCGCAGGCATCTTTTAGTGCGTTGTCAGCTAAAATGGCGATATCTTCAGATTTTGCTCCTAGTTCTTTGATACCAGTAGGGATACCAACATCTTTCGCTAGTTCAACAATCGCTTCGATTGCCGCGTTTGCTCCTTGCTCTGGTGTCATGCCTTCAACGTCCACGCCCATTGCTTTCGCTACGTCACGTAAGCGCTCAGGACATACTTGCGCATTGTATCGCTGTACGTGAGGTAGAAGAATAGCGTTACATACACCGTGTGGTAGATCGTAGAAGCCACCCAACTGATGCGCCATTGCGTGTACATAGCCAAGAGAAGCGTTGTTAAATGCCATACCTGCCATAAATTGAGCATAGGCCATTTGCTCACGAGCTTCGATGTCTTCGCCATTTTTCACTGCTGTGCGTAGATAAGCTTGGATTATCTCGATTGCTTTGATAGCGACAGCGTCAGTGATAGGTGTCGCAGCGATAGAAACGTATGCTTCAACAGCGTGAGTTAGTGCATCCATACCAGTTGCAGCTGTCAGAGATGCAGGTTTAGCCAGCATTAACTCAGGATCATTTACAGAGATTAACGGTGTTGTGTGCTTATCAACGATAGCCATCTTAATGTGGCGTTCTTCATCTGTGATGATGCAGAAGCGAGTCATTTCAGAAGCAGTACCCGCTGTGGTGTTGATCGCAATAAGAGGCAACATTGGTTTCGCTGACTGATCAACACCTTCGTAGTCGGCAATTTTGCCCCCATTGGAGGCAACCAGAGCAATACCTTTTGCACAATCATGTGGTGAACCACCGCCAAGAGAAATGACAAAATCACAGTCGTTATCTGTCAGTAAAGTTAAACCATCATTTACGTTGCTAATAGTTGGGTTTGGCTGAGTGCCATCAAATACGACAGTCTCAACATCACGTTCAGCTAACAGATCTTGTACTTGTTTAACCATACCGATTTGGCTCAAGATTTTGTCTGTAACGATAAGACCTTTTTTGAAGCCTTGTGATTGAATACTGTCAGTTGCGTCTTTAAGGCAACCAGCGCCCATGAGGTTTACAGTAGGGATAAAGAATGCACTTGTCATTGGATTACTCCATATTTATATAATTAACTGCATTTAGGTTCGCATAAATATCCCTAGGTCAAATTTGATCTCAGACAAATCTGATACCACAAAAGTGGTAGTAGGGGTAAAACTGTGAGGTAGGTCATTAGGGATATGGACTGTAAACAAATGTGTTAAATATTAATGAGTTAGCGCAATCGTTTTCTCAACATATTTAGGGGTTTATGCAAAACACATCATAGGAAAGAGGGGCCCGGCCATCGAGTTGGGGCCGGGCCATGAGTCGGTGTTACTCTTCGTGTTCAGGCTCTGCTTGTTCTTTCTCTGTTTCATTGGTTGTTATTTCTTCAGGTTCTTCCTCGGCATAGTTTCTTACGACAAACGGAGTAAGCATGACACTTGAAGGGAAAAATCGTTTCATAAAGGGCACCTCATCGGGACAGGTTGATAGGTCGATTGTGCGATTTATGTATTGAGTAGTATTTGTCGCAGGTCATTTTATAGGCGTCTAGTGCAACGAATATCTTATAGTGAGTGAGGGGTCACAACATCTTTGAGCATGTGTAGAGCAGAACAACCGTTAAGAGATTGATTCGGTCTCTATGGCAGAATTTATATAAGCGAGTGTAAAAGCTCGCTTTTTATTTGGAAATATCTAGACTGTCTTCGTAGTTTTGAGGAGATAAGAATGAAATACGATTGGATCTTGTTTGATGCTGATGAAACCCTGTTTCACTTTGACGCATTTAAAGGTATGCAGCTGATGTTTTCACGTAAGGGTGTAGATTTCACTGAACAAGACTTTAACCATTATCAGACTGTGAATAAACCGCTATGGGTTGATTATCAAAATGGAACGATTACTGCTCATGAGCTAAAACACACGCGATTCCAAGAGTGGGCAGACAAATTAGAGACAACTACTTCAGAGCTAAATAGTGCATTTCTTGAAGCAATGGCCGATATCTGTACTCTTTTGCCTGGAGCGAAAGAGCTAATGGATAGCCTACATGGCAAGGCCAAAATGGGCATCATCACCAATGGTTTCACAGAGTTACAGGCTATTCGACTAGAGCGAACAGGTATGAGCCAATACTTTGAGCATGTGATTATTTCGGAAGAAGTTGGGGTAGCGAAACCTGACCTCGCTATTTTCAGTCATGCTTTGGAAAAGATGGGAATGCAATGTAAGAGTAAAATTCTTATGGTTGGAGACAATCAGCATTCGGACATCTTAGGTGGAATTAACTTTGGTATCGAAACTTGTTGGCTAAACCATGCGGGTGATGAGCGCGATTCATCTATTGAACCAAGTTATACGGTGAGTTCGTTACATGAGTTGAAAAATATTCTGCTCGCGTAATCCAAAGTGATCCATGTAGCGTTGTTGACGGTATCTAACTGCAGGTACTGAGAATAGGAATGTTGCTTATGTCGATGCTTGGAAAAATCGTTGACCTAGATATTAGTCATGGTTATGGGTTCATTGAGGAAGAAAATGACATTGGTAGAATTTTCTTCCACATAAGGGACTTCGAAAAGTCAGCGATAGCGCCTCACATCAATGAACTTGTGGAGTTTGATGTAGAATCAGACCTTAGCGGCTGTCTTCTTGCGTTGAATATATCGCCTTCCTTAAACAAATAGTGCTGTCTCAAGCGTCTGGAGCGTGCTGCTTAAGGTAATGTTCCAGATTCTTTGTGGTTGAGGTCTCGAACTTTTCATCAAGGATAGTAAGGCGGCTGATTCTATCGATGCGAAAGTGTCGGTAAGCATTTCTTAACTCGCACCAAGCGACCAACGTCCATACCTTCCCCCAAAATATTTGACCAAGCGGCTGCAAACAGCGACGAGTTTCAGCGCCTTTCTGGTCAGAATAAAGGATTTCAATTTTTAGTCGATCATCTGTTGCGTGGCGAAGCATTTTCCCCCGTCTTGCGGATTCCGAAGTCGTATGAATTTCGGGCACAAAAATAGGAAAACTTTCCATTTGTTGCTTTAACTTATCTGGCAATACAGAGAGTATTTTGGCAGATGCAGATTGTGACGCTTGAGCCAATTCATCATCTGACCAGGCACGGACCATCCGCATACCTAGTTCTAACGCGAGCATCTCTTTATCAGTAAACATAAGAGGAGGTAAGTGTGAGCCGTCTTGAAGCATATAACCAACACCGGCTTCCCCCTGTATTGGAACACCAGATTCGACTAACGACTGTATATCTCTATAAATGGTGCGCTCACTGACTTGCATCTGATCAGAGAGTTGTGCAGCTGTGACGGCATATCGCTTAGAACGTAATAGTGTCAAAAGCTCGAATAAGCGCTCAGATTTACTCACCCAGAATCCTTCCTTAGTATAAAGAGAGAAGCCAACAAAAGGCTTCTCTCGACAGTTGGTTAGCAATATTTCGCTGCTAAATCACTCATCATAATCGTTTGATGTTGCATGATGACACTCTCCGGGTCAATGAGGGCCAATAGAGGCGCACATTCCTTACTGGACATAAATTGGTCGCCCGCTGCTTTCGCATTTTCCATCGAATCCCAATAGACAACGTCAGTCCAGGTGTCAGTTTCTTGATCAAAACTAAGCGAACGGTACTCGAAGCCATCAAGTGATGACACAAACTTTTGACTGTTTTCTGTAGCGGTAATAAGTTGTTCTGTTGGTACGTTATTTAACAATTTAAAACGGACAATTTCGATAACACTTTTCATCATATTTCCTTATTTGGCTCTAGTTTTAGGTGTATTGCTTAAGCTCGAAACCATGATATTCAAAGTGACTGTCAGAATGTGTCAGTAGTGTTTTAGCTCATGAAATAGACAAAAAACACCCGCCATTATGCGCATTGTAGAATATATGTGCTATAGCTAATTAAAATACACAATAAAAATGGCTCATTGCGGCCAGTTGCTAGGTAAGGAAACCAACATGTCTATACAAGGCACAATTGCACACTGGGACCAAAATAAAGGTTACGGTTACATTTCTGTCGAAAATCAAGATACACAAATCATGTTCCATATAAGTGATTTAGCAAACTCCTCTCAAGTTCCTTGTGTCAGTGAACCTGTCACTTTTCGATTAGGGTCTGACAGTAGTGGTGGCATGAGAGCTGTCCAAGTAGAGAGACCAATCGTCTTCAACTTTTCTCTTGCGATTGCGGTATGGTTCAGTAGTGCTTTATTGGGGAGCGTTGTATTACTTGATTTTCCACTGATTGGTTGTGTTTTTTATTTTTCTGTTAGTACCGTGACTTATGCTGTGTATGCTTTTGATAAACATGCCATGACGACGGGTGGGTGGCGAATTCCGGAAGTGTCATTTCATGTGTTGAACCTGTTGGGAGGATGGATTGGTGCTCTATTTGCTCAGTCATTTATGCATCACAAATATAACGACTTAGGGTTTAAGTTTCTGTTTTGGTCCACGATTGTTCTGAATATCATGTTTTTCTGCTGGACGCTGACCACTGAGGGAGCGACGGTATTACAAGAAATGATCTACAGTATTCGAGTTTCATGATAAAGGGCTCATTAGAGCCCTTTATTGTTTTGTATTAAAAAGAATATTTTGCGCCTTACTGTTTTAAGGCACAGCTAGTTATTAAGGACGCTCTCCAGCCTCTAAGCGGTGTTCAATATCAGCAATGACTTCTGGGAAGTCGGCAATCGTATCGATAAGGTAATGAGGTGAGCTTTTAATCAGCTTCGCTCGCGCCTTTTCACGAGCAGCATTAAGCGTCGCTTCGTCTGCGGCTTGGTACTCTTCAAACGTTAAGCCTGCTTCGTTACCAGAAAGCAGCAGACCAACGGTCCACATACCAGCGTTATGACCTTCATCGATGCCCGGTGCGGCGTCATCCACTTTGATACACGCGTTAACGTCAGTTACGTTTAGCTCAATTACGTTTTTCAGTGCCATAAATGGTGCTGGGCGACCACCTTGTGGTAGGTCATCCGTTGCAACTACATAGTCTGGTTTGTAGCCATAATCCGCCGCCACTGGAATCAATACGTTCATAACTTCGCGAGGGTAACCAGAACAAGAGCCGATCTTGATGCCTTTGTCTTTCAGACCGTTCACAACTTCAATTGCATTGAGAATTGGATCTGCATGGTCAGCCACTTTCGCTTTTTGCAGCGGCATAAACGCCGCGTAGATTGCGTCGATATCTTCACTGGTCATTGAGCGACCAAACTTCTCATTCCAACGCTTATCAACCGCAGGAATGCGACCCACAGCTTGGATGTGATCCCACTTACCAAGACCCATTGGTTCGCGTGCTTCTTCTAGATTTATTTCGAAATCAAAGCCTTGTTTGAACGCTTCCACAAAGATGCTAGTTGGTGCAAAAGAGCCGAAATCGACGATAGTGCCAGCCCAGTCAAAGATCACTGCTTGAATTGGTGAGTTGTTCATGTTCAATCCTTTTTCTTGCTTGCTAGAGCGCTTGCCTACATGTCGGAACTGCGCTCTGAATAAATTGGTTTTGTTGAGGTCTATTGACCCTAAAAGTAGTTAAAGTCATTGCACACTTTAGCGATGACTTCTTCGAAGATCGCCAACGCTTCTGTCAGTTGTTCGCGAGTGATGATCAGCGGTGGGCTGAGTTGAATCACATTGCCTTGAGAAACCTTGAAGCTCATACCGTTGTTTAGGCATTGGTAAAGCACTGCTTCTGCTTCGTCATAAGCACGTTCTTTGGTTTCGTGGTCGGTGACCAGTTCAATGCCCCATAACATGCCGATACCACGTACATCACCAATCACTGGGTATTTCGCTTTCATCTCTAGCAGCTTTTCACGTATGAATTGGCTGTCGGCTTTTGCCTTCTCTAGCAAGCCTTCTTGCTCAATGGCTTCCATGGTGGCTAACGCTGCTGCGCAACCAATAGGGCTTTTCTCATGAGTGTAATGACCCATGGAGATCTGCTCAGCGGTGTTGTATTTGTCTTTGGTTACCATGGCTGCGATAGGCACTAAGCCTCCGCCCAATCCTTTGCCGATACAGAGCATATCTGGCTCGATGTCGTAGGCTTGGTAGGTAAACCATTCACCGCTGCGACCCATGCCATTCGGGATGTCGTCTATGATCAGCATGACATTGTGTTTGTCACAGATTTCACGGATGCGTTTCCAGTAGGCTTTACTTGGCACTTGTACGTCGGTATTACGAACCGCTTCTGCGATAAACGCGCCCACGCCGCCTTCTTTCTCAATCACGTATTCAAGGTAGTCGGCGTAATGCACATCGCTGCCGTCCGCGACAGGGAAAGCGCCACGGTAAGACACCGCTGGTGGAATGCGTTCAACGCCTGCCATTAATGGTCCCATGCCTTGGCGAAAACACGCTTCGCCGCCCACTGAGATGGCATCCAACGATGCGCCGTGGAAGGAATCCCACAGAGAGACCACCTTGTAGTTGCCCGTGATATGGCGCGCTAGTTTAAGTGCCATGCCAACCGCAGATGTGCCACCCGGAGCAAACAGCACGCGGTTCAATTCGCCGCCACAGATTTGGGTGAGTTTTTCGGCACATTCAATTACGGTCTCGTTGGTAAAACGACGCGGTGAAAACGGCAGTTTGGTAATTTGATCTTGCACACGTTTGATCACATGCGGATGACCGTAGCCCAACTGGTGGACGTTATTGCCATGGAAATCCATGTACTTTTTGCCGGTAGCATCTTGGATGTAGATGCCTTCTGCTGCTTCCAATGTATCCAAGCAAGGCGTCGACATGGCTTGATGAAGAAAGACCTCTGAATCGCGCTTTAACAAAGCTTGTGTGCGTTCGTCGTCCATCGATGCATTCCAAGCTTGGCGCGCAGGTGTTGTGTTGACATCGCCTTCGCTACGGAAATGCGTTGGTTGTGTATTCTGAGTCATAACGCTCTCTCAATCGGAAGGCTGCTTTACGCAACTTGCCAGTACATTGCTTTTTCAATCGCACCGATTAAGCGCTCGATATCTGCTGGGTAAACTTCGCCAATGTTGCCGATACGGAAGCAATCTGCGTTTGATACCTTACCCGGATAAATCACGAAGCCTTGCTCTTTCAAACGCGTGTAGAACTCTTTGAACTGGTAATCACTGTGCGTTGGAGAGTAGAAAGAAGTGATGATTGGGGAATGTAGGTCATTACTCAGTAGTGGCTCGAAACCCAAAGAGCGCATACCAGCAACCAATGTTTTCTGGTTAGTCTGGTAACGGTCGTGACGGGCTTCGATTCCGCCTTCTTGTTCTAGCTCTAACAATGCTTGGTAGAAAGCGCGAACCGTGTGCGTTGGAGAGGTAAAACGCCATTTTCCGTGGTTCACTTCCATGCAGTGCCACTGGTCGTAAAGATCAAGGCTCAAAGAACGTGCCTGACCTTGGCACTTTTCTAGCTCTGTTTGTTTTGCAATCACAAAGCCAAAACCCGGTACGCCTTGAATACATTTGTTTGCAGAGCTGATCATAAAATCGATGCCTAGCTCTGCGATATCGATAGGAATGCCACCAAAGCTCGACATGGCATCGAGAATCACCACTTTACCGTGTGCTTTTGCTGCAGAAGCAAATGCCTCAATTGGATTCAGCATGCCAGTGGTTGTCTCACAGTGAACAATTGCCACGTGTGTGATCGCAGGATCCGATGCCAATGCAGTTTCCACTTCGTTCAAGTGCGGCTGTGATGTTTCGCCTGGGGAAACTACATGGCATGGAATATTTAGGTATTCAGCGATCTGAGCGATACGCGCACCGTACGCACCGTTGTCGACAACCAGCAGCTTTCCATCTTTGCCAATGGCGCTGCCAATCGTTGCTTCTACTGATGCTGTGCCGCTACCTTGCATTAAAACGCTGGTGTAGCCATCTTGCTCCGTCGCCAGTTTTACAAGCTTAGTACGGATCACTTCTACAATGTCTTTGTTGTATTCATCATCCCAAGTACACCAGTCTTTTAACATGGCTTCGCGTACCGTTTCAGAAGTAGATAGAGGACCTGGAGTCAATAGTAGGTATTCGTTTTTCATCTCGATTTCCATCAGAATAGGTAAATTGGTCTACACCAAATTTCAGATTCACTCTAGCGAGGAAGAAAAGGGCAGTAAATAGGCGAATCTTCAATTTCACAAAACTTTCATAGTTCTGATATGGAATTGAATTCTGTTTATTTGGTTGATTAAAATTGTCTAAAAACTGCCATTTTTCGTTCATATAATCGTCACGTTTGTTTTTTAGGGTGTAAATCGTTAACTGGTACAGACCAATTTAAACACTACTCATCTAATTGGAGAAAATGATGAAAAACCGCTTGATGAAAGGAACGCTGGCTGCGCTTGTATCTCTGCTAGCTACAAATGCAATGGCTGCACAGGAAGTAACGGTTTACACGGCTTTCGAAACGGACATTCTTGCTAAGTACAAGTCTGCGTTTGAGAAAGATAACCCAGATATCAAGATTAAGTGGGTTCGCGATTCAACCGGTATCATGACGGCGAAATTGCTGGCAGAAAAGAACAATCCTCAAGCAGAAGTGGTTTGGGGTCTTGCTGGGTCGTCAATGGCACTGCTAAAAGATGAAGGTCTTCTTAAGCCTTACACACCAAAAGGTTTGGAAGAGCTGCACGCGAACCTAAACGACCCTCAATCAAATCAAGCTTGGTTTGGTAACGATGCGTTCTTTAACGCAGTTTGTTTCAACGAGGCGGTAGCGAAACAACTTAACCTACCGAAACCAACGTCTTGGGAAGACCTAACTAAGGCGGTTTACAAAGGTCACATTGCCATGCCGAACCCTGCTTCATCAGGCACTGGTTACATGCAAGTTTCTGCTTGGCTGCAGAACATGGGTGAAGATCAGGCGTGGAACTACATGCGTGACCTAGACAAGAACATTGCTCACTACACGCACTCTGGTTCTAAGCCGTGTGTTCAAGCGGGCATGGGTGAAGTGGCTATCGGTATTTCGATGGCGAGCCGTGGTGCAAAACTGAAAACCCAGGGCGCACCACTAGCGGTTATCACACCAAAAGGCATAGGCTGGGAATCTGAAGCAGTAGGCCTAGTAAAAGAGTCTGATGCAGCGAAGCGTGTTGTTGACTGGTCGATCTCAAAAGCGGCAAACGAGCTTTACGTAGAAATGTACCCAGTGGTTGCACATAAAGAAGTGAAAGCGACAGTCTCTAACTTCCCGAACGTACAAGAGAACATGGCGAAAATGGACTTTGCGCAAATGGGCAGCAAGCGTGCTGATATTCTCGCGGCATGGTCTGCGAAGTTTGACGCGAAATCAGAGCCTAAGTCTTAATTGAACTTGCTTTGAATTGATTGCTGAAATCCACCTCTTGAGGTGGATTTTTTACCTTCATCTATTTGTCATCTTCTGGCTATAAATTTGTCATTGGAACGTAACACTCCAAAACTAAAGTTGGTATATACCATTTGGAGAGTGTGTTATGTCATCTAACCAACCTTACTTAAATATTGAAAATGTTGTGAAGCAATTTGGTCAATTCACAGCATTAAAACAGATTTCACTGGCAATAGAGAAAGGCGAATTTGTCTGTTTTCTCGGCCCTTCTGGCTGTGGAAAAACCACCTTACTTCGAGCCATCGCTGGGCTCGATTTACCAACATCTGGTGCCATTTATCAGCATGGTCAAGAGACAACATTCTTACCCCCAGAGAAACGCGACTTTGGCATAGTATTCCAATCTTACGCGCTATTTCCAAATCTAACTGTGCAAGAGAACATTGCGGTTGGTTTAAAGAACCAAGGCATGTCGACCAAAGAAGCGCTAGAGAAGGTGGATTACTGGTTAGAGACTATTGGTTTACCGACATCGGGTGAAAAGTTTCCTAATCAACTTTCTGGTGGTCAACAGCAGCGAGTGGCTTTGGCTCGCGCATTGGCGCTATCACCGGGTCTACTGCTACTTGATGAACCGTTATCAGCGCTAGATGCAAAAGTGCGTGTTCACTTACGTGACGAGATTTGTAAATTGCAGCGCAAATTGGGCATCACAACCATCATGGTTACGCACGATCAAGATGAAGCGCTGTCGATGGCCGAC
Source organism: Vibrio sp. TBV020 (assembly GCF_046056895.1). Lineage (NCBI taxonomy): Bacteria > Pseudomonadati > Pseudomonadota > Gammaproteobacteria > Vibrionales > Vibrionaceae > Vibrio > Vibrio sp. TBV020. The sequence goes on along the minus strand of NZ_JBEEAQ010000001.1, from coordinate 500,334 downwards.
CGTATCGTTGTGATGAACCATGGCGTGATTGAGCAAGTTGGCACACCTCAAGAAATCTACCAACAACCAGCTACGCGCTTTGTCGCTGAATTCGTTGGAAGCATGAACTTTATCGAAACCTCAATCGCAACAGACACTCAAATGCGTATTGCCGAGTCTTTATTGCCATTACCAAGTTTGACCAATCGTAAGATGCAACGCGGTGAGCGTTTTGACTTAGCTGTAAGGCCTGAAGACATTAAGTTTGTTGATCACTACTCTCATTCTTTGCCAGTGAAAGTGACGGCTATTGAGTTTTTAGGAGCGTTTTTCCGAGTTGACTGTGTGCTGCAACACCACTCAAGTAATGAGACGATTTGTGTAGATGTGCCAGCGGAAACTGTCAATCAATCAGATATGAAAATAGGCGACATTCGATACATTCAACTTGCTACTTCAGGTGTTCACGGGTATGCCTGCAAAGGTGAGCAAAAGGCTTTAGCAGCGTAGGTGACATGATGGAAGCGAGAGCGATGACGATGGATAGCTTAGTATCACAAGCGAAAAGTCACTCCCTGTTAGGGCGTATCAGCCGAGATAATGCGATATTGTTTGGCTTATTGGCACTATTATCGACTTTGATGGTGCTGTTTATTCTGATGCCACTTTGGGCGATGTTGACGAAGAGTGTGCAAAACTCTGCGGGCGAATTCGTAGGCTTCGACAACTTTGCGACTTACTTTTCTTCTTCTAGTCTTTGGGTATCAGTGGGTAATACCTTTACCTTGGGTTTGCTTGTCACCTTTACTGTCGGAGTACTAGCGTTTGGTTACGCCTATGCACTGACACGCAGCTGTATGCCATTTAAAGGCTTGTTTCAAATTCTGGGAACAGCGCCTATTCTAGCGCCGTCGCTATTACCTGCGATTAGCTTAATCTTTTTATTTGGTAATCAGGGGATTGCGAAAGATCTATTGGCAGGGCACTCCGTTTATGGACTTGTGGGCATCTCAATGGGTTTGATCTTTTGGACATTCCCACATGCACTAATGATCTTAACTACGTCAATGAAAACCTCTGATGCTCGTTTGTACGAAGCGGCAAGAGCATTGAAAACATCGTCACTCAAGACGTTTTTTATGGTGACTCTGCCAGCGGCTAAGTATGGTGTAATCAGTACCCTAATTGTCGTTTTTACTTTGGTTATTACTGACTTTGGTGTGCCTAAAATCATTGGCGGAAGTTACAATGTTTTGGCAACGGACATTTTCAAGCAGGTTGTAGGACAGCAAAACTTTGCGATGGGTGCAGTGACCAGCATTATGCTGCTATTCCCAGCTGTGATTGCTTTTGGTGCTGACCGTTGGGTGCAAAAGAAGCAAAAGAGCTTGTTTGATACCCGTTCGGTCCCTTATCAACCTGAACCAAATAAAGCTCGTGATAGTTTCTGCTTTTTGTATTGTTTATTGATTTCATTTGCGGTTCTCGCAGTGCTAGGTATGGCGGTGTATGGATCGCTTGTGACCTTCTGGCCTTGGAACAAAGCGTTAACGTTGAACAACTACAACTTTGCAGAGATGAGTACCTATGGTTGGAGTCCTTTCTTTAACTCCTTAACGCTTGCTGGATGGACAGCGGTAATTGGTACAGCAGTGATATTCGTAGGAGCATATTGTATAGAAAAAGGACGCGCTTTTGGTCCTGTCCGCCAATTAATGCAAATGCTGAGTGTTGTACCAATGGCCGTGCCAGGTATGGTTCTAGGTTTGGGGTACATTTTCTATTTCAATGATGTGAATAATCCCTTGAATGTTTTGTACGGCACAATGGCATTCTTGGTAATAAACACTGTTGTTCACTACTACACAGTAGGGCATATGACAGCCTTGACTGCACTTAAACAATTACCCAGTGAAATTGAGGCTACTGCTGCATCTGTTAAGTTGCCACAATACAAGTTGTTCTTTAAGGTCACATTGCCTGTTTGTATCCCAGCCATACTGGACATCGGCGCTTATTTATTTATCAATGCGTTAACGACAACGTCAGCAGTGGTATTTCTTTATTCCACCGATACGATTCCGGCATCTGTGTCCATTTTGAATATGGACGATGCAGGTCAAACTGGTGCGGCGGCGGCAATGGCAGTGATGATTATGATTTCTGCCGCAATTGCCAAGATTGTTCAGATGACTTTAGGTAAACTATTGGAAAATCGCACTCAAGCTTGGCGTAAAAGATAAGGACACCGCGTGCAGTACGTAAAGATTAAAGATTCAATCGTTGAACAGATTGAAAGTGGGATGCTTTCGCCTCGTCAGAAGCTTCCGGCAGAACGTAAGTTGGCAGAGTCGTTTGATACTACTCGAGTGACACTGAGAGAAGCATTGTCTCTCTTAGAAGCGGAAGGGCGGATTTATCGTGAAGATCGCCGTGGATGGTTTATCTCACCATTACCTTTGCGTTACGATCCGACTCAAACGTTGAACTTTACCAATATGGCACTGGCACAAGAGCGAGTGCCGAGAACCGAACTTATCGCGGCGAAAGGGATACTTGCTGATAAACAAGCATCACGACTTTTGAATCTCCAGCCATTCTCGGATGTTTTTCGGGTGGATAGAGTTCGTTACCTAGAAGATCGACCGGTCGTTTATGTCACAAACTATATTCGACCAGAGCTTTTTCCAAATCTACTAGATTACGATCTTTCAGAGTCATTAACCGATATCTACCGAGAGCACTTTGGTGTGGTGTATCAGAAAATCCGATATCGCATCAGTACCAGTAGTTTATTGGGGGAGATTGCTCAATCACTCCGCGCAACGTCTGGGACGCCCGCAATGGTTGTAGAACGAATTAACTACAATCAACAAGGTGAATTGATTGACTGTGATATTGAGTATTGGCGCCATGATGCGATCAGTATTGAGTCTCTCGCTGAGCTTCAGCATTAACTAACCTTAGGCTTTGGAGTGCATTCAAAGCCTTCCTTTTTCTTCTGACATACAGGGCTTGTATATGTCGATTTGGGCGATCGGTTTGGTCGTGGTCTCTGCATTGCTTCACGCTGGGTGGAATTTGATCAGCAAAAGCAATAAATCTTCTGGTACGGCATTTTTCTTAGCGAGTAGTGTTTCCGCATCTATTGTATTGGCGCCATTTGTTGTTTGGTACTTAAGCCAAGTAGGGCCTACTAATTTGCCTTCGATCTTTTGGTTGATACTTTGTGCCAGTGGGGTCGCTCAGGTTATTTACTTGATTGGTTTAGGGCATGCCTACAAGCATGGTGATATTGGAGTTATCTACCCTGTGGCGAGAGCTCTACCTGTATTGATGGTTGGAGTTGGAACAGCGTTACTTGGTCAATCATTACCTCTAACTGCATGGCTAGGGTTTATATTGATCACCTTAGGATGCTTATTTGTTCCACTTTCTTCATTCAAACAGGTGCGACTTTCAGATTACCTCTCTATTGGCGTCGTTTGGGCGGTGATTGCAGCAGTTGGCACTACCGGCTATTCGATACTAGATAAAGAAGCACTTAGAATTATTGACGTTCCTTTGCCTAATAACATTACCAGCCTCCATTCTGCAGTGTTCTATCTTGGCATTCAGTTCTGGGTCATTGCCTTGGTTATTGGACTATATATTTTAGCGACACGCCAGTGGCAAGTTGTGCAACAAGCATGGGAAATCAAGAAGCCTTCTGCGATTGCAGGAACAATGATGCTTACGACTTATGGATTGGTTCTGTATGCGATGACGATGACCAGTAACGTGAGCTATGTGGTGGCACTTCGTCAGTTGAGCATTGTCTTCGGCTTAGTGATGGGGGTGATGCTCTTAGGAGAAAAGTTTTCAATTACCCGTTCAGTAGGTACTTTGCTTATCTTCGCGGGGCTTGTATTGACTGTAATTTAGGGTGACAGAAGATAAAGTCAAAAAACTATTATGATATTTTTCATCCAGTATATAATTATTTGCTCTAACAAAATTAGTTAGAGGATCTTTCTTTGTTTGTGACTCAAAGTAATAAGTTGATGATTTATATCATCTATATAATCTAAGCATTTTATACGCCACTAATTCCTTACTTTTTTTATTACTTTGCTTTTTTCCTTTATTTCAAAAAAATTGAATAACAAGTGCAATTAATTCTAATTCATTAAGGTCTTATTGTTCGTACCATATAGGTATTCGAGCGGTGGAGTATAGCTCGACTTTATATAGCTTCGCAGTTGCGAAGTGGTAAGGTAACTAAGGAGTCAGTTATGATTAAGGTAACGAGTTTAGCAAGCGTAATGTTGTTTAGTTCTGTAGCAGTAGCTGGTTTGGGTGGCGCGTCTCAGACCATTATCAGCAGTGAGTCAATGAATGGTGAGGCTGTTGGGTCAAGAGATGCAGCTCTAGCCGCGGGCAAAACCATGATCATGGAGATCAACGAAAAGTCTCCGTATGAGTTGAGTCGTTCAGTACACTATTCATCAAACAATCAAGTAGACGTTAATTCATTCGAAGTGCGTAATTCACATGTTACGGTAAATGAAATAGTAACGAGTGATGGTAATATCGCTTACCAACCGGTTATTAATGTAAGCTATGAATATAAAGCTCGCGATCGTGACTAAATGTATTTAAGTTTTTGCTAGCAATTAAATAAAAAACCCGAGCATCGGCTCGGGTTTTCTATTAAGTGAAGATTAGCTTTCTGCTTCGACTAATTCTGGTTGCTCTTCTTTACGAGCAGCTTCCAGCATCTTACGAATGATGACTGAAGAGATAAGTGCGATAGCGACCATAACCACTGCGAGTACTGTTAGCAGTTGGAAGTAATCACCGTAAACAGTTTGAACAACTTCTTGTGTAATTTCTTGGCCTTTTTCTAGCGCGATAGAAGTCGAGAATACTGCACCTACAATACCACTTAGAGCCATTGCTACTGAAAACAGTGAAACAGAGAAACCTTCAATGTGTTTAGGCGTTACAGATAGAATGAATGCTACGACTAAGCTACCTACAATCACTTCTGCAAACGCTTGGAAGAAGTGAATCGCTAGGAAGATTTCTGGGCGAATTACCACATCTTCACCAATGTTCATCACTGCCATGGTCAGGATACCAAAAGCAATCGCAGTGAAGATGAATGCAAAACCGATCTTTGTCGCAGTCGAGAAGTTGATGCCTTTCTTTTCTAGTGAAGAGAAAGTCATTGCGATAACTGGACCAGCAACGATACACCAAAGAGGGTTCATAGCCATCGACGCTTCTGGTGCAATAGGGATGAGGTTAAACAGATCACCACGCATTGTGTTGATAGTTACCATCGTCATTGATGTCATCATTTGACCGTAGTATACAAAGAAGCACGTTGTTAATACTGTCATGATAAGAATCGTGCCCATTTTTAGCGCATCTGATTTACCTGACTTAACCATCAATGAAATGAAGTACAAGATCGCTGCTGCACCAATCGCATATACAATGTTTTGGCCAATATCCATGTTAGAGAACATGAAGAAAACCAGTCCAACCATTGCTGCTGACAGACCAAGGAAGGCAATCCAGTTTTTAGTACTTACAGCGTTCTTATCGATGTCAGCACCGACACTCACTAGCTGCTTGTTAAAGATGATAAGTACAGCGAAAGCAAACGCTGCCATTACAGCTGATAGTGTAAAGCTGCCGTGGAAACCAATCACTAATACAAACATAGGGAATAGGTATTGGCCTAATAGTGCGCCTACGTTGTTTACCGAGTAGTTTACAGGGTAACCGTTTTCAAAATCTTCTTCTGTTGCAAAAGTGCGCTTATAAAGACTTGGGTAAGAAGGAGACATCAAACCGCGAGCGTAACTTGCCAAAGCGATACCAACCAGAGCCATAGGAACGTTAGTTGCTGAAGCACCTAGAACCAGTAATGTGTAGCCCGTTGCGAATGTACCGTAGGCAATAGTTAAAGAACGGTAGGCACCAAGGAACTTATCTGCTATAAAACCGCCGGCAATCGCAAACAGTGGTCCAATTGAAGAGAAGGCGCCGACAACCATCATGGTATCCGCTTCACTATACCCAAGATCTTCTAAGAAGAAACGGGTCAATATAACCATCACACCATAGAATGATAAGCCAAACATTGCTTGGCAGAACATCATTGATTTATTGAGTTTATTCCACATAATAGTCTCATTTTGTTGGTATAACACAGAATTAACATCTGTTTATGTTATCGGTTCTGGTATGTTATAAATTGAAACAATTATCGCAGAATTCATCATTGATGCACGATTTTTTCTCAAATTCGCATAAATTTTTATAATGAACTTGATCCAAAACGTTTGCGTTGGATATTTGTTTAAACAAATGCTGACAAAACTCCTCTGCAAATAGATTTTTGAGCAGCTATCTTTGTGGTAGCCTCTCGAATCGCAGTACAAAATGTGTAAGGAATGTAACGCAATGAAGATTTTCAGTAATTTCGATAGTGGTAGCATTGAAGTTGTCAGTATTGAAAATAAAGATGCCATCCAACTTAAGATTCCAAATGACAATCAATCAGAGTTCTATCAGTGGTTTCACTTTCGTTTAGAAACCGAGGCTGAGCAGTCTCATACGATCTCAATTGTTGACTTGAAAGGTTCAGCATACCCAGAAGGGTGGAAAGGGTACGATGTAGTTGCATCTTATGATCGTGAAGAGTGGTTCCGAATTCCTGCTGAGTTTGATGGCGATGAGCTGACTTTTACTGTGATCCCTGAACGTGGTTCAATCTACTTCGCTTACTTCGCACCTTATACTTATGACCGCCACCTTGATCTTCTACATATGGCGCAAGCGTCTCACCATTGCCAATTAGAAACGCTGGGCCATACACTTGATGGTAATGATATGAGTCTTCTTAAGTTTGGTGAAGAGGAAGAAGGCAAGAAGAAAATCTGGTTGATCGCTCGTCAGCACCCAGGTGAAACCATGGCAGAATGGTTTATGGAAGGTCTAATTCAACGCTTGTTGGATGAAGATGATGTCACGGCACGTGCGTTGTTAGAAAATGCAGTCCTTTACGTTGTACCGAACATGAACCCAGATGGTGGTATTCGTGGTCACTTACGCTGTAATGCGATTGGTGTGAATTTGAACCGCGAATGGCAGACGCCTTCAATGGAGCGAAGCCCTGAAGTGTTCTTGGTCCGTGAGCGTATGCTAGAAACTGGCGTTGATATGTTCTTAGATATCCATGGTGATGAAGCTATTCCATACAATTTTGCAGCAGGTTCTGAAGGTATTCCGTCGTATGATGAGCGTTTAGCTAACTTAGAAAATGCGTTCAAACAGGCACTACATACAGTGACGCCTGAATTCCAAGATGAGCATGGCTATGACAAAGATGAGCCAGGCAAAGCGAATTTAACCGTTGGCTCTAATTGGGTAGGCGAGCAATTCAATTGTCTGTCTTACACGATTGAAATGCCGTTTAAAGACAACAATGATTATCCTGATCCACTTTACGGTTGGTCGCCAGAACGCAGTGTCAAATTTGGCCACGATATGCTTGCAGCAACGTTGGCTGTTGTTGATAAGGTTTAAGAGTCTCAACAATAAAAGTGCAGGGTTAAACCTGCACTTTTTGTATACGTTGGGATTATGCTGATTGTCGTTATTGAATTGTATCAGTGAGCTTGTAATCAGGACCAGCGGTATTGGCCGTAATTACTGATAGTCGAGAGACGTCGGCACCGACATCCTGGTATTGAGTAAATGATCCTAATTGCTCAAACCGCGGCAGTTTTGCACTGTAGTTGCCGATTTGCTCTGAGTGCGTGACGGTTCCTAGATAAGTGTCATTGCCATAACTTGGGCCAACCAGTGGGTGGTCAGCTGTAGCGCGAACACTGACAAATTGAGGCGATTGGGTGTTATCGACGATATTCTGATCGAATTTGATATCGACGCCTGTGTAGATGGTTTCTACTTCGCTGTTGTCAAATAGGCTCACACGGTGAGTCTGGTTGCCGTAGACAATTCCCCATTCTGTATCAACAAGGGTGTTGTTGCGAATGGTGACGTTCTTAGGTGTCCATTGCTTGTTGAGTTCTTTTCCTTTTACTGATTGGTCTAGCGTCTCGCCGTTTGCCACATCAATAATACCTGTGTTGATAACGATGCCGCCACGGAGATCCGCATTTCCTTCGATCTTACCATCTCGACCGCGCGTGCCAGTGATGTAGTTATTCTCAATCACGTGGTCTTCATCATAAATACGCATACCGCCAGTCAGGAGCTTTTCGTTACCCAGAATGACGTTGTCACTGACAGTATTCGCTTTACCGTGACGAAGCGAAATCAGCGACGCACTTTCAAATATGGTGTTGCCAGAGATCTCGTTGCCACCTGATTTAATCGAAATGAGCTCGCGTTCGCCATCCATATCAATCATCAGGTTGTTGGTGAACTTAGAGTTGGACTCCCATTGAGAAGACTTTGAATCACCAATTCTAATCGCTTCCCAACTGTTGCCGTTGTAACGGATCGCTTCTTTGATATCGAATTCATTGAATTGGTTCGGCTTTTGATCAAGGAAGATGTTGTTTGCGATAAGGTGATTGTCTGGCGTGTCATCTTTCTGCACACCAATCAAGGTGCCGCGCTTTTGCTTGCCTTCAAAACGATTGTTGAGCACTTTGCCATCTTTCCCCCATAGCGAAACCCAAAGGTATTTAGGGTACTCAGCACGACGTTCATCCGGGAGGTACTCGTAATCATGGTTAAAGTAGTAGAAGGTAGAGTTAGACAGAACGTTGCGATCGCCCATCATTCTGACTCCACCAAAACGCTCAGCAGGGCCGCCTTCAGTAAAAACTAAGCTGTCTAGGGTAATGTCGTCACCCGTCAGTTTTAGTTGCACTAGGCCCGTTAACCAAACCGCTCCTGCTTGCTCTGCTTGTATCGTGATGTTGTTTGCACTGACTTCAACGACGCCCAAGTTGTTGTACTTACCGTTTGGGATGGTAATTGTAGCGCCATCTTCCGCGTTCTCTAACTCGCTCTTTAGCGCTTGGACAGCAGTATCATCGACCACTTTGAGGTTCTCGCCAGACACAGTGCTCAGACGGTCGGTTGCAAGTAGGTAGTCACGAGTAATATCACTTGCTTGAACCTCAGTCGCTTGAGTAAAAGCAGGCTCTTGGGGTGAAGAAGCCGTTGAACATCCAGAAAGGGCAACAACGGATAAGGAAGCAGCGATAACGCTAGATATAAGGGTTTTATTCATAATGGAGTTCTTATTATTAACAGTGGAAATCACAAATAAAAAGCGGCTGCGTGAACAGCCGCGTAGGGTAGGCGAGGTTAGTTTTGAACGACCTCTTTGTTGTTATTCTTTTCTTCGACACTCTCATCGACTGCTTTGACTAGCAGCAAGCCAACAGCGAGGACAATGGCACCACAGAGCACGAAGATCATGCGTCCCCATAGTGGGTTTGGCAGTAGGAACATCGCCATGACGCCCACACCCGCGACAGATATGAGTGAACCCAACATACGGCGCTGCTTGTTATCCAGCTTCTTCTGCTCTGTAGATTCAGCGACGAGTGGAGTAGCAAGGTTTTCGAAGAACTTATCAACGTTCTTCTGACGCTCTTCAGACAATGGCTTGTAGAACAACGTTGATAGTAGGAAGAATCCGCCAGTAAAGACTAGGTGACCAATTAGACCAATAGCGACTTTTAGATCTGACCATTCACGGCCTGTTAACGGTTCTAGATTGAACCAGTTTTGTACCATTTCTGGTGTAATAACGAAGCCAACGAAGTAAGAGACAATGCCACCAACGACGAGGGTTCCCCAGCCAGCCCAGTCAGGTGTTTTCTTAATAAAGAAGCCACAGAATGCTGGAATGGTCATTGGGAAGCCAATGAGAGCGCCAACGTACATCATGGTGTCAAATAGGCTCAGGCCTTTTAACGAGTTGATAAACAGTGCAACTAGGATGATTGAAATACCAAAGAACGTAGACGTCAGTTTAGACACAACTACCAGCTCTTTTTCAGTGGCATTTGGACGTAGGATTGGTTCGTAGAAGTTTTTAACAAAAATACCTGAGTTACGGTTAAGACCAGAATCCATTGATGACATGGTGGCTGCGAACATCGCTGCAATCAGTAGACCGACCATACCTGCAGGCATGTACTCTTGAACAAAGTAGAGGTAAGCAAAGTCACCCGCTTTAGATCCCGCATCTGGGTACTGAGCGGCTAGGTCAACACCTTGACCCGCAATGAACCATGATGGCATAAACCAAATCAGAGGGCCCATTGTCATTAGTACACAAGCGAGCAGCGCGGCTTTCTTGGCGTTTTTCGAGTCTTTTGCCGCTAGGTAACGGTATGAGTTAAGCATGTTATTGGTGATGCTGAACTGTTTGAAAAAGATAAAGAATGCCCAAATACCGAAAATACTGAGGTAGTTAAGATTGTTGCCTGAAACAAACGATGCCCCTTCTTGTACCGGGAAATTATTCACGATTTCGCCAACGCCACCGCCTTGAATAATGGCTACCACGGCACAAGTTACCGTTACTGCCATGATGATGACCATCTGCATGAAGTCAGAGGCGATAACAGCCCACGAGCCACCTGTTACCGACATTACCAACACCACAAGACCTGTGATAATAATGGTCGTTGTCATATCAAAGCCGAAGATGCCTGATGCAATAATGGCAAGGCCATTTAGCCAAATACCGGCAGAGATAACGCTGTTTGGCATACCAGACCACGTAAATACCTGTTCGTTGAATTTACCAAAACGCATTCGAATCGCTTCAATGACCGTCACGACGCGTAGTTGGCGGAATTTAGGAGCAAAGTAGAGGTAGTTCATGAGGTAGCCAAAGGCATTGGCTAAGAAAATAACGGCAACAGCGAAACCATCGGCATAGGCTTTACCCGCTGCTCCAGTAAAGGTCCACGCACTAAACTGAGTCATAAAAGCGGTTGCGCCAACCATCCACCAAAGCATGCTACCGCCGCCTCGAAAATAGTCACTAGTTGTACTGGTAAACGTTCTGAACATCCAACCTATTGCAATAAGAAATAGAAAGTAGATGCCTACAATAAGAGTATTGAGTTCCATCTTTAGACCTTTGATAGTTTTGTTATGTCTTCGAGTCCATAGTAACTATCGATATTCTTATTTGTAGTACAATAACTCAAAATCGTGACGGGTGTTTTAGTTGATGGGATATTAATAATCATACAAGTGATCAATATCTAAAATTGCCCAACTGGTTATGTATCGCACCAATTTTGACCAAAAAAACATCTTAAACCGTTGTTTTGGGCATTGCTCTGTACCAAGTATTAATATAATGAACGAATTTAAAGAGAATTCATTACGGAGCATGATGGAACTTATTGTAAACTTTGATGTGTTTTTAATGGGCATTTGTGTGATTTATGGTGGGGGATAAAAAACGTTCATGCGAGCCTGCCACGCATGAACGTCAACGGTATAGGTAACCGGCCGAGTAATCCTTCTCAGCAATTATAATTATACGTTTTTGAGGACTAGAATTTTGTAGCGTCTAAGATGCTGCCTTTAATCTCGACTTCATTGCACTAATCTTGCCAGTAAATGCAGCAACAGAAATTTTGTTTCCAAATCATTATTTACGCTCACTAGTTCTCATGGTGTCCTATAGATGGCTGGCTTCATTATCACGGTAACAAGTTAGATAGCTCCTATTCTACGAGTGATCCACACTGTTAACCAATATCTGAACGTTTAAATAATAATGTATTACAAATATGTGTGATATGTTAGGTTTATAAATTTATGGCTCGGCGCACATTTTTTGAACTAAAATTAATCTCGATTTTTAAGGTTATTGTTATAAAACAGTAATTTATGATCATTTTCAATGCTGAAGTAAATTCCTGAACTGGACTTGAAAGATGTATTTTGATCTATTTCACAGAAAGTTAATAAGGTCGTTAGTAATCTATTTGTATTATTTTAATTCAAAATAAAAGGCGGATGACAATGACCCCCTTACGACCTCTACACCTTGCTACTTGCCTCTGTACCCTTCTGTTTGGTGCGAATACCCTTGCTGCTAATTTCGTATTTTTAGATGAAGCGACACTCAAGGAGAACCGTTCGATAGTGCAGTCAACCGAAGCAACCAAGTCAATGACCGAAGCTTATGAGCGCTTAATAGAAGAAGCTGAGCTTGCAATGAATGACGGTCCTTTTACTGTCACTGATAAAGGTATGACACCACCAAGCGGGAGCAAAAATGACTATATGAGTATCAGCCCTTATTGGTGGCCGGATGAAACAAAGTCAGACGGCCTTCCATGGGTTCGTTACGACGGGAAAACAAACCCAGCGTCAAAAACCGCAGAGACAGACTCTAAGCGTATTGGCCACTTTACCCGATCAGTCAGGGCGCTAGCGTTGGCGTATTACTTTAGCCAAGACGAGAAATACGTACGGCAAGGTATAGAGTATGTGCGTACTTGGTTTATCAATGACGAAACGAAGATGAACCCGAATGTTAATTACGGACAAGGTGTTCCAGGACGAGCTGAAGGACGTCGTGGTGGGATTATTGATACTCGTACACTCGCTGATCGTATGTTGGACTCCATTGCAATTTTATCTCTTTCACCTTTGTGGACAGATACTGACGATACAAAAATCACCCAATGGTATAGCGATTATTTAGATTGGCTAATCGTAGATGACTTATCTGGTGGTCCTAAAGGTGAAGCGTATGCCGAGAACAATCATGGCACTTGGTACGATTTTCAAGTAGCAAGCATCGCTTACTTTTTAGGTAATGAAACTCTTGCGAAGCAGATGGTGCAAAAAGGCAAAATGCGTGTGGATACACAGTTTGAAAAAGACGGTTCTCAACCACATGAAATCGAACGTACACGTGCGTACCACTACCACTACTTCAGTTTAGATCCTTTAGTCGGTATGGCTCAAATTGGTGACAAGGTAGGTATTGACCTGTGGAACTACGAAAATAAAAAAGGGGGATCACTAGCACAAGGTATACAGCTAATGGCGACTTACCAAGATCCAGAATCAGCATGGCCGTACACGGCAAAAGATAACCCTCGTCGTGTTGAACGAATGACACCTATTTATCTAAAAGCGGGTGTAGCGATGGAAAAACCGGAATGGATTCAACTTGCAACAGACACGGATTTTAGTCGCTTCACAGTGAAGAAAAACCTAGCTGAAGTCTGGGCGCAGCGCGATATCGAATTGCTTTACCCAAAACTATAAGCCCAACTAAGCGGTATCAATTAAATGACTTTCGATACCGTTGTCATTGACAATTTTAATTACAGTGGAACAACCTTATGAAAACAAGAAACCAAATAGCTTTAGCCATCGCTGCAACCCTTTTTGCTGGTTCAATCTCTGCAGCATCTCTAGACTTTCGTGAAGAGTACAAACATGACTCTGAGGATTGGGCTGGTCGAATAAAAATTGGTGGTAATACGGGTAACCATTTTTATGGCGTAGAGATGAAGCACACGGGGAATTTGAGCGAATTACAGCGTGGTGATAGTGAATTTGAGTACGGATACAATTTCAAATTGGATGATAACTGGCGTATCACTACTTCAATGCCAATTACATTTGGCAATGAGGCTGTAACTTACAAGCCACAAGTCCGAGTCCAGTACAAATTTGACTCAGGTATCACAACAAAGCTCCGCTACCGTCATGAATTCCGAAATTATGCTGATGGAAAAACGTCAACGGGCTTAGATGGCCAGCAGCATGATTCTCTGAACGCAGGTAAGATCACCGGTAACATCGAGTACAACTGGAATGCTTGGCAATTTGGCTTAGAGGGTAACTACAAAGAAGACTTCTTTAGTGATGAGTGGAAATTGGGTAATCGTGACGGTAAATATGAGTGGGATTACAACATGAAAATTGGCTACAAAGCGGAGGGTTGGGATTGGCGTCCATACGTTGAGTTTGGCAACGTACAGTGCAATAGTTCATGTGATGACAGCTCATCTCGCCAGCTGCGTAGTCGTATTGGTGTGACTTACAGCTTCTAAAGAATGTGCTACTGTCCATCTAAAAAGCCAGCAACCTGCTGGCTTTTTTATGCTTCTAGTGACTTAGTCGATAGAGCAAGCCAATGGTGACTGCTTTGTTAGAGGTTAGTCTTGCTTCTTGAGCGAGCAGTAGTTCTGCCGTTGCTACCGCATCCATTAAGGCATTGTGCTCAATATATTCGGGCAGTTGGTAGCGTTTTCTGGTTGCTCCAAGTGATACATCAAGATCTTGATGGTTATTGATAGCGCGCGCTAATTTCTTTTCGATACATAGCGTATCAAACCACATCAAGGGAACGGCATTAAGTTGAAAGCGATAAGAGAGGTAGCGTTGAATAAAGCTATTTTCCACTGAGCAAGAATGGGCGACCAATACTTTGTTTTGTGCTACTTGAAACAGTGCTTTCATTGCTTCGTGTATTGAGATCCCACCTTCCAGCATTTGAGGCGTGATATGGTTGATAACAGCCGTTTCTGGTTTTATCTGCGATTCATTACTGAGGTAAAAATGCTGCGCTGTACTCAAATCAATCACGCCGTTAGATACTTCAACCCAGCCCATTGACAGGATCAGATCAGATTCAACATCTAACCCCGTTGTTTCAAAGTCTAGTACCAAATAGTCCAAGCCTTTAGCGTCAGCTTCTACGACTATTGGCTCTAGGTCCAGTACACCACTGAGTTCTTTAGGCAAAGGAACTTGACCTTTGTAGTGCGCGCGTTTGCGATTAAATCTTGAGAGTGGGTGAAAAAAATCTCTGAACAATTTCATTAACGACTCCCAAATCTCACTTTCGCTGCTTCTTGAAGATCGGCAATGATCCTAAACGCATCTTTCAAGTGTTTGCGTTCAAAGCTACCAAAGTTATCTGGGTTGATGTGATTATCAGGCGTATTAGCACTCTTCAATGCTTCGAGCTGGTGGCTGAATCGGAACGACAGAATAAATTCGTAGGCGCCCAGAATGTTTTTAAACGCATCTTCGCTCAGCATACCTTTCTCATAAGCCGCTTTAAAGCGTTCATCAGTGGCAGAAACATCGGTTTCTACTGCTAAACCATAGATTCGAGCAAGGTCGATGATCAAGTTGATCGCATACTTTTTAACGTTGAGGGTCTTTTTATTTTCGCCTGACTTTTCTAGTACTAACTTGTTGAAGATCCCAAGCGGTGGATTCGTTGTTACCGCATCGTTCACAAGCATACTCAAGAACTCACGATTACTACGGATGCTCTTATGCAGAGCTTCTCTCAGTTGCTGTTCATAATCACTGACGCCAAAAACGGAGCGTATCTCTAGGAATACGCTGATATTCAGAAGGCGTTCATACTCAGGGTTTGCCACCCACTTTTTGTAGTAATGTTTCCAGACACTCAGTGTTTGACACCATTTTGGCGTCGCTGCCATGAATTTTCCGGGGCAGAGAGGGTAGTCGCAACTAGCGAGGCCGTTTGTTACCATCATCGCAAGGTGTTTAAAGTAGATACGGTCGTTTTCGGTCGCGTCATCAGCGAGCACGATCGCACTGTCTTGGTCAGACAGCATGTGAACTTCATTTCGCGCGTGTGAACCTGCAACGATCCAAGAAAAGTCGCAAGGTGGTGGCCCAAGTTTGTCGATGGCGATTTGGATAAGCCTTTTTGTGTAGGCATCCATAATCATCGTCATTACTTTACCTATCACCTCAGGCGCGACATTTCCCTCAACCAGAGCTTCAAATATGGCTTGACGTTCAGGCGTGAAGCTCGATAAGGACTTTACGCTACCGGCATACTTAATTTTCTCAATCAGAAAAATGGCTTGAACACGGTGGTTCTGAACAAGGTGAGTTGTGGTCAGCAGTCCCACTACATTGTTATCTTGCACCACTGGCAAGTTTCGAATGTTGGACTGCATCATGATTGATGCGGCATGAAGTACTAAATCGTCAGGCTTCACGGTTTGCGGTGAATGAGTCATCACGTCACGAATCGGACCATCGGTAGAAGCGCCAACTGCAATCACCCTTTTGGTCATATCTCGGTCTGTGATTAAGCCGACAATCTGATTGTCTTCATAGATCACGGCGCAAGGAGAGCGTTGTACTAGCATGGTATGAGCGACTTCCCGTATCGACAAATCTGAGGTGACAACTGCAACTCGGCCACTGGCCACTTCATCGACTCGTTTAATGAATAAGCCCTTCTCTTTGTTAGACCAAACAACGTCTAATGCTGACTTTAGTCGTACTTGGGCTTGCGACGCAAAGTGTTCTGCACATTCAGGAAACTCTTTGAATAAGGTCTGTAAAGCAGAGTGGGGAATGATGTAAAGCAAGGTACTTTCAATCGCAATTGCTTGGTATCCTTGCTCATCATTGATCTGCTTATCAAGGAAGGTAAAGCCAAATAGATCTTCTGGGCCGAGTCTAGCTCGAAGAACGCCATCGTTCTTACGCTGCTCCATCGAGCCTGTTCGAATCACATAGAGGGATTTCTCTTCAGGGTTTCTACATGGATTTACCGTCTCGCCCTTAGCTAGGTAAGTGATGTGAATATTCGACGCTAGTCGTCGCAAGTTAGATTCAGGTACTTTATCGAATGGATCAATTTGTCGAATAAACTGGACAATATTAGGCAGTAACGAATCACTCATAGTTAATCATGCGAAAGTATTTAATTGTATTATTATATACCTTGCGCGATTGAATGCATCAAAATTTGGTTGAACTATGTATTTGATACAAAAAACACGCTTTGAAAGCGTGCTTAGAGATTAAACAGCAGCGAGTCGGTGATTAGAATCAAGCAGGTGATTCGCTGATGCCTGACGGGCTTTTTCACTATTGCCAGCCATGATTGCATCGTAGATTTGACGGTGTTCTTTAATGCATGTGCTGCCCTCTTCTGAGGAGTGGGCGATGAAGTTCACAAACATAGTCGTCAAGATATTGCCAAACGGTAGGTAGAAGTCATTGCCTGTTGCATTGAAGATCAGGCTATGGAATTTTGTGTCCACTTCCATCCATTTGTCATGGTCAAATTCGTCAGCTTCCGCTACTTCAACCATTCTCTGGAACGTTTCTGAGAGCTCAATACGTTGCTCAGCAGTCGCAAACTTAGCGGCTAGAGCACACGCTTCTGGTTCAATAGCACGGCGCAAGCCAAGAAACTGGCTACAGAATTGATCAGTATCTGCGAGGCCATCCATCCACTCGATCAGTTGAGGGTCTAAAAAGTTCCAGTAAGCACGATTAATAACTCGGGTACCGACTTTAGGGCGAGACTCAAGCAATCCTTTTGAAGTCAGCAGCTTAACTGCTTCACGCAGTGCAGTGCGACTGACGCCAAATTGCTCACATAGATCCATTTCGCCAGGAAGAATAGAGCCTTGAGCTAGCTTGCCAGATAAGATGCCACGTGCGATTTCACGCGCTACTTGTACGTGAAGGCTACGCTTAGAGCCTGATATAGAGCTAAATGATCCAGTCATAATCTAACTTATAATTGATATGTATTATTTAATTGTAATTCTAGCACTTGGAGTATAGCGCACCAAGCACTCTTTTCTTAAAG
The DNA here is from genome assembly GCF_046056895.1 of Vibrio sp. TBV020. Taxonomy (NCBI): domain Bacteria; kingdom Pseudomonadati; phylum Pseudomonadota; class Gammaproteobacteria; order Vibrionales; family Vibrionaceae; genus Vibrio; species Vibrio sp. TBV020. The sequence goes on along the minus strand of NZ_JBEEAQ010000001.1, from coordinate 482,708 downwards.
CAAATAGTGTTTCACAAACTTAGTGTCGCGATTTTTAATAAAACGGCATTCCTCGCCAAACCATACATAGACTGAAAGACTTAGAGTGACAATCATTGAGAACAAAAACAAGAACAGAGCAAAATAATTCAGATTCAATCAGGTGAATACTGGAATATGAGATCTGACCGCTTGTTATTTAAATGTGGTATTGTATTATTTATATGGTGTCAGCTTATAGGAGCCAATTATGGCCACGTTTTCGTTGGTAGAAAACTCCAGTCGCAAGATTCATGTTCAAGTAGCACGAGAATTAGCACGTAAGATATTGTCGAAAGAGATCGCAGAGTTAGGAAAGCTACCTAGTGAACTTGAACTATGTGAAGTATTCGGAGTAAGCCGAACTGCACTTAGAGAATCGACCAAGTTGCTCTCGGCAAAAGGACTTATAGAGTCTAAACCTAAAGTTGGTACGACGGTGAGACCTCGTCAACATTGGCATTTTCTTGATCCCCAATTGTTAGAGTGGATTCAAGACCTCGATGATACCAAACCATTTTTGGGGCAGTTTCTTGGGTTACGTAAAGCGATTGAGCCCGAGGCATGCGCGTTAGCGGCTACACACGCAACTGCGAGTCAGCGAAAGTCCCTTTCAGTGATTTTTCAGGCAATGAGTAGTGCGGCGCAAAGCTATGATTATCAAGCATGGATAGAAAATGATCACTTGTTCCATCAGACCATCTTTCTTTGTACAGGGAATCAGTTTTACATTCCGTTCAGCAATATTTTATCGACCATCTTTAAACAGTTCATTGATGAGTCTGCTGAGGGCGGTCGTTTTTGCTTAGAAGAGCACCAACGTATTTACAATGCCATCATGGCCGGTGACCCAAGTGAAGCGCGGATTGCTTCTCAAATATTGCTTGATGATGAGAATCAAAAGTTAGCGTTAGTGGCGAACGGTTAAGCGTTTGTTTTGCTTAAATACACCCAAATCGGAAGGCTTTGTTAACTGAGCCTTCTTTTGAAACACCCCAATAAGTTCACTATGTCCTCAACGCCGTATGTAAGAAAAAACCTTTCGCTCGCTTGGCCGTTGGCACTGAATGCACTTTTGATGCAATCAATGCTGATGATCGACACGTTCTTAGTCTCTCCATTAGGTGAAATTTCCCTTGCTGCAATGGGGATCGCCTCTACGATAGTCGCCTTTGTTTTGGGTGTGCAAATAGCCCTAGCCAATGGTTCTCAATTGGTATTAAGCCGTGCATTTGGCTCTTCCAACAGTGACAGTTTAAACCGAGGCTTTTGGGCGGGGCTATCAATTAACTTGGCGATTGCGCTGCTGTTCTGGATTGCGCTCTCAATCGGGGGGACATCGCTCATCGTCTTGCTCACTGATGAGCCTTCACTTATCGTTGAAACTGAGCGTTATCTCGCTGTTGCTAAATACATCATCTTGTTCAATGCAACAACGCAAGTGATGATCGCACTGTTCAATGCTCTAGGTCGAACTAAGGTACCGTTTAAAGGTTACTTGATTGAGCTCCCTGTCAATGTTGTCGCATCGTATGCGTTGATTCATGGAGTGATGGGTTACTCGGGCATAGGTGTTGAGGGCGCGGCTGTGGGCAGTTTGGTTGCGATTAGCGTTCGATTCATCTTCTTATCACTGTGCATCAAGATGACGTCATCATTGATGCTGGACTTCCGACGCTTAGACGCATCATTGAAGAGCAACGTCAAAAATCACTTCAAAGAGATATTTCCTGTTGCCGCTAATGTCACCATGCTTCAAGCAGGGGCGACTATCTATATGTTGATCTTCTCTCAGCTGACGCTTTACGCCTATGTAGCGATGACGATTGTGATGCCGTGGATCAAAATGGGTACTCAATTTATTACTGCTTGGGCGCACTCGTCAGCTATCACAATCAGCCAAGCGATTGGTTCGCGTCAACTTGATGATTTAAGAAAAAATGTTGATGTGAGCATTGATATGGCCGTAATTATGTCGATGGTATCGGCGTTGTTCTTTTTTATCTTGAGCTGGTTTTTACCAGAGCTTTACCCTGAGTTAGAAGCAGATACTTATCAAGCCCTTGCTGTGATTGCACCACTGTATATCTTCCTCCCGATTGTTAGGGGTTATAATACGGTGCATGGGCATGTTCTTCGAGCACTCGGTAAGACAACGGCGGTATTTAAAATAAACTTCACTGGTCAATGGGTGGTGTCATTGCCACTGTGTGCGTTAGTTGTCATTGGGCTTGATGCTTCTATATTCTGGGCGTTTGCGATTCTGCCGTTTGAAGAGATGGTCAAAGCACTGCCGTTTAGACATCTAGCCAGAAAGTCACTCAACGAATTTGACCTCACTAAAGCAGATAAGCTGATGTATGACTAACCGCTGATTTGCAGCCCTCACTGTGAGGGCTTCATTGTTTCTATGGTTCGCTTAGAACTCTCTGTTTCTCCCACTGATCCTCTATTACGTAAAAGTTCGTAAATAGCTGAGTAGAAAAGGCTGTTGCGTTTGACACGATTCGTTCAGCTGATTAGTTTTTAATGTTAGTTATTTATGAATGAAACGAGATAGATGGACTCAATTACTCAAGCTGCCTTAGGAGCGACAGTCGCAGGGGCAATCGCAGGCAAGAAGTGCAATGCTAGAGTGCTTTTAATGGGCGCAGCCTTAGGTACATTGCCGGACTTGGATGTCATACTGGATTATGGCGATGCCGTTGAAAACACTATTAAGCACCGTGGTTTTACTCACTCGTTGCTCGTTTTACCTCCTTTTGCATTGTTGATTTCGTGGCTCTATTGCAGCTTACGTCCTGATTCATTTTGGACACTTTCGCGGGTGTTTTTCCTCACTGCCAGTGTGTTCGTGACTCATACTCTGTTGGATGCGATGACCACTTACGGCACTCAATTGATCTGGCCATTTGAGGGCTACTTTGAGTTGAGGAACGTGTTCATTATCGATCCTCTCTATACGTTGCCTCTTTTGATCGCGATAGGTGTCGCTCTGTTTGCGAAAAGCAGCGGCGGGCGTTGGTGTCAAAGTGTAGTGCTGATTTCAACTTTATATTTAGGGTGGGGGTATGCGTCTCAACAGATGATCGCATCCAGAGTTGAACAGAATTTGACTACACAAAATCTGCCAAACCAACAAGTTTTAATTACGCCAACGCCTTTTAATACGTTGCTATGGCGTGTTGTTGTTATGGATGAGGGTAAGTATTGGGAAGGTTTAGCTTCTGTGCTAGATGGTAGCGATAACATTGATTTTGTTTCATACCCACTGGGAATTTGGCCGTTAGATGAGAAACCAACCACATTGAAAGGGTTACAGGCCTTTTCTCATGACTACCTTAATTACCGAGTTGAAGATGACACACTGATTGTCTCAGATCTTCGATTAGGTATGGCTAACAATCTTTCGTTTGAGTTTATCTTTGCAGAAAAGAGTGAAAGTGGAGAGTGGAAACTGTTGGACTCTACACAGCGTTATCCGAGTGAACGCAGCTTTGAGTTAATGGGGAAACTTTGGGAAAGGCTAAAAGGTGATCAAAGTATCGATGCGAACCTACAGCCAATTCAAACCAACGTAAGCTCATAAGCCTACATCGAAGTAAGAAAAGCCGAGCAAGGTGCTCGGCTTTTGTTTTAAGGTATTATTTTCACTTGATTAAGGGAAGTTGTACCCAATGTGTGAATTGGTTAGGTAGTAAAAAGTGGCTTGAACATAATCTGTAGGATCACCCGAGTTGTTTTGGTTATAGACACCAGCTTTGAAGTACATATACTGACCGCCAACATCGTAACCACTTGTACCCATATTGACTGTTTGGGTAACATCTTCATGATCATCACGTTTGATCGTTACGATAAGCTGGTTGCCCTGAACTTTTATCTGATAGAAAAACAGTTCGTTCAAAGCGATGCCATCTGTCGGCTCTGGGGCGTTACTCGCTGAGCTACCAATCAAATTGATGAACTGTTCAGGATTAGAGGAGGCGTCTCCATTAGGTTCATGGGCAAAGTAAAGTGACCCTTTGTTATGACCTGGAAGTAAGCGGTAGTAAAGTCGGATCGGCTCGTCATTATTCGCATGGATTTGACCTACAATGACACGTCCTATTTGATTCGTATCACCTGTTGAAGTTACTGCGTTCACCGCGAGTGTTGCCTCTAGAACACCATCAACGCCACCAGAGATATTTTGTTCACTGCTTGGTGCGCTAGAGAACACCCAGTTGTTTTTTGAAATCCCTTTGGTCGATACACTTGTGTCGCCGCGTCTTAACATTTCACGCATTTCTGAGCGAGTATATTTAGTGTTACTTGAGGTTGTCGCCCCTTCTATTGGTGATACAAACACAAGCCCACCATCGTCTCCGGTGTAGAAGAACTCAGTGTTTACATAACCGTTAGATAACTCGTTTTCTTTAACCTCTTTCGCCTTGCCTGATGTATTCCCGTTTGCATCCACAGGTAAATCTAATTTCCAATCCAACAAGTCGAAATTACCTGATGGCGGAAGTGATGGATCAAGGTCGAAGGTAGGAAGTGAAGTGATTGGTGGCTCGACAATATTTGATGAGCTGAGTTGGAAAGTGTCAACGCGCCCTTCTGCTCCGCTGTATTCGCCGAAAATGACAACTTCAGTCTCTTCCCCAGAGTTGAATGTCACTTGTGCTTGTGCCCAATCTGAATTGGAGGTGGCTTTACTGTAGGTAGTATTGCCTACACGAGCACCAATATTTGCATCCGCAAGGATATAAGCACTGAGGGTATATTCAGTATTCTTTGTTACTGGAATAACTTGTTGAAGCCTTGCGCCTACCCCCTCAAATTTTGCAGATTTGGCACCGTCAAAAGCGACACCGGATACAGCTGTAGGATCAATTTCTGTCCAACCCGAGAAGTCCTGTTCAAAACTTGGGTTGATAATGTTGACTTGTGCTCCATGTACAGAAAGCGTTGTTAGTAAGAGTAAGCTCCCACCTAAACCTAATAAATTACCTTTCATTTTTTCTCCAAAATTTCTTGTAATTACCAATGACATTGTCCACATAATTTATTCAATCTTATGTTTCATGTAGTTAAATAACACAAATAAATCTGGTGTATCTAGCTAAGAGAACTAAAGCTAGAGGTTATGCCCAACTCCATAAATATTACCCCTACAATTGGTGATGTTATTCAATTAATTGCAATGCAACGTTGGTGTTCTTCGGAAGTGGTTGGAACTAGACGCTTATTTATTGATTGTTCTGGACTGCTTTGTAGAGATTAGAAGTAAAGAATGCAGAAAGAGGATGTGTATTTATGGAATCGGAATCTAATATAATCAGATATTGAATGCTAATAAATCATACAAGAAAAGCCGAGCATGACGCTCGGCTTTGACTTGTTTCCCGATTTTTTACATTAAAAACTGAGTCAATAACGCTACAGATTAAATCTGTGCGAATGCGCCTTCCCAAGTGTAAACCACACCGTCGAACTTAACACTATGCGCTGCGTTCTGCTTGTCCCCATCTAGGTTGCAGATGGCGAAGTGGTAAGTGTTGCCCGTTGTTGTTTGCAGGCGAATGACTGTACCGACTTCGTTGTTGCCAACTACAGTTACTGACTCAACTAAGCCACGAGCGCCAACCGATGCTTCGATAGACTCGTTGAAGTAACCGTGTGTCTCTAGTACTGAAGCAAATACGTGGTTTTGACCTGATTGACGCAAGAGCAGTGCTGGCTCGCTCTTCAAGTTAAAGTCAGGATCATTTGCGCCAGTGCGAGCAAAGAATACTTCACCACCATTTGTTGCACTCGTAACTAGCGAGTAGTAACTGCTGTCGTGTAGCCAGCTTACCAACGAGCTGCCTTCAACTTGGCCTGAGCTTACATTCCATAGGTGTTGGTAACCGTTGTCTTCACCAAGAGGACGCAGTGTGCTTTCAACTTTGTAGTCGAAGTCAGTACGGATGATTTGACCAGAGTAGTGCACTGGCAAGTCATATTGGTGTTCTTGGTCTGCTTCGATGCGGTACACATCAATCACAAGCGGTTTTTCGAACTCCGGCAATTCAACAAGAATGATGCTGCGCTGCATGTCTACGCCGTCATAGTAGCCAGAAATACGACCACTCATGCCTTGCAGCTTTTCATCGTCCGCTTTGAAGAAGTGCTTAGAACCGTATCTTGATTCCGCTAGAGCCGTGTCGAAGTTGTTTTGTGTCTTTTGGTCAACGGTTACTGTGTTGTGCGCGACAGTCTGTTTACAGTAAGACTTGTTCTCTGGGATGTAACGACCGCCAAACTTCGGCTCAACATTTACCCAGCGACCGAAGCCGTAATCGTGAAGAACTTCATGACCGCGGTTAAACACACTTAGGTGCAAACCGTCGTAGTGACCGTGGTCTAGCGCTGAGTGGTATTGGTGATCAGAGCCGTGTTGACCAAACCAGATAAGCGCCATCGTATCGTCATCTTGCTCGTCTCGGTGACGAAGAATGCTTACGCCGCCTTTTTCACCTTCTGGGCCATCAGTTACAAATAGGCTACCCCAGTTGAAGGGTTTAATGTCGTCTGCTTCTGCAACCGCGTCTGATAACGTTTTACCAGAGATATGAACCCAAACGTCTTGCTGGTGGTCTGCCATGCCAAGTAGCGTTTCAGACTGCTCGTAACGGTGGAAACATACTGACGTTGCCATGATTACGCCTTCATCGTTAATCGAAATCGTCTTAGACGAATCATTCAGTGCTGGCAAAGTACCATCTGGGAACGCGGTCTTAAATACTGCGTAAGACGTGGTCTTGATTACCGAGTCGTTGAACTCGTAAATACCAAGCTCAGGCTGACGACGTTCAATCGCTTCTGCGAACAGGTAGATTGGACGCAACGAGAAACGGTGGTAGTAAGGACCTTCCATGTAGTAGCCATCTGGCGAGAACAGTTGGTCTAGCTGAGCTAGGAAGCCGCCGCTGACTTTATCCAGCTTCAAGCCGTAAAGCGCTTTGTCTACCGCTTCTTGATCGTTAATTGCGTAACCACAGATACCTACTGCTGCTACTGCCCACAGACCGTGGTTGTGTACGATGTCGAAGTCGTGACCGTAAGTGACTACGAACAGCTCAATCATTTGTTTGAACAGGTCGTTTTCAATCAGTGTTTTTTGCTCTTCTTCCAACGTGTGGTAAACGCAGCTGTACGCGCAAGATGCGTAAAGCATCCACATATTCTCATTCAGAGTTTGGTGGAAGATCTTGCCAGGAGGATTCGAGTCACGGCTAGTGTTGCTTTCAAGCGTTGGGTAAACCTTCGCGTAAGCCGTTAGCATGTCCACGATGTAGTCACGGTATTTCTGTTCGCCCGTGATAAGGAATAGGCGACCCGCTAAATCAATGTGAATGTAGTTCTGCTTATGACGGTTGTGTTCGTAACCACCGCCTTCGCCATGGCCTGGTACTTCAATACCCACCTCTGCCATGTAGTTGTCGGTTTGTTTAATATCACGTGCAAGTGCGTGACCTAGTAGGCTATCCGTGCCAAGTGACTTTTTAAGCTCTGCTGCTTCGTCAAAGTTCAGTAATAGTGGTTGATAGCTCATTCTTATTTCTCCTGCTCGAATTCAGTCACTTCTAGTGAGTAGAAGCCATTCCAGCTGTAGGTTTTACCGTTTAATTCTACTTGGTGTGGGGTTTGGTCGTTAGCACCGAGTACATTGCTGATCATCACAGTAACCAGTGATTTTTCAGTAGTGATTTCTACGATGCTGCCAACGGCGTTGTAACCCACGACGCGGATATCTTTCACCTGACCACGTGCATTCACCGATTGCTCAAACTCTTCGTTGAAGTAGCCGTGTGTTTCTAGCACAGAAGCAAATAACGTCGATTCGCCCTTACTGCGTAGAATGAATGCTGGTTCGCTACGTAGGTTAAAGCTTGGGTCATTGGCGCCAGTGCGAGTGAAGATCACTTCATTGTCACCGTTTTGTTTCGCGCTGCTGCTTGTGCCTAACCAAGTGTAGTAGGTATTGTTTTGTAGCCAGCTAACCAGTGCAGTATCTTTTGCTTGGCCGCTTGCGACTTTCCAAAGGTGTTGGTAACCGAAATCTTCACCAAGGGTGCTCAGCTCACCAAAGCTTTGGTAGTCGAAGTTGGTACGTACGATCTGACCATCGTATTGATGAGAGTAGTCGTACTGATGTTCACCTTCACTTTTAATGCGGTAAAGGTCTAGTAGTAGCGGTGCTTCCAGTTCATCTAGGTTAAGCATGAACACACTGCGCTGCATGTCTGTATTTGGGTAATGATCGTTGGCGAATGCGCTCATGCCGTTGATCTCTTTACCTTCTACTTTGAAGAAGTGAGGTAGTCCATGTACGGAGTCTGCACGTTCTACATCGAAACCATTCTGACATTGCTCATCAATCGTTACCGCGTTATGCGCAATAGTTTGACGTGCGTATGATTTGTTTTCATCAAGGTAACGACCGCCGAATTTTGGCTCAACGTTTACCCAGCGACAGAAGCCGTATTCACGCAGCACTTCTTGACCACGATTGAAGAAGGTAATGCCAAGCGTATCGAAGTTACCATGCCCCATGCCGTGTTGGCCGTAGTTCATCACAAGCTGCGACACGTCACCGGTTTTATCCTGCATTCGGATAAAGCCTTGTGCTCCGTTGTCACCAGTTGGACCTTCGTTTAGCTCTACACTTGGCCAGAAAGGCATACCAATTTCGCGGTCAGTAATAGCTTCATCATAAGCTTGAGAAAGTTCTAAACCACAAGGGTGCATCCAAACCGCGTTTTGAATATTCGCCATGCCTAGGATGTTGTCATCAAGTCCGTAGTGTTTGCTGTATACGCTTACGGCAACTTGAACGCCCATATCAGTAATACTCATTGTGCGAGAAGCATCGTTGAGGGCAGGGAATTCACCATTCGGGTAAGCCGTTGCCAGCATTGCTTGTACCGTGTTGCCAATCACTTTGTCTTTGTAGTTGTAGATGTCGACTTCAGGCATGTGACGGTGTACTACTTCAGCAAATACGCAAGTTGGACGAATCGCATAACGGTGGTAGTACGGGCCTTCCATGTAGTAGCCAGACGGTGCAAACAGCTGTGAGATTTGCGCTAAGAAGCCGCCGGTATCGTCGCGGTCTTGACCGTAAATTGACATCTCTAGATATTCAGGTTTGCCAATCGCAAGACCACAAATACCAACAGCCGCCACAGCCCAGATACCGTGGTTGTGAATACGGTCGAAGTCGTGCGCGTATTTTACTGTGAACATGTCTAGCATCGGTTCGAAAATACGCTCAACGACAGCTGTGCGCTCTTCTTCTGTCATCACTGATGCCACGCAAGAGTAGGCAAGACTAGTAAACATTAACCAACAGTGTTCATTAAGGATCTGGTGGAAAAGACGACCTGTTGGGTTAGTGTTTTTCTGTACGTGGAAATCAAAAGTTAGGTACTTCTCTGCGTAAATAGCGAGAAGGTCTTTAACGAACTGCGCGTACTTTTCCTCTTGAGTGATCAAGAATAATCGACCCGCTAAGTTCATGTAGGTATAGTTTTGTTTGTGGCGGTTGTGCTCGTAGCCACCCGCTTCGCCGTGACCTGGTACGTCTAGAGGTAGACGCATGAAGGCTTCAAGTTCCTTGCGATTCGCTTCAATGGATTTGCCCATTAAGCTCGGCTTTCCTACTTCCTTTCTTAGTAGTTCGACTTCTGCTTCAGTCAACAAAATCGGTTGTGTAGTCATTTCTTTACCACCCTCAGATGAAGTGTGTTGTTTTCTTAAACTCTCAATAAAGTAATACAATATGAGGTTTGTTGGTAGTGTTTGTCGGCAAAAGAGAGATTAAGGTCACGTGAGATTACTTAAGTTGTTGAATTTGAAGTATTGTATTGGCTTGTTTGTATTGCTGTTGTTTTGTCAGAGCTCTATTCTAACCAGTCTACATTTGATTGAAATCACATAATCCTAGATATATTGTATTACAAATTAAATTTGTGAGTTATGCTGAATAGCAATTTGATGGCGAACTGAATTTAATTGGCTCGCTTTATTAGAAATCTTTAGGAGTATTATGATGAATTCTTTCTTTGTATTAGATGAGAACCCATGGGAAGACCTAGGTGGTGGCATCAAGCGTAAGATTGTTGCTTACACTGATGATCTCATGGCGGTCCACCTATGTTTCGATAAAGGTGCAATTGGCGCTCCTCATACTCACGAAATCCATGATCAGATTGGCTATGTTGTTCGCGGTAGCTTCGAAGCTGAAATCGAAGGTGAGAAGAAAGTATTAAAAGAGGGCGATGCTTATTTCGCTCGCAAACATATGATGCACGGTGCGGTTGCTTTGGAACAAGACAGCATTCTTTTAGATATTTTCAACCCTGCTCGTGAAGACTTCTTGAAGTAACGTATAGCGCAACCTCAGTTGCTAAGGTGACAATATGAAATCATTAAATATCGCGATCATTGGCGAGTGTATGGTTGAGCTACAAAAGAAGGAAGGTCAGCTTCAACAATCATTTGGTGGTGACACGCTAAATACCGCACTTTACTTATCACGCCTAACTAAATCACATGACATCAAGACGAGTTATGTAACGGCGCTTGGCTTCGATCCTTTCAGCCAAGAGATGCTAACGACTTGGCAGGAAGAGGGGATTGATACGGAGCTCGTGATGACGGTGTCGGGTCGTCAACCAGGTATCTACGCTATCGAAACCGACGACACGGGTGAGCGTAGTTTCTATTATTGGCGTAATGAATCTGCGGCTAAGTTCATGTTTGAACAGCCACAATCTCAAACTGTGTTGGACAAGCTGTATGGATACGATGCCGTCTATTTGAGCGGTATTACGCTGGCGATTGTGACCCCTGCTGGCCGCGAAAAATTGCTTGAGTTTCTTCACCAGTACAAAGCTCAAGGTGGTAAGGTATTCTTTGATAACAATTACCGCCCACAGTTATGGGCAGACAAGCAGCAAGCTGTTGAGTGTTACCTTAAAATGCTGGCATTAACAGATACGGCGCTGCTTACGTTTGAAGATGACCAAGAACTCTATGGCGACCTTGATGTCGAGAAGTGTATCGAGAGAACAGCCAACGCTGGTGTGCAAGAGATCATCATTAAACGTGGCGCAAAAGATTGTCTAGTTGTAGTCGGTGAGAGCGCAAACTTTGTAGCTCCTGACCCTGTTGATAAGGTGATTGACACTACTGCTGCAGGTGATTCATTTAGCGCAGGTTTCTTAGCCAAGCGCATCACGGGCGGCAGTGCTCAAGACGCAGCGTACACCGGCCATTGTGTTGCAGGCGCCGTTATTCAACACAAAGGGGCCATCATCCCACGTGATGCAATGCCTGATTTATTAATCTAATTCTAAACGGTCTTCAAAAGAGGCCCTTATTAAAGCGAGTAAGTATTCATGACTACATTAAATGAACAGCTAGCAAACCTGAAAGTCGTTCCTGTTATTGCGATCAATAAAGTGGAAGATGCGGTGCCGCTTGGCCGTACTTTAGTTGAAAACGGTATGCCTTGTGCTGAAATTACTTTCCGTACCGAGTGTGCAGCGGAAGCGATCGCAGCGATGCGTGCTGAGTTCCCTGAAATGCTGATTGGTGCGGGTACGGTTTTGACGAACGAGCAAGTTGATCAAGCGATCGAAGCAGGTGTGGATTTCATCGTTAGCCCAGGTTTTAACCCTCGTACGGTTCAATATTGTTTAGATAAAGGTGTTGCGATTGTACCTGGCGTGAACAACCCAAGCCTTGTTGAACAAGCGATGGAAATGGGTCTACGCACATTGAAGTTTTTCCCTGCAGAGCCTTCAGGCGGCGTAGGTATGCTTAAAGCTCTTACGGCGGTTTACCCAGTGAAATTTATGCCTACAGGTGGTGTAAGCCTAGGCAATGTTGATGACTATCTATCTATCCCGTCAGTATTGGCGTGTGGTGGTACTTGGATGGTTCCAACCAAGCTGATTGATGAAGGTAAATGGGATGCGCTAGGTACTTTGGTTCGTGATGCGGTTGCACACGTAGCGTAGGTACTGCACTTCCCCGATTAAACTAGCGATTAATTTGAAGCGAGCCGCGTGGCTCGCTTTTTTTGTCGTCGAACAAAGCGTAGTCCTCGAAACTATTCCATACTTTTATAAGTTCTTAAAACTATATTTGTATTACAATTATTTCTCGAGATATTAAGGTTTAGCGGGTGTTTAGCCAATAAATAGCTGTTTTTAAGGCTTTTGGGGCGATTTGGATCACTAAAATAGTTATGTTTTAGATCACAATAAAAGCATATTGTAGTACAAATAGAATCTAACTGGAGTAATCTAGGAGTCAGTTAATGATGATACTTAAAAGGCTGAAAAAATGACTATTGATACTCTTGTTGTTCTTGCCTACTTCTTCTTTTTAATCGCAATTGGTTGGATGTTCAGAAAGTTCACCACATCGACCAGTGATTACTTCCGAGGGGGCGGCAAGATGTTGTGGTGGATGGTAGGTGCTACCGCCTTCATGACGCAATTTTCAGCATGGACGTTTACAGGTGCCGCAGGACGCGCGTTCAACGACGGTTTTGTTGTTGTAATCCTATTCTTAGCCAACGCATTTGGCTACTTTATGAACTACCTCTACTTCGCTCCAAAATTCCGCCAACTACGTGTTGTGACCGCGATTGAAGCGATTCGCCAACGTTTTGGTAAAACGTCAGAGCAGTTCTTCACTTGGGCAGGTATGCCAGACAGCTTGATCTCTGCAGGTATTTGGCTAAACGGTTTGGCTATCTTTGTTGCAGCGGTATTCAATATCCCAATGGAAGCGACCATCGTGGTGACGGGCCTAGTTCTGATGCTGATGGCGGTTACAGGCGGTTCTTGGGCGGTTGTCGCGTCTGACTTTATGCAGATGCTCGTTATTATGGCAGTAACCATTACCTGTGCGGTCGCGGCTTACTTCCACGGTGGTGGTATCGGCAACATCGTGTCGAACTTCCACGGCGACTTCATGCTGGGTAACAACCTGAACTACGTCAGTATCTTTATTCTTTGGGTCGTGTTCATCTTTGTTAAGCAGTTCGGTGTAATGAACAACAGCATCAACGCTTACCGCTACCTATGTGCAAAAGACAGTGAAAACGCGCGTAAAGCGGCAGGCCTAGCTTGTGTACTAATGATTGTTGGTCCTATTATTTGGTTTCTTCCTCCTTGGTACGTAGCGGCGTTTATGCCTGACTTCGCAGAGCAATATGGCTCAGTGGGTGGTGATGCAGCTTACCTAGCGTTCGTACAAAACGTTATGCCTGCAGGTATGGTTGGTCTACTGATGTCAGCGATGTTTGCGGCGACCATGTCTTCGATGGACTCAGGTCTAAATCGTAATGCAGGTATCTTCGTGATGAACTTCTACAGCCCGATTGTACGCCCTCGAGCGTCTCAAAAAGAGCTGGTTATCATCAGTAAGCTAACGACTATCATGATGGGTCTAATCATCATCGGTATCGGTCTATTTATTAACTCTTTGCGTCACTTAAGTCTGTTCGACATCGTACTGAACGTGGGTGCACTGATTGGCTTCCCAATGCTGATTCCGGTACTGCTAGGTATGTGGATTCGTAAAACGCCAGATTGGGCAGGTTGGGCAACATTGATAGTGGGTGGCTTTGTTTCTTACATCTTCGGTATCTCATTACAAGCAGAAGACGTAGAACGCATCTTCGGTCTAGAACAAGCGCTGACAGGCCGTGAGTGGGCTGACCTTAAAGTTGGCTTGAGCTTAGCAGCACACGTTGTCTTCACTGGTGGCTTCTTCTTACTAACAACTCGCTTCTACAAAGGCCTAACGCCAGAACGTGAGAAAGAAGTAGACCAGCTGTTCAAGAACTGGAACACACCAATCGTGGCAGACAGCGAAGAGCAGCAGAACCTAGATACTAAACAGCGTGGCATGCTTGGCAAACTTATCAGCGTAGCGGGCTTTGGTATCTTGGCAATGGCTCTGATTCCAAACGAGCCAACAGGGCGACTACTGTTCCTACTGTGTGGTTCTATGGTTCTAACGGTTGGGGTACTGCTAGTGAATGCGGCAAATAACCCAAAGCAACAACTGGCTAGTCAGGAGTAACCTGCGCTCGTCATTCAACTTAAAGCCAGTCACGGAGACTGACTGGCTTTCCATCTAATGTTTTGATTATGGGCTTGGGTAAGATTGCACTATATGTATGACTTAATAGCCAAGCCAAAGAGAAAGTTTCAAAAACATTTTTAAAAAGAGATGACCATAAACAAAGGAATGAGCGACGTTTTTGATCACAAAAAGGCGCTCTATTGTCTATCTCGACCTATTTTATGATTGATCTAATGGCTATATAACAATACTATTTCAGTTATATAATCATACAATAATGCATTTGGAGACAAAGATGACTAAACCTACTATCGGCTTTATCGGTCTGGGCCTAATGGGCGGCAACATGGTTGAGAACCTACAAAAACGTGGTTACCAACTAAACGTGATGGATCTAAACAAAGATGCAGTAGCGGTATGTGTTGAACGCGGCGCGACAGCAGTAAGCACAGGTAAAGAGCTCGCAGAGAAAAGCGATATCGTGATGCTATGTCTGACTACATCTGCAGTTGTTGAGAAAGTGGTTTACGGTGACGAAGGTATTCTAGCGGGTATGTCTGAAGGCAAAACGCTGATCGACTTCGGCACTTCAATCCCAGCTTCGACTAAGAAGATTGGTGAAGACCTCGCTCAGAAAGGCGCAGGTATGATTGATGCTCCACTTGGCCGCACCCCAGCACACGCTAAAGATGGTCTATTGAACATCATGGCAGCAGGTGACATCGACACGTTCAACAAAGTGAAGCCAGTTCTAGAAGATCAGGGTGAAAACGTGTTCCACCTAGGCGCACTTGGCGCAGGCCACACAACTAAGCTTGTAAACAACTTTATGGGTATGACAACAGTGGCTGCAATGTCTCAAGCATTTGCTGTTGCTAAACTAGCAGGCGTAGATGGCCAGCAACTGTTCGACATTATGTCTGCAGGCCCATCTAACTCACCGTTCATGCAGTTCTGTAAGTTCTACGCGGTAGACGGCGAAGAGAAGCTAGGTTTCTCAATTGCTAACGCAAACAAAGATCTTGGCTACTTCCTAGAGATGGTTTCTGACCTAGGTACACAGTCTCTAATCGCAGAAGGCACTTCTAAGAGCCTACAAGCTGCGGTAGATTCGGGTCTTGCAAACAACGACGTACCAGTAATTTTTGATTACTTCCTAAAACTTGAAGCTGAAGCGAAATAACGCCAGCTTCAAATAAGCGAAGCGATTAACAAGAATACGAAGAGAGCAAGTGGTGTAAGCCGCTTGCTCTTTTTCTATATAAGTAAAAAATAAAACTAGTATCGATATGTTCTAGATATATATGGATATCAATCCTCTACTCAC
Organism: Vibrio sp. TBV020; assembly: GCF_046056895.1. Lineage (NCBI taxonomy): Bacteria > Pseudomonadati > Pseudomonadota > Gammaproteobacteria > Vibrionales > Vibrionaceae > Vibrio > Vibrio sp. TBV020. The sequence goes on along the minus strand of NZ_JBEEAQ010000001.1, from coordinate 467,224 downwards.
AAGGCGGTGCCATATGAATAACGGCCAGTCCACCAAGAGAGGTTTCGCGATACTTCCGGTTCATATCTTTACCTGTTTGATACATGGTCGCGATGACCTTGTCTAACGAGATAAGGCATTTGCTTGTACGTTTGAGCGCCATGCGTGAGGCGTTAATCGCTTTCATCGCCCCCATAGCATTACGCTCAATACACGGCACTTGAACTAACCCACCAATCGGGTCACAGGTCATTCCTAATGAGTGCTCCATTGCGATTTCAGCTGCGATACAGATTTGTTCGTTGCTGCCACCACGCAGTGCTGTTAGGCCAGCAGCAGCCATAGATGAAGAAACCCCAACTTCGCCTTGGCAGCCAACCTCAGCACCTGAAATAGAGGCGTTGGTTTTATATAAGATGCCAATCGCGCCTGCGACCGCAATAAAATCTTTTAATTGCTTGGTGTCGAGCTCTCGGATAAAGCGGTGGTAATACATGAGTACCGCTGGAATCACACCGGCAGCACCGTTGGTTGGAGAAGTCACTACTTGTCCTCCTGCCGCATTTTCTTCACTCACAGCGAAGGCAAACAAGTTGATCCAATCCATAATTTCCATGGGATCGTTTTCAATCGCCGCATTGGCTTCTAATTTCTTAAGCAGGTTAGGAGCACGCCTTGTGACTTCAAGTCCGCCTTCTAATACGCCCTCAGTTTCAAAGCCACGCTGCATGCATAGTGACATAACCTTCCAAATTTGTTCTGCTTTACGAGTGATCTCTTCGTCACTAAAGAAGCGTTGCTCGTTTTGTAAGATCATTCCACCGAGGCTAAGGCCGTTTTTCTCTGCAAACTCTAGCATTTCGTCAGCACTGGTAAACGGAAATGGTACGTCGACACTGTTTGCGTTGCCACCTTCTTCGAGCTCTTTTGCTGTGGCAATAAAGCCGCCACCAATTGAGTAATAAGTCTCAAAGCCAATTTGAGTACCAAACGAATCGTAAGCTGTAATTGTCATGCCATTTTCGTGAAGAGGTAAGTTCTCTGAGTGGAACAGGATATCGCTTTCATAGCTAAATTCGATGGTATGGGCACCTGCTAGGCATAAGTAGCCATCGTCAATAGTATTCGCCAATGCTTGTTTTGCACTGCCCATTTTGATGGTATCTGGCTTATTCCCAAGTAAGCCAAGAATCACTGCACGATCAGTATGGTGCCCTTTACCAGTTAGCGATAGCGACCCATAAAGGTCGACCTGAACACGGTTTACTTTACTGATTGATGCAGCGAGTAGACGAGTAAAATGGTAACCTGCAATCATAGGCCCGTTGGTATGAGAGCTAGATGGCCCCACACCGACTTTGAAAATGTCGAATATTGACAGCATAAACATACTTCCTATTGAGTGGCCCGTCATGCAGGCTCTTATATTTACAATTATGGCACCTAACTGGAAAGGGTTAGGATCTATGCCTGTATAACAAAATATTAACCTTTGATAACGTAACGGCAAAGAGAATACTTGTACAGTACCTGACTAATTCAGTAGGAATAATTGAGACATGGATAAATAATGAACGTTTCGAATGTGGTTCTGATCTTAGGTAAACGCTTATATAAAGACCAATTAACACGAGAAGGGCAGACGAGAGTTGAGGCGCTTGTCGAGAGTTTATGCCGTTTTGATACGTCAAATACAGCTTTTGTCTTTTGTGGCGGAGTGACAGAGGGACAAAATCAGTCAGAAGCACAAGCTATGTTTGATTACTTTTGTCACCTTTTACCAGAAGGTACATCACTCCCACGTCATATATTGTTAGAAGACCAATCGGTCAATACTATTGAGAATATCCAGAATGCGGCTGATAAGTTAGTCGCGAGTCAGCTGTGCAACCCGAATCAGGTGGTATCAGTATGTTTTGTGTCGAACGACTACCATCTGAAGCGAATTTTTGAAATCCAGCAATTATTGGATGAGCAAGGTCTGCTAGGGACTCTAACCGAGCGGTGTTTAAATAGCTGTCTTGAACTATCTATTCCTATGTCTATTTCAGAACATATCGTTGCTCTTTACCCTCACCGTAATGTACTAGGCCAGGCATTTTTGTTGATTGATGAGTTGACGACTTATCGAGTTTACCTTGAAGGGGTAAAAAGTGGCGTATTTGAAAGGGAGCTTCAGAAGGTAAGGGCAGTGCCGTTAAAAATAGCGCAAGAGGCGATAGCTGCTTTGAAAGGGCTAGGTTTGAATTCAGATTATCTAGATGCAATAGACCAGATCGAAAGGGCGGTGCAAAACACCACCCCCTCAGCAAGTTTAAGCGAACTGATTGACGATTTAAATGTACTTAATGTGAGCTTAACTTGGTTAAATCGGAACCTTGATCCAGAGCGTCAGAGCGTTTAACCAACAAACATGTCTTTACTGCTGCGAAAGCAATAATACTGTATGCCATCAGTTCGGTTGCCTCTTCCGAGAGATTTTTTACATCTCGGATGTAGTGGTCACCCATGACGGAATGCCAAAAAGACCCCATGCCATAAAGGCGTGTAAACACCAGTAAGAGTACCGCGCTAGTAATAAGCACTGGCATGTAACGAGTGTTAAGAAGCAGTGCCATTTGATCAATCGTCTTTTTCCCACCGCTAAAAGCGAAATAGCAAGCTGCAAACGTAATCGTTAAAGCAGGCACGACCCAAGCGCCATGTGCAATCATATCGAACCAAACGTCCATTTCACGGATGAACATCACCATGAAAAATCCACTAACTAAGGCTGCCGCATAAGTGACAGAGCTTTTGGTTCTTACTAGGTGGAAAAAGCTTAAAGAGGTAACGGCAAGCATCATTAACTGAGCTAACTCTGTCGCCGAGGTTTCACCAAGCCCATGGTGTAATAAAGTAAAGTCTACACGTAGACAAACATTCACCAAGATACTTAGAGCGGCAATGACCAGTGCATTGAGCGCCACTTTTTGAAATGTTGTTTTGGCAAAATCTGAAATGATTAAATCTGCGGATTCGGACTGATCTGACGAGGATGCTTGATACTTCATTTGAGATACCTGCTAAACATGGGAATGTGATTTGGGTCTCATTGTAGTTTTACAAGTCAGAGCTATGTCAGAGCAATGTAAAGAAGTGAACAGTGTTCGATTGTGTTAAATAAAAAGAGAGAGCTTAGCTCTCTCCTCAATATTCCTTCGCTAAATGGATTCGTTTGATGAATCAGTACTAGCTTTTCGACTCTTCTTTTTGACTGTTACGGTAGTATTCCCACTGTTCAACTCGTTCGTCATCAGACAATACACAGTAAGTTACGCGCATCTCGCTTTCGTTGACTGTTTCTAGCTCACCACCTTGCTGAACACAGTAAACTGCCGCAGGGTTTGCCATAGACGTGTACTCTTTTACTTCGTATTCATCAGGCTCACTAGAACAACCCGCTAATACAGCAGCACTGATCACAGTCATCACGATACATGCTCTTTTCATAAAATTTCCTTAGTTGAATCAATCGGTAGCATATCGATTATAGAGGCTTTAAGGAAAAAATCTGTCTTGAGTTTGTCAAAAAGTCGCCGCTGTCTAAAATTATAAAGAGTTATTCCACATTGTAATGGAACAACGCTTGAAACCTTTTCATCAGTTATAATAAGGTATCTTATACTTTAAATATCTCAATCTAAGCATAGGAAGTGCCTGATGTCGGAACAAAAATATCGACTTGTAACTCGTAGTGATTTTGATGGCTTAGTCTGCGCAGTATTGCTCAAACAGCTCAACCTCATTGACGATATTAAGTTTGTTCACCCTAAAGATATGCAAGATGGAATCATTGACATTACTTCCAATGATATTGTGACTAACTTACCTTATGTGCAAGATGCGCATTTGGTATTTGACCATCACCTTTCAGAAACGATCCGCAATCAAGGTGAAAGACAAAACCACATTATTGACCCTGATGCTCCTTCTGCAGCGCGTGTTGTTTGGGAATACTATGGCGGTGAAGACACGTTCCCTAAAGAGTGGTTAGATATGATGGAAGCGGTTGATAAGGGAGATTCTGCCCAATTTAACCGAGATGAAGTCTTAGACTCTACAGGTTGGAATTTACTTAACTTCTTAATGGATGCTCGCACAGGTCTTGGACGCTTCCGAGAGTTTCGTATCTCGAACTATAACTTGATGATGGATCTAATCGAGTATTGCAAAAACCATTCTATTGAAGAGATCCTTGCACTACCAGATGTAGAAGAGCGTATTGAGCTGTACCGCGAGCATGAAAATTTATTCAAAGAGCAAATTCAGCGTTGTGCAACCGTCCACAACAATCTGGTTTTTTTAGATCTCACTGATGAAGAAGTGATCTATGCGGGTAACCGATTTGTGATTTATGCGCTTTACCCGAATTGTAATATCTCTATCCACAAGATGTGGGGATTCCAGAAGCAAAATACAGTTTTCGCTACCGGTAAGTCGATCTTCGACCGCAGTTCAAAAACTAACGTGGGTGAACTAATGCTGAAGTATGGCGGTGGTGGCCATAAAGCGGCAGGGACTTGTCAGATTGAAAATGATAAGGCAGCGCAAGTTCAGCAAGAGCTTATTGCAGCGATTACCGCTGACGGTTAATTTCTCCGTATCTGTATAAAAATAAAAGCCCCTATGAGCAATCGTAGGGGCTTTTTACTTGAGTATGTATCGGTTGAAGCTAAAGAGGCATGACTCGGTTACGTCCAAGGTCTTTGGCTTCATACAGTAATTTGTCTGCACGTTCGATAAGAGACTCAGAAGATTCGCCAGGTTGTAACTCAGCGACTCCTAACGAGATAGTGATATTGCCGACTTGTTCAGAAGTTCGTTTGTCTTTGATAGACAGCTTTTCAATTGCACGTCTCAAGCTTTCAGCAAACTGACGTGCAATTCGCAGAGATTTATTTGGAACAATTAGTGCGAATTCTTCGCCACCAAAACGATAAGCATGGATACCATCACGGCAACTTAGCTGTATGCGGCGCGCAATGGCTTTGATGACGGTATCACCAAATAAGTGTCCATACGTGTCATTGAAAGATTTGAAGTGATCGATATCCGCTAGAATAAGGCACATTTTTTGTTCAGAGCGACAAAGGGTATTTATGTCACCATCGAATGCGCGACGATTATATAGACTCGTAAGCGAGTCGAACAATGCATCTTGCTGAACTTCAGCCAACTGATTTTTTAGCTGGTTAATTTCTTTAGTAGCACTTTCTAGTTGGTTATTCAGGAAGCGTGTCGAATGCCTAATTTCACGTGACTCGACAACGAGCTGGCGAATGACTTTCATCACTTCTTCTAGAGACATCGATTCATCGTCTACGCGCTCTAGACTGTTGAAGCTCTTATCAATCATTTGAGAGAACTGAGAAGTATCCGATAGTGTATCGGACATCGAGTTTGCTACTTCATTAACGAGGATCTCGACATTTGCACGCAAATCGTTCATGTCAGTTTCAGCTCGGCTAGCAATATGGTTGTTATAGAGTTGCTCGCCTACAGCCGGAGGGCAGATTCCATAATTTTCAATGACACCATCAAGCTCTCGATTCAGTTGTGGGATAACGTTATCGACGTATGTGTACCAAAGAGCGTAGTTTGCAGGAGTCGCAGCTACGTGATTCTTCATCATGAGAGGTACAGCTTTTTTTAGATTAGCTGTCGATTTTTTAAAGTCGTCGTCTGTCATTTCTTATTAACAATTCTTGTTTAGACATCCTATACAGTAAGATTAGCGGATCTCACTTATAGATGCATGATCTTATATCAATTTGTATTCATCAATTGATAGAGTCTATGAACAATACCATAAGTTAATTTTAGGTACTGTATGCAAAATGTTCAGTTAGATTAATTCTAATACTCAAATACTTATGATTTATTAAAGCGTAGGTTCTAATTGGTTCGCACCTCTTAGCATGGCTTTAATTAGATCCCCTGCGTTGAATTTTTCTAACGCTTCGTGTGCTCCAACCTGTTTTGCCCGATCGAGGCAAATCTCACTCGATAATGAGGTATGCAGTATGATGTAACTGTTACTGAGTTCCCTTTCATTTTGGGTTTCGAAAGCCAGCTCATAACCATCTAAACCAGGCATTTCAATATCACTAACCAACAAATCTATTGGGTTACCTTTCTGAGCATCGTGGCGCATCAGTTGTAAGGCGTCGATACCGTTATTGCAGATTTGATAAGGAATATTAATGCTGTCTAATGCATCCGAAAGCTGTTTGCGGGCGATTGATGAGTCGTCGACCAACAAAATACTCAGAGCTTTTAATCGTTCACGTTCAATATCGGTCAACATTGGGATGTTTGTTGATTCATACTGAGGGTATATTTTTGAAAGCAATAGCTCGACATCAAGCATTTGTACGATTTTATCTTCAAAGCGAGTAATGCCAGTAACAAACACGTTATGACCAACGGTTTCAGGTGCTGGCTCAATAGATTTCCAATCACATTCGATTATCTTTTCAATTGAACGGACCATAAACGCAACAACAGTTCGCAAGCAGTCTGTCACGATAAGGTAGCAAGATTGGTATTCTTCTGGTTGGATAGGTCGAAAGCCAATCGCTGCGGGCATATTGATGACTGGGATAGTTTTACCACGCAATGATACTGTGCCAACGACATGATGATGAGAGTAAGGGATTTGAGTGGTTACCTGAAAAGGAACAATTTCCCTGACCTTTAGCGTGCCTATGGCAAAGAGCTGTTTACTTTGAGTTAAGGTAAACATCAACATGCCTTGGGATTGATTTGCTTTGCTAACCGGTTTCGCCATAAAGGTTTTCTCTCAATTGTCTTAGTTCAATGGTAGCGGAATTGATTTGATGTTCAATGGATGTTGATCAATTTCGAGAGGTTCTTTTCTCGCCGTGAGTAGATTTTTACTCGGATGGGAAATTGCTTGGATGAAGATCTCATTATAATCCGGTACAATCCGCGCCAACACAGTCATATTTTACGAGGCACCAGCATGGCTAACACAGCAGCCGCTCTTCATATTTTGGTCAAACACAAAGAGCAAGCAGAAGACATCATCAAGCAGCTAAAGAAAGGCGCAAAGTTTCAGACCTTAGCGAAGAAATACTCGACTTGCCCTTCAGGAAAAAAGGGTGGAGATCTTGGTGAGTTCCGTCGTGGTCAAATGGTTCCTCAATTCGATAAAGTTTGCTTTTCAGGCGAGACACTCGTCCCTCACCTAGTAAAAACGAAATTCGGTTGGCACGTCGTTAAGGTTTTATACCGTACTTAAGTTAATCGCTCAGTTAAAAACGCCTTCGATATTGTCGAAGGCGTTTTTGTATCATAGATATTAATTCTGGCTAGAAAAGTAAGCGGCGATATCCTTGAGATCATCGTCGTTCAATCGTGATAGTTGTGCTTTCATCATTTCGGCAAGTGGGCCTTGTCGGTTCCCGTTTTGATAGTCTTTCATTGACTGATATAGATACTGAGGGTTCTGCCCTTTGATGTTTGGGTAAGATGGATTGCTTGCCGTGCCATCTACACCATGACAAAAAATACAGCTAGGAGCTTTTACTTTACCAAGCTCTGCATCACCAAACGAGGTATCTGCGAGAGTGACAGAAGGGATGATTGAGAGTAGAAGTAGCACACGTATCATCTAGTTTAAACCTAATTGATAATCCTTGATGCACTTAGAATAAAGCTTCCCCTTAGGGGAAGCTCAATAGGTGAGATCAATGTTCCGTTAGTTAAAGGTAGCTACTTAACTTCTCAGTAAATGTCACGATATCTTGTTCAGTAATGTCTTTGTGAGTGACGAAACGGATAGGGTTTCCTGGAGAAATCGTAATACCTTCGCTTGCCAGCTTGGTTGCAATATCAACAATATCAATCGAGTCATCAAGCTTAGCAAATACGATGTTGGTTTGAACAAAATCGGTATTCACTTTAAAGCCAGGAAGCTGCGACAAACGTTCTGCTAGTAGTTTAGCGTTAGCGTGGTCTACTTTTAGCTGCGAAACTTGTTCCGTCAGTGCTAGCTTACCAGCAGCGGCTAAAATACCTGCTTGACGCATACCGCCGCCCACCATTTTTCGTAGACGTCTTGCTCTAGCGATAAATTCTTTATTACCCAGTAATAGTGATCCGATTGGTGCCGCTAAACCCTTTGAAAGACAGATAGTCATTGAATCAAAATGTTGTGCGATTTCTTTCACGTCAACATCAAGAGCTGCCGCTGCGTTGTACACACGAGCCCCGTCTAGATGCAGCAACAGACCATTCTCATCTACAAACTCTCGAGCCTGTGCGAGGTAGCTTAAAGGCAGCACTTTACCGTTAATAGTGTTTTCAAGGCTCAACAGTTTTGTGCGTGCGAAATGGCTATCGTCAGGTTTAATAGCAGCTTTCAATTTATCAAAATCAAGTGAACCGTCTGGATTGTTCTCGATAGGCTGAGGTTGAATAGAGCCTAACACGGCCGCACCGCCTGCCTCATATTTGTAGTTATGTGCTTGTTGACCACATAGATACTCATCGCCACGATCACAGTGGGCCATCAGGCCAAGCAAATTGGCTTGCGTTCCTGAAGTAGTGAATAGTGCAGCCTCAAAACCGTGGCGCTCAGCAGCCCATTGTTCTAATTCGTTTACCGTAGGGTCATCACCGTAGACATCATCACCAACGGGTGCTTCTGCCATTGCCTTACGCATCGCTTCTGTCGGTTTTGTTACCGTATCAGAACGAAAATCCATAATCTTAATCTCCTAAATATATCCGCACAGCTTTGCTTTACTTAAACATGCGATGGTTTTCGCATCTGTGATTTCACCACTGATTATTTTGTGTTCCAGTTGTTCAACTGAAAGCGAAATCACTTCAATGATTTCGTCGTCGTCACAATCATAACGACGGGTCAAATTGAGGTCTTTCGCTACAAATAAATGCTGCAACTCATCGCAAAAACCTGCGAGTGGTGTTACTTGTCCTAGAGATATCATGGTTTCAGCGCTGTAACCAGTTTCTTCTTCTAACTCTCTATGAGCACACTCTTTGGCAGGCTCCCCATGCTCTAATGTTCCTGCTGGCAATTCCAATAACCATTTCTTAAGTGAAGGTCGAAATTGATTGATAACAATGATGTGTCCATTTTCATCAATTGGAAGGATCACTGCTGCACCCGGGTGAGAAATTGTTGTATGAGAAATATTTTTACCATTTGGCAGAGAAACATCTTCCTCAATAAGAGAGATACGTTTCCAAGTATGGAGGGTTTTTACTTTCGTTTTCATTGTTATTAAACATGCCCTAGCAATAGACAGCCATTACATTACAGACAATGCCGTTGCAGTTAAAGCATCTCAGTAACATGTGAGTAACTTTACGCCGTACGATGAGTGACCTGAATCCCAAAACTGCAAACATTGTTTTCAATGCGTTACGTAAATAGGGGTTCTGATATAAATGCTTGTCAGAATTGAAATTGCACTTGTAACAAAGTAATAACAATTGTATAAACTTATTCATACGCAGACGTATTTAAACAGCTTAGGAGAACGCAATAAATGATCAATCAGAGTCGAGTTTCTCACTCACAAAAAGCGTTACTCTCTGAGAGAATCAACAAACTCGCTCAAGCTTTGGCTGACGGCGTGTATGAGCGTGAAGAAACGATTAAACTCTGCCTACTAGCGGCTCTCGCTGGTGAAAGTGTTTTCTTATTAGGGCCTCCTGGTATCGCTAAAAGTTTAATTGCTAAGCGCCTAATCCAAGCTTTCGATAACTCCTCTTACTTTGAATACCTCATGACTCGCTTCTCAACCCCTGAAGAGGTATTCGGTCCGCTTAGTATCCAAGAATTAAAAGATAATGGTCGTTATGTTCGCTTAACTGACGGTTATCTACCTACTGCTCAGGTTGTTTTCCTTGATGAAATTTGGAAAGCCGGCCCTGCTATTTTGAATACACTACTGACTGTTGTGAACGAAAAAACGTTCAAGAATGGTAACGAGATTGAACGTGTGCCGATGCGTCTATTGGTTTCAGCATCGAATGAACTACCTGATGAAGACAGTGGCTTAGAAGCACTATACGACCGTATGTTAGTACGCGTGTTTGTTAACCGAATTCAAGACAAGCAAAACTTTAAATCAATGCTTACAGTGGGCACACCACAAGAAGCAACGATTCCTGAAGGTTTAGCAATTACTGATCAAGAGTATCACCAATGGCAATCAGAACTTGAGCAACTAGAGCTGGGGAATGATGTGTTTGAAAAACTCTACGAGCTAAAAACATTGCTTGAATCTGCCGCGACAGCTGAGAGTGGGTTAGACGCAGCCGATACGGATATGTACGTGTCCGATCGCCGTTGGAAAAAAGCGGTTAAGTTACTTAAAGCGAGTGCTTATTTTAATGGTCGAGATGCCATTAACCCGCTTGATATTTTGCTGTTACAAGACTGTTTGTGGAATAGCCCAGAGTCACGTGACATTGTTCGTAAAGTGATCAGAGATTTTGCTCTGAATCATGCCTTTGATCAGCAAGATGTTGAGCAACAAATTACCTTATGCCGTGAAGAGTTAACCGACATTCAAGAAGAGCTTGAAGCTGAGTTCGGCACTATGCTGTCAATGGAGTCGACGACAGGACTTATCAAGAAACAAGTGCATAGCTACGATATGTCGGATGCGAAGAGCTACAAAGTAGGTTCTGCCTTCGACCTCGTCAAATTGGTGCTGTTACAGAGCAACATGTCAGTGACTGAGTCGGAAAAAGGTGATAGCCGCTGGGTTTATGTTCCTAAGAATGAACTAGAACGCGTGATCAAAGAGGGTCATGGAGATGTTTACGGTTATGTAAACACCAACACGACTCTAGTTCGCTTACGTTTTGATATGGATGCGGCAAATAACCTTGTTATCAAAGATATTGCCAACCGAGCGGTCCTTGTTTCTATTGTGACAAACAAAGGCCTAGATGAAGGTCTTTATCAAGAATGGCTCACTAAGTCTCAACAAGCGATGGCGCAACTAGAACACGCTGAGCATCATTTGTTACGAGTGCGTTCTAACTTTCATGGTGCTTTGCCTCATGGGTTTGTCGACCAAGAATTGCCGCGAGCAATGGAGTCGAGCTTACAGAACTTACAACAAGTTCTTGAATCAACGAAAGCGGAATGTGAACGCATTGTTTTCCGTTTTAAAACCTTAGATCAATTCTTTGCATAGGAGAACTGGATGCTAGGTGCTGACGGACTAAATCTTGTTTTAATGATTGCTGATTCAGGAATGATCGATTCAGCAGTCAATGATCTTATGGCGCGCTCTCAAATGATGGCAGTGGCTGAAAACCGAGGCGTAAAATCATCGGTGAAAAACCATTTGCTCAAATGGCGTGGTAGTGTCAAAAAGCGCATCACTAAAGTATGTGAAACGGATCGTTTTAAGCAAGAGCTAGCACTGTACCAAGAAGTTATCCATTGGAATGAAGCCGAGTTCTTTGACAAAATTCCAGAAGTAATCAAACAGCTCGAATGGCACTCTGCGTTCTATCTCCAGGCTCGCCGTTTGATGGAAAAGAACAAAGGGCTCAACAACCCAATGTTCCCACATTACTTCTGTGATCAGTGGTATCAAAGCCTTTCAGATGCTATTCGCCAAGCACAACTTTCCGAATTAGAAGCCAACAAAGAGAAAGTACTTAAGGATCTCTACCAACGCATGGAAACCATGAAAAACATGGATAAAGTGACGGAAAGTGGTGATGAAGGTAGTGTTGGCCGCTTGTGGGATATGGCATCAGCCCGCTTAAGCAAGACAGACTTAACCGTCATGAAGCGTCATGCAGAGTTCTTATCGAAGAATAAAGGCTTGCAAGAGATCGCTGAAAAACTTGGCCGTATGGCAAGTCAGGTAAATGATCCTGACCTGAATAAAGCCCCACTTGAAGAACCGCAAGTTGTAGAGGAAAAATCCGATCAGGCCACCGATGATATTGTTGGTATTCATGAAGGTGACGACTTAAACAAGTTGTTGCCGAATGAAACCATGTTTTTGGCATACCCCGAGCTTGAGGTCGTGTTCTATAAGCATTTGGTGGATAAACGCCTCATGAATTACAAGATGCAAGGTAAGTCTCGTACCTTACGTAAAGTGAGTGCTCAGCGTCCTGATAATGCACAAGCGGATGTCGAAAAAGGACCATTTATTGTCTGTGTCGATGCGTCAGGCTCCATGAGTGGTTTCCCTGAACAATGTGCGAAAGCAATGGCCTATGCGCTGATGCAGATAGCATTGGCAGAAGATCGCGACTGTTACGTGATTCTATTCTCTACTGAGCAGATTACTTACGAGTTAACTAAACAAGATGGTCTACGTGAAGCTAGTGACTTCCTAACCTATAGTTTCCATGGTGGTACAGACCTTGAGCCTGTACTGATGAAGTCTATTGATCTTATGAGCGGTGACAAATACCGCAACGCTGACATGGTGGTAATTTCTGACTTTATCGCACCTAAACAGTCTGATGAGATGTTGGAAAAAGTAGAGCAACTAAAGAAAACTAAAAACCGATTTCATGCTATCAGTTTGTCTAAATATGGGAATCCAGAATTGATGTCGATGTTCGACCACAGTTGGGCTTACCATCCAAACCTAGTCGGTCGCTTAATGAAAAAATGGTAGTTGTTTGGCGCGATGAACCAAAAGCAATCAGGGAGCTAAATTTAGCTCCTTTTTTATTAAGCAATGTTGCACCGAATGACTCTACTTTGCACTTAATCAGTGCAAGTGAGGAAGTTGCAAAATAGTAACTGTATGATTAATAAGACTATTGTTCATTGGCACTCAAATTGCTCTGAGTAAATTGCACGCTCTAGTGCAGTATACATATAACAACGTCATAGGCAGCGAAGCCTCTCCCACTGGGAGAGGCTTTGTCGTTTTAAGGAGCACTAATGACAAAGGATTGTACTAAAACAGCGTGTCCATATTGTGGAGTCGGTTGTGGAGTTGAGGTCAATCAACTAGGTATTGTTGGTGATAAACAACATCCAGCTAACCAGGGAGCGTTATGCGTCAAAGGAACAGCTTTGGCACAAAGCCTCGAAATGCCATCGCGACTTCTATATCCCAAAATGCAGGGTGAAGAAATAAGCTGGGATAAAGCGACAGATATTATTGCCAACGCCTACTTTGACGCTATCGAAGCGGAGGGAGCAAATTCTACTGCCATGTATGTTTCTGGTCAGTTGCTCACGGAAGATTACTATCTGGCCAACAAATTTATGAAAGGGGTTGTGGGTAGTGCCAATATAGATACAAACTCCCGCCTTTGTATGTCCTCTGCGGTTGTTGCCCATAATCGTGCTTTTGGCGAAGACATTGTGCCAGTGAGTTACGCTGACGTTGATGAGGCCGACCTTATTGTTATTTGTGGCGCTAATACTGCTTGGACACACCCAGTACTGTTTCGACGAATTCAACAAGCGAAACAGCGTAATCCAAGGTTGAGGTTAGTCGTTATCGACCCTCGTGAGACCGTTACCGCGCAACAAGCAGATTTACACTTAGCGATTCCCAATGATGGTGATATCGCTCTCTATAATGGTTTACTTCGTTACTGTATCGATAGTGGTATGTTCGACCAAGAGTATATTGCAAATCACACAAAAGACTTCGACCAGCTAGCGCAAGGTGTACAAGCTCAACGTTACTCTATTCCCGCTTTAGGTGAAGTCCTGCAGCTTCCCCAAGAACAGCTTAGGCAGTTTTATCAATGGTTCGCGACAACGAAGAAAACCGTCACTTTGTTCTGCCAAGGGGTTAACCAATCCAAAAGTGGGGCAGATAAAGGCAATAGCATCATCAACGCACACCTTGCAACCGGGAAGCTTGGCTACGTAGGTGCAGGGCCTTTCTCTATTACAGGCCAACCGAATGCAATGGGAGGGCGTGAAGTAGGAGGGCTAGCCAATCAACTGGCGATTCACAGGGGCTTTGATGAGGAATCCATCGAGCTTGTCACCAAGTTTTGGCAAACACCACGCATTGCTACTGAGCCCGGCTTAAAAGCAGTAGAGATGTTTGAAGCGGTCGAGCGCGGAGACATAAAGGTCATTTGGATTATGGCCACTAACCCGGTGGTGTCTATGCCAGACAGTCAGTTTATACGACGTGCATTAGAGAAATGTCCCTTGGTCATTGTATCGGATATTACCGGTGACTCTGACATAGCTCAGTACGCCGACCTGCTTTTACCTGCCGCTGGTTGGGGTGAAAAACAAGGTATGGTGACAAATTCAGAGAGAATGCTGACTCGTCAACGACAGTTTATGGAGCCGAAAGGGGAAGCAAAACCTGATTGGCGAGCGATTAAAGAAGTGGGAGAGAAGCTTTGTAGACTACTCGGTGTGGTAAATGGATTCAGTTTTGACACTGAAGCAGCCGTGTTTAGAGAGTATGCGGCTATGACAGGCCTTAATCGCAACTCGACCTTGCTATTTGATTTGTCAGAGTATGCCGAAATTAGCGATGAGGAATACCAAAAGTGGCGACCCAAGCAGTGGGGAGGCTCATCTCCGTTTGCTAATGGAAAGTTTAGCTTTGCCGATCACAAAGCAAGATTTATTGTACCAAGCGATTCTACCATTATTCATAACACGTCTTTGTGGCTAAACACGGGACGCCAACGTGACCAGTGGCACACCATGACTCGCACTGGCCATATCGCTCATCTTGCAGCCTCCGAGGTTGAACCTACAGTTTATCTTCATTCGGACACTGCTATGTTTCACGGCATTGATAGCGGTGAGTTAATTGAAGTTCGCAATGTTGAAACGAAATACGGTGTAGTTGCAAAAGCGGTTAAGGATGATTCATTAACCAAGCAGCAGCTATTTATGTCTATGCATTGGGCTGGAAAGTTCGGAGGCGATAGTCTGGTTAACGATGCTTTAAGCCGCGATGCAGATCCTTATTCTGGCCAACCAGCATTTAAGTCGCAAGAGGTCGATCTATTCCCTGTTCGCGCTAAAGCATACGGCTTGTATATCGGCAATCAGTTCTGTTCTCGAAACTTTATCTATCAGTCGTATCAAAGTGCTGAGCGTGCTGAAGTGTGGCGTTTTGCCGACAAACTTCCGATTACAAAGGCGGATATTAGCCAATTTGGAGATTTAAAATCGCAACGCAAAGTTGTACTTGATATTGAGTCTGGCTGGTTATGTGTAGGTTACGGGCAGCAAGGGGCGCAAACTGTTTTACGTTCATTGCTTGTTGTTTCTGAATTACCGGTCACCGTGAACATAGACCAATTGAGCGATCTAATCGGAAAACCGTTGAACTTCTCGTCGTTATTGGCCATGGCAG
Organism: Vibrio sp. TBV020; assembly: GCF_046056895.1. Classification (NCBI taxonomy): domain Bacteria; kingdom Pseudomonadati; phylum Pseudomonadota; class Gammaproteobacteria; order Vibrionales; family Vibrionaceae; genus Vibrio; species Vibrio sp. TBV020. Next base: position 451,856 of record NZ_JBEEAQ010000001.1, on the reverse strand, counting down.
CGGATTATGACGCTAGCCAAATAGTATGCAGTTGTTTTCGAGTCACTGACAAACAAATAACCCAAGCGCTAGAAAGTGGTGAGTGTCACTCTGTACCACAGCTTACCAAATCGCTGAAATGCGGGAGTAATTGTGGTTCGTGTTTACCACAGGTGGAACGACTAGTGGACGCACATTTTCAAACAATAGCTGTTGCCAAGTAGGAGAGATGTCATGCAGAGACATATTCAACATCTAGAAGGCTCAGACCACAGTTTTCGTAGTGCTGGTTTTAGTAGTCACCATCGTATTGAGTATCAAAAAACTGGATCTATTGATTCAAATTCCATCCCCTCAAAATGTGGGAAAGTGTATTTAATTGGCGCTGGGCCAAACGATCCAGAGCTACTGACGGTGAAAGCGCTCAAAAAGATCCAACAAGCAGAAGTGATTGTCTTTGACCGATTAGTGAATCGAGACATTCTGGATTTCTCAAGTGCTAACTGTCAGCATATTTATGTCGGTAAGCGATGTGGTCAACCAAGCCTAAAACAACAAGAGATCAGTCAGATTTTGGTGGAGTTTGCCAAGTTAGGGAAGCGAGTCGTCAGGCTAAAAGGTGGGGATCCATTTATTTTCGGTAGAGGTGGTGAAGAAGGCATAACATTGGCGAAGCACAATATCGAGTTCGAAGTGATCCCAGGCATAACAGCGGCAATAGGCTGCGCGGCCTCAGCAAAGATTCCGTTAACTCACCGAGAATTGGCAAGAAGCGTTACGTTTGTCACAGGCCAAGTGGTAACAGGAGCATTACCCGCTTGGGCCCAGTTAGTCGGGGCCGGTCAGACATTAGTCTTTTATATGGGGTTAGAGAAGGCGGAGGATATACAAAAGGGCTTGATTGAACATGGACTCAGTGAAAACTTCCCACTTGCTGTGATTACTCATGGGTGTAGTCGCCAACAGAAGGTGCATATTTCTTCCTTAGAGATGCTTACTTCAAAAGCAAACGAGCTAAAAGGCGTCAGTCCAGCATTGATTATCTTAGGCGAAGTAGTCACACTGCGAGAAGAACTAGAAAAGACCGTCGAGTCAGTTATTTCTCAAGAGGTAGTATGAGCACAATTTTGGAATGTATTCGCACGGTAGGCCGTGGTGAGCGTGGACGAAAGCCCCTCACGTTTGACCAAGCTTATCAGGTCATGGATGAATATCTTGATGGTCACAGTGGTGATGATCAGATGGCGATGTTGCTGATGCTTATTCGCGTTCAAAACGAAACCAAACAGGAAATTGCAGGGTTTGTTAAAGCCTTCCAATCACGTGTACCTAATTTAGGTGCCGATATAGACTGGCCTTGTTACGCAGGTAAACGACAAAATGCAGGGCAACCTTGGCATTTATTAGCGGCCAAGATTCTAGCTGACAGTGGTTATAAAGTACTGCTACATGGCTATCACGATCGACCAGCTGGGCGCCTGCACGCAGAAGATTATTTAGATAAGCTCAATGTAGAGCAGGCTGATTCACCGGAGCATGCTCAACAACTTCTTGAGCAAAAGGGTATTGCTTACTTGCCACTAAAACACTTTGCGCCTCAAGCAGAGACAATGATTGGTTGGAAGAATCGCTATGGCTTGCGTACACCTATCAATACGGTTGTAAGAGCGCTAAATCCCGGTGGAGCCAAGCTTGGCTTACGAGGAAGTTTTCACCCAGGATTCCAGCAATTACATGCTGACATTGAGAGTGAGGTGGGTTTAACTCGTCATGCGGTTGTATCGTTCAAGGGGCAATCGGGTGAAGCTGAATACAACCCTAAGGTAAGCCAAACAGTCTGGGTAAGCACACCAAGAGGTGTTGAGTCCCACTATTGGACAGAACGTATGCTGACGGATATCCCATTACCAGAGAACTGTGTGTTTGGCACCTCAGAAGAAAACTTGAACATGATGGCTAACACGGTTGTATCGACAATCGCGGCGACACTCTTTGCAGAATTGAATGACCTTGAGCGTTCATTTGAAAAAGCTTACACATTGTGGGCTGACTACTGCCGTTAATCGATAACATATCACCTTTCTTTATCTTGGCACATTCCTTGTTATGTCTCTTACTAAGTCGAGAGAAAACAAGGAATGTACATGTATAACAAACTCTCCCCAACACCTGTCATTGTATGCAGTGATCGCAGTGAAGAACTCAGTCGATTAACCGTTGAACTAACTCAAGAATTTTCTAATGTTCAGAGTTGTCGCCTTGCCAACTTAGAGTCTGTCTTAGATGGCGAGGCGGGTGCTCACGTTGTTGTCGGTTGGCTTCAACCAAGCGCAGAGCTTCGGCTTATCATCAATCTTTGTCGAGAAAAAAAACATCCATTATTGGTTGTGCTGAAGCAACTCAACTCTAATGATATTAATCGCTTACCAGAAAAAATGGACTATGTTCTTCTACCTGTAGATTCCGAGTTCTCTTTATCTCCTTGGGTAAGACATGCCTACCTAACTCGTCAGTCCGTCATCGCGTTAGAAGGTGAAATAGAGCAACTTACGACTCGATTGGATGAAAGAAAGTTGATTGAAAAAGCCAAAGGGTTATTGATGAAAATGCATCAAGTGGATGAAGATGCGGCGTACAAAGCGATGAGAAAGTCAGCGATGCAATCGAGTCAAAGCTTAGCTCAAGTCGCTAGAAATTTGCTGCAGACCTTAGAAGCGTTGAAATAGATGAGTAATACTTTGGGGTTAGATAAAAAATTCCGCAATGGTGCGCGATGCACTAATAACAAGCAGCTTTGATGACGCTTGATGCTTATTTTTGTCTAACTTTATGATTTATAAGTATTAAATAAGTTGGCATGTAACTTGGAATAGTGATACTAACAATCTGTTAAATCTTAATCTGACATTATCAACGGCGGTAATGATAGGATGCAAAGGCGCTACGACTCCCCGGAGGCGTGGCGCTTTTTCAATTGGAGAAAATCTATGAAATGGACGTCAATGTTTAAAAAAAGCCTGTTCGCAGCTGTGCTCGCTACAGCAGTTACCATACCTATTGCCCACGCTGAGTTGGGAGAGCCAGAACTAGAAGATCTTAAATTTGGTTTCATTAAGCTCACAGATATGGCGCCACTTGCCGTAGCGTACGAGAAGGGCTTTTTCGAAGATGAAGGGCTTTATGTCACCTTGGAAGCCCAAGCCAATTGGAAAGTACTACTAGATCGCGTTATTGATGGTGAGCTTGATGGTGCACATATGTTATCAGGGCAGCCATTAGGTGCGACGATTGGTATTGGTACTAAAGCAGAAGTGATCACTGCATTCAGTATGGATCTCAACGGCAATGCAATCACGGTATCAAATAAAACATGGCAGCAAATGAAGCCACATATTCCTACACAGCAAGATGGCAAAGTTGTTCGACCAATTAAAGCTGACGCGCTTAAGCCAGTTGTAGAAAGTTATCTTGATGAAGGTAAGCCCTTCAATATGGGAATGGTATTTCCAGTTTCGACACATAACTATGAGCTGCGTTACTGGTTGGCTGCAGGAGGCATCCACCCTGGTTATTACGCCCCTCAAGTAGGAGATAACAGTGGTCAGGTGAACGCAGATGTTTTACTAAGCGTAACACCTCCGCCGCAAATGCCTGCAACCATGGAAGCGGGTACCATCGAGGGATACTGTGTTGGCGAACCGTGGAACCAACAAGCGGTATTTAAAGGCATCGGTGCTCCAGTGGTGACGGACTATGAGATTTGGAAAAACAACCCAGAGAAAGTATTTGGCGTATCAAAAGCGTGGGCAGAAAAGTATCCAAACACTCATATTCGTGTGGTTAAGGCACTCATACGCGCAGCGCACTGGCTTGATGAAAACGACAACGCTAACCGTGTAGAAGCATCAAAATTATTGGCGAAGAGTGAATATGTCGGAGCAGACTTTGAAGTCATCGCTAACTCAATGACGGGTACCTTTGAGTATGAAAAAGGTGACGTTCGAGAAGTGCCTGATTTTAATGTGTTCTTTCGCCACAACGCCACTTACCCATACTACAGTGATGCAATTTGGTATTTAACTCAAATGCGCCGTTGGGGACAAATATCTGAAGAAAAATCAGATGATTGGTACATGGACATTGCCAAGGAAGTGTATCGTCCTGACATCTACCAGCAAGCTGCAGAAGCCTTGATTGAAGACGGTGTTTTAAGTGGAAAGGATTTCCCAGACTTTTCTAATGAAGATGGCTTTCGTGCCCCACAAAAACATTTCATTGACGACATTGTCTACGATGGTCGAACACCGAACGCATATATAGAAAAATTTGCTATTGGCTTGAAAGGAAAAGAAAAAGTCTAACAAAGGAGCAAGACTCAAATTGAAAATAACAAGGATGTATAGGAGTTAATATGCCGAGCAATGTGATATCTCTTGTCCCGAGCAGGACACTTGTGGCGAATAAGAGCAAAGTTATTCTACTACCAATGATTGGTATCTTGATGTTCTTGATGATGTGGCATCTTAGCGCACGTCAGGTACAAACATCTTTAGGTACACTTCCAGGTCCCGCTCAAACCTACCAGCAGTTTAGTAACTTGGTCGTTGAGCATTGGGAGGAAAGAGAAAAAGAAGTCGCCTTTATAGAGCGCCAAGAGAAACGAAATGCTGCGAAGTTGGCGAAAGACCCAAACGCAAAGGTGAAAATTAGGCCATATACCGGTAAACCGACCTTTTTTGACCAGATTGTTACGAGTCTGATTACGGTAGCGAGTGGCTTCTTACTAGCGACCGCGATCGCCATTCCTTTAGGAATAGTTCTAGGGCTAAATCAAGGGGTATACCAAGCGTTCAACCCGGTGATTCAACTACTTAAACCTGTCTCGCCGCTCGCGTGGTTGCCGATTGTCACTATGGTGGTGAGTGCGACTTATGTCAGTGATGATCCTATGTTCGCTAAGTCATTTATTAACTCATTGCTGACTGTTGCGCTATGTAGCCTATGGCCAACACTGATCAACACGGCAGTAGGAGTGACGAGCGTTGATAAAGATCTGATTAATGTCAGCAGAGTTTTGCAACTTTCATGGTGGCAGCACATACGAGTGATTGTTTTACCTTCAGCCATTCCAATGATCTTTACCGGATTAAGATTATCTTTAGGCATTGCTTGGATGGTGCTGATAGCCGCCGAGATGCTGGCACAAAACCCAGGGTTAGGGAAGTTTGTGTGGGATGAATTTCAGAACGGCAGTTCAGCCTCATTGGGCCGAATTATGGTTGCCGTGATAACTATCGGCTTTATCGGTCTACTGCTTGATCGCGGCATGTTGCAGCTTCAAAAGTGGTTATCTTGGAACAAACAGCAGGCATTGCGATAAAAGGAGTTTCCTATGTCTAAACCATTACTTGATTTAACTCAGCTTGGGATGAGGTTCCCAACGCCAAATGGCGAATTTATCGCACTAAAGAATGTGAATCTTCAGATCAATAAAGGCGAATTTATCTCTCTCATCGGTCATTCTGGTTGTGGCAAGTCTACAGTGCTCAACCTCGTGGCAGGTTTACATTTGCCTACAGATGGAGGTGTCATTGTTGATGGGCGAGAAGTGAGTGGGCCGGGGCCAGAGCGTGCTGTCGTGTTTCAAAACCATTCATTGTTGCCGTGGCTAACGGTCTATCAAAATGTAGAACTCGCGGTGAAACAAGTCGTGAATAAATATGTGGGTGAGCAAGATCGTAAAGAGTGGATCAAAGAGCAAGTTGAGCATTACTTACAGTTGATTCAAATGATGCATTCAGCAGATAAAAAGCCGGATGAAATTTCTGGAGGTATGAAGCAGCGTGTCGGTATTGCGAGAGCACTGGCTTTACGACCGAAAGTTCTACTGATGGACGAACCATTTGGTGCACTTGATGCGTTAACACGTGCACACTTACAAGACTCGTTAATGAAGATCCAAGCTGACCTTAATAATACGGTGATTATGATTACCCATGATGTCGACGAGGCGGTGTTGCTGTCAGACAAGATCGTCATGATGACCAACAGCCCCGCAGCGACGATTGGTGAAGTGCTTTCAATTGATCTACCAAGGCCGAGGAATCGAGTCGATCTCGCTGACGACCCACAATATCAAAAATATCGCCAAGCGGTATTACGCTTCTTGTATGAGAAGCAGTCCAAAGCAACTAGTCCAAGCAGAGCTACAGAGCCAAAAGAGCTCGACGTGTCCGCTAAAAGTGCCTGAGGAGATATCACTATGGAACATATTGTAATTGTTGGTAACGGCATGGTGGGTCACCAGTTAGTTGCACAGCTTGTCGAACGAGGCGCACACCTAGAAAAAAAGATAACCGTGATTGGTGAAGAACGTTTTATTGCCTATGACCGTGTTCAGTTGTCTGCTCTGTTTTCTGGAAAAAGTCGCCAAGATCTGATGCTTAGTAGTGAGGAATGGTACAGCAAGCATGGCATAGACCTTCTGTTGAGCCGTAAAGTGACCGACATTGATCGTGAAAGTAAATGCTTGGCACTTGAGGGGGAATCTACGCTTGAGTATGACCAATTGGTTTTGGCTACCGGCTCTTATCCTTTTGTGCCACCGATTGAAGGTAACGACCGAGACAACATTTTTGTTTATCGCACGCTTGATGACTTGGAAGAAATTAGAACAGCTTGCCAGGGAGCAAAAACTGGCGCAGTGATTGGAGGGGGACTCCTCGGCTTAGAGGCGGCTAATGCACTGAAGTTATTGGGGGTTGAGACTCATGTTGTCGAATTTGCGCCACGTTTAATGCCTGTTCAACTTGATGATATCGCTGGCAATGTATTGAAAGAAAAGATCGAAGCACTAGGGTTGACCGTCCATACATCCACAGCCACTGAGAAAATTTGTGATGGAGAGCGAGCCAAGCATCGAATGGTGCTCAAGGATGCCGATCCCCTTGAAGTTGATGTCATTGTATTCTCGGCCGGAATTAGGCCGCAAGATGCACTCGCGAAGCAAGCTTCACTTAGCGTTGGTGAACGTGGGGGGATCATCATTGATGACCAATGTAAAACCAATGACGATAGCATTTACGCGATTGGGGAATGTGCGTTATGGCAAGAGCAGATCTTTGGTCTTGTGGCACCGGGCTACACAATGGCGCGTGTGGTTGCTGACTCGTTACTAGGCAGGGCCAATGCTGGTTTTACTGGCGCAGACATGAGCACCAAACTTAAGCTTCTAGGTGTAGATGTCGCATCAATTGGTGATGCGCACAAAACGACAGAAGGCGCTCAAGAGATGATCTTGCAAGATGCGGTTGCAGGCATCTATAAAAAGTTGGTCGTCGATAAGTCAGGAACTCAACTCCTTGGCGCAATTCTAGTTGGTGATAACTCTGACTACGATGCTCTGTTGCAATGTTATCTAAATGAAACTCCGCTTCCCGATCACGCTGCTAATCTGCTTTTTGATACCGGCATGCTTCAAGGGGAGATGACAGACAGTACCATGATTTGTTCATGTCATAACGTAACAAAAGGTGATTTGGTGAGTGTGATTCAGGCAGGAGCACATGACTTAGAATCACTAAAATCTCAGACAAAAGCTGGGACGGGGTGTGGTGGTTGTAGCAATATGGTGAAAACTGTCTTGGATGCTGAGTTGAGCGCTATGGGCGTAGAGGTCAACAATAACATCTGTGAGCACTTTGAACTGTCACGTCAAGAGCTATTCCATATCTGCCAAGTTGAAGAGATCAAAGACTTCGACACATTAATTGCGAAACATGGTAAAGGACACGGTTGTGATTTATGTAAGCCAACCGCAGCTTCTGTTTTTGCTTCACTGTGGAATGAACACATTATGGAGCCACAACATAGTTCATTACAGGACTCGAACGACGCCTTTATGGCTAACCTGCAGAAAGATGGTTCATATTCGGTTGTTCCTAGGATCGCTGGTGGTGAAATTACGCCAGATAAATTGATTGCCCTGGGTCAGATAGCGAAACAACATGACCTCTATACCAAGATAACGGGTGGTCAACGAGTGGATCTGTTCGGTGCTCAGGTGGAGCAATTACCAGAGATATGGCAATCGCTAATCGATGCAGGATTCGAAACTGGGCACGCTTATGGCAAGTCATTGAGAACGGTGAAGTCATGTGTTGGCTCTACTTGGTGTCGTTACGGTGTTGATGATTCAGTAGGATTAGCCATAGAGCTAGAAAATCGCTACAAAGGTTTAAGGGCACCACATAAGATCAAGTTTGCTGTTTCAGGCTGTACCCGAGAGTGTGCTGAGGCACAAAGTAAAGACATTGGTGTAATAGCGACAGAAAATGGCTGGAACTTATACGTGTGCGGAAATGGCGGTATGAAGCCAAGACACGCAGATTTAATTGCGTCAGATCTATCAAAAGCCGAGTTGGTAGCTTTGATTGACCGAGTCTTAATGTTCTACGTGCGCACTGCTGACCGTTTACAGCGAACGTCTGTTTGGATGGAAAACCTCGACGGGGGGCTTGAGTACCTTAAGCAAGTTGTTATCGATGACTCACTGAGTATTAATCACTCTTTAGAGCAACAGATGCAACATGTGGTCGATACCTATCAGTGCGAATGGAAGAGTACACTCGAGACTCCAGATAAGCTCGATAGGTTTAAGCCATTTATTAACGTAAACAATACAAGCCAAGCGATGCCTTATCAACGTATACGTGGGCAGCGTATCCCTGCTAAGGAGGTATTCTGATGGAAACTTTGGTACATGAAAAAATTTGCCGATTAAGCGAATTAGCTCCTTATCAAGGCCGCAGTGCAATGATAGATGGTGAGCAGGTTGCCTTGTTTTATATCCCGTCAGCCGGAGTATTTGCTGTACAAAACTGGGACCCAATTGGACAAGCGTTTGTCTTGAGTAGAGGTATTGTTGGTGACGTCAAAGGCCGTCTGTGTGTTGCTTCGCCACTCTATAAACAACATTTTTGTCTTGAATCGGGGCAGTGCATCGAAAATGAAGACGTGAGGTTAAAGGTTTATCCGGTGGTCATTGAAGGAGAGGATATCATTATTACACTGAATTGATGCCTATAAAACCAACGTATAGTTTAGATGTTAGGCGTGTAGGTTGGGTTTTTAACCAATTGAACTCAAAAAAGAAATTTATTGGTTGACCCCACGTTTTTATCCGTTAAAGTACACCTCGTTCTCACGGCAATGCTGTGTAGAATGATGGTGTGCCATCGCTTTAATGCGTTGCCCTGGTGGTGGAATTGGTAGACACAAGGGATTTAAAATCCCTCGGCGTTCGCGCTGTGCCGGTTCAAGTCCGGCCCGGGGCACCATCTCATTTTAGCTCTTCGAGCAACATCAATTGTGGCGCCTTGGCAGAGTGGCTATGCAGCGGATTGCAAATCCGTGGACCTCGGTTCGATTCCGGGAGGCGCCTCCATTCGATAATCAAAATCCAACTCTTTGTTTTTACGCTGAACACGGACTGCTTTTCGATGCCATTTCATGCTGCCTCATAGGCATGACATCAATCGTTGCCTTAACATGATCCCAGTCAGTTTGTTTGCCCCAACGTAATTTTTCGCTACCGTCTTTGCCAATTAATACCGCGGTATGACTGCCAGATTTTACCTCGTATACCTCAAACAGCGCTGTTAGATTAAACTCATGTTTTACCCATATGGGATCAGTAAATCCATCTTCTGTGACGACAAGAGTAATCAAATCGCGATCTTGAAGTTCGCATTCGTTTATCAATGCTTCCAATAAAAAACGTTTCACATGGTCGTCGTTAGTTGGAGCGAAATAGATCACACTACGATGGCTCCAGTGCGCTGAGTGAGCAGGGTAAGCCCAAGCCGATGAACTGAACAGCAGCACAATACCGAGTAGTAAAACTGAACGCATAACGTAATTCCCCTCATTAAGAATCGTTGTCCTTACATGTTCTACGTTAAGTGTAGATGGTAAGCTCACTTATCAGTAAATCGATAAGGGAAGGGCAGATGAACACATTAATAAGTGAACGGCTGAAACTAAGGATGGTGGCGCAAGACGACGCCGAGTTCATTTTAGAGCTATACAACACTGATGATTTTCTAAGGTTTATTGGGGATAAAAATCTACGTTGCCTGCAAGACGCGAAGGATTACATCCAAGATAAAATATTGGCCATGCATGCTGAACATGGGGTTTGTTTGATGTTGGTTGAACATCGAGAAACCAATGAAAAGTTTGGTGTCTGTGGCCTGATCAAACGACCTGAACTCTCTGCGTATGATATTGGCTATGGTTTTAAACCTTCTGCTTACGGCTTAGGTTATGGTTATGAAGCTGGTCAGGCAGTGGTGGATTATGCCTCGAAACAGTCACATATCGATGAACTGGTGGCGATTACAACGTCGGATAATAATGCAAGCCAAGCGCTGTTAACTAAGCTCGGCTTTACCTATGTCAAAGTTCAGGAGGTTATAAGTGATACAGTAGACTTGTTGTTATACCAAATGAGTTTGAACAGTGAGTGAAACGATTATTTCTGACATCCTAGAAGGACCACTTCGAACCGAATTTAAAACGGTGAGTGCTATGGTTGCCATATACTGCCATGCTCACCACGGGACGAAAAAGGGGCTGTGTGAACAATGCAAAATTCTACTAGAGTACGCAGAAACCCGTTTAGATCGCTGCCCGTATGGGCAAGAAAAACCGACTTGTAATAAGTGCCCAATTCATTGCTATAAACCAATTGAAAAAGAGCTCATGCGTCAAGTGATGCGTTTCTCTGGGCCGAGAATGTTGCTGCCTCATCCTATTCTTGCAATGCGTCATCTTTTACATGAACGGAAAGCGGTCCCTGAAAAACCGAAGCTGCATATGTCAAACCGACACCTTAGGAAGCAGAAGAAATAGGGTCTGTATCGATAATAGAAACATCAAGTTTACTCAGACGCTCAGTAAGGCTTTGCTGATCAAGTAAGTGGATAGAACCTCGGCTTACGCTGATTTCACCACTCGCCTCTAACATCTTTAACACCTCATTAAGCCGTGGGCGAGAGATCCCCGCCATAATGCTCAATTGTTTCTGAGAGGCATGAACTGCGCTCACACTGCCTTGGACTTGATTGGCATACTTGGCAATTTCTAGCAGAGTGTAGATTACGCGGACTTCTCTATCATGTAACGAAACCGCTTGGGCTGTCAGCCATTGGTGTTGGCTCTGTAATGAGCCGTAATAGAGCCATTTGAAGATATTCGGATCTTTCTCAGCAAGCTGCTCAATTTTATCTTTGGCAAAGAAAATGATCTCAATAGGCTCAACTTGCTCGATGTTAGCAAGCACGCGTATCACATGATTGATTACGCTCGCGCCCAGCCAGTTACCTGTACCAAAGATTGCGGCGTTCATGGTGTTAGTATGCTCGGAGCTAAAACCGATACCAGCAATGCCACGTTTTATGTACATCACACCATTTAGTTGACGTCCTTGCGTAGTCACCGGGCCGAGTTGCTGTATTCGTGTTGCGTTCAGGACAATGGCTTCTTTAGTTGTGCTTGGTAATTCACATGGCCACTTAATTAGATCCTGTAGACTATCCACACTTGTTCCTTGTCAGTTTATTCGAAGTAAGTGTATACCCCGTGGTAGCTGAGGAGCAACGAAATAGGGCGTTTTTATCGTTGTTTGGCTCTATTGAGTGACTAAACTGTGCTGAATAAAGTCATTTGAGCTCATTGGTTTGTTGAAATAGTAACCTTGTAAGATGTCGCAACCTAATTTAGCCATCATCTTTGCTTGGACTCGGGTCTCAATTCCCTCGGCAACTAGCTTAAGGTCCAAACTTTTTCCTAGGCTTATCATGCATTGGAGAGCTGAAAAATGTTTAGGGCTTTCGGCCATCCGAGAAACGTAAAGGCGATCAATTTTCAGTTCGCTAAACGGGCTGTTAATGAGCTGACAAATAGACGAATAACCAGTGCCAAAATCATCAATAGAAATGGTGATCCCACGCATTCTTAACCGAGCCATATTGTCCAGAGCACGGCCTAGATTATGGGTAATTTCCACCTCTGTTACTTCTAACGTGAGTTTATTTGCTGGGAATCGCGCCTGTTCAATGGCTTGCAACACTTTGTCAGCAAAGTCTTGATGCTCCATATCGGATGGAGAAACGTTTATCGCGATTTGTATCTTATGCCCAAGGCGGTGCCACTCTGCTGCGGATTCAAGGCTGACGCGTAACATCTTGCAGCTTAACGCGTAGCTTAATCCCCCTTCAAACACTGTCGGCAGAAATTTGTCAGGTGTCAGTAGGCCAAGATTATGGTGATTCCAACGAACTAATGCTTCAGCGCCGATTAGTTTGTGGGTTTGTGAGCAATAATGTCCTTGGAAATAAGGTTCAAACTCATCGCGCAGTAAGGCGTGTCTGACTTCTTGAGCAGTGATCTCACTGGATTGTGTCGAGCTTGTACCAAGAGAGGTAGGCTCTTGAATATTTTGAAGGGCATCTGATAAAGCCGCTTTACTGATCGGCTTCGGTAGCTTAGTTATCGATTCGATACCGTAAGAGTGCGCCATATCAATAACAGAGTCTTGCACATCATTTGAGACACTACTCGTAAGAATAAACGTGGTGGTCAAATTCTCTTCGGCGAAATGGCGGATAAACTCCACGCCATCCATATCCGGCATATACAAATCACAGAATATGAGGTTAGGCTTAGATTGTTTCATTGCCTCAAAAGCCTCACGTCCATTTTTTGCAACCACAATCTTAGCTGAGGTTAAGCTTGCTAGTAATCGATTGAGAATAGTCGCATGAAACGGATCATCTTCAATGATCAATATATCTCGTAATTCCATAAATTATACGCTTGTTGGGGCTGTTTCTTTGAGTTCTTTAAAATCAAGTTGAGACGCTAAGGTATCGCAGATTTTTATATATGCTTGCGATTTAGACTGTGGGCTACCTTTAAGGTGCTCTTTGCATATCATAGCTATTTTGGCGACTTGAACGCGGGTCCACGCTGGTGGCCAAGACCGTGTCAGTACTTCTAACATCAGCAAACATATCTCACTGTCAATAGTGTTGGTCTTTATTGCTTTGCTGAGTAGTATCGCTGCTTTATCGAAGTGCTGCTGGGCTTGATACTGTTTGGTGCGCTCTTTGATCTTTTCTAAATGAATTTCACCTTGCTCACACTTTGTGCGGTATTGCTGAAAGTAGCTAGCAAAACCGTTCTGAGCGGCTTTGTTTGGGTAAGAATCGAGCAGAGTCACCACGTCTTCTACCGCCTGTTTGTAGGTAGTGTCGTCATGTGCAGCAAAAGCGGCTTTCGCCAACTCGATACTCTCAAATAAGCTTGGTTGGTAGTCCTCGCTTTCCTTTTTATGCCTCATGTAGCTGTCGAAGTATTGACGAGACTTGTGGAAATCACTCTTTATCTTGAATACGCGGCTTAGAATCAGCAACTCAAACCCTTTGTACTGTTCACGTGTGTATAGCTGACGCCACTGCTCAATCAGCTTTGCTACAGAGCCAATGTGAGACTCTCGCTGTGAAGGTGAATCGAACAAGGCGAGATCAAGCTGAATAGAAGCTTGAAGTAAATAGTAATCTACCGATTCTCTAAACGAGTTGCGTGATTCAGTTTGTAGAGCTTTAAGGCTTGCAGTTGCGCTAATAAGATCAAATAGCGCAAGTTGAGTTGAAACTCTCACCTCATGGCGTTCATGACGCTTGGGAGAGATGCTGATCGCTGACTCAATTTCTTCTTGTGCTGAATCAAACTGATGTTGAGCTGTGTAGATTTCGGCGCACAAATCAAACGCACGGGCACTCCTAAGAGGATCTTTTTTCACTTGAGATGCAAGAAATAGCGCTTGTTTATATTGCCTCTGCAAAAAGGTAATGCGCGCGAGCTCTAACTGAACCGTTGAGTTATCACTTGAGCCTTTTAGATTAATAAGCACATTACGAGACTCATCGTAGCGTTCAAGTTCAGCGAGAGCTTTTGCTTTGATAAGTTGGCTTTTTACGATGATGTCTTCATCTTTGTAAAATGTCTCATCGACATGAGAGATCGCAGCTTCGTAGTGCTTGTTGCCATAGACTGTTAACAGATCAGAAAGGTGGCGTTTTTTAGCAGAAAACTGGGGGAGCCGAGTTTGTAAAGTCGCGTAGTTTAAAGGCTTCAGCAAATAGCCGTCAGGCTCTAACTCCATAAAGCCTCTCACAACTTCGGGTGTTCCGTCCCCGGTGACAATGATCATGACACAATCTGGGCATAACAGTTGCTTATGTTGAAGTTCGTCAATCAGCTGGTAGCCATTGGCTTTTTTACCTAAGTTATAGTCGAACAAAACCAATGCGTAGTTGTTGGCCCTACACTTGTCTTTAGCTTCAGACGCATCCTGCGCGAAATCTATTCTTTGGATTGGGTAACCCAATCTCTGTAGCATTCCTTTTGCTGCGGTTCTGTACATAGGGCTATCATCGACGATTAACACAGGTCGATTAGAATCAATAGTTCCAACTAGCATTGCTTTTCAACACCTCAACATGGTTTACCGTCTATTATTTTCTATTTTTATACGGAAGTCTGTTCCCTAAAGAACAGAAACCTGACACTTAGCGCAATATACTGGATTGCGTATTGTTATTTCTAGAGTGTCACATTGTGAAAATTACTGTTTTTGCTAAGTTCGCTAAAAGTTTGGTTCTGTGTGGATTCTTAATGTGTATTGCTACGACTGCTTCCGCTGAGCAGAAGAGGATTACCGTTGGGTTACCTAGCCAACCACATATCGAGACTGACATGGCGCCTGTTCAGGGACTTCATAAGCTCCGTACGTTCATGGAGCGATATTGGAAAGTCTGGGGGAATACCTATGGCTATGACGTTGATTTTGTTTATGCGCCATACACTGAATTAGGCCGCTTACTGGTGAACGAACAAGTTGATGTTCTAGCGGTATCGGCTGTCATGCCAGATGTTTCCCAAGCCTTGTTTAGTGTTCCATACGCATATGTAAGTGGCGCTTTGTATGAACGTATCGGTGATCATATCAAAGGCCGACCGACAGCAATTTCGTTGCCTTATGGTCTCTACCCGGAAAACTATAACCACTCTCAAGTCGCTGTTTATCATGGTAGCGAGAATGCTGAGGCTATCGCTCAAGCGCCGAGGGTCAATTTCATCTACTCATGGGGGAGAGCCGAACTAGAACAAGGCATGTTGCAAAGTGCAGTAGGTAATGACTTTGTTCTTGCTCACAAAACTCGAGGAGTACCGCTTCGCTTTAAAGTAGCTTCGGATCGCTTGGCGTTAATGGTTGATATCAACCAAGGTATTCGGACGATTTCTTCTGGTCTAATTGAAGAGCTGTGGAACTCAATTGATTCTTCACAAGAAGTAGGCGTTGAGCTTGCCATTGGTGACTACTATCAAAAAGTGTCCCCAGAGCAAGAACTTGAGCTAATTAAGAAACCGATACTCTCGTACGCTTATATTGAACGTGGCGAGGAGCCTTATTTTATTGGAGATGGCTTTGAACTTCAGGGTTACACTGTTGACGTCCTCAATGAAATTTCCTCACGTATTGGTATTACATTTGTTGGTAAACCATACCGTTCCTTCCAAGAAGCTTTAGACGCAGCGAGCAGCGGTGAAGTCGATATCTTCCCGGGTGTTTATCGAACCAAAGAGCGCTTAGAGAACCTAGCGTTTACTAAAGATATCGATCGGGCCTCGATGGCAATCATTAGTGAGGAAGATTATCACTCGATAAAGGAGCTTGAAGGACTGCGTATCGCTTTAGTTCGTGGGTTGCATGAAAATGACATCGTTGCGAATATCATACCGAGCAACCCTATTATCTATTTGGATACCGCAGAAGAAGCGATCGAAGCCGTTGCTCAAGGCCGAGCGGACGCGTTTGTTGGTAAGTTACTGAATAGTATTTATCTTGTTGATAAGCATAAATTCTACAGTCTGAAAGTGCATAGTGCGCTTGATGTAGAAGATGAGTTGTGGCCGCGAATTGCGATAGAAAAAGGCAGAGAGGAGTTGATCGACCTGCTTAACTTAGGCATCTACGCATTAGGGGACACTTTCCAGCATGAACTTGGCAATAAGTGGCGTCGCACTCTAGAAGACAACTACCAAGAGATTCAAAAAAACCAACTGTATCGACGCTCTTTGTACCTAGGTATTAGCCTAAGCATTTTGTTGTTTATTGGATTTATTGTTTACCGAAACCAGCTTGCTCGTCGTTCGAAGATTCAAAGTTCATTAGAGGCAGCATTATTTGAAGCAGAAGAGGCAAAACGTCAGGCGGAAAATATGGCCCTTGCCAAGTCTGACTTTTTAGCTCGAATGAGCCATGAGATCAGAACGCCGATGAACGGTGTCTTAGGTATGGCAGAAGCGCTCTCATTCACGCAGTTAGACAAAGAACAAACTGATTTGCTGCAGACACTAAATGGCTCAGCACGTAATTTAATGGCATTACTCAATGATGTACTCGATTTCTCTAAGATGGATGCTGGAAAGTTGACTCTAGAGAATGTGGAATGCGAGCTAGATTCTTTGGTCACAGGGGTGATCAGTAACTTCAAGCACAAAGCGAAAGCCAAAGGGTTAGTACTGACCTGTCGCATCGACCCGCAGCTAAACTCGCTTTACTCTTGTGACTCAACTCGACTGATGCAAGTACTTAACAACCTTGTGTCTAACTCAGTGAAATTTACCGAGCAAGGTTATGTTGAAGTGACGGCTCAGTTGATAGCGAAAGATTACTTAGCAGGTATAGAAAACTCGAACAGAGACTTGATCAGTTTGCAGGTTAGGGACAGCGGTATAGGTATTCCCGCTGATAAGTTGAGATCGTTGTTCGACCCGTTTGTTCAAGCCGATGGAGATATTACCCGTCGTTTTGGTGGCACAGGGCTAGGTCTAAGTATTAGTAAAGAGATCATTGATGGTATGGGCGGCGAAATAAAAGTCAGCTCAGTCGTTGGGCACGGCAGTTTGTTCAATATCATGCTGCCAGTAAAAAGTGCTAAACATCAGAATGTAGAGGTAACGAAGGAAACTCGGCTAACTGTAGGGAACAGCAATCGTGATTTGAGCGCGTTGAGAGTGTTATTTGCGGAAGATAATGAAGTTAACCGTAAAGTAATAGGCGGGCAGCTTAAACGCTTAGGTGTACAGTTTGATGTGGCTGAAAATGGCTTGGTCGCATGGAATAAGTTTGAGCAAGACCCTAGCTACGACATAGTACTGTCTGATTGCCATATGCCTGAAATGGATGGTTTTACGCTGGCAGGAAAGATTAATGAGACATATAAAGAGCGCAAGCCGTTTATGATTGCAATCACAGCCGATGCGTTAAGCGGTGCGGCGAAACGCTGTTTATCTGCTGGGTTTGATGACTATATCTCTAAACCTTGCCCAATCGATATTTTAGAAACCAAACTTAGCCAAGCTGTTGATAGCGACAAACCCAAAGAAGTCGTGGTTATGGATGAAGCGCCTAGCCTTGGTAACCAAGAAGAAAGTGATGATCTAAGTTGGTTGGATGAGTTTGATTCAGTAATCCCTCAACCTGGTGTTAATGACTTAACCTTCGATCTTGATTGGCTTGAGGAATCTCCACAAACGGCGAAACCGGAAGTGGCTGATGGGCCTCTAGAAAGCCTACTTGCAGAATTAGAAGATTTAGGGACGGTCCAAAGTTCCGACGAGAACAGCATTGAACCAGCCCCTAGCACGTCGAGTAGCCTGGTTTTTCCTGACTATGATTCCTTCAACGAACATATTGTGATCGATATGAGTGGAGGGGATATCGACATCGCCAAAGAGATATTAGATACCTTCTTGGCCAACTACCAAAATGATTTAAAAGAATTGGTTGAAAGTGGATTGTCTGGAGATAACGCTTGGTTGAAAGATGTCGCTCATCGAATCAAAGGTAGCGCACTCTACTTAGGCAATGAAGCGATCGCAACAGTGGCTAAAGAGCTAGAAAAAGCGAGTGAGGCGGGGAATATGGAACATGCAGCTGAAAGAGTGACATTCATTGAGCAGCATTTACAAATCCTTGCGAGTGAAATTGAAATGTACTGTGAAACACTATGACGAAACGGTATTCAATTGACAAAGCGATGCGTTACAGTATCGCCTTTCTTGCCTTAGTTATTGCCGTCGTTGCAGGATTGGCAGCGAGTATGTCGATCGCCGAAGAGCGTCAGTTCTGGAAAACAGAGATTACCAGTAACTATCGCCACTATATTGCTACGTTGGTTAGGCAGGAGTTTACCTCGCTTCGTGACATTGTTGATGATGCCGCCCAGACTCTCGCTTCTTACGAACGGCCTCAAACGGAATACGAGTTTGAAGCAAAGTTAACCAACCAATATCTCCACAATAAAAATTTGTCTGGGGCGTTAATCTTAGATATTGACGGCAACGAAGTCTTCTCTAAAACAGTGATTGCTTCGCGAGTGTTCAATTTGATGAAGGAACGTTTTGTTTCGGTTAGTGGAATCCCTTTTGAGAGTCGTGAAGACTTTGGGATGGTGTTTGTTGAAGGGCGAATCTTTCTTTACTCGACTCGAGTTGTGCAGAGTTTGCAAAGCAAACAGGGTAACGTAACCATGTTTGCTGAGGTTACGTCCGAAATGTTGGCTAAACACAGTCAGGCGATAGGGCTAAACTTTGATATTCAGTACACTTCAGCAAGTCATCGCGTGGTAAAGGTCAGCTACGCCAACGGTATCGATATCAACATTATATCAACGACAGAATCCTCTTCTAGCTTAAAGGTTGAGTATCAAGTGACCTTTAGCGGCGGTATCTTGCAGCCTGCAAGTTTTGTACTGTATGTGCCTATGAGTAAGCCTATGCTCGACCAGTGGGTTCTACCGGTTAGTATCTTGTTCTTTGTTTTGGCTGCAGTGCTAGGGATCTGGATAATTATCCGCCAAATACTGATTCAACCATCTTTAGATTTTGCTCAACTTATTACTCGAGAGCCAAACCAAGAAGAAATCGAACGTATTGAAAAGAAGCTTCCTTTGGAGTTAGAGCGCGTTTACAGCCAGTTTAAAGAGCTCTACGAAGACATTGAAAGGCAACGTCGTTTTAGTGACTTATTGGTAGAGGCGATAGGCGATGCGATTATTACCGTGAACTGGGATGGAGAAATTGACTATATCAACCCAGCTGCGGTCAATTGGATTGGGTTTTCTGAAGTGGAACTCGTTGGTTCTCCTTTAGAAATGTACATTTCTACACGAAATGATGCGAGTTCGGGGGTTGCTAGCTGGATTTATCAAACGAATATGTACAAACGTCGGATTGAAACCAAAGCGAAATTGACAGTGTTAGGTAATGTGAGTCAATGTTTTGATACTGATGTGATTTGTCAGCCGATAGACCTAAAGCAAACGGTGAATAGCTCGACAGCGGTGATCGTTATTCGTGTGAATAAGGTCCATGAATGTGACTATCGAACCAAAGGTTGCTAAATGAATAGAGGCACATCTAGTGCCTCTTCAATTCATATTATTCGCCGGCAATGGCTTGACGTTTGGTCTTAATACTCGCAATCAACATGTAGATACAGGTCGCAAGCAACGCGGCAAACAAGTAACGCATTAAGCCTTGTGTGCCAGACATAAACCAGTCAGCCGCAACAGGTCCTGCAACAGAGCCGATACTGTAGCTAAACAACATAACTTGAGTTGCGGATACAATATAGTTGGCATCCAATTTGTCACAGCCTAGGTTTATCGCAACAGGGTATAGTGCGAATGTTGCTACACCTAGCAAGAACAAACCTGCCGCTAGCGCATGAATGCCGCTCACTAACGTTGTGAAGGTAATCGCAGCGACACCAAGCATACAGAACAAAGCCATTAACAGTGTGCGGCCTAAGTACTTAGATAGCCAAGGTACAATAGGTTGAACTGCCATTCCGCCTAAGATAATGACAGCCATGAGTCCGCCAATGTCACTATGAGCAATGCCACGAGCGTATAGTTCGACAGGCATCAGTCCGTAGATTGCGCCCAAGGTTAAACCTGATACGATACAACCAATGATTGCCGCGTGGTTTAGCTTGCTAATCTGTTTAAATGACAGGGAAGCACTGTGTTCGCTTTGCGGTTGATCGCTCTCACCAAATAACAATACAACGACAGCCAAAATCAACAAGGTAATAATAGTAATAAAAGGAACACCACCAGAAATACCGATGACACCGATACCAAGCTGACCTAAAGCACTACCGCCGTATAGAGCACCCATGTATAGACCTAAGCGTTTTGCTCTCGCTGACTCATCCCCATGAAGTAACCACGATTCAACGATAACAAATACACCTGCGACGGCCATACCTGCAATAAAGCGAGCCACAACCCATACCGCTGAATGTGGAGCTAAAGGTAGCACCATGATTGTGGCCATGAAAGCAACCAAGCACCACACAAACGCGTTCCGGTGACCCACGTGTTTAACGAGAGGCTCGATGCCAGCAGCGCCGATTAGCAGACCAGCGTAGAATACGCTTGCAAGCCAACTAGCTAGAGAGCTATCTAACCCGTAATCAGTCAGCATTAGAGGAATAAGACTCATCAAATACCCAGATGCGACCGCATATAGAGCTAGCGCAATCACAGGTACAGAAATGCGAGCTTTAGGTGTTGGTACAAGGGTATTTTCCAATGTCGTAGCCTCTCAATATGAATAAATGGTAATCAGTTTCGGGCGCGACTATGGGGCTAAATGCTATTTCGGTAAAACGAAAAGTTTTTCTTATAACGACAAAAGATATTTATGATGGTTAAGACAATGGAATTATAAAAAAAGAGTAGAGAAAATCGTGATTTCTCTACTCTTAATTGGTGCTATTTTTAACGTTATTACTTTATCAATGCTTGATTAAGCCACTGATCAAACTGGCCTTTAGGTAATGCACCATTGATAACATCAACTCTTTGGCCGTCTTTGAAAACCATAATGGTTGGAATGCTTCTAATTTGGTACTTCGCGGCAAGATTTTGCTGAGATTCAGTATCGACTTTTACGAATCGAGCGTTTTTTACTCTCTCATTGGCGACATCAGAAAATACAGGCGCGAAACCCACACAAGGGTTACACCAAGTCGCCCAAAAATCGACGACAACGGGAACTGGGCTATTTAAAATTGCGTCGAAGTTTTGTTCAGTCCCTTCGATTGGAGCACCGTCTAAAAGCGATGCTTGGCATTTACCACAATTAGGGCTCTCAGAAATTCGATCTAAAGGAACACGATTTACGCCAGAGCAAGAAGGGCATCGAGTATTAAAGGTAGACATGACTTTTCTCTCGTTGTTTTTTTCAATTAGGTGACAGTAATTGCCGGAGATAGTTATACTCTGAAACGAACGAGTGATACAAATAACTAATTCAAAGGCTCAAAATGAAAAATTTCTATGCCGAAATTACAGGCTGGGGCAAGTGCCTACCTCCAGCGACGCTCTCCAATGAAGAACTAAGCACTTTTTTAGAGACATCTGATGAGTGGATACGTACTCGAACTGGTATTGAAAACCGTCGTATTAGCCACGTAAACACGTCTGACATGGCGACAGTAGCAGCTAAGCATGCTCTAGCTTGTGCAGGGCTAACTTCTGAAGATGTTGATTTAATTATTATCGCAACCTGCTCACCTGACTCTTTGATTCCGAATACCGCATCAAAAGTGGCACAAAATCTAGGTATCAAAGCAGCGGCAGCTTTTGATTTAAACGCGGCGTGTACTGGATTTGTGTACGGGTTAGAAACTGCGACACGTCTAATTCAATCGGGCAATTACCGCAATGCTATTGTTGTAGGCGCAGAACGTCTCTCTTTCTTTATCGATTGGACCAAGCGTGATACAGCAGTATTGTTTGGCGATGGCGCGGGTGCTGCAGTACTGAGCCGCACTGAGAAACAAGTTGGTCTACAAGAAGCACAATTAGGCTGTGACTCTGCTGGTCGAGACATCCTCGCCGTACCTAAGTTTGGTACATCGATGGATCGCTTCGCTGCGGACAATGGTCATTGGGACTTTAACTTCGTCGGGAAAGAGATCTTTAAGCGTGCCGTGAAGGGGATGGGGGCTGCAGCACATAGCGTGCTATCACGTAGTCAGCTGTCTACTGAGGATGTCGATGTTGTTATTCCACACCAGGCGAACATTCGTATTATTCAAACACTGTGTGATTTGTCTGGTATTAGCCAAGATAAAGCGTTTGTGAATATTCAGAACTACGGTAATACGTCAGCAGCAACAGTACCTATCGCGCTATGTGAAGCACTAGAGCAAGGTAAAGTGAAACCTGGTGATAACTTATTGCTCGCTGCTTTTGGTGCTGGATTGACTTGGGGCGCTGGCCATATTAAGTGGGGCGAACGAGTGACAGCTCTAGGCGAAAGTGATGCCACTCTGCCTGAATGTGAAAGCACCGCACTCGAGTTGCTTGCTAATGCAATTGAACATTGCAAAAAAGGTGCATAGCCTCGTCACGTATTGAAAAGATTAACAATTTAAGTCGCACTTCTGGTGCGACTTTTTATATCTATCGTCTACCTTTGAGATTATTATATTGGCCTAACGACAAGAACTCCGCTGGGCTAGAATGAAATTTCTCCACACCTCTGATTGGCACTTAGGCCGACAATTTCACAATGTCTCTCTACTTGATGACCAAAAAGCTGTTTTGCAGCAATTAACCGACTACATACAGAGTCATTCTGTAGATGCGTTGGTGATTGCGGGTGATATCTATGATCGCTCTGTACCTCCTACAGCAGCAATAGAGTTAATGAATCAGTTTGTAGAACATGTGTGTGGAGAACTGAATTTGCCTATCATCATGATCCCAGGTAACCATGATGGTGCAGAACGTCTCGGTTTTGCTTCGAAACAGATGAAAGAATCTGGGCTTCACATCATTTCGAATTTTAGAGACATGGTTTCACCTGTTGTCATAGAAAGTGATACGGGCCCAGTGGCTTTCTACGGCATGCCATATAACGACCCTGAATTGGTTCGACATCACTTTAAACAGCCAGTTTCAACCCACGACGACGCGCACAAGCTTTTATGCGATGAGATCAAGAGTACGTTCCAGTCCAGCTGTAGAAATGTTTTGTTGAGTCATTGTTTTGTTGATGGTGCGATTGAGTCTGACTCAGAGCGTCCACTTTCTATTGGTGGTTCCGATCGAGTCAGTCACGAACACTTTGTCGACTTTGATTATGTCGCACTCGGTCACCTTCATCAGCCTCAAAAGAAAGGTGAAGATTATATTCGTTACTCGGGGTCTTTGATGAAGTACAGCTTCTCAGAGCAACACCAGAAGAAAGGCATGACGCTTGTTGAACTTGATGAAAATGGGTTTAAGTCGGCTACCCATATTGACCTAACCGCTCCTCATCAAATGCGTATTGTGGAAGGTGAATTAGAAGCGATTATTGAACAAGGTAAAACAGACCCAAGTAATGAGGATTATTTGCTTGTACGTTTAATGGACAAGCACGCAATTCTTAACCCTATGGATAAGCTTAGAACTGTTTACCCAAATGTTTTGCACCTAGAAAAACCAGGAATGCTGATTGGCGTAGAGCAAGAAATGGCTGTAGCCAAACTTGCACGAAGTGAAGCTGACATGTTTCGTGACTTTTTCCTAGAAGCTCAAAACTCTCAATTGAGTGAGGAACAAGACAAAGCAATCACCGATATTATCAAACAACTGAGTCAGCAATAGGATAAAGCGATGAAACCATTAACTTTAACGCTGCAAGCCTTTGGTCCTTTTGCTAAGACTGAGTTGATCGATTTTACTCAGCTTGGCAGTAACCCACTGTTCTTAATCAATGGCCCGACAGGCTCCGGTAAAACCTCAATCTTAGATGCGATTTGTTTTGCTCTATACGGAGAAACAACGGGCAATGAACGCCAAGGTGGGCAGATGCGTTGTGATCAAGCCGCCCTCAACTTACCAACTGAAATTACGCTAGAGTTTGCGCTTAACAATAAACGTTATCGCGTGACTCGCTCTCCAGAACAAGAAGCACCAAAAGCGCGCGGTGAGGGCACAACGACGCGTAAGCATACCGCGTCACTGTATGAAATCACTGATGAAGAGCGCTTGATAACCAGTAAAACGGCGCAAGTGAAAACTGATGTGACTTCACTGTTAGGGTTAAACGAAAGCCAGTTTCGCCAGGTTATGGTATTGCCTCAGGGTAAATTTAGAGAGCTATTACTCGCGAGCTCTAAAGAAAGAGAAGCTATCTTTGGGCAACTTTTTCAAACTGATATTTACAAAAAGATAGAGTACACCCTGAAAGATCGCGCGCTTTCTATCAGTAAGTCAAAAGATCAGTTTGATAATCAGATTCGAGGAGCTTTGCAAGTCGGAGAAGTAAGCAGTGAGCAGGAACTACAAGAGAAATTAACGCATGTTAGTGAGCAATCAGCACAAGCCAAGACTCTTGAGCAAATAGCACTCGAAAAGCTTAACCAGATCAAAGCAAAACTGCAGCACTCTAACGCCCTTAACGAGCAATTTGTTAAGTTAGAGCAAGCAACCGTCGCTTTGCAAACTCACTTCGAGAAAAAGGCAAGCATCATTGAACTGTCGAGCACGTTGGAGCGGGCAGTGCAGGCAGGAAAGCTCGAAGCACCGTACTCAAGCTGGCAATCTATCATCAAGCAAGTAAGCGAGTTTGAGCGGAAACTGGCCACGTTAAAAGGTGAGCAAGAGCACTTACAAACGACTCGTAAGCAAAGCAAAGACAAGCTGCAACAAGCAACGCTAGAAGCTGAAAATCTGCCAGCTTTAAATGAGCAGCTTTTCAAGTTAGATCAAACGAAAATAAAGCTGACAGAGCAAGCCCAGCAGCAATTGAATGTCGAAGGCTTAGAGCGCAAAAGAGCTGAGCAGCAACAGACTCTTGTGAAGTATATCGGTTTAAAAGAGAAGCTCGTGAGTGACGCTCAAAAAGGGACTGCAGAGCTTGAGCAAGCGCGTAAGGATGTGACTGAGAAGGTCGCATTGGAAGCTGAGATCGTATCGACTCAGCGTCTTACTCTAGACCTGAATAAACTTGCGTCACTAAGGCTCGAGTTAGAAAATTTAAGTAAGCATACTGAAGCGAAGCAGTTAATTAAGCAGCAATTACAAACGGTTTTAACTGAAAAACAAAAGTTTGCCGACCAAACAGAACTGTCTTGGCATAACGCGCAAGCCGCTGTTCTTGCACAAAAGCTGGAACAAGATCAACCATGTCCAGTATGTGGTAGCTGTGAGCATCCGTCGCCAGCTTCTTTTGCAGGCAATGAAGTGTCAAAGCAACAAGTGCAGGTAGCAAGACAAGAAGAACGCGTCGCACTAGACAATGTTAACCAAGCTTCCAATGAGTTAGAGCAACACCTTGTTCAGTGTGAACAGCAGAGAAAAATGGTGTCGTCGGCTGAGTCAGAGCTAGGAGAACATGCTGGAATTAATGTCGCTCAGCTTGAACAGCAACTGGTTCAGCAGAAGTTAAGGCTTGAACAGCTCAGCGCAATTGATTTAGCGAAGATGGAGCAGATGGTTGAAGAGCTTAATCAACGTTGCTCCAACGGCGAAACCAAGATTAATCAATTGAAGGAAGAAATCTCCGCGAATGAGTCGGCGCTAACCCTTAGCATCCAACAGCTTGATAAGATTCGCTCTGAGATTGATAGCGAGTTTCACACAGTAGCGGAAGTTGAAGCTAAGCAAACGCAATTGCAACAAACTGTAGTACAGATTAAGCAGGCGTTAGAGGCAGCTCAGAGTCATACGCAGCAGGTTATTATTCAATGCTCTAACGTAGAATCACAGATTGTGACACACAATGAGCTACTTACTAAGTCGTTTGAACAGCGCCAGTCAGCTGAACAAGAGTGGCTGACCGCCCTACAAAAGACGTCATTGACGTCGGAACAACAGTTTTTAGAATATCGTTGTACTCAGCAACAGCTAGAGCAGTGGCAACAAGAAATTACCCAATACAATCACACAACAGTACAACTCGAACAGACAATTAGCGACCTATCTCAGACTCTGAATGACGTTGAACGACCAAACCTTGAAGAAGAACAGCAGTTAGTTCAGCAAGAAGAAGCTCAGTACCAGCATAAACGAACTGAATTAGATACTGTACAGTCACTGCTCCATCGATTGGAGAAAGTGGCTCAAGATATCGCTCAATTACATGAGAAGAACAGTAAGCTTGAAGCTGAATACAAGGTCTACGGTACGCTATATGATGTGGCAAGTGGTAAAACGGGTAGTCGTGTAAGCCTGCACCGCTTTGTGCTCGGCGTATTGCTTGATGATGTATTGATCCAAGCGTCGCAACGTTTGAGTATTATGAGCCGTGGACGATACCAATTGGTACGAAAAACCGAAGGCTTTAAGGGCTCTGCTGGGCGAGGGCTCGATCTGTCAGTTGAAGATGGTTATACCGGAAAGGTTCGTGATGTCGCGACCCTTTCCGGTGGTGAGTCGTTTATGGCAGCGTTGGCTTTGGCATTGGGGCTTTCTGATGTTGTTCAGTCATATAGCGGTGGGATTCGACTCGAAACTCTGTTTATTGATGAAGGTTTCGGTAGCTTAGATCCAGAGTCACTCGATCTAGCGATGCAGATATTGATAGATCTCCAACAAAGTGGGCGCATTATTGGAGTTATCTCGCATATTTCGGAGCTCAAAGAACAAATGTCACTTCGGTTGGACGTGGAGCCATCTAGGGTGGGTAGTACGATCCGCTTAGTTGGTATCCAGTGATGTAGCGACTAAAATTATAGAAATGCAGCGAGTTTCTTATGGCGTGTATGAGTAGTAAAATTGACCATCTTTCATCGGCTTTTACTCATATTGCAATGATTAATATGGTATTTTTGTGGGTAGTTGCGAAAGTAATAGTTGTAAGCATTTCACGGAATATAAATAAACCAATAACGGCTGTAATACATGGATGTAGTTAAGAAAATTTACCAATATGCTGAGCCCAACCTATCACTAGTAGGTTGGATGGGCTGTATTGGTTTTCCTGCGTATTACTTTGTTTGGTCCGTGATTTACCCTCAGCCATATGAAAACGGACCACTGCGGATTTTTTGTGCACTTTTGTTGTTAGGACTTGCCCTGAGGCAGTATCTGCCACTAGTACTCAAACGCTTTTTACCCCATTACTATCTGGCAACGATAACGATCTGCTTGCCGTTCTTTTTTTCGTTTATGATGTTTATGAATGAGTGGTCAACCGTTTGGGCCATGTCGTTTATGAGCTCCATTTTTCTGCATATATTATTGGTGCATGAAACAAGGATAATGGTCATTCAAGCGACGTCAGCAGTCGCTCTCGCTGTACTTTGCGCGTATGGCTTTAACAATGGGTTACTTGAGAACGGTGTGCCAGTTGTATGGCCTTATATTCCAATTTTCTTGTTTACCTATATCTTTGGTAATTTGTTCTATTTTCGAAATCAGGTAGAGCATGAGTCGAAAGTCTCCATCGCTAAGTCGTTTGGTGCGGGCATTGCTCATGAGATGCGTAATCCGCTGAGCGCTCTACAGACGTCGCTTGATGTACTGAGCTCATCGTTGCCCGCGTCGAAATCAAATAATAGTGAGACGGTTGATCTACCTCGGCAGGATTTGGCACGAATGCATGAAGTATTGGCGAGCGCAGATGAAGTGATCCACAACGGTAATGAAGCCATAGACTTACTTCTGACTTCGATTGATGAAAACCGAGTATCACAATCGACATTTAAACTGCACTCAGCTGAAGAGGTTGTTAGAGAGTCTTTAGCGACGTACTCATACCGAGGGGCCAATGCGAAGAAGTACATTACTTTGAATGTAGGTAAAGACTTCGAGTATTTTGGCAGTGATACATTGCTAAAGTATGCCCTCTATAACTTACTCAAGAACGCTTTGTATTACCGAAATGATGATGGTTTTAAAATTTCGATCACCATCAATGCTGATGACAAAGCGAATTACCTTTACTTTGAAGATAACGGTGTTGGCATTGAACCAGAGAAGCTGAATTATATCTTTGAAGACTTTTATACATCGGGTAAGGCTTCGAGCTACGGTTTGGGTTTACCTTTCTGCCAGAGAGTGATGAACTCTTTTGGCGGAGCAATAGAGTGTGAATCAGAGCTCGGTCATTGGACTCAATTTACTTTGATGTTCCCTCATAAAACATCGCAAGAGGTGCGAGCTATCAAGCAAGAGATACTGAGAACTAAGTCCATTTTGCACATTGGCAGTGATCTAGCCGTTCAGAGAAAGCTCAATGAGTTCGTCTTTTATATGGGTAGTGACCTCGCCGATGTGACGTTAGACCAAGCGTATCAAAAAGAAGAGTATGAATTCGAGTACGATTTGATTCTTATCGATCTTGATACTTGCAGCGAAGCAGAGTATCTACAATTAGAATCAAAGCTTCACTTTACTGAAGCAAAGCTGGTGGTCCTATATGACAAATCTAATCAATATCACACTAAATTTAGTCGTTTCTTGTCCATCTATGCGGTAGAAAAATCTGAGGTTTTACAAAATACTACCGATGTTTTTGTAGAACTATTATTTGGTCGAAGTGAAGCTGATAGAACATTAATCCCTCGTAAAGTCGCTAGTGTCGGCAAGCGAATCCTAATTGCAGATGACAATGAATCAATGCGCCAACTTACTTCTATCTTATTGAATAAACAGGGTTATCAGGTTTCTCATGCAAGTGATGGAACGGAGGTGCTTGAGGTTCTAAATAATGAGCCTATTGATCTCATCTTAATGGATATTGAAATGCCTCAGCTCAACGGATTTGAAGCCACGGATGCTATACGACACTCAAGCGAGGAATATTTTGATATTCCGATATTGGGGCATACTGGCGATAATTGCCAAGAGACTTTAAAGAAAATAAAGCAAGTGGGAATGAATGACTACTTAATTAAGCCTGTCGACAAAGACCACTTGCTTGATAAATTATCGCTGTATCTCTAATTGATTAAAAGCAACTCAAATAAGATGGGTTATAATTAAACGAAATAAAGGTCTGGGTGATTAAATGCGTCACACGCTACGGATAATATTTTATTAATATCCTCTTGGGTAAGCGAGCTATTTAACGATAACCTAAGTATATTTTTATTATCAGGTGTTGCGGGTGTGCAAAATACTGAACCAAAAACACCATGTTGTTCAAAAAAATCTCGCACCTTTCTAGTATTCGTCTTTTCAGCCGTTTCTAAAGCAATTATTTGAGACTCACTTCTAATTTCATACCCGATAGATTTAAGCCCCTTTACAACTTGTTCTGAACACTCTGTTAAATGCTTTCTTGCGTCGTCGCTGTGTTTGATGACGTCTAAGGTAGCACTAATTCGGTCGAGTTCGCAGGCCATCATTGCTGAACTAAATATCGAAGGAAACGACACATAGGGTACCACTTGACCCGTTGCATTATTACACCACACAGCCCCGGCTCGGTAAGCAAAGGTTTTGGCCAAACTTGCAGTCATAAAGTCGACTTTATGAGTCAGATTGAGGGATTGTAGTAATCCTGCTCCGTGTTCACCGTGAGTTCCGAGTGAATGAGATTCATCGACCACAATTGCGCATCCTAGCTCTTTTGCAACATCAACCATTTCAACGAGCGGAGCTATTGTACCAACAGTACTGTAGATGGAGTCAATAAGTACAATACCTGGGCCATTACGCTTGATTGTTCGCTTTAGGTGCCGAACGTTATTGTGCATAAATGGATGAATGTTTGCTCCAGCAATTCTGGCCCCCTCCCACAGTGACATGTGGGCAAAGAAATCAATGTACACATTTGTGTCAGAATCGCAGATGGTCTGTAGCAGCCCAATATTAGCAATCCAGCCAGATGGAGCGATCGTGCATGTTTGAAACCCGGTATATTCTGCCAATTCTTGTTCAACAGTTTTATCTAAGCCGTCACTGTGAAGAAAGACATTGGACATAAATGCCGTGTCTTTTCGGGAGAGTAGTGAGTTCACATGAGCATCGATAATTTTGGGGTGATTAGAGAGAGCAAGGTAATCATTACTCTGCAAAATAATATCAGAACTTTCTGGCTTACTACCCAGTACTAAATTTCTACCATTGTCTTTTTTATTTATTAGGTCGGAAACATAGAAATCAATTCGTTGTTTGACAAAATTAGGCAAGCGCGAGTGGTTACTTAACATATTCATAATAATTAGCCTTTAAGTTGTTAGGTTTTGCTGCCAGCTGACAAGGCTATTTATGAATGTTGTTAAGAAATTAGTCTAATATGAAAGGTTATTTTCTTGCGCAATTCTACAAACAAAAATATAATCAATTTAATATATATCAATACTAATTACGCTTTAGGGGCTCTATTTTAGTTGTTTAAACTATTAATTAGAGGCTTAGTTAATAAGTTTAGTTTGATTTAGTGTGCTTTGCGAGTCACCTCTGGCCAATACATTTTTATATATCCAACGGCTACCCAAACGACTAAACCAGTTGCGACCGAAAGTTCAAATAGTCCAAATTTATGTAGCCAGTGCCAGTGCGGATGATATTGCTCAAAAAAGCTTGTTAACCGGTGCATGGCGACAGCGCTAATTACAGAAGGGAAGGTGACCGCTGCGATAGAAGGCTGAAATTTGAGGCGCATCAATCGGATGTAGCATAGGTAGATCAGCAGTGTCATTGTGATGGCGATGCCAGCTAACGCTCCTGTTAGGATTGGATCTGGCTCGGGGAAATTCACCAGATAAGTTGCTAATGTCAGGTTGATTGGCGCAGCCATAATAGCCAGAGTAGGCTTTGCTCTTTTAGGCAACATCCCTTCAAATACCAGTCGGTAGAGCACTAGTGGTAGCATAAAAAAGTAGATGGTTATACAGACGTTAACCAAGGTTTCTGAAAAGACGGTATGGCCAAACTGGGTTCCGGCTAAGGAGCTACTTATCATCCCAACTGGATAGAGAAACCAGCTCGGTACGATATTCGACATTTTAAAGTTCATTAACTGAAACGTGAAAAACAATGTCATCATCGTAAAATGTAGCAGCAGAGCAGCAAACCATATTGGATACGCGATGATAGGGGAGATGACGGCAAGGTAATCACATAAGATAAGTAGCGCCATACTCATTGGTGCCATAAGGCTACCACTTAAAGGATGGCGGATATCATTGATGAACGTGTTGTAGTTGGTTAAGTACTTCACTAACACTGGAAACAGAAGAAGAGCTCCTAAACCAGCCAGATACGGCCTGATCAATTCTCCAACTTCTGGAATGTAAAGCGCCCAAGCGTGACCAAGTCCGATGAAACCCAACGCCAACGCTGCTTGCGAAGGGGGAACACTCTGGAATTGAGTGAAGCGTCTCCAGTTCAATGAAATGTATCCTTATTTAGTGAGCGATAGAACTAGGTTGCGTAAAAACTCTATTTTTTGTCGGAAGAATCCGTCACCGACAAAAAGTGTAATGATCATAACAAGTGGAGTATCCGAGGTGCAAACGTCAATCGGTACTCGTAGGTAGGTCTTTCTGTCTTAACTTCTCATTTTTAAGAGTTCGGTGGAGCAGTTGGCTGTATATTGGTTGTCCGCCGAGCAATTGAGCAAAAATGACGGCCCCCAGGCTAGTAATGATCAAAGGAAGGATGAGGTAGTAGTTATTGGTCATTTCTATCACCAATAAAATTCCGGTGATCGGCGCTCGAACTGTCGCAGCAAATAAGGCCCCCATACCTGCGATAGCAAACATTCCTGGAGTGATGTCCATTTCAGGAAAAAGGCTCTGTGCAATAAGGCCAAATGCATAACCAAACAAGGTACCAAGAGCAAGCATAGGTGCAAAAATACCACCAGGCGCACCTGAGCCGAAGCAGATCATCGTTGTTACTATACGAGCGACAAACAGCAACAGTAATAATGTGGCGCTGTAACCCCCATTAGTAATTGTCGGAATGAGGCCGATACCACCGCCAGTGACATCTGGAAGGTAAAGGAGCATTAAACCAAAGCAGCCACCAATCAGAGTGCCAGTGAGCAGGTAACGTTTACGGTCATTTTTGTGCAGGCGCACGAACAAGTCTTGGGACAAGGTGACCAAGTGATTGAATAGCACGCCGAAAATACCAAAGAGGCCACCTAGTAGAAGAAATAACCATAAGGTTTCGAGTTCTGGTGCTTGGTACTGCGGCATAGTGATTACCGCGTCTTGGCCATTGATGTAGCGAAATACGATATTTGCTGATACCGCTGAAATGATGACCGCTCTAATAGAAATAAGAGAATAACGAAACTGCGGGCGCATCTCTTCAACGACAAACATTATGCCAGCTAATGGAGCGTTAAACGCGGCAGCAAGACCACCAGCAGCGCCAGAAGCCAATAATGAATGGCGGGTATCGTCATCTTTTACTTTAAAGATATCCGTAACCATTCGACCAATAGCACCGCCCATTTGTACGGTTGGGCCTTCACGGCCAAGCACCATACCTGAACCGAGCGCTCCCATGCCGCCAAAAAACTTAACCGGAATAACTCGCCACCAGCGAACTGGCCTGATTCCGTCCATTGCGCCTTCAATTTCTGGTATACCAGACCCAGCGGCTTCAGGGGCAAATCTATGGACGAGAAAGTAACCGATAAAAGCCAATGCAGCGCTAATGACGAAGGCCGCTAACCAGAGAGGAATGGCGCCGCCGATTTCATTTTTTAACCAGTCAGTTCGAGTTTCTGATACAAAGTGGACAGCGATTTCAAAATAGGTTCCCACAAGGCCTGCTAGTACGCCTACTAAAAGGGAAAGTAGTAATACGGAGAGAGGTGTTTTATCTTTCGAGAGAAATTGATTAATGGCGTCCTTTGGCACCGCTGCGAGTAAGGACTGCTTAATTTTCTCTCTTTTGGTCATGGAAAGGGGAACTCCCGTACAATTAGTATCAACAATCGGTTCGATATAAATTATACGCCTGAATGGGGGTAACTATAGCGGTAAGATTGCAATATTGATTTGCAAAATTGAGAGATTAGATCTTGTTCAAAGTGGATAGGAGAATTAAAGGGACTAATGTCACAATTACGCGACAAGTATACTTATGCGTACCTTGCATAATTTTAGTTTTGGACCATAGTTAAAAGGTAAGGCAATCTGAACCGACCCGCATGGAGGAAATATCGCCTTACCTACAATTTGGATGGATTCAAACTTAATATTCAAACGCCTCGTTTAATATCAGGTCGCAACATAATGACCTCCTGATTCGCAGACTCACGATTGAGTAACGAGGGATAGGGCGCACTTAATGGTGCGCCTCTTGTCGTTTATTATCCACTTAAGTTCGATATTTTGATTAGAACGCTTTCAAGTTGATCCCATGGTAGCAATTGGGTATCAATCACTTCCAATCTGCTTTCAAAACCTTGCAATGACATCTCATTAACAGAGACCACGCCATTACTGACATTAAACGCAAAACAGCCATTGGTTGTATTTAACACACCCTTAACCCGTTCTGCTGTAATATCTGAAAGGACAGAAAATAAATCGTCAAAATTAAACACTACTTCCGCGCCGAATAACCACCCACAACTAAAATAGCCTTGACCACGGTTCTCTTTACGAACGTGTGTTTGATCGGGTGCTAAGGCAAATTGTGGCTCTTGCTCTGCATGTTCGTGATGATGTGGTGCGACATCTGATGAAGGTGAACTATCACGTCTAGGAATGCTCAACAGATCAACTGGGAAGTTACCGTCTTTGACAAGTTGGCTAAAGATCTTAGGTGGATTTTGATTAGTCACCCAGTCATTGAAAGCATCGATATCACTGACATGGCATTGATCAACCTTGTTACCTATGATGATGTCAGAAATTGCGAGCTGATCTGTAAAATTCTGATTGCTAGTATATTTTTCAATAGTTAAATTGCGTGGATCTACCAAGCCGATTGTGGCTTTTAAGTCGATATAATCAGCGAACTGAGCCGACGTTAATGTTGCCAATACTTTGTGTGCATGGCCAAGCCCAGTCGGTTCGACAATGAGCCTATCTGGCTTTGTTCTTAAGAGAGCGGTCACCGCAACAGACATAGGTACGCCTGCAGCACAGCACATACAGCCACCAGGTACTTCTTTAATCAATGCACCTTGTTCCGTCATCATGGCTCCATCTATACCGATCTCGCCAAACTCATTGACCAGAACCGCCCAGTTTTCGTTTTCTGGTTTGGTTTTTAGAAGGTTAAGGATCGCGGTTGTTTTTCCTGTACCAAGGAAACCAGTGATGATATTAGTTGGGATGCCCATTGAAGATGTCTCATTTTTTACTTTGTTACATTATAACAAAAGTTGCTGTTAAATGGGCACAAAAAAGGCAGCCAATAGCTGCCTTTAGATTCCACGTACATCATTATTAGCGTTTATTTTTAAGGTAACGTTTACGACGTTCCTCTTTCTTCTTCGCTTTTTGTTCTGCTTTACGAGCTGCTTCGATCTCTACTTCGATTAATTCTTGAGTAATCATTTCTGGAAGCTCAAGTGTAACTTGACCAAGGGTGCCGTTACGTAGCTCATGCAATAAAATTTCTGAGCACTTATGCAGATCAACACGACCGCCAGAGCGCAGAGCGCCTCGCTTGCGGCCAATTTCTTCCATGAGCTCGATATCTGACTCTGGAAGCTCTTCAATCTGATAGCGTTCTTTCAAACGTTCAGGATAAGCTTTCGCCAAATATTCCACAGTATAAAAAGCCACTTCATCGTATTCCATCGCGGTATCTTTTACAGCGCCAGTTGCTGCCAAACGGAAGCCACTGTGAGGGTTTTCCACCTTTGGCCATAGAATCCCCGGAGTGTCAGATAACACAATTCCGTTTTGAAGGTTGATACGTTGTTGACGACGAGTCACTGCGGGTTGGTTACCTGTTACCGCGATAGTTCGACCAGCTAGTGCATTGATGATGGTCGATTTACCTACATTCGGGATACCCATAATCATGGTACGAATATTTTTACCAATCTCTTCGCGGTGAGGAGCAAGCTTGCGTACGAGCTCCATGATTTTGTTTACTTCCTGTGCTTGAGAAGTCGTAATAGCGATGGCTTTTACATTGTGTTCTTTCTCAAAATGGTCAATCCAAAGTTGAGTTAGCTCAGGATCGGCAAGATCACGTTTATTCAGCACTTTTACAACAGGCTTGTCCCCTTTGAGCTCTGCGATCATCGGGTTCTCACTGCTGAAAGGAATGCGCGCGTCAAGCACCTCAATAATCACATCTATTTGAGGGATCGCTTCAGCAATCTCTTTTTGAGCCTTGTGCATATGGCCTGGAAACCATTGGATAGACATAGGATTTAACCTTGAAATTGAAACTTGCGGTAATTGTAAGGGGAAATAGACAAGAGTAAAGCGATAAAGGCTTAGGCTTCGCCCAGAGGTGTTGGCTTCTTTGTTGGGGAATAGAACTATTAAGCTATCGTTTGGTGTTGTACTGCATTTTCGTTGCACTCGACTAAACTTAACAGACGTGAACGGCACAATACTAAAGTATTAATTGAAATTTTTATTAATACTTTGTCATATATCTATTTATTGGATATATTCCCGTGCTACAAAACTACAACAAAAGTTTAGAAAATGACTGTCAGCCCAACTTCCTCTGATCGTGAAACGCTTGTGAATGAAAACGAGCAACTCGTGTCTACTACCGACCTTAAAGGTGTGATTACCTACAGTAACGCCGCGTTTTGTCGTATTGCGGAATACTCTGAAGAAGAACTATTAGGACAAAATCACAATATTGTTCGTCACCCAGATATGCCTAAAGCCGCTTTTGCTGACATGTGGAGTAATTTAAAGCAAGGAAAGGCGTGGCGCGGAATCGTTAAGAATCGCACCAAATCAGGAGGATTCTACTGGGTTGATGCCTATGTGACGCCTATTTTTGAACATAACAAAGTTGTTGGTTATCAGTCAGTACGTGTCAAACCAAAGCGTGAGTGGGTAGAGGTTGCTGATAAAGCTTATCGATCTCTGCTTAAAGCTCAAAAGTCAGGTGCTAGATTGTCAGTCAAACTCCCGACGTCTGCTCGTTATGCTCTGTTATTAGGGGCGTTAGGGGCTCCGATTATCACTAGTTTATTCGGCGTAGCAGGCACCGCTGGAGTTGTGTTGAGTGCCTTGCCTCTGATCGTGTTGGTTGCACTATTTCGCCAAGAACTGGTTGATACGCCAGTTAAATTGAATAAGCTGCAAGCAGAATATGACAGTGTCAGTCGCTTGATTTTCTCGGGTGATGACCAGTTCTCGGTGGCAGATTTTCACTTAAAGTTATCGTCAGCACGTATTCGAACAGTGCTGGGCAGAATGACGGATTCGGCAAAACCGTTACAAGACCTAGCAGATAATCTTAGCACTACGGCATATCAAGTGAGTCAAGCGCTCGACCAACAGACCAAAGATATTTTTCAGGTACGAGGGGCGACTGAGCAAGTAGAACTCACTGCGAATGAAGTGTCCTCTAGTGCGCAAGAGGCAAATCAGATTGTCGATCTCACGTTGAGCACCTGCGCAAGTGCCAAGCAAAGTATTGAGCAAACTCATCACAATCTCGAAAATCTAAGTACACAAGCCGAGCAAGCGACCAACACGACTTATCAATTGAGTGAACAAGCTCAAAACGTGAATAATATGATGGAAGAGATTGGTGGTATTGCCGATCAAACCAACTTACTCGCTCTTAATGCCGCAATTGAAGCCGCAAGAGCAGGAGAGCAAGGTCGAGGTTTTGCCGTTGTTGCCGATGAGGTTCGTGCATTATCAGCAAGAACATCTAAGGCGACTATCCAAATTAAAGATAGTATCGAAGAGATGCTAGGCACTATTGAAAGCTGGCAGCGTGACATTTTAGCTAATCGTGAACAGACGGAAAAGTGTGGTGAGTCTGCTCAAGAGAGCTCATTGCGCTTATCTGAAGTCGAAAGCTTGATGCAAAATATGAACGAATTAATTTCTTCTGTTGAGAGCTCTGCTAACCAGCAACGTGAACTCACTAGTGAGGTAAGTTCTCACATACAGTCAATCGCATCGACAGCAGAACAAAACCTTGCTGCTACACATTCAGTAAAAGAACATTCGAAAGATTTGAAATTACAGGTTGAAGAGTTTCATCATTTGGCGAAACGGTTCGAAGAAAAGTAAGGATTCAATCAAGAATTAACCCCGGGCTTCCGGGGTTATTTATGTTTATTTTACGGCTTAACATTACGATAGAAGTACTTTTGACAAGTCTCTTCTGTTACGCCTCTAAGCAGTCTTGAAAGTGTTGCGACGATCACTACGCCGAACAATAATCGTCCCCAAAAGATAGAGGTAAAGTCCGCACCAATAAGCATGATGAGTATGGTGTCTTCAATCATGCTGTGCACTAGGTTAAGCAGCATAATGGCGGTGAATACATCGCGAGCTGGAATATGTCCTCGCTTAGCTTCATTAATCAAAAGCCCGCCACCGAAAGAAAGCCCTAGCGTTATACCAACAATGGTCATGTTTGTCGCTTCTCGACTTATCCCAAGAACTTTGAGTATTGGTCGTAGCGCTATCGCCATCAGCTTTTCAATTCCGAGAATCTTTAGGAGTTTTAAGGAGAATAAAAGCACTGAAATGATGACAAAGATTGCAGCAAGGCTTTCAATTTGACTCCACGCCCATTCTAGGTAGCTTTGTTGTTCTACGTTTTCTGGGCTCCAGATGATGTGAGCTTGATGACCAAGCAAGTCACCAAACTGGTATGTTTGATGTAAGACCCAAGCAAAGATAAGCCCGCCACCTAGACGTAAGGTTAACGTCATGATCATGCTCACTCCAGCTCGTTTAGCGATGGCAGCTTCAATAGGGAGTGAATGCGCGATTAACATTAATGACCCCAAAACAGACGCTTGAGCAACGGTGAGATCGACGTTGCTGTTCATAAATACTAACAAGCCAGCATAGATGTTGGTCAACAGTGTTGTTGCCCATACTAGTCCCATCTCATCAGGCAGACCGACTATGCTCATTAATGGACTCAACCATTGGCTTAGAATCTCGATGCCACCCATTTCCTCGACAACTTTGATCACAATGATGATGGGAACCATCACTTTATAAAGTGTCCAAGTGACATCGATGATCTCTTTAAACAGATCCCTGAAAAAGTACTTTACCTTGCCCATTAGTTTGGCTCCTTGATAATGCTAATGATGATTAGCTTACTAAGGCTTGAGATAATTTGATTAAGTAAATTAGACTGGTTAGTTGCTGATTATTTTTTATATAATCAATTTGATTAATTGAATTTACTAAAGTTGCCAATTAGAGAAATATATGGAAATTGATCGCATAGATAGAAAGATTCTAGCCATTTTGCAGCGCAACAATCGTATCGCTAATGTTGACTTGGCGGAGGAAGTGGGGTTATCACCTCCGGCTTGTTTAAAGCGAGTGAAACGATTGAGAGACGGTAAAGTGATTGTTGGTGACGTCGCAATCATCAATCCAGAGCTAGCAGGTAACAAACTGACTCTGATTGTTTCGGTAGAAATGGAGCGAGATAGGGGCGATATTTACAGTATTTTCCGTCAATCCATTCTTAAAGCGCCCGAAGTCACTCAATGCTATCAAATCACTGGCGGTTACGATTTTATGCTGGTGGTTTGCGTGCCTGACATTCAGACTTATGAGCGTTTTATTGAGCAAGTACTCCATCAAGACCGTAATATTCGTAAATTTCATACATCGGTCTCTACCAAAACCGTAAAATTCACGACAGAAGTTAATGTCGATGGCTTGAAAATGTTCGATAAACAGCCATAAACCTCTTTAAGACACGAGTTGAGTTTCATCTATTCGAGAGTAAAACGGATGGACATCAATGATTGTGCTCAGTTCGTTTAATCGACGTAACAACTTAGAATTAAGTTTCGTTCCCGCCTTTAAAAGGCATCCTCCAGTTGTGGCGTAAATATCGTCTAAAATTGTCATCCCTTCTTGCAGTTCAGAGAGCTTTTCGATTTGAACTACATGCGAGGATACTTCTCGGATACGAGGTTTGCCTGGTTCTTTCTGGGTTGTTTCATTGGACAACGTAACATGTGTACTAACATGCTCGTACAAGTGCTGTTGATAGAGCTTTTTGGGTTCTGATATTGCACTTTTTATCTGGTTTTGTGCATTCTGAACCGTAATAGGTTTCACTAAAAATGCGTCGACTTCTAATGACATGCAAGACGCAATCGTCTCAGTATCAGAAAGTGTCGTGACCGCTATAATACTTGTTACGCGAGGTGTGTTGGTCTTTCCTTCTCGCACAGTTTTGATTAACTCTATACCATTTATAAGAGGCATATTGATATCAGTGATGATCAAATCAACTTGATTGTGATTGAGCTTTCCAATGGCTTGTTCTCCATTTTTCGCACTTAACAAATTCTCGTATCCAGCTTGCATTAGCATGTTAAGTAGCGCTTTACGTGAGAATTTGTGGTCTTCAACGACTAAAATAGTGAAATTGCTTGGGTCATAGCTGCTCATAATGAAACTTCCGTGTTTTTTATGATTGAGTGCTCAATGAGATAGTCTTTGAGGCGTTCGATTTCTGTTCTGCTTTGCTGCAGAGCATTGGACAAAAACTGCCAATCTTTGTTTGTTGCTGTATTTTGTATTGACTCGAAGATTGTTGCTATGTCTTCTGCGCCAGCAGACCGGGCTGCTCCTTTTGCTGCATGAGCAATTTGCTGCAGGTTCGCGTCATCATGGAGCGTCAGCGCTTCTTCTGCGAGAGAAATGTCTTCAATAACTGACTCCCAGTATCCCTCTAGAAGGGGAGCAACAATCGCTAAGTCAGAGGTTCCTAAAATTTTCTCTAGGCTAGCCATGCATATTGGAGATGAGTTGTCTTTGCTGCTCATAGTTTGTGGCATTGAAGATTGAGATGTCGACGGGGAGAGTTTCATCCACTTTCCAATTGAGCGGTTCAGCGTGGAGAGCTCGACGGGCTTCGTCAGGTAGTCATCCATACCTGAAGTCATGCATTGTTCTGAAGACTCTAACATCGCATTAGCAGTAATGGCGATAATAGGAGTATGGCCTATAGACTTATCTTGTTGTTCAATTTGTCTAACTTGTTTTGTGAACTCATAACCATCCATAACGGGCATATGACAGTCAGTCAGGATCAAATCAAACCCACCGGTTCGCCACATCTGTAGTGCTTCTTGTCCTTGAGTTGCCATTTCACACTTATACCCCAAATGTGCCAGTTGTCGTTGAATGACATCTCGGTTTGTTGCTTGATCATCAACGACCAAAATTAAACCATCTTTTTGAGCTTGTTTACCTAATGTGATCTCATGGTGTTTTCTGTCTGACACCTGTGGGCTGATATAACCTTTTAATACGCCTATTGCTTGAGTCAGCTCGCTTGGTTTAAAAGGACTACACTTCATGACATAGTGATTTGATGAGACAATTCCACACTGTTCAGCCGCATCTTTAGTAAAGAGCAATATCTTGTAGTTGTGTAGATAACCTTGCTCAGCTTTTGATAGCCTACCGTATTCAATACTATTGTAGAGGTCGGGACCAAGGAAAATTAGGTCGATCTTAACCGCTGCTTTTTCCGCTTGTTCAAGTACAGCTATAGCGCGTCGAATGGAAGAGACGGTATGCAGTTTACAGTCGTAGTTAGATAAGTTGATGTCACAAAACGTTGTAACATTAGGGTCATTGCTAATGAGCAAGACTCTGGTTCCTGAGACATATTCTGGAGTGGTATCTTTTGGTGGACTGACGACCTCAATAAACGGCAGTTCCAATGAAAAACGACTACTGACTCCAAATTTGCTTTCAACGTTAATTGTACCACCCATGAGTTCTAGTAAAGACTGAGTAATTGATAAACCAAGCCCAGT
The DNA here is from genome assembly GCF_046056895.1 of Vibrio sp. TBV020. Classification (NCBI taxonomy): domain Bacteria; kingdom Pseudomonadati; phylum Pseudomonadota; class Gammaproteobacteria; order Vibrionales; family Vibrionaceae; genus Vibrio; species Vibrio sp. TBV020. The sequence goes on along the minus strand of NZ_JBEEAQ010000001.1, from coordinate 410,825 downwards.
CCCTCCGTAGAGTCGTGTTGTACTGGTATCGGCTTGAGTAAAGGCTTTGAACAGACGTTGCAATTGCTCTTCAGTCATCCCTATACCATTATCTTCGACCATAAGATCAATGCAGGGAGCTATGCCATTTGTACCTAAAGAGGCTGACACCCAAATCTTACCTTTTACTTCGTCTGTACTGTCAGTGAACTTAACGGCATTGCCAAGTAAATTGAGCATGATTTGGCTTAAGCGCACACTGTCACTCATGATCATTTTTGGTAGTTGCGGATCGTAAGTAAGGTACATTTCAATACCCTTGTTACTCGCCTGAAGTTGAAGGACATCAAGGGTTCGTTCTAACAAGGTTTGTAGGTCTACAGGAACGCTCTCTAACGACATTTGGCCTGCTTCAATCTTAGAAAAATCTAGAATGTCATTGATGATATGAAGTAGAGTGAGTGCAGATTCTTTGATGGTGGTGATCATCGTCCTTTGATCAGATTCGAGCTCTGTTTCACTAAGAAGACTGAGCATTCCGACAACACCATTCATTGGTGTTCTGATCTCATGGCTCATGTTGGCGAGAAACATGGATTTGGCTTCACTCGCGGCGTGAGCCACTTCACTTTCATGGCGCAGCGAGTCTTGAGCTTTCTTCTCTTTAGTTATGTCTATATTCACCCCACCCATACCAATTGGAGTTTTAGCGTCTTGTTCGAAAATGACGTCAGCGGCAGCTTTAACCCAGCGAATATCGCCTCCGGGTAATTGAATTCGAAATTCTGCATTGAACTGGCTGAGCGTTTCTCGGGCTGATAGTAAAGATTGTTCAGCATGCTCAAGATCATCTGGGTGCACACGTTCTTGCCACATAGCGTAATTGTTCCCTCCTAGGTTAGGGTCAACACCATAGATTGCGAACATTCTTTCGTCCCAGGTGACTTCGTTGGATTCAAAGTCCCAACTCCAAATGCCAATACCGCCTGCCTGGGTAGCCAAATTCAAGTTACGTACAACAGCCTCGAGCTCATTTTGATTTCGTTTAAGTTCCATACGTGCAACATGTTCAGAGCTCTTATCTCGTAATGTAATCACAATGTATTTGCGATTTTTGATTGAGATATAACGAATAGCACCTGCTAATGACAGCACGTTATTGTGCTGATAAAGATACAAAGGCTGTGGCAGTGATACTTCTTGATATAATGGAACTTGGCTTAAGTGCTCTTCGATTTGAGAGGGCTTCAGATCCGCAACGATAGAGTGGATATCTAAGCCGAGTAGATCGGTCCGGCTATGATTGAATAGAGCGAGTGCGGCATCATTAGCATCGAGGATCTGGTTATTTTCATTGAGCAGAATCATAGGGTCCATCGCTTGCTCAAAAATGACACCTATCTGGAGCTCATGTTCATTAATTCTTTGATTTTGGCTAGAGACTAACTCTTTCAGTTTCTGATTGCTCTCATGCAATGCTAGTTTGGTATTATGAATAGCAGTGGTATCTGTTTGGGTGATGACAAGATAGTTGAGGGAACCATCATCACGAAACATTGGCTCAATGCGCAATTGGATGGAATTGGAAGCTTCGTTTTTATTTATGGTTAGTGCGACTTCTGCTGATTCATGATTTGATAAAGCTTTTTTTAGTTGGTTGAGCTGCAACTGCGTTATTAGGGGAGCAAAGAAGTGAGTGACTTTTTGTCCGATCAGCTCTAGGTGACTGCAATTGTAAAAGTTGGAGAATGCTGGATTGGCATAAAAGACGCTATGACTGCCTATGATTCCGTCACATATGATTACACCATCAGGTAAAACGTTCAGGACGCTGTTGTGCAGCTCGTCTTTAGATGGTTTGGGAGCAGAGCGCACTGGGAGTAATGATGAAAGTGATAATTTCATGGTGCCAACCTCAATTACTTACACACGCATGTGTCATTTAATATGACTCGCGTTTCATAAAAAGGTTAGTATGATTTTATTGCTTCGGCAAACCGCGTGTTACGTGTCCTTTACAAGTAGATTTGTTGATCTAAACATAGGGAGCACTAGCAAAAAAGAAGTGAGAGAAAGACGAAAGAGAAGATAAAAGCCTAAGGTTAGTCCTTAGGCTTAAAATGGTAATTAGCCACGCATCATTGCGCAGGCATATGCCGTTGTAAACGCTTGTTCTTGGTATTGCTTCAAACCTGTTTCTTTAAAGCCAATTGCTAGAGGATTTCTCTTTAGGCTTTCTTTGATTTGAGTCGGTGATACCACTTCAACATTTAAGTTGTCGATTAGTTGAATTGCGGCTTCCAATTTAAAGCCAACCGCACCGCCAGCAAATTTACCTTTAGTCTGGCGTTGACGGATTACCACTTTCTCAATTTTGTAATCTTCAACTAGTTTGGCAAAAGAGAACTGAAACTTCTTCACTTCTTCAGTGCTGTTAGCGTTGCTAATAGAGATTTTAGCTACACGGCAATCCGGCAGGTGTACGACGCTATCAGAATGATCAAGAAGACAGATAACCGCATCGTTACCTTTTAGTTCTACACCACAAATTTTCATGTTTATACCTAGTTAGTAGTTTGGCCGCCATTATATAGTGCTAAAAAAACTTAGCGACCTTTAATTAAGCGACTATCGACTCTATAACATGACTTAGAACGCTATGCACAGCAGGTGTTTATCCGCACCTAAGGGCAAAGCTCACCACGTTGGGCAACACTATCAATCATGTAGTCATTTCGAAGATTTCGATACACGATAGCATGCCAAACTTGACCATTGTCTAAGGTGAACTCAATGGCGTAGTTAGTGCCATTCACGACCTGTGTTCTAATCTCGTTGACTTCTTTGAGTTTTGAAGCCGTATTCATTTGAGACATTAGCGTGTCGACCGCTTGTTGAGCTTCTGGAGTGAGTTCAGAGACGCTCCAACCTCCGGCCAATCCTTCAGAACGACACATTGGGTTCAAGGACTTGGAATCTTGTGATTGGGGTGTTTGGCTACAACCTGCCAGTGAAATAATTGCAGCGATTGAAACTAACCATGCTTTTTTCATAAAAACTCCTAGTGAACAATAGGTAGCTCTCGTTCATGTCATAACGGCAATTCACAAGAATGGATATGCACTGAGTATAACTTGTTGTCTGAGTCCAGCATCAAAATAGAGTCAAAAAAGCCGCTTTACAGAGCATAAAGCGGCTTAGGCAGGTTAAGTGTTGACGAGATTAGCTGTTTCCACTCTCACGGTATTTGTATTGGTAGTCGATGTCCAATACGGCTTTGTACTGTATATCACCTTGGTTGTTTGCAAATTCTTCAACTTGAACTGTCATTTCATCGATCTTTAGGCTTGGGTAGACGATGTTGTTTTCGCTAATAGGGAGCGCTGTTTTCAGTTCAGCATTGCTCATCGCCTTCATCTCATCCATGAGGTCAAAAGCCGCATCATAAGCTTGTTGCTTGGTAGAGTATGCATCGGTAATGAAACTGGTGTTTGACGTTTCCGTATTCGTTGAAGCAAAAACAGAAGCACTCATAATCATTGACGCCAATAGAACAACTTTCTTCATAATCATTTCTCCAGATGGGTGACCTTCGAAATTGATATTACGTATTCAAACGTAAGGCGTCTGTCAGACTGTGTAAGTTTAATCACGCTTTTTGTAAAGCTTTTGTTTACATTCGTAACAATGAGATGACTCAGTAAAACTTAGGTCAACAGACTAGACGTAATATCAGTTAGTTGTCATGGGTAAAGGGTTGCCACTTTTATTTGTGGTTCGGCAGATAGGCTATATTTATCTTAGCGTCAAATGACGAGTTACTACCTAATTAGCTGTTATCAATTGCCATTTTTGATGCCGGGGCTAACTTGGTATTTGATTTGCTTAATTGATTACCGTGTAGTGCTTGATTGCCACACAAATAAAACAGAATGGTGTCGGCAGTGGATGCATAGGACATGGACATGAGAAAAGTCGGACTACTGGTTTTAATTTGTAGCGCACTGATTGGGTGTAGCTCGAAGTTTGTCTACAACAATATGGATTGGCTGCTTGTAGAGTACCTCGAAGACTATGTTGAATTGAACAATGATCAAGAGGCTCTGGTTGAGCGAAGAATTGCAGTATTGAGTGAATGGCATCGTCGTGAGGAAATTCCTCACTATATTGAACACCTCGATGAGTTGATGGCGATTGAACCTAAAACTTTCACGCTTGACCAGCTAGAAGCACAACAAGATAAACTCCAACAACATTCTTTGCGTTTGGTCGCAAGGGTTGCGCCTGAAATGTATGCCTTAGCACGTGAACTATCCGACAGCCAAGTTGATGAGCTGATGGACAGTATTCGAGTAAGACACACCAAATACAAGAAGAAGTATCAAGGCCTCAGTGAAGCAGAGATTAAGGCTCGTTACAAAGAACGAATTGTGGATAGCTTGGAAACTTGGATGGACGATCTCACCAAAGAACAGTTAGAGATTGTAAATGTTTGGGTTGATGAGCTTTATGTGACAACAGGTGATTGGATCAACTATCAAACCAATATGCGCATCGAAATGAACTCCTTGCTTGCTCAGAGGCTCAATGTTTCGAGCTTCCAACCACAATTTAATAAGTTGATGTTTAACCCAGATAGCCTTTACCCACCTCTGCTAGAAGAAAAGATTGAATACAACAAGCAAATAGGCAATCAGTATTTGGTTAAAGTGATTAATTCAATGACGGATGATCAAACGAAATTTTACCGCGCCGAATTACAAGATTGGAAAGAGCTTGCTCAAGCTATCCTTTAAACATGTTGATAAATGAGATCGCCGACTATTTGAACAATATCCAAGGCGGGTTAGAGTAAGGGATTATTTTTCAACTCAGTCAATAAGATGGAATGGATTCTATTATTTGGTGCTGGTGTCCTTGGAGGGATACTAAATAGTATCGCTGGGGGAGGGAGTTTTATCACTTTTCCCGCTCTTATGTTTGTTGGTGTGCCGCCAGTTATTGCCAATGCGACCAATACATTTGCCGCGTGTGCGGGTTATATCAGTGGCACTTACGGTTTTCGTGATGATATTGCGAAAAGTGGTGATCGTTTAGCTTCAACAATATTTTATAGTCTCTTGGGCGGTGGTGTTGGCGCTTATTTACTGCTGACGGTTTCTGAAACTCAATTCTTAACGGCGATTCCATGGTTGTTGTTATTTGCCACTCTACTATTTTTGTTTGGTGAGCATATTAGCAGTGCTTTAAGCCGTATTTCAGGCCTATCGGGTCATCGTTCGAAGATTGGTGTGCTAGCTGTGACCTTGATGTTGATTATCGTCTCGGCCTATGGAGGCTTTTTTAATGCGGGCCTTGGTGTAGTGGTTTTAAGTTACCTTGTATTGGCAGGCTATCGTGACATTAACCAGATGAATGGTGTCAAACTGCTTATCTCCTCATGCGTTTCTTTAGTTGCCATCGTCATCTTCGTGATTGATGGCTCAATTGATTGGAGCAGAGGCGTTGCGGTTATGCTAGGGACATTGTCTGGTGGTTATGTGGCAGCAAGGGTTTCGCGAAAAGTTGAACAGCGTTATGTAAAAGGCTTTGTTGCACTGTCGAGTATCGTGATGACTGTCTATTTCTTTATTGATACTTATATGTAGTACAACTTATCGCCAATTGAGGGCAGTCACACTCATATCTCTTTTGACTTCAATTTAGGTTAATTTAGTTTTCTTCTAGGCATACTGAACTTGTCAACTAGAGGCGGCATCAAACCTTGTTGACGTTCTATCAGGTGTAGGGGGATTTATGAGTAGAAAACTAGGCAGAGTCATGTCGAGCAGCCGTATGATTACCTTCATCGCTTTTTTAGCAGCCACGTTTGCATGGATACTGCATATGCCGGCGTTGTTCACGGTCTCTTTTATCGCGTTGATTGCTAGTGGCGCCTTGTACCTAAATGATAAGTACAAAAGTCGAAAAAAGAGCGCCTAGTGGCGCTCTAATATAGGTTAGAAGAATCCAAGTGGATTAACGTCATAACTGATCAGTAGATTTTTGGTATTTTGGTAGTGGTCGAGCATCATCTTATGCGTTTCACGGCCGATACCGGACTTCTTATATCCGCCAAATGCCGCGTGAGCAGGGTAAGCGTGATAACAGTTAACCCATACTCGACCTGCTTCAATATTGCGACCCATGCGATACGCTAAGTTTGCATCACGTGTCCAAACCCCTGCACCTAGCCCATATTCAGTGTCATTAGCAATAGCGAGAGCTTCAGCTTCATCTTTGAATTTTGTTATGGCGATAACCGGTCCAAAAATCTCTTCTTGGAAGACTCGCATTTTGTTATTGCCTTCTAACAACGTTGGTTGAATGTAATAGCCTGACTCAATATCACCCGTTTGATTTGAAATCTCACCGCCAAAGACCACGTTGGCGCCTTCTTGACGGCCAATCTCTAGGTAGCTGAGGATTTTATCAAATTGCTCTTGAGAAGCTTGTGCGCCAACCTGGGTGTTGGTGTCTAATGGATTACCTTGCTGAATCAGGTGTGCGCGCTGTGCCACTTTTCCGATGAATTTGTCATAGACTGATTCGTGCACTAAGACTCGTGAAGGACAGGTACATACCTCCCCTTGGTTAAAGAAGGCAAGCAAGGTCCCTTCAATACATTTTTCTAAGTACTCATCTTCATGATCAAAGATATCTGGGAAATAGATATTTGGTGACTTGCCACCCAGCTCGACAGTTGAAGGAATAAGGCTCTCAGCGGCACATTTTAGGATATGATGACCGATCTCTGTAGAACCTGTAAATGCTAGCTTAGCGATGCGTTCGCTAGTGGCAAGTGCTTGGCCAGCCTCACTGCCGAAGCCGTTGACCACATTTACGACACCCGCCGGAATAAGATCGCCGATTTTCTCCATCAGTAATAATATGGAAGTCGGTGTTTGTTCTGCCGGTTTTAATACGACACAGCAACCAGCTGCAAGAGCTGGAGCTAACTTCCACGCTGCCATAAGCATTGGGAAGTTCCAAGGGATGATCTGTCCGACGACACCAATTGGTTCAGGGAAGTGATAACTCGCCGTATTAACATCGAGCTCCGCAGCACTGCCTTCTTGTGCTCGAATGCAGCCTGCAAAGTAACGGAAGTGATCCACAACCAAAGGTAAATCTGCTGCCAATGTCTCTCTAACAGGCTTACCATTTTCCCAAGTTTCTGCCACCGCTAGTTCTTCAAGGTTTTGTTCAATTCTATCTGCTATTTTAAGCAACATATTTGAACGTTCAGTTACGCTAGTAGAAGCCCAACTTGCGCGTGCTTTATGAGCGGCATCAAGCGCCAAGCTGATATCAGCTTCACCAGAACGAGCGACTTGGCAATAGACTTGTCCATTGACTGGTGACGTGTTTTCGAAGTACTCGCCAGATACAGGCTTTACCCATTCTCCCCCGATATAGTTGTCGTAATGTGTTTTAAAATTAACGATGGACTCCTGGCTGCCTGGTTGCGCGTAAATCATAAAAATATCCTTATTGTGTTTACTTTTTGTGTGTTATTTATCGCGGTTGTCACAACCTCAGTAGGTGAACAATTCGCGAGTGAGCGAAGTAGGTAACGCAAATCACAGACCAAATGTTAAAAACTTGTTGTATTTTTTGTCTAAAGCTAGAGTGTTCAAAGGCTACACGAAGGCGTTTTAAACAGAGGCAATAACTGGACAGTCGTAACAATGTGTTCAGTTGTTCATTATTGGAACACTTAGAGTGTTCCGTGCTGGGACAGGTATGGAATTACAATCTTTTGAAACAGACGGTTGGTTGGCTTCCTCATGGAAGAGAAGCTCTAATGCAGGTTTGAAACAAATAAAGAAACCAGATGATATTCATTTGCCGAGATCGCTGTTGAAAGAGAGGCGATCTATGTCTCAGGTCGTAATTGAGGCGGTCGAACAGTCTGCACTCCCTCTTTTTAATCAAGTCCTTGCTCATAGCGACAGCCGTTTGATCTTGACGGATCCAGATGGTGTTATTCTTGCCGCTTGGGGCCAAGATAGATTTCGAGAAAAGCTATTATCTATTGCTTTAGAGCCTGGGAGTTGTTGGCAAGAGAAGTTAAAAGGGACGAACGCGATTGGTACCGCCCTGTATGAACAGCGAGCGGTTTCAATTATTGGCGATCAACACTTTATTAAACAACACCGATTTATAAGCTGCTCGGCAAGCCCACTGTTTAACTCTGAGGGAAAGTTAGTTGGGGTTCTTGATATTACGAGCGAGCAAAGTCGGCATGATGTCACGGTTCAGGTCTTAGTCCAGAACATGGTGCAATTAATCGAAAATCACATGCTGACTCATACTCCCAATGGTGCAATTCAGATCAACCTAGCGCATGATGAGTCGGTATTGAAAAGTGGCTGGCAAGGAATTGTGATTGCAAACGAACATGGAGAGGTATTGGCGCACAATCAAGTAGCAGCACAACTTATCCCTGAAGTGCCATTGCTTGGTTCGAGTATTGAGACTCTTTTGGAACACCGAACAGAAGGGCTGTATCCATTAGTCTTTGACCAAAAGGCGTTAGGAAAAAGCAAACGACCGAAAAAGAGCTTAAGCCCGTCCAGTCAGCTTCATTATGGGGAAGAGAGGATAGAGTTGGCTTGGCAACAAGCAAATAAAGTCATCGGGCGTGATATCAATCTTCTGATACTGGGCGAAACTGGAGTCGGTAAAGGAGAGTTTGTTAAAGAATTACATAAGCAAAGCAATCGCGCCAAACAACCATTAATTACAGTAAATTGCGGTGCATTACCTAAAGATCTAATTGAATCAGAACTGTTTGGGCATGCCCCTGGTGCATTTACAGGCGCGAGCAAACAAGGTTACTTAGGTAAGATACGTCAAGCGGACAAAGGGATTCTGTTTTTGGATGAAATAGGAGAGATGCCTTTGGAAGCACAATGTCGTTTGCTAACAGTCTTACAAGAGAAAATGGTGGTGCCAGTCGGTGGTGTAACCAGCCATAAAGTTGATATCCAAATTATTTCTGCGACCCATCAAAATTTGGCTACATTGGTTGATCAAGGCATGTTTCGAGAAGATCTTTACTACCGTTTAATTGGGCTCGCAGTTACTCTGCCTCCACTTAGGGAGCGTCAAGATAAGCAAAATATCATCGAAGCCATCTTTGCCAAGTACAGACAAGGAATTCAATCGATTTCTCCTTCGTTAATGGCTGAATTAATGACTTATGAGTGGAAAGGAAATCTAAGAGAGCTAGACAACTTACTGAAAGTCACTGCTTTGATTGCCAGTGAACAAGAAGAGCTTTCGGTAGAGCATATCCCTGAGCATCTCGCTCAACCATTGATGTCTACTGCTATGTGCAAAGAAGATACTTCAGGAACAGACTTAAATACCACATTAAATCAAACACTTATCAGTGCCTATAAAGTACACCAAGGCAACATCAGTAAAGTTTCACGTGTATTAGGGGTAAGTAGGAACACCGTGTACCGAAAGCTTAAAGTATTAGGTCTAATACCCACTAAGTAACGCTTTGCCCAGAAAGTGCGGGGTGGTACAGCGGCTGAATGATGTGACCTTCGGGATCTTTACAATGAAAGCTTCTAGCTCCGTCACTGTGATCATGCGGTGAATCGAGCAAAGGAACGCCTTTAAACAGCATATATTCATACCATTGATGGAGCTGTTCTTTACTTTCCACAATCAATCCGAAGTGGTCAACGCTAATTGGAGAACAAATCCGCTGCGTCTTAGCTCTACCCAAAGAAAGATTGTCACACCCATTTGTTAGGTATATTAGGTTGTTATTTGCGCGGCGAAGAATCTTCATACCGATCACTTCGGTGTAAAATGATTCACACTCTTCAAACTTTTGCACCACTAAGGCTATATGTCTGATACCTGAAAATGCTTTTGGTCTTTCCATGACTTAGCTCCTTGTTTTAAATTTTGATTGTTATTGTATACAATCTGTATGTAATATATCAAATAATGACAATAATTTCAGGGAGAAAGTATGAGTATGTATTGTATCGTTGTTTCTAATCGCGTGAAGGAAGGGCGAGAAGGGGACTATCTAGCCATCATGCAAGAGAATGCAAAGTCATCGGTCAACAATGAAGTTGGATGTATACAATTTGATGTCTTGGAAGATACTTCGAATCCCCAACTATTCCATCTTTATGAAATCTATCAGTCTTCTGAAGCATTGGCTGAGCACAAAACTACAGCGCATTATCTTTCAAGTAGAGAAAAGCTAGCGGATATTGTCGTGGAGCAATCGGTAATTCGCTCTAATGTCGTTATGATGAACACTAAAAACTAGTTAGGAGAAATAGAACAATGCTATGGAAAGTATATTTAAGTGGAGAAATACACACAGATTGGCGTGAGCGAATCATCGATGGTGCGAAGGCCAACGATCTCAATGTCCAGTTTTTCTCAGCTAATACTGATCATGAATCAAGTGATGCAGCGGGTGATTTGCTGAGAGGTAACGAATCTAACTTTTGGAGAGATCACCAATCCTCTAAGGTCAATTCTATTCGCACTTCTACGTTGATAAAGCAATGCGATATAGGAGTCGTGCGCTTTGGTGATAAATACCGTCAGTGGAATGCAGCATTTGATGCAGGAATGTTAGCTGCACACAATAAACCCTTTATCACTTTACATGATGAGGCTCTAGTCCACCCTCTTAAAGAAGTTGACGCGTCGGCAATGGCTTGGGCAGAGACCCCAGAGCAAGTTGTAGAGCTACTCCGTTATGTAATTAACTCACGTTAGTTAAGCAAGCGATGACTATGGCTACGAGTTTTCCGAAAGATTCGTAGCTACATTTAAATGAGGTTATACACTATAACCCAAAGGCATAACTTATTATTAATTAGCCATATATTAAATTCACTTCAAGAATAACTCTCTTCGTCAATTCAACCTGCTCATATGTTGAGCTTAAACATTAGTTGTCTCAAAAATAATAAGCTCTAAATCATAGTTTCAAATCTAAGACTTATAGGTCTATTTATGTTTTTTGTTTATTAAATCTGACTTTTTGCGATCTGTGTATCAAACAATAGTGAAAAAAATAATAGATATGTAATCAATTTATGGAGGCATATTTAATTCATTTTTAAGTTATTTTGATTATCAAAAATGAGACTTTACAACTCGTGTGTATATATTTAAAAATGAGACCGCCTAGTCCAGTAATTGAGATGGGCAGATTCGATCATCATTATTTATAGCAATCTAATAACCACAAGGTTAAAGGTGGTAGCGTACTAAAATATGGACATGACAACGTACAGTAAGGTTAAGTTTGGTGAAGAAGAATCAAATGCACTCTATCGAGTAATTGATGGTTTTATAATTATAATATCATTGCTTACCATATCCCTTTTATATTTGGGGTCTATTTCAAAAATATATATCGTATCTGGTTTGATATCAGCGCTGCTATTTGTTTTTTTTGCAGAGCAGTCGAGCCTTTATAGAAATAGAGGAGCATTTACTCAAAAAGGTGAATTTAAAAATATACTCTCAGTTTGGATGCAAACACTATTAGTATTGTTGCTCTTTGCATTTTTTACAAAGTGGACCGAAATTCACTCGAGAGTTGTTGTGACTGCGTGGATGCTAGCTACACCGATCACTCTTATCACTTGTCGCCTAGCGGGCAACCAATTGTTGCGTTCGCACTATAAGAAGTTTGATTACAAACAAAAGGCGATAATTGTTGGTGTATCGAATGCTGGTATTCGACTTGCTCAAGATATTCAATCTGACAAGTCATCGAACTTGGAGTTTGTTGGCTTTTATGATGATAGAGAGCCGAGTCGCCTGCCTGCAAGTAGCCAAGAACATCAAATACTGGGAACAATTGCAGACTCAGTAACAAAAGCCAAAATGCGTGAAATTAGACATGTATATATTGCGCTCCCGATGGGAGAGGTTAAGCGAGTCAAAGATGTTGTGAACATGTTTTCAGACACAACGGCGCGTGTGTACTTAATCCCTGATATCTATACGTATGAACTGATGCAAGCACGTTGGAGAACAATAGGCAATAGTCCAACAATTAGCATTCAAGATACGCCATTCTATGGGCTGGCAAGCGTTACTAAAAGACTTGAAGACATTGCTTTAGCATCTTTAATTACTCTTTTAATCAGCCCTGTTCTCTTTTTTGTTGCGTTAGGTGTCAAGCTCTCGAGCCCAGGCCCGATTGTGTTTAAACAACTCAGATATGGCTTAGATGGTGAAGCGATTGAGGTCTGGAAGTTTAGGTCAATGAGAACAACGGACAATGGCTCTGTGGTTAAACAAGCAACCAAAAATGACCCCAGAGTGACAAGGTTTGGTGCGTTTATTCGAAGAACATCCTTAGATGAGTTGCCACAGTTTATTAATGTACTTCAAGGGCGAATGTCCATTGTTGGGCCAAGACCTCACGCTGTCGCGCACAATGAAGAATATCGACAAATTGTAGACAAATATATGCTTCGTCATAAAGTCAAACCCGGCATCACAGGGCTTGCTCAGGTGAATGGTTATCGAGGTGAAACCGATACCTTAGATAAGATGGAAAAACGAGTTGAGTATGACTTGAGGTATATCCAAAACTGGAGTTTAACCTTAGATATTAAGGTGATTGTTCTAACCGTCTTTAAAGGTTTTGTCGGAAAGACGGCATACTAAATAGATAACATTTTGAGCAAGTAATGATTAAGAAAATACTAATTGTAATTTTTGCAATGGTGAGTTTTAGCTCGCTCGCAAAAAGTCATGGAATAAAAGACTATCTCGTTTCTCCAGGAGATGTAATTAATATTACTGTTTACGGAGAAAACGATTTAACGATCGATAAATTACATATTGATACTCGAGAAATAATCGAGTTCCCTTATTTGGGTAATCTGTCAACTAAAAATAAAACACTCAATTTAATTCAGAAAGAGATTACAGATGGTCTAAAAGGAAGCGTGCTAATTAACCCTAAAGTCTCTGTGACTATCGAAAGGTACAGAAATATCTATGTAAATGGTGTTGTTAACCATCCAGGAGCGTTCGAATGGCAGCCTGGTTTAACAGTAGAAAAAGCGGTATCGCTAGCGGGTGGTTTTACTGCTAGATATAAGAAAACGCGCGATATCTATCTTACCAGAGAGAATGACCTTAAAGGGTTGAAAGGTAATGAGTTAGAAGAGTTCCTAAAAGACCAAGAAGAAGTTTCTCTTACGCAGTTTGTGGGACCTGGCGACACCATATACGTCGTAAGCACATTATTTTAATCATTCAGTTAACGTTAGCTAAATTTCATGCAACTACTAAAAACAGAGCAAAGCTCGGCATCATTGCAACTTATAGACTTAGGAAAATATTTAATCCTTCTTCGTAAGAATTGGTTCAAGATTGCCTCATTCTCACTACTAGTAACCGCACTTGTGGTTCTAATTGTATTTTCAATGACACCTAAGTTTCAGGCTACGGCGATTCTAATGATAGAGGCAGAAACCAACAAAGCTGTTTCTATTGAAGAAGTTGTTGGAATTGATTCGACCAAGAAAGAGTATTACCAAACTCAGTTTGAAATCCTTAAGTCAAACCAAATTGCGGAAAGAGTCATTGAAAAACTGAACTTAGAAGATCTTGCTGAGTTTAATAGCACATTGAAACCCAATACGTCGATTTTAGTAACGCTCAAAAACTTGCCTCTTTTTCAAGCTTACAGTGTTCAAGAGTCTCCTACTGATAGTGAGTTAAGAGAGTCTATACGACAAGAGGCCATATCGACCTTTTCAAAGCAGTTAACTATTACGCCGATTAGAAAGACGCAACTTGTTAAAATAAGTTTTTTATCAGATAACCCTCAATTAGCAGCTCAAATAGCAAATGAAGTGGGTAAGGCGTACATTGAGTCAAATGTTGAAGCGCGACTAGCGGCAACCAAAGACGCTTCTATCTGGATCAGTAACAGATTGAAAGAGCTTCAAAGTGAATTGCTAGCTTCGGAAACAACGCTTACAGACTACTTAACCCGTGAAGAGTTGATTGATGACAGCGGTATTGATGCATTAGCAAGTGCTGAAGTCAGTAATTTGAGTGAACGACTAGCTGAAGTGACAGATAGACGTATTGAAGTTGAATCAGCGTATTCATCCCTGCGTCGTGGCAAAAATCTAGACATAACAACCATCGCTTCCATTCCTGCTATTTCGACACATCCACAGGTTGTTGAAATTCGCAAGTTGCAGGTCACTGCTGAAAAGAATGTGCGAGAGCTAGCGCTTCGTTATGGGCCAAAGCATGAAAAAATGCTTCAAGCTCATGCGCAACTCGACTCGGTTAAAGAGCAATCAAAGCAGTTAGTTGGACAGCTCATTAATGGTATGGGCAAAGAATTATCATCACTAAGAGCGCAAGAATCTTTGCTTAGTAAAGAGCTAAGCCGCAAAAAGAAAGAGTTCCAAAGTCTTTCCGTTAAAAAACGAGAATACGAGTCTTTAAAACGCGAAGTGGAAACTAACCGCCAAGTCCTGAATTTATTTCTAACACGCCAGAAAGAGACAACCGCGACAAGTGATTTCCAAGCGGCTAACGCGCGTTTCACTGACCTGGCAAGGGTACCGCTTTCCCCAATCAAGCCGAATAAGAAGTTGATTATAGCGATGGCATTGGTGGCATCATTCGGCTTCGCGGTTGTATTAGTGTTCGTTTTAGATGCGATTCGCAACACCATCTCATCGGTGAAAGATTTTGAAGAACGTTTTGGTTTAGTGCCATTAGGCGGAATACCGCAGGTGGTGAATAAAAGGTTTAAGCGTGAGAACTTAGATAACTCTGTCTTCTTTGATACTGAACACCTGCCATTTAGTGAGTCATTCCGTTCTATTCGAACAGCATTGACACTCAATTTGATGAATAGTGGCAAAAAGCGCTTAGCTGTTACTTCGTCTCTGCCTAGCGAAGGAAAAACAACGTGTTCGATTAATTTGGCGATGGCATTCGCGAAGGTCGAAAATGTAATACTCGTTGATTGTGACTTAAGAAAACCTGCTGTAGCTGAACGCTTTGGATTGAAGAAATACCATCAAGGTTTAACCAACCATCTACTGCTCGGTACAAATTTAAAAGAGTGTCTGATTAAAGATGAAGCCTCAGGTCTAACGGTATTGCCTGCTGGCATGCTTACCCCAAATCCTCAAGAGCTGCTCAGTTCGGAAAAGTTCGCCAAGTTGTTGGATAAACTAGAGCAACATTTTGACAGAGTCATTGTTGATACACCCCCGACTTTGATGGTGAGCGATAGCATGGTTATCAGTAAGTTGGTAGGCAGTATCATCGTGGTCCTAAAGGCAAACTCAACACGAGTTAATAGTTTAAAAAATACGATGGCACGGTACATAAGCCACGATATCTCAATTGATGGCGTCATTGTCAATCAAGTTACTAGCAAGACACTCAAAGCGGAATATGGATATGGCAGTTATAGCAAATATGGCGCTTACGGAACCTATGGTGAGAACCATTTAGCCGAGCAATCGTAAACCACATTCATAATGAAGCATACCCTGTATGGGCAGGGATTATTTTTAAACTCAATAGAGCTCTTAGATTATGGAAAATAAGAAGATTCTTACTGTTTTTGGTACGCGCCCTGAAGCGATCAAAATGGCTCCCCTTGTTCATGCTCTTAATGCAGACGAACGCTTTGATGCACGATGTTGTGTAACTGCTCAACATCGAGAGATGCTAGACCAAGTCTTAGAATTATTTGAGATCACACCAGATTACGATTTGAATTTGATGAAGCAAGGTCAGACGCTCAATGATGTCACTTCACGAATACTCACTGAACTAAAACCTGTATTAGAAGAGTTTGAACCAGATGTTGTATTAGTCCATGGAGATACTGCTACAACTTTTGCTGCCAGTTTAGCGGCTTATTATCAACAAATCGAAGTTGGTCACGTTGAAGCAGGCCTGCGTACAGACAATATATATTCCCCTTGGCCTGAAGAGGGGAATAGGAAACTAACCGGAGCTTTGACTAAGTATCACTTTGCACCGACGGAAACTTCAAAACAGAACCTACTTAAAGAAAATGTTGTGGAAGATACTGTTTCTATCACCGGGAATACGGTTATTGATGCGCTATTGATGGTGAAAGAAAAAATAGCGGCAGATACAGCATTAGAATCTTCTTTATCGGCACAATTTCCGTTTTTGGATAGCAATAAAAAACTGGTTCTTGTTACAGGTCATAGGCGTGAGAGTTTCGGTGGAGG
This sequence comes from Vibrio sp. TBV020, assembly GCF_046056895.1. Lineage (NCBI taxonomy): Bacteria > Pseudomonadati > Pseudomonadota > Gammaproteobacteria > Vibrionales > Vibrionaceae > Vibrio > Vibrio sp. TBV020. The sequence continues at coordinate 394,533 of NZ_JBEEAQ010000001.1, read as the reverse complement.
CTTTGAACGCATTTGCCAATCATTAGCACATGTAGCAAAAGCACATCCCGATGTACAAGTTGTTTACCCGGTTCATTTAAATCCAAACGTTCGTGAACCTGTTAACAGAATTCTACAGAATGTCGACAATATACATTTGGTAGAACCGCAGCAGTACTTGCCATTTATTTACTTAATGAGCAGAGCTTACATCATTTTGACCGACTCAGGTGGAATTCAAGAAGAAGCCCCTTCGCTTGGTAAACCAGTTCTTGTAATGCGTGATACTACGGAACGCCCAGAAGCAGTCGCTGCAGGGACTGTACAGCTAGTGGGTACCGACATGGACAAGATCATTACTGGTTTGGAAGCGTTACTCACGGATAGCGAGGCTTATCAAAAAATGAGCTTTGCTCACAACCCATATGGCGACGGACGAGCATGTCAAAGAATATTGGATAGATTAGCTAATTAATTGGATAGATATTATGTCATTTGAAACAGTGTCAGTTTTTGGACTAGGTTATATTGGGCTTCCTACTGCTGCCGTTATTGCATCGCGCGGTATTAATGTTGTTGGTGTTGATGTCAACAAACACGCAGTGGATACGATAAATGCAGGCGATATTCATATCGTAGAGCCTGATTTAGATATCGCTGTGCGAAGTGCTGTGAACGTTGGAAAACTGCGCGCTACGACCACAGCAGAAAGTGCAGATGTTTTTATGGTTGCGGTTCCAACACCATTCCAAGGAGATGATCATGAGCCTGATCTCTCCTACATAGAATCAGCCGCTCAAGCGATTGCCCCAGTCCTACAGAAAGGCAACCTAGTTATATTGGAATCGACCTCTCCGGTAGGTGCGACGGAAAAGCTGGCTGAATGGTTAAGTAGTGCACGTCCAGATTTGAGTTTCCCTCAAGACGTTGGTGATAGTGCTGATATAAAAGTTGCTCATTGCCCCGAGCGAGTTTTACCTGGTTACGTGATGCAAGAGCTTATCTCCAATGATCGAGTTATTGGTGGTTTATCTGGAGCTTGTGCTCAGCGTGCGAAAGAGTTGTATCAAACATTTGTACGAGGCGAATGTATTGTGACTACTGCTCGAACGGCGGAAATGGCTAAGTTGACGGAAAACTCATTTAGAGATGTGAACATCGCCTTTGCAAACGAGCTATCAATAATCTGTGACAAGTTAAAAATCAACGTTTGGGAGCTTATCAAGCTAGCTAACCGCCATCCTCGAGTTAATATCCTGAACCCAGGGCCTGGTGTGGGTGGCCACTGTATTGCTGTTGACCCTTGGTTTATCGTGAACAGTTGCCCTGAAGAAGCAAAGCTGATTGAGCAGGCTCGATTGGTTAACGATAGCAAGCCACACTATGTTGTCGACCAAGTAGCAAAGGCAGCTGATCAGTTTAAGCGCCCAGTAGTAGCCTGCTTAGGTTTAGCATTCAAAGCTGATATTGACGATCTTAGAGAGAGTCCAGCGGTGCAAATTGTTGAGGCGCTGGAACAGCGAGACGTAGGCCAGTTGATCTGTGTTGAGCCAAATATAGACGTTCTTCCTAAGTCTCTATCTGAAAAAGGTATTTCGTTAAGTAGTTATGAACAGGCGATTGAACAGGCTAATGTAGTCGTTATTTTGGTTGACCATAAGCAGTTTAAGCTAGCTGATCAGCTGGATTTAGCCAAGAAAGTCGTCATTGATACGAGAGGCCTCATAAGAGGTTAATGGTCTGAGTGAAACTATGAATCTCAAAGACGCGCTCTATTCTGTGATAACTGGAAATATGATGGCGCAGGTGATGACTGGACTTGCAGGTCTGGTCATTATTCACCAGCTAAGTCCCACTGATTATGCACAATTTACGCTATTCCAAACATTATTACTGTTGGTGGTAGGGGTTGCTGTGAACCCATTTAATCGAATGGTCATCATATCCGAGCAGCCGCTACCAGTTAGGCTAATTATTAAGTATCAGCTTGTATTAGTTTTAGGGCTAATTGCGTTTTCATTTTACTATTTTAAACAGCAGCTGATGCTAGTGGCTCTGTTTGCTTTAGGCGCGATAGCTCTTCTTGCTTTTGAATGTTTGAAAAGCTACTCGCAAAGAAACTTAGATTTTTCTATGTACCGGAAGCTTGTCAGTAAACGAGCAGCTTGCTTTGCGGTACCAGCGATTGTAGTCGCAGTTGCCTATGACTCTGTGTACTTGATTGCGCTGGTCATGGCAGCTTCTTGGTTTTCAATCTCATTATATTATTGGCGTAGAGTTAAGTTCTCAGGAGAAGAGTCTTATAGTCAGAAGGTAGTAATTAGAACGGCGTTTTCATTATTCATCTACTTTGCATTTTCTTCGATTCTTTCTCAAATGGATCTGTTTTTCCTTAGATATTTCTCATCTGACTATGAACTAGCCACCTATGGCGCTTCATTTCAGTATTATTTATTTTTGATTTTAGTAATGAATTCTTTAAAGCAAGTGCTCTTGCCAATGTTTTCAAGAGGCATTGAACTGTCTCTAACCAAGATAACAACCAAGCTGATTCCAGTTTATTTAGCTTTTACTTTGGGCGTTGTCGTTCTAATAGTGTTTGCGCCAGTGTGGACGTCGATCATTGAGCAAGGTAAATACGAAACTACAGATACTGTTTTTGGCATATTGGCAGCCTCTTCAGTTTTTTCTCTCATCTTTAGTCCTGCATCAGAGCTGTTGCAATCTAAAAGCGAGTTCCTTTATATGAACATTGTTCTACTGTGTTGTGTGCTGCTTAACTTCGCGTTAAATATCTCCTTAGTTGAAACTTACGGCGCGAGAGGGGTCGCAGTTGGCACGTTAATAACCTTTGCTCTACTCAATATTGCGTTCTTTGTTAGGGGACGGAAATTGTGATGCTGGCAAACAAAATAAAGAACAGAGTTTTTAGAGAAAAGAAAAAGTGGAGCTCGGCTATCGGAGCGATGGTTAGCAACCCCTATCAATCATCAATATTGAAACCTAACCAATTAGGGTTTTTGAGTGGACTGAATCTTAGTCACCCAGTAAGCACCGGTTTTGATGTGTTTGCAATTGAACCACTATACGTGACTAGTATTCCTAAAGACTATTGGCACTGTGATCATCGTACACATGACCATTGGTCTACGAAATGGCACAGTTTATTACCTTATAAGCTGTTAGGTGAAAGTGACGTTAAAGTTCCTTGGGAGCTAGGGCGGGGGCAATGTTTTACCCAGTTAGCCTATTACCTAGCTGCAAATCAATCTGGCAATGAGCAGCTAAAGAAAGTCATCAATGAGTTTAGGGCCCTAAACCCTGTCGGATATGGGGTCCAATGGCAGTGCTCTATGGACGTATCAATCCGTTTGGTGAACCTGATTCATTCAATGTCTATTATGGGGATTGGTATCGAGCCGGAATCTGACATAGAGATGGCTCAGTGCTTGAGTGAACACTATTCTTATATTCATTCAAACCCAGAAGTGTTTGATAACGGCTTTAGAAACAATCACTACCTTGCAGATTTGATGGGGCGAATTTTTTATCTTTCACTTTTCTCGGACAAGTATGCTGAGGCTACGGCTTTGTTTGAAGAAATGTTAGATGAATTTGATAACCAGTTTTTAAGTGATGGCGGAAATTTTGAAGGGTCAACAGCGTATCATTTCCTTTCATTGGAAATGGTAGTCCTGTCTATTTCTATCTACGCTCACATTTGTGTACTGAGAGGCAAAGCGTTTGGTATTGAGCGCCTATCGAGGGTTAGAGAAAAGCTTCTCGCAGCAGTCAAATTTGCTCATAACGCGTGTTCTATTACTGGCTATCCAAGTCGTGTAGGGGATGACGATAGTGGGATGGTCATTCGCTCTATTGATCTTAGCACCGTTGAATTAGCTCAACGAAATCGATATGTCGCACAACAAAGGCTGATTGCTTTTGAAGCCTTCATATCGGAGCTTTCTAAAGAATGGAGTCAGCACAGTTATTGTAGGGTTTTTAGTGCTTTTCTTGGAGTCAGTAGTGACACTGCAATAAATATCGACGGTGATGAGCCTTACGTTTCATTCCCAGAGTTTGGTTTATACAAGTTTAGCCACCAAGGGTTTGAGCTTTGGTTTAGACATATCGAACAATTGGGTTGTAGTGGTAAAGGCGGTCACAATCACTGTGATGATGGGTCGATAGAACTCTATATTGATGGTGTTCCTTGTATCGTTGAATCGGGTACCTATTGCTATACCTCGAACGCTAATAAGCGTAACTATTACCGTTCTGATAAGCAGCATAATGTGGTTGTTGCCGATGATAGAAAGCCATTTCACTTCACGCTTGATGACAAAATGTTGTTTGAACTTAAAGAGCAACCAGACACGCATTCCAGTGTAGAAGCAACAATGTGCTCAATTTCTCACCAAACAAATCGTAACGGGATTTCACAGACGAGAAATATCGACTTAAAGTCAGGTCAGTTAGAGATTTCCGATTATATAGAAGTTGGCGATGGTGTATTAAATTTGACGCTGTATCCGGATATTAAACCAGAGGTTGATGGCCACAATATTCGCCTTGCGCCACTTGATATTGTTATTGAGCATATTGGTTCAAAGAGCGTTGAAGTTGTGGATAGGGTTTACTCAGATTACTACCTAAATGAACGGTCATGTAAAGCCCTCAAGATTACATTTACGGAATACGTGCGTTTAAAAATTAAGAGGGAACTGTAAGTGAAAGTGATATTACTTTCGTATCATTATTTGCCTGAAATTACTCCTAGAGCATTCAGGGCTTCATCACTATATGAAATGTTGACTGCACAAGGACATGATGTTGAGTTGATAGTGCCTACATCAGCGGCAGAGGGTAGTTCTAGCTCTTCTGGTTATGGCGGCTCTAAGCTCAAAAGCTCAATTCGAAAAGGTGTGGAAAGATTGCTCCCTGGAGGTAAAGACCTCAAAGCATTGCCGTTCTTTTATAGAGCTTTGAAAGGTAAGCAAGCGGACTTGATACTATCTATTGGCTTGCCCTTTTCTGTACATTTAGCGGTAGCATTGGCTAAAACATTCGCCAATACCAAGGCGAAAGCAACAATCTTTGATTATGGGGATCCTTATAGTCAAAACCCCAATGGTAATCAATGTTTCTATGCTACTCCGCTGGAAAAGTGGGTTCTTAAGTCTTGTAACTATGTGATGACTCCGGTGGAAGCTGCCATTCCGGCGTTCGAAAAACTAGTGTCTAAACAGGTTGGGCCGCAAATCTCGGTAGTTCCCCAGGGGTATGATCTACATAATGTCAATATTGCTGAGTATTGCCCAAATCAAGTCCCGACATTTTGTTATGCGGGCATATTGTACAAAGGTATTCGCGAACCCCGCAATTTTTTGAAGTTCCTATCTCTGCTTGAAATAGACTTTCGTTTTGTTGTGTATACCAATACTGCTAGTTCCGAAAACATGCAAATTCTTGAAGAATATAAACAGGAGTTTGGGAACAGGATTGAAATTCATTCATTGATACCCAGAGAACAATGTATCTATGAACTAAGCCAAGCAGACTTCTTAATCAATTTTGCGAATAAAGGTGGTGTTCAACAGCCTAGCAAGCTTATTGATTACACATTATCGAAAAGGCCTTTCTTATCGATCGACAGTGACCAACAAATCTTCGCGCAATTTGAATCCTTCTTAGCTGGAGACTTTTCTCAATTCGTTCCTTTTGATGTATCTCGCTACGACCAAAAGTTAGTAGCAGAAAAAGTAGTGTGCTTAGCAGAAGAGGCGATGGTCTCATGAAGTTATTCAGTGAACAGAGCTATCAATTGTTCTTTATTGGCTTTTTGTTGTTGTATACCTCTGTTCTCTCTGTTTACCACCTAACAGGTACTAATGCGCTTAAAGCTCTGACCAATTTAATGGCGGTGGGAACAATTGGCTACAGCCTAACTGCGGTGCTGGTTAACGCGATGACAGTAGGGGTAAGAAAAAAACCTGCTTTGCACTTATTGCTGGTGGCTATTGCGTTGGTGTTACACCTGATGGTTAACGGTTCACATACTGACTACGTCGATTTGTTGAAGTTTTTCTCTTTGTTTTTATTCGTGTTTATTGGAATAGGAATGGGGTGGAGTAAACTGTTTATTCCGACAAAAGTGTTAGCCTTTTTGTTCTTACTTCCCTTGTTAGTGGAAGTTCTGGGAGGGTCTCGGGTTTATCACAGCGGGATTAGCTTTGGCTTTTTCCCTAACGCGAATACAGCAGTCATGTACTACTCAGTCTTGCTTGCTGTGTACCTCAACATGGCGCAAAAAAGTAGTACACAATCGATGCTTTTCACTGCCGTTGCACTGTTTTTCCAAAAACTTGGAGCAATGCTCGCTGTCGCTTGTTCATTGGCGATTGTCCATTTTAAGGTGATCTTTCGCTATTTACCGGTGGTAGTACTCGCCACTGTTATTGGTGGTGTGGCTGCTCATAGCATGGGACTGCTCGATAGAGTTTTCGAAGTTTTAGGGGGGTTAATTGAGCTCTATTCATATAACTCGTTTTACGACGTTGCAGATATGAGCTATGCAGAGATCATCATAGAGATTGGCTCAACAGACCTCTCAGCTGTGTTTAGGCTTAAACACTGGTCGGAAATAATTTCTCATTATCTAACACAAGGGGTTCCTACCTATTTATTTGGGTTTGGTGCTCGAGAAAGCATGGTGTTTACGACCGAGGGTTTAATGCCCCATAGCGATATTATTCGTGTTCTATGTGAATTAGGTGTCGTGTTGTTTCTGCTCTTTATTTCGATGTACCTGTTGCATTTAATGGTAGGGATTAAGACAAATGAAAGTCATTATGTCTAACAAGTTTCATCGTCCACAAGGAGGGTGTGAGACTGTTTACTTTTCGGAAATTGAAGGCTTGAAGAAAAAAGGCTTCGAAGTTGCTGAATTCTCAATGCGTGAGAGCAACATGTCTCACTCTGATTTCTCGAGTTTTTTTGCTGATGAAGTTCGCTACGATGGTATTGGAATTAAAGATAAGGCCATTTCGGCCAGTAAGGCTATTTATAATTTTAATGCGAAAAGTCAGTTGGATGAACTGATCGATCAGTTCGAGCCCGATATTTTTCATGCACATAATATTTATCATCAAATATCACCTTCCATTTTTTCTTCGACTCAAAAGCATGATATCCCAACGATCATGACATCTCATGATTTGAAGCTGGCATGCCCAAATTACAAGATGTACGTAAATGGGAATGCCTGCAGTAAATGTCTGGGAGGTAAATTCTGGAACTGTGCTATCAACCGTTGCTCCAAAGGGAATTTCGCACAAAGTATGATCAATACCGTTGAAGCATACACTCATAAAGCACTTGGTTTATATAAACAAATTGACCGTATCATATGCCCAAGTCGCTTTAATGCTGAGATGCTGATTCGTGCAGGATACAGTGAAGAAAGTATCTCAATCTTACCCAATGGAATCAATTTAGACGCGCTACCAGAGCCTGCGGACAAAGAAGGATTCATTTTATATGTAGGAAGATTAACTTACGACAAAGGTGTTGGCAGCATTATTCAAGCGGCTTCGAAGATGCCCCATGTTGAATTTAAAATTGTCGGTGATGGGCCTGACAAAGACTTATTTGAACAGCAAGCGCAAGGTTTAAAAAATGTGCACTTCCTTGGTTTCAAAAAACGTGAGGAAGTCGACCTTCTGATATCGAGGTGCTCGGGAGTTATTGTATCGTCGTTACTCTACGAAAATTGCCCAATGTCGGTATTGGAAACTATGTCTCAAGGAAAAGCGGTCATCGCTTCTGACATAGGTGGAATTCCTGAAATAGTAAAGCATGGTGTAAATGGCTTTTTATATCGGAATGAGGATATCAGCTCATTGTGTGAGTCGATAGAATTTGTAGTCGATGGAGGGGAGAGGATCAACTCGATTGAGTTGCAAGCCCGTGCGGATATCGAGACTCGTTATAGTGAAGCAGCACACCTCGAAGGACTAATTTCAATTTATCAAGAGACAGCAAAATGAAAATATGTGTCATAGGGACTCGTGGCATACCCAATGTCTTGGGAGGAGTAGAAACTCATTGTCAGCACCTTTATCCATACTTGGCGAAGCAACATGGGCATGACGTTACTATCATCGCCCGTTCTCCCTACGTTGATTACGAACAGAGGATATTTGAACAGGTTTCTTTGAAAACGATCTGGGCGCCCCAAAAAAAATCGGTCGAGGCGATTCTACATTCGTTCTTAGCAGCGATTAAAGCCAAAAGATTAGGTGCTGATGTCGTTCATGTACACGCAATTGGTCCGGGTTTACTAGTGCCGTTTTGCAAGTTTCTAGGCTTAAAAGTTGTGTTTACTCACCATGGACCAGATTATGATCGACAGAAATGGGGAAGGTCAGCTAAAGCAGTACTGAAACTAGGTGAAAAACTAGCTTGCAAATTTGCGGATGAAGTTATTGTGATATCAAGTGTCATAGGAGACCTTATTAAGCGCAAACATGGCAGGCAGGATACCCACCTCATACATAATGGCGTCGAATCTTTTGATGCATTGAGCATCGATTCCACTCCTCATTTAGATCGTCACCACCTAGTTTCAGGCCAATACATCGTTGCTGTAGGTCGCTTTGTTGAGGAAAAAGGGTTTACTGATTTAATTCATGCTTATAAAAAATCAGACAAAAAGGTTCCCCTAGTTCTTGTTGGTGATTGTGATCATGAAACAGAATACAGCGCATCTCTAAAGCAACTATCCCAAGAAACACCTGGAGTGGTGCTGACAGGGTTTATTAGTGGGAATGAACTTAAAGCAGTATTCTCCAATGCCAAAGCATTTGTCATGAGCTCTTACCATGAAGGCTTGCCGATTGCTCTCCTTGAGGCGCTATCTTATAGCTTAGATATCGTAGTGAGTAATATACCCGCAAACTTAGAGGTAAATTTGCCCATGGATAAGTACTATGCCGTGGGGAATATCGCTGAACTAACAAATAAGATAAATGGGCTCATGCTGTCTGAGTATCAAACTCAAGATTATAGTGATTACCTAACCAAATATGACTGGGAACAGATTGCAGTCCAAACCGATCAAGTGTATGCCCAAGCCTTAGGGCAAGACGAGACGCTTGCCGCTAGGACGTAGCTAATTGGTGAAGGACGTGATTAAACGAATTTTGATTCTAACGATGATGACGATACCTATTTATCTGATTTACCAAGCGATTAACCAAACATTGGCATATCACTATTTTATTGGAACACAAGCACAGGTAAAACAGATACTAGGCTCGAGGAAACCGGTGAGCAACGACGATGCAAGGAAGATAGATGAGCTCAATAATTATGTTACCCGCTTTGATCCTAATAACCCTTCTTACATTTTGTATTTAGCTCAACTAGATAGGTGGGTTAAGCATAACTTAGGTAAGCCAGTAAATAGTGAAAAACTGTATCACCGTCTCGAAGTTTCTAATCGTATTCGTCCATTAGAAGGTAAACAATACCTTGAGCAAGGAATGGGGTTGTGGCGTGATGGTGCAAATTTTGAACAAGTTAAGCATTACATCCGACTTGCTAAAAAGTTTGGTCAGTATGACCCCCAAGTATCGGTCGCGACATTTGAGCTCTACATTGCCCATTGGGCTGAGCTAAGTGTTGACGATAAACTCTCGGCACTAAGTTTCTTTACAGAGTCTGAACGTTATGGTTTAAGGCCAGAGCAATTTATAGGGGCTCTAACCAGTACGCAGCATCGTCAAAGAGCCTGTTACTTATTTAAAAACTACAGCTCCTCTGAGGTGAACTGTTAGATATTAGTCCGAGTGTTTCTGATATGGACTAACAAACTGTAGCTATTGTGAGACTCGAAATGGATTTAGCTCCGGCAAAGTTTCACTCTGATAGCATAACCATGGGCCTCGTGAAGGATAGGGGCATTTGTTTCATTAAAAACTAAAGGTTGTTTATGAAGTTAAAGACAATAGCCGCAAGCTTAGCTCTTGGCTCTACAATATTGGCAGGTCCACTCGCGTTAGCAGAGCAAATTAGCCAAGCTGAGCTTACAGATATGATTGCGAGCTCTAGCGCGTCCACAGAAGAACTGGTTGCCCAGTTACTTTCTCAGTACCCAGAAATGGTTGAAGCGGTTGTGGCCGCAGTTGTAGCCGCAAAACCTGAAGCCGCTGCAGAAGTCGTAAGCGCTGCTTTGAATGCTGCTCCTCAAGCTGCTGACACTGTGATACGTTCCGCTATTTCCGCCGCTCCTGAAGCAGTCAGTTCTATCGCGCAGGTAGCACAGGCGGCTAATGTATCAAATGAAGTTGTAACGCAGGCAGCGATCTCGGCAGGGGTTGACCCCACTCAAGTTGCGCAAGCAACGGCAGCGGGTACACCATCAGCGCCGCCACCCCCAGCGGCTGCTCCAGTATCTGTTTCTGGTAGTTAACCAATCAAAGCCCACTCTGGGCTTTATTTATATTAAGTGCACTATGTACCAACGTTTCGAAAAAATAAGCTTCTATTCGCTTTTACTGTTGATTGTCTGGCTTCCTATACCTTTGGCCTCGAACCGAGTATGGGCTTGGTCAATCATGGAAGTTTGGGTTTCAATTCAGACTCTTTTGATATTAATAAGTTATCTTCCTGAAAGTCGTTCTTTTCCGTTTTCTAGGTTGAAGAGATTCCTCTGGTTGCTGCTACCTCTAACTCTTTTCCAGTGTTGGGTAGCATTTCAAACCCTGCCGTTAAACATACATCTTCTTGCTCTAATTTCTCCAAAGGCCGCAGAGGTGTTCGCAGCGTTAGGCTCAGAGATGGGAACGGTCTCTTTAGATGTTCATGGAACTGAAGTTGCTTTGTTAAAGGGCATTTCTTATACGTTGTTTGCATTTAACACCGTTCTACTGGTGTTCACTCCAAAGCGACTTAAGTTAGTCGTCCTTGCCTTAGTCATTAGCGGTACTTTCCAAGCTTTTTATGCAGCAATGGCTGTATTACTTGGTTGGGAGTATTCTCTGGTGTTTGGTTTTAAAGAGTCTGACATTGCGACGGGTTCTTTCGTCTATAAGAACCACCTAGCCAACTATTTGATGCTTTGTCTCGCAGTAGGTATTGGGCTGATCATATCGCAATTGCATGTGAGTCCATCGGGGTCTTGGTTTGAACGCTTAAGAAGGTGGGGAGAAGGGCTAGTCTCTCGGAAAATGTTTGTACGACTAGCGTTAGTAATTATGGTTATCGCATTAGTGATGACACGTTCTCGAATGGGGAATACAGCATTTTTCGTCGCTACAACTCTCGCTGGTTTGATTGCACTCATTTTCTATAAATATAAGCCACGTGCACTGGTTCCTTTAATCGTGAGCTTGATCATTGTGGATACTGTGGTTGTAGGAGCGGTGTTTGGCTTAGGAAAAGTAAAAGAGCGTCTAGAGCAGACTTCGATATTAAAAGAAACTCGAGATGAGGTTATTGAATGGTCATTACCTATCGTATCCGACTTTCCTTTGACCGGCACTGGAATGGGGAGCTTCTATACCGTTTTTCCAAGTTATACGCAGTTTAATATTGGCTACTACGATCATGCACACAACGACTACCTACAATTTTTAGTTGAGGCTGGTATTCCTGCTACACTTTTGCTTGGTTTTTCTTGGTTATGGGCAGTCTTTTTATCTGTACGTTCGATGAAAAGACGTAACAGTAAGACGTTACGAGGTGCAGCTTTTGGGTGTTTGATTGGCTTGCTCGGAATGTTGATGCACATTTCAGTCGACTTTAATTTACAAGCTCCGGCCAACGCAATGACCTTTGTGCTATTACTCGTTTTAGCAGGAACTACAGCGAGTATCCAAATCGTTAGGCCGAAGAAGGAGTCGGAAATTGTTCAATAAGATTCTAGTGGTTTGTATGGGTAATGTGTGTCGTTCCCCGATGGGAGAGGGCATACTAAAAAAGTTGCTTCCCAATAAAGAGATCAGGTCAGCAGGGCTAATTACCGACAAAAGTGGCCTAGCAAATTGTAAAGCGGCCCCGATATCTATCTTAGTTTCCAAGGAGCATGGAATTGATATTCAAGATCACCGAGCAACCCAGGTGACTGAGGCAATGTGTAACCAAGCTGATCTTATTCTTGTGATGGAGCCAAGTCATATTGAACGTTTGATCCATATATCACCATTGGCGAGGAGCAAAACCCTGCTGTTTGGGCAATGGAGTGGAGATGGGACGATTGATGACCCTTACCAAAAAGATTCTCACGCGTTTCTGTTAGCATTCCAACGAATACAAAATGCCGCAGAAGCGTGGGCGAGACGATTAGATACATAAAAAAAGAGGAGCAAATAGCTCCTCTTTGTTTTGAAACCTAGCTGTTTACAAGCCACCTTGTTGCTGTGCTTGTTTTACTAAAGCCTGACGTTGAGTTTCCGTTTCTGTTACCACGTTATCGTCCTTTGAAGTGTTTTGTTCCTCAGTTTGTGGAACGAATACAAAGTACTTATTAATAGTCATCTCAAGAACCTCAATTATGATTGTGTTAACCATCCAGGTTAGGGTTAGTCACCATATCCGTACTAATGGTGTACGGCTCCTTGTATAGGTTTCAAAAAATAGAGGATGTTAACTTAGTTAACATCCTCCATAACACACTAATTATAGTAGGACTTTTCGGTATGATGAAATACCGTACTCATCCTTTTAGGCGTTTTCTTACACGTCGTAAGTAGTAGACGCTGTATCGCCGCCTGTACCTGTCCAGTTTGTGTGGAAGAACTCACCACGTGGACGGTCAGTGCGCTCGTAAGTGTGAGCACCGAAGTAATCACGCTGAGCTTGAAGCAGGTTAGCTGGTAGACGAGCTGTTGTGTAACCGTCTAGGAAAGATAGCGCTGAAATCGTACATGGCATTGGAATGCCAGACTCTAGAGATTTCGCTGCTACTTTACGCCATGCCGCTAGGCTACCTTGTAGAATATTTTTGAAGTACTCGTCAGAACCCAGGAACGCGATGTCTGGGTTTGCTTCGTACGCATCACGGATATTACCTAGGAATGCGCTGCGGATGATACAACCACCACGCCACATTAGTGCTACGTTACCGTAGTTTAGATCCCAACCGTTCTCGTTAGATGCTTCGCGCATTAGCATGAAGCCTTGAGCGTAAGAGATGATCTTTGAAGCTAGTAGAGCTTGACGTAGTGCATCAACCCACTCTTGCTTGTCGCCTTCAACTGGAGTGATTGTTTTACCGAATAGAGATTCAGCTTCAACACGTTGATCTTTAAGCGCAGATAGGCAACGAGAGAATACAGACTCAGAGATTAGAGTCAGTGGAATACCTAGGTCTAGCGCGTTGATACCAGTCCATTTGCCAGTACCTTTCTGACCAGCTGTGTCTAGGATCTTCTCAACTAGAGGCTCTCCGTCTTCATCTTTGTAGCCAAGGATGTCAGCAGTGATTTCAACAAGGTAGCTGTCTAGCTCAGTCTTATTCCAATCAGCGAATACAGCTTGCATCTCGTCAGCAGACATACCAAGACCATCTTTCATGAACTGGTAAGCTTCAGTGATAAGCTGCATGTCGCCGTATTCGATACCGTTGTGTACCATCTTAACGAAGTGACCAGCACCATCGTTACCAACCCAGTCACAACAAGGTTCACCTGCGTCAGTTTTTGCAGAGATACCCTGGAAGATTGGCTTAACCGCTTCCCAAGCTTCAGCTGCGCCACCTGGCATGATTGAAGGGCCAAAACGTGCACCTTCTTCACCACCAGATACACCAGTACCGATGAAGTGAATGCCTTTCTCACGACAATGCGCTACACGACGGTTTGTATCAGGGTAGTTAGTGTTACCACCGTCAATGATGATGTCGCCTTCGTCTAGAAGTGGGATTAGGTTGTCGATGAAAGTATCAACGACAGCACCAGCACGAACCATTAGCATCACTTTACGTGGCGCTTCTAGCTTCTCAACTAGCTCTTCTAGAGAGTAAGCACCAACGATGTTTGTGCCTTTAGCTGGGCCTTCTAGGAATTCGTCTACTTTCGCAGCAGTACGGTTGTGAGCAACAACTTTAAAACCGTTGTCGTTCATGTTTAGGATAAGGTTTTGACCCATTACAGCTAGGCCAATTACACCGATATCACCTTTCATTATTTCTCTCCAATTTTCCTATTTGGACGCTCGCATTACGCGATTTTTGCTGCTGCGTCTGAATCTAAGTACCACTCCGTTTCGCCAGATTTTGACTGGATTTTCGCTGCAGGGTAAGGCAGCTCGCTTGCTGGAGTAGTATGAATTTCGTGTACGATGTCAACTTTACCTGCTCCAAGAACAAGGTAGCTGATTCGTTTTGCTGCTTCTAAAACTTTCGCGGTTTTAGAGACGCGGATTTGACCTGACTCAGGGTGAGAAGCCAGTACAGACAGGTTCTCATCTTGGTAGTTCGTTGCACCTGGGAACAGTGATGCTGTGTGGCCATCCGCGCCAACACCTAGTAGGATCCAATCAAAAACAGGCGTACCGTTTTCACAAGGAATCACATCAGTCATCTCTTTTGCAAAGCGCTCTGCTTCAACTGCAGGCTCTTCTTCACCACGAATACGGTGAATGTTCTCTGCTGGAAGATTCACATTTGAGAAAAGTAGTGCATTTGCTTCACCGTAGTTGCTTTCTGCATCATCCGGTGCAACACAACGCTCATCACCCCACCAGAAGTGAAGGTTGTTCCATTGAATACCTTCAGCGTATGGCGCTTGTGCTAGTAGCTTAAACAGCATCTTTGGTGTGCTGCCACCCGATAGCGAAATGTGCACTGGTCGGCCTAACTCACTAAAGGCTTTCATATCGTTTGCTAAGCTTTCGACTACTTGTTCAGCCGTTTGAAAAATCTTGTGATTGATCATAATTCGCAGTAATCCGTGTCTGTTAGGTTTTTACAAGGGAAGCGCCAAGCGCGGCCGTCACGTTGCAGAAGTTCGTCTGCCTCTTGAGGACCCCAAGTACCGCAAGCATAACCAAATAGTGCTTGAGGATCTTGCTTGAAGTCGAGAATAGGTTGCACATACTTCCAACAAGCTTCTACAGCGTCGGTACGTGCAAATAGAGTAGCATCACCGTTCAGTGCATCAAGAAGTAGACGCTCATAAGCCGTCAGCATATTCGTTTCTTGAAGATCCGCGTAAGAGAAGTTCATCTTAACTTCACGAGCTTTGAAGCCAGCACCTGGCTCTTTAAGCCCAAAGCTCATTTGAATGCCTTCGTCTGGTTGAATACGGATAATCAGTTTGTTCTCAGGAGCATCTTGACCGAATACTGGGTGAGGAGTGTTCTTGAAGTGAATCACTACTTCGGTAACACGCGTTGGTAGACGCTTACCAGTACGAACATAGAATGGTACACCGTTCCAACGCCAGTTGTTGATGTATGCTTTTAGACCAATGTAGGTCTCAGTACGTGAATCGTCGGCAACGCCGTTTTCTTCACGGTAGCCTACAAGGTGCTGGCCGCGAACGTCCGATGCCGTGTACTGACCAAGAACAAGGTCGTTGCGCAGGTCTTCTTCCTCTAAAGGTTTCAGACACTGTAGTACTTTAACTACTTCATCACGAATTGAGTCTGCATTGATTTGTGCTGGTGGCTCCATCCCAACCATTGCAAGAACTTGCAGAAGGTGGTTTTGGAACATGTCGCGTACAGCGCCTGAGCCATCGTAGTAGCCCCCGCGTTCTTCAACACCTAAGAATTCAGCACCTGTGATTTCAACGTAATCAATAAAGTTACGGTTCCAAAGTGGCTCAAACATCGCGTTTGAGAAACGAAGTACAAGTAGGTTTTGTACTGTTTCTTTGCCAAGGTAGTGGTCGATACGGTAGATCTGGTGCTCTTGGAAGTGATCGTGGATCTCTTTGTCTAATTTTTGTGCCGACTCTAAGTCGTAGCCGAATGGCTTTTCGATGATAAGGCGACGCCAGCCGTTTGATTCGTCATTTAAACCATGAGCCGCAAGATTCGCAGGGATAACACCATAAAGGCTAGGCGGTGTTGATAGATAGAAAAGGATGTTACCAGACTCAAATTGGTATTGAGCATTTAACTCGTCAAGTCGAGTCGCAAGCTTCGCATAATCATCAACTTCAAACGTATTGATCGCTTGGTAATGAAGGTGATTCATAAACGCATCAAGCGTTGCTGGTTCAGTCTTTTCCATTTCTTGAAGTGATTGCTTCAATTTTTCGCGGTATGACTCATCGCTGTATTCGGTGCGACTTACACCCAAAATGGCGAAGTTTTCTGGAAGCTGCTTGTCAGCATAAAGGTGGTACAAAGCAGGGATCAACTTGCGGTAGGTCAAGTCACCCGAAGCACCAAAAATAACGATGCTGCTGTTTTCTGGTATTACCATCATCCTTCCCTTAGAAACGAGGTAGTTAGCATGTGTAGATTGCTAGCGTTTTGTTTAGAGGGCTAACCCTAACAACGTTAACTCAAATTATAAAACTGATACTGCCTATCAAACTGATAGGCAAAACCAAAAAAACTTACCAATTGTAGGTGCCTATCGTTAAACAGTGATCGGGACCTAAATTCTATTTGGCAGCGTATTGTCTATGACTCTTTGACATACATCAACCTTTGAGAGGGCAATCGATTAAATAATGACTCATTGTTTATGTAAGTCTTTGATAGTTAGTAGAAGACATAAATGAATGGAAGATATTTGCACCTAGAGCAATTACTCATATCGTGGTGAACTAAAAGCGAGATTTAAGAAACGTTTTGACCTTTCGTATGTGAGCTTCCCGGTCAACTTTGCAGATTTGTTCTTTTGCTAAGAATAAGTTTGCATATTGCTTGTCTATCCGATTTTCAAGGAACAGCAGATAAAGCTTAGGGTCAATATGACCAGACGTTGCCATATCTGTCATTATGTTGAGTGACTCGGTTAAATTCTTGGCCTTTTTATATGGGCGGTCACTTGAGGTAAGCGCTTCGAATACATCTGCTATAGCCATGATACGGGCGGGAATCGAAAGCTCCTCTTCATATAGGCCGCGCGGATAACCTTGACCATCGATTCGTTCGTGGTGGCCTCCTGCGATCTCGGGAATATTTTTTAAATGTTCAGGGTAGGGCAGTCGCTTAAGCATCATCAATGTCTGGATGATATGATCATTAATGATAAAGCGCTCTTCATTGTTGAGTGTGCCTTTCTCAATGCACAAATTGTAGAGTTCCCCACGATTGTATTTAAACTCACTTGGTTTCAGAACAAAGTCTTCTTGCCAAAAATCTTGTGGTTTAGCATTTTCCTTCCAGCGGATTTGGTGAACTTGTTTATCGGAAAGGAGCGCCTCTTGAACGGGTAAGGTTGGCTGTTCACCTGATCTTTCTTTTTCGACCCATGATACGCCTAGGTGATCATCTAAGGTTCGAGTCCATTGATATTGACTGATATTTAATAGTCTTGCCTTTGAACTCTCATCCATGAATTCGCCACCAATATTACATTGTGCGACAAATGCGAAGTCATCATCCAATTGCTTGTGTTTACTTATTAACGCCTGCTTAAGCTGTTTGCTTTCGCCGTCTATGTTGACTTGTTTAAGGTAGTCGATCTCTGCCTGTGCTTTTAAAAGTTCAAAGCGCATTCTTACTTCGTGAATTCGGTCGTAAATCGTCTCGAGCTTGGTCGCTTTATCAATGACATATTCTGGTGTTGTGACTTTACCGCAATCGTGGAGCCAAGAGGCTAGATGGAGCTCCTCCCATTGTTCTTTATTAAGAGAAAAGGTCGAGAAATAAATGTCGTCTTTAGTTGCTGCTTCGGCCAATAGCTTAGTGAGTTTTGGTACTCGCTGACAATGGCTACCAGTATAAGGGGACTTGGTGTCGATGGCGGAAGCTATGAGTTCTACGAACGCAGTCAGCATCTCTTTTTGTTGCTCTATTTTATCTATGTTCTCTTTAGCAATCTCTCCAAAGCTGAGAAGTTCTTTTAAAAATGCATGCTTGTCACTTTGCTGTTGTGTAATAGCTCGTTCATAGCCGACGAGTAGGATCCCAACGAGTTGTTGTTCGCGGTTATGCAGTGGGAAAAAATAAAGGTCTGAGTTATAAAGATGATCGCGATAGTTGGCTAAAGCGTTGTCATCAAAGCTGAGGTGTACGATTTCACCTTTTGTTAGTTGAGTGTGTACCCAAGCTGTATTGTGAACAAGTTCGTTGATATCAATTTTGAACGGGATAATGGCGTGGTTGGCAGTACATTCAAAGCTAGTTGTCTTATCTTCCCAAGTAAACAGTACGATCGTCTCAGCCTTAGTGACCAAGAATGTTTGGTGCGCAATCGTCTTAGCTAATACTGAGAAATCTTGGTTGCTTGCAGTGTCTCTCAATAGTCGCAAAAGGTCGTATAGCGTGTGTTCCATCAATTCAATCGATTGAGTGAGATTAGCCACTTCTTTAATGACGCTTTTGTTGTAACGTGTTTTCTTAAAATCAAAGCGAGCAATATTGTCAGTCTGAAGCATGAGTGCGTGTAATGGTCTAGCCAATCGCTGAGCAACTAACCAAACTACAACAAAACTCATCGCAAGCATCGCAAATGCGACCTTAACTTGTTTATCTCTCATTGAAAGTAGAGAGGCCATTAAATCATCCTGAGGTGTTGCTTCCGCGAGAAGAAGTCGTGTTTGTTTATTAAGTGCCACAGGTGTTAAGGTGATCGACCATCTTTGATTATCATATTCCGTTGTTTCATAGAGTGTTTGGCTAGCGATCCGGTTTACGACACCATTAAAGATGTTTTCGTTATTTTCGGAAAGAGCGAGTACATTGCTTGAATTGAGCACCACGGGGGCATTGTGGTGGGCGAGTATTTTAAACTGGTTGTCGAAAAGAACTAACTTTGTGTTGTCTGAATACCCCAAATGAGAAATCTGGGCAGATAAAGAGTCCAAGGTAAAGTCTGCTCCGACAACAAAGCCACCATCTAATGAACGCCGTGATAGGGTCACTCCACTAGTTTGTAGAAAATAAAAAAAGTAGGGCTCAGTTAGTCGAATATCCCCATCCTTAGATGCGTTGTTAAACCAAGGCCTTGTTCTAGGATCAAACTCATTGTCTGAGAGTTTCCTTGAGCCAACAATGCGATAGCTGCCATCTAAAAACCAAAACTCATTTGACCCAGACACCTTGGTACTATTGATCATTAATGTAGCTTTCTTTGGCGCATTAAAGCGTTCTCGATCGGTATTGGTTCTCAGAGGGCGAATTAGCGTTAAATCTCCTTTGTTATTAGCAAAAAACAAAGCGACAACACCAGGATTACGCTGGAAAATAATCTGTAAAGGCGTTAGAAAATCGGCATTTGTAGGCTTACTGTTAACCATGTGAGTGAGATTACTTGTAGCCATAAAGTCGAGGGTTGTGAGCACAGGGCCTGTTTTGACGTGGAACGTAGATTCAAGCTTTCTGCTGTTCTCTTTACTCAGTTCTTTAGCACTACCAGTGAGTAATGTTTGGGCGTGTTGGTAGCTGATAGCGATGAGCACCGCGCCTACCAATCCTGTAAGCACAAGAAATAAGCTAGTAATATGGAGACTCAGTGAATATCGTTGTTTACGCACTTTGAACCCTATGTGAATTGCTCTCCTTAAGTATTGAGTATTTTTCGGAACCTGCAAAAAGAAAGGCTGATTGATGGTTTCATTCGAGGCATTTTTTGCAGTTGACGTCTGTTACTTGAGTATCTATCTTAGCCTCCAAAATTTATAACTTGATACAAATTAAACGGCTGTAGTTGTGGCATTTTTAAGTACACTAACGGCTCTGTTTCCAGACTAAGAACAAATATAATGAAAAAATTACTCCCTATTGCCGCCCTTGTAATGTCAGCCCAAGCCTTCGCTAGTGACTTTGACTTAAAAGCAACGATGAAGCAGATGAAAATGGAATTCAAACAAGCGGCTCAAGCTGAAGAAATTACGCAAATGCAATCTGCAGTGTCTAACCTCTCTGAGCTTATCGAGCAATCCAAACGTGGTGATTATCCGCCGGAAAAATATGACTTGTACTTAGAAGGATTTAACAAGCTTTCGATCGCAATTGACTCTGTAGAAGCTAAATTGGAAGCGGGCGACTTGTCAGCTGCAAAAGCAGAGCTAAAAATGGTTGATGACCTGCGAGTGGAATATCACGATAAACGAAATCCTAGCATCTGGAGCAAGATCTTCGGTTAATTTACCTTATTCTCTAACTCTAAAATCGACTGCCTCCCATCGTTAGGCAGTCGATTTTTCATATACGCCCTTAAGAAAATTCCAGCTAAGTCATAAGTGGTTGTTCTAACTAAAAGATCCTATTTTAAGGCTTGTATTTTATTGATGTCTCTACTTTGCATTGTAAGGATTGCTGTGACTGTAAGTCGGTATTCCTAGCATTCTCACTAAGGTCGTGTCTTTTAGTAAGTAGTGGTGGTGAAGAGCCGCGGCGATATGTACAGCGACCAATACAGTCAAACCAGCACAACTGAAGCGATGAAACATGAAGAAAAATGCATTTACTTCCGGGTTATTGATCGGATTGTTAATCATGACTAGCCAAAATAACGGAAATGGTTCTGTAAGCATGAGGAATCCAGTTGTAAAGACTAGAAACATTAGAAAGTAGATCATACTGTGAGCTAGCTTGACAATTCGTTGTGTTAACGTCGTGGTGCTTTCTTGTTTTTTTATCAGGTAGTTCCAGATGAAGCGAAGAGGAAATAGTAATGAACCCACTGTCGCAATTGACATATTCATAATAGAAAGGAACTTAAAAACTTTTGGATGGCTATCGATAACAAAATGCATCGCGTAACCTGCTGTAATTGTATATAAAATGATGAATGCCATCGTCCAGTGAAATAGACGTGTTAATAAATCATGTGCGGTGTTCATATATTGTTTTGTGTCTTATAGGTTAAAATAGCTCCGCATCGAATTAGCGGAGCTTCTTAAGGTCGTATGGAAATTAGTTACAACTAAATGGGCCTTTATCGAGCCACACACTTGGCGATTCTGAAGGACTTGTATTCACCCACCATTTAGCTTCATAAAGTCGCCCGTTAAATACGACATTATCTCCGCCATTGTAGACTTTCCCTTTCGCCCAAGGCAGTGTGACATCACTGAGTAACTGCCATGCATCACTGCTATCTGGAGCTGCACCGCTAATCCAGTACTTAGCTTGCCATACAAGATTTTCGTAGCTAACTTTTTCTCCACCAGTATAGGTTGTTGTTGCATCCCAATGAGGGTAGTTGCTAGCCTCAGGATCGCTGCCACAATCCTTCCCTTTTTCTACGAGGTGGAAGTCCGCAGTTTGTTGGCCAATTAGGTTGCCTTCACTGTCCTTGAATTTTGTCACTAACATATGATGACCAGGCTCAGACTTCGAGAGTTCCAGTGATACTGGTTCTGAAACCCCATCTTCGAGTGATACTTGAGTATAAGCCAACGTATTTTGTGCGTGGTTGTAGACTGTGAGTTCCGTAGTCATATCTCCAGTCGCGGTCAATGTGAGCTCCAAGGTGACAGGACTTTCACTTATAGAGTATTCAGGAGACACGCCAGAGATATCCAAGTCATAAATCGGTTCAGGATCTTTAACCTCGTAGGCTAACTCGACTCGAACAAGGTCATTACCGTTCTTGAGGTAAATTGGGTTAGTTCCGTGGATAGGTGTAAACTTGTCATCGGAAACTTGATTACCAGCTTTGATTAGGCTTTGAGTTCGATTGATTTTTTTAGCCAGTTTATAAGACCAATTGTTGGCTAGGCCATGTTTCGCATTCTTTATCTTTAAGCGGGAAGAGAGATCACGTCGCTCTCCAGTAGAATCAAAAACTCTAGTGTAAACAACGTCACCACGTTGCAAGTTGATGCCTGGGTTGATTTGGCCACCTTTAACCCACGCGGATGGGTCGGGTTGTTCTGGTTGGTTTCCATCAAATCTTACATCAAGGACGTTATAGAACGCTGCAGCCGTATCGCCAACATCCCAGACGGCAAGGATTACTTGATAACCTTCACGCTTTGGAACATTACACTCATGTTGAACCCGTTTTGGCGGTTGCACCATGCCCCCATCGACTGTACAGAAAGGGGTTAACTCAAACGAATTGCGTGTCAATGGGGTATTTGGGTTCCAATCAGCTTTGGTAATGTAGTATTTCCAATCGCGGGTTACATGGTTGGCCGTGAATGTCCATTCAAACGTGTTAAGGCCATGTGAAATAGGAGTTTTAACCCAGCGCGTAGCAGTCTGCTCATTTAAGGCTGAAAATTGGGTTAGACCACCACTTGCTATTTTGCCGTCGGGAGGGCCTCCGATAGGAAATCCTTCCGGCCCTTCAATACTTTGCGGCTCCCATTGAACTTGTCCGCAATTAGCATTTTTTTGAGACTGTGTGGAAACGGAACTACAAAGTGTTCCGCGAGCCTCTGCCACGCCACCGTCAATAGCGCTGACATACCCGTGAGATAGTGCTCCAGCGCTAAACAGTAGTGTAGAAAGAGGGATAAGCGATGTCTTTATTTTGGACATATTGAATACTTCCTGATTCGTTGAACAAAAAATGTTAACCACACCAATGATTGTTGTTGCAATGTGTCCCTTGCTAATTAATCCGTTGAGATGACAGCATCGTTTAGTTGCAACTCATGCCCGAACTATGAGCGGGAACAGCCAAAGATATGAAGGGTTCTCATTCTGGTTTTTCGGACAGGTTCTCAGTTGATGTGGACTTTAAGGTTAAGTTAATTGACTACTAATTCAATAACTTAGGATTGGAAAGTGAAGTCTTGTTCAGCTTTATCAAAAGTTAATATAACTTAAGGTTACTTTTTGAAATTAAAAGGGCTCAAGAGGCGATGGCAAGTGAGAATCCTTGTCTCCAGTTCGCTTGTTTCGCTCGGTATCTGTATTGAGAGAATGGGGAAAATACGTAGGGCTATTATGTGAAGTAAAATAAAAAAAGGCATAGCGTGATGCTATGCCTTGAGTTGCATTTAGAGGTAAGGTTTTACTTGATTAACTCAGTCCAAGCTTGATCCCAGTAGAGTCCAACACCAGGTTCATAGGCCCAGCTTGAGGCTGTTCCAGATGAACACCAGCCGCTCACTTTACACTCAAAGTTACGTTGTAGATGAGACACTTTATCTCCGGTTGCGTATACGTCACCGACAACATAGCTAGGGTAGTCACCAGGCTTTGGTTGGGCTCCATCCCCAGCAGTAACTTTTGTCCACGCATCTTCCCAGTTTGAACCTGTTCCTGGTGCATAATGTTCAGCACTGTCGACATTACACCAGCCACTTGCTGGGTAAGGTTTGCACTGGTAAATACCGCCATCAGAACCTTGAACTTTGGTGCCCGCTGAATATGAGCCCAGGCCATCGGGGTAAACGAAGTCAAATTCTTCCTCAGCGTCCATATTTTCAACATAGATTGGGAAATGTTGAGCGTCGTCGTCGGTTGTCCAAACTTTCACTGTGTAGTGTCCTTCAGACACACCAGGGCCTTTGACGTTAAGAACAAGTGTTTGCTCTTCGTTTAGAATCGTATTGGCATAAGCCACGCGATGCTCATTAGCCTCATTAAAGATACCAACATGTGTATTGATATTATCCGCGTATCCAGTCAATGTGACGGGAACAACGAGCCATGGATAGTCATCGATTTTTGTAAGTGTGTAAGTCTCTTTTAATGGCTCAACGGTTGTCTTTCCTTGGGTTAGTTCACTCTTGACGGTGAAGAAATAGGTTTCAGTTTCAGCATTCCCTTTCGGGTTTTTCACTACCACGTCGACTTGATAATCCCCGCTTTCATGAATGCGAATGTACTTGTTTTCTTCTGAACCAATGACTCCGTGCTGAGTATCGATGTTGTCACCCGTTTCAGTGTGAGATGTCGTAGCGGTATAGGTGTACTCATCGCTGGTGCCATTCTCAACCGACAACGCTAACGGGATAAACACATAACCATCGCTGTCTAAGTGATAGATGTCTTTTAGGTTGTCCCAGCGAATATCGAAGTCTTCTACCACATCATCAGTCACCTTGAACTTAAAGACTTTCTTCTCTTTGTCGCCAAATTCATTGGTGACTCTGACCACTACTCTGTAGGTGCCTGGTTCTGTAATGTGAAGATTTGGTGTGTGTTTACCGACTTTGCCTTTTAACTTGTATGGCTGATCAGTATCGGTGCTGACATTATTGACAGTTGCGACGAAGCGATAAGTTTCGCTGTCACCATCTTCGACTTCAAGTTCAAGTGGGATATACAATCCATCTGTATCAGTTAAGGAGTAAGCTTTTTCAAGTGATGGCCATACGATAGTGAACTCATCGGCTACATGCTTTTTCTCAATATCTAAAGTCACGGTAGCCAGATTTGACAGGCGGCCGTAGCTGTCTTTTACACGGTAGGTGAAGCTGTCGGTGCTAGTATCGCTGCCATCATGACGATAAACCAATTGACCTTGCTCGTTGACTTCAATGAGGCCGTGTTGAGGGTGTTGACGAATATTGACGCCTTGGTGATCAATACCAGCGCCGTTGTCAATATCGTTGGTGGTAGGGCTAATCAGTGTGTCTTGGCTAAAGTTGACTTTGATTTGGCTATTGTTAGCGGTAGCAGCAGGGCCTTCAGGAGTAATCTCTTTGATATAAATCGGAGTCCATGGCACCATATCAACGTGAGGGGTGTTGGTATAGTCATGTTCGTAACCAGCTCGTTCAACTTTATTCTGCTTGAGCCAGTTGTCATAATCAATGGTCATTGTCCCATCTGAATTGATCTCGAACAACTGCTTTGCTGTATAATTCATTAGGCGCGGGACAGCAAATGAATGGAAGAATTTATCATTTTCCAGTACATCTATCGTTGTTTGGCTATCTTTTGCTAAAGCCACATAGTCATCGATAGAATCACCACGCATTCCGTCATACTTTGTATTGGAGGTTGTGTCATTTTCGATAGTGATATTTAGCACAATATCTTCAGACATAGCTCCGTTGCTATTAAACAGTCGATAGATGACTTGGTCTGACAAGATACTAGGTGAAACGTGACGGTATGAAATGGTGCCGTTTGAATTGGCTACCGCTACCCCTGCTGTAGGCCATTTAACGATTTCAACTTTGTAGCCTTCTGATTTTACTGACTGAGGTAGAATTGGGACCTCTGTGAGCAATTGGTTCCTAGCATAAGCCTCTGAATAGCTGGGCGGAATACCTAGGGTAGGATTTTTTGAAGGCACTTTTGGTAGCACGCCAGACTGTTGCAATCGTTGCAAGTTTTGTTGAATTATGCGCCATTGAAACCCGAAGAGCTCATCATCCTTTCGCCCTGTTTTCATTAGATTCGTATATTCGTTTGGTAGTGCATCTAGGCCTTTAGATGTGTAATGAGCGAGAGAGAAATTATGCCCCAGCTCATGGGCTAGAGTAGCAATGGCACGATCATTATTACAGTATCGGCTGGTTAGCTTCCAACCATAGTAAGATTGAGTTTCCTTGTATTTGCCTGAAGAACCACTACCGCCCCTACAGTACACAATATTACCTTCGATATCGTCCCCATATAAAAACAAGTTTGAAAAATATTTTTCGCTGCCTTCTGGTGGAGGAATATCGTAGCCACTGGTTTCGTTGGACTGCCAGTCAAACTTTTGCACACCTAAGTCGAAGAAATGTAAGTTGATATTGAGCGGTTTGTAGATATTTGTAAGGTATTCGGATACCTCATCGAAGCGAGACTGAGTAATAGGCACATCAGGCATCTTTACTTCACGGAATGAAACGGGAACATCAATAGGGTGGTATGAATGTAATCCAACGGTTGCGACGAGTTCACCATCCGCTTTCACAAGCAGGTGGGTTTCACCCTCACTTAGTGCATTTATATCTACTGCGGCTGAATGTCCTAACTTCTCTACATTAATAGAAGCAATATTCTTATTAACAATAGAAAATTCAATGTCTTTATCTGATAAGGAAGATAAATCAAAGGTTAGCTGTTCAGGCTGGTCAGATGAAGGGTCAATCAGCTTTTCAGGATAAGGCAAACTGTAACCGGGATCGAAAGCAAGTTTGTTCTCGGAGGCGCTCTTGATACTCACTCCAAAGTCAGTAGCGGTAGCCTCACCATATAAACGCATAAAAATGGCAAAGTCTAACTCTTCTTCTTGCCCAGAAGGTGCAATACGCTTTGTGTTTGCATCCACAGGCAGATGCTCCAAGGGGCGAAAGGTCAGTTTTTGAGAATTATCTTCGACCTTAAACGCAATTTGATATTGCTTCCCCTTTTCAAGCGTTACACTTTGGTTAAATTTTGCAACGGAGGCCATACCAGCGCCACTCTGAGGTAATTTCAATGCGAGACTACTTGAATAGATTCTCTTTAAGGCTAGCGGCCCAGAATAGACGACTTTTTGACTATCTTTCTCGGTGATAGTTAGCGTCGTGTTGTTGTCTTTATCGCTCTCCCAGCGGAAAAAACCATCAATCAATATATGATCTACCGTGAGTCCGGCTTGCCCAGGAATGTAACCATTGACTGTAAGGTCTTGGGTTAAGGTTTCCCCTGGGTTAAGGGTCTTTTCGAATTCTTGCCCTAATATACGGGTATCATCTATACCCTCATAGACTAGCATCGTCTGATTTAGAGAGTTCTGAGCGGAAGCCTCATATGGTATCGTTTCTGTGTTGTTCTGAGCTTCACTGGTTATAGCCATTGGTGATGCAAGCGCTGACGAGATAGCAAGCGCAAGGTAAGATAGTTTTATCATTCTACTAATCCTTTATAGATCTTTTGACTGTGTGTTCAGTAGATTGAACATCCATAGTCGGTTTATTGGAGTGGTGCTTCCACTGGCACGCCCCTCCAAAAAACTAAAGAGTTGTAGAAACTATGTATGCCTAAATTAGGTGAAATTAGGTGTTTTATGCCATTAATGAGGAAGTGTTATCCATCATGTGGCATTTCAAATTGTGCTTTATATCGATTAAGTATAACTATTCGTTATGTATGGTTGGGTTTTAGACAAACACTAATGACTTGATCTTGGTTCACTTTCGATTTTTTTTCGCTTGGTCCGAGTAGTGTAAGAAAAATATTATGTTAGCATTAAAATATAGATATTCTTCTTAATAACATTACTTACGATGAAAGATAGTTCTGTATATATTTTAGACTCTGACAACTTCTCTGCTTGTTTTAATCCATTCAAGCGAACGTTAGCTGTTTTTGATATGGATGTTCTGGTTATAGAGCAAGATTTAACGACTCCTGAATCAGTGATGCTTCAACTAATATGTGATGAGCATATTAACGGGCACTTGATAATATCAAGAGGTGAAATTGAACTGACAGTATGGAGCGATGCAAAAGAATTAGATCGCAGCTCAAATTTAAATCAACTTGTTTCGACCTTAAGGAAAAAGCTTAAATCTATTTTTCATAAAGATGTGCTGATAACACACCCTAGAAAAGGATATTCATTGTGTGACGATATAACTATTTCGATTGATAGTGAACGTCAAAAAGGTAGAACCGAAAATCTAGATGTTACATTGGATAAAACAGATGAGCACAATGAGGAGCTGATAGAAGAAAATAATAAGGAAATAAAATTATCACTATCACTGGCCAAGTTTAATTCTTATGTTACCCCCTTTCTTTGGTTGGTAGTGATTGTTAATATTGTAATTTCATACCCTCATATTATGAGCTTTTTATCATCAAACTCTGAAAGTAAAAGTACAATGAAATCGCAAGAAAATACTTTGTTTCTAAAGGAGCATAAAGGGGTTTACTACTTAGTGTGCGAAAATAATAAAGGAAAATTTGCCCACAACTTAGTTGTTCTCTCTGATGTCGAAAAAGAAAAAGTTGGTTTGTTATGCACAAAATAATTGCTTTAGTACTCGCGATAGTTTCAATGCTAATAGCTTACTATGTGAGGCATGTAGGCTATATCACCGATGGGAACTATGTGGCCGATGGAGAAATCCTAGCAGATGAATTCAGTTTGTCATTTAAAGAAATGATATCAATATTTGATGGGAATATAAGCTATCATTATTCGGTTGAGGGGATAAATTGTAGTTACCAAGCAGACTTATATTCATTTGGCAGTATCGAACGATATGGAAAATCAACAGTAAAAGTTGATTTCGATAAAAAAAATTTCCGAGCTACAGGTGATTGTTCAAAAAAAATTGATGACATCATGCTGGCTGTAATGGGTAAAGAATTCAAGATGGAAGTAATTTCCGTTCGTAAAGACGAGTTCTGTGTGGACGTTGATTCTGGTCCAGTGACTTGTTATAGAAAACTAAAGTAGGATTTGATTATTAACTCAAGCAGTCATATCTCAATTGCTTGAATTTATTAAGGTAAAGCCCCTCATATGAGGGGCTGTATTTTATTAGGTGCTTGTCTATTGTTTAGACTCTCTGTGTTATTTGTTGAGGTATGATTTTCATCGAAGGTAGTTCATTTGATTTTTTGAAGTTTACAATCTTAATAATGTTTCTTGAATTTTCTTTTGTGATATTACTTCAATTTTTTGTTTGGTTCTCGGTTTTAACTTGGAATATATCCATTATTCTCCTCTTTATCCTGTTTGTTTATATAACTTAACCTGATCTTTTTAGTTGTTTTTATTATCTTTTCTCTCAGCGGAATACAGGCGAACGTTCATGTTTTAGTAATGTGTCAGTATTCTGTTTTAAGCTAGTGCTGTGTGTTTTCTTTCCGTGAACGTACTTTGGTTTCGTGATATTTATGCCAAGCAGTACTAACTAGTTATTTGAATTTTTGCGTTTATTAGCTGGAGGTTGAGGGATTATAAATTTTTTAAATGAGAAAAATAATACGCGTAAAGAATTAATGGAATATTAAAGGAATAAAAATGAATAAACTAAATTTGGTTACAGCTGCTATCGTAGCGAGCTTTTCTACCGGTGCGACATTTGTTAATGCCCAAGATTTCACTCGTGTTGATGAGTCTGTAATCACTAAGGCTGAAGTAAAAGAGAGAGCAGACGGCAAGGGCCCAAAAACGTCTTATATGGAATATCAAGTGAATGAGTATCAAAAGGACAGCTCACTTGCACCAATCTCTGCTTATGTATCCAACTGGGGTCAATATGGCCGAGACGTAAATATTGCTAAGTTTGCGAACGGTTACGACAAACTTGTCCTGTCATTCTTTGGTATGTGTGGTAGTGAAATCGGTGACCCTGCGAATACCAGTGCAATTGAGTCTCTAGCTAGAATCTGTTCATATTTAGGTGCTCCTGATTACGAAGTGGTAACAACAGACGCGTGGGGTGATATGGCTACCACGGTTAATGGTGCACTATCTGATCAAGACCAAGCTAATGCTGGTAACCCTCACTGGGAATCTGAGGATGTTCTTGCACAGCGTTGGTACCAAGGTCAAAATCGTGTTGCGGGCCTTTTGGGCGCGGCCAAAAAAGCGAAAGAAGCTAATCCGGATATGGAGTTAGCGTTTAGTATTGGCGGCTGGTCATTATCAGAACCTTTCTCTGATATGGCGAAGGACCCAAAAAATAGAAAAATTTTCGTAGATAGTACGGTTCAAATTTTCAGTAACTTCCCAATGTTCAGTCAAGTTGATATCGACTGGGAGTACCCAGGAGGCGGCGGTGCTGAAGGTAACACAGAAGACGATGCTGACGGCGATAACTACGCGAAGTTAATTTCTGAACTACGTGCTGGATTAGACAACATCGGTCGTACTGATGTGAAGATTGCTATTGCGGCTGGCGCACCAAAATCTAAACTGGATGCGTCTAACCTAAAAGGTCTAATGGATGCAGGCTTAGATATCATTCACCTAATGACGTATGACTTCTTTGGTACGCCATGGGCTGAAGGACTAAATCACCACACCAACTTATACCCTTATGGTGATGCTAAGTGGTCTACTGATACGTCAGTACGCTATATGATCGAAGATCTGGGTATCCCAGCGAAGGCAATCCATATTGGTTACGCAACGTACAGCCGAAATGCAGCAAACGCTGAACTTACTAGTGAGTCACCTTTAGCTGGTACTTACTCTATGCCAACCGATGGGAACCTTGTTGGTGGCTCTTGGGAAGCAGGTGTTACTGAATGGGAAGATTTCCTAGTGAACTTCGCATCTATAGACCCTGAAAACGGTATCGAAATGGATAAGTATCCTGGATACAAGATGCTGACTGATAAAGAGGCTAATGCTGATTACTTCTATAATGAAGAGAAAAACTTCTTCCTATCGATGGACACGCCTCGTACCGCTTTCCTAAAAGCTCAATACGTGAAAGAAATGGGCTTGGGTGGTCTATTTACTTGGATGGCTGACTACGACAATGGCTTGATGCTCAATGCGGCTCGTGAAGGTATGGGTTATAAGCAAACTGCCAACGCTTCAAACATTGATATGGAAAATATCATCTATAGCTGTGGTGAAAACGTTACAACGCAGCAAGAGTGTATTGATCTAACGACCCTTGATGACAAAGTCGTAGCTGAAACTAAAGCGGAAGCCGGTTCGGATATTGTTGCTGAGTTAGTGTCAGGTTCTAGTGTCAAGCTCGATGGTAGTGATTCTACAAGTGCATCAGGTGAGCTCACATACAAATGGACTAAAGGTAAGGTCACAGGCATTGATAAGTCGCAGGTTAAGTTACGTCGTGCGAAGACTGCTCAACCAGAAATTGTTATCAGTGACGCATCAGGAGCTAAGCGCCTAGTGACTATTGAGCCAAAGTTGGTTGTTACAGATGCTAAGGGCAATAAGTCTTCTGACAAGGTGAAAATTACTCTAGCTGGAGATAATGCCGACCCAATTGCTGAAGCAAAAGGCAAACAAAATATTGTTCGCGGTGATCTTTTAACACTGAACGGCAAGAAATCTTCTGATCCGGATGGCGATAAATTAACGTATCAGTGGAAGCAACTTGAAGGTGAAACACTACCGTTACCAAATAATGGCAAGCGTAAAGTTATTAAGCTTGAAACTGACGTTCTAAAAAATATCGATCAGAAACTTGTTTTCTCATTGACGGTAAGCGACGGCCTTGCTGAGTCGACAGACACAATCACGATCAATGTATCTGCGAATACTGAAGACAATGTTGCTCCACAGGGTGTAATTCAAGTTAAAGGTGAAAAAGTTGTAGGTAAGCAGGTGACACTAGATGGCACTAAGTCTACAGATGATGGGGTAATCACTGACTATCGCTGGAGTGTGAGCAACCCTCAAGGAAGCTCTGTAGTACTGGATGGGGAATCTTCATCTACTGCTCAGTTCATTCCTAAAGTGGAAGGGGCGTACAACGTATCGCTAGTCGTGGTTGATGACTTAGGTACTTCGGCAAGTACAAGCCAAAGCTTTACAGTAGAGGCTGCGCCGGTATTACCAGGCTATCCAACTTACGTTCCTGGCAACAACTACAAGCCTGGTGATCGAGTAATTGCTTCTGGCACTGTTTATGAGTGTGAGAAGTATGAAACTTGGTGTTCTAATGCAGCTTATGCGCCAACGGGAATTTACGGTGACCAAGCATGGATCACAATTGGCGACTCTGGCAATGGTAACGGTGATGGTGGCGATAAAACGCCAGGCGATTACCCTGATTTTAAAGTAGGTAATACCTATGCCGCTGGTGATAAAGTGACTCACAATAGCCGCAACTTTAGCTGTAAGGTTTCTGGTTGGTGCTCAGCATCTCAAGATCAACAATGGGCTTATGAACCAGGTGCTGGATTATATTGGGAACAGGCTTGGGATGAAGTCGACTAATTAGTTGTTAGTTATTACGTTTTCATAATTTATGCCTGAGATAAGAATGCGCCCTCTTTGATAGAGGGCGTAAGTTTTTGTCAGCAATCTTTCGCTAAATTTTTTTGTTTCTATTGAAGTTGAGTGGACGAGCATTGGTTGATTTTAATTTATAAATCGCATGATCTGAGTTGGGTTTTTGAAAGCAAGTTGCTGAATTTGTTGCTAAGTGGTTATATATTTGCGCTCAAATAATTGAGAGTAATAATGATTCGAGCATCAAACTTTAAGCGAACTATGCTAGTAGCAAGTGCCCTGAGCTGGGTGCTTGTAACATTGATGCCTGTGATTAATGCCCATGGCGCCAGCGCTGGTGTATGGGCAACTCTTTGTACTATCAATGGTTTTGAACTGGTACAAGTTGAGGAAGGTAAGGCTGACGTTCAGCACAGCAAGCCTTGTCCATTTAGTCACTTTTCGATTTTTCATCAAGATTCTTTTCCAACACCCACATACATAAGAAAGACCTCGTTAGCGATTGGGGATCAATACACTTATTTGGCTCTAAGTGATAGGTTTCAGATTGCTATCCCAAGAGCGCCCCCATCTAGTTTGCTTACTTAAATTTCAATAAAACAATAGGCGAATTGCCACGAAGTAAAGTCAAAGCTCAACGACTCATCTTGAATCACTTCAAGAGGGGCGTTTTTGCGCACAAAAAGGAATATGAAATGTTGGGTAGTCAAGTTCAGACTCATCCTAAGGATGGCGCACGCGCGTCACAAGGTGAAAAGAAAGGTAAAGCTAGGTATTTCCTCGTATGGAGATGGCACTTTTATGCGGGACTGTTTGTTATCCCGTTTATGTTGATGTTAAGTGTTACTGGCTTAGTGATGCTGTTTGATGATGAGATTGAGGAACTTCGATACGGCGCACTCATTAACATCGAGCCTCAAAGTACTCAAGTAGCGGTATCCACGCAGCTTGAGGCAGTTCAAAAAGCTTATCCATCAGCGGTGATAACTCAGCTCATCGTGACAGGCAGCAAGGAGCAAGCGAATCGATTTAATGTTCGACTAGAAAATGGAAAATCTCTATTTGTAACAGTCAATCCATATGATGCTGAAGTGCTTGGTGAGATTGATCGTAGTGACAGCTGGTATCAATTGGCCAATGAGATTCATGGCACGTTGTTGATTGGCCAGTGGGGGGATTACCTGATAGAGGTATCTGCTAGTTTAGGTATCCTGTTATTAGTAAGCGGTATTTATTTGTGGATTCCGCGAGATAGCGCAACGAAAGTGGGGTTTCTCCGAATTCGAACCAACAGTGGCACCCGAACACTTATAAAAGATATACATACGAATCTGGGTGGTACCTTATCCGTGATACTACTACTATTTTTGCTGTCGGGCCTTGCATGGGCTGGCGTATGGGGCGCTAAGATGGTTCAAGGATGGAATACATTTCCAACTTACTATACGTGGGGAGATAAGCCGCAATCTACGCAACTGCATAAACATCTAAACCATGGTAGTGAGGAAGAAATGCCATGGAATCTAGAACTGGCAGCCGTTCCTGAGTCTTCAGGTCACCATGGCGGTCATCAAACAGAAAATGATCTTACTCAATATCATTCGGATGACTCGATAAGTGTTGATGCTATTGCACTAAAAGCTGAGCAGTTAGGTCTAACCCAATACCGAATCTACTTACCTCAGTCAGAAACGGGCGTGTATACAATCGCAGCTAATTCTATGGCCGGAGATGTGATAGACCCGCGCTTAGATAGAACGGTACACGTTGATCAATACAGTGGCCAAACATTGATTGATGTGACGTGGGATGATTACACGGTAGTGGCGAAGCTAATGGCTGCTGGTGTCTCTTTACATCAAGGCGACTTAAGTCCGGTGAATAAATGGCTTAATGTCTTTTTCTGCATTGCTTTTATCGCCATCTCTGTGACAGGGGCTTGGATGTGGTGGATTCGAAGACCGGTGAAGCAGAGTAGACTGGGTGTACCACCACGCTTTGAACTAGATGGTATATGGAAAGTGGGTTTAGGGTCATTGCTCTTGGTTGGGGTGTTATTTCCATTAGCTGGAGTGACGATTATCGTCGCCATGTTGTTCGATACGCTGCTGATTCAAAAGAGTCAACGATTGAAAGCCTATATGCGTTAACTCTTTGATTTAACATGAAAGTGGCGATTCTATTTGTTGTGAATTTCCACTTTTTTACCTGAGCTCAAGTATTGGTTGAGAGCCGTTAGCTCGGTACCATAATGCGACCAAGATTAATGAATTAGTATTAATATTGAAAGCTGAATTGCTCCCACCATTAGCGTACACTCCTGTGGGAATGCTCCTATATTGACGGCTGCTGGTTAAGACCTCGTTAAAAAGTACTTGGCTAAATTCGTCGTCAAATAGAGAACTGAAAGCAAACGCAGCTTTATGGCTAAGTACCTGAGGGTTTTCAATAGTTTTACCTGCTGGGCTCACACTGGTCCAAGGCTTGCCGTAATAGTAAATGTTATTGTAGGCAAACCATGGGTTTTTGTTCATTGCGTCTTCAGCATAACTGGTGACTTTGTTTTGAGTAATCCAAACAAACTTATGAAGCTGATAGATTTGATTTAGCTGACTCCAATCTGGGTTTTGCTCATACTCTAGGCTGGCTAGGAAGTAAGGATCACTCGTTAAAAATGGTACGTTTCGAGTATCAATTTGTATATCGATATCTTCTACATTGACGGTCTTTAGGTGCTTATTTAAATCTGGTAAGTCGACAGGCAAATTGAATAGCTCGAATCCTTTTGCCGCGTACTGAAGATAACCATTTCTTCCTTCTTGGCGATAGTACTCCTTGCCCTTATATACATTTGCACCGAAAAGAGTTCCATCGTTAACCGCTTTGCTGAGTTGCCAATTGCTGACAACAGTCGCGACCTCATCGATCAAATCTGGATGTTGCTGACAAACGATTTTTAACCAAATTAAAAGTCGACCGATATCTAGTGCCGACCATCCACTGCCGTTACTTTTGCTCGAACTCAACCGACCAGAAGACTCTCCAGTCTTGGTGCTGTACTCTCGATTGGGCAGGGTATCTTTGTATAAGGGAAGGGTTTGCAAAGTGGTTAACGTTTTTCGCAAGTCATAGTGAGTTTGGGACGTCGTTCGTAGGCCAAGAGCTTCCATAGCAAGCAGAGCTCCAATTCCGCTGGCCACATCCCACATGGTAGTATGGGGGTACCCTTGCACAGAGTCCCAAAGCCCTGTTTCTGTGCGCTCATTTCGAAGGAAGTAGTATTGTGCTTTCTTGGCAAGTAGAAGCTCATTACGATTTAATGCTCTCTGTACATCCAGTGCTGGCCGATGTTGAGTCAAATCATGAGGTATTGTGTCATCGGTTTTGTGGTCGGCTAACTCATCTTCAATTCTAGGAGCAATAACTCGACGGTGAAAAGTTGTTGTTTCTTGTGTCTTGGGTGTTGGAGCAATGACATTTCGCTGACCGTAAAAGCTCAACTCATCTTCACTCCTCATAGGAGTGCTTACAAAGATAAGCGTAATCGCGAGCATACAAGCACTATGTTCGATCAGTTTCAATATTGTCCACCAAGTGCAATTTGAAGCATATTTGACATAACGTAATGATAATACAAGATTTCGTGACTAACCTAACTGATCACTCATATTTTGAATTAAGGTTGTTGATGATAAATTGAACAATTATCTTGTGGCTTGTACGTAAAAACTGTTAGACTTATTGCATAACAACGGACAGAACTGGCTAAACGGACTTGAATTTAGTTTGGGTAGTATTTGTTATGTTGAAATTCTTTGATTTCGTGTCTGAGTTAGGTTTTGAAGTACCTAAGCATCTTTCTTTTCTAGCATCGGATCCAAAACCGTTCCAATATGCGCAACCTTCTTATTCACTTGAAGAAGGTGCGAAACAGCGTATTCATCAATATCTAAGTTCAAATGTTTGGACTCGCGCGAGTTACGGAGCGCTGAGCAATGTCGATATTGCTATCGCATTTTCTTTTGGTGACAGCGACGACGTGAATGTAGAGCTCGCGACTCAAGTCGAAAGAGTATTTCAATGCGCACCACAATTAGACTTGTATTTGCAACAGGAAGTGGCTTGTCATGTAAAAGACATTCCATATATTTCTATCAAGAATGCCCAATATCAGACTACTACTGATGTTGCACGGTATGCCTTGAACAATCATGGTAAAGCTCGTGTGTTAGTGATTGCACAGTCGTGGCATGCTCAACGGTGCATCGACACTTGTGAAGAGTTAGGTCTTAATGTCGTTGCATTACGTGTTGTCGATGGTTTTCCCTCGCAAGACCCACAACCTTGGGTAAGAAATCCTATTAATTGGATTATCAAAGAAAGCTTTCGCGACGAAGCGACAGGTTATGAGATAAGTGAACGCTTTAATCTAGTTTAGTGTTCACTCAATATGTTGTATTCGAACTATGAGCTAAACACACTGGAATTCTCTAAAGCAGCAGAAAAAATGTCTATACTCAAATAATAATTATATGCAACAGTATGAGTTGGTTGGGTATGGCAGATCTGATAAGCAGTCCGTTCGAGGCTGTGAAGAAAGAAAGTTGGGCGGCACTTGGCTTTAGCATGGGGATCAACCTGTTGGTTCTTGCCGTCCCTATATATAGTTTACAGCTGTTTGATCGAGTGATGAACAGCGCAAGTATTGAAACACTATTCGCTCTTTTAGCGATAACGCTGTTCTTAGTCACATCACAAGCGCTATTAGAATATATACGAACATTATTAATGCAGCGCTCGGCGCTTAAGCTTGACACGCAACTGAGCGGTCATTTACTTGCGATGAGTGTTGCTTCTTCGTCTCAATCAAATCGAATAGACAAACAACCGATACAAGATCTCAATACCCTCCGAAATTTTTTAGTTTCTCCCTCGACGTCATCCATTTTGGATCTTCCGTTCACCCCGTTTTTTCTATTATTGCTTTTTTTCCTCCACCCATACATTGGAATAGTAGCGTTGGTAGGGGTGTTACTTTTTTCACTGCTTGCAGTGGTGATGATGGTTGGTGGCAAATCAGTCAGCGTGGCCGCTCAGCAAGAGGCTGGAAAAGTTGCTATGGAGATTAATGATTATTTAAGGAATGCGCCGACGTTAAAAGCGATGGGTATGAGTCAGGCGATAGGGGAGGTCTGGGAAGAAAAAAATCATCAAATGCTTAAACTTCAATGGCTAGTAAATTCAAGGGTTGGCTTATTGCTGGCATTAAGCCGGTATTTTCGAACACTGCTCCAGATCGTAGTGCTAACTTTCGGTGTTTATCTCGCGCTGCAACAACAAATTGGGCTAGGTGCTGTTATCGCGAGCTCTATACTGATCGGTAGAGTATTAAGCCCCTTTGAAAGCGCAGTGAGTGGGTGGAAGCTATGGTATAGCGCATATCAGGCATGGCAACGACTCACCGAGAATATTGAGGTTCAAAATAAAACCCAGAGAACAATGTTGCCTATGCCAAAAGGGGACATTGAGTTTAACAATGTCATGCTTAAGTTTCCCCAGGCTAAATCTCCAACCTTACAAGGAATCAATTTCAAGTTGGGGGCGGGTAATGCGCTAGCAATCATGGGGAACTCAGGCTCCGGAAAATCGAGTCTAGCGTCGCTACTTATGGGTATTCACAAGCCGACTTTGGGTGAGATCAAGATAGATGGCGCGACGGTTGAAAAGTGGGACCAAGCACAATTTGGTCAATACATTGGTTACTTACCTCAACATGTTGGGTTGCTAGCGGGCACGGTAAAGCAAAATATCGCTAGATTTGGATCTGGAGAGGACGAAGATGTTATTGCCGCGGCGAAACTTGCCTGTATACATGAACTTATTATGGCCTTGCCTGAGGGGTATGAAACTTACATCGGAGAAGGAGGTGTCCTGTTATCTGGTGGACAGAAACAGAGAATCGGTCTGGCGAGGGCAATTTTCTCTAACCCAAGAGTTCTTGTTTTAGATGAGCCCAACTCAAACTTAGATCCAGAAGGGGAAACCGCCTTAGCGATTGTTCTTCAACACTGTAAAGAGCACAAAATAACGGTAGTCATGATATCTCATAGGCCCGGCTTTTTAAGGCAAATGGATTGGGTGATTAGCCTTAAAGAAGGCAAAGTTGAAAAAGCAGGTACTTGTGAACAGTTTTTGGGCTTGCAAGCCAATACGTCCGACCGAGCAAAGCAGGCGGCGGTTCCGTCTAGCCAGCAAGCTTAAGGAGCCTAAATATGAATGGAACATTTAGTACCAAGAAGCTGATTATTGCTGGTATCTCGATTATGGCTATCTCCATCGGTGGTTTTCTCACTTGGTCGATGACAATGCCGTTGAGTTCAGCCTCGGTCGCCAAAGGGAATTTAGTTGTCGAAAGTAAACGGAAACAAATCCAACATTTACAAGGTGGTTGGGTCAAACAGATTTTCGTCAAAGATGGCGAAAAGGTCGCAGTTGGGCAATTGCTGGTAGAGCTTTCCGACGCAAAATCTGAATCTGATTATCGACGTTACCTCTATAGAAGTTATTCATTGCTGGCTCAAAAAGCACGGCTTAATGCACTGCTAAGTCAGTCTCAGCAAGTTGTATGGCCAAAAGAGCTCACAAACCTTCAAGATCAAACGTTGATCGTTTCGCCTATTTTACGTAGTGAAAACGTGCAGTTTGAGCAGGGGATGTTACGTCGTCAGCTTATTCAGTCGCTGTACGAGCAAAAGCTAACGCTCTATCGTGAAAAGATTCAGGGAAATCAGTTTCAAATGAAAGCAATTACTTCCCAGCGTGATCTAATCTATCAAGAAATCGAGATGACGAAAGGGCTGGTGGCTAAAGGCTATGTGTCAAAAACGCGTATGCTTGAGCTTCAACGGCACTATGCACGTATTGAGGCAGAGTTAGCGGAAATTAAAGTCACTATTGATGTATCTAAACGTGAGTTAGAGTCACTACATAAAACCTTTGAGAGTCAGCTTTTAGAACTAGAGCGGGATTATTCTGGACAGTTAAAGTCGGTCAATGATGAGCTCCGAGATATTGCACAAGTACTCAGTCAAGTTGAAGATGTTCGGTCAAGAATTCAAATTCGAAGTGAGTTTGCTGGCCGTGTGGTTGGTTTGAATATTTCCAGTGTTGGTGGGGTAGTAAAACCTGGACAAGTGCTAATGGAAATCGTCCCTGAAAGTGACGAATTGATTGTTGAAGCTATCGTCCCTCCAAAAGACATCGACATCGTGCGCGCTGGTCAACATGCGCGAGTTAGATTGACCGCATATAGTGCAAGAGAAGTTCCTCCTGTTCTAGGTGAAGTCATAGATGTGTCTGCCGATAGAGTGTTGAATGCAGGGGATACGGCTAAAAGTGAACATGGTTACTTGGTAAAGATCCGCTTCAACAAGGAAGACTTAGCGTCCTTACAAGCGACGCAAGGCATCGAGCTGTATCCAGGCATGTTGACGGATGTATTGATTCTGGTCGAAGAAAGAACCTTGTGGGATTACTTAATTGGGCCAATTACTAGCGGTGTCAGTCAGGCCATGAGGGAATCATAATGCATGAATCAATGGTGTTTTGGTTGAGCTTTTATGGCTGTTTTTTCTTGCTTGCCACATATGTGGGATATCGCACGGATAATCTCGTTGCAGGAATGCTTTTGGGCTATGTTCTGGGGCCAATCGGATTAATTATTTTACTGTTTAGCAGCAATCGAAAATATGGTCGCTGTCCACACTGTGCCGCTAAAGTTCATAAGAAAGCATACTTTTGCCATAGTTGTGAACAGAAATGCTACAAACAGTTGGTATAGGGGGAGCTATGAGTAAACACACGGCGGTTTTAGCCACTTTGTTTATTGCTGCTGCTTTGACGGCAAGCTATCTAGGATATCGTTATGCCATAGTTGCAGGCCTACTGACTGATGTGTCAACTGAAAGAGATAAGCTAACAAAGGTCATTCAAGACCTAACTGGTGAACTGACGGAAGTAGATCAGGCTAGGTTGATTGAGCAATCGCATTACACTCAGACGTTAAGCAATAAAGAACAGCAGATCGAAACTAAAGATGTGAAGATTGCTGAGCTGACGGCATTGCTGGCGGTGGCTGAAAAAAATGCCATGACGTATCGCTCTAGATACATGTCAGAGAAGAAAGTCGCTTCCAATGCCCAGGTATCTTTAAGTCGTGCGCTTGAAGAAGAAAAGAGAACTCTGGAAGCTAAGAATAAAGAGAAACTGGCAAACCAATTATCGGAGTTAGAAGGGGAGTATTCTGCTCAAGCAGAGAAGGCTGAGTCAGAGAAACGAGTCGATGAGTTGATGACGGACTTTGCATCTTTGCAGGTTGATCTTGATGTGATAAATACCTGTGACAAAGCCTACTTAGAGCGATACGGAGAGGCCAAAAGTATGTTGAGCCACATGCGTACGTATATCCAAAAAAGCAGCTTGAGCCAAGATTACTACTATTTTGTGATTTCTAACGACGCGCTATTGGCTAGGAAAACGCGAGAGATTTGTATAGAGAATTAAAGCGTTAGCCAATTATCTTTGACTCAAAATAAACCCGCTCAATTGAACGGGTTTTATTTATATTGATGAACTATTTGAACGTTTAAGTTAAAGCCCGCAATTCAACAGCGGGCTTTATCATTCGCATTATACTTCGGTAGAGTCTGGGAATTGGATATTGCCACTATCTAAGTCACTCCAGATAACCACCTCTTGGCCTGCATCATTTTCAAAGCGATAGCCGTATAGCGAGCCAGTATCAATGTTACTTGATTGATAGATACTCTCTAGGTCACTGCTCATTTCGACATGGCTTTCTGTCAATTGCCAGCCCCAACCAGAAACGTCTATGTTACTCGCCCCTGTACAGACAAATTGGCCAGCGGTATCGCCCGCTGTATTGTTCGCGGCGATTTTATCTAGCGCGAGAGACAATTCCGTATCACTTGAGTTAATTTGCACACCCTCGAGTTCTTGGAACGCATTGTGTGTCATATCAATCATCTGAGATTGGTTATCGCTGTTAACCAACAATACATCAAAGTCAGAGCCGCCACTGAAGTGAACTACGTTATTTTCACCAGTATTGAGTTCATTGGAGTCAAAGACGAGTTGGTCGTTACCGGCGCCGCCATAGAGTCTGTCAACACCATCACCACCGTCTAGAATGTCGTCACCTACTTGGCCATAGAGCACATCGTTACCAGCATCACCTGATAGTCGGTCATTGCCAACACCGCCATCTAAGGTATCTGCATTGTCATTTCCGCTTAACACATCGTTGCCTTCACCACCTGAAACATAGTCTTCACCTGAGCCACCAGCAATAGTGTCGTTACCTTCTGCACCGTAAAGCATATCATTACCTCCATTCCCTGAAAGTGAGTCGTTTCCGTCTTCACCAAATACGGTGTCGTTGCCTCCGCCACCTTGAAGAGTATCGCTGCCGCTTCCTCCCCATAAGGTGTCATTACCAGAATCACCTTTAAGTTTGTCGTTGCCCTCGTCACCGTAAAGTGTATCGTTACCTGAGCCCCCTGACAGGTAATCGTCACCGGCACCGCCTTTCAATGTGTCAGTGTCGTTCTGACCCCAGAGAGAATCGTTACCTTCACCCCCTTCAAGCTGGTCATCACCAGAACCACCGTAAAGTTTGTCACTATCAGCGCCACCAAAGAGTTGGTCTGAACCTGATCCAGCTGAGAGGGTATCGCTACCTTCGTCACCGTGTAGTATGTCTGAACCACCGCCGGTAGTGATGTTGTCGTTCCCTTCATTGCCGGAAATGGTATTGGTACCCGCATTAATCGTAATGCTGTCGTTACCTAGACCGCCTTTAACTTGGTTTGTACCGCCCTCGATTGATATAGAGTCATTGCCCTCACCTCCATCAATGACGTTTGAGCCAGAACCAGTTACGGAAATAGTATCTTGTCCATCACCGCCGGAGATATTGTTGTTGTCACCTGATGCTGTGATTGAATCGTTGTCGGCACCACCGTCAATCGTATTGGAGCCTGCGCCTAGGACAGAAATAGTATCGCTGCCGTCTCCATCGAGTACTGTGTTGCTTGCACCGCTGAGTTTGATGTTGTCAGCACCTTCACCGCCATCTACTGTATTGTTGTCCGAGCTGTCTTCGATGTAATCAGAGCCGGAGCCACCGAGTAGGGTGTCAGCGCCTGAACCGCCAAGAAGAATATCATCGCCAACGTCGCCAGATAGGGTGTTGGTTCCTCCTTCAGCAAGAAGCTTGTCGTCAC
Organism: Vibrio sp. TBV020; assembly: GCF_046056895.1. Classification (NCBI taxonomy): domain Bacteria; kingdom Pseudomonadati; phylum Pseudomonadota; class Gammaproteobacteria; order Vibrionales; family Vibrionaceae; genus Vibrio; species Vibrio sp. TBV020. The sequence continues at coordinate 352,335 of NZ_JBEEAQ010000001.1, read as the reverse complement.
CTTCACCACCATAAAGAGCGTCATTACCTGTGCCGGAGTAGAGTTGGTCGTCACCTTTGTCACCAAATAGTGAGTCATTGCCAGCGCCACCAAAGATTAGGTCATTGTCGTCACCGCCAGAAACCGTATCATTCCCTTCACCAGCATCGATTAAGTCTTCACCTTGGTTACCAGATAGGTCGTCATTACCTGATGCACCGTAAAGCGTGTCGTTACCTTTGCCACCCGTCGCGGTATCAGCGCCCGAGCCACCGAATAGGGTGTCTTCACCTTCGCCGAGAGAAATTTGATTATCACCAGCTTCGCCGTAGACGGTGTCATCGCCAATACCTGCATCAACATTATCCCTGCCATCACCAGCATAGAGAGTATCGTCACCTGCAGCCCCAGTGATGGTATCGTCATCAGCGCCACCATATAGGGTATCGCTAGCGTTACTACCGATAAGGGTGTCATTGCCTTCACCACCGAAGATGTTGTGGCTTCCGGTTGCGGCAGCGGTGAGCGTATCGTTACCTTGTTCGCCTAAAATGGTATCTTGACCATCGTCGGTAATAATGTCATCACCATCACCCCCAGCGATAAAGTCGTAGCCAGCGCCGCCAATCAGTTCGTCGTTACCGGCTCCACCAAATAGAGCATCATTACCGGCACCGCCTTGAACTATGTCATCACCAGAGCCCGCGTCGATATGGTCATCACCAGCACCAGCTTCAATACTGTCGTTACCATCGCCTGCAAAGGCTTGGTCATTACCTTCACCTAAGTCCACTGTATCGGCATTGATACCACCATAAACAATATCGTCTCCTAGGCCCGTGGAAATAGTGTTTTTACCTGACTCACCATAGACGGTATCTGCGCCTTCACCAGTGTCGATTTGGTCGTTACCTGACCCCGCAAACACAGTATCCGCACCTTGCCCTGAGCTGATAACGTCATCCCCGGCGCCGCCAGACAATAGGTCGTCTTGAAGTGCACTGATAAGGCGATCATTACCGTCTTCACCATAGATTTCACTTCGCCCTGTGCCGCCGTCTAGAATATCGTCACCTTGGCCACCGACTAGAACGTCATCGCCCGCATCACCAAGAAGAACATCATTACCTTTGTCGCCAATGAGTGTGTCGTTACCTTCACCGCCAGTGATAGAGTCGTCACCTTCACCACCGAATGCGACGTCGTGGCCAAGCCCAAGGTTTATGTTGTCATCTCCGCTGTTCCCTTCAACGATATCGTCACCAGCATTTGCAGTTATGGTGTCGTTGTCAGAGCCGCCGTACAATTTATCGCTCTCTGTCGAGCCAATTAAGGTGTCTTCGCCAGACCCACCATAGAGCTCACTCGCATTGAGGCCCGCTTCAATAGTGTCATTGCCTGCTTCACCAAAGAGCTGGTTATTACCAGAGTTACCTGTGATGGTATCGTCTCCGGCTCCTGAAAATATTTGGTCGTTACCTGCACCAGCTTGGATCGTATCGTCTCCACCTCCGGTAAAGGCTTTGTCGTGGCCTTCACCTAGCTCGACGTTGTCTACACCGCTGCCAGAAAAAACAGTGTCGTGGTCAGTACCCGTTGAGATGGTATTGTCGCCGTCACCAGCATAGACAGTATCGTGACCTTCGGCTGTGTCGATAGAATCGCTGCCAGATCCCGCATACATGAGATCATCACCAGCGCCAGAAGAAATGGAATTGTCACCGTCGCCTGCATAAATTGTGTCGTGGCCAGTACTTGTATCAATATTGTCGTTCCCAGCGTCGGTGTAGACGGTGTCATCTCCAGACGCTGTTGAAATGGTATTATGGCCTGTTTCGCCGTAAACCGTATCCGCACCGTCACCGGTATCAATTATGTCATCGCCAGACCCCGCAAATACTTGGTCATCACCAGCGCCAGTTGTAATGGTATCAACCCCTTCATTGGCGTGAATAATGTCATCGCCTTCGCCTCCATCAATGGTGTCATTACCTTCACCACCGAATAGTTGGTCGTTACCTGTGCCACCAATTAAGGTATCGTCACCAGAATCACCGAAGAGGGTATCGTGCCCTTCGCCGCCTGAAAGGGTATCGTCTCCGAGTTCACCAACTAGGGTGTCGTGTCCTTCTCCGCCTGAAACTTGGTCATTGCCGTCGCCACCGAGTAACAGGTCATTGCCTTGTGCACCAGAGATTGTGTCAGAACCAGCACCACCTAAAACAAAGTCATCGCCTTCACCTGCGAGAATATGATCGTCGCCTTCTTCGCCGTGAATCTCGTCGTTGCCACTGTTGCCTTCTAGATAATCGCTGCCTTTACCCCCGAATAGCTTGTCGTTGCCTTCACCACCGTATAATTGGTCTGTCCCATCATCGCCGATTAAGGTGTCGTCCCCAATTCCACCGTGTAAGGTATCGTCACCCAGTTCTCCCATAAGGAGATCATTTCCTTCGCCTCCATGGATTTCATCTGTCCCATCTGAACCGAGTAAGGTATCGTTGCCAGTGTCTCCATAAAGCGTATCGTCTCCGCTACCACCAACCAGTACGTCGTCACCTGAACCGCCATGAAGTGAGTCATCGTTGATGTCACCATCAAGGAAGTCATTACCAGAGCCACCATAAATGGTATCGTTACCTTGCTGACCTTTTAGAATGTCGTCTCCGGTACCCCCGTCAATGGTATCGTCGTATATATTACGAACTTGGATATCCATATCGGTGAGTGAGGTAATCGGTTGGTTTGATTGATCTAAAAATCGGAAAGTGACTTCACCATTGCCGACAATAGAGGATTCAGGAATATCTATGTCGACATCGATAGTCCCATCCGCATTCACTTGAACTAATTGAGTGGCAATGATAGTGCCTTCCTCATCTGTTAATTCAACCGTAATGGCGTCATAGTCAGAAAAGCCTGCTGCAGATGTTGAAGTGTTTACGGATTGGTTGACAGCAAAATTATCGAGCTTTATTGAATGGGACGTTTGTTGTCCATCAGATTTCTGTTCAAATTCATAGACAGTATGACTCGTTCCCCATGAGTCATCGCCTTGAGCCACATCAGGATTAGCTTGAGTGAGTTCATACTCGACATCACCAAGAACGGTATCAGCTCCCTCTCCCGTTTTTATCGTGTCGCTACCTTCACCGGCAGCAACGAAGTCGTTCCCACCTAATGTTTCTATATCATCGTTACCTGCGCGGCTGTTGACAGAATCGTCTTGTGCAGTGCCTACAATAACGTCATCGTGTTTAGTACCTTCCATGAGATTTCTCCTAGCCATTACTTAAGTTAAACCAACAAGCGGATTTATTATTGAAATAGCATTTATGATGCCAGTTTCATATTTTGTTGTTATAGGTAAAGATTAGACTCGTTCTGCAGGATTACCACGAAAGTTTATACGTCCTTATGGAATAAGGGCTAAAAGGCGAAGCTAAAGGCTATTGTGATAGCCCCATCTTTAAAGCGGCCGGTGTCTTGTCCTCTTTCTGATTTATTCCAACGATTCCCAGAATAATTGTTATATTGCAAAGTGATGGTACCAGGTCGCCAGTCAAAATAGCCGAAACCATAGGTATAGTCTGGGTTCCAAGGCTGTTGTTGGGATTTATCAAAATAGTAAAACGCGGTTCCATTAATATACCAATTGCCAAAAATAGAATATTTGCATCCTAAGCTGACGGTTTGGTGGTTTTTCATATAGGAGATCGTTGCCAAATCGAAGAATTCGGGGGTGAGGTTATAGTCAAATTGACAGCCAATGGCACCATCGTCTGTAAAGCTTAACCAGTCTAAGAGGGGAGAGGTAATAGGGAACTTCCAACCAAGCGCCCATGTTCCTTGATCAAACTCAGTTATCTTCTGACCGGGCTCAGGGTTGAAACGATTTCCACCATAGTTGGAGTAAACCAAACTAAAAGTATATGGTCGCCAATCGCTATAGCCGAAGACATAAGTAAAGTCTGGATTCCAATCTTGTTTCTGGTCTTTATCCCAATAGTAGTAAACCGTTCCAGACACAAACCAGCTACCAGCGATGGTGTATTTGAGTGAGAGTGTGGATGTGATGTTGTGGTTCGCTGGCCCTTGCGTACTGCCTGCTGGAATATTGGCAGATTCTGTCTGAGCGATGGGGTGGTGATACCCGATATTGCCACTTAAACCATCGAATAGCTCTTTATCTTGCCAATCTTGAAATGGAAATTCAAAAGAGCTGCTAACCCCTTTCCACACTTCATCTAAAGGAGATTCGTCGTGAGAAACGGGTGATGGCGCTGTTTCATCAGTGACGAATACGTTTTCTTTAGGCTGTGGGGCATGTTGAGCTGTATTGGCAAGATAATTATCCGCCGTACTCACATTTGGCATTGTGAGCAAAGGAAGGACAAGTATTAGACGTAGTGTTTTTGTCATATTTAACAGTAAGCCAAACGTTATAGTGTTATCAGAAGCACAACTAATCGATAAGATGTAGAAATTGTTAAGAAACTATTTGCATTGCCACTGATTGAGTCTAACCTAAAGCTATAAAGCCTGCGAACGAAAAGCTGAAAATATATTTGGCAAGTTATTGATTTGTGAGGCAGCGTCAGGGTAGTCAATTAAGGTTAGGGATGAACAAGATTCTTTTAGTAGATGACAACCGAACTATACTTATCTATATGAGTTCGGTCCTCAAAAAGAGGGGCTACATCGTCCATACTGCAAAAAGTGGTAAGGAAGCATTAGCTGTTCTAGTCGAATCGGATGACATCCAGTTCGTGCTTAGCGACTGGATGATGCCTGGTATGAGTGGGGTTGAGTTATGCCAACATTTGAAATCAGGAAACCTTAATCGCTATATCTTTTTCGTACTACTCTCTTCTAAAGGCGATGAACAGTCGATCATAAGTGGCATTGACGCTGGCGCGGATGACTTTGTTGATAAAAAAACGTCCGTTGATGAACTTGAAGCTCGTATTCGAGCGGGCTTTAGAACCTTAGCGCTTCACAACGAGCTAGTCGAAAAAAATAGACAACTTGATGAAGCGTTCGACACCATCAAAGGCGACCTTGATTCTGCGAGTGAGCTTATTCGACATATTTTGCCTAAAACCTATTCCTTCTCCTGTGTTGAGTTGAGCTATATCTCGATACCCAGCGCCCAGATTGGTGGTGACATGCTCGGGTATATGCAGCTTGATCAAGAGCATGTCGCGTTCTATTTACTTGATGTTGCGGGTCACGGTGTGTCATCAGCTCTGATGTCGTTCTCAGTGCAAACGAGCTTAGCTGTCACTAGTGGAGATTCTGCAATTGTCTTGAATAACATTGACGGTCGTAAAGAAATCGCCAGTCCAGAAGAAGTTATTAGCAAGCTCAATCAAATGTACATGAGTGGGGATAGCAATGTTCTCTACTTCACTATGATTTACGCAGTATTAAACACACAAACAGGTTTAATGTCTTATTGCTGTGCGGGACATCCACCATTGGTGTGGTATCACGGTTCCAGCGGTCAGGCGGAGCTAATCGGCCATGACAATTTTGTCGTGGGCGCTTTTGAAGATGTCGAGTATCAATCTTCAATTATTCAGTTGGAACCAGAAGATAAAATTTGGTTTTACTCGGATGGAATTACAGAAGCAGAACAGAGTGGCCAACAGTTTTCTGAAGACGGGCTACGCAGTGCCATCGAAAGTCTAAATAAGTATCCAACCCAACAACAAACAGAGATTCTCGTCAACCAAGTACGTGATTGGCAACATTCTGAGTGCTTTGATGATGATGTCAGTGTGTTGGTCGCGGAATGGAAAGGGCCTCTAAAAGGAGATGCAGAATGCAATATGAAATTAGTAAACAAGGCAACAGCACAATTCTTCAAATAACGGAAGAACGTTTTGATGCCAAGTTAGCCCCAGAGTTTCGAGCTGAAATAGAAACACTGATTCCGAAATTGTCTGACAATTTGGTGTTGGATATTCAAAGTGTCCGTTTTATGGATAGCAGTGGTTTGGGGGCCGTAATGGGTGTCTACAAGCTTCTGAGAGATAAGAACATTAGTGTTGCTAATGCTCAACGTCCAGTTCTTGACTTGTTTAAATTAACTCGCATGGATCGTCTGATTAAAACGTATGAGAGTGTAGACGAAGCTTTGGCAACAGCTGTTTAAGGGGGCGTTATGAAGGGAATGATTTTGGCCGCTGGGAAGGGAACCCGCGTTCGCCCTATTACTCAGTCTATCCCAAAGCCAATGATTCCAATACTGGGTAAGCCAGTGATGGAGTCAATGATAGAGCTATTTGCGCAGCATAATATAAATAAAATAGTTATTAATACCAGCCATTTAGCAGAAGTCATCGAAGGGTATTTCGGTGATGGTCATCATTTTGATGTACAACTTTCTTATTCTTATGAGGGTGAGCTCATCGACGGGGAATACCACAGTCAGGCTCTTGGCTCTGCTGGTGGAATGCAAAAAATTCAACAGTTCTCTGGTTTTTTTGACGAAACGTTTGTTGTTGTTTGTGGTGATGCGTGGATTGACTTAGACCTTTCAGAAGCCGTTCGTCAGCACAAAAAAAATGGTGGCATAGCAACCATCATTACAAAGAACGTCCATATCGATGAAGTTGAGAAGTATGGCGTAGTGGTGACCAACGAAAAAGGTCAGGTCACGAGTTTCCAAGAGAAGCCTTCAAAAGAAGATGCTCTCTCGACAAAAATTAATACCGGTATTTACATCTTTGAACCTGCAATCTTCGACTATATCCCCAAAGAAGGTGAATACGATATTGGTAGCGAACTCTTTCCTAAGCTCGTTGAAGAGCATGTCCCATTCTATGCGGTCGATATGAGCTTTCAGTGGCTTGATGTGGGTAATATCACCGACATTTGGAGCGTCACTAGGGACATTTTAGAAGGTAAAGTCCCGGGCTACCGGATCCCTGGAACTCAGGTTAAAGCCGGAGTTTGGGTTGGTATCAATTCTGTGGTTGATCTAGATAGCTGTGATATTAGGCCGCCAGTCGTTATTGGGAGTGGTTGTAAAGTCGAGCCAGGAGCAAAGTTACTAGGCCCAGCATTAATCGGAGCGAACTGCCAGCTTGACAGTGGCTGTATTGTTGAGGAATCCCTGATTTTTGACTACATACAAGTGCACTCTAGCAGCCATGTGAAGTACCAAACCATTTTTGGCAACTATTGCATTGGTCATGATGGCAAATCAAACGATGATCTTGAATGGCACAACTTACGTTCTCATGGGAACCACAACCGTGTGACAGACATTTTAAAAACCATTTAACAGAGTAGGGACACGATACATGTTAACGAATGAAAGTGAACTATTTGAACAGGTATACCCAAGCTCACTCGATGCTTCTAGGCAAGCTGCTGAGGCGCTAAATGAGTACTGGTCGAAGATTGGAGTGTCCCCTGGTTTAGCTACTCAGTTAGAACTATGTATTGTTGAGATGGTAAACAATGCGTATATCCACGCATATAAAGAAGTTGAAGGGAAGGATGTCACCGTTCGTTGCCAACTCACGCAAGAATCAAACAAAGCAAATCTATCGCTAGAGGTCCTTGATGAAGGGGAGAGTATGACCTCTAATGACTTTCAAAAAGCGATGTCGAATGACTTTTTGGAAGCGGACCCTAGTGATGAGAGTACTTGGGAAACGTCGGGGCGAGGGTTCTTGATTGTGTCGAGTTTAATGGATGAAGTGACGCTAAGTTCTGAGCAAGGAATAAATCGATTTGTGCTTACTAAACAACTTGAGGAGAGTGAATTAATGGACACGACACTTTCTTCCTAAGTAAAGGAGTTCCACCAAGAAGTTTGGCTAGAGAAAAGAATAATAATTAGGGAAATCAACGGATGGATAACTACTTTCAACAATTCGAAGGACGAGTTCCGCCTGAACCTGTTCCTCACAGTATTCCGCGGGAATTACTTTATCAATACTTAGCAACTTGTAACTTAACGCTTGGTTTGTGGTACTTAGGCTGGCGATGGATGTATGCGCTCAACTATGATGCGCTATGGTTCTCTTTACCACTAGCTTTCGCCGAGTCTTGTGCATTTATTGGTTCTATTTTATTTACTTACAATCTTTGGAAGGTTGAAGATGAACCGAAGAAAGCGCCTCCCTTTAAAATATCAGAATGTGTTCATGACACCGATGAAGATAGACCGATTAGTGTTGATGTATTTTTCCCTAGCTACGATGAAGAACCAGAACTCGTTAAACTGAGTATACTTGACGCCAAAAAAATCCGTTATCCACACCAGATAGATATCAAGATATACATTCTAGATGATGGTAAGCGACCAGAAATGGAAGCCATGGCTAAGGAAATGGGTGTTGGTTACATCACCCGAGACGGCAATATTGGTTTTAAAGCGGGCAACTTGCGTAACGCCATGGAACGTACAAGTGGTGACTTCGTTGTTATTTGTGATGCGGATACAAGACCATTCCCAACCATTCTAGAAAATACACTCGGGTACTTTCGCGACCCTACCGTTGCTTGGGTTCAGACACCTCAGTGGTTCTTTGATTTGCCAGAAGGGGAGCGCTTACCAGACTTAATGGAGCGCAAACTTGGTTCATGGTCTCGATTCATCGGTAAGGGCATTGAACGGGTTTACGGACCAGTGACATTTGGCGATGATCCGTTTGTGAATGACCCTCAAATGTTCTATGACGTCATTCAGCGCCGACGCAACTGGGTGAATGCTTCGTTTTGTTGTGGAGCTGGATCTATACACCGCCGTGAAGCAGTAATGGAAGCCGCGCTTCGAGCGTATGCTGAGCAAATTACTAGCGAACAGGATGAAGTAGAGAAGCAAATACGTCGTCTTACTAAAGAGAAAAAGGTAGACGCAGAAATATCTGCAAATCTGCGCGATGAAATCTTATTCGATACTGAATTTACACCATATAAGTTTCATGTATCTGAAGATCTATACACATCAATCGTGCTGCACTCTGACCGTGAAAGAAACTGGCGCTCTGTCATGCATCCAAGAGTGGAAAGTAAGATGTTATCGCCACAAGACTTGCAGACATGGACAGTTCAACGCTTTAAATACTCTGGTGGTTCAATCGATATTTTCATGAATGATAATCCTATATTCCGTAAAGGGTTAACTTTTAAACAGAAGCTCATGTACGGAGCGAGTTTTTGGTCCAACTTATCTGCGATTTGGAACATCATTTTCTTGGCGTGTCCGATCGTCTATTTCTTAACCTCAACAGCGCCGGTAAGTGCTTATGACGTGACCTTTTACCTGCACTTCTTACCTTATGTATTGATGGCAGAGCTTGCGATGATGATAGGCACATGGGGCGTTGCGGGTTACAAAGGTAAGACTAACTTCTTATCTTTCTTTCCGGTAAACCTGAGAGCACTTTGGACCGTTCTTCGCGGTCAAAAAATTACTTTCCCTACCACACCGAAAGAAAGGCAGACCGGTAACTTCTTTAAGCTCGTGATTCCACAAACGGCGGTGTTTGTATTGAGTTTATTTAGTCTTGGATTTGCTTGGATAGGGCACTCAACCGGCATGTGGGGCAACTATTCATTTGGAGGGTTAGTGCTGAATACGTTCTGGATTATCAACAACATGATGGCTATGTGGGGAATGATTGCAGCCGCATTTTGGACACCACCGACGTCGACTGAAGGTGAAAAGGAAGTGACAAATTCAGAGGAGCTGAAGTATGGGGTTTAAACAATCATTATTGAATGCACGCCACCATGTTGTATTCATTCTAGGTCTTGCTACTGCACTTGCGATTGCATTCAGCATTGAGAGCAGAGAACCAGGTAGAATATTGGGTAATATCACCTTTGAGATACCTGAAGATATTCCTTTCAAATCTCAACGAGTTTTATCTGAAGAGGAGTTTCAGTGGGCTAATATTGCATGGCAGTATTTTGAGAACAACTATCAAGAAAATACAGGGTTGGTTAACTCGGTGGATGGTTATCCTTCCACCACTATGTGGGATACTGCCTCGTATTTGATGGGGTTACTAGCGGCTGAAAAAATCAACATCATCACTAATGAAGAATTTAATCGACGCATGGATAAGGCGTTAACAACCTTGGCGAGACTGCCATTAGTAGACGGCAAGTTGCCAAATAAAGCTTATAACACGCAAACGTTAGAGATGGTTGATTACGCCAACAACCCTAGAGAGAACGGGATCGGCTGGTCTGCAATTGATATCGGTCGAATCCTAGTGCCGATGAATATTCTGATTTGGCAATACCCTCAGTTTAATAGCCAAGTGAATGATGTACTAAACCACTGGAACGTCAGTAGTATGATCAAAGATGGCTATATGTTCGGTGCTAGACCGACAGCTACTGACGAGGCGGTGATGGAACTCGTGCAAGAGGGGCGTATTGGCTACGAAGAATACGCCTCTAAATCTTTAGCTTTGATGGGAAGGGATGTCTTCAACTCCATGAAATATATCGATTATCTTGAAATGATTGATATCTATGGAATTGGAATTCCGACCGATAAACGCGACCCAGCTAAATACCATGCTCATAACTATGTGGTGAGTGAGTCCTATATTTTAGATGGTATTGAGTTTGGTGCCGACAGTGTATCTAAAGTGTTTGCACATCGTGTGTATCAAGCGCAAGAGAGCCGCTACGAAGACACTGGAACATTAACTGCTGTGAGCGAAGATAACGTCGATGAGGCCCCTTATTTTGTTTATAACACTGTCTTTTCTGATGGCAAAAAGTGGAACGCTATTTCAGATGACGGGAAAGACCAATCACACTTAAAAACTTTGTCAACAAAGGCCGCATTTGGTTGGTACGCGCTGTATGACACGGACTATACCCAACTGCTGATTGACGAAGCATCAACGCTCCAATCTGAAAGCAAAGGGTGGTATTCAGGGCGTTATGAAGTAGATGGACGAATCAATAAGGCGATCACTGCGAATACAAACGGAATTGTACTGGAATCCCTTGCATACATAGAAAACGGACCGCTCCTAACGATAGGCGAACAAAAATAACAACAATAAGAAGGAACACGTATGCGCTCAATTTGTGTTGGCTTAATAACATTAGCGATCGTTGGTTGCGGGAATAAATACAATCAGTTTTCCGAAGATATTGTTGAAAGGAAAACGCATTGGACCGCTCCAAAACCTCGTCATGGTGAATTGACTGAAAAAGAGATGGATCTGGCTCGTATTGCTTGGAAGTACTTTGAAAACAACTACCAAGAGTCGACGGGGTTGGTCAATGCGGTAAACAACTACCCATCAGTAACTTGGTGGGATGCGGCGTCTTACTTAGCGGGCATGGTCAGCGCGTATGAGCTGGGAATTATTGAGAAGGAAGAGTTTGACCGAAGATTAATGCGATTTCTAACGACATTGAACACGCTTGATCTATTTAAAGGTGAACTACCTAACAAGGCCTACAACACTCATACAGCGGCAAAGGTAGACTATGGTAACCAGCCAGGAGAGATAGGCTACTCTGCTCTTGATCTAGGTCGTTTAATGATATGGCTATACATAATTAAGCAACGTTTCCCTGAGTTCGCCAACAGTGTTGACTCTGCGGTGTTACGTTGGAACTTCTGTAACGTCGTGGATGAAAATGGGACTATGTTTGGGGCATTGCTCGAACCTGGAAAGGAAGTGCAGTACCTTCAAGAGGGGCGTTTAGGTTATGAAGAATATGCAGCAAAAGGGTTCGAGCTATGGGGGTTCAATACCACTCAAGCAGCAATGGCCGAACCTTATGCGACTATAAACTTATTTGGTTACGACGTCCCTTATGATACGCGAGATCCAAGGAAGCTTAAGGCGCACAGTTATGTTGTAACTGAAAGCTATGTCCTTGATGGTATCGAGATGGGGTGGGATTTAGTCGAAGACCGATCGCCTCATGACGACAAGTATTCTCATGAATGGATTGCTGAGTTCGCACTTCAAATTTATCGTGTTCAAGAAGAGCGTTATAAACAAACCGGTATTATCACTGCGCGCACAGAGCACCAACTGGCTGGTGCACCTTACTTCGTCTATGACACCATCTATACGGATGGATTTGCGTGGAACACCATCTCTGAAGTTGGTGAGTATCTGCCCCAATTCTCTGCTGTTGCCGTTAAAGGCGCGATGGGTATGTGGGTCCTTTGGGATACTCCTTATACTGACTTACTTTTTGACCATGTATCAACAGCTTACGATCGTGAGAAAGGATTTTACGAAGGTATTTTTGAGAATGGCACAGGTTTGATCAACACGTTCACTTCAAATAACAATGGTATCACCTTAGAAATCCTTCTTTATAAGCAGCAAGGCAAGTTGCTCACGTACAAAGACGAACTGGCACCAAGTATATGGGAAAAAGCGCTAGAATCTCCTTTTGGATACGAAGGCCAATGTCTACCGCGTAAAAAGATAACGCCTGTTGAATAAGGGTGCTCGATGCTGACAAGATGGATCGTAATTGTGCTGTCGATCTCCATTTCTGGCTGTGGGGTTGTTTACCGCGGAGTAAATGATGGGGTAGATGCTCTCAATCAGTCTCAATTGGTAAGGCAAGGTCGTCATGGCAAGCTCACGGAAGAAGAGCTTGCATGGGCGGCTACGGCTTGGAAGTATGTTGAAAACAACACACAATTACCCTTGGGGCTTGTCAACAGCTTAGATAATTTCCCTACAACCAACATGTCAGGTCTGGCGGACTATTTGATCGCGCTAATTGCAGCCAAAGAGTTCGAATTTATATCCAACAAACAATATGACGAGCGTTTAACGTTAGTTTTAAGTTTCCTAAATACCATGGACCTAAGCTATGGTCAGGCCCCAAATAAGGTCTATAGTACTCAGTCCGGCCAAATGGTGAACTACGCGAATCAACCGCTAGACATAGGCTGGTCTTCACTTGATGTAGGTCGATTACTCATTGTCTTAGCTATTGTTAAGCGTCACTCTCCGGAGTTTTCAGAATATATTGATAAAGCGGTCTTGCGTTGGAACTTCTGTGAGTTGATCAGCGAAGATGGAGAGCTCTATGGGTCGTTACTCGAGAATGGACAGCTCATTCGCTACAAAGAAGGACGTTTGGGGGTTGAAGAGTACACATCATATGGTTACTTGGATTGGCAAATCGTACCTGAGAAAGCAATGAACATTGAGCCTTATGATATTGCGACCATTTATGACGTCGATCTCTTGTTTGATGGGCGTGACCCTAGGGTGTTCAATGTTCTACGACCAATCTACAGCACACCATATCTTTGGATGGGGTTAGAGTTCAATTGGGACAAAGTAGGAGATGTGACTAGTTCGGATGCCACTCATACCAATAACACTTTAGCTGCGATGGCTGACGCGGTTTATCAAGTCCAAGAAAAACGTTGGGATAACGAAAGAATCTATACTGCTCGTGGTGAACATGTAGTGACGGGCGAGCCGTACTTTGTTTATGACGCTATTTATGGACTAGGAACACCTTGGATCACTCTTGCGGAAGATGGATCTTCTTATGATGAACTCGCTTTAGTCTCTACCAGAGTGGCTTTTCAAATGTGGGCGTTGTGGAAAACGGATTACACTGACCGGTTAATGACATTGGTTAAAGAGCTCTATGACCCTCAAAGAGGGTGGTATGAAGGTCGATATGAACTGACCAGTGCTTATGAAAAAGGCATTAGTCTTAAAACAAATGCAGGTGTGCTAGAAGCTTTGTTATATAAGCAAAGTGGCAAGTTGTATAAAGCCAATAAAACAAAAGAGTACCGAGACGTCAGATTTGATTCACGCTTTGACCACCCCGGCCGATGCTTAGTGGAGACATTTCGATGAAATATATATTTATCGCCATGTTAGTTTGGGTTACTCCTTTGGCTCATGCGCTCCAACAAGCGTCCATTGACATGTTAGGCTCACCAACATTGCTATTAGCCCAAGGGCGATATGCGCAAGCATCGAATTCTTTCCACAATCAAGCCAACAAGACTATGGGGTTGGAGCGCCAACTTGGTCGCGAACAGATGTGGCAAACTGCGGGTCTATTGGAAGCTCTAGCTGCTATGTCAGCAGAAAAAGTTGAAGATCCAACGGCGTACGAATATTGGTCTAATAGTGTTCGCTATTTTCTGATCAGTGGGAGTTCATGGGAAGAGTTAAGACTTACGTTTCGCCAATCTTTTGAGCAATCAAATAGTCGAGTGGCTGCTGGCTCAATTCAAGGTGATATTGGTTATGATGTAGATGACCAGTGGCTACAACTACTTTCATTGATTGAAATTTGGGAGAGTAAACTAGGTTTCTTTGGCTATGACTCTCCCAAACCAGGTTTAATGACTAAGCAAGCTCAACCTAGCTCAGGGATACCGCGCAGTGCTAGTGGCCAGCAGTTAAAGCAATATAGCCCAAACTCTAAGTTGATGATCGGTAATAGCTTTTCCTCCAAGCAGACTTTCATTGTTGCGCCAACAGCGACACAAAATGAAAAGCAGGAAGTTGAGGAAGGTTCTGTACTCACTCCACCTTCTCAAGAAGCGAATGACTTAGAGGATCAAACAGTGATTGCTACTTCGATTGAAGAGCCTCTGAATGTTGATGAGTCGGAATCTGAAGCATTACTTTCTAGCGAAGCCAATAAAGCGCAAGAAGCACAGACCATCTCTAGAGGCAACAACTCGGAAGGTAACCTAACCCAGCCCGTACAAGCTACTCAGAGAAGGTCATTTGCTCCCGTTATTGACGAATCACAAAATTAGTTCGAAAGTTTATTGAGCAAAATTTGCACTACTGGATTACGCTTTATATACAACTAATCTAATAAGAAATTTATTATGTGGATGTATCGTTCATTTTGTGCGGCAACACTTTCGTTCGCACTTTTTATAGCCCCGGCAAATGCAATGAATTTTAAAGACGATCTTACGCGACTAGACGAAACCAAGTGGTGGTTATCAGATGGATGGGAAAACGGTTTCCCTTTCTTAAATCGCTGGGATGCAAGTTCGGTTTCTTTTTCGAAGAAAGGCATGGCAATTTCTCTGTCCCCTGATGCTCAACGGCAGCCGGATGGTCATTTAGTGTTCTCGTCTGGTGAACTTCGGAGTAATGAATTTTATGCGTATGGGTGTTTTGAAATTGATATGAAGCCAGTAAAAGCACCTGGTGTCGTTACCTCTTTTTTCTTATTTTCAGGACCTCATGACAAACCTGAAGATGGCAGTGGAATACATAACGAAATCGATATCGAGTTCTTAGGCTCAAACACCAACATGGTTCAGCTGAACTTTTGGACTGATGATGATGCTTATGCAAATAGTCATGAGACGCTGATTTTCCTTGGGTTCGATGCTTCACAAGACTTTCATCGCTATGGGATCTATTGGGGAAAAGATCATATTGAATGGTTTATTGATGGTGAGTCAGTGCTCAAAGTCCTAAATAGTCGATATGACCCTATTCCAAGTGTTGACAGTTCGCGTTTGCGAATCATGGCAAATATGTGGGCGACCGATCCGGAGATTTCAAACTGGGCAGGTGAATTTAAAATTAAAAAGAACAGAGTGTATAAAGCACAGTATCGGAACTTCTCATTTACGGAAGGTACAAGCTGCAAAAGTAACAAATAATCAGCGATCTAATTTGTTATGATACAAGGTGCATACTATCCTGAAGGTGATAATATAAAAATCACGGCTAGGAAAACAGTATGGATACGTCTTTATCTTTTGCATTAGATTTGCTGAATCAGTCTAATACACACTTTGACCTCACCAACTCTCAACATCAATCAAATCTGATTAAACTAGCGGAAAAGCTAGAGGGTTTACATGACTTAAGTAACGAACATTTACGGGAGTTAACCACACAATTCAATGGGCCACTGGAGTTCCAACTCGCTACTATGTTGGTTGAGTCACGTCGAGCCATCGAAAGTGTCCAGAAGCCAATCAAAATTGGTGTTGTGTTTGCCATGTGGGGTGAGCATAACCGATTACAACCAAAGCACACTCACAACCTAAATGGTGAAGATTCTTTACGAGCTAAGATCGAACAGCTGGAGTGGATAACAAAGGGAACCCAAGTTGGATGGCATCTCTATGCTGTAGACGATGGTTGCCCACATGGAAGTGCAGATATTGCAGAGCAGATAGCTCAAACCTATCACGAGGAAGTGGCGTCTAAAGTGTCGGTTCTTCGTTTAGCAAATCAAGTTCCTACCTCGGAGGGCCCGTTAAGAAAGCTTCAATCGGCGGATGACTCTAAGAAAGGTGGGGCGATTATATTGGGTTGTCAGGCTGCGTTAGCCAATGACGTGGACGCAGTAGTGTATACAGATGCGGATAACTCAGTACATCTAGGCCAACTGGGTATGATCGTTGAGCCATTCGCAAACCATGGCAAACAGGTGGTTCTTGGCAATCGTAAACACGAGCGCTCAGTCCTTGTAAAACAAGAAGAGCGCTGGGGTATCGGTATTAAAACGCTGAGACACATGCAGCGAATGATAGGCGCCCAGATTTTCGATAGTGGGATTAAAGATACGCAAGCAGCGTTTAAATTGTACAGCCGAACAGTGCTAGAGAAGATTTTGGCTGACCCGACGGTGTTTGATTTTTCATTTGATACCGACTGGATTTTTGCGGCAATGGAACTGAATCAACCAATTACTACCATACCTTTTGCATTCATTGATTCGGCTGCAGAATCGGCGTCGATTGTTCAAGGACCAATGACGACTTGGTATGTGCTCTTAGATGGTTTAGTGAAAGCAGCTAAAGCTAGAGATGTTACATACAGTAAAGAGATGGCTGATGTCTTTACGAGTGAAATAAGCTCACACCACGACTTGGAGCTACTGATTGATGTACTGCCTCCAGAACTTGCCACTGTTTCTGACAGCGATCTAGGAAACCCGAAAATAATGTCCCCTCAATCAGTTAAGCATTGGATTGTTAGCGCGAAGCAATTGAATTCTCAACTGCCTGCATAACCGAACTTATTAAAAAATGGCTGGATTTACATTAAGTCCGGCCATTTTATTTTTTAAGCTGAATTTGAGCTTAGTTGTTTGCCAGTGCTTGCTCTATCTGACGGTTGATAACAGCCACTTCTTCAAAAATAACATCCATATCGTCTGGGTTAATCGCGTCACCTTGCAAAAGCTGAATCTCTACGTTGTTCAGTGCGGCAGATGCTGTTTTCTCCCCAAAACTCGTTAGGATGCCTTTTAGGGTATGAATAAGCCGATGTAGTTCGTCAAGATTGTTCGCTTGCATCAGCTCTTTAATCTCTTCTAAAGCGTTGGAATGATCCTCGTGGTAAGTACTTAGCACAGCATGAACGATCTCATGGTCATCACCTAAATAGGCAGTAAGTGCCTCAAAATCAAGCATAGAGACTCCGTTTTAATTTAATAGGGAAAAAGGGCTAGGGGGCTTAGTAGCAAAACCATTTCTTAACGAGTCGCCAAACCACTGACTCCAGTTTGGCGGGAGATCTAGCTTAGACAGTTCATCGACATAGTAGCTGGCCTTTGGAGATTGGTAGGTGGTGTTTAATGAGGATGAATACAAATAGTCTAATTTGGCTCCAACAGAGAGTGGATACTGACCTAAGTGCTTTTCTGCTTTCTCAAGCGAGGCATGATCTCGTGAAACGGTAGTGTAAGAAAACAAACGATGCATTTTTTCAGAGTTAGTGTCGCAGCTCCCGCGTGATGTAATCATGCTTTGGATAGAGTGGCACAAGTTTGATTCACCAAAGTACATTAAGGCTGGGATATATTGAGCTAACAACGGAGAGGGACAATCTGAAAAATTATTGTAAAACAGGGAAAGACCTTTAAGAACCTTTTGGTGCGCTTGTTGTGCCTTGTCTTCATGGATCAATATATGGCATTGAAAGAGTGCCATCATAGAGCGTAGCTGAATAACTCTTTTGGATGTTACACGCTTACTGACTAATGAGGCAAAATTTCCCAAATGTTTCAAAATCAGTTGCTTAACTTTCGGGTCGACAGATGACTTATAGCAGCTTTCTAATGTCAACAAGTAAGCTGAAACAGATTGTATCCACTGGCTGTCTGCCAAAGAAATGTGGCATGCATAGGTATAACCAATTTTGATTATATCCTCACGTTTTCCAAGCTTTTCGGCTAACTGACTTGCACGCACTGCTCGGTGGCTAATGCTCGGAGTAAGATCAAATGCTTTCTGCGCGTAGTGCAGCGCTTTATCTATCTCGCCCTGCTCTTCGTATAATGAGCTCAGAAGATCAATGATATGAAGAGAAAGCGGATGTTCAATTAAGTATTTATGAAGGCTCCCGAGTGCTTCATGCATTAAATTCTGTGAGTGAAAAACGTGCGCTTGCCCGATGATTTTATAGGGATGGTCAGGAGAGGATGAAAAACTTAGTGCTGTTTGTAATAAATCCCACCGTTTTTGTTCAATCAAGTGCTCGAACAAATTAGCTTCTGCAGAGACACAGATTTTTTGAGCGTTGATGATCGACAGGGCTTCTGTCAAAAGCGTCTCACTTTTGATCGGGAACAGTGCTCTAAGTTTCGTAATTTTATGTGACTCAATAGTCAGTAAACTCAGGCGATCTTGCAGTGTTTTGTTGTTGATGGGTTTAGAGATAAAGTGCCGAACTTTTCCTGAGAGCGAAGTTAGAACGGTTTGTTGTCGAGAGTCGCCAGATATAATCAGTATTCCAACCGCATCGTGAATAAGCTTATTGCGATATAGAATACTAGCAAGCTCAAAGCCAGTGATACTCTGTTCCAAATGGTAATCAATGATAATGATATTAAAGTAATGTGATTCAACAGTTTGAATGGCATCTTGGCAATTATGCGCAGTAAATACATTGGTTTGAGCAACTCCAATACTAACTAATTGTTGCTTCACTAGAATTGATGAAGTTCGAGAATCATCGATAATCAGAATTTTTCGATCAGACAATAAGTTAGGCACTGTGGGATTACCTCCATTTGTTGCAATAATAATGGTAACCTTGTTGCATATTGTCAAGAAGGGGATGCTCAAACTGTTATGAATCAATTTGGGTATAAGCGCAATACGTGATTGTATCGATATAAACAAGCATATACCCATGACGCGCAAACTAAGATTACAGTAAGGTTTGTATCATTCTTCCGAAAATCTCTTGAGGATTGGAACCTAGTTTGATGTAAGGCAGTAATACGAAGAGCTTCCAGTATTACACTGCTAAATCGCTAGGGTACCCTATATAAAACAGCGTATTACACGCAAAGAGGTAGACGAAGATATGAATGAACTTGTAGAGCGATTCTTGCGCTATGTGACTTTTGATACTCAATCCAATCCTTCGAACTTATCTTGCCCAAGTTCTCCAGGGCAGTTGGCTTTTGCTGAATTTCTAAAGCAAGAGATGATTGAGCTAGGTTTATCAGATGTGTCACTCGACTCCAACGGTTACTTAATGGCTCGATTGCCAAGTAATGTCGATTATGAAGTACCAGCGATTGGCTTTATCGCTCACATGGATACGGCACCAGACGCATCAGGACAAGATGTTAAACCTCAGATTATCTCGGATTACCAAGGCGGTGATATTGCACTAGGTAAAGGTGATGAAGTTCTTTCTCCTATTCAGTACCCGGACCTTCATCAGCTCCATGGGCATAATCTGATTACCACCGATGGTACAACACTCTTAGGTGCAGATAACAAAGCTGGTATTGCTGAGATTCTTTCTGCTGTCGCTGAGCTCATTGCAAACCCTGACATTCTCCACGGTGATATTTGTGTCGGATTCACTCCTGATGAAGAGATTGGCCGTGGCGCGAACTTATTTGATGTTGATAAATTTGGCGCTAAATGGGCTTACACTATTGATGGTGGGCCTGTTGGAGAGTTGGAATACGAAAACTTCAACGCAACCAGCGCTGATGTGATTTGTCATGGTGTCAATGTTCACCCGGGTACAGCTAAAGGCAAAATGGTTAATTCAATGAACATTGCCGCTCAGTTTCAAATGCTCATGCCTGCAGACGAAACTCCAGAAACAACCGATGGGTATGAAGGCTTTTATCACTTGAAGTCAGCTGAGATGTCAGTGGCTAGAAGTGAACTAGGCTATATTATTCGTGACTTTGAACGCGAAGGACAAGAGCGACGTAAAAGTTTTATGCGCGAGAAAGTGACGCAACTAAACAGTCAACTGGAACAAGGTAGGGTTGAATTACGACTGACAGACAGTTATTTCAATATGAAAGAACAAGTTGAGCCTTTCCCACACGTGATTGAGTTAGCTAAACAAGCCATGATTGATTGTGATATTCAGCCGCAGATAAAACCTATTCGAGGTGGCACGGATGGTGCGAGACTGTCGTTTATGGGGCTACCTTGTCCAAATATTTTTACCGGAGGCTATAACTTCCACGGCATTCATGAGTTCATCTCCATAGAAGGTATGGAGCAAGCCGTAAAAGTAATTGTGACGTTGGCAGAAAAAACGGCACTTAACTATCGATAAGTTATATCCAGAGTACTGATATCTAGTGAAAAGTCATATACATTTATAGTAATGGATTGATAGCTAGGTATCAGTATGAAAAGGATTTTTTTATTTGCCACCCATCTAGGGTGTATCGCCATAGGTTTTGCGATCGGGATATATGCATTACCCATTCTTACGCAGCCCCCTTCTCCTTCGATGAATGACGTGCAAAACGTCACTAATCAAGCACTTCATACCGCGACATTTCAAAGGGATCGACAAGACAGTGACTTTTTTCACTGGGGTGAAGGTTCGGTTTCAATCAGTTCAAATCAAGTCGCATTCGTTGGTGAGTTAGCGCCAGGTCCAGATTATAAGCTCTATTTTTCTCCTAAGTTTATCGAAACTGAAGCCGATTTTAATATGAACAAGCATCAAATGGTAAAAGTCGGCGAAGTAAAAAGCTTTGATCGTTTCACCGTAGCATTGCCTGAAGAGTTTCCGCTTAGTGAATACAACACAGTGATTATTTGGTGCGAAACATTTGGAGAGTTTATTACTTCAGCTCGTTATCGTTAGTTGTTTTGTAAGGATGTTCTGAAGTTTTATTTTGCTTACTTAATAGAGACTTACAAACTGTAATGCTTTGCAATATTCGGTTATTTTCTAACAAAATACTGACATTTTGTTAGTGCTCAAATTGATAATGCGTAGCTTGCTCAACTGCCGAACATCTCTAATAAATACTTCGAGTGAGATAGCGGCTACTTGCACAAAGGATGATTCCGTTTTGTTTAATCCGTTTAGCTCAAAACTATATATATACCTATCATTGTTGATGTCCTTGGTTTCGCTGCAAGCCTTTGCGGCAGATATAGAGGTGTCGGTCTCGCCTACGACAGAGATCTACCAAAACGGGCAGAATATTGATTATCAGATAACGGTAATTAATACGACGGCAAAAACCTTTCGTGATGTCTCAATTAAAGACCTAGTATGGGATACACAGGCGGATAGTGAGGCTGGGCGCGTTAAAGCATTTAGTTCACTAACTATTATACCTGGAAACAGTTGGGGCTCGAAGCCTGGCACCTTTACATCAAGTGACGCCAACCTAGATGTAGACGATGCTGTACTGTTGCCTTTCGGTAAAATCGAGTACCACATCCAGGCTATGGTCAAAGATGACGTCGTTGGTCAACTTGAGTTGGGTGATACTACTGTTCAGGTGGATGTTGATGGAGACGGTAGCGCAGAAACGTTTTCGCCCACAACGAAGAGCGTTTTTAGTCCTGTTCCTTACGAATATACAATGAGCTTGTCTGTTGATAAGACTTATTATTCGGTCGACCAATCCCTGACTTATACATTAGAAGTAGAAAACACTGGTAGTTAC
Organism: Vibrio sp. TBV020; assembly: GCF_046056895.1. Lineage (NCBI taxonomy): Bacteria > Pseudomonadati > Pseudomonadota > Gammaproteobacteria > Vibrionales > Vibrionaceae > Vibrio > Vibrio sp. TBV020. Next base: position 330,450 of record NZ_JBEEAQ010000001.1, on the reverse strand, counting down.
CTAGTTCAGAATCTGTCTATTGAACAACTATTCGCCTCGCTCAACATCGATACAGTCGATGGCGCAAAGGCTTCGCCATTTAGCAGTGTAGAAATCAGTGGTAGAAAATCAGGTAGTCAAAGCGACTTGGGCACATATCCGACTTCGGGAGACCTATCAGTTACTGGCGCTGCAATTGATGTAGGCGGGAAACTTACGTACACCATTACAACTAAGGTTATCACTGGTGCTGTGGGTGATATTGTTACATCCGCAAAAAGTCACACGAAAGAAGGTGACGTAGTGAGTAACGAGCAGACAACCCCACCAGCACAACCCAAAGTTACTATTGAACATACGATCAACAATTCGAATCCATATCTTGTTGGGAACGAGCGCGTGTTTACAATTAAAGCGAGTAATAACGGCTCAGGTATTGCTCATAATTATCATGTAAAACACAACATCTCTGAGCTGATATCCAATTTAGGCTTAGGTAATAACCTTCAATCTACTCATGACTCAGAAGATGTCACAGGGAACCCGTTTGCTACTTGGACAGTCCAAGTTACTGACATAGGTAGCAACACGCAGTCCAATTACAATGACAGCGGCACTCAAAGCGACATTGCTTTTGACGATCAGATATCCCTTTATCCGGGGGAGGAGATCTCCTATGAAATTAAAGCAACTATTTCACCTGTGGCAATTGGAGTTGTGCAAGGTGCCAACGCAGGCGTATTTGATGATAAGGATGCTTTAGTACAAGACGCTCAAATCTCGAGTTCATTCACTGCTGAACGAACGCTCAATGTTGATGACCCGGAAATAAAAATAGTAAAAACAACGTCTGATAGTCAGTACGTTCCAGGTAAGACAGTTGAGTATGAGATCAAAGTCAGCAACACATCATCAAAGTACTTTGCTAATGACCTTGTTGTTGTCGATGACTTAGCATGTATTCAGAGTGAGCAAGCAGCAGGTGCAGGGCAGGGGCAAGCGTTCAAACGTTGGAAACTTGAACCTAAAAGTGCAGAAGACGCGTTAGGGACAGATCCCGGTAAATATAGCTATGGATCTTGGATGACAACTCCAGTGACAGTGTCACCTGACATTGCTCCAGGGAAAAGTGTCACTTACACACTGACTGCAGAAGTGAATGAGTCGAGTGTTGGGCTTATTGTTGATAATAATCCTGCTTGTAGCGACAATGTGACTGAGGATGGGTCAGGTGTACAAATGCCAGACGATAATCTCCGTGCGAGTAAAGACGTTGATAGTCGCTACTACTCTTCAGGCGATATTCTGACTTACACCATTCGTGTTGACAATGATGGTGATGGTTTTGCAAACCAAGTTCCTGTGATTGATGATCTGACCGCCGTACAAACGACCGACATTACTGGTAAGCTTATCCAAGCCTTTGATGACTGGAAGATCACTGCGCAAGCCTATCGAAATGATGGAAGCTCAGCGACATCGAGTGTTACGGGAATTACTGGTGAAATAAACTCGCCAGAGATTCTCGATGTTAAAGCAACGATTGAACCACATAGCTTTATTATCTATACGATTGAGGCAAGGACCAACCCTCTAGCAAATGGACATATTCAAAACAGCGTCACAGTAGATGAATCTGTTTATGCTGACCGAGGCTCAGATCCTCGAGATTTTGAAATTGCCTTGAATAAAACGGTTAAGACAAATAATGACACTGGATTTCACTCAGACCGTACCAGTTATTCAAAGCTAGAAAACGAAATTACCTATCAAATTCACCTTAAAAATGCCAAAGGAAATGGCTATGCGACCAACGTAAACGTTATTGATGAAATTTCAAAAATCTCAGCAGGCATACTAGAGCCTGATACGAAAACTAAACAAGTATTCTCTTCTTGGACCATCTCGGCCGAAATTATTTCAGATGACCCACTGTTAAATGGAAACAGCGCTTACACCAAGGTGGGTGATTTTGAAGACAATAAAGACATCAACTTAACCGCTCAAATAGCGCCAAATGTTGAAGTTGTTTACACCATCGTTGCCAAAATCGATCGCTCTAAGAGTGATGAGATTATTTACAAACGATTCGATAATACGGTCAGTATAGAAACTAAAGACTCAGACTCTCAAAGTGGTGCGTCTGATACGGTGTCAGTTCACCCTAAATCTCCCAATGTAGTCGTGGTAAAAACCTCTAAAGAGAACCAATTTGTCCAGGGGCAATGGGTAGAGTTTAACGTCACAGTCTATAACCGCGGAGCGGGCTACGCCAATGAAGTCGGCGTAAAAGATGACATTATTGGGATGAATGCGTTCTCTGAGTGGACGATTAAGGCTGAAACAGACAGCAATAATACGACATATAAAACAGGGAGTTACGCAGGTAACCCTTCGAATTACCCTAACAACGGTAACATCAACACTAAGATTGACCTCGATCCTCAGACGTCTGATGGTATGGGGCATGTTACCTATACGATTCGTGGTTTAGTTCGCATGGATTACCGCGAGCCTGAAATCTCAAACACTGTTGAGATTCACGATCCTGTCAATAATCTTGATCAATCAGCAACAGCAGAGATTGGTGATAATGGTGACAGCAAATTAAATGTCTCGATCCTCAAAACTGCTGATCGCACACAGTTCGTGCCGGGTGAGGACGTTACTTACTATATTACGTTGCAAAACAACAGTGAGAATGAAGCGACATCGCTTAAATTAGGTGACCCACTGACAGAGATACGCTCTGTACTTGCCAACAATAAGAACAACCGATTTGCAGATTGGGACAATCAATCTCCATTTGAGTATTGGCAGTTTGACTACGCTGACGGAGCTGGCTGGCAAAAGCAAACCAACGAAGACTTACTCTACCCGGAAGGTGAGAATAGTAGTTTCTCACTCGCTGCCGGTGAAACTCGAACGTTTAAAATTAAAGCGCATGTGAAAGATAATGTTATTGGCTCAAATAGTAGTGGTGGCTTCAAGCGAATCATCGCCAATGACGCTTATATATTCCGAGACTACAAACTAGTTACAGAAGAATCCCACGTTTCTCATCATGAAATGGAAAGGGTTGATAGTGGTGGTCTAGTCACACGTACGCTATTAGTGAATGGTAAAGAAAGTCGATTCTACGCTCCGGGTGATACTCTAACTTATAGAGTGAAAGTTTCTTCAAACCGAGGTTACTACAACAACCATAAAGTGTTCGAAGACATTAAAGGTGTCAACGTGTTACTGCTTGATGGTAGCAAAGCGAACCCATTTAATGACACCTTCTCGGTCTCAGTGAATAAAGATGATACAAATGGGGGAGATGGGACGACTGACGGAACTCTCGATGGTACGGTTGAAGATAATCAGAATATAGATACAACGATCGATGTCGCTGGCGGTGACTACGTGCTCTATAGCGTCGAAGGTGTGGTTCGCGGTGATGCCACTGGCGATATCACCATTGGTGGTATTACAGTAGAACCGTATGATTATCATTTAAAATTCACTAAAACCGTCGATCAGAAAAACTATCAACCTGGTGAAAAGCTCACTTATCACTTAACGATCCAAAATGATGGAAAAGGTAGTGCGTACGACATCTTTATCGAAGACAAAATTTCAGAAATCACAACTGAAGTTCTTGATGGTTCGCAAGATATCGCTTTTCCTGATGGCTGGACTATCGAGCCTAAGGTCTTAGGTGGAAACCCTTATGCTGAAGTGGATCTTGATGGCACGTTAAAGAACAATGAAGACATTATTACTCGTATTTCTGTACCCGCTGGAGAAACTATTGATTACGTTGTTACTGCAGTAGTAAATAAGAATGCGGTAGGTGACATTGTTAACCGCTTGAAGGTCGATGGCGACTCAGTCAGTGCAGAGTCGAAGTCAGATACGGAAAAGTACGATTTTGAAAAACACCTTATTCAATATCTTGATAAAGATGGTGTTACCGAACTGACAGGGGGATATACCCCAGGTGGTTACCTTGTCTATGAAATATTGCTTAAAAACCTAAACAATGTTCACTTACAAGACGTCAAAATTGTCGATGATATCTCTGGCATAACGACTGATTACTATGATGGAACGAGTGGTCAAGCATTTGATTCTTGGACAATTACAACAGAAACAGACACCAGTGGTTTATCAGATCCAGGCACTACTCGTAACAACGAAAATATTGATACGGCGTTTGATATAGCAGGTAGTGCGTTTGTTACTAGTGGAACCTATGTCAAATATACGATCAAAGCGAAGATTTCTGAGAAAGCTGTTGGGCCAATCCGCAATACGGCCAGAGTTGATGGTAAGCATAATCTAGATTCTGAACGTGCCGATATGCTCGCTGCTGAGCTGAAGAAAACGCATGTCGCCTACACAGACAGTTCACTGGCGACAAAGAAAGTCTCGTATAACTTTGATCCGAGCACAAAAGGTGCTGAAGTTGTTTACAAGCTGCGCCTTGAAAATAAAGGTAAAGGTACCGAGTACTTAGCTTCATTAAAAGAAGAGTTCTCGAAGATCAAAAGCCGTCTTGCACAAGAAGCAGCGGGTGAGAGTGATGGCCAAAAAGGGCCTGTCTTTGAAGAGTTTGGTTGGACTGTTTCCGTTACCCAGTCATCAGAAATGGTGACTTCTATCGGTGGTTTCACTGGCGGCAGTAATGTCGATATTGATATCCCAGTTCTCTCGATCGCTGCAGGTGGGTGGGTTGAGTTCATTATTGAAACCCAAATCCGTCATGATGCCCTTGAAAACGTGGTAGCTAAACCGCTATACAACGGCTCTGGCTTTGGCAAGTCAACGATTAAACCCGACAGCCAAGATCTGTTCGTGACTAAACGAATCCTTTCTATAGGAGGGCGCTCATATTCTGATGGTGATACCTATAAACCAGGCGAAGAAGTTGTCTATCTTTTAGACGTGGATAACCGAGCGAAAGTCTGGGCAGATCAAACGCGAATTCAAGATGCGGTTTCAGATATTCAAGTGGAAGTGTTAGGTGGTGCAACCGAGCAAGCGTTTGAAAGCTTTACGATCACTAATACGATTTCACAAGGATTGGAGCTTAGAGTCGATACTTATCTACCTCCGTATGATCCGAATAGTGACCTTGATGTGACAACAGATATCGGCCCTGCTGAAGATATCCAGTTTACCATCAAAGGAATTGTCCGAGATGATGCGCTTGGCGAAATAGATGCCAACCGAGCTAGTGCCGGCGGGCATCAGGTCATTACTCCTGTTATCCCACCAGTCGCGCCAAATTTAGTGTTTGAAAAACTTGTGACAAACACGACGGCGGATAGCAGTAGTTGTTCCTTCCCATCGAACACAGGTTCAGGATGTGAATACAATCCAAGTGGGCAAGTAAGCTACACGATTACAGTCGAAAACGATGGTGAAGGGATTGCAAATGACGTAGCGATCGTCGACAAACTTAACACGATCGTCACGTCTAGCGGTGCAAAGGCGTTTAGCAGCCTATCCACAACTGTACTTGAACAGCCAACTCCAGATCGTTTCTCTATCTCAGGCAATTACTCGGGTAGTAAGCCACTTGATGCAACATTTGACCTAATGCCGGGTGATAAGGTTGTATTTGGCCTGTCAGGCAGTGTTGATGGCGATGCGACAGGGACGATCACTAACGTCGCTAAAGTGGATGGGAATGACTCAAACGCTATTGTACTAGGACAGGGAGACGCTGAAATTCTTGCGTCTAAGAGTACTGATACGCCTACTTATGTTCCTGGCGGAGAAGTTCGCTACACGATGTATATTGCGAATACGTCGGACTCCAACGCTGACCTACAAGTCGAAGATGAGATCTCTAAATTCTTAGTCGAAACGGCAGATGGCAGCATGCAGACGGCGCTTAAGTCATGGAAAACAACGGCAACGTTTATAAGCAATGCAGGCGCGGCGCACAACGATGCGAGTGCGATTCCGTCGACAGGCGATATCAATGGTATCGTTAAATTAGGCGCAGCAACCACTGAACCGACGGTATTAAAAATAGACGTTGTTGGTAACGTGCGTGATGATGCGGTCGGCAAGTTCGGTAATACACTCTACGTTGATAAAAAGCAGTACGATCTGAAAGAGCATTTCATCTATCCTCAGCCTGGTAGTGTCACTGTTACTAAAGAGGCCTCAATCTCACCGGCTCTTTATGCGCCAGGAGATCAAATTGGCTTTGATATTGAAATAGAAAATACAGGCTTAGGTTACCTTCAGAATCTGAGCGTTGAAGACCTAGCGAAAGACATTAAGGCCGATGTGGTGGGTAGCCTTCTTCCTGGCCGAGTATTTGATTCTTGGGATAACGCAGCTAGTTCTGTGACTATTGTTGACGCTGGTGCAAGTAAGTCATTTACCATCTCTCAAACAGATTTTGATAGTGCTGATGGATTTAAAGGTGAGTACCAGCTCGCTCCAGGTTCTAAAATTCAGCTGCACTTGGAAGGGAAGGTTAAGAGTAACGTTATTGGTGAGATTACAAACCGAGTGGCCGTGGAAGCTGAAGGTGTGAATGAAGTCACTGATAGCGCGACATACCAACCAATTGACGCTGAAGTTACCGTCTCAAAAGTGGTTGATAAGACGATCTATCAGGCTGAAGACGAACTCACATACACAGTCGTGTTAACCAATACTCAGCGAGTTTGGGCAACGGGCGTCCACGTCACGGACTTCGTTGACCGTATCAGTGCTGAGACCATCTATGGCAATACAATATCTGCTTTTGACCCTAGTTCGATTTCTATCAGTGCGACTTCATTGAAAGGGACAACCACGCTACCGGCACTATCGAACAACTTTATCGATAATACGTTAGATATTGCGCCTGAAGATGTCATTACAGTGGTAATTAAGGGGACGTTAAAGCCTGAGATTATCGGCGATGTAACGAATACAGTTAACGTGGAATACGATGGTAAAGAGCTTGATGCACAAGCCATCAGTACCGCCTTAATACCGAAAATTACCTTTGAGAAAGCACCTCTTGAGGAATTCTACACGCCAGGATCGATGAATGGATTTTTGATTACGATCGAGAACCAAGACGCAGCGTTTGCAAACAATATTGTGTTAGAGGATTTGATTTCGACGGTTATGGTGCAGACGGTTGATGGCGTCGACAAGCAAGCATTCAGCCATTGGACATACTCATTTAAAGCGAATGATCCAATGACGACTGTTGACTCTCATGCTTTCAGCTTGAATAGTGATATTCGACATACGATTGACCTAGCGCCTAATGACACCATCATATTTGCCGTGCAAGGTGAAGTAGACAAACGTGCTATTGGGGATATTAACAATACTGCGAACATTACTTACGATGGAAAGAGCAGTGATGCTAGTGCTGTTATAAAGCCTAAACCAGCAGACATTACCGTGACCAAAACGGCGGATAGAGAGTTCTATCAAGCAGGCGAGTCAGCGCAGTTCGTCGTCACGGTGACCAACAAAGGTGAAGGTTTTGCCAATGATGTAGCCATCAAAGATATCATGACAGACGTTGAGGTGACCTTGGTTGATGGCAGTACTGGTCCCGCGTTTGAAAGCTGGACGGTTGATACCGCTTTAAGTGATATCAATTCGACTTTGACGGTCACGCCAAGTGGAAAGGACCCTGATATCGATACGGTGGCAGATATTGCTCCAACGAGTTCAGTTACCTTTACCATTAATGGCAAGGTTAACCGTTATGCCACCACTGATATTCTCAATAGAGTCACTGTAGATTTTGGGACAGAACCTCAGCAAGTCGCAGATGCCTTGATTAAGCATCGACCAGTGTCTCTGAAACTAGAAAAGTTTGTCGGTGAAACTGGCTCTGAGACTGAGATGACCTATGAACCTGGGAAGCCCGCGACATTCAGAGTCATTTTGACCAACCAAAACGAAGGTTTTGTAGCAGGCATAGAATTAAAAGACTTGCTCGACTCTCTAGAGGTTGACACCGTAAATGGCGGCCGTGAACCAGCGCTGGAATCGTGGTCAATTAAGGTCAATAAAGGCAATGACCTGACGACTATTTCACCAGATCCAAGCGGTAACAACCGAGAAGTTGATGCTAAAGTCAACTTAGCACCAAATGATGTATTAGAGCTAGTCATTACCGGTAATGTAAACAGCTTTGCCAACGGTCAAATTGATAACAAAGCGAGTATGTCAGTTAATGTAGGACGACCAGAGCGATTTACTGCGGTAGCCAGCCTTATACCGGAGCCTGATAATGTCATCATTACCGAGGTGGCTGACAATCCAATTTACACAGCCGGTGAACCTGCTACGTTCCGCGTGACACTGTTTAATGACAGTAAAGGTTTTGCCAATGACGTTGTACTTAAAAATGTAATTTCTCGCATGAAGGTACAAACTAGACCCGATTTGACGACGGGTGATAGAGAAGTTGTGAATGCATTCACCGATTGGAAGATTGAATCGAAGAGCAATGATCCTCGTTCGAATGTCAATGTTGGTACCTTATCGGACAACGCGGATATCAACATAGGTGGTGATATTGCTCCAGGCGATACCGTTGAAATCGCAATCACAGGTACAACGGATCCGCGTGCTATGGGTGAAATTATCAATACGTCACAGAAGATTGACGAATCAGAGTCAACACTGGCTTTAAGCACGAGAAGTTCTACAGTTGAGACTGTAAGTGCAATGATCACCCCACGTGCAGTTAGCTTTGCGATCGATAAAACCACGTCTAAAGGTGAGAATGCAGAGTACACCAACGATGACTCCGAACTGATCTATCTATTGAAAGTGAGTAATGAAGGCTCTGCTACCATAACTGGCACAAAGATGGTGGATGAAATCAGTAAGCTTCAAGGTGCGAATGGTAATGCTCTGTTTACCACTTGGAAAATGAGCATTGTTGAGTGGCCTACAGGGCAAAACAAAGGTGAGTTTACCGATAAAGATCTTCTATTACCCGACAGTGGACCATCATTAGACCTGCTTCCTTACATGGGGAACGGCTATGAGATAACGATTACTGGGCAGTTAAACAAAGGGTTAGATGACAATATCACCAACACATTCACCGTGACAGACCCTAGTACGGGGATTAGCGCTTCTGATGATGTCACTATTCATGTTAAGAAGTTTGCGGATAACGAGGGAGACCTGTTAGTTACTAAAGAAGCATTGCAGACGGATGCTCAAGTTGGTGATGTCGTAGAGTACGAAGTAACGATCTTTAACAATAACGAGTCTGAGTTTAAGAACGTTAAACTTGTCGACCGCTACCCATCAGGTTTTGCTTATGTGGAGGGTTCTACAGAACTTGTAAACAGTGGTCCTGATGGTGAGTTTGATACAGGGGATGATGTCATTAAGACTGATGACCCTGCAGTGACGAACAACCTCACTTTTAATGTTGGTGATATGTTGGCGTACGGCAGCAGTGATAAAACTATTACTGAAAAAGTACGTATTCGTTACCTGCTAAGAGTCACAGTTGGAGCGACATTTGGAAAATACGTTAACTCGGCAGTTGCAATGGCACCTCCAGAAGGACAAGTGTCTGGTGCGTTAGAAGAGAAATCCAATACTGCAACGGCCACAGTCGAAGTGTTGCCTGACAAAGTGTTTGATACCGCATCTATTATCGGCAAAGTGTTCGAAGACCATAACCAAGATGGATTCCAAGCAGATGCAACTGCATTTGATGTACAGGTGACGGTGAATATTCCACATCGCAATTACGTTCCGGGTTCGACGCTCATGGTTCGAGAAGGAAAAGAGATATCGCTTAAAGATGTTGAGCACCAAATTGAATCGAAAGCAGTAGAGCATAACTACGCGCATGACAGCGCAGCGAAGCAGCATCGCAAAGTACAGCCTTATGATTCTGCGCTGATTGAAGGGTATGAAATCAATAAACTGTTTGGTATATCCAACAACCGAACATTACCAGGTAGTAATAAGGTCGCGTTCCAGTTTGAAACCAAGACGGATGAAGGGTTCACCTTCAGCGTTACAACAGATGCCGGCTCTCGACTGTTCTTTGACAAACAAGGCAACTTCACGCTTAACCATACTGGGGACAAAGAAGATGGGCTGTCGGCTGAGAACTTAAATGTCACACGTAACTTATATCGTGATGATGACCATTACTTATGGGAAATCGTGATTGAAAACAAAGGCATTTATGAGGACGGCATCCCTGGGGTTAGGTTATTAACAGTTGAAGGTATTGTCATAGAAACAGATCAATATGGACGTTACCACGTTCCGGATCAGTGGGTATTGGATAAGAAAGGTAAAAACTTCTTAGTCAAAGTAGACACCGACTCACTACCTACAGGGATGAAGGTGATTAGTGAAAATCCGCGAGTTCAACGCATTTCACCGAACAAACTCACGAAGTTTAATTTTAGTGTTGCAGTTGAGGGAGAGTAAACCGTGCCAAATAAGACAAACATGCATGCACTAAAGCTTACTCAGTTAGCGGTTGCCGTTGCAGCAGCTTTACCACTGTTAGTTATGGCGAAAGACACGAGCAAGTTAGAAAAGCTAGATACAGATACGACAGGGATAGAGGTTAAACTTCACCAACAAGAAGATAGCTCACGAATTTATCTTCAAGAAGGTGCGATCTGGGCAAGCCGAGATATCACTCGATTTGACCCTGTGCTTGATGTAAGTGTTGGTGATGAGCTTGAAGTAGCGGAAGGTAAGTTGCAAGACAGTGTGAATTTCACTATCAGTTCCAACTACAGCTACTACATGGCGCGTTACCAGATTGAAATCTACCGTGGTAGAGACCGCTCTTTATCTGAACCTTTAAAGGTACTGACTGGTACAGAAGTTGCGAACGATATCGATATCGAATGGGATGGGACAACCGATGTTGATTATCAGTTTGCTGTGGGTGAGCAACTGCAGTTTAGATTCAAAGCGTGGGACAAAGATGGAAACATGGATGTCACTACGATTGGCGTTATGGATTTGGTCACGGCGGATTCTGAAGTAGAGCTTGACCGCAATGATAGCGAAGATGAACTGTCGCGTAGCTTCGGTCGAGCTAGTTTGATGCGTCACAACATTCCAACCAACTCTGGGTTAGCGAAATTTATTGGTACAGGGCTAAAAGGCGTCGACAAAGTTGTTATTGGAGAAGATGAGTTCGATATAGAAGATGGTGAGCTTTACGCCGAGCAGTTTTTACCTGCCGATGCTTATATCTTCCCAACCAAAGTGGTGTTCGATAATGGTGATGAGCGCCGTTATGAGCTTTATGTGCGTATCCCTGATACTTATTATGCTCAAGCTGGTCTCGCGGACATGTACATCGGTAACAACCGAGTCACGGGGGATACGGGAGCCTTGGGCGTAAATGACCAGTACCAAGATGATGTGTATAACCAAGGTCGTATTGCTTACTTTAGCCAAGGCAAATTTGGTGACAAACTACGTTTAACTACACACTTTGATAGTAAAGATGGGCAGATCAAAGACATCTTTAAACATCCTTTTGCGGCCGACGATTCCGATGTATTCGATATTCTAGAAGACGATGATGAGCTCTACTACGGAGACTATGGCGACGGGGCGAACATCCATAAAGTCGTAAACACCAAAGGTAAAGTTTACTTTGATCTTGAGTATGACAAATCTCAGGCTCTGTGGGGTAACTACAACACAGGTATCACGGGCACTGACAATAATGATTACAACCGAAGCCTGTATGGCTTTAAAGGGGATTATCGCACACGTTCAACTACTAAGTTTGGTGACGATAGACTGAACGTTGTCGGTTTCGCTGCTTCTGCTGATTCATCTTTTGCCCATGACGAATTTTTAGGAACTGGCGGGTCTTTGTACTTTTTACGCCATGGTGAAGTGGTTCCAGGCAGTGACAAGGTTTACGTTAAGGTAGTAAACAAAGACTCTGGTATTTCTGAAAAAGAAGTGCCACTGCAATCAGGCCGAGACTATGAAATTGACCCTTACCAAGGTCGAATTATTTTAACGAGACCGTTAAGCAACATAATCTCTGACAGTTTTGGCTCGGTTATTGATGATACTCCAACAGATGGTTATGAAAACTATCTGGCAGTGGATTATGAATACGTGCCGCAAGGTTCTGAAGTTAAAGATGCCATGACTTATGGTGGTCGCATCAAAGGTTGGGCGAACGATTATATCGGTATCGGTGCGAACTACGCGACTGAAGAACGTGATGGCCAAGATTATGAGTCATACGGTACTGATCTCACGTTAAGAGCCACAGAAGGTACTTACGTAAAAGCGGAATTTGCGCAAAGTGAAGGCCGCCAAACAGACTCTAACTATGTTTCTTTTGACGGCGGTTTAACCTTTACTCCAGTTGGCTCAGATCTTGAAGAACGTAAAGGTAATTCGATTCAAGTAAAAGGTGTGGCTAACCTTTATGACATTGCGCCAAATATTTTTGGAGTGGTCGGTAATGACATTAAAGCTTGGTATAAAGAGAAAGATGCAGGATATAGCTATGCGAGCCAAAGCGATGATCTAGAGCAGCTTTCCTACGGGTCTGAACTTCGCCTGCAAGCGACAGATCGTCTAAGTTTCGCTACTCGTTATACCTCTATCGAAGAAACAGAAATCGATGGAACTAAACAAACGGATACGCAGCAAGCGGAGCTAGAAGCTCAATTTAAAGTCACCGATCATATTAAGGTGTCTGCTGCAGGTAAACAGGTTGATGAACTTAACCGTGAAAACGAAAAAGGTAAGGGAACTCTTGCAGGTTTAAGAGCTGACTATATCTGGGACTCAGACAACAATGTCTACGTTAAAGGTCAAACGACAGTTGATCAAACTGAGCAATATGATGACAACGACAGTGTGTCGGTCGGTGCTGAATTTAGAGTGTTTGAAGACCTTACACTTGGTGCTGAATACACTACAGGTGATCGTGGTGATGCTACGGAAGCAACTGCAAGCTATGACATTACTGAAAACTACACGACTTATGTTACTTATACCGATGACAACTATGAGGGAGAGAACAACGTTATCGTCGGCCAGCGTGCGGATCTAACTTCTAATGTCGACTTTTATCAAGAAAACCAATTTGTCGATGAGAACAACGGCAAAGGACGTATCGACTCATTTGGATTTGGTTACGATATGTCTGATGACATTGATTTTGGCATTGGTTATCAGCAAGGTGAAATTGAGAAAAAGAATGAGCAAGATCCAACTCTCCTAGAAGTAACCGAGCGAAGAGCAGCGACGTTCACCGCCAATATTGATATTGATGACGTGAGTTTGAAACACAAAGTCGAATACCGTGTCGACAAAGGTAATGAGAATGTCGATCCGAGCCGCAGGCGTGTCGATCAGTTTGTCACAACCAACCGATATACTCATCATCTAACAGAAGAGTACACCTTGTTTGGTAAGTTCAATTATTCAAAATCGGTGAGTAAAGATACCGACCAAACCTTAGAGCGTTTTGTTGAAGCCACAGGTGGTCTGGCTTATAGGCCGATTTACAATGACCGACTAAACCTGTTGAGTCGTTATACCTACATCGCTGATCAAGATAACCTAGACCGAGACGTTGATTATTCTGATGAGGAATCACATATCATCGAAGTGGAAGGAATCTACTCGGTAAATGCGAAAGTAGATGTTGGAGCTAAGTACGCTCATAAAGATAAGAAAGAAACTTTTGAACGAGCTTCGGGTAACAACGAAATTGTAGAAAGCAATATTAACCTATACGGTTTGAGTGCCTCTTACCATGTAATTAAAGAGTGGGATATCACTGGTGAATATCATTGGAAGACAGACACTCTAAATGATGAGCTTGAGCATGGTGCGTTGCTATCTGTGAACAAACACCTTTCAGATAACTTTAAGGTCGGTATAGGTTATAACTTCTCTGGCTTCGATAGTAATTTAGCAAACGATGATGATTACAATGCGAAAGGCGTCTTCATCAACCTAATCGGTAAAATCTAGAGGGACAACATGAGATTTAGAATCAAAGCCTTAACAACTTTAGCTTTTCCTTTTGCGATTTCAGCTTGCTCCACCGATACATACGTCAGTCAGGAAAATATCGACAAGTTTGGTGATCCGCTGGTGGAAAAGTTTCTTATTAGAGAATGTATTGTACCAGAGCGAGATATTCACATTGCTATGGCCTCTCACTTTGATTTTGATAAGTCAGAGCTGAAAGCTGAAGACAAGCAAAGTGTCGACCGTTTAATTAGTAGTATTCGCAAGATGCATGGTCAAATTGCTATTGTAGGGCATACGGATTATCAAGGCAGTGATGATTACAATATCAAACTTTCATTGCGCCGAGCTGAAGCAGTGAAAGCTTATATGCAGTCACAACTTGATGCCAGCCGTTATGATTGGGAAGTAAAATACTACGGTGAATCGAAACCGCTAGTGGAGGGTCAATCTAAACAAGCAAATGCTGAAAACCGCCGAGCTTACGTGGTGTTTGAACAGACTCAAACTCAAGTGGAAAATGAGTTCTGTGCACCGCCAGAACCTAAACGAAAGGTCTTTGTGGCGATGACATCCCACTTTGACTTCGATAAAGCTGATTTGAAACTCATCGATGAAGCCAGTTTGGATGAATTTGCCAGTCAGCTTAAGGGGTTGAATGGTCGAGTATTAATCGCCGGACATACCGACCGACAAGGGTCTATCAGTTATAATGAGAAGCTTGCTGAACGCAGAGCTGAATCCGTATTGCAATATTTGCAAACCAAACTAGACCCTAGCCAATTTGTGTGGGAAGTTAAGTCTTTCGGGGAATTAGACCCAGTGACACAAGAACAAAACCTTGATGCAAATGCCTTGAACCGCCGAGCCTTTATTGTTTTTAAAGAAGGTGATTTACCTGAGCAGCCGCAGCTTGGAAGCGAATAGAACCAACTAAGGGGCGTGAAGCCCCTTTTTACTAGCAGGAGTAGTGCGTGGAGAAAGTACAAGTAGCAATCGATTTTCTTCTATCTCACAAATTAGTTTTTACAGCGTTAATCATTGCCATTATCGCCATCATCCGCCGGGTTACTTTATCTATGATCCGTGGTGACGTCGCTTTTGTTTCGGAAGAGCAAAGAAGTTGGATGTCGCGCACTAAGAACGGCGCATTTATTGTCACCGTGTTGTCATTGTTTATTTTATGGCAGTCAGAGATTAACGAGTTCGCTCTCTCAGTCACGGCAATAGCTGTAGCAATCGTTGTAGCATCAAAAGAAATTATTCTGTGTTTTACAGGCTCTATCCAACGAGCGAGTTCGCGTTCATTTCGGATTGGAGACTGGATTGAAGTTGGTAAGATATGCGGTGAAGTTATCGAACACAATATGATGGCAACCGTGATTCAAGAAATTGACCTTTACCACGGCCAATATCACTACACAGGTAAAACAGCAACGCTGCCTAATAGTATGTTTTTCACTTATCCAGTGAAGAACCTCAATTTTATGAAGCGTTACGTCTACCATGATTTCTCAATCATTGTGCCTAAGTTCGTTAACTTGTATCCACTAGTGCCTTTGATGCTTGAAAAAATTGATGAGCATACAAACTACTTCAACGAAGTAGCAAAGCGTTACAACGCAATGATTGAAAAGCATGCGGGTGTCGACTTACCGGGTGCAGAGCCCCACATCCATATTACTAGTGGTGGAACAGGGGAGCAGGTTGTCCACTTTATGCTTTTTTGTCCAACAGACAAAGCGACACATCTGGAACAGGAAATTAGATCAGACTTTATGGCGCTATACGAGGAACGTTTTCCGTGTGAAGCTGCCACTGCAAGCTAAGGAAATAGCATGATTAAAAAAGTTGGTGAAACGGTTATAAAACCAAAGCATAAAGCATCATGTCATTGTGGAGAGGTAGAGCTAGAGTTGAGCTTGCCCAACGGCATAGAAAAACCACGTCGATGTGACTGTTCGATTTGTCGGCGTAAAGGTGCGATCGTTGGTTCGGTGAAATTGGATGGAATTCGTATCGTAAAAGGCGAAGCATCACTGAAGCTTTACCAGTTTAATACTCATACCGCAAAACACTTCTTTTGTTCACGTTGTGGTATTTACACTCATCATCAACGCCGTTCCTATCCTGATGAATACGGCTTTAATATAGGCTGCTTGGAAGGTGTGAACCCCTTTGACCTTGGTGAAGTAGTCACAAATGATGGTGTAAATCACCCAGCTGACCGTTAGGATTCACCTACATTGTAAAACGACTAACTAGTTATATCTGACGACATTCCAAAATGACGATGTAGCTCGTGTTGCATTTCCAATTTGGAATGTGGACTTTCCACATCATCAATAAAATTAGCTCTATTATATAAACTCACGAAATGAATTGTGAAGTAAACATTCCACTAACAGATTCAAGTGAGGTCAAAAATGAATTCAATCAAAGCACTTATCCTAGATAGTCAGCCCATTGTTCGAAATGCTCTGGTATCAATGTCCGCTCATATTACGAGCCAGACTAATATCTTCCAATCTGACTCGATAAAGGATGCTTATCGTATTCTTCGAGAGCAAAATATTGAAATGATCATACTTGATGTTGACCTAAATGACGGTAGTGGGCTCGACTTTATTCAACGTATTCGAAAAGGTGGTTATAAAGGTAAAGTGCTATTTGTTTCCTCAAACAACCATCCTTTATTCAGCCACACGGCCAAAAATGTAGGCGCAAATGGATACATACTTAAGACAGAAGATACTTCGCTGATCAATGATGCGCTCCTTGCAACTTACAGAGGCTATTCAGTATTCAAGCATTGTTTAATTACAATGCGTGATCTTCCTGACCTGTCAGAGCGTGAATCAGTGGTATTTAACTATTTGTCTAAAGGTTATTCAAATAAGAAGATCTCAGAGTTACTTTCTTTGAGTGCGAAGACAATCAGCACCTACAAGGCGAGAATTCTAGAAAAATACAACGCTAACTCGATCATTGAAATAATGGAACTTCAACGAGCGTAGTAGATCATCTAGCAGCTGCGTCATTCAACACTAATAGTTTTTCCAAACTGGAAAGAATCCTAGCCAACAACTGACCTTAAACAAACATGGAATAATTGAGCACGGATCTCTCACTGTCAACATTGCAAGAGAAATCGATTATGACATTAACCAAAATCGCCACCGAAGCACAGTTAATTTCTAATAATACCTTACACCATATGTGTACGAGACTACTTTGTGATCAAGGGTTTAGCGAGCCAGAAGCTAAAAATATTATTGAGGTAGAAGTGTATTTATTGAGTCCCAAAGACTTACTGGATGTTCGTGAACAAACTTTAAAGCATGAGCTTTCACTTGAACAAGCGAGATTGCTGGTCTTGAAACAGAAACAACGCCGCTATTTCTTAATACTGTTACAACAATTCTGGGAAGCTCAAGCGATGAAATATAAAGGACAATCTACTCCCTTATTTTTCTGAGTACAGTGTTAACTTGTTTCGAATCAAGAAGTTAAAATATTTCATCAAGATTCACTTTGCGACGGTTAAGCAAAGGAGCGAACGAAAGGTTTGGTTGCTGTGGAGACTAGATAGGTTTGGTTAACAGCTATCCTTTGTCGTTACGAGTAAAAATGTGATTGGAAATGTTTTTGATTATTAAGTATGTTGCGCGCAATTGTCGATATGAGCTTAGTTACTCACAATTAAGCGCAGCTTAAGGAAAGCAATTAATCATTAAGGATCCGCTGTAAGTTCGGCAACAGTAGCGTGCAGACAGGTACGCTGATTATTGATGTACAACGGCTTATCAACTCCTTAATGAACAACAATTCGATTTATAACCTATTTACCAAGGTGTCTGAAAACGCATACCTAAACGGACTATGTAATGTTTTCGTTATGCTCCTTCCTGTATCACTTCTATCAGCATTTACCATGTTGATTGGTAATGGTTTATCTTGGCTAGGGTACATAACTCTCTCTGAGCACTTAACTTTTATTAGCACACTTGTGTGGAAGCTATTCCCACTATTGCTATTGGTTTATTACGCGCTGTTTTTGTCCCGCTTACATAAGCTGTCTCGTACCATTATTGTCACGCCTTCACTACTTGTGTACGTGATATTGAGTAACGAATGGGGCTTGCTCCATGTTGGCTCAGTGTTGCCAGCGAACTACCCACTCGCGATTGCCACACCATTATTAATAGCACTTTCTGTTAAATGTATGACGCGTCGACGAGTGTTTGTTAATAGCGAGCTCCCTAATGTCGTTGACCAGTCTATTAACCTAATTTCAGCGACAGTTCTGTTGGTATTGGTATATACAGTGATTGGTCACTTATTGGGTTCATGGTTTCAATCTTGTACCAATGCGAGTTCGCTGTTACCCGAGCTAGGTGTCAATTCCTTGTTTGATGCTCTTTGGTACGAACTTATCCGTAATTTGCTGTGGTGTATTGGTATCAATGGGCACATCATCTTTTCGCCGTACAAAGCAGATCTGTATGAGTTAACTCAACAGAGCTTTTTGCTATATAGCCAGTGGGGCAACGAATTACCGATACTAACGAGCAACTTCTATGACATTTATGCTGGAATTGGTGGGTCAGGGAATACGTTAAGTCTTGTACTTTGTATGTTGTTCTTTACCCGCAACAAAGGGTATCGCACATTAGCTATGGCAACCTTGGTATTAAGTATTTTTAATATCAATGAACCAATTTTATTTGGGTTGCCTGTTATTTTTAACCCTGTTTTGCTTGTGCCATTTTTGCTGACTCCGTTGGTCGCGATTAGTATGGCATATGTCGCGACATATATGGGACTAGTACCACCGATATCTGAGTTTGTTAGTTGGATGACGCCGACTTTTATCAGTGGCTATCTAGCGACGGGTGAGAGCATAAGTGCGGCATTGCTGCAGTTGATGATCATCTTAGTTGGGGTGGTTATCTATCTTCCTTTCTTTAAGCAAATGGACAAGGTTATTGGGAGCCACGCGATATTTTCTAAAGGTTCCTCAGATGAATTTTTTAATTACGAAGGGATTGGAAGTAATAGGGCGGTAGCATTGTTGCCACATATGAGCAGTAACTTAGCTGCCCAACGTCATATTAGCAGCTTGCAACAAAACGGAGAGTTTGTCTTATTCTATCAACCACAAATGGAGACAACGACCAACAAAATCGCTTCAGTTGAGGTTCTGATTCGCCATAAAGCGCATGATGGGAAGATCACGCCACCCAACTTTTTAGCGAGTTTTGCGAAACTGGGGCTCACATCAGAGCTTGATTTGTGGGTAATTCAGAAGGCGCTTGATGAGGTCGCTCCACTGGCCAGTGATCCATCGTTTAAGGTGTCGATCAATGTTTCTACAGAGACGTTCCTGATTACTAACTTCGCTACGACAGTCATCGATATGATTGATTCGAGCGTATTAAACTTCAACCAAGTAGAGCTGGAAATAACGGAAGATCTTTTAATTCAAGATGAGCAAGCAACGTGGGATGTGTTTAAAGTGCTGCGAGAGCACGGTATTAGAATTGCGCTTGATGACTTTGGAGCAGGGTATTCGTCAATTGGCTACTTAGGAAAATATGAATACGACAAAGTGAAGATTGATCGTTCTTTAGTTATGAACTTAAAACACCGCAATGGGCGAGAGATGTTTAGGCTCACTAGTGAACTTGTACGACTGACTGGAGCTGAAATCGTCGTTGAAGGCGTAGAGGAAAAAGAAGAACTAGAATTTATTGCGGAGCAGGGTATCAACCTAATTCAAGGGTACTATTTCTTTAAGCCGATGCCATTCAATGAAGTCTACCAAATGCTAAACAATGGGGTGAATTGACTGCCCCAGTACAGATAACGAAACGTAAATAAATCAAACCCAGCAACAAGGCTGGGCTTGATTTTAAGGAAGTTAGTTCTGAGGGTAGTACTTCGCTTTCATTCGCAACGCCACGTTCACTAAAGCGATTAATACTGGGACCTCAATAAGTGGACCAATAACACCAGCGAATGCCTGGTCTGAATTTAGGCCAAATACCGCAATACTGACGGCAATTGCTAACTCAAAGTTGTTGCCTGTTGCAGTAAACGCGATTGACGCATTCTTGTCGTAATCAATACCCATTTTCTTACCGACAAAAAAGCTAACGAAAAACATCACCACAAAGTAGATTGCTAGTGGGATAGCGACACGAACAACATCCATTGGAAGTTCAAAAATCATTTCGCCTTTCAAGCTAAACATCAGCACGATGGTTGCTAGCAGCGCGATTAATGTAATAGGAGAAATTCGCGGAATAAACACTTCGTTATACCATTGCTCGCCCTTAAGCGCTGTTAGCCACTTGCGGCTTAAGAAACCGGCCAGGAACGGAATGCCTAAATAGATTAAGACACTTTCAGCGATATCAAGCATAGAAATGTTGACGTCAAACCCTTGGTAACCAAGCACAGGCGGAAGCACAGTAATGAATAACCAAGCCATAAAGCTGTAGGTGATGATTTGGAATGCACTATTTAGAGCAACGAGTGCAGCACCGTACTCTTTGTTACCGCCACCGATATCGTTCCAAACCAGTACCATAGCAATACAACGAGCTAAACCAATCAAGATTATACCGACCATATAGCCTGGTTTGTCACCCAGAAAAACAAGCGCGAGTATGAACATGAGTATCGGTCCGACAATCCAGTTCATTATCAAAGAAAGAGTGATGGCTTTCTTATCTTTACGGACTTTGCCCAATAAGCTGTAATTTACCTTTGCTAGCGGTGGGTACATCATCAAAATAAGACCGATTGCCAAGGGTATGTTGGTGCTACCCACTGACATTGACTCATTCCATTCTGCTACTTGTGGGAATAAAACACCGATCCCTATACCCATCGCCATTGCGACAAAAATCCAGACAGTTAAATAGCGGTCGAGAAAACTCATATTTGTTGAAGCTGACTCTGTTCTTACGTTGTTGGTTGCGATCTCTTGGCTCATGGCAACACTCTCTTTCGTGTATCGTCGAATGACGATTGTTTGGGTTAAGTGTAGGGGAGTTCAAGACTCCCCAGTTAAACTAGCTAAATACGGTATTAAATAATTTGGAAAATTGTTCGATTTCAGAAGTATTGACGCGATAACAGACTTTAGGTGGTATGGCTTCGGCAGTAATGAACCCAGCCTGTTTGAGAATGCGAAGGTGCTCAGACACCGTTGATTGTGCTAAACCCAACTCTGAAACTAGGTCACTGTTTAAGCAACCGCCCAGCTTTTCGAGATTAATTAAGATTTTTATAATCCTAACTCGAGCAGGGTGAGACAGCGCTTTAGCTTGGGCTGCCAGTTGAATTTCCTGCGCACGTTCACGCTCTGAAGACTCAAATGCTTGGGTGTTATCGGCATTACACTGAGATTTGCTCATTCTCAATCCAGTAAATAGTTAATCGTCGAATTGCGATTAATGATACGCTTGTCGTATCAAATCTGCAACCCATTCTAACATTTATCAATAAAGCTACGATATTTATAAAATATTGCATTTGTTTGGCGTATATTGTCAGCGAACTAATAACTATAAAGTATGGCTATGAAAAAACTATTTTTTGTAATTTTGTTGGTGCTTGTCGGATGCAGCCAACCCAAACAAGATATATCTATTGAGACAGACTCTGGATGGACGTCTGGACAACTAGAAAATGGATTGAAATATCACATTTATCCTAATGATAAAGAAGCCGTCGCAATTCGTATGTATGTCCATGTAGGATCGGCTCATGAAACAGAAGAACAGAAGGGGTATGCGCACTTTTTAGAGCATATGGCCTTCAATGGTTCTCGTAATTTCAGCTCCAACGATATAGTCCATTTATTTGAACACTCAGGGCTGACTTTTGGTGCTGATATTAACGCCTACACCTCTTACTATGAGACGGTGTATAAACTTGATTTGCCTAACCCCAAGGAGCTCTCAAATGGGGTTAAGTGGATGCGAGATATTGCAGATGGCTTGAACCTTTCTTCAGACGAAATAGAAAAAGAGAAAGGGGTTATTCAAGGAGAGTTTCGACGCACCCGCCCTGAGAACAAATCGCTGTCAGAAAAGTATTATGACCACTTGATTCAAGGCACAGAGCTTGAAAGTTTAGATCCATTAGGTACTAAAGAGTCTGTTAATAATGCCACTACTGCATCAATAAGAGCCTTCTACGAAACTTGGTATCACCCTCAGTTAACCGAAGTGATTATCACTGGGGACATCGCACCTGAAGAAACGAAAGCGTTACTGGAAGAAAACTTCGCAAATTGGAAAGGAGGAGAGACTCCCAAAGGCTCTGAGATTGCACGGACAACATTGGATCTAACGGATTTCACGGAGGAAATAGGTGAGTTTGATTTTCCGAGTATCAGTGTTTTATTAGATCAAAGCCCGTCATCGATTGTTACTAGGCAGGACTTATATGACTTTTGGATGGACGATGTCATACAACAACTTATTTGGGCTCGTATAGATGAGAAACTGAATCAGACTGCACAGCCTGTTCAGAGTTTATATTCGTCGTCGTATTACATTAATTATCGTCGTTATTCCTTACTCTCGGTGAGTTTTACTGAGGAAGAAAGGAGCAAGGTACAGAGTCTATTTACCGAGACTTTCGCTTCATTACGAGATCATGGTGTAACAGAGCTCGAGCTAGAAGCTTCTATGGCATATTACACTCAACTATTAAAAACAGTCGATGAACAATGGAAGCAACGCACTGCGGTTGATATTGCTGAATCTAAGGTGAATGCGATATCACTTGATGAACCTTTGCAGTCGAAAGAAGATTATCGACAAAGTTTAGAGACGTTCATTGAGTATGCGACGTTTGATCGTGTTAACGAACAGCTTACTCATTTCTTGAAGCAAGACTATGTACTTATACTTGGAGCGGAGCAAACGGATAGTATTGAGGCCTTAAGTAAAACAATTCCAAGTGTGCGTAAACAACTAGGTCAGGCTGGTGTGAAGCCTTTAGCACTAGAAAGCAAACAGGATGAGCTAAGTCGACCAGATGGCAAGGGCGCTATAGTTAATGAGCGAACTCTGGATAATGGTTTTACTGTTTGGCAGTTATCAAATGGCATTGAAGTCTGGTTTGAGCCAGATGAAAATGCTGGCGAGCGAGTTCGTCTTGTCTACGGCAGTCAAGGTGGTAAAGCTGCACTTGATCCTAGACTATTCGCAGCATCAGAGCTATCTATAGCAACAATCTCTAGAAGTGGTATCGGAGAGTTTAACGGTACTGAATTAGACTCTTATCTAAGACGAAACAACATCGAGGTTTATCCATTTATTGGTTTTACTGACCACGGATTAGAAATAGGTGCTCCAAGAGACAAGTTATCAGAGGCGTTGAGCGTGCTGTTCAATATTACAACCAATGTTAATGTCGAAAAGAGGCAGCTTGCAGCGGTATCGAGAGAAACGATCGAGGGAATGAACAACTATCTAGATACACCAGTCGGGAAGTGGTCGCGTGAGATCAACCGAAATAGTTATTTGCCCGATAGCTTCCACTACATGCTACCAGCGCCAGAGTTTTCAATGGTCGATGAGGGGCAAGTTAAAGAAGTTCATAAGCAGCTATTCACAGTGAAGCGTTCAAATAAGCTTGTGGTTATTGCGGACCTAAAGCCTGAGCAAATACGTGAAATGTTGCGTTTTTACATAGCGTCCATTCCTTTAGAGAATGCTCCGAGCTATACATTTGACGCAAGATACAACTTGGATCCCAAACCACGAATCGATCTGGCGATTTTCAACGAGCCAAATACGTATTACATGGTGCGAGTTACTAACCCGGACGCCAAACCTAGCGATGTGGAATCTGTCTTTATAGATGATATGATCCAGCGTCATCTTTCAAAGCGTTTGACCGAGTATATTCGTGAAGATTTGGGCTTAGATTATGCGCCGGATAACTATGTCACCTCCCAAGATGGTGAGCCAAGTATTGATTGGTTTATTGAAGCGCAAGTTGCTCCGAGTGATATTGATAAAGTTGATGCTGCCGTCGACAAAATACTCAATGAGCTACTTCAAGGAGTCGCTCAAGAAGATGTTGATTTAGTGGCAAAACAATTAGCAGTGGCGTTACACCCATTAGCCGACGATACGGTACAAAGAGCGTGGTTTTATGCTCGTTACCTTATGCATGGGTATGGGGTAGAAGCATTGACGGATATTGATGCCATGACCCAATCCATTACGAAAGATGCCTTTAATGAGCGGGTACAGCTGATCTTCGGGGAGCAATCCATAAAAACGAAGTATGCGCTGACACCAGAGAAGTAGGCCCAATAATGACTGAAAAGCAGCGTTCCTACGCTGCTTTTTTAATGTTCAAAATGGTGTTTTTGGATAAAGCAATGAATTTGGTTTGGGACTAATGAACTATAAATAAGGCTAGTGTGGCTACTCTTTATTTCGATATGGTCTGTCATGCCATCAAGCTTGGTCTCTTCGACAGTGACTGTACCATCAGACATCATTCTATTATCCATCAACAGTAAAGAACGTACTCCTAATGGCAGAGTACCAGCAATGCTTCCTAACTTTTGCTCTAGAGCCCATGCGCTTTCATGCTGTTTAAGGCCAAAATCAGGAGAGTTACCTAAAATGGCGCTCATTCCGAGTTCTTGAATTCGGGTTACGATAGAAGCCCCCTTTAGTGGTGACCCAATAGTAACAACGTGGGAGACTTTTTCTTTAGAGGGCAGACGGCTTTCGAGGTAACGTTTGATGATTAAGCCTCCTAAACTATGTCCGACTAGGATATTTGGCATCGAGTCTGATAACGTTCTATCAAGTAAAGTGAAGAGACGTTGCTCGTTAATTGCGACGCTGTTGTAAGAGAGTACCTTGGTTCTATAGCCGTACTTGCGTAACTTGTGGCTAAGAGGTTGCATGACCATTCCGTGCATATACAGACCATGCAAAATAATTACTTTCATCGTCACCTCCTAACAATCTTCACTATTTCATGTTCTTAGAGGGCGTAATTATACCGCAAGTAGGTCTAAGTCTGGTTATGGGAGTGTGATATCACCGGTATATCTCTCTAATTCTTCCGTCCAAGTAAAGTTTTGCGTTAGGTCCCTACGTCCGGTGACTAGTTGGCCATCTACTGCGTTGTAAAGAATAAATGGTGCATCGGAAAGGTCGCCACCAATACTGTAGAAATGGCAATAAGAAGCGTATCTTCGGCGTTGATGAATAAAAACTAAATAGCCGTTTTCAATCGCGTCAGGAAGCAGTGAAACATCAACCGACTCGGCGTTTTCTCCACCTAGTCTTGGGTTGGTACTACTAAACGAGGGGTGGTCATCGAAATAGTCAGACTGAGTGATAGTCTCAAGAACATCAAAACAAGTATCTGGTCTATTGATGGCACGTGTACTTCCTGCGTGACTCCCTATTACGGGGTAACAACTGCCTGAATAATTGGAATTTATTCCATCGATTGTAAAGTCGACGCCAGTGCCTGCGATATTTGAAACAATGTCTCCTCCGCGGGCTAAACATCCACTTTGGTAAATGGTAACGCCAGTTCTAAAGTTTTGAAAAATAGTAGTGACGCTAGCTGCAGATGATTCGGCACTGAAATTGATAAAACGAGGCAAGGCTGCAACGGATAGCACTCCAACGAGTACTATCACGATGACAAGTTCAATTAGTGTGAAGCCTTTACTATCTGCTGTCATATTGCTCAATACATCAAACGTTAATATGAGTGATAGTAGCTAAGTAATATAGATGTTGTAAAGGGTATAATGAACGGTTAACTATGAGCGGGTAAATCGGAACGTTTGTAACTTCTGCTGCTCACCTTCAACAAATGCATAGCTCTCTAATAGCCACACATTTGGCCCTGCAAATCCCAACTCTACATGAATGTCAGCACTATTAATGTCTCTGTAAATGACGTCGCTAGTATTAATAGGGTAGAAGTTGTATCGGTTCGAGTTGTTTTGCTTTTCACCTGCAAAGTTCACGGCAACATCTTTGGTATTGTTGATAATGGATAACTGGTAACCATCATCAGATGTATAAGAGAATGCCGCGGTAAGATCTATCCCTTGTTCATTGACAACATTCACATCTGCCTGGGTAGTTTTAGCTAAGGATCCGTTGGCACTTAGAGGCTTAACATCGTCCATTTGGTGGTTATGAGTCTGAATGTTGACATTCCACTCTCCAACAAATTGATCGAGTTTATCCCATCCTTGCTGTACGGGAGCATTGGTTTGTTGAGCGTTGTTGTTTCCAATTTGAGCAATCGCCTCGTCTCGACTATTCGAACGACTAGCTTCGCGGTTATTTTGAATATCAGCAGAAGCACCAGCGACACCTCCAGCGACACCGCCAGCGATAGCCCCTTGCATTGCGAGCTCCGCATCACCGGTCAAAGCCCCTAATGTTAATCCTAACAACGCACCACCGGCTGCTCCTTGCTTCGTTAAAGCGTTAGGGTCATCTTCACCAGGGGTAACACAGCCTGCTAGAAGAGGGAGAGAAATGGCAATAGCGAGGGTAGTTTTCATTGTTGGATTCATAGCAAATTTCCTAGAACAGTGTTTTTTATTTCGTAAACATAACCAGTAATTATCAGCTCAATGTCAGTAAAAAAGAGCAGTGAGTAACGATTTGTTTCCAATCGTTTCATTGGTCTGTCGCGTTAGAATTAGATTACGAAATATAAGGGACAGGATCGATCAACTGGTGCTTATATCGCCTATAACCACCAGTAATGAGTAGGAAGTTTTGCTATGGCTTATATAAATATTTTCCCGTGGGAGTATGGAACAACGTCACCGGAAACAATCACTTGCTCTGGCTCAACATGACAATAAAGTATGCCACCGCGCTTGGATGCTTGGTAAGCCATTAAGTTTGGTTTATTGAGTCTTTCTGCCCATAATGGTGCCAATCCAGCATGGATAGAACCCGTTACTGGGTCTTCATCTCCGCCATTTGCAGGCCAAAAGTAGCGCGAGACAAAGTCATATTCTTTACTGGCAGCAGTAGCAACGACGTCATAAGGTGCGAGTTGCTTTAAGTAGTCGCTCTTAGTTTGCAGGTCGATAATGTCTTGTTCATCGTCATAAATTGCGAAATAAGCTTGATCGCTTCTAAGTACTTCTTTTGGCTGAATTGAAAGACCTTCAAGCAAAGCGGGTGGAGCGTCAACCGGGGTAGGTTCTCTGCGTGGGAAGCACATAAGAATTCGACCAGACAGGTCTTTTTCGACAGTTAAAGGACCTACGATTCTTGTGTCAAACTGAATGACTTCACCCGCATCGAAATGATTAAATAACACATAAGCTGCGGCGAGTGTTGCATGACCACAGAAATCGACTTCGCAAAGTGGTGAGAACCAACGAATCTCGTATCGGTCAATGCCGATTTGCTTAACAAATGCCGTTTCCGATAAGTTATTTTCTGCAGCGATGTTGAGCATCGTATCATCGCTTAACCACTCATTCAGTGGGACAACCGCCGCTGAGTTACCGCTAAATCGACGCAATGTGAAAGCGTCGCAGACAAACATTTCGAATTCCATAGCCATTCCTTGTGAGATACTGAATCTGATGAGTAAATTATTACCTTTTGTTACAGCTAATGGAGTCAAAAGGCAAAGAGTTGCGAGTTAGGTCTAACCGAATCATCCCTAGCTTACATGACACTTTGCCTTTAATACGAGCTATGTAGTTATAATGGACTGCTCACTTCATCAACAAGGTATAAAATTGATTGGTAAGGGATGCCACTGTGGTGTGAAAGACCTATTTCACAAGTCCGACTATTACTGAAACCACGTTGACAGTTTTCCGGTACTTGATCTTTTAAGGGGCTTACTGCGGCAGCATTGAGTTCAGGTGTTGTAAAACCTTTGTCTCCTGCCCAACCACAACATGAGATATGTTCCGGGACAATGACCTCAGATGCGCAAGCTTTTGCTAAGGAAAGCATGTCATTTTCAAGGCCCATACGTCGTGAGCTGCAAGTGACATGCAACATGACGGTTTCTTGCTTAGTATTAATCGATAAGTGTTCAAGTAAATACTTAGATACAAACCCAGTAGGTTCAAGTATCTCAAGTGGTCGAGTGAAGTTATCTATACTTCTCTTAGCACACGGACTGGTGTCCATAAGCACAGGATACTCGCCTTCATAGCTTGCTTTCCAAAGTACATCTTCAAGCTGCGAAGCTTTGTGTTTCGCAATATCAGTCATTCCTTTGCTGTCGTAAGGCATCCCGCAGCATTGTTCATCTAAAGATTCAGGAATGATCACTTCAAAACCCGCCTTCTTAATCAGTGACAATGTCACCTCGGTAAGGCTACGTTGATCAGAAGCATTGGATTGTTGACCCATTGTTCGAGATGCACAGGAAGGAAGGTAGACGACTTTTTTATCTGAACGCACTAGCCCTTCTAATGCTTTATCGAGATCATGCGAGTTAGCTTGAGGAGTTTCGGCAAGCCAAGCTGGGGTCTTGCCTTTACTGAGTTTTCTAATCCCGTTCGTCACCTTAGACACGCCTTGTTCGCCGATGACTTTAACTGCGATCTTGTTTGCTTTTAGCGATGCTCGAGTGAGAGAGGCTGTTGTGCTGAAGTGCTCGGCGGTCCATTTAGCGATAGGCGTAAACTTCTGATATTTTGCCGTCCGCAATTGTTTAACTAGGTCACCAGTATTGATTCCGACCGGACAGCGGTCAGCACACAAGCCAGTTGCTGCACAGGTGTCTAAACCTTGGTACTCAAAGATGTGTTCCAGTTCTGTTGCATCAGTTTGTTCACCAGCTGCACGACGTCGTTGAAGCTCGCGATAAAGCACGATACGTTGGCGAGGAGAAAGGCTGAGCGTGCGAGAAGGGCACACAGGCTCACAGAACCCACATTCAATACAACGGTCAACCAAGGAGTCTGCGGCTGGCATAGGTTTTAAGTTTTCGATGTGGGAATGAGGGTTATCGTTGATGATCACACCAGGATTGAGCAAGCCTTGAGGATCAAACAATGCTTTAATTTTTTTCATTAATTGATAACCATCTTTACCCCATTCTAGCTCCACATATGGCGCCATATTGCGACCAGTGCCATGCTCGGCTTTCAATGAGCCTTGATATTTAACGGCAACAAGCTCAGCCACGTCATCCATAAAGCCGCCGTAACGATCAATTTCGCTCTGAGACTCAAAACCTTGGGTGAAGACGAAATGAAGGTTACCCTCCAAGGCATGGCCAAAAATGATCGCTTCAGAATATTGGTATTTATCGAAGAGAGCTTGGAGATCGCGTAAACCGTTGGCAAGATTCTCAACTGGAAAGGCTACGTCTTCAATGATGACCGTTGTGCCTACTTCGCGCACTGCTCCAACCGCAGGGAACATGCCTTTACGAATGCCCCAAAGCGTTGCCACTGTTTTTGGGTCGAGTGTGAACGGGACTGACTCTACAATGGTGTAGTCTTTAAGTGAGTCCATTATCGAGTTGCATTGGTGGTCTATCGTGTCGTTATCGCTAGCGTGTGTTTCTACCAATAATGCCGTTGCCTCAAGATCCAAGTGCTGGATAAAGTCAGGCATACCTGGTTTATCTGCTACAGATCGCAAAGCTCGGCCGTCCATTAACTCTACCGCGGCAACTGGAGTTTTCGATAGGGTAGTCACTGCTTGGCTCGCTTCTTCAATATCCGCAAAAACAAGCAATGAAGAGGCTTTAAAATTGTGTTCAATGACGGTGTTGTAGGTCACTTCAGCAATAAACCCAAGAGTTCCTTCTGAACCAATCATTAGGTGCTCAAGAACCTCAATAGGATCATTGAAGTCGACTAGGGCATTCAGTGCATAACCTGTGGTATTTTTTAAGCGATACTTGTGACGGATGCGCTCACTAAGAGCGTCGTTGGTCTGAGTCTCAGTGATTAAAGACTGCAGGCCTTCAATGATGTCTGGTCGGGTGGCTTTGAATGCGGCGATACTTTCTTTGCTCGCGGTATCAAGCAAGGTTCCGTCGCTAAATACAACTTTAATGCTGTCGATAGTGCGGTAAGAGTTTTGCGCTGTCCCGCAGCACATACCACTGGCATTGTTTGCTGCGATGCCGCCAATTTTACAGGTGTTGATTGAAGCAGGATCAGGGCCTATTTTACGTTTGAATGGAGCGAGGTATTTATTCGCATCAGCACCGATTACGCCGGGCTGTAGGATGATCTTGTCACCATTGTCGACAACTTCGTGGCCACGCCAATCATCGGTCAATGTAAATAGGACTGAATCGGAAACAGCTTGTCCCGAGAGGCTTGTCCCCGCCGCCCTAAACGTGAAATGAATGTTCATCTCGCGGCAGCATTGAATGGCGTAAACGACTTCTTCGAGGCTTTTTAGTCTTAAAACGATTTGTGGGACGAGTCTATAAAAGCTGGCATCAGTACCATAGGCTAGGCGCTTTGCCTGTTCAGTAATTATTCTTTCTGGTTGGATTTCAACAGCGAGTAGGGCTTCAAGCTGTTGATAGCGGTTATCGTTGAGACGATTCGACATGTAAGCTTCCTTGTGTTTGCCACTGGTGTTTTATTTTTTATATCTCCAGTAGGTAAAAAAGGTGTCACAGTTTGTCTTTATTTGCTGTGACACCCTCTGAATTTACTTAAAGTTAACCAATGAATCTCGATTTAAGTCGTTGATACTTTTTGCTCCAGTTAGCGTCATTGCTACACGCATCTCTTTCTCGTAAAGGTCGAGTAGGTTCTCAACACCGGCTTGTCCTTGCGCAGCTAAAGCATAAATAAATGAGCGGCCTAGCAAAGTACAATCCGCACCAAGAGCAAGCATTCTCACAACATCTAAGCCAGTTCTTATCCCCGAATCAACAAAGATCTTTAGGTCACCTTTCACCGCATCGGCAATCGATGGAAGGGCTTTTGCTGTTGAAAGAACACCGTCAAGTTGGCGTCCGCCGTGGTTAGACACAACAATGCCATCAGCACCAAAAGAAACTGCGTCTTTTGCATCTTGTTCGTCTAGAATGCCTTTAATTACCATTGGGCCATCCCAGAAATCACGAATCCACTCTAAGTCCTTCCATGAAATTGATGGGTCAAAGTTATCTCCAAGCCAGCCGATGTAGTCTTCCAACTTAGTTGGCTCACCCCGATAAGTCGAAATATTGCCAAGGTCATGAGGTTTGCCAAACAAGCCAACATCAAAAGCCCAGCTAGGATGGCGCATAGCTTGGAAAACACGACGCGCAGCCGCATTAGGGCCACTCATTCCTGAGTGCATGTCGCGATAACGAGCTCCCG
The DNA here is from genome assembly GCF_046056895.1 of Vibrio sp. TBV020. NCBI lineage: Bacteria > Pseudomonadati > Pseudomonadota > Gammaproteobacteria > Vibrionales > Vibrionaceae > Vibrio > Vibrio sp. TBV020. Next base: position 299,114 of record NZ_JBEEAQ010000001.1, on the reverse strand, counting down.
GTACTGGCATATCAACAGTAAACACAAGGGTTGTCACGCCTGCCGCTTTTGCTCGTTCGAGAACATTTTTCATGAAACCACGATCTTTTAGCACGTAAAGCTGAAACCACATCGGGCGCTCAATGGCAGGGGCAACTTCCTCGATAGGGCAAACTGAAACCGTTGACATAGTAAAGGGAATGCCTTTGTTCTCGGCGGCTTTGGCTGCTTGCACTTCACCACGACGTGCATACATACCCGTTAAGCCGACAGGAGCTAGCGCTATCGGCATCGACAACTTTTCACCAAATATCTCAGTTTCTAGATTTAGATCTTCCATGTTGTTGAGTACACGTTGCTTGAGAGCAATATCAGCAAGATCTTCGGTATTTTTACGCAGGGTATGTTCACCGTACGAGCCGCCATCTATGTAGTGAAATAGAAACGGTGGCAGTTTGGATTTTGCTGCAGCTCGGTAATCTGTAGAAGCAGAGGTAATCATAAGTCAGTCCTATAAATCGGGAAATATCGCCTCTCTGTGTAGGCTTATTTTTGGTACTAATTAAAGAAGAGGCGTTAATACTCAACGTGTCGCAATTGCTTTCACATTCGCTTGCCTCTTGTCAGGGGGAACGAGCATTAACGCCTCAAAACGAATATCTATTTCATAAGTGCATCGGTAATTTGTAGGCCGTAAATAGCGAATAAACCAATCGCACCCGTTACCAATAAGTAATACATGGTAGGGATAATGGTTTTTCTCAGCGTTGCACCTTCACGGCCCAATAGACCAACCGTCGCTGAAGCGGCAACAACGTTGTGGATAGCAATCATATTACCTGCTGCTGCACCGACCGCTTGTAGAGCGACAACAACCGCACTTGAAATCGTTAGTGTTTGTGCGACTTCAAATTGGAATTGGCTAAACATCATGTTTGATACTGTGTTTGAGCCAGCAATGAATGCTCCCAATGCACCAACGGTTGCACTTAAAGCAGGGAATGCGTCACCAACAAGACCGGCAGCAAAATTTGCAGTTGTTACTGGCATGCTGGCTAAATCGGCAGCGTTAATACCCGAGTTGATGAAAATACGGACCATTGGAATCGTGAACACAAGTACGAAGCCCGCACCAATAAGTGTTTTGCTTGATTCTCCAAATGCTTTTGCCAGTGGAGTCACGCTTCGTGATTGAAGTAGCACTGCAATCAGTGCGACAAACACTAAGATGCCACCCGGTAGGTATAGAGGCTGAATAGCGGTACTGATACCAGCTTCACCAAGAATGTTGCCAAATGACAAGCTAACGCTGCGCAGAGCTGCTTTAAAATCTGCACTTACACGGCTAGCGACTAGAACCACGGCAAGTAGTACATAAGGTAGCCAAGCTAAAGCCATGCTCATAGGTTTGGATTTACTATCATCAAGGTCGATCTTTAATGAACCTAACCACTCTGCTGGCCATTTATTCTCGTCTTCAAAGTCCCAAGTTGATTTTGGCACTAGGAAACCACGTTTTGCCGCAGACACTACGACAGCAAGGCCCACTAAACCGCCAATTAAAGATGGGAACTCAGCACCTAGGAATACGCCGGTCAGTGCGTAAGGGATGGTGAAAGATAAACCAGCAAAGATAGCAAATGGTAGGATGTCTAGGCCTTCAGTCCAGCTCTTATTCTTACCAAAGAATCGAGTAAGCATCATTGCCATTAGAACAGGGATTAACGTACCAACGCTTGCGTGGATAAGTGCAACACTAGAAGTGATTTGTTGCAGATATGCGTCCCAGCTTGAACCGTTAGCAAGAAGTGCTTCACCAATGTTGTGTGTATCAAGGCCTTTATTCACACCGACAATAATAGGAGTACCTACTGCACCGAATGAAACAGGTGTAGATTGGATCATCATACCCATAAGTACAGCAGCAAGCGCCGGAAAGCCGATAGCTACAAGCAGCGGAGCCGCAATGGCAGCCGGAGTACCAAACCCAGAAGCGCCCTCAATAAAAGAGCCAAAACACCAAGCAATAATGATGGCTTGAACTCGGCGATCTGGAGAAATATTAGTGAACCCGTTTCTAATTGTCGAAATTGCGCCCGTGTGCTTGAGAGTGTTAAGCAAAAAGATGGCACCGAATACAATCCAAAGTACTGAAACGGTAATTCCTAGTCCTTGGAAAATGGACGCGATAACGCGAGTTGTCGACATGTCCCAAGAAAATAGGGCGATGATGACAGTGAGTCCAAAAGCGACAGGCATCGCTTTTTTGGCTGGCCAATTAAGGCCAACGAGTAATATGGCTGCCACCACAATCGGTGAGAAAGCCACTAGGGCAAGTATTGTTTCACTCATTGGTATGTCCTTTACATTCTTCAAACTGGACTCTACGGAGTCTCTTGGAATTTATAGATGTGACGTCTTTGTTAATTTGCGGTGAATTTACCCCTTTATTTTTTATTGATATAGGGAAATAATGAAAATAATTAATTCCAAAAATGACATAATCAATGCGTGCTGATGACTTAATCCTATTTTCTCAAGTTGTTGAGATGGGCAGTTTTAGTAAGGTAGCTGAGATAAATAGCCTTACAAATTCGGTAGTTAGCAAAAGAATTGCAAGGCTCGAAGAAGAAATTGGAGTTCAGCTATTATATCGAACTACGCGTAAATTGACGTTAACCGAAGCGGGTAAGGCGCTCACTCACGGCGCCAAAAATGTGAAGCAAGCCACTCAGGAGGCTATGGATGCAGTTTCAGGCTTTGGTGAAAATGTCAGCGGTCACATCAAAATGTCAGTTCCTACTATTTCCGGAGACTTGATTCTAGCTGATGCCGTCGCTGAGTTTTGTAACCTTCACCCTGGCTTGTCAGTGGATATGTCGCTCGACAATCGCTTCGTTGATCTGGTTGATGGTGGATATGACTTAGTTATTCGCACCGGATATCTCGAAGACTCCAGTTTGATCGCAAGGCATATTTTAGACTCTCAGTGGGTTGTGTGCGCTTCACCTGCTTATATTGCAAGAAATGGAAAACCGAATGAGCCCCAAGACCTTGTTCTGCATAACTGCTTGCAATACGCCTATCAAACCACAGGTGCAAGTGAGTGGGAATTTAAATCGGCTCGGGGAAACTATATTGTCAAAGTCGCGGGCTCATTTTCAACTGACAATGCGACGGCATTGAGAAAAGCAGCGCTCGGTGGACATGGCGTCGCTTACGTACCGCGTTGTTTGGTTTACCATGATATTCGTAATGGGCAGTTAGTTGATCTGTTTCCAGAACAAGTAGGAAAGCGACTTGGTATATATGCCGTTTACCCGTTCACGAGACAACCACCGAATAAGGTCAAGTTATTAATAGAGCACATTCGCACACGATACTTGGCTATTTCTCATTATTTCTAGTTTACGTGTAATAGACAAGAAAATGCCGATGCTTCCATGCATCGGCATTGAGTCGGCGGCCAAACCAACGTTTATAAGTTTAGGACAAGGTTACCTACGCTGCTTCAGTTTCTTCATCCAGATCGAATGAGGCTGCAATCAGCTTTCTGGTGTAATCACTTTGAGGGTTATGGAATATTTCCTCAGATGTACCTTGTTCCATGACTTCTCCTTTCTGCATAACGAGAACTCGGTCGGACAATGCTTTTACCACGCTAAGGTCGTGACTGATAAACAGGAAGCCAATGTTATGCTTTTTCTGAATGTCTTTAAGTAAGTCAATAACCGTTAGCTGAACTGAGCGGTCAAGCGCAGAGGTTGGTTCATCAAGCAAAATGAATGATGGCTCTAGTATAAGAGCACGCGCGATGGCGATACGTTGTCTTTGTCCTCCAGAGAACTCATGCGGATAACGATTGATCGAATGAGGGTCTAAGCGGACTTCTTCAAGTGCTTTTCGTGCTCTTGCCATACGTTCTTGACGGCTCAAATGAGGCTGGTGGACAGTCAACGCTTCAGTAATGATGTCCCCGACAGTCATGCGAGGGGATAGGGAACCGTAAGGGTCTTGAAACACCATTTGAACATCTTTTTTGAGCTCAAAACGTTGCTTCTCTGACAGATCCGACAGATCTTGCCCCTTAAACTGAATGCGTCCAGTAGAAGGAAGTAAACCGATCAGCGCACGGCCGAGTGTTGACTTACCTGAGCCCGATTCGCCAACAATACCTAAAGTCTCTCCTTGTTTTAGCTCTAAGGAGATTCCTTTGACGGCTTCAAAGTACTGGTTTCGGTTTGGCAAAAAGTGCGACTTAATAAGAAACTTAACGCGAATGTCGTCAGCTTGAAGTAAAGCCGGAGCATGTTCACTAATTGGATCTTTACTGCCTTTCGGAATCGAATTAATCAGCATCTGTGTGTATTCATGCTGGGGGTTGGCAAACAATGTGTCGCATTGGCCTTGCTCAACAACATCCCCTTTACACATTACGATAACGCGATCTGCTAGGTGCTTAACGACGCCCAAATCATGGGTGATGAACAAGATAGACATGCCCATCTTGGCTTGGATCTCTTTAATTAGATTGAGCACTTCAGCTTGGACTGTAACGTCTAGGGCAGTGGTAGGTTCGTCAGCGATTAGAATATCTGGCTCATTGATTAGTGCCATAGCAATCATGATTCTCTGAAGCTGACCGCCGGAAAACTCATGAGGGTATTTGGTATAGGCTTGCTCGGGATTTGGCAGATGTACAAGATCGAACAGTTCTAGCACCTTACTCTTCGCTTGTGAGCGCGTCACGTTGCGGTGGCACATGATCGCTTCAGCAACTTGAATACCAACACGCATAAATGGATTTAGCGACGTCATCGGCTCTTGGAAAATCATCCCAATTCGGTCTCCACGGATAGACTGCATCGCTTTTTCAGGAAGATCGAGAAGCGATTGATTTTCGAATTCAATGCTCGACTGGGAATGTACGATAGCGTTGTTTGGTAACAGCTGCATTAAGGCATTAGTCGAAACAGATTTACCGCTTCCAGATTCTCCAACGATAGCAAGTGTTTCTCCTTGCAATAAATCGAAACTGACGTCCTTTACTGCATCGACAATACCATCATTAGTGGTAAAGCTCACCGACAGGTTTTTAACCGATAAAATGGTCGTCTGTGACATGTTATTTCCTTATTAATTTATTATCTGTGACTGTTCCATGACAGCGTTATGTTGTTTTAATGTCGAAAAGTAATGGTGCGCCTTTTGTACATCCTCGAACTCCAACATCCATTGTGCGCTTCTTTGGGCACTACAGAATGCCCCTATATGTCGTAATAGGTCTTCGCATTGATTGTGAATAATGTGCTGTGTGGCGTGTACCAAGTCGAAGGTTTCAATGGATATGAACTGAAGCTGAGCATAAGTTTGGTTAAGCAAATCAAAGGCTTGTTTGTGCTGACCCATTTTATTTAGGATCTCTGATTGTGAGACAGCAGCGTCACGTAGCCCGGTGACTAAGCAGCTAAATTGGCAAGGCTTAGTATTCTCGTCATTGACAGCACTTTGGAGATGGGAAGGAAGGTGGTTCAGCACTTGATCATAAAGATAATGCGCTTCTGGCCAATGCCCTTGTTCTAACAACTGTTCTGCTTTCAGGTAATGTGTCCAGCACTGTTGTAAATCCATGTCCATATACTCCACTAACGAATTAAGGCTATATTTAAATGCAATTCATTAACCAATGCAAATGGTTATCATTTAATTGTTTGCAATTTGTCGTAAATGAACAAAAAGTAATCACTTGAACCTGAATTGGCTGTAAGTCACTAAAATATAAATAAAACTGGCCTAAACTAGTCCTTATAGAGTATTCAACACAAGGATAGAGTGATGACAATTCAAAGACTTGAAGCCAGTCAGCTATACCTACCAGCTGAGCTAGAAAAATTAGAAAGCAAGTCGACAAAAGAGTTACCGCCTATCGACGAAATTGTCGGCCAAGAGCGGGCTCAAAAAGCGGTCGAGTTTGCAATGTCGATCAAAGAGAAAGGCTACAATATTTACGCAATAGGCCAGAATGGATTAGGTAAGCGGACGATGATTCTGCGCTATCTAAATCGCCATCAGCACGATGCAGAGGCGTTGTTCGACTGGTGTTATGTGGCCAATTTTGAAGATATTCGTACGCCTAGAGTATTAAAACTTCCTTGTGGTATTGGTAGTAAACTCAAGCAGGACATTGAGAAGTTGATGTCAAAGCTGGTCAATGCGATGCCTCTAGCATTTGATAATGAGCTCTACTTCAGCCGAGCGGACAAGCTGAAAAATCAATTGGCAGCAAAACAAGAAGCAGAGCTAGCGGTTATCACTAAAGAAGCCAAAACCAAAGGCATCAGCTTAACGATCACTACTCAGGGTGATTACCAGTTTGTCGCGATGAACGGCGAAGAGCTGCATAGTGAAGAAACGTTTGATGAGCTGAGTAAAAAAGAACAAGAGTACTTCGGTAGCGCCATTGACGAACTTGAAGTGCAACTTCGAACTATGGTTAGACAGTTAACCGAGTGGGAAGAAACCTACAGCGAGAAGATTAAAAAGCTTAATGATGACGTGACACTAGATGTGATTACTCACTTTATTAAGCAGCTCAAAAAGGATTACTCTGGCTATCCAGCGATCAAAACCTATCTTACTGAACTACAAGCCGATATCGTTGAAAATGCCGACATTTTCCTAGAACAAAGCGCAGAACAAGGTGAGGCAGCAACGGCGTCATTAGATAAGAAACTACCACGTAGATATAAGGTTAACGTTTTAGTAAGCCGTAAAAATGAAGAGTTCCCAATTGTTGTCGAGGAAAACCCTAACTACCATACGCTCTTTGGTTATATTGAAACAGCAACCTTTAAAGGCACTGTGTTTACTGACTTCTCGCTGATTCGTCCAGGAAGCTTACACAAAGCCAATGGTGGCGTGCTGTTGATGGATGCACAGAAGGTATTAGAACAACCGTATGTATGGGATGGGCTTAAGCGTGCGTTAAGAGCGAGGCAGCTTAGTTTCACTTCTCTAGAAAAAGAGGTGACGTTAACGGGGACAGTATCGCTTGATCCTGAGGCTATTCCGCTAGATGTAAAAATCATCTTGTTTGGTGACTACCGTACGTATCAATTACTGCAGCACTATGATCCAGAGTTTAGCGAACTGTTTAGAGTAACGGCTGACTTTGAAGATGAAATGAAGCGCGATGCTGATTCAGAGCTTCAATACGCGAAGTTTATCTCGAGTGTGGTCAACGACAACAATATGCTTCATTGTGATCGCAAGGCTATCGCTCGCATTATTGAGCACAGTTCTCGATTAGCAGGGGATCAGAACAAGATTTCTCTGCACTCCGCAAACATTGCGAACTTGCTGAGAGAGTCCAATTACGTCGCTAAGCAAGCAAACTCCAATATGATTCGTTCTAGTCACGTTGAAGAAGCGCTAGCTAACCAAGAAATGCGTATCAGCCGCTTGAAAGATAGCGTGATGGAAGGCTTTGTAAATGGCACGACGCTTATCCATACGCAAGGTGAAGCGATCGGCCAAGTGAATGCTCTTTCAGTATTGAGTACTAGCGAATATATGTTTGGTGCGCCAAACCGAATTACAGCAACGACTTGTTACGGAGATGGGGAAGTCATTGATATCGAGCGCAGTGTAGATTTAGGGGGCAGCATCCACTCGAAAGGGGTGATGATTTTAAGTGCTTATCTATCTTCCGTGTTTGGCAAAACAGCGAAAGTCCCGTTGAGTACGACCATTACTTTTGAGCAATCATATGGTGGTGTAGATGGCGATAGTGCGAGTATGGCTGAGTTCTGTGCTGTCGTTTCAGCATTCTCTAAACAACCTAACCGTCAAGATATTGCGATTACGGGTTCAATGAACCAGTTTGGTGAATCACAGCCTATTGGTGGCGTAAATGAGAAGATCGAAGGCTTCTTCGATGTATGTGGCATCAAGGGTCGCAATGAGAACCAAGGTGTTATCATTCCGCGCTCTAACATGCACAACTTAATGCTGCGTCCTGATATTGTGAAAGCGGTAGAGAAAGGCGAATTCAATATATGGGCTATTGATCATGTCACTGAAGCCATCGAACTCTTTACTGGTAAGTCTGCCGGCACTCCAAGTGATGAAGGTAGCTATCCAATCGATACAGTCTATGGCATTGCTCAGGCTAAGTTGAATGCATTGAGAAAATAATCAACTCATAAAAATAGCCCCTTAATCGGGGCTATTTTATTTCAGGCTTTAAAACTCAATAATCTCGTTGCCAGATAGGCGTTTGTTGGCAAATGCTTCGACGTTACTCAGTGTTGTTTCTGCAATGTTGCCTAACGCTTCATTGGTTAAGAAAGCTTGGTGACCAGTAAACAATACGTTGTGACAAGCAGAGAGTCGGCGGAATACATCATCAACGATAACGTCATTCGACTTATCTTGGAAGAATAGCTCTTTTTCGTGTTCATAAACATCAAGACCCAGAGCGCCGATACGGCCTTTTTTCAGCGCTTCCACGGCAGCTGCCGAGTCTAACAAACCACCACGGCTGGTATTGACGATCATTACACCATCTTTCATCTGTTCGAACGCAGCTTCATCAAGTAGGTGATAATTCTCTTTAAACATCGGGCAGTGCAGGGTGATGATATCACTTTGTTTAAAGATTTCTTCTTTAGAGCAATAGGTTGCGCCCATTTCGATGGCGAGCGGGTTCTCGTATGGGTCATGACATAAAATGTTCATCCCTAAACCCTTGAGGATACGCATGGTTGCAATACCAATTTTACCCGTACCTATGACACCGACCGTTTTGCCGTAAAAGTTAAAGCCAACCAACCCTTCAAGATTAAAGTTCGCATCACGCGTGCGTTGGTAGGCTTTGTGGAAACGGCGGTTTAGGCTCATCATCAGGCCAACTGTATGCTCAGCTACAGATTCTGGAGAGTAGGCAGGAACACGTACCACTTGAATACCCAGCGCTTTTGCTGCTTCTAAATCGACACGATCGAACCCGGCACATCGCATGGCAATGAGCTCGACCCCTTGTTCTGCCAATGCTTGTAAGACATCTTTGGATAGATCGTCATTTACGAACGCGCAAACCACTTGGCTTCCATGCGCCATCTTGGCTGTTTTCTTATTAAGTGGAAATTCATGGAAATGGAGATTGAACCCATGCTCTTTGTTCACTTTTGAAAAGGACACTTCATCGTACGATTTAGAACTGAATACCGCGACATCTATCATATAAACCTCTCAAAGATAGTGGGGAGAGTAACCCCTTTATTGAATACTTAATTTTGACAAAAATAAACCATGAATTACCAAGGGCTATTTAAGCCTTGGAATGAACTAACCCTCTGATCTATATTGAGTCATACTTTTCATATGATTTAAGCGTTCACATGATCAAATTAGCTCCATTAAAAACGGATTTTCTTAAAGACGTGACTAAATTGTCGGTCGCAGAACAACAGTTGCCTTATGTGGGTACGATTGATGAAGTGTTAATTAATGCTGACGAAAATACTCATCCACATATTGTACTCGTTGGTGAGCAGGTTATCGGCATATTTCTCATCGATATGCTTTATGGGCAGTCATATGAATTTGCGGAATTGGGAAGCCTAGGGTTTCGAGCATTTTTAATCGATCAGCATCAACAGGGGAAAGGCTACGGGGCTCAAGTTATGAGTCGATTGCGAGAGTATTTGACGATGCATTATCCAAACCATCATTCAATTTATCTCACCGTTAACTGTAAAAATACACACGCATATCGGTGTTATGCTAACAATGGGTTTCACGACACCAATGAGTTTTATATGGGTGGTGTTGCTGGCCCACAGCATATTATGTTGATGAAGCTATAGGCATCAGGAAAATTTCAATTACTTGAGATGACTAATTTGTTATTACCTCTTAAGTATTACTAATTTCATATCATTGTTACACAAAACGTAAAAATCCCTGCTACGTTGAATTTATAAAATATAAAAGTCGATTATATGTAACCGCTTATTTAATAGGGTTTTTATGGTCGATAGTTAATTATAAATTTGGCTAGGTAAATAACTATGTTGGTAACGAAACTTAAAGACGTCTCCATTGCTGCAAGGGCATGGTCAATTCTTGGGCTGTTTGCAGTCAGCTTACTTACGAATACTTTCTTAAATATCGATGCATCTCGCCAACATATGAGGGAGAACTATGAACGTGGCGTTGAAACCATGGTCGAAAGTGCGTTAGGGGTCATCAAGCATTATTATCAGCAGAGCCAAAGTGGTGCATTAACAGAAGGGGTAGCTCAAGCCAGAGCATTAGAAACGATAACGGCTATGCGTTTTGATGGCGACAACTACATCTTTGTTGGTGACAAAGAAGGTTATCAGCTTTCCACAGGGGTCTTGTCGCTACTTGGTACCAACATCATGGACTTGCAGGACAGTAATGGTCAGTACTTTGTACAGAACCTTTATCAAAAGGCACAAAGTGGTGGAGGTTTTGTTGATTATTATTGGAGAAATCCAGATAAAGAAACGTTAGACCCTAAAACCAGTTACGCGATCATGTTTGAACCTTGGGGGTGGATGGTAGGCTCGGGCATGAATATGGACGCACTACAGTCGGTAACTCAGCGATCAGAAATCACCTCACTCAGCTATGCAGCCGGTATTTTAATAGTGTTGTCTATTGTGGTCGGTTATTTTATCAAGACGATTACGTCACCACTTAAACGAACGATTAGAGCGATGAAAGTGTTGGCTCAAGGGGAAGGCGACTTAACGCAACGATTGCCTGAAGAGGGCAGTAAAGAGCTTATCTATCTGTCTCGTTATTTCAATCAGTTCGTTAAGTCTATCCAGTCTATTATGCTTAATATTAATGATGCAGGTGCTCAAGTATCGTCATCAGCAGTGCAGTTATCCCATTCAGTACATCACATTGATGACAGCTTGAATCAGCAACAAGCAGACGTTGATATGTTAGCTACGGCTATGACTGAAATGCTCGCTACCGTTGAAGAAGTGGCAGGGAGAACGTCAGAAGCAAATGATGCGAGCTGCTTAGCTGCGAAAGAAACGCAAAACAGTCGTAATATTATCCAAAAAAATGTTGATGAGGCGAATCTGCTGTCTGAGCAAATCGGTGCAGCGAGTGAAGCAGTTCAACAGCTTGCGACTGATGCTCGAAATGTTGATACGGTATTGGAAGTTATACGTGGTGTTGCTGAGCAAACTAATCTGCTTGCGTTAAATGCGGCAATAGAAGCGGCGCGAGCGGGAGAACAAGGGCGAGGTTTTGCGGTCGTTGCTGATGAGGTACGTACCTTGTCACAGCGGACTCAAGAGTCAACATTAGAGATTCAAAGCATTGTCGAAAGGCTCCAAGTTGGTGCTCAAAATGTGGTTGTTGTGATGGATCAAGGTGCAAGTAAAGCGTACCAAGCAGCAGAGCTGTCTAGTCAAGCTGGTGACACGCTAACGCAAATTGACCAAGAAGTGCAAAAAATACAAGAGATGGCGCAGCATATTGCCACGGCCGCAGAGCAGCAAACGGTGACGGTGAATGATATTAATCGAAATGTGGTGAGTCTAAGTGATATGGCGTCATCTGTGTCCGGTGAATCGTCGCAAATGGCAAGCTCTGGGCGAGAGCTAAGGTCAGTCTCGGAAAATCTTGTCAGCATGATACGTAAGTTTAAGTTGGCTTAGCGTATTCAATAGGCAATCTAATTGGAATCCGCGAGTCCGCTAGTGTTAGAATCGCAGCAAATTTTCTGACTGAATGATTCATGAGACATCTAAAGACCACGGTTCACCCTGACATTGAACACTTAGACGATAAGGTTATCTTTAAACGTAATGCAGCTCGCGCTATTGTCGTTGACGGCGAAGATATCCTATTGCTGTATACCGAGCGCTACCACGACTATACGATTCCTGGTGGTGGTTTAGATGAAGGTGAAGATATCATTGCCGGAATGGTCAGAGAGTTGGAAGAAGAAACCGGTGCAAAGAATATTCACGGCATCAAACCTTTTGGCATCTTTGAGGAGTTCCGTCCGTGGTACAAAGATAACGCGGACGTGATGCACATGATCTCTTACTGCTATACATGTAAAATCGATCGTGAACTAGGTGAAACAAACTACGAAGATTACGAGATAAAGAATGGTATGAAAGCGGTTTGGATGAATATTCATGATGCTATTGCGCACAATGAAAAAACCATGGCTGAAAGCGATAAGAAGGGCATGAGTATTGAGCGAGAAACTTATCTGTTGCACCTGATAGCGAAAGAAATGATTTAAATAAAAGCCAGCGATTACCGCTGGCTTTTTCTATTTTATCAGACGTAAAACATTGTTCGCTTGGGGGAAATAGACGCTGAATTCGTGTTTATCGCTGATCTTAGATCGATCTCGAGCGTAGTCTAAATGTTCGTTAGCTAAAAAGAGCAGCTTTTCTACTGGAGTATCTTTTGACGGATCATAAGCGACTGCACCAAATCTAAGTGTCGCGGGAATATCGATGCTGAGCTCAAAGTGTTCAATTATGCGTTCACAGATGAGCTTTGCTTCATTGTTACCCGTGTCGGGCATGATCAAAAAGAAGTTATCATTCTCGCCACGAGCTAGTAAGTCGGACTTGCGGATAAAGTCTTGAGTTGCGCTGGCAAAAGTTTGCAACACATGGTTACCTGCGTCATAGCCATGATGCTTATTGATTTCATCTAACTCTTTAATATTCACTTTGAGTAGTAGAGCCGATGCTCGTGTTCTTTGACAGTGGGCGATAATTCTATCGACCTCATCCACGAAAGTAGAGTAGGTATAGAGATCCGTTAGACTGTCTTTTACTTCCATTAAAGAAGCGTAGCGTTTGATGTCTTCTAGTTCTTTATGATGTAAGCAATCGATAATGAGCATAATATCTAACTGCAAACGTCGGGTTAGAAGGTCAATCGCCTCTGGTGACTGTACGCAATCAGAATAGCGATTAATGATTAAGCGTTTAAATTCAAAGGCAATGATTGAATATAGGCTTAGGGATACATTTTGATTGGCAAGTTTCAGTGCGTGAGCGGAAATGCTATCAATATACTTCTGATCAAGCTTTTGATTAAACAGAATATCAAAGTATTGTTCCATTGCTTGATGGACAGCAAAATGCCCTAAAACCTGACTGATATTGTCATTTTTATCGAAGTGGCGAAGTAAGGCAGAGTAGATCTCTGAACGTAACTCTTGTTCTTCACGGAGGGGAAGTTTGGACTTCCATTGATGGTGTGTTTCAGAGCTTAAAGAAAGCATCTCTAAGCGTTCATTCAGCTCTATTTGGCCAAATTCAAACAACCCGTTAGATTGAATCATATCAAAATCCATTTGAAGCACATGAATCTCAGCATAGCATCCTGTTTATTGGCTGTAAAATAGTTCCAAAGTTTGTATGGAATGTAAGCGGAGATTAAATTGCTTCACAGAAAGTGCTTAGGGCTTCTATACTTTTCCAAGTAATTGAATTATTAATATATTGTCTGACAGCACGGAAACGACTGAGGGAATAGGATATGAAAATGTGGCGACAGATTGCTTTATGTGGGTTAGTGGCCTCCGGTGTAACGTTTGGGTCCTATGCAGCAGTCATAGAGACAACAACGCTTGTCGGGTTTGGTGAAGCTAAATACGCTGAAGGATTCACACATTTTGACTACGTAAACCCTGACGCGCCTAAATATGGCAAGGTGACCTACGGTCGTGTCGGCACTTATGACAACTTCAACCGTTTTGCTTCTCGTGGAGTAGCTGCAGCTGCAACCGGTGAAATCTATGACACGCTCATGTTCTCACCAAGCGATGAAATTGACGCTTACTATCCCTTAATTGCCGAGCGAGTACGTTATTCAGATGACTTTTCTTGGTTAGAGTTAGACATTAACCCCAAAGCGCGTTTCCATGATGGTACCCCAATAACTGCTCATGATGTTGCCTTTACCTTTGATAAATTTATGACCGAAGGTGTTCCACAATATCGTGTTTACTACCAAGACATTAAATCGGTCACTGCAAAAGATGATCGAACGGTTCGTATCGATATGGCGAAACCAAACAGAGAAAAGATGTTTAGTTTTGCCCAAGGAACTCGCGTTTTGCCAAAGCATTTTTGGCAGGATAAAAGTTTATCAGAGCCCTTATCAACACCACCAGTTGGCAGTTCTGCATATCAGATTACCGATTACAAGTCGGGTCAAAGTGTCACTTATTCGCTGGTGAAAGATTACTGGGCCGCTGATTTGCCAGTGAATATTGGTCGCAACAATTTCGAACAGGTTCAATACGATTATTACCGTGATGACACAGTCATGCTTGAGGCGTTTAAAGCGGGTGAATTTGATTTCCGCCTAGAGAACTCTGCTAAGTTTTGGGCCAATTCATATACTGGGGTGAACTTTGACAAAGGCTACATCTCAAAAAGTGAAATCCCTCACCAAAAGCCAGAAAACACTCAGGCATTTGTGTTTAACACCAAACGAGACAAGTTCAGCGATCCTAAAGTTCGTGAGGCACTAACCTACGCTATGGACTTTGAATGGATGAACAAGAACATGTTCTACGGTCAATATAGTCGCACTCGTAGTTACTTCCAAAACACGGATTATGAAGCGAAGGGGACACCATCAGTTGAAGAACAAAAAGTCCTTGCGCCATTTAAAGAACAACTACCGCCGCGCCTTTACACTGATGAGTATCAGCCACCTGTGACTGACGGATCTGGTCGTATTAGAGCTCAGATGCGCACAGCATTTAAGTTGCTCAAAGAAGCGGGTTGGGAATTGAACAATAAAGTCATGACCAACAAAACTACCGGAGAAGCTCTCTCTTTTGAACTGCTGATCTATAGCCCAACGACAGAGCGTATCGCGATCCCTGTACAGAAGAATCTAAAGCGTATGGGTATTGATATGAAGATCCGCACCGTAGATACCACTCAGTACATTAAGCGCTTAAGAGACAGAGACTTTGATATGGTTTCTTCAGCATATAGCGCTAATCCTTATCCAAGCCCTAATTTGATGATTGCGTGGAACTCGAACTACTTAGATTCTACTTATAACACGGCGGGCGTGACGGACCCTGTTGTTGACTTCTTAACGATGGAAATTTCCAAGAAGCAGCAAGATCCGGAGGCGCTTTTAACTCTTGGTCGAGCACTTGACCGCGTGCTTCAATGGAATTTCTACATTATCCCTCAGTGGCATGTCGGTGAATATCGTGTTGCGATGTGGGACAAATTCGAGCGTCCAGAAATCTTACCAAAGTACGATCTTGGCTTAGACACTTGGTGGGTTTCTAAAGAGAAAGCTCAGGCCCTTCCTGAAAAACGTCGTTAAAGAGGATACATGGCAGCGTATATATTCCGACGTTTGTTGTTAGTGATTCCAACGCTATGGGCAATCATTACCATCAACTTCTTTATTATCCAAATCGCTCCTGGTGGGCCAGTTGAGCAGGCGATTGCTCAGCTAGAAGGGCACAGTTCTGGAATTATGGAGCGATTTGCTGGTGGCGGCAGTGAAGTCGACCTGAGTACAGGGAATGAAGCTGATGCATCAGGCTATAAAGGCTCGCGAGGACTAGACCCCGAAGTCGTTGAGGCGATTAAAAAGCAGTTTGGTTTTGATAAGCCGTTACATGAACGTTATTTCGAAATGTTGAAGAACTACGCCACCTTTAACTTTGGGGAAAGCCTCTTCAAAGGCGGGAATGTTATTGACCTCATAGTCGAGCGATTACCAGTCTCAATCTCACTAGGTTTATGGAGTACGTTGATCATCTATTTGATCTCTATTCCATTGGGTATTTTAAAAGCTATTCACCATGGCAGTCGGTTCGATATATGGTCCAGTGCTGTTGTGATTGTTGGTTATGCGATTCCAGGTTTCTTGTTTGCGATTATCCTTATTATTCTGTTTGCTAGTGGCAACTACTTTAGTTGGTTCCCTCTACGTGGTTTAGTCTCAAGCAATTTCGAACAATTGACTTGGTATCAACAAATTCTTGATTACTTTTGGCATTTAGCTCTGCCTATTTTAGCGATGGTGATTGGTGGATTTGCTACGTTAAGTATGCTGACCAAAAACTCGTTTCTAGACGAAATTAACAAGCAATATGTAGTGACTGCGCGGGCTAAAGGGCTAGATGAAGGGGATATCCTTTACAAACATGTTTTTCGAAATGCGATGTTAATTATTATTGCGGGTTTTCCGGCCGCCTTTATCAGCATTTTCTTTACCGGATCTATGTTGATTGAAGTAATGTTCTCCCTTGAAGGTATTGGATTGCTTGGTTTTGAGTCGACTATTCAACGAGATTACCCAGTAGTATTTAGCTCTCTATACATCATGACGTTACTCGGGCTAATTCTAAGTATTATTTCTGATCTGACCTACACATGGGTTGACCCAAGAATCGATTTTGAGGCCCGTTGATGTTAAAGAAGAAAGCGCGAAATCCACTAAACGAAGCAAGATGGTTGAGGTTTAAAGCCAATCGACGCGGCTTTTGGTCTTTGTGGATTTTTTCTGTTTTGTTTGTCTTGAGTCTGTTTGCTGAAATTATTGCTAACGACAAGCCTTTGCTGGTGGAATATAACAGCCAGTGGTATTACCCCATCGTCAATCAGTATGCCGAAACCGAGTTTGGCGGAGAATTTGAAACGGAAGCTGACTATACCGACCCATATGTTATCGAGCTTATTGAAGAACAAGGTTACATTATTTGGCCGTTAATTCGTTTTAGCTACGATACGATTAACTTTAATATTAATGGCGCAGTGCCTTCTGCGCCTGACAGTGTTAACTGGTTAGGTACTGACGATAAAGGTCGTGATGTTCTAGCGAGGATCATCTATGGTTTTAGGATCTCTGTTCTATTCGGTTTTGTCTTGACCATTGTTTCAAGTGTCATTGGCGTTGCAGTTGGAGCGACACAAGGTTATTACGGTGGTTGGTTAGACCTAATAGGGCAACGTTTTATTGAAGTGTGGTCCGGAATGCCGACACTCTTTCTACTTATCATTTTGTCGAGCTTTGTAGAGCCTAACTTTTGGTGGCTTTTGGGAATCATGGTCGCTTTCAGTTGGATGAGTCTTGTTGGTATTGTCCGTGCTGAATTCTTGCGTTGTCGAAACTTTGATTATGTTCGAGCCGCTCAAGCGATGGGTGTTTCTGATAAACGTATTATGCTTCGTCATATGTTGCCTAATGCAATGGTGGCCTCGTTAACCATGATGCCATTTATACTCTCCGGCTCTGTGACTACGCTGACGTCACTTGATTTCTTAGGTTTCGGTTTACCCGCTGGCTCTCCGTCTTTAGGTGAGTTATTGGCGCAAGGGAAGGCTAACTTGCAGGCACCTTGGCTTGGCTTCTCTGCATTTTTCGTCCTATCTGTCATGCTGACACTGCTCGTGTTTGTCGGCGAGGCTGTTCGTGACGCGTTTGACCCTCACCATCAAGGACGATAAACATGGCTGAAACAGTGTTAGCAATCAATGGTCTTTCTGTGGGGTTTGGCCGAAAAAATGAAATAGAAGCGGTCACGCATGACGTTTCACTCTCTATCAAAAAAGGTGAAACGTTAGCCCTAGTGGGCGAGAGCGGCTCTGGCAAATCTGTGACTGCAAACTCTATCCTGAAGCTTTTGCCAAAAGGCTCTTCTCACTACTTGAGCGGTTCAATAGATTTTGATGGTATCGATATGCTTAGTTGCTCAGAGCGCCAGCTGAGAGGAATTCGAGGCGGTAGGATCGGAATGATCTTCCAAGAACCGATGGTCTCGTTAAATCCATTGCATAAGATTGGCAAGCAGTTAGTAGAAACCCTAGCAATTCACCGAGGTATGAGACAAAAAGCGGCTGAACACCTAGCGATTGAATGGCTGGCGAAAGTTGGTATCCGCAATCCAGAGCAAAAAGTGAATGCCTATCCACATGAGTTATCTGGAGGGGAGCGCCAACGTGTGATGATTGCGATGGCTTTGATTAATGAGCCTGAACTCTTAATTGCTGACGAGCCGACTACGGCGCTGGATGTATCTGTACAAGCTCAGATCTTAGATTTGTTAAAGGAGCTGCAACAAGAGCTCGGGATGGCAATGCTATTCATTACTCACGATTTAAGCATCGTTCGACGTATTGCAGATACCGTGGCGGTCATGCAAAACGGTAAGTTGATTGAAACGGGAGGTTGCCAGACCGTTTTCAATTCACCGCAACATCCTTATACACAACAACTTATAAACTCAGATCCAAAAGGTTTACCGGTTACTGTCGCTGATGACGCAGATCCATTACTCGAAGTTAAACAATTAAGAGTTTGGTTCCCAATCACAGGGGGCGTATTCAAACGAGTGGTTTCTCACGTTAAAGCTGTAACCAATATGGCGTTTACGTTAAAACAAGGCCATTCCATTGGGTTGGTCGGAGAAAGCGGTTCCGGTAAATCGACCACGGGCATGGCTATCTTGAAATTGCTCAGCTCCGAAGGTTCAGTCTCTTATCAAGGTGTTGAGCTACAAGGGTTAGATAGAAAAGCAATGCTTCCTTATCGAAGTAAGATGCAGGTAGTGTTTCAGGACCCTTTCTCCGCGTTAAACCCTCGAATGTCGGTTGCCGAAGTTATAGGAGAAGGGCTTAGAGTTCATCAGTCTTTAGACGATAATGACATCGATTCGCGAATTTGCGAAGTCATGAGGGAAGTAGACTTAGATCCAGAAACGAGGCACCGCTATCCAAATGAGTTCTCGGGTGGTCAACGACAACGCATCGCTATAGCGCGAGCATTGATCTTAAAACCGGAGTTCATTTTATTGGATGAACCAACCTCATCATTAGACCGAACGGTTCAAGCTCAGGTATTAGAACTACTAAAGTCACTTCAAGAAAAGTACCAACTGACTTATCTTTTTATTAGTCATGATTTGAGTGTTGTGAAGTCTCTTTGCCATTACACCATTGTTATGAAGCAAGGTGAGATTATAGAGCAAGGCGATACCCAAAGACTGTTCTCTGAGCCTCAGCAACCCTATACTCGGCAACTAGTCGAATTATCGATGGTATGAACTATAAAAAAGCTGCTATAGAAAGCAGCTTTTTTTGTTGTTTACATGATAACGCTAGTACTTCCCGACCAAACGTTTTCGAACTCTTTACTAATATCGAATTCGTTAAGATGGGCGACGTGGAAGTTGAGTAAGTCTAAGTCATATGAAGGTGCCGTATAAACAGTGCCGTTATCGATGGCATTGACTAAGCGGTCTGCTTGGTTGCGAGTATACGCCTCAGGATTTTTCAAACGAGTTTGTTGCTCTAGTTGCTTACGAACTTGGCTTACGACCATCTCATATTCGGTTCTGCTGAAACCAGAAGCTAGAGCGCGCTGTATTTCGGTTTTTACGACTTTTTCTGCTTCTTGCTTTTCCGTTTCGTTTAGATCGGCAATGCGGATTTGAGACAGAAGGCGGTGATCAAACAAGACTTGGTTATCAACATCGACCTTAGCTTGTAAATGTTGTTTGCTCAGCGCGTTTTGAATGCGTTGTTCTAACATTTTATTTGCTAAAGTCGCCATTAGGATCTCTTTGCGTTGCAGCTTACTGTCAGTATCGTCGCGGAAATTGCTCACAGAACTCATTGTTACAGGAGTTGTGATAGTGTGACTATCAGCTAGCTTAAACTCGGGAAGAGGGCGTTTAGCTACTGCTTCGCTATATGTGTTCCATAGAGAGTACTGACGTTCGATTGTTTTAATTGTCGCTCTCTTTTGGATGCCACCAACAACAATGATAGAAGTGTTGTTAGGCGTAAAGTAGGCTTGCTTAAATGCTTCAATTGAATCTAAAGAAGTTTGCTCAAAAGAATCCTTATCAAGTGTTGCGAATGTACTTTCTGCCACAAGGCTATCTAAGTGGCGCTGTGAAAGTAGCTCTTCTATATCCGTTAACGACTGCTGAGCTAATTCTAACATTGTATCAGGGTTATGTTGTTGAGCTTTCCTATTTAGACCAACGTAGAGGGTACGGAGGGCTACGTCGATGTCATCTACCGAAGCTGAGCCTAGATCAAGACTGAACACGGTTTGCTGGTAGTCTGTAGTTACTGTCCAGTTTGTCCCTTGAATCGTCTCTAATGCAGCAATTCGAGCTGTCGGGTTGTCACCATTTTCTTGAGCCACACCCGCATTCACACGAACGCGAAGAGATACTTCGTTTGAACTTCTCGTAGTAGGAAGAACAACATACCTTAGGCCATTTTCTAAACGGTTTACAGAAGTAGCTTTAGGCATTTGAATATCTGTGTGTGGATACCACAGTGATGATTTGTCAGATGCAAAAACAGAAGGTGATATAAGGACAGAACAAGCAAGTAGAGTACTTAGGATTCGGCGGTATTGAGTGGACACTTTCTTCTCCGGAGCAAGGTTAATTCTTCCTTGTTCGAAGCCTAAGAAGTATTACTTAGGTCTTGGTATCAATCCTTGATACAGCATACTAAGAACATTGAGCAAAAGGCCTTCTTTGACTCGTGTTCTATATTAAGGCGAACGTCTTTTATAAATTTGAGCGAATTCTCTACAACTTTGGTTTATTAGTCAAACTCAATCATGATTTTGGTGAATTTGTCTCAATGTTGAGATGAGTATTAAGGTGGGAGTCTAGTTAGACTTTCGTGTAGTGGCTGGCACTGGCGAGAGAAAGGGGTTTAGAAAACCAATAACCTTGTAAATACGATGCGCCCATATCAGTAAACACACGCTGCATTGCGGCATCTTCAATACCTTCTATAACAATATCAATACCATAAGAGATACATAGATTAGTGATGAAAGAGAGATATTCGAATGTTACAGGGTTTTCTAGTGAACGCCATGCGATCGATTTGTCTATTTTTATCTGAGAGAGAGGTAGATCGAAAAAGCTGTTCAGCGAGCTATAACCAGCACCAAAATCGTCTAGAGAGAGCTTAAATCCAAGTTCCTTTAATAGATTGAGTTGAGTGATGGCACTTTTGTTGTCATCTAGATTGATCGTCTCGGTCAACTCTAGAACGATGGACGATCTATCAATACCGTGTTGGTTGGTTAGACGCATGAGCTCTTGCGGAAATTGTTGGCTCAATAACTGCAGAACAGAAACATTGACGTTGACGCGAATATCCCCAGTATGTGTGAGTTGGTATTGTTTAATGAATCGGCAAGCCTTTTCAAATACAAAGTAACCAAGCTCACTAATCAGTCCATTCTTCTCTGCGACCGAGATAAACTCATCGGGATAAATATCACCAATGTCAGCGCTCTTCCATCTAACTAAACTTTCGAAACTGGCGATTCGCTGAGACTTAGAACAGATAATAGGCTGGAATTTCACAGAAAGCTTGCCATTACTAATGGCGTTGCCTAGCTCTTGTTCTATGTAGAAGTGTCTATCGACTTGAGTCTTTGTCGAACCCTTGTAAACGCGTATAAAGCTCTCTTTTTGCTTATTGGCAAATTGACAAGTTTGCGACGCAATCTTAATCACTTCACCAGGGTTTTCTCGGTTGGAAATATCGGGATAGATTCCAATGCTAATGTCAGTAGTGAATAGAAAATCAATGGCCTTCACGGAGTCTTGGTAAGCACTGTGGATACGAAGTGCGAGCTCTTTAAGCTCATCGGCGCTGTATTGGCCGTAGACTAGAATCGCGAAGTCATGAGATTGGATTCTATATAAATCAATAAATTGCTCTGGGAATTGGCTTAATGTGGCCGCTAGATACGAGAGCATGTTACGTACAATCTGAGAGCCGTACACAACTTGATGCGAGCGAGCGTTATCTAGCTGGATATAAATAAGATGGTAGCTTTCGTTGGCTGCTAGCCCATCTAAATCCATGACTAATTTTTGCTCATTCGATAAGCCGGATGAACCATCTCTAAGAGAAGACTGTTGTACGTAAGTCTCCATCAGCTTGCGATCGGATATGTCTTTGTGGCAGCCGATCATAAACCGTTTGCCATTGACTGTTTTTGTTATTGCCGTTCCCTCTAACCAAACGTATTGGCCGCTAGTAGAACGAATTCGGTATTGAGTTGTGACCTTAGATTCATGTTCTTGAATATGGTCATCAACTTTATCTCTTAGAGATTCACGATCGAGAGGGTGGACTAGGTCTAGCCAATCCTGTAAGCAGGTATGTCCTGTTTCTATACCTAATTTAGAATAAAAAGTGGGGTTATAGAAGAAGACGTGCTCACTATCTGCCATGTAAAAAATACCATCGTTCATCACATCAATCATGTGGTGAAAGTGGTTATCCATTAGGTCGTCGAGTTGTGCGCCGGTAAGCCCAATAGCCAAAACATCACTGTCATCGTTTTGATCTACGCTCAACTCAGATACTAGCGTGATCTTTGGTCGAGGCTGAATACTATTGATGGTTTGCGACATTGTCGTGAGTTTACCTAATCGGATAGAACATGGAGTTAGACATAGTGTTAAAGTAATACATGAAAATTTTATGAATTCCTACCAAATTGACGCCAATCTTTGTTGTATGACTAAAAAGTATTAAGTGGAGCTCACTGGTTGAGCAAAATGGTTGAAATTTTACGAAATTCTAACGTTGTAATTTTGCATGATGTTTCACTTAAATCGAGATAATGCTAAATTTTAAGTCATGCATTAGATCAATCTAATGTCTTGTTTCCAAAATGATTTGTTGTATTTCGCGTTTCTAAACCTGAACAATACCTCTACGGAGAGAGAATGAAATCTCAGCTAGACCTAAACCTACTTAAGGTGTTGCCACTGCTTAACAAGCATCGTCAGTTAAAGCCTGTCGCAAAAGAGCTCGGCAAAACAGAAAGTGCAGTGAGTAAGCACCTTGCTAAGTTGCGGGAACAGCTCGGAGATCAATTATTTGTGCGTGGTGCATTTGAATTCGAACCAACAGAATATACTGTAAAATTGTTGCCGAAGATCTCTAGCGGTTTGAACTTAATTGGTGAAGCAATCCAACATGAAGAGTTTGACCCTGCGATTTACTCAAAAAGAATTACTATAGCGCTGCCAAGCTTAGCGCAATATCTTGTTGGAAAAGATCTGCTTTTAGATTTGATGGCGACGTTTCCCAATGCAGAAATCAACATCACCACTTGGTCGGACATTTCGATAAATGGCATCTTGGATGACAATATCGATTTAGGCATTCAGTATTTTAATGAAGAGCTAACCAAAACGATCTACCAACACCATTTAGGCAAGTATAAGGCTTCGATTGTGTGTTCTAAGCAATATGCAGGGCGCACATTGCAAGAAAAACTCTCGATGCCTTATATTATGATGGAAATGAAAGGGTGGCGTGATAAAACGGCAGTCGCAAGGCGAGCATTACAGGCTAACAATATTGAAGTGAAAACCATTGCGACGGTTGATAATATTACCTGTCTATTTGGAGTACTTGATCAAATCGAATGCGCCACGCTACTTCCTGATATACGCCATGTTTTGGATAGCAAGGAAGCGGAATATGAAGTTACGGTCTTACCCGACGAGTTACAGCTGGACTATACGCCCTCAGTTGTTGCGAACTATAAGCTGGTGAACCACGGGAATCCACTACATAATATGTTGGTCGAGCTTCTTAAGCGGCATCTTTTTTAAGCTCAACAGTATCTACATCAACGTGCTGTTGTAATCTCATCAACTCGACGATCGAATCAACTTTGTATTTCTCTAGAATACGAGATTTATAAGTGCTGATGGTTTTCGAACTCAAAGAAAGTATTTCAGAAATTTGCTTATTGGTATAACCCTTAAGCAAGTAGTTAAATACAATGGTCTCGCGTTTTGAGAGTTTAGTATGTCGACGGTTTTTAGTGCCTTCATCGTTTTTGAATACCGTAAATCCGCGTGACACGCTGACGATCGCTTCCTTTAACATTGCAGTGCTTTCAGTTTTCGTAATATATCCGTTTGCACCAAGCTGTCTCGCTGTATTTGAATACATAGGGTGTTGGTTGGCAGAAATAAATAGAATTTTTCCTTTGTATCCGTGAGCGCGGGAGCGTCTTGCGAATTCAAACCCATCTGAACCATCAAGGTCAATATCAAGTATGACGAGATCAACAGAATGATTATTTATAATCTGCAAACCAAATGAAGATGACGCAGACTGATAAACTTGGGTGCTTGCTGATAGATCGTGAATAATATTTCCAATGGCTTCACGCATAATTGGTTGGCTATCAATCACTAAGGCTTTAGCAATATGCATATCTTACTCTCTCATGGTTAGTTAGATTTGAATTACGGGGGTGCTAACTGAGCGGGGTGTAATGTAAGACATAACTGTCGGAAAAGGGGGAAAAGGAGTTTTTCCAAACCGGAAAATCAGTCAGGAAAAAGTAAGTAATGTCAGAGGTTAGTCACGTAAAGAGTAGAAAGTGAGGATAGAGTTAAGTGTTCCATCTTTTTTTACTTTTTCCAACCCTTTATTGAATTCAAATATAAAATCGTCCTTGTATGGAAAGCGTTCAGGATTAATTTTAGTAAAGCCGACATAACCTTGTTCACTTGAGATAGATAGGCCATTTGAAATACTCCAACTACTTGGAAGTACGCCTTCGAGAGTTAATTGTTTTACTTCCCATAAGATTGAAATACGGTCGTTGATATAGCAATCAGTCATGTTGTTATATAGGTTTAGAATATTATCTCGATTGGTTTGAGCCTCTTTAATTCGTATTTCTCCATTTTTTACTGCTTGCCAAAACTCTCTTCCTCCTAAAGAGAACGATTCATTAATTCCTATTGTTAATCCCAGATAATCATTGGGCCATGAGGCTAAAGTACGTTTTTCAGCAATGTTACTAGAACAGAACACCGCGACCTCTTCTGTAAGAATTGGGCTTGAGTACGGAGAAATGTAGAGTCTTTGATCGGGATAATAGTAAGGAGGGAATAGTGCAAACCCTTCGCCCACTTCCAACATTTTTAACCCACGCTTCCATGGTAAAAGACGAATTTCCACTTGATATTGAGGCATGGTTTTAAAGACAGCTTGAAGAATATCAACGTAAATACCCGAAGGCTTACCATTGTGGACATAACTATAAGGTGGATAGCCACTGTCGCCCAAGACCACGACTTTTGTTGGTGGGTGATATGAAAAGCTAGGTGCACTGAAAACCATGCAGATGAGAAGTATCCATCTCAAAACGACTCAACCTTATAAGTATTTTATACTTATTGTTAACTTTAGTTTATTTATCGAAGTATTGAGATTAGACTCTCTTTTTTGTGAGTGAATCGACCCAAGGTATGGTATGAGCCAAGACTACGAACAAGGCGAAGAAATTGAGATTGAAGCGATTGGCATAGAGGTATCCTCTCATCCAATTGAACTCTACAAGGTATTTAAGATTGCTAACTTAGTCGGTGGCGGTGGTGAAGCTAAGCACCTAATTTCTGAGGGTTATGTTGCGGTTAACGGTGAGCTAGAAACGAGAAAACGTCGAAAAATGTATGATGGCGATTTCTTTGAGTTTAACCAAGAGTATTATGTTGTTGTTTGTGACGCATCAGTTACGGAGCCTCAAGAAAAGCCTGAACCACAACCTAAGAAAGCAGAGAGTAAACCTGCGAAGAAATCAAAATCTTCTACGAATAAGAAGTCGAATAAAAAGAAAGATAAACCACAAGAGAAGCAATCGAGTAAGCCAAAGAACAGCAATGGCCGTGGTTCTATAGACTTCTTTTAAAAGAAAGACACGTGTTTTACTAGGGGCGTTTAGCCCCTTTT
The DNA here is from genome assembly GCF_046056895.1 of Vibrio sp. TBV020. NCBI lineage: Bacteria > Pseudomonadati > Pseudomonadota > Gammaproteobacteria > Vibrionales > Vibrionaceae > Vibrio > Vibrio sp. TBV020. The sequence continues at coordinate 273,294 of NZ_JBEEAQ010000001.1, read as the reverse complement.
TTACGTGCGTACCACAGGCATAACAGGTATTTACATAAAGGAGATGAATGTAAAAAACGTAAATGGTAGATGACATAACCACAAATCTAAATGATAATGCATTGCATTTGTAATTATGGAGTCTAACAATGAAAATGTCTGCAGTCGCACTAGTGACAGGATTACTCGCGTTTGGTGCTAATGCCAAAATGGTCGAAATTGAACATACACAAGGGACGACAAAGGTCGATTCAAACCCAGAACGTGTTGTAGTAATTGGCCTTGGTGCACTTGATACGGTGAAAGCGTTTGGTGTTGAGCCTGTAGCAATTTCAACCGTAAGCATGTTCCCTGATTACTTGTCTGAATACCGTGACTATGAATTTGTTTCGGCAGGCAGCCTACACGAACCAGACTTTGAAACTATCTACACGCAAAAGCCAGACCTGATTATCATCGGAACTCGTGCTGCTTCAAAATACAAAGAGCTTTCTGAGATTGCGCCAACAATCGTTTATGCCTCTGACGCCAAGAAAGGATACTGGGCAAGTACTCAAGAGCAATGGCGCAACTTGGGTGAAGTGTTCGAGAAGCAAGAGTTTGTTGAAAAGAAGATCGAACAGCTAGACAGTGAATTTAAGGCAATTAGCCAGTCAAACCAACAAAACAACACTGATGCGCTTACGGTAATGAGTGCTGGCGGCAACATCACAACATTTGGTTCTTTGTCGCGTTTCTCTGCGATCTATAAAGACTTTGGTTTCAAAGAGACTGTTGCTGGAATCAAAGAAAGTCGCCACGGAGATTTAGTTTCTTACGAATTCATTCGTGAGAAGAACCCAGATACGCTATTGATTATCGATAAAGATGTTTTGATCAACAAGGGCAAACCAAGCACGGTAAAGCGTGATTTCGAGAACGACCTTGTGAAAGCAACAGACGCTTACCAGAACAAAAAAATGGCCTACCTAGATATTAATGCTTGGTACTTGTCTATTGCGGGTATGCGCGCAACTGAACAGATGATTTCTGATGTGAAGTCGGCTTCATCGCTAAACTAACAACACAAAAAATAACAATAATAATAAGCCTCAAGCATTGCTTGAGGCTTTTGTGCTGAGAGGCAACGAGTGAAAAAGTTACTATTGACGCTGATTATTTTGAGTTTTGCGTCATTGTTTGTCGGTGTAGGGCAACTCAACCTAGCATCTCTTCTCGCAGGTGATACTGCGAGTTGGCATCTTTTATTTACCAGTCGAATTCCCCGCTTGGTAGCAGTATTGCTCGCAGGGGCTGGCTTAAGTATTGCTGGTTTGATCATGCAGCAAATCAGCCAAAACCGATTTGCGTCGCCTTCAACGTCCGGAACGATTGAGTGTGCAATGTTGGGCTACATATTGAGCCTTGTATTTTTCGGTAGCGAGCAGCTTTGGCTGGTGTTTGGCGTTGCTATGGCGGGTACGTTGCTATTCGTTCAATTCATCAACCGAATTCAGTTTAAGAACGCCATTTTTGTACCTCTTATTGGTATCATTTTCGGTAACGTCGTTGATTCATTGGCGACCTTCGTTGCGTACAAATATGATGCGTTGCAAAACTTATCAAGCTGGACAGTAGCCAACTTTGCCAACCTACTCCAAGGTGACTATGAGCTACTCTACATCGCAATCCCATTTGCAATCTTCAGTTACCTATATGCGACACGCATTTCTGCCGTAGGACTAGGTAAAGACTTTGCAACCAACCTAGGCTTAAACTATCAACAAGTGCTCATTATTGGTGTTTTACTTGTTTCTGTAATGTCGGCGTCAGTTGTGATGATCGTCGGTATGCTACCGTTTCTTGGCTTAATCGTGCCTAACTTAGTTAGTCGTTTCTTTGGCGATAATTTAAGGCGGAATATTCCTCTTACTGCAATTTTAGGCGCGCTGATTGTCTTGTGTTGTGACCTTGCTGGTCGCTTGATTATCTTCCCTTATGAAATTCCTATTTCAACTATTATCAGTATCTTAGGTGGTTCTGTGTTCATTTTCTTTATTTTGAAAGGGCAGAAAGATGCGAGATAGAACTAAGCTACTCTTACTCGCAATAACGGCTGCGGTATTCTGTTTCCTATTTATTGGCATAGGGTTGAATGCCGACAACTACGAGTATTTCTTATCACGTCGTGTACCGAAAGTTTTGGCGATGGTTATTGCTGGAATTGCAATTGGTCAATCCGCACTCGTGTTTCAAACCATCACTCATAACCGAATCCTAACGCCGAGTATCATGGGTTTTGATTCACTTTATATGTTTACCCAAGTGTTAGTGGTTGTACTGTTTGGTGGCATGAGTGCAATGGCATTAAATGCCTACCTAAACTTTGGCCTTTCGGTCGCTGCGATGTTGGGTTTCTCAGTGCTACTGTTTGCTTTTTACTTCAAAGGAGAGCGTCAAAACCTGATGGTCTTACTTCTCCTTGGGGTGATTCTAGGGCAATTGTTCTCAAGCATTTCGTCATTTTTCACTATGCTGTTAGACCCAAATGACTTTGCTGCAGTACAAGCGAATATGTTTGCGAGCTTTAACAACGTGAAAGTCGAACTTGTGTACCTTTGTGCTCCTTTATTGCTCGGCATAAGTGCGTTGCTGTTTCGCTTACACCGCATTTTGGATGTGTTCTGGTTAGATAAAGATAATGCGACTAGTTTAGGCGTCGACGTAAAGAAGGTTACTTTGCAAGTTCTAGTTTTAAGTGCTGCTTTGATTGCCATTTCTACCGCTTTAATCGGACCGATTATGTTCTTTGGCTTGTTGGTGACCAACCTTGCAAGAGAAATGTTCAAATCGTTTCAGCATAAGGTGCTATTAATGGGCGTATCTCTACTGTCAGTTGCGTCATTACTCAGTGGGCAGTGGATAGTCGAAAACCTGTTTAGCTTCTCTACCACCATTAGTGTTGTGATTAATTTCATCGGTGGTATCTATTTCTTAACCATGTTGCTCCGCAACAAAATTGTCTAGGTTGATATGATTTCGTTAAAAAGCCTGACCAAAGTCTTTGGTCAATCGAAAGTGGTTGATAGTGCCAGTGCTGAGTTTGAAAAAGGGAAGGTGACATCGATCATCGGGCCTAACGGTGCTGGGAAAAGTACCTTGTTATCAATGGCTAGTCGTCTTGTTAGTAAAGACCAGGGCGAGGTTTACATTGATTGTAAAGAACTGGGCGAGTGGGACACTAAAGAACTAGCAAAACGCTTAGCGGTGCTTCGCCAAGCTAACAACATTACAATGCGATTTACCGTTCGAGAGATGATTTCGTTTGGTCGTTTCCCATATTCTCAAGGTAAGTTGACTGAGGAAGATGCTGAGATTATCGATAAAGCGATTGAGTACCTCGATCTTTCGGATATTCAACATAAATACTTAGATGAGCTTAGCGGTGGTCAAAGACAACTTTCTTTCATAGCAATGGTGATGGCGCAAGACACAGATTACGTCTTTCTAGATGAGCCTCTGAACAACTTAGATATCAAGCACTCTCTTCAGATCATGCGCAATGTAGGCCGACTAGCACATGAAATGGACAAGGCGGTTGTTGTTGTGATCCATGACATCAACTTTGCTGCGTGTTACTCAGACAAAATTATCGCGCTTAAGAAAGGGAAGGTAGTAGCTCAGGGTAAAGTAGAAGAGGTCATTCAATCTGACATACTTGAGAGTATCTACGAAACGCCATTTAATATTATTGAAGTAGATGGCAAAAGAATGTGTACCTACCACTAGTGTAAAAAGTAAAAGAGGCCTTAGTGTAAGGCCTCTTTTTTAATCTTTCCGGTAGCAGCCGGAGCTACTTAGTCAGGTCTTCGATAATCGGACATTGACTATTTGCGTCACCGGGGCAAGCTGAAACCCAACTTTTAAGCTGACGTTCGATCTCTTTTAATTCTTTAATCTTCATCTCAACTTCTAACAGCTTCTCTTTTGCCTTAGCTTTAACTTCACTGCTTTTCCGATTTGGGTTTGAGGCCAGCTGAACGAACTCTTTACATTCAAGGAGCGAGAATCCTGCATTTTTTGCTCGAGAGATGAGGTTAAGCTCTTGAACATGTCGTTCTGAATACTCGCGGTAACCTGAATCACTGCGCCCTGGAGTAGTAATGAGTCCTTTATCTTCGTATAGACGGATAGATTTACTAGAGAGTCCCGTAAGCTTTGAGACCGCGCCGATGTTCATGATTTACTCCTACAGCTCAAGTCGAAAATGAAATACAGAGCTATACACTATTTTAACGACTTTTTAGGCACTAAAGCTACCTTGTGACGTATGGTGATAAATAAAAAGCCCACCTCGAATGAGATGGGCGGTGCTGAATGTTTCAGCAATTGGGACAGTAATAGCTTATAGGTAGTAACGAGCGCCGATTAGCCACTTGTCGTCAGTTTGGTTGTTGTTCGCATCGTTTAAGTCAAACTGGTATGCAGTGTAACCAACAAATTTAGGCGTAAAGTTGTACTCAGCTTGTAGCGCTAGCTCTTCACGAGCCGTTTCTTTTTGCGTGTTTGCAAACTGCTTGCCCTCAACCATTTCGTAGTTAACGATTAGGTTCAGGCTGTTATCAAGTGCGTAAGACGCAAGAGCTTCGTATGCGTTACTTTCAGCCAGCAGGGTAGTGCTGTTGTAGTTCATGTTTTCGTTATCAGCGTAAACACCTGCAAGGTAAAGGCCTTTACCGTAAGTACCGTATTTAACAGATACTAGGTGTGACTCAGCTGTGCGCTTTGCAGCACCGAATGTAGTGAAATCACCTGTGTTGTATGTGTAACCCAGAGTTGCACCGGCAATTGAGTAGCTCAACGCAGCTTGGATACGGTCATCGTACTTGTGGCCTGTTAGGACATCGTTTTCGTCAAGCGCACGCTCATCGTTTGCACCTTGCCAACCAAGACCAAAGTTAAATGCGCCAGCTTCACCGAACTCAAAACCATTACGGTAGCTGATCATTTTGTCGGCACGACCAGTACCTAGTGCACCGTGATTATCGTAGATAAATTCGTTTGCGTAAGCGATAGGCATATCCGCTACGCCAGCAACATCGTAGTACGGTGCCCACTGAGTACCAACAACCGCGCGGCCAAACTGATCGTGCGTTAGGCCAACGTAACCTAGACGTGTTGTGAATGCATTGTCGCCACCATCTAGGTAGTTAAGAGCCCATTCACCTTTCGCATCAGCAGTGAAGCCATTGCCTAGATCTTGTGTCGCGTTAAAGTTGATACGTGGCGAGTTAGTACCGACATCTGTATCGCCTTGTTCAGAGCCATTTAGGTTCGCTGAAACGTGGCCACCGATTGAAAAAGTCGTACCTTCTTGGTTGTACAATTCAACCGCGTAAACAGAAGTAGAAAGCGTTGCGATAGCAGCTGCTAAGATCGTTTTTTTCATAATAAAGTCCATATATATGAGCCGACAGGCTTTTTGTCATTCGTGTTTTAACGATGTCGCAGACTTTATATGGAAATATTATATAAAGGTTAAAAAATAAAATAAAACCTTCACATCTCATTTATATCTAATAAAATCAATGGCTTGATGGTGAAATGATTTGTTACATCATCTTTTTTTATACTTTTGTATTTATAGGTATTTTTCACATGAATAATCCAATTTGGTCATATAATGATAATAATATTCAAAGGGTTAGGATTTATTGCATACAACAATGAATTGTGAATGTTGGAAACGGAAATGGATGTTTTTAGGCGATGATATTTGCTCTTTTTGAGTTCGCTATTAAGGGAGACCTACTACGCTCAGAGGGGGGACACCATAAGCTTTTTTAAAAGCGTTTGTGAAGTTAGCAGGGTGGTTGTATCCGGCTTCGTACGCTGCTTCAGTAACGCTTACTAGGCCTCGTTCCAGATGTTGCTTCGCGATTTCTAGGCGCCTTTTTCTAATATAGCCATTGAGTGTTAATCCAACTTCTTGTTTAAATTTTCGCTGTATGTTGGAGCTACTCATGGCAAATTTGTTGGCTAAATCTTCAATGGATAGCGGTTGGCTGAGGTTGGATTCAATGTAACAAATAATCTCTTCTACTGATGTTGTGCTAATGGAGGTATCGTTAATATTTGAAGAGGCGATATTAGTGACTTCTAGCTGTGAAAGGGAAGCCTCAATGAACTGGAATGCGAGAGATTCTAGGGCAAGCTTTTCACTGAATGTATCCGCTTTGTGAAGCTCTAACACTCTATCAACCATAGTTGTAAAGTCATCACATAGGGGCAACTGGATTGAGTTCTTGTGACTAGCAATAAACTGGCTGACTTTACAGCGGCCGTTAGTTCGACTTTTTACCCAATCATTACTCATCATTAAATTGAGCTTCGTGACCTTATTGCCCTTGGTGATCTTACGTCGAAAACTAGCTGGTTGGGTAAGATTGACGATGGTTATTCTATTTACTGAATCTGACTTCAATTGAAATTCGAGGTCATCGTAACCAAACTCTAACTCTCCTTGAATCAGAATCGTGATGATCACAGACGCCGGAGCCATAGAAACCACATGCGAGTTTTGTAGTTCAATGCTTTGGCAGCCGTGGATAGAAACCTCTTTGCCGATTCTATGTGAGACGAATTTGCCTTCGACAAGAGCGGAATGACCTCTTTTGGTCTCTCCTACAATCAGTTGTCGCTCAGACTCTTCTATCTTTGTAGTTAGAGCAATCTTTCGAAGTCGTGACGCGTTATCACTGTCGGCTGCCATATGGTGTTCCTTCATAAGTGTTGTGCATTTCTGCATAACCTATTGTTCTTTTCGTTAATCGATAAGAACCATATCATACCTGCGAACTATTATCATTTACATTTAGGAAATGTCGCATGGAAAGGGTTAAGCAGCACCCCAAACGTATATCACTTCTTACCGTCGCAGTTTGTACAGCTTTAGCAAGTCAAGCTATGGCTGAAGACGTCACATACCTAGAAGATGTCGTAGTCTGGGGCACGAAAGTCTCTAGTAACACGGAATCATTAGGTGCGAGTGATATGTCTCTAAAACAAGCCGACCATATGTCGGATCTTCTTAGGGACGTCCCAGGTGTTGATGTGGGAGGTACACATAGTGTTAACCAACGCATCAATATTCGTGGTTTAGGTGAAACCGATTTGGATATTCGTCTGGATGGGGCGTCACAACACGCGAACATGTTTCATCACATTGGTAACCTGACTCTTAACCCAGACATTTTAAAAACGGCAGATATTCAAGTAGGCAACAATTCGGTGACTCAAAGCGGATTGGGCGGTTCGGTTATGTTTGAAACGAAAGATGCTCAGGATTTATTACGCCACGATGAAACATATGGGGCTAGGGTGTATGGCGGTTATGCAAGTAATGCAAGTCAACAAAGCTCGTTGACGCTATATGGACTACTCGGTGATAAGTTTGACGCTATGCTATACGGTCACATGTTAAGTAGGGACAATTTTGAAGATGGTCGTGGCGTTGAAACTATTGGTGTTAAAGGTGACACTTATAATGTGTTGGGTAAGATCGGTCACGAGCCGTCTGATATCCATAGATTTGAACTTGGTTACGATCTATATCGTGATAGCGGTGATTACAACCCTAGGCCCGATTGGTCCTCAGACGCGAACCAATCGCGCTCTGAAAATGAGTTAATTCCTACTGACTATGACCGTGATACTTTGACACTCTCATATGAACTGAAAGGGGAAGCGAACCGAGGAAAAGTATCAATTTACAGCAGTAAAACAGAAATCACCCGTGACGAAAGTAACGTGGTGAGCCGATGGCCAACTGACCGTTTGTCTATTAATACCGCTGAAAACAGAAACCGTGGGATTAATGCAACATTTCAGTCAGACTATCAACTCGCGAGCCGAGAAAATACCGTTACCTATGGCGTGGACTACATAGATAAGAACAGCAAAAGTGTTTACGGAGATACTCCTTATGCTGATGAAACCGCGATAAGCACGGCGGTATTTATTGAGAACCAGCTGTTTTTGACTTCAAGCTTTAACCTTACCGCAGGTTTACGTTTTGATGATTTTAAACGTGAAGCGGAAACAGGAACGAAGACATTTGATGATGTGACATGGTCGCTTGCGGGTGAGTGGAATGTGGCATCTGATTGGACATTATTTGCAAGCACTCGAAGCTTATTTAAAGGCCCTGAGCTACTTGAGTCCTTTATCAAATACCAAACAGTGGCGTACCTTTCTGATGACATCAAAGCGGAAACTGGTCAGAACACCCAAGGTGGGGTGCGCTTTGATAAACGCATCAATGAACACTTTATCAGTGCGAATCTGACGCTCTTTAAGACGGACATTGATGATTACATTGTCGCAGCTTATGACAATGGAACATCGGGATACAACATCTACAACTTAGGCGATGTTGAGTTTACAGGGTTTGAATTGAGTGCGAATTATGGCTACGAGAACTTTAACTCGAAGGTGTCGTATTCTAAATCTGACAATGAGGATAAAACGAATGGCGGACCTGTATTAGATACTGTTGGTCGTTCCGCTCGAAGTCTTGATATTGGCGACAGCATTGCGGTTACCTTCGATTATCAAGCCGATGCGATTGATACTATCTTTGGTTGGACATCGATTGTTGTTCTTGAAGAGGATAACGTATTGGATGGCGCATCAGTCAAAGAGGGGTACGATGTACATAATTTCTACGCTCAGTGGATCCCTTCTGATGCGGAAGACCTGTCCGTTACTTTCGGTATTGATAATATTTTTGATGCGGCTTATGCATCCCACGCCTCTAAGACCGGTCTAGTCGGAGATGTTAGAGCTGATGATTATGAACCAGGGCGTAACTTCAAGCTCTCAGCCGCATACCAGTTTTAATTTTTACCATTAGGTGTTGAACATTTGCTGCCTCAATTGAGGCAGCTTTTTTATATCTGTGATGTTGCGGCTAGTGGGTAATTGTTGGAGTCACGGCTTAGGGTCCAGTTAATGACACGTTCGAGTGGCAATCCTGGGCTGTAATAAAAGCCCTGTAAATAGTCACAGCCATGTTCTTTGAGTGTGTTTTCGACTTCCTGATGCTCAACCCCTTCAGCTACTACGGTATAACCGAGTCCATGTGCAAGCGAAATTGAATTCACAACAATTGAACGATTTCTCTCGTTTTTATTTAGCTGATAAACGAACGATTGATCGATCTTAATTTGATCAACTGGGAGATCTCGAAGCAGCGAGAGGGAAGAGAACCCAGTACCAAAATCATCTAGGCTAATTTTGAATCCCAACTTTTTTAGCTTCTCGAGTAACGTGGTGGGGCTACGGAGACGGTTTATCGCTGTGGTTTCGGTGATTTCCAATACCACCATTTTTGCAAAGTCTTTGTTTACAAACGCCAGTTGGCCTAATTGACTTTCTAGGTTTTTACTCATGAGGTCTTTCGCTGAAAGATTGACATGAATAGGGCAAAAAATGCCCGCATCGGTTAACCGAGTAATATCCTGGGCAACCCGCGCCAGCATCCACTCTGTTACGGAAGTGATTTTGTTACTTTGCTCGGCAATGGCGATAAAATCGACTGGGTTTATTGGGCATCCATCTTCATCTAACCAGCGCATTAAGGCTTCATAGCCACAAACGACATCACGCTTTGCACAGATGATTGGTTGGTAAAATAGTTGAAAGCTATCTTCTTCTAGCGCGCGATCGATTTGGCGAGAAATTTCGAGCTTTTTACGCGCATCTTGAGACATGTGTGAAGAGAATCGAGCGACCTCATTGTCAGATGCTTTTGCCCAGTACATTGCGACGTCGGCAGCATTAATGATTTGGTCGGCATTGTTACCATGGTCAGGGTATGCACTAATTCCAATTATCGCACTGCTGGTAAGTTCAAACCCATCGATTGAAAAGGGACGTTTAAGCATTTGGTTGATTTCATCAGCAACCTCCAATGCTTGTTCGGATGTTCGACTTGGTAGGATGGCGATGAATTCATCACCCCCAATACGAGCTAGGAAGTCACCTTTATCGAGGTTAGCTCTGACTCTATTCCCAATTTGAATCAAAAGTTGATCCCCGCAGAAATGTCCCATCCCGTCATTTACTTGCTTAAAATTAACAATATCGAGCAGCATTAACTGAAAAGAAACATCACCATCGAGTAGAAAATTGATCGTCTCAATACAATGTTTTCTGTTTGGTAAGTTCGTCAGAGGATCATGCAGTGCGTTGTGCTTTTCTTCTTCAGCCATGACATGTAGCTGGTGGATGGTTTGGAGACTGAACTTAGTGACGATTAAAACGAAAATGCTGCCTGAGAAAAGAATAATGGATAAACCAAACAGCACAGGGCTCATGGACTGCTCGAGTAGCAATGAACCAAGAACAAGTGAATAACCTAAGATGAAGCAGGCTATCAATGCACTCAAAAGTTTCCATCCAGTGTGTTTTGTTTTGATGCATATCTTTCTTGCGAGAACTAAACCGTAGAACAAGAAGAATATACCAATGATGATCAATGAGACCGCAAGTGTGAACAATCTAACTACCAAAGTAACAGTATAATATGTTGTTAAATTGTAGTAGACCTAGCGAGATTATCAAGCATGGTTTGTGGCTCTAAAGTAAGTAATAGCCAGAAATCCCTTGTTTATAAAGTTGTTATTAATTTTCCATGTCGAATTAAATCAACAATTGCTTTAGATCAACAAAAATTATTTATATTGTTGAATGTTTCAAATATAAGTTGAAAGATTCAAAAAATATTGAATAATGGCATCAACAATACAATAGAAGCAGTACGCTTCATCAAATTGCTCTGAAACAGGAACATACCCATGTCGAATTCGTTTGTGCTGGTCATTAACTCTGGTAGCTCATCTTTAAAGTTTGCAGTGATTGACTCTGCGTCTGGCGACGCAATTGTTAGTGGCTTAGGTGAATGCTTTGGTCTACCAGAAGCAGTAATCAGCTGGAAGTATAACGGTGAGAAAACTGAAGAAGCGATCAACGCACCAGACAATCATCACCAGCATGCAATCAATCGAATCGTAGCATTGATGGAAACTCTTGGTTTCACAAAAGATTTAGTTGCCGTGGGTCATCGTATCGTACATGGTGGTGAAAAATTCACTTCTACCGTACGAATTAATGATGAAGTTCTAGCAGAAATTGAAAACTTGTCTGATCTGGCACCGCTCCACAACCCAGCAGGCGCTAAAGGTATTCAAGCTGCTATGCAAGCTTTCCCAAGCCTACCTCAATTCGCTGTATTTGATACTGCATTCCACCAAACGATGCCGCAAAAAGCATTCACTGGTGCGATTTCAAATGAGCTATATAAAGAGTACGGTATCCGTCGATACGGTTTCCACGGCACTAGTCACTACTTCGTAAGCCGTGAAGCTGCGAAAATGCTGAACAAGCCAGTAGAAGAGTCTAGCTTTATTTCTGTTCACCTAGGCAATGGCGCTTCAGTGTGTGCTATCGCAAATGGTGAGTCAGTTGACACCTCAATGGGCTTTACACCACTTGCAGGCCTGATGATGGGTACTCGTTCTGGTGACCTTGATCCAGGCGTTATCGAGTTCCTAATCAAGAAAGGTTGGACTACTGAGAAGGTGTTTGAAACGTTGAACAAGAAGTCAGGCTTCCTAGGTGTTTCTGGCCTAACGTCTGACGCTCGCGGCATCCTAGAAGCGATGGAAAATGGCCATGAAGGTGCGAAGCTAGCATTTGAGGTATTTACTTACCGCGTGGCTAAATACATCGGCTCTTACCTAATCCCGCTTAGCAGCCTTGATGCAGTTATCTTCACTGGTGGTATTGGTGAAAACTCACTTCCAATTCGTCGTGAGATTCTAAACAACCTTAAACTTTTAGGTTTTGTTGAAGACGAGAAGGGCAATGAAGACGCTCGCTTTGGTAACGCTGGTATCATCGCGAAATCTCAAGTTCTTGATGCAGTGGCAATGGTTATTCCAACAAACGAAGAGTTTGTAATCGCACAACAGTCAGTAGAACTTCTGTAATAGTTTTAAAAGTTGGTTAAAAAGCGAGCCTAAGTGCTCGCTTTTTTACGTTACGAGTTACTACCTCACTTTTGCCCATATAGCGTTTACTGAAAGATCATCATGTAAAAGATAACCTTTTGGTTACCTTTACCCCCTTATCCTTATCACTGTTACTAAAATAGATAAGTGATATAGGGGAATACGATGAAACTATTAGCATCATTACTAACGACGGCGGCAATTACCGCTGCAATTTGGGGAGGCGTGGTAAATCAACCTGCAATGGCTGAAAAAATAGTTCCTGAAACGCTCGCCGAAACCAAAGAAAAACAGTCTAAAGCGTCAGCGTATTATTTACTTCCCGTCGTTTCCCGAACGGTAGCATTAGATAATGTTCTTTCCCTTTGGAGAGAATTTGAAAAGCAACTCCCTCTTCAAGAAAATTTGCCAACGTCATCTGATCGATTTGTGGCGCTATATAAAAACTTTAGCTCTGACTTTACACAAGCCGACGTCACGATTGGTGTAGGGTTAGATCAACGCGAGTCAAATAGCACGAGCCTTGAGCTACCATCTACACCAAATAAGCAGCAACTGTTAACCCGTGGCCAATATAGTGCCGCAGACCTAGAAAGTGCGTGGCAAGATATAAATTTCACTAAGCCAATTGAAGCGGTAGTAGAGACACACTACATAAATCTGCTAGGGCAACAAGAGTCTAGTCAACTCGTGGTTTACTACAAATAATCGTTTGAGAAGGGAATAATGATGGATTTTATGTCTCAAGTGTTTTCAGAAGCTACGATAATCTTCACTGAAGCGTGGGTTGATGATAATTTCGTGCTAATAGCTGCAGTCATATTCTTGATCGAACTTGTACGCTATGGCTTTAAGAAAAAACTAAGCTGGAATATGTTGGGTGACAGTGTCACCAACCTAGTTACCTTGGCTTTCTTAATATTGACGTTAATTTTCGTAGGCCTCGCTTACGTCGGGGCGTTTGTCTACGCTTACGAAAATTTCAGTTTAACTCAGCTACCCAATACTGGTTGGACGATTCTTGGCTGTTTGATCTTGGCCGATTTAGCTTACTACTGGGAACATCGTTTTTTGCACAGCAATGGATTTGCATGGGGTACGCATTCTGTTCATCACAGTTCGCCTTATTTCAATATATCGGTGGCGTATCGCTTTGGTCCGTTGGATTGGTTTTTTCCATTCTTTTTCCATTTACCTCTGATTTTGCTAGGCTTTAATCCCTTTGTTGTACTGATGTGTGAGACCATGGTGCAGTTGTACCAGACTCTGTTACACACTGAGACGGTAAAGAAACTGCCACGACCAATTGAAGCGATCTTTAACACGCCATCACATCATCGAGTGCATCATGCAACGAATAAACCTTACTTAGATAAGAACTATGCGGGTATCTTTATTATCTGGGATCGTCTATTTGGTACCTTTACCCGTGAAGAAGAAACAGTGAGATATGGAGTGTTCCCACGGATAAATTCTGTCAATCCAGTTAAAGTCTATTTACATGGCTATGCGAAGTTAGTGCAACAACTGTGGAAAGGGCCGAATTGGCGTTATCGCTTTAACCTTCTCGTTAAACCACCGATTTGGGCATGGCAGTATGAGCAAGAACAAAAAAGGAAATTGAATAAATGACCATTAACGCCCTGTTGATCGAAGATGATAAAGATCTTGCCGAAGCTATTAGTGACTATATGGAACTAGACGGTTTTGATTTTGATTTTGCGTATAACGGACAATCAGGGCTTAACCTTGCGTTGGAAAATCGCTACGACATCATATTAACCGATCTTAATATGCCAAAAATGGATGGCATTGATGTCTGCCAATCACTGAGAGATAAAGGCATTACAACGCCTGTACTCATGTTGACGGCAAGAGACACGCTAGATGACAAGCTAGTTGGGTTCGCAGCAGGTTCAGATGATTACTTAGTCAAGCCGTTTGCGATGGCTGAGCTTCAGGTTCGCCTTTTGGCATTGGTGCGAAGAGTGAAAAATCGAGTTGCTAACTTGAGCGTTGGAGATTTATCTCTAGACCTTGATAAACACCAAGCTGTGCGTTCAGGTAGGGTATTAAAGTTGCCTCCGGTGTGTTGGAAAATGCTGGTCTGCTTGATGCAAAATAGCCCTAATGTGGTGAGTAAAACTCAGCTAGAAGATGAGGTTTGGGGGGATGATCTCCCAAGTGCAGATAGTTTGAAGGTCCATTTATTTAAGTTACGCCAAGTTGTTGATGCACCGTTTAATTCCAAATTGATCCATACCGTACATGGGGTAGGGATAGTGCTCCGTGAGGCGATAGAATGAAACGAGTTAGCATCCAACGAGACATTTATGTCTACTTATTTGGGCTACTGATTGTCTTAACGTCTGTCTATTTGCTGATGATTAATCAGAGCTATGAAGTTGGGTTAAAAGAGTCCGCGAAATATGGGTTTCTTTACGAAGTTAAAGTTGCCGAGCAGCAGTACCTTTCTAGTGGAGCTCTGCCTTCTTCTAATAACAAATCTTTACAGGTATTCACCGACTTAGAGCAACTTCCCACGGCTTATTTGGAACATTTCGATTGGTCTTCCTTAGAAACGGGAGTGATCTATGAACAATACGTTCCGGGAAAGCCAGGCGAGTATGGCCATTACTACTACGCTACCTACCAATACGTGGCAGAAAAACAGAGCTATCTTTATGTTGTTTCTGAATACGATGAGTCCATTTACTATCAACTCTATGAGCAAAGCCCTCCGGAGTCAGTAGACCAAGTTCACTCGGCTTTTTGGTTAATCGGGGCGTTATTGCTTTTGGTGTTCGTACTGATCCGTTTCCTGATTCATCGCCTTACAAAACCAATTTTGCAACTATCGGATTGGTCGCGAGAGTTGGATCTGGAACAAACCGATAAGATACAGCACTTCCGCTATGCTGAGCTCCAACAATTAGCAAACCAGCTGGTGAAAAGCGTGGAATATCAACGGCAAGCGATTGAACGCGAGGAGTTTTTCTTACGAGCGGCCAGCCATGAGTTAAGAACCCCCGTTGCCACGATTTCTGCGAGTAGCGAAATGCTAACCAGATTATCCGAGTCAATGGGTAAGAGTGGGCAACGGGCAGTTGCTCGTATCAATCGTTCTATCGTAACAATGCAGAATTTAGTCACTTCGCTTTTGTGGATGAGCCGCAGCCAACAGCTAGACGTTAATATGGGTGAAGTTGACATGAAAGCGACAGTTGAGGAAGCGCTTTCCAGTCATCGTTATTTAGCTGACGATAAAAAACTACAGGTCAATATTGCGGCGAAAGAGTCATGTATTTCAGCGCCTCTGCCAGTTGTTTTAGTCGAAGTCGTTATTAATAATCTTGTTCGAAATGCTTTTCAGCATGCCTCTGAAGGGGACGTCAATATAGCCGTCTTCCCTGATAGGATTATCGTCTCCAACGCTGTTGAGAAATCAGACCAAGAGAGTACAACGAATTCATTTGGTATTGGGCTCCTGCTTATCGAACGTCTTTGTCAGCATAAGCAGTGGAACTTCAATCATTACACGGCAGAGCAGCGCCATCATGCCTGCGTTGAGTTTATTCCTTCACCTTCTTCCAAATAGGTAACCAAAAGTTAACTATTACCTCTCTACAATGGCTCCTAAGTTAACCACTAGGAGTCATCATATGAGCACTTGGATTCTTGAAACTATACTTTGGGCTGCTGTTACCTTAGCCGTATGTGGCGCAATTTGGGGAGCCACTTTGCCAAACATCTTAATTGCGTTGGGCGTTTCTGTCGGTGTTTCTCTGCTTTTCGGCAATAGCTGGAGAAGCTAGAAAAGGTCTATCTACCGCTAAGGAGCAAACATGAAAATTTATCTAATCAAAGCATCCGCTTGTAGTGACTATTCAAAATACAAAGCTGAAACTGGTGGTCCACCGCAAAATATATTTGCAGCCGCAGCGGCTACACCAAAGTTGTACAAATTAGCCATGGTGGATGAAACCATTGGAGCAAAAGCTGAACTAGACACAAATGCGGATCTGATCGTGATATTTATGTCTACTCCTGATGCCTATCGAGCCTACGAGCTCGCCAATGAATATAAGAAGAGAGGTAAAACAGTATTATTAGGTGGGTTACATACTCGGTTTAACCCAGAAGAAGCAGCGCAATATGCAGATAGCTTGATTATCGGAGAAGTTGAAAACTACTGGGCTCAGCTACTCCAAGATGCAGAATTAGGCACACTTGAACCTATATATCAAAGTTCTCATCCTGTTGACCTTGGAATCTTAAACCCATACCCGACGGACATTATAGACCCATCGGTGTATAACTATATTTGGTCGGTAGTCGTTACGAGGGGGTGCCCATTCCAGTGTAATTTTTGCCTAGTACCGAGATTCTTCAGTAAATATCAACAAAGACCGATTGAGAAGATCGTCAGTGAGTTAGAACAATTAAAAAGTATAGGAATAGAGTGGGTTGAGCTTCACTCAGACAATCTAACTTATGATCGTGAGTACGCTATGGCGCTATTCAAAGCGATTGAGCCATTAAATATGAAGTTCTATGGTGAAACAACGGTTCTGATTGCTCGTGATAAAGAGCTACTTCGCACTGCAGCTAATGCGGGTTTTAAAGCAGTGCTACTAGGTATAGAAACACCTTCTGAAGCGGCATTAAAAGCACAGAAGAAGGGCTTCGTAAAACCATCCAAAATGAAAGAATACATCGCTGAGATTCGTTCGCATGGAATCGAGGTATGGGGTGATTTCTTATTTGGTTTTGATGAGCATGATGCTTCAATTTTCAAACAAACTCAAAAGTTTATCGAAGAGATCAAAGTGGATAAAGTGATCCCTCATTATATGATTCCATTTCCTGGCTCTGATTCGTTTGACAAATTAGAGCGAGAAGGGCGTATTCTAACCAGAGATTGGTCGAAATATGATGGTAGCCACCTTGTATACCAGCCGAGTCGTATGAGCGCAAAAGAGTTAGAAGATGGGCTTTATTGGATTTGGTACAAGCATACGAGTTTGAAAGACAGAGTAGCTGCGTGGCTTACTTAGGGGACAAGCAAAGCATGCATTAATACTCATTTCGCATACGGTCAATAAAGACTTCCAGTACTGATATTACGCTCATGGATGATGGTTTCAAATGTTTGTCTAAATAGGCATTTGGGACCATTACTGATGAACCCTTCATCAACGTGCTGGTCTGTTTATTGTAAATCTAAACCTTTTAAAAGTGGTGATGCGATTAGTACTAACGGTTCATGATCAAATTCATGAACTTTAAGCGAATCATTGTTTCCTACCTGATAGAGCACACCTAAATCGGCTTTTAGAATTAACCCAAGAGGGACTGAAAGTAGGAAATATTATGGAACTATAAGAAAAGTCTTTGTCAATAATTCTTATTTTTTAGTTATTTGAAACAAGATCTTAACATTTGAAACACTTTGGTGACATGTGTGTGGGTTCATTTTAAATTGAAAATGACTTAAGCAGTAACTCGCAACATCATGCAATAAAAGGAGTTTCATTATGATAATAAAATATATACCAGCAGTAGTCCTTACTTTAATTTCAACTAATATATTAGCCTCACCACCCCCTAATGTATTAATCTCCGCTCCTAATATGTTCGACGTGCCACCCAGTCCTCCTGGTAGTGGGGTTGACTCAGTCACAATTAGAACAACTTCCGGCCGTTCTGATACAACTATTTACGCAAATGGCCGAATGCAGGCAGCTGTAAATATAACTTACGAGCTTGCGGATGGTTACACTGTTACTGATATATCTGTACGCGAAGCTTACACAGAACGCGAGCTCCCTAGCCATTGGAATGTCAGCAACAGTAGTAATGGTTATGCACACGATATCGATGGGACTTTGGGCTCTCCCGGCAACTTCAGTTACGGGGACCCAGATAAACAAACTACCACATTATTTTTATCAACTGGTGTTCTCAATGATCGAACCATATGTGCAGAAGTAACAGCATCTAATGGTAATCGTTACTCAACATTATCCACATGTTCTGGAGATACAAACAATGGTCTTGTTTATATTGATACTATTCCTGAAAGGCAATACTCAATAAGTGACTTTGACCAAACAACTCCGATTAATACGTGGTATGACCTTAATGGTAACCCTAGTTCTCCTTGGGGGCATTATGCAGCCACTTACACGAAACTTACTCCAAAATCTTCTTCTAATATTATTATAAAAAGTATTGATGCGGGAACTAATATGCAGGATGACGGAAGAAGAATATTAATTGGCTCTAAGCTTCCAAAGGATAAAAAAGATTCAGCACTTTACGTCTTATACCCTAATAGAAATCAAACAAATAACTATGCATACTCTACTGGTTATCGCTGGGCGGTCACAAGAAGCTTTCCTGTAAATACTGCTAATGCTATCGTTTTTGCAGAGCTACGCGGTGTGCAAAGTAAGAGGGATAAAGTATATGTAAATATACTTATGAACTGGGAGACATTACAAAGAAATATTTCATTCTACGATATATATGGAAATAAAGGTCACATTAACATTGCTAGGAAAAATGTTAATGATGGTTATGGAAATATGTACTACAGGTTCTATTAAATTTATCTTTCCCTTGGTTTAATAATTTATAATGAGGTTGGTAAACTATGAGTAATATCGTCACCAGTAATGCATATAATTATTCAGAGTTTATCAACTCTGGGGTCGACAATAGAACAGGGAGCTATTCATTAAGTTTTGTTTTGGGTGAGTTGTTGTCGAACAACTTGTCTGGGCCGAACTTCAAAGCAGTAATCAACTATAATGCGCTAGACTCTCACCAAGGTGTATATGGCATTGGTTGGAGTCTGGCTATTACTTCATTTAATAAAAATACAGGTATCTTAACTCTCCAGTCAGGTCAACAATTTAAAATAGAGTGGAATAATAACTTAAATGAATATGATATTCCTTATCGTCGTTGTAAAGATATTCGTGTTTTCTATAAGTCGTTATCTGGTCAGTCAACGGGCGAAATAGTCGTTGCCCACAAAAATGGGGTGAAAGAACATATAAATTGGGATGATGGAACAGTTAGTCATATTCTATCTCCGCACGGGCATAGAATTGATTTTCATTATAGTTATTACAATAATGTGAAAGTTTTATGGAAAGTCTCTGATACTAATCATAATAGCCTTTATATTGATTGGTGGTCTACGCCTAGGCAAACAATTATCTCTATATTTAATCGTGATGACTTGAAAAGCAGAACAACGTTATGGAAAAGTGGGCAAGGTTTACTTCAATATATTTCGTTACCGAATGAGGATGATCTATACACAAGTATGGATTATAGATATGTGTCGACTTGTACGGCTCAGTTAATCACCAAAGTAATACATCCGACAGGCTTAATTGAAGATATCATTTATCGTGATGAAGGGCACAGTCTTCAAACTGGTGCACCAATATCAAAACTGCCATATGTTCAACAATATATTGTCACATCGGGAGAAAACCAAGATTCGACAATAACAGACTATGATTATTCAGATTTTAACTACCTAGGTTTCGGTAGCGACGCATCATGGGAAGCAGGTAAAGACATCCTTTTTTCTGCTAGGAAAGATTATAAATACTCCAGCACTGAGACAGTTGGAAGTTTGTCGATAGTTCGCATTTACAATAAGTATCATCTGTTAGAAGAAGAGTATTGTTATAACGATGGGGTACTCTACCAAGCTCAGAAAAATACCTACTTTGCAAACCTTTCATGGTCGATAGATTATCAACCAGCTAACTACAGCTTTGTAAGAAAGGAAGAGCTTACTTTTTATGTGGATGGAGAAACCCGCACGGAGTCTATAGAAAGAAGCATCGATGAATATGGCAATGAGACATGGTTAAGAAATGAGGATGGAAGTGAAATTCATCGTACTTTCTACCCGAAAGGAGGGGAGACAAAAAATGCATCTGGAAGTGTAGAGGGAAAAATAAATTGCCCACCGCACCCTTTTGGGATGGTTAGGTTTATGAAAAGTGAGAGGCTAATTCCTGCATCTAAGCATTATGGTGAAATGGATAGGGTTAAGACTGTCACTTATAAGAAAATAGATTCACTTATAGAAGGGGAGTATTTTGTAGCTCCTAGCGAACAAACTAACCATAACAACAAGATAATTTTCGAATATCACCAAGATAAAAGCAAGAAGTATGAATATGGCAGGCTGAAATCCAGAAAAACGATTGTCAATAATCTAGAGAGTACCTCAAAAAATGATTATGTATTTTCGGAATACAACCTAGAGATGGAAAATGTTCTCGTAACCCATGATGGACATATTGCTAAAAAGGCAGAAAAGTTTGATTACGTCACTGGTAACATGGCTCAAACTACGGATGACAAAGGAATTGTCATCAATATTGAACATAATAGCTTTGGTATGGTAACGGCTGAGACAGTTGCACCTGGTACTGATCGAGAAAAGAAGAAGAGCTTTGCCTACCACTATGGTAGCAACGAAAATCAAGTTGTTATTACAACCAATGCAGGTTTTAGCGAAACGTACCAATTTAACAATGCGGGAAACCTGATCCGTAAGAAGAAGAAAGACAAAAATAATATCGAAAGAGTGATCGAGGAGAGACATTATAACAATTTAGGGCAAATGATCTCAGCAACCTCAAGAGACTGGACTGATATTAAAGATACTGAAACTGGGACGATATCAACGAAGGAAGTCAGCAAGCTGGAATCTTATGAATATGACCTATGGGGAGAGGTGAGTAAATTGACGCGTCCTGATGGTGTCGCAGAGTTTGTTAGTAAAAACCCTGTTGCATTGACGGTAACTTCAGGAGTTGAAGGGCTTAGTTCTCAATTCTCTACCTATAATCTGGTTGGTAAAGAACTGACGACAAAGTTGTATGACAAAAATGGTGTAGAAAAATCGAAGACATCTAATAGTTACGATGGCTATCATCGATTGCGAGAGTCGACAGGCGCAAACGGTCAGGTAACCAGTTATGACTATGATAACTGTGATCGTATGACCGAGCAGTACATGATGCACAAAAGCGAAGAATATCGCATGTCTATGGAATACGAGTCATTTTCTACCACTGATCTGGCTTCTACTATTAAGCTGAATGGACACACTATTGGTACTAGAAACTATGATGGACTTGGACGTGTAAAAAATGAAACAAAACTCGGTGGTACCACATCTTTCTCCTATATGGGCTCTTCTTCTAAGGCTTCTAGGATAACAACACCAAATGGAAACATACTCTCAGTTGATTATGACCCTTATATTGATGAGGTGGTTTCTATCACTGAAGCAGCTGATGCCACAGTGTCTTGTTCTTATATTAATGACAGTGTTACGGGTTTTCTGAGAGAAGAGTCGACGTTACACAGTAAGAATGTCTATAGCTATAACACTGTCGGACAGTTGAGTAGTGAGACTGTGACTCTAGGCGATAATTCTCGGAGTGCTTCATTCGACTACTCTCTACTTGGAAACGTGCTCTACGAAACGGATTTTTGTGGCGTCGAGAAAGTGGTTGGTTACGATGAACTCGGAAGAGTTCAAACAATTAACTTTGAAGATAAAGGATGTAATACCTCTATCATTATTCACTACGATGATTTCGGAAGAGAAAAAGGATTCACGTCAACAAGCGGTGCTAATACGCTTAAAACGGAAGTTTATTTTAATGCAATTGGTAGCGAAGCAAAGAGAGAAATCACGATAAACGGTACGCTAAATACCAAGATTGAAAGCACCTATTATAGCAATGGGCTTATTCACAAACGCAGGTTTACCAACAGCAATCTAGGCATCACTACTGAAACGCTTACCTATGATAGCCTTAACCGTTTGGAGAGCTACAACTGTATAGGGGTTGATCTTCCAAAGGATTCTAAGGGTAAGTTTATTAGTAGCCAGTCTTATACTTATGATCATTTCGGTAACATAGAAACGGTATCTAGTGTATTTGCTGATAATTCGACGGATATCTGTACCTATACCTATGACTCTACACATGTCACTCAGTTGAAAAGGGTCTCGCACACACACGCAGACTATAGTGATTCAACATTTTCCTATGATAATGCCGGCAATATGCTTTCAGATGAAAAAGGCAGAGTATATAGCTATAACAGCTTTAACCGCCTCAAGTCTGTGCATGACGAGAATAACGATAAACTCTCTGACTATATATATGATTCTCGTGGTTTTTTAGCCATTCAGAAGCCTGCGGGTTATGCAGATATAGAATATTACTACCGTGGGGAAGGTGTGATTAACCAATGTAGTGGTGGTACAGAAACAAAAAATAAGAAATACAACAACAAAGACGTCATTTGTACCATTAATGATGGTAATGAGTGTCGAAACTTACTATTAGGTGCAGATAGTCAGGGGAGCAATATTGTTTCATTCAGTGATGATGGCTCTTCAACTCTGACGGACAATACTCGTTACACACCATTTGGAAACGCATAGCTAATCATTACTTTTCTATTAACAATTTGTCAAAATTGGGGATAATTATGAGTACAAACATATCCAGACGTAATTTGCTCAAGTCATGCTCATCGGTAGCAGTTCTACCAGCCTTACCTTTAGGGTTTCTTCTACCAGTCAATGCGATGGCTACTGAGTCCCTGTCTGGGGAGTTGATCAATAGAAACCTTATCGGTTTTCATGGGCAACCAATCGATCCTGTATTAGGCATTTATCGGTACGGTAATGGCTACCGCTTCTATAATCCATATTTACGCCGATTCCAACAATTTGATATGGAAACTTCCCCCTTTGGTGAGGCCGGCCCAAATGGGTACTTGTTTGTAAGTAATGACCCTTTCAATCGAATTGATCCCGATGGTCGCCTTGATATTCTTGGGCTTATAGGGGGAATTCTAAGCGTGATTTTCTCTATCGCAGCATTTACAGCGACCGTTTTATCAGGAGGGCTGGCTGCACCCACATTAGCTGCGGCACTATCTACCACAACTCTACTATCAGGTCTTGTTTCAGGCTCGACTGGGATTGCTGCTGCTGTTATAGATGACCCTTCTCATCCGGCTTATGGCCATTTATCAAAAGCTTCTTCATGGTCAGGCTTAGTTGTTGATGTTGCATCGGTTGCTATTGGTGGTGTCGGGGTGATGAAGTCGGGAACAAAAGCGATGGGGTTGGCTTCAAAAGCGAATAGAACTCTTGGATTCTCTACACAGAATATGATCCAACAGATATCTAAAGCAAAGTGGATCTCCAAAGTAGAAATGGGGCTGGAAACACTGGATACCATAGGTACTTCCATGGGTTTGGCAGCCAGTTACCAAGGAAACAGCACACTTAGTAAAGTCGGGATTGGGTTCAATATCGGGGCTAACATCGGTAAGCTTCCTTTCTATTCTAGAGTTCCAGCACGCATGGTAGCATCGAAGATATCAAGCGGGTTGGGGAGGCACTCTAGCAAAAATTTCAACAGTGGAAAAAGTAGCGTTGATTTCTTAGGTAAGAAACTTGGCTCAGCAAGTGACGGCCAAGTCGCACTGGCAAAAGCGGGAAAAGAGACGGTTCGGAGTACACGAATAGCTCGGAATATTGTTCAAAAGATAAATATGTATGCTCCAACGTCGGTATTAAGAACTGGATTAATCGGGCCAGCTTCCATTAACTCTGAACTTTCTAGCGAGATAATTGAAATTGGTGATTTTTACTCTGATCTTAAAAGGCACGAAGGATGGAAAGGGAAAGGTTCGGAGAACAGCGGGTATGGCTATGGATTAGAGTATTTGAATTAAATGGTTTCAGTATCAGTAGCGAAGTTGCCTTAAGCGATAGCCTTATTGAGCGCGCTTTAAGTCATCAGGTATTGTGCTTTCAACGTACTTGTAGGTAGCTCAATAGCGGCATTGTCCTCTTTAATATTTATTTTGCATACAGTCGATAAAGACTTCCATTGCTGGTGTTACGCATTTACCAGAGTGATAGCCACAACGCGGTTTGATCATTTGTGGTTTATCGCTAAAGGCAAGCTCTTGTAAGCGGCCTTCTCGTAACTCTTTTTCAACCGTAAAGCGAGGAAGGTAAGAGATTCCAATATTGCTTTCGACGCAGTTTTTAATGGTATTGATGCTACTTAGCTCAATCATGTTGTCGATGCTGATATTACGCTCATGGATGATGGTTTCAAATGTCTGTCTAAATAGGCATTTGGGACCATTGCTGATGAACCCCACATCGACGTGCTGGTCTGGTTTTTGTAAATCTAAACCTTTCAAAAGTGGTGACGCGACCAGTACTAGTGGTTCATGATCAAACTCATGTACTTTAAGAGAATCATCGTTTCCCACCTGATAGAACACGCCTAAATCGGCTTTATCAGCAATCAATTCATCGCGAATTCTATAGCAATTTTGCGATTGTAAAGAGAGCCTAACTTTAGGTGCTCTGAGTCGAAACTCTTTTAAAATATTGGCCATCTTATAGGCGAGTTGAGTTTCGGCGATCAGTACTTTTAACTCACCAGTTGGCTCTGAGCTCTCTTGCTGCGCGGTTCCTTCGATGTTTTCCATCACTCTTGTGAGTTCATAAACGTAAGGAAGGATCTTTTCTCCTGCTTGAGTGAGCACCATTTTGCGCCCAATCTTTTCGAAAAGTTGTAGTGATAGATCCTGCTCCAATTGCTTGATCTGAAAAGTCACCGTTGACTGTGTGCAGTAGAGCTTTTGTGAAGCTTTTAGAAACGAGCCTTCCTCGACAATGGTTTTAAATGTAAGGAAGCGCTTTAAATTCATGACCAAACTCCTGATGAATATAGTTCGAAAAGTTAAAACTCTAAGTTCAAATATATTCAATTTTTAAATTAATTGTAGGGAAGTATAGTGCACAAAAAACAGGAGAGATAGAGATGAGTGCAATCTATACCGCATTTTTCACCTACGTAATCATTACTTCGATCACGCCAGGGCCGAACAATATTTTATCGCTCAGTGTTGCAACGCAGCATGGGTTAAAGCGTTCGAGCAAAGTGATCTCTGGGATGTTCTGTGGATACATTGTTTTAATGCTATTGTGCGGCATTTTTACGTATCACATGGTGAACCTTTTACCTGTGATTACACCTTGGCTGACATGGGTTGGCGCGGCTTACATTGTATGGTTGGCTTGGGGAATCGCGACAAGTGATATTAAAGCTGCATCGGAAGATTCTGAAGGTATAACCTTCCTGACAGGCTTTGGTCTGCAGTTTGTGAACGTCAAAATCATTCTCTATGGTGTAACATCGATTTCGACGTTTGTACTGCCTTACACTCAGGACATCGTTTGGATTTTAGCGACGAGCCTATTACTTGCGTTTATTGCTTTGGTGAGCAACATGATCTGGGCGGTCGCTGGGAAGTTGCTTCAATCGCAGTTCCAAAAATATGGTAAGGCCATCAATATCACTTCAGCCCTAACGTTGCTTTACTGTGCAGTGCAGTTGTTTGCCTGAGTGGGCTAAAGTCAAAGGCGAGTTTTTAAAAGGCGCACCAAATGGTCCGCCTTTGCTAATGATACCTATCTTTGATTCATCTGAGCTTGTACAGAAGTCGCGCCGAAATAGGTTATTCGGTAAGGTCCGCCACTTTTAGAGCTAATCATTTTCTTTCTTTTTAGGCTTCTAAATACATCGATTGTGCAATTTGATAAGCCATAACCTTCGCGGGTAAAACAAATGACTTCTGTGAGTTTTCTATTTTCATCTAAGTAACGACGAATCTCTCCGCCCATAGCAAGTGTGTGAAGTACACGTTGCTCTTGTTTTGATAAATTCACGGGATCTCTCCAGTTATAGTTTAAATTTTCCTCATGGTTGGTTTTGAAGATGTGCTTGTCGCCCTTGGCAGCAAACACGGCGCTTATACAATACTATTTAGTGTTCTAGTCAAAAATCACCTTGTTAATGGTCGTTTAAGTTCTAAGTACAGACGCTATATTTGGTCGTCTGGGTTGCTCCACATGAGTGGGTTTGCGAACACACCGTTTATGGTTGATGAAGACTTGCCAATTCCGTTTAGTGCTCCAGGCGTTATTTCACGAGCAAACCAGAATTCTGGTGTTTCGCCAGAACCCACAGGCAATGCGACACTATGTTTCGCATTGAAGCGTCGAGCATAATGTTTCGGATCTCCGAGAACGAATACCACATCTGCACTTAGTTCGTTTTCAGCCTGTTCCATAAGTTGTGTTGCGTAACCTTTACCTTGATGAGCTGGTAATACCGCTAGTGGAGCGAGTACAAAACATTTCAATTGAGGGGCGCGATCAATCGTTATTGGTGTGTAACATGCGTGTGCGACACCTTTAAATAAGATTGAGTAATTGCCTTCGTCTATGAGGTCTTTGGCAAACTGAGCATATAATTTTGCGTGTGCTTCGGTGTAATAACTGTCTGCGTTAAACGCTTCAAACTGTATTTCGTATGGAGTTTTCATCTTTCATTCCTGTTATTCAAAAGTGGCTGACCGGATGGTCGGTTTGATGTTGGTTGAAAAAATACGCACCAAATTGTGCGTAGTTAAGAGTTTATCGGCGGTATTTTTTAATAAATTCTTGCTTGATCTCTTCAATCGGAAAATCATCATTCAGCAGGTAGTTCATTGCAATACCGTCGATTTCGGCGATAAACATCTTAGTGATGACTGATGGATTGCTATATCCAAGAGCCTTAAACACGGCTTCAGTCGAAACTTGTAACCCTTTGTACCTTTCTTCAATCAAGTCAACTACGATCGCTCTCGTCGTAGGGTGCACCATAACGCTAAAGTTGAACTGGTACATTTTACGGTGTTCAGACACAGTCATTCCGTCAAAGATAGAATCAATGAGAGATTCTATGCGGATGTCGTTGCTGCCTACATTCGCATCTTGTTGGTCAACCTCTTCAATTATCGTAGTGATATGAATGAAGACTTCTCGAAGTAGCTCATTTTTGTTCTTGAAGTGATGAAAAACCAGCCCTTTGGATACCTCTGCTTCTTCACAGATTACAGAAATTGGCGTTTTTTCGAACCCGTTTTCTGAAAACATACGAGTCGCGACTTCAATAATATGTTGTCTTTTGTCCATGGTTTTAACTTACTTTAAACTTGCTGACCGTCTGGTCGGTTTGTAATTTAATTGCTCGAAAGGATCTTGTCAAGCAGCTTGATCCTTTGAACCTCGATACGCTCTCAATGACTTGAGGAAATCGCTTTATCGTTATGAACGGTTACTTGCTTTGGGGGTAGTGAATCACATCGTGGAATACGGCGTTTTCCTTGCCTATATTTTTGTATCCATGAAGCTGATTAGCGTTAAAGCGAACGGCTTGGCCGGCTTGCAATCTATGCCATTTCCCATCAAAAAATACTTCCATTTCGCCAGAAATACATAAGATGTGTTCAGTAACGCCTAAGTTGTGCGGCTCTGACTCGTGCTGATAGTTCGGGGCGAGGGTAAGTTCGAATATCTCAAAGCCAAGCGCAGGCTCAAAAGGGAACAACAAGCTGACAAAAAAACCAACGTTGTACTCTTCGCGTCTAAGCTCATTAGCGTCTCTAAATAGGCTGGTAAGTTCATTGTTAGAGCTGGTGGTGATAAAGCTCGAAAATGAAACCTCGAACCCTGAAGCAATCTGCCATAGCTTCGCGACAGTTGGGCTAGATTCGCCACGTTCTATTTGCCCCAGCATGGCCTTGCTGACACCTGTTTCTTTCGCTGCTTTGTCTAGACTCCAGCCTTTGTCCTTACGAAGACGCTTTAAGTTATCACCGACTTTTATTTCTGTTTGCATATTTTTTCAACAAATAACTTGTGCGCTATAACGCACAGATGCTAGATTGATTGTATGGACGTTATAACGCACAAGGAGGGTGATTAACATGACTCAGTTAAAATTTTCTCATATCAGTACAGGATTTATCGCCGTTTTCATTGGTTATGCGAGTGCAGCAGCGATCATTTTCCAAGCTGCGATGAGTGCTGGCGCAACGGAAGATCAAGTTGCTTCTTGGTTTTGGGCGCTAGGCATTGGTATGGGTTCGACGACGATATTAATGTCTCTGTATTATAAAAAACCGATTGTTACCGCGTGGTCGACACCTGGAGCTGCCTTACTGATCACCTCTCTTGATGGCTTAACGATGAATCAGGCGATCGCTGTGTTTTTGTTTAGCTCACTATTGATTACGCTGGTGGGGTTAGCGGGTATATTCGAAAAGGTGTTAAAGCAGATCCCAACATCAATTGCATCGGCCATGTTAGCCGGGATCTTACTGCAATTTGGCCTTGGTCTATTTACGTCGCTCATGGAAGAGTTACTCATTGTCGCCGTGATGCTAGCACTGTTCATACTAGCCAAAGTTCGATTGGGTAACTTGCTGATTCCTTGTATTTTCTTAACCGCACTCGTTATGTGTATCGGGATGGGGAAACTCGATCTTACACAAGTGACAATGGGTATTACCTCGCCAGTGTTAATGGTTCCAGACTTTGAACTTTTCTCGATGATCAGTGTTGGTATTCCATTGTTTATTGTGACAATGGCCTCTCAAAATTTGCCGGGATTTGCGGTCTTAAAAGCGAATGGCTACAAGGTTGATTCGTCTAAAGTGATTACGACAACCGGCGTTACTGGATTGCTATTGGCACCTTTTGGTGGATTTGCGTTTAATTTAGCGGCGATAACAGGGGCTATTTGTATGGGGCCTAATGCCGACGAAGATCCAAAAACACGATATATGGCAGGCGTGTCGATGGGCGTATTTTATCTCTTGGCGGGTATAATGGGTATGTCGTTTGTCTCACTGTTTAGCGCAGTTCCTCAAGCTGTCGTAATTGCGATTGCTGGGTTAGCGATTATGCCCACGCTGTTGAATTGCTTATCGGTTTCTATGGCGGACTCCCAATACCGTGAGCCCGCTTTGTTGACGTTCTTATTAACCGCATCTGGTATCAACCTTCTTGGAATAGGTAGTGCGTTTTGGGGATTATGTATGGGCTTGGCTTGTTGTTGGTTACTGAATCGTCGAGCAAACGTCGCGCAAGTGAAGGGGCAGTCGTCAACTTAATCGTGGCTTAAACCCTTTTGAATCGAGAACAATGTATAATGAGCGAATTATTCCTCCCAATCTAAGCGATGTTAGTGTTGTTCTAACAATGGATTATCAATGAAATTACAGAAGATCGATAAGCAGTTATACCGTTCACGTTTAAACATTGTCATTGTCGCGTGTATCGCAGTCTTAGCGGTATCTAGCCTTGCTATCTCTCAGGCTCTTATTTTCCTGTTTCCATCAGAGTCTGGTTCTCACTTCCACTGGAATTTACTTGGCGTGATTGTCAGCGCAATAGGTGTGGTGATGACGTTAATTAAGCTCAAGACACATCCAAAAATGCACGAAGTAGCCTACGTTTGGGATCTTAAGCAGGCGTTAAACCTCATTTACCGTAAGAAGAGAAAGCTTGATGCCGCAGCAGAGCAGGGCAACGCAGATGCAATGCTGGCGCTTCAATTTAGCTACGATGGCTCTCGTCAGCTTTGGCAATTGGACGACAATACCATCACGATGGATAGCTTGAATACCGCTCAAGCTAAACTGGATGATTTGATAGAAGAACACAGTGTGAAGTTAGATATTTCGAATTATGATTCGGCGATTCTTAAGGCGTTTTAAGTCGTCGTTAGGTTAGATTTCTTCTAATCGTTTTCTTCCAAATACCTATCTCATAGTGAACTCATTAATAGCAGGAATGACACCTGCTATTAGAGGGCCCTAACTCGGTCGTACCTCCCTCCCGGGGATTGCAGTGAAATAGCAGAAACCTCTTTAGTTACCACGGCAGTTTCTCCCTAGTCATTTAAGCCACTAGAACGATATTCAACTTAGATACTTATATTAAGGGAATGATTTTATATTGAGACCCTTGATATTTGATTACGTGAAATAGCTGCTATATTTATTTGACGATTTTGTAAACACAATTAAGAGCAAACCTATGCCGCTAGTACATAAAGCCTGTTTTTCCATAATCGCTTTGATTTCTCTTGTAGCTTGTTCTTCAGTAAATGAAGTAAATAGAGGTAATTATGGTGACTTCCAACGTTCATTAAATAATAAATCTCACGGTTACACTTTGACCACAGATCCTTTGTCTGAAAGTGCTTCTGAAGCCTTAGTTGAACGATTCGAAGTTCGCTATGGTGATTGTGCTTCTAATCAAGATTGGAATGATTGTAAAAAAGACAGGGAGAGAAGCGAACTTAGTGAAAGAAACAAGGCAACTCACAATGGGGATCACTATTGGTATGGTTGGGAAATTTACTTTCCAGACGGTTACACGAATATTTACCCAACTAAAGTAGCGCTAGGCCAGTTTCACCAAGTTAACTC
This sequence comes from Vibrio sp. TBV020, assembly GCF_046056895.1. NCBI lineage: Bacteria > Pseudomonadati > Pseudomonadota > Gammaproteobacteria > Vibrionales > Vibrionaceae > Vibrio > Vibrio sp. TBV020. The sequence goes on along the minus strand of NZ_JBEEAQ010000001.1, from coordinate 242,833 downwards.
TTATCCAGTCTGGATGTTTCAAAACGCAGATGGCGGCTATTATCTAGATGATCAAGTATGGGGGGGAACTCGCAAACTATATCCTTTGATATCAGAAGAGGAACTGAGAGGTAAGTGGCACAAAATCGAAATAGACGTTAAGTGGTCACGAGATGATAACGGTTGGTTTCGGGTTTGGGTGAATGGTGAGCAGAAGGTTGATTATTCTGGACAGACAATGGAAGCAAATACGGTGTACTTTAAGTATGGAATATATCGCTCGTTTTTAGAACGTTATAGACTTAGATACTCGAAGAGTATAAAGCCTACAAAAGATGACATTGTACCGACACAAACGGTTTTCTATAAGAATGTTTCTAGGGCAAATAACCGAGAAGATTTGCTTCGCTAACAGTGAGATTGCTCGGAAGTGGGTTCACCACAGGGAGAGCACCTGTAGAATAAGCTTCAAGTAACTAAAGGTCGGTTATTTTAATACCGACCTTTTTTGTTGGATTACAACAACTTTTGTTATCTCGCCTCAAATCACTTCTTAAACGTCAGGTTCAACGTAAGAGGCACTCTATCAGAGATCTCAATACCTCCAACTGTTGCGGCTAGATCGGTTAAGTTCTTACTCGGGATCCCAAAGTCAGAAGCACCAATAATCACAGGTGCGCTAGAGCTCACCATCACGGTATTGTCAGCATTTAACACGACAACTGGGAACTCAATAGACTTGGTTGTGCCAAACAAAGTTACCTCAGCCGGTACTTTCATTCTATGTGAGCCGTTGTCTAATGATGTCCAATCAACTTTTCCTTTTACCGTCACAGGAGAATGCTTCGCTGACTCAAAGAAAAGTTCATTAAGGCGGGTATTACGGATGGCAATCCCGGTCTCAATCCCGTTTAGATCAATAGAGACAGTAAACTGACCACTGTTGTCTAACGTTCCTGATAGGCTGTTTATCGTCGCTGGTTCAATGACATACTGCTTTTTAATAGTGGCAAAGCTTATCGAGGAGTAGTCTGAATCTAATGTGTAGTTATCTGCAGCGATGGACACGCCAGAAAATAGCGTGAGTACAATAGCGAAGGTAGATAGGACTGTTTTCATTTTTTATTACCTCTTATTTTTTGAAGGTATGTGTTGAGCATATTTGTTGAGCAATGTGCTTCTCGATAGTAGTTCGGATTTAAGAAAATTTTTGAGAAACTCAGTCCAATAATTTTGCAGAGCTGCTTCCGCAATTCTGAAAAAACAAAAAAGCCAGCGACCAATATCGCTGGCTTCCTCATTATTAATTGCAGTTATCCATACGCTACACTTGGGAACCAGAGTACTAACTGGGGCCACATCACCAAACAGATAAGTGCGGTAAGCTGAATTAAGATAAACGGAATCACGCCGCGGTAAATATCTTTGAGTGCAACACCATCTGGGCAAACGCCTTTTAAGTAGAACAAGGCAAAGCCAACAGGCGGGGTCAAAAAGCTTGTTTGCAGCGCCATGGCAACCAACATCACAAACCATACTAAGCTTGGGTTATCGACCACGCCATGACCGTCAAGCTCAATACCTAAACTTGAGATAACCGGAGCCAAAAGCGGTAAGGCGATAAGCGTAATCTCAATCCAATCTAAGAAGAAACCGAGCAAGAACACAATCAGCAAGATAAACGCGATAATGCCGTACGGGCCAAATGGCAAGCTGGTTAGGAATGACTCAATTAGCTCATCACCACCTAATTCGCGCAATACCAAGGCAAAGCAAGATGCGCCAAGGAAGATCATAAAGATATATGCGGTAGTCCCATACGAAGAGAGTAAGACCTCTTTAAGCACTTTAAGGTTGAGCTTTTTATTGTAGGCCGCGAGTAGCGTTGCGCCCATTGCCCCAATACCAGACGCTTCAGTTGGCGTTGCAACCCCCGCGAAGATAGACCCAAGCACACAGAAAATCAACATCACTGTCGGGGTAATATCTTTGAACACTTGCAGGATCAAACCCCATTCAACAGGCTGAACGTCTTCAGGCACTGGCGCTTTGCTCGGGTTCATTTTGCCGACAATCAAGATATACAGAATGTACAAGCTACCCAGCAATAACCCCGGCATAATCGCGCCCATGAATAAATCACCAACGGATAAGCCAAGCTGATCGGCCATGATAACCAGCATGATCGATGGCGGCAGAAGAATACCAAGTGTACCCGCAGAGGCGACCGTACCCAGCGCAAGCGGTAAATGGTAGCCTTGACGCATCATGCTCGGCAGAGACATCACAGTAAGCAGTACGACAGACGCGCCGATAATACCAGTTGAAGCGGCGAGAATAATACCGATTGCCATAACGGTAATCGCTAAACCGCCATGAACCTTACCAAACAGTGCTTGCATTGAAGACATTAGCTTCTCGGCAATACCAGATTTATCGAGCATGTTCCCCATAAAGATAAACATCGGAAGCGCGACCAAAATCCAGTTATCCATAATCTTATAAATACGGTTAACGACTAAGCCTAAGCTGGTGTAATCCAATCCGGTGAAGGTATCTAAATAGATATCAGCAAAATAACCAATCGCCGCAAAGACAACACCGATTCCGCCCAGAACGTAGGCGACAGGAATGCCGGTAAATAGCAGTAAGATAAAAGAGCCAAACATGGCAATAACGATCCATTCATTAGCTTCCATGATGCTCTCCTTGAGATGTGTCGCCTTTAAACAAGGTTTCGATGTTACGTAAGATTCTGGCCACCATCGATAGTAGCAGTAGGCAGAAGCTCAAAGGGATAACGCTCTTAATTAGCCAGCGATAAGGCAAGCCAGAAGGGGAGGCGGAGCTTTCATTCACACGCCAAGATTCATAGGCGAAGTCATAGGAATGGAGTATCACCACAACAACAAATGGAATCGCTAATAAAGACAATCCGAATAGGTCGACTAATGCTTTTTTACGCTCTGAAAACTTGTGATAGAAGATATCGACACGAACGTGCAAGTTACTTACTTGCGCATAAGCGGTACCAAACATGACGGCAGTGGCGTAAAGGTGCCATTGCAGTTCTTCTAGTGCGATTTGTCCGTTGGCAAAAATTTTGCGCAGCACGACTTGGGTTATAATCACCAAGACTAAAGCTAAGTTGGTCCACGCGAGAAAGCGGCTAGTACTGGTGATTGCTCGTTCTATATGAAAATAGAGAGGATAAGTAGGGGTAGAATAAAGTACCTTGCTCATTGGCAACTCCTTACAACCAATGGCCGACAACACTGCCGGCCAACAGGTCCAATTCACACGGGATTATTGATTTTGTGTTTGACGCGGTAAGAATCCATTTGCTGACCAAAGCGCATAACCTTTACGGAACTGGCTTAAGTCATCCCACACTTTGTTGAAGAATGGGTCTTCTGTCTTCTTCTCTTCTACGACTTCAAGCCACGTATTTTCGAACAGGCTTAGCATTTCATCGTTCCAGTAACGGATCTCAACACCATTTTCTTTGGCTTTTTCCATCGCTGAGTATTGCAATGCTTCACCTTCAGCAATCGAGTAAGTCATAGTCGCCATACAAGTGGTTTCTACTGCGGCTTGCTGAGCATCACTCATTTTGCCCCAAGTATCTTTGTTGATTAGCAGCTCAAAGACAGTTGATTGTTGATGCCAACCAGGGAAGTAGTTGTATTTGGCTACTTTGTGGAAGCCTAGACGCTGATCGATAGCAGGTTGAGAGAACTCAGACGCATCAATCGCGCCTTTCTCCAATGCACCAAAGATTTCACCGCCTGGCAACTGAACTGTACCTACGCCCAGTTTTTCCATAACAGATGCGCCAAGGCCAAAGAAACGCATGTTGAGACCTTTAAGATCTTCAGGCTTTTCGATTGGCTTACGGAACCAACCAGAAGTTTCAGGCGAAATGATCGCACAAGGAACAACTTTTACGTTGTAGCCACCTTCGTCATACATTTGTTGGTACAGTTTCAAACCATTACCAAAGAACAACCACGCCATGTATTCCCCGGCTTCTGGTCCAAATGGAACTGCTGAGAAAAGAGCAGACGCAGGCAATTTACCTTGCCAGTAACCAGCCGTTGAATAACCGGAGTTCACTTTACCTGTTGATACCGCATCAAGGATCTCGGCTGGGCTAACCAGCTTACCCGGCTCATAGATTTTCATTTTGATAGTACCACCAGAAGTTTTGGTGATGTGGTCGGCGTACCATTGAATAGGTGTACCTAGAGCAGGCAAGTGACTACCGAAAGCGATAGGGGTCTTAAGTAATATTTTCTTGTCAGCGGCATGAGCTGAAACTGATAGACCCGCAGCAGCGATAGCAAGTGCAGAGGCAATGGCAGCTTTCTTAAAGTTCATGGTGTTCTCCTTGTTTGACGATGTTCCATGTCGATCTTGGTAAATGTGAACGCCGCGTATTTATTTGTGTTAATGCGATGTTACATTTGTGGCTAAGTGTAGAGAGGAGATTTATTGCGCTCTATTGGCAAAATTGCGCAAATTTTATCCGTAGAAAAGGCAATTTTCCGCACGATCTTTCAGTAAAACTACGTACTCGCATGGATGGGAATATGGGATTTGTAAGCAACCGACGACTGACAGTAAACATTATATTGTTGTCGATCGTGCCACTTATTATTGTGGTCTCAATTGTTGCGAATATTCTATTTAGTCAGGCAAAACAATTAGTTGAAGAGCAAGTTGCACTGACAAGAAACAATGTGCTGGCGGTGAAAAAGCAAGAATTGAAGCAGTACGTAGAAATGGCAGTCAAAAGTATCGAGCCTTACTACTCAGATGAATCCCTAACCCCTGCGCTTGCGAAGCAAATTGTTATCGAAAAATTGAGCCAGCTCACGTATGGCAGCGATGGATATTTCTTTGCCTATACATGGGAAGGTGATGCCCTAGTGTTGCCATATCAAAAAGATCGCATAGGAAAGAACTGGTGGCATGTAGAAGACGTTCAAGGTAAGAAACTACTCCAAGAACTAATCCATGCGGGTAGAGAAGGTGGCGGATTTGTTGATTACCTTTGGCATAAGCCCTCTAAAAAAGAACCGCTACCTAAGCTGAGTTACGCTATCTCATTAGATAAATGGCAATGGATGGTGGGTACGGGTGTCTATCTTGATGATATTGAGCGTCAAGTAGAGCATATGGAAAGTGGCTTTGATCAGAATATTGGTAAAACCAGTACAGCATTGTTTGGACTGATGTTTGTCGCGGTGACCGTGATTGCAGGGCTTGGTGCTTCACTCAACCTTAATGTTAGGCGTTTGGCTAACCAGCAACTTAGTGTGTTGAATCAACAGATCATAGATTCACAAGAGAACGAACGTCGCCGAGTCTCAAGAGAGTTGCATGATGGTGTTAACCAACTATTGGTTGCGGCCAAGTACCGTTTAGACAATGTCACCAAAGAACAAGATGAAGAGAAGAAGCGGTTTGAGCTCGATGCGAGCAAGAACGCGATGGAACATGCCATTGTTGAGGTTCGCCGGATCTCGCGTGATTTACGACCTCCGCAACTGGATGATTTGGGTTTGGTCGCAGGTATTGAAACCTATATCAATGAATTGAGAGATCGCGTTCAAATGGAGCTCGTATTTGAGCATGATATAGAAGGGCTCGAGTTTTTGCCGCAAGTTGAAACAACGCTTTATCGGGTGGTGCAAGAAGCACTGCACAACGTGGAAAAACATGCCAATGCACAAGGCGTGGATGTGATTATGCAGCGTGAAGGACAAATGCTGATCTTAACCATTAGCGATGATGGTATTGGTATTCCTGCCAAGCAGTTGAAATTGAAGAACAACAGTGGCGCCCATTTTGAGCATATGGGGTTACAAAATATGAAAGAACGGATTCAAGCGATAGGCGGAAAGTTTACCGTCACCAGTGAGCAGGGTGAAGGAACGGAAGTACGCGTGAGCTTAAACATGGAGTTTGTATGATTAGATTGATATTGGCGGATGACCACCGCCTGATGCAAGACGGGCTTAAGTCGCGATTGGAGCGGGAAGATAACTTAGATATTGTTGGGTGTGTTGGTACAGGCACTGAGGCCTTAGAAGCGACATTGAATTTAAAACCCGATGTACTGCTACTCGACATCAACATGCCCAAACTTAATGGAATTGAAGTGTTAGAACAGTTAGCAAAAACCAACTCTGCCACCTCGGTGATTATGTTATCTATGCATGACAGTCGTGATTATGTGGTTCGCTCGGTTAAAGCAGGTGCGAAAGGCTATGTGTTAAAAGATGTTGGCTCAGAAGAACTCGTTATGGCGATTAACCAAGTCGCACAAGGTCGTTCTTATTTATGCCCACAAGCTTCCGATCGTTTGCTTGAGCAGATAAATGAAGCGCCAGAAGAGAAAGATGACACCTTGTCCAAGCGGGAGTCTGATGTACTAAAAGCGATAGCAAACGGCGCATGCAATAAAGAAATCGCAGATTCGCTGCATATCAGTGTGCGTACTGTTGAAACTCATCGCTTAAGAATCAAGAAGAAACTTGGTGCTACGTCGACTGCAGCGCTGGTTAAGTTAGCGTTACAAAAGGGGTTGGTGACTTAATGTCTAAGAATCTTCTTTCTAGCCGACAACCCATTCTCGACAAAATCGTCTTTTTTTGCGCGGTGGTGAGAAGTGGATCATTTCGAGAAGCCTCAATCCAGCAAGGACTATCACCAGCTGCCGGAAGCCGCTGGGTAAAAGAATTAGAAGACGCTCTGTCAGTCGAACTGATCAAACGCAGCACACGCCAATTAGTTGCAACTCAAGCTGGCCAGTTACTTTATGATCGATTTTCGCCTCTGTTGCCAGACATCAATAGTCTATGTGAAGAAGTACAAAACTTAGCAGAAGAGCAACAAGGCGAAATCCGAATCTCATCGACGCCGCTATTTGCACGTCAGTATCTAACTAAGATTGTCGCTGAATATATGCAAAAGCACCCGAAGGTGAACTTTCGCATCTTTATTGAAGCGGGAGAGTTTGACCCGCTAACCATCGACTTTGCCTTTCGAGCCAGTGCCAGTTATGAAGGCGAACGTGATATCGATTCCTTGTTAGTTAGAAAACGCCTGTTGCGTGAAACGCTCTATTTATGTGCGTCACCGGAGTACATCAAACAGTACGGCGAGCCCGTTAACCCAGAGCAGCTCAAACAACATCGTTGCCTTTATGCGAAAACTTTGCTCAGTGGTAATCGTTGGTGTTTTGAATACCAAGGGGAGTCTGAGATCGTCATCATTCAAGACACGCTCGAATGCGATAACAGTGAAATGTTATTGGATTTAGCGCTAGAGCATGCCGGCGTTGCTTACTTGCCCCATTCACTAGTCAATCCAGCACTTGAATCTGGTGAACTCTGTCAAATTATGGCCAACTACCAATGCGCTAGTTTTGATGTTGATATGTTCTACCGTCCTCGTTCACCGATGCCAGAGCGCTGCAGTGGCTTCAAGCAGTACTTGGTTGAGCGCGTGGCAACACTGAGAGTCTGAATAATCACAATTGTTCCTATTATGAAATTCAGAATCTACATATATGCAATTATCATTGAGTAACTCTGCGTCTAAGCTGCTTTAAGAAGTTATAACAAGCAATCAAGGAAGAGCGTAGTGGTAGCGAAGTTAACGCCAGAGCAGGCAGCAAATTGGATCAATGATGGCGACGCCATTCTACTCGGTGGATTTATTGGCAGCGTAGTACCTGAAGCGATAGAGCGTGCGATTGGTGAGCGCTTTAGCGAGACTCAAACTCCTCGTGACTTAACCTTGATATTTGCCGCAGGCCAAGGTGATGGTAAAGGGCGAGCGATCAATCATTTAGCTCATCAAGGGTTAGTAAAATGTGCCATTGGCGGTCATTGGGGGCTTGTTCCTAAACTGCAGCAACTGGCGAATGATAATCTCATCCAAGGTTACAATCTTCCTCAGGGCATTATCTCTCATCTTCTTAGAGACACCGCGGCAGGAAAGCTTGGCACACTGAGCAAAGTCGGTTTAGGTACCTTTGTCGATCCACGTATTGAAGGTGGAAAAATCAATTCTGTCACCGACAAAGAGTGGGTAGAAGTAGTGGATCTGCTGGGTGAAGAACATTTGTTTTACCACAAGCTACCTGTCACCGTGGCGGTCTTGCGTGGCACAACCGCTGACCAAGATGGCAACATTACTATGGAAGATGAGTGCTTGACGGTTGAAAGTCTCGCCGCTGCTCAGGCTGCAAAGAACAATGGTGGTCGAGTGATTGTTCAAGTTAAACAGGTTGTTGAAAGTGGCACGCTAGACCCACACGCGGTCAAGATACCGGGTATTTTCGTTGATGCCGTTGTCGAGTGTGAAGATATTCAAGAACACATGCAGACCTTCGCTACAGTGATGAACCCTGAGTTTGTTGGTATCGCATCGAGTGACACTGTCACTAAATCTAGTAAACAAGAGTGCACATCACTGAATGCCAAAACCCTAATTGCACGTAGAGCGGCGATGGAACTCAAAGCGGGCTCGATTCTTAATTTAGGTATTGGTGCGCCAGAATACATCGCTGAAGTGGCACGTGAGGCAGGTGTGTTAGATAAGTTTATCTTAACGGTTGAACCCGGCGCAATTGGTGGTACACCGCAAAGTGGACTCGATTTTGGTGCTTCGCGCTTACCTCAGGCCATTATTGGTCAAGATCAGATGTTTGATTTCTATGACGGTGGCGGCGTCGACCAAGCGTTTCTCGGCTTGGCTCAGTGTGATGCGAAAGGTGATATCAATGTTTCGCGTTTTGGTAGCAAAATTGCTGGTTGTGGCGGGTTTATCAATATCACCCAAAACGCAAAGCAAGTGGTGTTCTGTGGCACCTTTACCGCACAAGGTTTAAAGCTCGAAGTACAAAACGGTGAGCTAGAGATCGTCACAGAAGGTAAGCAAAACAAATTCATCAGCCAAGTCGAACAAATAACCTTCAGCGCTAACCAAGCGCTGATGAAAGGCACACCTGTACTCTACATTACCGAGCGAGCGGTGTTTCGTTTAATCAAGCAGGGCCTTGAGTTGATAGAAATTGCGCCAGGGATCAATCTGCAAACCGATGTGCTGGATCATATGGCCTTTGTGCCTGTCATTAGCTCGTCATTAAAGCTTATGGATACCGCCATATATCAGCCAGAGTTTGAACTTACTATTAATGCCGGCACTGACTAGGTGTCCGCCAAGTACTCGTAACTTGTCAGTTTAGTGAAGCAGTCATACACAAAAAGGATATCAAAATGTTTGAGAATAAAGTGTGCATCGTTACTGGTGCAGCCCAAGGAATAGGTAAAGCGATTGTTGAACGATTCGCTAACCAAGGAGCTTTGAAGATATACGCCCTAGACATGAATGAAAAAGCACTAAATGCTGCTTATGAGGCCGTTAATAACGTTACATCAGTAGTGATGAACATTTGCGACCGACAAGCGGTATCTGAGCTGGTGGAGCAGATTCAAGCTGACCACGGCCGCGTCGATGTATTGGTGAATAACGCAGGTATTACCCGTGATGCCCTTATCGAGAAAATGACCGAAGATGAATGGGATGCGGTGATCAACGTTAACCTAAAAGGGGTCTTTAATCTCACTCAAGCGGTTGCGCCAATCATGATGGAAAACAACGCAGGCTCAATCGTAACCATGTCTTCAGTAGTTGGGACGGACGGCAATATCGGTCAAAGTAACTATGCCGCAACTAAAGGTGGTGTGATTGCAATGACTAAAGGCTGGGCTAAAGAGTTTGCTCGTAAAGGTGCTCAGGTACGTGCTAACTGCGTGGCTCCGGGTTTTGTAGCGACCCCAATGACTGAGGGTCTACCGGATAAAGTGCTCGACTTAATGAGAGCTAAAACGCCGTTAGGCAGAATGGGCACACCGGAAGACATTACCAATGGGGTTGAGTTTTTAGCCAGTGACAAAGCGAGCTTTATTACTGGCCAAGTACTAAAAATCGACGGTGGATTGGTACTTTAAGATGACTCAGAAAGTATATATTGTCGCAGCAAAGCGGACCGCAATTGGTTCTTTCCTTGGTAGTTTGAGTTCAGTGTCTGCGGTCGAACAGGGGGCAGAAACAATTAGAGCAGCGTTGAAGCAAGCGAATATCCAACCGGAATGGGTTGATGAAGTTATCGCGGGCAACGTGTTGGGCGCAGGACAAGGTCAAGGAGTTGGTAGGCAAGCGTCCATTCATGCTGGTATTCCTGCCTCGGTGCCTGCATATACCCTGAATATGATTTGTGGCAGTGGTATGAAAACTGTACTCAATGGTATCAATGCGATTAAATCTGGTGACGCGAATCTGGTGGTTGCAGCGGGTATGGAAAGCATGAGTAATGCGCCGTTTGTGATGAGTGGGAAATCTCGCCAGGGAAACAAATTAGGCGATATGGCGATGGTTGACTCGCTGCTCAAAGATGGACTTACCGATGCGTTTGGTGATTTTCATATGGGGATCACCGCAGAGAACATAGCCAAGCAGTACGACATTAGCCGCGAGGAGCAAGATCAGTTTGCGTTAACAAGTCAACAAAGAGCTCAAGTGGCTATTGAGGAGCAGCGCTTTGAGGATGAAATCGTGCCAATCAGCATCAAGACTCGAAAAGGTGTGTCTGAGTTTTCGGTTGATGAGCACCCAAGGGCCGACGCAACAATTGAAGCACTGGCGAGGTTGAAGCCTGCCTTTGAGCATTCTGGTAGTGTCACTGCTGGTAATGCGTCAGGCATAAATGATGGCGCAGTGGCGCTAGTCTTAGCTAATGAGCAAGCGGTAGAGCAATATCAATTAACGCCTCTAGTTGAGGTGTTAGCGACAGGGCAAGGTGGCGTAGAGCCTGATGTGATGGGCTTAGGTCCGATTCCTGCTGTTGGGCAAGCACTTGAACGTTCCGGGTTGATGTTGGATGACATTGAACGTTTAGAGCTCAATGAGGCCTTTGCCGCACAAGCATTAGGTGTCATTAAAGGCTTGGCCGAGAAACATCAATTGTCTGAAAGCTGGTTTGCTGACAGAACCAACGTTAATGGCGGGGCAATTGCGCTAGGTCATCCGATAGGGGCCTCTGGAGGACGAATCCTTACTAGCTTGATATATGAACTTATCCGCTCGAAGGCTCAGTTAGGTTTAGCCTCTTTGTGTATCGGTGGCGGAATGGGTACGGCGATCATTGTCAGACGAGTTGAGCAATAAAAAGGCGAGCTAGTTAGCTCGCCTTATTTTTATTCGCTGACGTTAGAAAGGATGGTTAGAAAGTTGATTGCTGCTTTCTAGCATCTTCTCTGCAACGTAGCGGTGTGTCGCCGTTGTTGGGTGAGTGACATCCCAGAATACGAACTTCTCAGAACCTTCATAAGCACATTCAGAGCGTAATGAATGGTTGTAAAGATAGTCAGCCGCAGACGAGCGGTTGATGTCTAAACATGCTTCACTTGCGTTAACAAAACCATGTTCTTGTGGTGCAGAAGTTAACTGTTCAAATAGAGCATGAGTGTCGTATAAGGTAATGGTGTAGCCTTGAGCGACATAATAGTCAACTTGTGACTTGATAAAGGCGTTCATCTCAACGATCTTCGCTCTGATCGCATCAATTTCCTCTTGGGTCGAATATTTAAACTGCGGAGCTTGAGTTGCATCCGGCAATGTCATCAAGAGTAAATTAGTCGCCCCTGCATCGGTTAGGCGAATGAGCGCTTCTGCATAATCGGACTTCACTTCTGCAACACTTCGACCGTAATTCATAAAATCGTTTAATCCGAATTCTAGGGTGAAAAGGGTGTTTTCAGGTCGGTAGTTCTCCGCCAACTTAGCGTAAGTTAAGTAAGAAGAAACTTGTTCCCCAACCCCTGTTAAGGCGATGTATTGGTTCTCACCGGCAGCACCACCAACAGCCCAGTTATAAAGAGGAAGCCCTTTGGCTTTAGCAATGTACTCGGTCCAGACAAACCCGTTAGAAAAATGCCCTAAGAACCAACTGTTTGGATTCGGGAAACGCCATTGCGAAGCATTAAAGATATTGCCAGTGTCAGATAGGCTGTCACCAAATGCGACTACCTTATTGATCTGAGATGGCTGCATCACAGGGTCATTACTCCAAATAGTATGGTTGTAGGAGAAACGGTTATCTGCCGCAAAGAAGGTAATATCCGCGTTTTCGTTGGCAAGATCTAAGGTTTGTTCACAGCGCTGCTGAATTACACTTTGTGGCGTGTTGGTATAAAACATGTTTTTGAAAGAGACGGCACTCCACCAATAACCATCAATAGTGAAATAACTACCATCTGGGTTTTCAGCCCACTCCCAGTCTGTTGCTGGCTCGTCTAGAGAGTAGCTGGTTCGGTACCAACAACGTACATACGTATAGGTTTGATTGCTTCTAGCACTCGCTACCTGTGCTGAGCTAACCATTTCTGGAGCGATAGAGGTTTCTGATGCGGTTGCAGTGAGTGGCAACAAAGCACTCAATAAAATCATTATTCTATTCATAATCGTCTCGTTATATTTCGCGATAAATGAGAAATGGTCTCATCTAACGTCAGTTTCTGACTAATTACTCTAAATTGTCAAATATTCACATATGCAAAGTTTCAGCTTTGGGTTGAAGATCGACTTTCAATAGATTTGGTTAATGATGTTATACATAGTTATTTAGAATTTTTACTCAAATTAGATGAGTATTGATTCAGGTTGATTGTTATTAAGTGATTGCTTTGTAAGGATAAATGTAAGAATTTGGTGTTAACGGAAAGTGTTGCTTTGCAGATGTTTTGTTCAAATTTTAATATTCAGGACGTAAATGTATTGGCATTTATGTGTGTTGGATTATAGCTATGCTGCTCATCCAGATTTGGATTGGATGACTATTAATTAACATAAAGTGAATAAAATTGTCTCAAAAGGAATAAGGCAAATGCATCACATTCTAAATACAAAGAAAAGCTTGCTTTCGACGACTGCGGTTGCAGCTGCGTTAGCATTATCAACGTCAACTCACGCTTCTTTAACTGGGTTCGATGAATCGAATCTACCGACTAAATATATCGTAAAGTTTAAAGAAGACTCATCAACACCTTCCACATTAGCGAACAGTCAGTTTTTTGGCCCGCGTATTGTGCAAGAGTCGGTATTGGAGCAACTCGATGCCAATGAAATCGAAAAGTTAGGTGACCAAGCAATCTACAGCATTGAGATCGACAACTCTAAGTTGAAACAACTCAGCAATCGTAGCGACGTTGAATACATTGAGGTCGATCCACCTCGCTATTTACTCAGCGAAACAGTTCCTTGGGGTTACACCGCTGTTAATGCGCAGCTGCTTGATGATTCCAATGCGGGCAATCGAACGGTTTGTATCATTGACTCAGGCTACGACTTAGCACATAACGACCTAAGTGGTAATCGAGTTGATGGTACTGACGATAGCGGAACGGGCTCTTGGAGTTCGCCAGGCACCAATAACGCGCATGGCACTCACGTAGCGGGTACGATTGCTGCAATTGCAAATACTGAAGGCATTAAAGGGGTAATGCCAAATCAGAATGTTAATCTTCATATTGTCAAAGTGTTCAACGAAGCGGGTTGGGGTTACTCATCAAGCTTAGTGAAAGCGATACAGACGTGCGCAGACAATGGCGCAAATGTGGTAAACATGAGCTTGGGTGGCAGTCAATCAAGCGTTACAGAGCAAAACGCACTTAAGCGCATTTACGATCAAGGCGTGTTGTTAATTGCTGCAGCAGGTAACGATGGTAATACGGCACACAGCTACCCAGCATCTTATGATTCAGTAATGTCGGTCGCGGCAACGGATAATCAAAATGATCATGCGGCGTTTTCTCAAGCAACGGATCAGGTTGAAATATCAGGGCCGGGTGTGGCGATTCTTTCTACGGTAACGGTCGGGGAAGGCAAACTGTCTGATATCTATCTTAATGGAGTTAGTCAGTTTGAACGAGGCGTTGTACCACATAATAGACTCGTACAAAGAAGTGGTAGTTACACTCCCGAACCTGTTGAAGGTTCGATCACTGGTGTATTGTCCATGTGTGACATCGCAAATGGCAACTTTGTTTGTGACGATATGACAAATAAGGTTTGTTTAGCTGAGCGAATTGGCAATCAAGGTTCTGGCAATTATCCTGAAATTGATGCTGTACAAGCGTGTTACGATGCAGGTGCTAGAGCGGCTGTGGTATACAGTAACTCCGAGTTGCCGGGTCTACAAAATCCTTTCTTAGTGGATCAGAATGACACCGCGCGTCTTGTTTCAGTTACGGTTGATCGTCAGTTTGGCCAAGAGCTATTAGCGCATGTTGGGCAAGAGATTACTGTCTCGACTGAGCTAGGAAAAGACTACGAATATTACAATGGTACTTCAATGGCGACGCCGCACGTGACTGGTGTGGCAGGCTTAGTATGGAGTTACTACCCAAGTTGTACGGCTAGCCAAATCCGTAATGCTTTGACCAAAACTGCCACTGACATCGATGTTGCAGGGCGCGATAACCGCACGGGTTTCGGTCTAGTTAATGCTGGCGCAGCAAAAGAGTATCTAGCGCAAGGCTGTAATGGCTCAGGCGGAACAGATAACGCTTCTTACGTAAATGAAAGGCGTGAATCGATTCCTGACAACAATGCCAGAGGCGTAGTCAGTGACCTTGATGTTGATCGCTCCGGTGATTCAGGCGTTGTCAAGGTAGAGCTTGATATTAGCCATACGTATATCGGCGATCTTAGAGTAACTTTGACATCACCTGAAGGTGCTCAAGTCGTGCTTCATGAATACTTGGGTGACAGTAGCAATGACATCAAGATGAGTTACCAAGTGGATTTCTCAGGCTTTGATTCACTTGGGGTTTGGAAACTAAAAGTAGTCGATAGTGCCAGAAGAGATGTAGGTACTTTAAACCGGTGGTCATTGATGTTTCCGTAAGGAGTGGCAATGAATAACACAACGATACTTACGCTGTTGTCGGCACTACTTTTCCCAGCAATTGGGTTGATGAGTAGCAAAGCATTAGCAGCAAACAATCAAGGGTTTCCTATCGTAGACAATCGCCCTGAGCAAGTAGAGCAGCAAAGTGCACGCTACTTTGTTAAATACAAGCGAGGTAAAGAGCAACAGGTCCTTGAACTTATAGCGGCTAGTGGCTTAGAGATTGTCGAAACGCTCGAAAGTGAGCGAGTTTTAGTGGTGACCGGAGCGAGTGAAAGTGTCAATGCGCTCAATGATAGCCCTGCCGTGGAGTACACCGAACAGGAGCCATTAAGGAAATTGTTGAGTCCGTAACAGTATAAGGCGAACTAAGTGTTCGCCTTTTTCTTTGTGTATCAGATATTTTCGAATTTGAAATGTGCTGTTTGAACGGTCTTAGTTTAGTATTGAACTTAGTAGATAAGTACATGGAAATGAATTAATGCCTAATCTTAAGCGTAGCTCTGTCATCGCTCTTGCTGTTTTATCTTTGTCGGGCTGTGGCTCTTTGCCTGAACAAGTGGTTCATTCGAATGATCCTGTGATCTTTACAACCAGCACGTTGTCTCAACTCAGTGCTAAGTCTGAACCGAATAACGTAGGTACAAAGGCCAACTCGGTTGTATTGCAAGAGAGTGGCTGGGACGCACTGTCTCAAAGACTTGCTTTAGTTGAACTAGCAGAGCATACCATTGATATTCAGTACTATATTTGGAACTCAGATGTGTCAGGACTATACCTAGCGAATCGCTTGTACGCTGCTGCGGATCGTGGAGTCAAAGTGCGAGTAATGCTGGATGACATCAATCTGAATGAGAGGGAAGATCTGCTAACCGCATTGGATGCACACCCAAATATCGAGATTCGCGTTTTTAACCCAGTCCCAACTAGGCGAGGTGTGACCAAATGGTTAAGCTTCTTGGGGGATTTTTCGCGTTTAAATCGTCGTATGCACAATAAATCATTTACCGTCGATGGGGCGTTCTCAATTGTTGGTGGACGAAATATTGGTGATGAATACTTCGACCTTTCTGATGAAATAAATTTCAAAGATCGTGATGTACTGGTTAGCGGTGATGTCGTCTCGGATATTCAGTCTGGGTTTGTTGACTACTGGACCAGTCGGTGGGCATACCCTGTTGAGTTGTTAGGGGGGGAGGTCGATACTTCACTGCCGACGTCCGATCAAATTACAAAGCCGACTTATGCAAGCTACCCTCAACTGCCTGCCGATAAAGCAGATTCCAGTCAGCTTCTGACTAAAGTCATGGAAGGAGCGGACTGGGTAGAAGCGAACTATATTTATGACGATCCTATTCCTTCAGAGGTTAGTGATACGGACACACCGAAGCGTACTGCGCAGTATTTGTCTGAGTTAGTCGATACCGCAACTGATAGCGTTGTTATGGAATCAGCTTACTTGGTGTTTGACGACAGCCAGTTAGAAGAATGGCAACAGCTTGAGCAAACTGGTGTTGATGTTAAGGCGTTGACTAATTCAATGGCTTCTAACGATCTTGTGACTAACCATTCCGCGTATGCAGGACGTAGGCAAGAGATGCTGGAGCATGGTATTGACCTGTATGAATTAAAGCCTGACAGCAAACTGTGTATTGAATCGACAAAAGATAGCAATAAGTGTGCTCCGTCTGTTGCCTATGGACTTCATACAAAGTCACTTGTGATTGATGACCGCGTCGCTTCTATCGGCTCGTTTAATTTTAACCTGCGCTCAACTTACCTGAACACTGAATCGATCCTTGTCATCAATGACCAAGAGGTTGCCAAGAAGCTCAATGATAAGATGGAAAGAGCTTTGACTGATGATAATAGCTGGAGATTGGAGCTAAAAGATGGGGACGTCTATTGGCAGTCAGGTGATCGTGAGTGGGATAAGGAGCCAGAAACAGGTAAATGGCGAAGAATGCAGTCAAGCTTCTTACAATTACTACCAATCGAAAAATATCTTTAAAAATAGACAAATTAGCACTTTACCTCAACTTAACTTGAGGTATTAGCATGACCTTAGTTGCTTAAAAAGACCCTAAGGAGAGAGTTATGATTCAACTAGAGCATGTTAATTTAGTCGTTAAAGATATTCCTGAGATGTTGAAGTTTTACCAAGCAGCATTTCCTCATTGGTATGTACGTGATGAAGGACAGGGTGATTGGTACGGAAAGCCACGCAATTGGTTACATTTTGGCGATGAGTATCAGTACATTGCCATTAGCGATCATGGTGAAGGAGAAAATCGAGACTTATCGGGTCACCAAGTTGGATTAGCGCATTTTGCTTATGTGACGAGCAGTGTCGATGCGGTCATTGAAAGGCTTAATCAAGCAGGCTTCCCAATCGCAAAAGATGGTGCAGAAGAGCCTTATCGTAAGAATGTTTACTTTGTTGACCCTGCGGGTTTTGAGGTTGAGTTTGTAGAGTATTTGAGTGACGAACCTAAAAAGCGAAACCTGAGCTCCTAAACAAAAAAGCGAGCCATTTAGGCTCGCTTTTTTGTTATGTTTCGATCAGATTTTAAACGTAGATGCTAGGTTTCGAAGTGAACTTGCTAGCTGAGCTTGTTCTTTCGCAGTAGACGCAATTTGGCTTGCCCCTGTCGTTGACTCAGTAGATTTCTCTTCAACGGTCATGACATTCTTCGCAATATCTTGTGTCACGACGGCTTGCTCTTCAGTTGCCGTAGCAATCTGCTCTGCCATACTAAAGATATCGTTAACCGATTCAGAAATTAGACTTAACGTCTCTTCTACTTGACGTGAATCTTGTACGGCTGTCGCTGACTTCTTCTGACTACTATCAATTACGCTAAACGCCGATTCAACATCAGACTGTAACGAGTTAATGAAGCCTTCAATTTCAGAAGTAGACTGTTGCGTACGTTGTGCTAGCGTTCGAACCTCATCAGCAACAACGGCAAACCCTCTGCCTTGCTCACCCGCTCGTGCAGCTTCGATAGCAGCATTTAGAGCCAGCAAGTTCGTTTGTTCAGCAACAGATTTAATCACATCAATCACATTGTTAATGTTGTTGCTGCTCTCATGAAGGTGAGTGATTTTTTGTGCTAGTCCATCAATTTCTTGCGCAAGGCTTTCTATCGATTGATACGAGTTTTGAACAGTACTTAAGCCATTCTGAGTCTGATCGTTCACGACTTTAGCTGATTCTGCAGTTTGCTGAGTCTTGGTCGCAACTTCGTTAACTGTTGCTGAAAGCTCTTCAATTGCTGTTGCGATGAGACCGATTTGATCTTGCTGCTCTACCATAGAAGAAGAGTTGTACTGGCAAGTTTGAGCGGTTTCTTCTGCTGCTGAAGCAAGTGTTAAACTTGAGTGGGAGAGATTATCGATAACGTCTGAGAACTTTTCGAGCGTCGCATTGAGCGAGTACGCTATTTGCCCCAATTCACTGTTACCAACGTACGCCGCTCGCACAGTAAGGTTATTATCTTCACGCACAGACTTCATAACAGACGTGAGATTTTGTACGCGTTTAGTTAGATCTTTGATCGTAAAGAAGCTTATCAATGCGGCAGCGATGGTAATAAACGAGCAAATAATGATGCTTACAATGAGGTTAAGTTGAGCCGCATTTGCTTTTTGCTCCGTCAACTCAATCAAACCATTTGCAAGATGGTTTTCGATCTTCTTCAATTGACCGATACGGCCAGTAGCTTGGCTAAACCAATACACGGCGTCTGCATTAAAGTTTGAAGAGCGTGACTCGGCAAGGGCGCGAAGCTTGTTAACCTCCTGAATGGAACTGTCCTTCATTTGCTGAGTGTAGAACTGTTGATTTTCAGGATTGCTAAAGACACTGAAGTTAGAAAAGTAAGTATCTTGCTGAGTAACCAGAGAAATAAACTTGACCAACATTCCTGGCCCAAACTCATCTTTGGCAAAAGTGTTACTTAATACAGCGCGTTCAATACCTGCACGTTCTTTACCTTGGATAAAGTTATAGTATGCAACGGTTTCTTTCGTAATTTGAGCGTCCGTACTGATATCAGAAATCAATCCAGAGGCACTTAAGAGCATACTATTGAGCTGCGTGTAGTAAGCGAGGGCATCGGAAAGCTTGATTGATTGAGCATCGACCTGATTACGGATGTTTTCAATCTGCGTTAAACGCTCACTGATTTTCGTGTTGAGCTGTTGAATTTGGCTGTTTTCAATTTGGTTCGCTTGCCAGTAGCGAGTTCGTTGGTCAAGTTTGCCATCCGCCGCACTTCTTTGATTACGCAGCTCAGATTGAAATTGGGTGCCTTTTGAACCGAGGAAGCCGGCTGTCATTCCACGTTCTTTCTGAATCTCATGTACCAGCTCACTGTACACCACAGATAGTTTAGTTAGCTGGTTAAGGGAAGACATCTCTTTGGCTGTTGAGAGGTTGTGAGAAATGGATGAAACACTTAGCCAAAGAAATCCTAGAATAGGGAGTGTGATTAAAGCAGTGATTTTCTGCTTAAATGATAAATCGGACAGATTCATTAAATTTTCCTCTTTGCCAAACACGTATGAATGGCGGATAAGCCTTTTATTATTTTCGCTGATGAACCTATTGAGTAAGCGATGTAACTTCAATAACCCTTAATGGGTACATGGTTAATTTTTTGTTCAAGAACAAATGAATGGCATAAATTCGGTTACTTTATGATAACTCAATACTATTTCGGTTTTATTAGAATTCGCTTAACAAGTATAGCGAATCGTCTGATTGTGACAGGGACATTTTCAATGTTTTGACCTGAATTTGATTCAGATCAACTTGGTGAGGGTCAGGTTTGAATTGAAATGAAGGGCTAGCGACTTGTTATTAGGTGACATGCTCGCAACTGGGCTTGTTTGATAACGACTATTACAGTAAAAAGCGAGCTTGAATAGCTCGCTTTTTATCAGAAGAAAGTGTTGTTTAACTCAGCGTTAGTTTCTCGATATCACATTCGACATCGTAGACAAGATCAGAGACTTTCTCCGGCTTCAAAATATGTTCGGTAGGTACTTGGAAGCGACAAGCCATCATGTTGTTATACATTTCCCAATGCTTCAGTAAACAAATTTCAGGGTCATTGGTCTCATCGGCCCATGTTTCCTTCATAAATGGGGTTAAGCTCGCAGCACCATGAGCAAACATCATCATTTGCCATTTGATTTCCCAAATCTTAACCGGAGTATCAGGGTGGTTCTCGTTATAGTGGTCAGCTAATCCGTGGACAATCTGTTCAATTTCGCCAGAGTTATCAATGAAGTAGTCGAAAAGAGCATCTTCTTGACGAACAGCATCTGCAATTAACTGAATAGGCTGTTTACATTCAAGCATATGCGCGAGTAGGCGGACCGAAAAATGGTAGAGCTTTACATTGGATCCTACGCCTTCAGGCATATTGGCAATGATTGTGCGCATGTACTGTTCCATGTACAGATGCAGACCATCACTGATGGCATACCAAATTTGCTCTTTGCTACCAAAATGGTGGCGAATCAAACTATGCGATACACCAGCTTTCTCACTGATGTTACGTAATGACACTCGCTCATAACCTAGTTCACAAAATAGCTCGGTCGCGACTCGCATGATTTCGCACTTCGTCTTTTCTGCATCTTGGGCGCTTCGTCTGCCTTGCTTTCTTTCAGTCATAATTCCTAGTCAACTTTCTTCGACGCCTTCTTTCTACCAGAAAATGGGCGTTATTTCATTAAAGAATCATATAAACAGTATAGCCTACATGTCCTTTATATTACACAGGTGGAAAATAAACATTGATCTCGGTTATAAAATTTATATACTGCACAGGTGTGTAATAAATGAAGATGATAGAAAATGAACACATCAACACAAGGAATAAGACCAATGATGCGTTTCGCAGCGATAGGTTTATCGGCATTGGCAATTGCAGGTTGTAACAAAGCTAACTCTGAAATTAGTGAGTCTGTTGTAAAGCCAGTTAAACTGACTCAAGTGCCCAATATTCAGAATGCGCAATACGATTCGTTCATCGCTAATATCGATGCCACAGACAGAGCGTCTCTCTCATTTCAAGTTGCTGGTGAAGTCGAAGAGTTATTTGTTCACATGGGAAGCGAAGTTAAACAAGGTGATGTACTTGCAAAGCTAGACCCGACAGACTATCAACTCGCATACCAAGCACGCTTAGCTGAATTTAACCTAGCCAAGACGGCATTTTTACGGGCTGAGCAACTGCATCATAAGAAACTCATTAGTGTTGATACATTTGATCAAAATGAAGCGAGCTATAAAGCTGCTTCAGCGTCATTGGAACAAGCGAAGACCGACTTAAACTACACACAAATTCTTGCTCCATTTGATGGGGTGGTTTCGATTACTTTTAGCAAAGAGCATCAAGTTGTTGGTGCCAATCAGCCTGTACTGAATGTCATTGATAACGGTGTTATGGATGTGGTGTTCACAATCCCAGTGAGCTATGCCGAGCAATACGGACTTAGCCATTTGGAAGGCTCACTTTTTAACGTCGTGATGGACAGTCATCGTGATGTTTTGATTCCTGCAACATTCAAAGAGATTTCGACCAAACCTGATAGTGATACCAACAGCTATTCAGCGAGCGTGTCTATTGTACGCCCTCAACAACTGAACCTATTACCAGGGATGACAGCGCAAGTCAGATTACAAAACGAAGCAAATCATAGCTTAGTACGAGTTGCGGAAACCGCGTGGGTTTCGAAACAAGATTCAGTCGGTGAGCTATACCGATTTGATCAAGAAACTAAGACAATTTCAGCGGTCACGGTAGAGCTCGATACACAAGGCAATATCATTGCAGGTCTAAATAGCGGTGACCTTATCGTCGAAGCCGGAGTAGAGAAGCTACTACCAGGTCAACAAGTGAAAGCATGGACGAAAGAAGGTGGTATCTAACATGCGAAAGAATAAATTTTTACTAGCGGCAGTATCACTAAGTGTACTTGTTGCTTGTACACCTGACACGGAACATCGCCCAACTAAGCCGGTAATGGTGGATACTTTCACGGTTGAGCAGGCATCACAAAGTTCATATAGAAACTTTAACGCCCAAGTAATGCCTGCGGAATTAACGCCTCTAGCATTTCGTTTAGACGGAGAGTTGTCATCAATATTAGTTAAAGAAGGTGACAATGTCACAAAAGGGCAAACTCTAGCGATACTGGATGATTCTAAGAGTAAGCAGCAGCTTATCGATGCTCAGGTGAAATATGAACTCGCTTTGAAACAAGCGAAACGTGGTGAAGAGCTGCGAGCGAACAAAATGATTTCTCGTGCTGAGCTCGATGAATTGACAGCGAACTTGCAACTTTCCAAAGCTAACCTAGGCGCCGCGCAAGCAACAATGCGTTACATGCGTTTAACCGCGCCATTCTCAGGGGTGATTTCTTCTGTCGATAAGAAGAAGTTCGAAAACGTCACTCCAGGGGAGCAAGTCGTTACGATTTATCAAGACGATCAGGTTTACGTAAAGATTGAAGTTTCGGATTCGGTATTGGCAATGCTTAACCCAGAAGTTAACGCACAGGGCTATCAACCAATAGCGACATTTGCGGGTCATGAAGGTAGCTACCCAGTGAGTTATTTAGAGCATACCAGTGAGCTTCATCCGCAAAGCCAGACGTATGAACTTTGGCTAAGCATGGCGCAACTTGAACATCAAATTCTGCCAGGTACAAGCGCTCGCGTTTCAGTTGATCTAATGAAGGCTGGCCTAAACACTCTTGAAGCTTACCAGTTGCCAATGACTGCCATTGATGCTGGCAGCCAAAACCAAGAGTTCTACGTTTGGAAGCTTGAAGATGGCACCGCACACAAATACCCAGTAAGTATTGATCAAATTACCGGCAGTGGTGCTCTAGTAGCATCAGGCATTGTTAAGGGTGATGTACTTATCAATTCAAATTTAAGAAAGCTTCGTGAAGGTATGGAAATTAAGGGAGTTGAGCTGTGAGCATTGCTGAGTACTCAATAAAAAACAAAGTCATTAGCTGGCTATTTCTGATCATATTAGCGATTGGTGGTTACACCTCTTTTATGGATTTAGGTCGATTAGAAGACCCTGCATTTACCATTAAAGACGCGATGATCATCTCGACTTACCCTGGTGCAACTTCGCAAGAAGTGGAAGAGGAGCTGACCTATCCCTTAGAGAAAGAGATTCGCAAACTACCATACCTTGACAAAATTACCTCGACATCGTCTAACGGTATGTCGCAGATTATGGTCAGTATGGAGATGGAGTATGGTCCAGACGAGCTCCCACAAATCTGGGACGAGATGCGCCGAAAGATTAATGATCTTCAGCCAACGCTTCCATCTGGCGTGAACTCTATCCAAATCATTGATGACTTCGGTGATGTATACGGCATCATGCTAATGCTCACGGGAAGTGGATACGATTATGTCGAGCTAAAACGTTATGCAGACTACTTAAGTCGAGAGCTAGAACTTGTTGACGGTGTAGGTAAAGTCGCTATTGCAGGTGATCAGCAAGAACAGCTATTTGTTGAAGTATCTCTAGAACGTCTTGCTGCACTTAATCTAGATATGAATACGGTTGTTGGGTTACTGAGTCAGCAAAATAGCGTTCAGTCCGCGGGTGAAGTGATGGTTAATGGTCAAACTCTGACTATTCGACCAAATGGCACTATGAGCTCAGAACAGGAGCTTGAAGAGTTGATTATTCATGGTCGTGACACAGGTAACCTTATTCGACTTAAAGATGTTGCGACCATCAGTCGTGGCATTCAAGAAAAACCGTCTAATGTACTGACGTTCAACGGGCAACCTGCGATTAACCTTGCTATCTCTTTTGGCGCGGGTGTCAATGTCGTTGAAGTTGGCAAGGCGCTAGAAGCGGAGCTTCAATCGTTAGAGTCTATTCGTCCTGCTGGCGTTGAAATCAATTACTTCTATAACCAAGCGGCAGAAGTTGAAAAGTCAGTCGATGACTTTATTGTCAGTCTTGGCCAAGCAGTCGCTATTGTTATCATCGTATTGCTATTTGCAATGGGACTGCGTAGTGGTCTAATTATTGGTGCGGTACTGCTTCTGACAGTGTTCGGTACCTTTATTCTAATGAAGCAAAATGATGTTGAGCTACATCGTATCTCACTAGGCGCGCTGATCATTGCACTAGGTATGCTGGTGGACAATGCGATCGTCGTTGTAGAAGGTATTTTAGTTGGCTTAAAGCGCGGTAAAACAAAGCTTCAAGCAGCTATTGATATCGTGAAGCAAACACAATGGCCTCTGCTTGGTGCTACCATCATCGCAATTACCGCATTTGCACCTATTGGTCTGTCTGAGGATGCAACGGGTGAGTTCATGGGCTCATTGTTCTGGGTACTTTGCTATTCTCTATTCCTAAGTTGGATCACTGCGTTGACGCTGACTCCATTTTTGGCTGAGCTTCTACTGAAAGAAGAGAACAAAGAGACAACGTCTGAAGATGATGACCCGTACAAAGGTCTGCTGTTTACAGTTTTTGGTGCGAGCTTAAAATTTGCTTTACGTTTCCGTTGGCTGACTGTTGCGAGCATGATTGGTTTACTTGTTGTTGCCGTTGCTGGTTTTGGCATGGTGAAGCAACAGTTCTTCCCTCCATCAAATACACCCATGTTCTACGTTGATATGTGGATGCCAGAAGGGACCGATATTCGCGAAACGATTAAAGAAACGAAAAAAGTAGAGCAGTATATTCGTGAACAAGAAAATGTCGATTTCGTATCAACGACAACAGGCCAAGGTCTACAGCGTTTTGCATTGACTTATCAACCGGAAAAAAGCTACGAAGCGTATAGCCAATTGCAAATACGTACCACTGATCGTGAAACGATGTTTGAACTGTTGGCAGAGTTAGACGACAACCTAGCGGTTAAGTTTAACCAACCAACATTCCAATTTAAGTTAATGGAATTCGGACCTTCTCCAGCGTCAAAAATTGAAGCTCGTATTACAGGTCCAGACCCACAAGTACTTCGTGAGATTGCTGTTCAAGTCGAAGATGTATTACTGAAAGATCCTGGCGCTCGAAATGTAAGACATGACTGGCGAGAGCGTACCAAAGAGTTAGTACCTCAGTTTAATGAGTCTAAAGCTCGTCGACTTGGTATTTCTAAAGAAGACCTATCGAATACACTGCAGATGTCATTTGGTGGCACACCGATTGGTTTGTTACGTGATGGCACTCATATGCTGCCTATTATTGCTCGTCTTCCAGAACAAGAGCGAATTGACTTCGAATCGTTGGCGAACGTGAAAATTTGGAGTCCAACGCTTCAAAGTTACGTTCCGGTAGAGCAGGTGATTGATGGCGTCGCACTAGACTGGCAAGAACCGCTAATCCAGCGTCGCGACAGAAAACGCACACTGACAGTATTGGCAGATCACGATGTTCTTGGACATGAAACACCGGCGAGCCTATTCACTCGAATTAAACCGAATGTAGAAGCATTAACACTGCCTGAAGGCTACGAGATTACATGGGGTGGGGAATACGAGTCGTCGAAAGATGCACAAGAAGCTCTGTTTGGCTCACTGCCTATGGGTTACTTGTTGATGTTTATCATCACTATGTTGCTGTTTAACTCGTTCAGAAAGCCTTTGGTGATTTGGTTTACTGTTCCGCTGTCGATTATCGGTGTTTCAATCGGTCTACTAGCAACCGACATGCCATTTAGTTTTACCGCATTCCTTGGCTTACTAAGTCTGAGCGGTATGATTTTGAAAAACGGCATTGTATTGCTTGACCAAATTAATATCGAGCTAGACTCAGGTAAAGACCCTTATCAGGCGGTATTTGATAGTGCTATTTCTCGTGTTAGACCAGTAAGTATGGCTGCTTTAACAACGATCTTGGGGATGATCCCTCTCGTATTTGATGCATTTTTTGGCTCAATGGCGATAACAATCATGGCGGGCTTAGGTTTCGCTACGGTATTGACTCTTATTGTTGTACCTGTGCTATTCGCTATTTTCTATCGAATCAAACCATCCACTGCCGGATAGTTCAAGGATTGAAATCGATTCGTTTAAAGCCAGCCCGGATTAGTTCCGGGCTTTTTTCCATTTAGATTTAAGCCTTAAACACACTTCAAGCGGATGATTTTTCACGCTTAAGAGAGTAAAATGCTATGCTTCTAATGGCATTCTAAACATTACCTTATAAGCGTTTCTCATCATGTACTCATCACCGTTTCGTACTGAAATGCTAAATTGAATCGCATACTAAAACTTTCTAGAAAGAACGAGTCGTATGACCAAAACTGAGTTTTTCGCGCATTATGTGCGTATGAATCGCAAATCGTACTTGCTTGCGATTGTATTTATCTTTCTTGTGAACTGGCTGCAAGTCGAAATCCCTCGTTATATTCAACTTGCGATTGATTTGATTGAAGATGCTTCGGTCACAGGACATGCTCAGCTAAAAAGCTACGTTGGAATTGTGGTCGCTATGTCGATTGCAATGGTAGTTGTACGCATTTTGTCGCGCATCTATGCATTGAACCCTGGCAGGATTACAGAAGCGGCACTAAAAAATACGCTGCTTCAAAAGCTTAATCGTTTACCTAGTAGCTTTCATCAGCAGTTTGCTTCGGGCCGCTTAATTTCAATTATCAATAATGACCTCAATGGAATTCGACTTTTATTTGGCGTCGGATTTTTGCAGTTTTTTAATGCTCTGTTAGCGCTGTCACTAACTCCTTTGTACATGTGGCGTATCTCTCCTGAGCTTACACTGTATTCGGTCATTCCTATCTCAATTGCTTTTGTCATATTTCGCGTTGGTTTTACGCGTATGAAAACATTGCACCTTGAGCATATGAGTCGGTTGCAAAATTTGTCAGCGCAAATGATGAATTACTTGTCTGGCATCGACTTGATTAAGAGCCAGAAGATGTCTCCTTGGGTGAAAGCTGAGGTAGAAAAGCTCAACCAACAATTGTTGCGCTGTCGTATGAGGATCATGCGCATACAAGTCTACTTTATGCCTGTTTTAGATTACGCCAATGACTTAATGAAGATCATTATTCTCGGTCTAGGTGGATACATGTTGATGGCACAAGAGCTCACACTGGGTGAGATAACAGCATTTCTGACCTATTCGGTGCTGCTGGCGATGCCACTAATGCAGTTGGGACGTATTGCGACTATTTACCAGCGAGGGATTGTCGGTATTCAAAGCGCTCAAACAATCTTGAACGCGGAGATGCCTGAGCTAGATGAAGTTAAACTCTCTCAGCCTGAAGTTGAGCAACTCACAGGGAAAACTATCTCGGTCCGAAACTTGAGTTTTCAATACGATGTAGATGAAGAAAATATACTGTCCAATATTAGCTTTGATATCCCTAAAGGAAAGAAAGTTGGGATTCTTGGTGGGATAGGTGCGGGTAAAACGACGCTGGTTAACTGCCTAAACCATCATTTGGAAGTGCCTGCTGGAAGCATCTTTATTGGCGATAGAGACATTACCTCTTTTTCGCGTTCGGACTTACGTCGCTATATCAAAACAGTAACCCAAGATCCGTACTTGTTTTCAGCAACGGTTGAAGACAACATCCGCTTTGGTAGCCAGAGTGAGGTAGCTAAAGTGCAAGTCGATGAAGTATTAGAACTCAGTCAGCTAGCCAGTGATGTGTCTCGTTTTGAACATGGCGACCAAACCCTAGTGGGTGAAAAAGGCATTATGCTGTCTGGCGGGCAAAAGCAAAGGCTTAGTATTGCGCGTGCGCTTCTAGAACCGGCAGAGTTGATCATTATGGACAACGTACTCTCTGCAGTTGACTACGAAACAGAGAGAAAAATCTTAGAGAATCTATTCGACCATTTAGGTGACAAGTCCGTTTTGGTTGTGTCTCACCGCGTCAATGCACTTGAATATATGGATGAGATTGTTGTTCTAAATAACGGTGAAGTGATTGCGCGAGGGGATCATCAAACGTTGCTCAAAACGTGTGACTACTATCTAGAAACTTGGCAACTTCAACAAAACGAGACGGAGGCAGCAGCATGTTAAAAGGTGTCGACGTCAAATATCTTAAGCACTTTTTCAAGTTTGCAAAGAAGTATAAAAACTCAGCGATTCTAGGCATTGCTATGTTGCCGCTTACTGTGCTGACGAGCTTATTGTTTCCATGGTTGATTATTCAAATAATCGATGTTCACCTTAGTCAAGGAGACATGGACGGATTGTTAGAATATGTCTCGTATTTAGTTGCTGTTCTCGTCATGAGTTACTTCGTTGACACTACTTACTCATACAACTTGCGCAAGACAGGGCAAAACACGGTAACTGATATGCGAAGTGTTCTATTTGATCGCGTATTAAAGTTACCACGCAGCTATTTCGATGGTACGCCTATTGGTGTCACGCTTTCTCGCCTGACAAGTGATTTGGAAACCATCGGCGAGACTTTCGTTCAATCAGTTGTTGGTTTAGTGAAAGATACTTTGAACACTATTGCTTTGTTGGTGATGATGTTTTTAATCGATTGGCAACTGACTCTTATTGTATTGATTGTCATGCCGCCAGTTATGTACTTAACGGTATACGTTCGAAATAAACTTCGTGAACTTTATCTACTGACTCGATCTGCGTTAGCAAGAGGCGTTGGCTTTTTGCAGGAAGTCTTATTTGGTATGAAAACCGTTCAAATGTATCGGGCAGAAACTCAAGTAGAAGAGAAGTTCAAAAGCTACACCGACGAATTCTTGCATGCACAGAAGAAGATTAATAAATATGATGCGATTCTGTTCTCGTTTATCTCGGGTATTACTTCGATCACGATAGCTTTAATGATTTGGTATGGTTCAGAGCAAGTCATTGAAGGTGCTTTGACACTTGGTGTTTTGATTGCGTTTATCAACACGTTGGAAAAGGTATTTGTTCCTATCCGTGACTTCACTTCTCAAATTGCCTCGATCCAAAGTTCATTTGCGGCGTTTGATCATATTGAAGAGCTGTTTGCTCAACCGACAGAAGAAGAGGGGCGCAAACTGTTACCAAATAACGAAGTGAGTCCCCATTTAACGCAGTTCGAGACATTAGAGTTTCGCAATGTGAGTTTTCGATATAAAGAAGATGCTCCCTATGTATTAAATGATGTCTCTTTTGTGCTCAAAAAAGGTCATCAAATTGCACTGGTGGGATCAACTGGTTCAGGAAAGTCCACAATACTCCGTTTGATCTCTAGGACGTACCTAGATTACGAAGGTAGCATCTTACTAAATGGTATTGAGCTATCAGATATCGCCGTAGAGGACTCTATGCACCTGTTTTCCTTAATGATGCAGGATGTACATTTATTTGAAGAGAGCATTGAGTTTAATATTGCTTTGGGCAAGCCAGATATAGAAAGTAAAGATGTAGAACAGTCGGCACAATATGTGTACGCGAACCGTTTTATCGATAAACTCCCTGGACGATATGATTTCAAAATTGAAAAGAATGGCTCAAACCTATCAGTAGGGCAGACCCAGTTGATCTCATTTGCGCGTGCTGTTGCACAAGGTGGGCAAGTGATGATGTTAGACGAAGCGACGAGCTCGGTTGATTCCATCACTGAATCCTTAATTCAAAAAGCTATGCAACGATTGTTCAATGATAAGACGGTAATCGCCATTGCTCACCGATTGAGTACTGTAAGGCACTCCGACATGATACTTGTGCTAGACAAAGGTGAGATCATTGAGCGAGGAAGTCATAAGGAGCTATTGGCCCTCAATGGAATATACGCTGGCTTATTAAACGAAACTATCGATTCGTCTACGGAAAATATCGCAGTGAAAAATTAATAACGTAATAGTTGCTTAATAAAAAGTTCAATGAAACCATGTAGCCCGGATTTATTCCGGGCTTTTTTATACAAACATATTATAAATAGAAAATTTAAATCATTACTTTTTAACGTAGAGGTAGACATAAGTCTAAGTAATAAAATTTGGCATCACTACTGAAAATCATAATCTTATATGTTTTGTCGTTGAATATAGCCCAAGTTATTGATGATGTTTAATACTAAAGTACAAAGTCGTAATGATAAAAAACTCACTGACTTCTATTGGATTTTTCGTGGTTCGAGTTAAAGGCTTATACGTTGGAATATTTTTGTAAACACCTTAACTTCAAGGGTATGAGTTTATTAATCAATGAGATAGCTTTTATTGATTGGATTGTAGATTAAATAATTATGTGTAAAAACATTCACTTAAAGAGATTTAACAGTAATATAACATTTCATGCCATATGAGACTTTGTTCAACTTTATGCATTAATATCCGAAAAATATTTGAAGTGTAATATTTAGCGATTAAGTTTAATTATTAAAAGGCATTGGAAGTGCCTGTCCAATATTTAAATGGTTTTGGTTTTTACGCATTAATTAATCGTAAAGGCTTTTATGTGTTGCTGTTATGAATGGAGTCCATTGAATGAAGAAAATTGCTTTGATCACAGGGTCAAAAGGCGGAATAGGTTCCGCTATTTCCGAGCAACTTGTGAATGACGGCTATCGTGTTATTGCTACTTATTTTACGGGTAATCACCAGTGTGCATTAGATTGGTTCAATGAGAAGCAATTTAACGAAGATCAAGTTCGTTTATTTGAACTAGACGTTACCGATACAGAGCAGTGTGCAGAGAGATTGGCTGCATTACTTGCAGAGGAAGGGACAGTAGATGTGGTTATCAATAATGCGGGGATAACTCGCGATGGCACATTCAAAAAGATGCAAGCCTCTGCATGGAAAGAAGTTATCGAAACTAACCTCAACAGTGTATTCAACGTTACTCAACCTCTGTTTGCGGCAATGTGCGAGAAAGGCAATGGGCGAGTTATCAACATTTCTTCAGTCAATGGACTTAAAGGGCAATTCGGCCAAACCAACTATTCTGCAGCAAAAGCCGGAATGATAGGTTTCTCTAAGGCGTTAGCAGCAGAAGGCGCACGCAGCGGTGTGACGGTGAATGTTGTTGCTCCTGGTTATACAGGTACACCAATGGTCGAAGCGATGAAGCCAGAAGCTTTAGAATCTATTAAAGCTCAAATTCCAATGGGAAGACTCGCGACCCCCAATGAAGTCGCAAAATCTGTCGCTTATCTTGTTAGTGATGCTGGCGCTTATATTACAGGGGAAACTCTTTCTGTAAACGGCGGCTTATACATGCACTAAAAGAGGGTGAAATAATGGAAAAAGTATTTATTGTTGCTGCGAAACGCACACCAATTGGCTCTTTTGGTGGAATGCTAAAAGATACATCTGCGGGCAACTTAGCCTCGATTGCGATTAAGTCTGTGCTGACAGAAGGTAATGTCGACCCGAACCTAGTCGATGAAGTGATTGTTGGTAACGTAATTAGTGCTGGACAAGGTATGGGAGTTGGCCGCCAAGCTTCCATTTACGCCGGGATCCCAAATGAGGTTCCAGCATATTCCCTAAACATGGTTTGTGGCAGCGGAATGAAAACCGTGATGGATGCTGCAAGTCATATTAAAGCTGGGGACGCGCAAATAGTTGTCGCTGCTGGCGTTGAGGTAATGTCCCAGATCCCATTCACAGTACCTTCTGGAATTCGAGACGGTCATAAGATGGGTAGCATGAATCTTACAGATCTTTTGATCAACGACGGTTTGACGGATGTCTATAACCAATATCATATGGGCGTGACCGCTGAAAACATCGCGAAAGAAGTTAATCTGAGCCGTGAACAGCAAGATGAGTACGCTCTAGGTAGCCAGTTAAAAGCTGTTTCAGCGATTGAAGCTGGAAAATTCAAGCAAGAAATTGTGCCTGTTGACGTAAAACAGCGTCGAGAAACTGTGGTTTTTGATACGGACGAATATCCCAAAGCGGAAGCTACACTGAGTGGTTTATCTAAGTTGCGCCCTGCTTTTGATCGTGAAGGAACGGTAACCGCAGGGAATGCATCAGGGCTTAATGACGGCGCGAGTGCTGTAATTGTTGCAAGTGAATCGGTAGTCAAACAACACGGATTAAAACCTCTCGCAGAGATAGTCAGCTACGGCCAATCAGGGCTTGAGCCAGAACTAATGGGTTTAGGGCCTGTGGAAGCGATCAGTATTGCCTTGGATAAGGCGGGGTTGAGCATTGAAGACATTGACCTCTACGAACTGAATGAAGCGTTTGCCGCACAAGCATTAGGAGTCATTCATAAATTGGCAGAGAAGCATGAAGTTGGTGTTTCTTCCATTTTGGATAAGGCAAATGTCAATGGTGGAGCCATTGCGCTTGGACACCCACTTGGCGCGTCGGGTAACCGAATTCTAGTCTCACTCATTCATGAGCTTAACCGTCGAGGTGAGCAATATGGCGTGGCATCTTTATGTGTTGGTGGTGGTATGGGTACCGCAATAATCATCAAGTCTATTAACTAATTTTTAAATGGAATTAACCTAGGAGCATTACTCATGTATACAGACTTTTTTAAAACATTCAGCGATCAAACAGAAAAGAGCATGGAACCGTATCTAAAGTTCAATAAGCTTGTTACCAAAAACGTCGAAGTGTTGACTGAGCTCCAGCTCAACGCAATGCGCACTTATAGTGAAATGGGCTTAGCTCAAATGAAAGCTGCAAGTGAGATTAAAGATGTGACTTCTTTGACTGCGTTTAACAGCCAGCAGCTAAGTGTTTTGACAAAACTATCGCAACAGATGATGGACGATAGCAATAAGCTGCAAGCAGTAGCGAAAGAATTTAAAGATGATGTAGAACAGATGACGACGGAAAACCTTAAGACAGTGACTCCCGCATAACACTGCCTATATTAGCCGCCGAAAGGCGGCATTTTTTTCCGATCGTAGGAGTCTAACCATGTTACAAAACTTCTTTTCGGACTACCTTGTTAAGCTCCAAGAAACCAATCAAAAATGGTGGGAAGATCTAGAACTGAGCAGGGCAGCCGCAAACTCTCCTCTGAATAAAGCAATGCAAGAGGTGAACTTCGAAGACACAACAAAATTGTTTGAGAGCGCAGCTAATCAACCCGCAGCATTATTAAAAATACAAGCGGATTGGTGGCAACAACAGTTGCAGATTTGGCAAAACGTTGCGCTTAGTGCAAATGCTGAAGATGTCATCAAAGCAGAGAAAGGTGACAAACGCTTTTCTCATGAAGAGTGGCAGCAAGACGTATTCTTTAACTTCATTAAGCAGTCTTATCTACTCTTCAGCAAAACGTATCTTGAGACTATTGATAGCATCGAAGGTTTGGATGAAAAAGCTAAAGAACGTATCAGCTTCTTCTCACGACAAGCCATCAACGCGCTCTCACCGAGCAACTATATTGCGACAAACCCAGAGCTTCTGAAGCTAACACTGGAACAAAATGGGCAAAACCTATTAACCGGTTTAGAGCAGTTGAAGGAAGATGCAGAGTCGAGCGCTGATATTTTAAAGATTCGCATGACCAACAATAATGCGTTTCGAATCGGTGAAGATGTTGCGAACACGCCTGGTGATGTCGTTTACCAAAATCAATTGTTTGAGTTGATTCAATATCGTCCTCTTACTGAGCAGGTTAACTCTACTCCGCTAATGATAGTCCCGCCGTTTATCAATAAATACTACATTCTTGATTTGCGCGAGAAGAACTCAATGGTGCGTTGGTTACTAGAGCAAGGCCATTCGGTATTTATGATCTCATGGCGTAACCCTGGATCTGAGCAGCGTGATGTTGAGTTTGGTGATTACGTCACTGAAGGTGTCGCTAAGGCGGTATCAGCAATCGAAGATATTACAGGACAAGACCAAGTCAATGCTGCGGGTTACTGCATTGGTGGGACTGTTTTGGCGAGTACGATTGCTTATTACGCGGCGAAACGGATGAAAAAGCGCATTAAAAGCGCATCATTTTTCACGACCTTACTCGATTTTTCGCAGCCCGGTGAAGTCGGAGCATACATCAATGACACCATACTTAATGCCATAGAAATGCAGAACTCTGCAAAAGGCTATATGGATGGACGTTCATTGAGTGTGACGTTTAGTTTGCTACGAGAAAATAGCCTTTACTGGAATTACTATGTAGATAATTACCTTAAAGGTAACAGCCCGGTCGATTTTGATCTGCTTTATTGGAACAGTGACAGTACTAATGTAGCAGCCAAGACACATAACTTTATGTTAAGAGAGCTGTATCTAAACAACAAACTTGTGCAAGACAAGGGCGTGAAAATTGGTGGTGTTTGGATTGATCTCAACAAGATCAAAATCCCGAGTTACTTTATATCGGCCAAAGAAGACCATATTGCTCTCTGGCAAGGGACGTATCGTGGGGCTCTGAATGTGGGTGGTAATAAGACATTTGTTCTGGGTGAGTCGGGACATATTGCCGGTATTGTTAATCATCCAGACAAAGAGAAATACGGTTATTGGACGAGCGACACACTAGACGAAAGCGCTGATGAATGGCTAGCTAATGCCAAGCATAGTGAAGGTTCTTGGTGGACACATTGGCATCAATGGTTAATGAGTTTTAATGCCGAGGAGCAAATCGACCCATTCCCAGTAGGCAGCGAGCAATTTCCAGTGTTGTCACCAGCACCAGGCGACTATGTGAAGCAAGTGCTACCAATAGCTTTAAAATAGCCACTGCGTAAAGAGTCAAACCAATTAGGCTTCCTTCTCAATGTTGGAAGCCTTTTTATTTGTAATGTCATGGTCGATCTGTTTAATTATTTGTAACGACCATATGAGAGGGAAACAGCATGAAAACGATCGGGATTATTGGTGGAATGAGTTGGGAGTCAACGGCGACGTATTACAAACAGCTCAATGAGGGCGTCAAGCAACAACTGGGCGGACTTCATTCAGCAAAAGTCATTCTCAATAGTGTCGATTTTTCAGAAGTGGAAGCCCTACAACGTAGCGGAGAATGGGGTAAAAACGCTGAGATTTTATGTGATGCTGCCCAGTCCATTGAACGAGCTGGGGCAGATTTTGTTCTCATTGCAACCAACACCATGCATAAAGTCGCTGATCAGGTACAAGAAGCGGTCTCGATCCCCTTACTGCATATCGCAGATTCGACTGGTGAAGCACTAAAGAAACAAGGTATTACAAAAATAGGTCTGCTAGGGACTGCCTTTACTATGGAACAGGCGTTTTATAAGCAGCGGCTGACAGACAAATTTGGTATCGAAGTGCTTGTCCCAAATGGCGTTCAGAGAAAGTTGGTACATGACGTGATTTATAATGAATTGTGTCTTGGTAAAATCCATCGTCGTTCAAAAGATGACTATCACACGATTATTAATGATCTTGCTATGAATGGTGCTCAAGGGGTGATCCTTGGATGCACTGAAATAGGTTTGTTAGTTCAACAACATGAAACAGACGTTCCTCTTTTTGATACGGTAGAACTGCACGTTCAAGCCGCAGTCGAAAGGGCGCTTAGCTAATGAATCGAAACGTATGGCTGCTCTCTCTTTGCCAAGCATTGTTAATGACTGGGAACATTTTGCTTATCTCTGTCATAGGGTTGGTCGGAAAAGCCATTTCCCCCAGTGCTAGTTTGATTACGCTCCCAGTGGCTCTTCAGTTTTTAGGACTGATGAGTGCTACTATTCCAGCTTCGCTAATTATGGGACGCTTAGGACGTAAAAAAGGATTCAGTATTGGCAACTTGATTGGGATTAGCGGAGCGAGTGTTGCCACATACGCGCTATCACAAGAACTGTTTTATCTGTTTTGCGTGGGTACTTTTCTACTTGGTATCGGGATTGGGTTTGGGACACTTTATCGTTTTGCCGCAATAGAAGTTTGTGATGAAAGCGCAAGGCATCGAGCAATATCAATATCTATGGCTGGTGGCGTATTAGCTGCGATGTTGGGTCCTAACTTGGCTATTTACTCTCAGCAGTGGTCCTCCGACGGATTGTACGTCGGAGCGTTTATGGCGTTGATAGGCTTGAACATCTTAGCCCTCTGCTTACTACA
The DNA here is from genome assembly GCF_046056895.1 of Vibrio sp. TBV020. Classification (NCBI taxonomy): domain Bacteria; kingdom Pseudomonadati; phylum Pseudomonadota; class Gammaproteobacteria; order Vibrionales; family Vibrionaceae; genus Vibrio; species Vibrio sp. TBV020. The sequence continues at coordinate 206,852 of NZ_JBEEAQ010000001.1, read as the reverse complement.
GACCATTCACTTTCCTTCTTTAAACAAGTCTCATGGTCAGGAGAAGGCGCAGCCACTTGCAGAAATCATCACAGCTCCAAACTTTATGCTAGCTGTCTTTGCTGCCATGGTGGCGTATGCCGTGATGAATATTCTGATGACTGCCACACCACTTGCAATGATTGGTTGCGGATTCAACTTTGAAAAAGCGGCCGGTGTTATTGAATGGCACGTGTTAGGAATGTTTGTCCCTGCATTCTTTACTGGTAGCCTCGTTGAACGATTTGGCGCAAGGAAGATGATCTTAGTCGGTGGCCTACTGTTTGTGCTTTGTATTGCTATCAATATTCATGGCCAGTCTATTTGGCATTTTAGCATTGCACTTATATTGCTCGGTGTAGGTTGGAACTTTATGTTCATTGCTGCAACGGGTTTATTTAGTCAATCCTATGCACCTCAGAACAAGTCCAAAGCTCAAGCATTCAATGAATTTTTTGTCTTCAGTTGCGTGACGATAACGGCTCTACTTTCTGGATGGTTGGAGTCGACAGTCGGATGGGAGATGATGAATATCTATGTACTTCCAGTTGTATTAGTCGTCCTCGTGTTGTTTGGCCTAAATACATACAAAACACGTCAATCAATGGCCTAGTTGAAATTGAAAAATGAAAGGGCTGCAATCTAGCAGCCCTTTTTGATGTTTACTGAGATAATTCAAAGAAAGAGTTTAATTTAGATTGTGTTGAATTAATTCAATAAGTTCAGTTTCTGTTTCTGGCATCTTTTTCAGTTCAACCGCACAAGATGCACCACCTTTTAGCATGTAAGCGTTGGTTGTACAGTGATCATGGTGAAACCATTTTCCATCAATACAAACATCGGTATAACAGCGAGGGTCTTGTTTCAATTCCATAACTCAATCCTTTGTTAAAGACTTATTAACACATAGTCAACATAACCTTAATCTGTATGTGGTTAATTGATCTAAATCAATTTCGATCAGCCTCTATACCAAGGTAGTAGTGATATGGGCCACAAGTTGTAGCAACAAAAAAGGGGAGCGAGTGCTCCCCAAATGCAGTGTAGTGTCGATTACGCTTGAGCGTGCAGGTAGGTTCGATAGCCACCGATGAGGTTTCTGGCCTTGTATCCGTTGTTAACCAATTGTCTGTACGCGACGTTACCACGCAATCCAACTTGGCAGTATATGATGATTTCTTTGTCTTTTGGTAGCTCATCCATGCGCTGGCGGAGTTGATCAACTGGAATATTGATTGCCCCATCAAGGTAGCCAACTGACTCTAATTCACCTGGGTTGCGAACATCGAGAAGAATCTGGTCATCAGAGAGGTTGGTTACCTCATCATAATGAATTGGCATAGAATCGCCTTTGATGATGTTATTCGCAACAAATGCAGCTTGGTTAATAACATCTTTAGCTGAACCATATGGCGGAGCGTATGTGAGCTCTAAATGTTGGAGTTGCTCTACTGTCATTCCAGCACGCTGTGCAACCGCCATAACGTCTATACGCTTATCAACTCCGTCTTTACCAACAGCTTGTGCACCTAAGATTTTACCTGTAGCAGGATCAAAGAGAAGTTTGAATGAGACTATCTCAGCTCCAGGGTAGTAACTCGCATGGCTTGCGGTATGGACGTAGACTTTCTCATAATTGATCTTGTCACGTTTAAGCTGCTTTTCATTCTTACCTGTTGAAGCAACGGCGAGGTCAAATACTTTGCAAATAGCGGTACCTTGAGTGCCATGGTAAAGTTCGTTTCTGCCAAGCATATTGTCTGCAGCCATACGGCCTTGTCTATTAGCAGGCCCGGCCAAGGGAACGACGGTACTCTCGCCTGTAACGAAGTCTTTCTCTTCAATTGCGTCCCCAACAGCATAAATAGCGGGGTCAGAAGTCTGCATCATTTCATTGGTTTTAATACCACCGAGAGCTCCGATTTCTAGGCCAGATTGCTGAGCTAGCTTGGTCTCTGGTCGAACGCCAATTGCCATGATTAAAATATCAGTTTCTAATTGTTGACCGTTGCTGAGCGTCAGTTGAAGGTTTGGCTGAGTATGATGAGGTTGATGTTCCACAGCCTCTAACGCAACACCCAGTTTAAGGTCGATCCCTTTGTGTTTGATTTCAGCGTGAACAAAACCAGCCATTTCTCTATCAACGGGAGCCATCACTTGTTCGGAAAGTTCCAAGAGTGTGGTGTTCAAACCGAGTGAATGGAAAGCTTCCATCATCTCTAGTCCAATAAATCCGCCGCCAACAACCGTAGCATGGCGGATATCATGGGTTTTGATATGTTGGAGAATCTTGTCCATATCTGGAATGTTACGAAGGGAGTGGGTCAATGGGTTTTCAATTCCAGGAATTGGTGGAACAACCGGTGCAGCTCCGGGACTAAGGAGTAAGAAATCATAGCTTTCAGTATATTCGCTACCATCTAGGCTGCTTGTGACCGTCACTTTCTTTGCTTGACGATCAATGGCAGTGACTTCGCTCATCACGCGAACGTCAACATTAAAACGAGCCAAGAAGCTCTCTGGAGTCTGAAGAAGAAGTTTGCTGCGTTCCTTGATATCACCTCCGATATGATAAGGGAGACCACAGTTAGCAAAAGATACGTTTGGGCCGCGTTCTAACATGATGATTTCAGCGTTTTCGCTTAGACGACGTGCTCTTGCCGCAGCAGATGCTCCGCCAGCTACGCCACCAATAATTACAATCTTAGTCATTTCCCGCTCCTTCAAATTTTTATAACGAGGTGATGTAACCACTATAAAAACATTAATTAGCAAAGTCTAATGTTAATTTATCTAATTTCATTATTGCTAAATTAGGTTTGACTAATTTATAATAATTAGTAAACTCTAATGTAAATTGAAGTTTTGTGAGGGCGTAATTTGCAAGCGACAGAGTTAACCAAAATGCAGAGTAACGTTATAGAAGCGTCTGATTGCTTAGAGTCATGGCGCACCCTGAGAGGTTGATGGTGTTGTGCCAACTAACACAAGGTGAAATGGGCGTTAGTGAGCTCCAGTTGCAATCGACCTTAAGTCAGTCTGCTTTTTCTCAGCATTTAACCGTATTGAAAAAACACAACCTCATTGTGGCGAGAAAGTCGTCGCAACAAGTGTTCTATTCGTTGTCAGATCCACGTGTTGAACGGTTGATCGGCACGTTACATAGTGTTTTCTGTGACTCAGAAGGTAAAGATGATGTTTGAAATGATTCCATGGATGTCTTTACTGGGAGGGATACTCCTTGGGCTATCCGCGACTGTACTGATGTTGATGAATGGAAAAACCGCTGGGATTAGTGGTGTTATTAATGGCCTTCTTTCTCCAAAAACGGGTGATGTGTTGTGGCGTTTGTTGTTTATTGGAGGAATGGTCTTCGGTGGAGCATTAGGAGTAGAGCAGTTTGTGGTCACTACGCCAGAATTTGAGCAAATACCGTTTCTTACCATTGTTTTCGGAGGACTGTTCGTTGGGATTGGAACGAGAATAGGCAATGGATGTACCAGTGGCCATGGAATATGCGGAATTGGGAGACTTTCAACGCGCTCAATTGTGGCGACACTGATATTTATGGCTACCGCTGCTGTCACTGTTTATGTCCGATTACATTAAGAAGAGTTGATGATGAAAAAGATACTAATTACGTTCTCTCCTTTACTAAGTGGATTACTCTTTGGTTTAGGGATGTCTATTTCAGGAATGATTGACCCGCAAAAAGTCATTGGATTTTTAGATGTAACGGGCAGTTGGGACCCAAGTCTTGCTTTTGTTATGGGCGGTGCATTGTCGATATTTATGCCAAGTTATTTTTTTCTCATAAAGCCGCGTACCCACAGTGTTAGCCAAGAAGCGATAGCGTCTATAGGAAACAAGAAAGTGGATTCGCGTTTAATTGCAGGATCTGCATTGTTTGGTATCGGTTGGGGTATTGCCGGTATTTGCCCTGGACCAGCGATCTCTAGTTCTTTGCTTGGTGGCTATCCAGTATTGTTATTTCTCGTCACAATGATGCTGGGCTCTCTAATCGGTAAAGTAATTCTCAACCACAGAGAGCCAATCAACGAGGCAAAAGCTACTTAATCACTGTAGAAACTGGGCAATGGTCGCTCATTTGGTTGTTGAGTACATCGTCGATTTTGTAAAGGTCTTGCCAAGGAGAGCTAAAGCTTAGATTACTGCTTACAATAATATGATCGATAAGAGAACGGAATTGGTGTGTTTTGTCAGGATTGTTACGCGACTTGACCTTACATTTTGCCTCGGTTTTCTTTGTTGCCAATATCGCATTTGAATTCTCAGAGATATCAGCCCATAGCCAATCGCCTTTATAGTTTAGGTTGTGGTTAAAATCGCCCAAGATTATATAAGCATCACCGTTTGTCTCGCGTTTTTGAATCCAATCATTAAGCATTTCACCCTGCGCCTTGAGGGTTCGACATGATTTATTGCTCTTGTAGGCGCCAGAGCAGCGTGCTTTCAGGTGCACAGATAGAGTATGTATAGGTTGTTCCGAGTCTGAGTCGACCACGATGTAGCTAGCATACCTAAGCTTACTGTTACGTGAAGTATCGAGTCTTATGTCTGGTTTATCTATCACCGAAACACCATTCTTAACGGCAAAGCCTGTGTATTGGTTTATATCACTAAACTGATGATGTTGATTCTTCGGCTTCGCTCGATGTGAAAAGAAGATCTGATACTCATTACCGATGACTCGTTGTAAGGCAGACACATCATTCACCTCTTGAAACGCGACCACGTCACTATTCATAGATTCAAAATGGCGACTTAGAGATTGATAGTCGGGTTCTTCTCGTTGGGAAGGTTTGAACTTCGTAGATGGTGTACTACTTAACCATTCTAAATTCCAAGCAGAATAAACAGTTTCTGCGTAACTGTTGAATGATCCGAATAAAGTGAGAACGCCAATAAGTGGCCATGATTTTTGCATATCAATAAGGATGATGTGTTGAATTCTATTGCAACCTTTATCCTATAAGTCATCGCAAAAAATCAAGTCGAAAATTCGTCATTTTTGCAATTTTCACGATTTACTTTCTAAGTTGGATCAATGCCACCAAGATTGATTTGATCTTGAGCTAGGCTCTCATTTTATTGATCAAAATCAATACTTTCGACTGTGTCATCTCGTTAAATACGCCACAACATCTTGTGTCAGCTAAATAATAAATCGCCTATATAGTGTATTTTGTGGATAACTCTGTGAGTATGCTTAGGGTAAGGAGAATCAGTGAAACCAATCGTAATCAAGCGTGATGGGTCGAGAGCACCATTTAGTCGAGACCGTATCCAAGCAGCAGTGGAAGCAGCAGCGGATCACAATAGCCAAGAGATCGCTATCTACGCCTTAAATGTGGCGTTGGCAGTGGAGCTTAAGCTACAAGATCGCGATGAAGTTGAGATCACTGAAGTTCAAAACCTTGTTGAAGATGAATTGATGCAAGGCCCTTATAAAGAGCTGGCACGTTCGTACATTGAATACCGTCATGATCGTGATACAGCGCGTGAGAAACAAAGCGCGTTGACCCAAGAGATCGAAGGTTTGATCGAAGAGAGCAACTTAGATCTTATCAACGAAAATGCAAACAAAGACGGTAAAGTGATTCCAACGCAGCGTGACTTACTTGCGGGTATTGTTGCTAAGCACTATGCGAAAACTCACATTCTGCCGCGTGACATTGTTCAAGCACATGAACAGGGTGATATTCACTACCACGATTTAGACTACGCACCGTTCTTCCCAATGTTTAACTGTATGTTGATAGACTTGCAGGGTATGCTGACACGTGGCTTCAAAATGGGTAATGCAGAGATCGATACTCCGAAATCAATCTCTACTGCGACAGCGGTAACGGCGCAAATCATTGCACAAGTAGCAAGCCATATTTACGGCGGAACAACAATCAACCGTATTGATGAAGTATTAGAGCCGTATGTAATGACAAGCTACGACAAGCACTTCGAAATTGCGAAAGAATGGAATATTCCTGATGCAAAAGCGTTTGCTACGGCTCGTACTGAAAAAGAGTGTTACGACGCCTTCCAATCGCTAGAGTACGAAGTAAACACGTTACATACTGCAAACGGCCAAACTCCTTTCGTTACTTTTGGCTTTGGCCTTGGTACTAGCTGGGCATCTCGTCTTATCCAGCAATCTATTCTTAAGAACCGTATTGCAGGTCTGGGTAAAAATCGTAAAACAGCGGTATTCCCTAAGCTTGTTTTTGGCATCAAAGATGGCCTGAACCACAAAGCGGAAGATCCAAATTACGACATTAAGAAGCTAGCTCTAGAGTGTGCTTCTAAGCGTATGTACCCTGATATCCTGAACTACGACAAAGTCGTTGAGATTACAGGTTCGTTCAAAACACCTATGGGTTGTCGTTCATTTCTTGGTACCTATGAAGAGAACGGAGAGCTCGTTCATGAAGGTCGTAACAACCTTGGTGTTGTAAGCCTCAACTTGCCACGTATCGCGATTCAAGCGAAGGGCAGTGAAGCGAAGTTTTACGAACTCCTTGATTCAAAACTTAAGCTAGCTCGACGTGCATTAGAAACTCGTATTACTCGTCTCGAAAATGTCAAAGCACGTGTAGCGCCAATTCTGTACATGGAAGGTGCGTGTGGCGTTCGTCTGAAAGCAGATGACTCAATTGCTGATATCTTTAAGCACGGGCGTGCGTCCATTTCGTTGGGTTACATTGGTATCCACGAAACGGTTAATGCGTTGTTTGGTACAGAAGCACATGTTTATGACGACGCTGTTCTTCGTGAGAAAGCGCTTGGCATCATCAAGCATATGAAAGAAGCAGTAAACTCTTGGACTGACGAAACTGGTTATGGCTTTAGCCTATACGGCACACCAAGTGAGAACTTATGTAGCCGCTTCTGCCGCATCGATAACAAAGAGTTTGGTGTGATTAAGGGTGTGACTGATAAAGGATACTACACCAACAGTTTCCACTTAGATGTTGAGAAGAAAGTAAATCCATACGATAAGATCGATTTTGAGATGCCATATCCTGAAATATCGAGCGGTGGTTTCATTTGTTATGGTGAATTTCCGAACATGCAGCGTAACGTTGAAGCGTTAGAAAACGTCTGGGACTACAGTTACAGTCGTGTGCCATATTACGGTACTAACACACCGATTGATGAATGTTACGAATGTGGCTACAACGGTGAGTTTGATTGTACAAGTAAGGGCTTTACTTGCCCAAGCTGTGGTAACCACGACTCAACCAAAGTGTCAGTAACGCGTCGTGTATGTGGTTACCTAGGTAGTCCAGATGCTCGCCCATTTAACTTTGGTAAACAAGAAGAAGTTAAGCGTCGAGTGAAGCACCTTTAAGCGCTTGCACCCAAACTCATTTACTGAAAATCAACCTGTCGAGGGTTGATTTTCTTTTCGTCTATGAAGGTCTTGTCATGAACTACCACCAGTACTATCCAATTGATGTTGTTAATGGTCCAGGTACGCGCTGTACACTGTTTGTGTCAGGTTGTGTTCACCAGTGCCGTGGTTGTTATAACCAGTCAACGCAGCGTTTGGACTCTGGTATCTATTTCACTCAAGAGGCCGAAGATCAAATTATTGCAGATCTGAATGATACTCGGATTAAAAAGCGTGGTTTATCGTTATCTGGTGGCGATCCTTTACACCCAGCGAATGTCGCCGACATTTTAAAGCTGGTTAAGCGTGTTAAATCAGAGTGTCCTGGAAAAGATATTTGGGTTTGGACGGGTTATACATTAAGTGAGCTTGATGAAGCCCAAAGAGAAGTGGTTGAATATATTGATGTCCTGATTGATGGCAAATTTGAACAGGACAAGAAAGACCTGAACCTTGAGTGGCGGGGCAGTTCCAACCAGATCATTCATACCTTCAAGCTTCAGTAAATTTAACGCTGATAGTAAAGTTGTGAATGTTACGTGTATGTTAAACTTTACAGGTTTTAATCCTGATTTGCGCTAAGTCGATAAAATTTGTTTCTGAATTTATAGGTTAGATGATAACGTGTCAGCCGTTACTTGAATTTCAAAGGGTTATGACTTTCATGTTTTCTAATCTACCAACACCAGTATTAGATCCTATTTTATCTCTTTCCGTTGCATACCGTAACGATGAACGCTCAAACAAGGTTGACCTTGGCATTGGCGTATACAAAAACAGCGCAGGCGAAACACCAGTAATGAAGGCCATTCAATTGGCTCAAGACGTTGTTGTTGCAAATCAAAAGACCAAATCTTACGTTGGTCTAGCAGGTTGTGAAGAATTCAATCAGAGCATGATTGATTTACTTCTAACCGGGACATCAGCAATGGATCGCGTTGCTGCTATTCAAACTCCAGGTGCGAGCGGTGCATTACGTATGCTTGGTGATTTGATGAAAGTCGCGCAACCTGACACGACAGTTTGGATTTCGAATCCTAGCTATGTGAATCACAAACCAGTGATGGAAGCGGCTGGCCTTAAAGTTAAGTTCTACCACTATTTCTCTCCTGAAACGAAACAAGTTGATACGGCTAAAATGTTAGAAGACCTCTCACAAGCAGGCCCTTCTGATGTTGTACTTCTTCATGGTTGTTGTCATAACCCAACTGGGGCAGACATTGACTTTGAAGCATGGCAAGAAATCACAGCACTTTCACAAAAGAATGGGTTTACTCCCTTCGTTGATATCGCTTATCAAGGCTTTGGTGACGGCTTAGAAGAAGACGCAAAAGGTCTTCGCTATATGGCTGACAATGTGGAGGAGATGTTGATTACTACATCTTGTTCAAAAAACTTTGGCTTGTACCGTGAACGGACAGGCGCAGCAATTGTTGTCGGTCAAAATCAAAAAGACGTCGGCAATGCGAAAGGCAAGTTGCTGACGTTGGCACGCTCCACTTATACAATGCCGCCAGACCATGGTGCAGCATTAGTAAAAACTATCTTGCAAAATCAAGAGCTAACATCAGTCTGGAAGCAAGAGTTAAGTGAAATGCAGCAGCGCTTGTTAAACTTGCGTCAGACTTTGTGTAATGAATTGAGAAATACCCACAATACTTCACAATTCGACTTTATTGAAAGCCACAAAGGCATGTTTACTGTGCTAGGCTTTACACAAGACCAAATGACGCAACTCCGTGAAGAATATGGTATTTATGGTGTAGGCGATGGTCGTATTAACATCGCGGGCTTAACGGAAAAGGATATTCCCTACGTAGCCGAAGCGATTATCAAAGTATCTTAAATGTAATGGGGCGCAGGGCGTCCCTTATGTTGTTTTGTCGAGATTAGGTGGTCGAATGAATAAACCATGGAAAGTGCTAATTCCAATTATGTTAAGCGGTGGCTTAATGGCATGTTCCACAACGGGTCCTGCACCCGTTGAACCAGAAGAAAAGCCAGTTATCGAAGAGCCAGTGGTTGAGCCTGAAGTTGAGCAACCAAAGGAAGAGGTTGTTGAGCCAGAAAAGCCTGAGCCAACGAAACCTAAAGAACCTGTACCAGAAGTAAAAGTTCAGAAAACACCAGATGGCAAATTGCTACTAGGTGAAGAAGAATGGGTTTACGTTCCGGGTCTGGAACAGAGTTTCAAATCGCGTGTCGATACAGGTGCAACTACTTCATCTATTAGTGCTGTTGATGTTGTCGCGTTTGAACGTGATGGCAAGGACTGGGTTAAGTTTAAAATTGAACACGATAGCGTAAAAAGTAAAGAGATTGCGCTCCCAGTAAAACGTTGGGTGAAAATTCGACAATCAAGCGCAGAGGGCACTCAGAAAAGAGCCGTTGTTGAAGCTTGGATTCAATTAGGCGATTTGAAAGAAAAGACCGATTTTACTCTCGCCGATCGTACCCATCTTTCTTTCCCACTCTTACTTGGTCGCAGCTTCTTTAAAGATGTTGCCGTTGTAGACGTAAGCAAGAAGTATGTTCAGGATAAGCATAAATAAACCAATTTATGTTCTAGCCAATAAACCAGCACGATGATCATGTGCTGGTTTTTTTATTTGTAGATCATATTTTTGCGACGCATATCAGCACACTTTTTATTCATAAGGTACTATTTGCATGTCCAGTCGGTATGACGGCAAGTTTGCGTTCCCCCAATATTATAAAAAGTACACGCAAACTACCGTGCAAATAAAACAATAAGGAGTAGGGATATGAAACACTTGTCTAAGGCTATTGTTATTAATAATGGCAAGGTGTTAGTTCAAGAGACGCGTAATGCATCGAAAGGAAAGGTGCTCGATTTTCCTGGTGGCGAAATCCGTAGTAACGAGTCGGGAACGGATGCTGCTGCGAGAAAACTGTTTGCTGAAACGAAAATTGAAAATTTACCTCACACTGCAACGTTTAGTGGTGTGAATGAGCGAGGCGGCCGCACTTACTACGCTATTTTTAAAGCTGATGAAAAGGCAGAGCTTACTGCATCAATATCAAATGACTCTCAGGCATACCATTGGATTGCTCCCCAAGACATTCCACTCAATGATTTCTATGCCGCTGATGCTGAATTTATTCAAACTCATCTAAAAAACGATTAAGTCGTTATTCTAGGTAATAAAAAAGCCAACCGAGACACTCTCGATTGGCTTTTTGTTTTTTCGGGCGAGTACTATTGAATTTCTAATAGCTCAACTTCGAAAATCAAAGCGGATGCTGGTGGAATTGGTCCTGTACCATTTTTCCCGTAAGCAAGTGGGCTAGGGATGTAGAGACGGAACTTATCACCAACACTCATGTAAGTCAGACCTTCTTGCCAACCTTTGATCACTTGGTTTAGCTTGAAGCTGATAGGCTCGCCGCGATCTACAGAACTGTCAAACACGGTACCGTCGATTAATGTACCGTGGTAGTGAACTTTTACTTTGCTTGAAGCTGTTGGTTTTTGTTCACCTTCGCCTTTGTGTAGCACTTCGTATTGAAGACCACTTTCAGTAGTGACGATACCTTCTTTCTTACCGTTCTCTAGCAAGAACGCTTGCCCGATAGCAAAGTTTTCATCGCCAGCTTTATGGTTTGTCCAAGTGCGGTAAATAAAGAACGCTGCTAGAACGAAGATAATGATTGGGAAAATAATCTTAGACATAAATCCTATCCGTCGAATTATGGTTGAGTAAGTAGAAAGTTAATGGTGTTCGCAATGCCTTCAACATCTTGGTGTGCGCTGGTATTAACAAGGTACTTACCTTTAACGATAAAAGTTGGTACTGCGTTAATTTGGCCTTTAGTTGTAATGTCATCTGCAAGTTGCATTGCCGCAAAGAGTTGCTTCTGTTGCTCTTCAGTAAAGTTGTAAGGGCTGACAAGACTTCTGCTTTCGAATGCTTTATCGATCGCTGCTTTCTTATCTGCTAGCGATGCACCGTCCCCCATTTGTGTTGCGGCAAACAGTTCAAGCATCATGTCGTGTTCAGGTTTTTTGCCCAATTGCATTTCAGCCGCGTAGTAAATCATCGCACCAATTTGAGCGCTTTCATTAAATGTCACGTGGACTTTGCCGATACTTTCACCAGTAAGTTGCTCAAGGGTAGGAATTTCGTTTTCCATTTTACGACAATGGCCACAATTCAAAGAGAAGACTTCAGTAACAAGAGGCAGGCGGAAAGTAGCCAAGTTTGCCGGTAGTTGTTGATATTGTGTGCCTTCTTGTGGGGTAGTGCTTTCAGAACACCCAACAAGCAATGTTGATAACGCAATTAGCGCGAAAGTAACCAGCTTTTTCATATTAAATTCTCTTATCGGTACGACTGCCGCACGCAAATAATGAGGCAGTAGTTCTTATTCAGTTGTTCGATTTTACTTTGTCCACGTCAGAAGAGAAACAGCTAGGTGGCTGAATTTAGGATTAAAGTATGACTAATAGTTAAAGCAGAGCAAAGATTAGCCACTCGAATAAAGAATTTTGGTTGGATAGCTAAAGTCTTCAAAAATTGGCCGATATAGATAGAGAACAGTAAAGGACACACGGGTGAACGAATGAAGCGCTTGGTATTACCACTTATATTAACGTTAGCTGGCTGTAGTAATATGACTGATGAGATGGCAATGCTCGGCAGTGATATGCTTGATACAGCACCACGTTCAGATTTTGATGTTAGATACCCTGAGTGGGGAACGCCAACAAATATCGCGCCATCCGGTGTTAAAGGTCCTATGGGACAACAGCGCACACAAAGCTATAGCAATTTACAAAGTTTCTTGATCAGCAATGGTGTCGACTATGAACTATTACCAGGCAATCATGTGATGGTGAAATTAAAAGACACGATCAAATTCAATACAGGTTCGTCGAATGTTTCGTCTGATTCGAGATATTGGCTAGATATGATGGGTAGCTATTTAGCGACTCAACCAGGTATTGATATTGTGATTGATGGACATGCAGACAGTACAGGCGCGCCAACATTTAATGATGGTTTGTCAATGAGACGTGCAACAGCTGTGAAGCAACAACTTGTTCAAAACAACGTTGCGATGGATTCAATTTTTACCCGTGGTTACGGTGAATATGTACCGGCATGTAGTAATAGAACCAAAGCAGGCAAGGCGTGTAACCGTCGAGTAGAAGTGCTGTTTATTGTCGCTAACCAGTAGTGACTACGCAACAAGTAGTGGAACGTTTCAATTATATTAAAAAGCCCCTGAATAGAGACTATTCAGGGGCTTTTTTGCAATTAAGCGTTTTTATGCGGCGCTTTTAACTTGCTCGTCTTTTTTTTCGCTTTGCATCTTTGCTAGGAAGTAGACGTTAACACACGCAATGAAGCCGTTTGTAACAACGACAGGCCAGGCATCAATCATAAGGCCGTATGCAGTGAACAATGCACAACCGATGAAGTTAAGAACACGTAACTTTACAATGTCTTTCATCGTTAGCGAGATAGCGACCATGATAGAAGCTGCATAACCTAAAATTTCAACCATATCCATAATTTGACCCTCTAATTTTTGCCGAACAATGTCGGTACCAATTCTTCTCTTCTTGAGATAAGTGAGGAAGCTCCGTGCCCCGAATGGTCTGAATGATTAACTGAGATGAACTATAACAGGGGTAAATGTGTGATGAAAGCCCCAAAAATGGGATCGGAGAGGGTTAGCGATTACGCAAACGTTTTACGCATATTTCCATCAATAAATAACCAAATTTGTTGGTGGTACATCGCAATAAAAAGCCCGCTTACGAAAGCGGGCTCTTAAATATCATGCAAAGTAAGAATTACTTCTTTTTGCCTTGGATTACTTTATCTTCTTCAGTCAGCTCACGGATACGGCGGCTGATATCACGACGTTCTTTAGAGATCTCTGCACTCTTGATGATGTGGTCATCAACACGATCTTCATAGTCAGCTTTCATGTTTTTAATAATGCCAACAATCTCGTCGGTGCTCATGTCTGAACTGATGTAATCAAGTAAGTTTTCCAAAAGGTCTACACGCTTACGGTTGTCACGAACTTTCTTTTCGTTGTCGATAAGTTCACGTTTCAGTTTATTTTTACGACGTGCTTCAGATACGATTTCAAATACACCGCTCATAGGTCTCTTTCCCTAATTTTTGATTAACTACTCATGATTAAATCACATCATGTACTGTGAGAACAGTCTTTAGATCAATCATTACAGTGTGTTGACGCTTTTATCGCCAATCTGCGACGAGGCAATTGAGCGTGTGCGAGTAACGATATATGATTTGGATATCGTTAGTTAATCAAAGCGCAAACAATGCGTACGTCCCAAATAGTAATTCCTAAGGCTAAAGAAGAGTCTGAAGGTCGAGCAAGTAAACTAGTGTCAGCCTATAAGAAAGAGCGGACGCGACAAGAAATTACGGAAGTAGAGTTAAATCGCGGCAAAATAGTCATGATTGATGAGAACGGGGAGTTTAAGCCCGTTCCTATTTTGGCTGAACACTAGTGGAATGAGTTAAAAATAATAAGATAAGGAAACGGTATGAACATTGAGCTAAACCCTATTGAGGCGCGTGTCATTGGCTGCTTAATCGAAAAAGAAGTAACGACACCGGACTACTACCCATTAACCCTCAATAGTTTAACGACAGCTTGTAATCAAAAGAGTAACCGTGAACCTGTTATGTCATTGAGTGACAGTGATGTCCAACAAGCGATTGACGCGCTAATTGGCCGTCGTCTAGTTAGTGACGAAAGTGGGTTTAATAGTCGAGCAAATAAGTTCCAACATCGTTTTTGTAATACAGAGTTTGGTGACCTTAAACTTAGCAAGCAAGAGAAAGGCATTGTTTGTTGTTTGCTGTTGAGAGGAGCTCAAACCCCTGGTGAGTTAAGAACTCGCACTAATCGACTAGCAGATTTCAGTGATGTAAAAGAAGTCGAAGCCGTGCTTGACCAAATGGCTTCACGCCCAGAAGGTGCGTTAGTTGTTAAACTACCACGCGAAGCGGGCAAACGAGAGTCACGCTACATGCATCTTTTCAGTGGTGAAGTCGATATCGAAGCGCTGGCAGTGTCTGCTCCCGTTACAAGTCCAAGTAATGATCGAATTGCTCTACTTGAACAAGAGGTGGAGTCACTTAAATCTGAAGTAGCTGAGCTTCGCGCAGTCGTTGAACAGCTACAAGGTTAATGAGTTCAACAAACACTAAGACGCATTCGGACTGGTATGTTTACTTAGTCCGTATGCGCAACAACGCTTTGTACTGCGGTATTACAACAGACGTAGAACGCCGATTTCTACAGCATTGCAATGGGACTGGCGCTAAGGCCCTAAAAGGTAAAGGCCCATTCAAACTTGTTTGGTCTCAACTGGTTGGCGACTCTCGAAGTGGTGCGTCAAAAGTGGAATACAGAATCAAACGCCTCACCAAACCACAAAAAGAATCCCTCGTTTCTGGTATTGAAGAACTATCTAATTTAGTCGAAGTTGAACTGATTGATTAATATTTGCTCTAAGTCCCGGTATTTGTATTAACCTTGATAATACTAGGTGAACAACTTAACAGGGTTAATAAGGATATGAATCAATTAAGTAAATTATCACTAGCTGTTGGGTGTATCGGCTTCTCATCCGTTTGTATCGGGGCGACTGTCATCGCGGATGGACGAGGTAACGGTATGGGTAATACGGGTGTTACCAGCGCGGACTACCTTTTAGCCCCTTTCTATAACCCAGCCTTAACTGCTGTCCATCGTGATAGCGATACTATAGGAATTCTCGTACCGGCTATCGGGGCGACGGTTCGTGATACAGATCATTCACTCGACACACTTGACGACTTACAAGACTCTATTAAAGCCTTTGAAAATAGCGGTAGTACTGACCCTGCCATTGCGATTCAACTTAATAATTATTTGACCGAGTTATCTGATGACAAGCCTCTAGGTGTGACGGGTGGGGCGGGTATCGCAGTTGCACTCCCTATAAACGTGTTATCCGTCAATATATTCTCCCGTGGTTATGCCGAGGTGGTTGCAGTTACCGATATAGCTGCGAACAATGGTAATGGCCCGACTGAAGTGACGACGCGCTATGAAAATTCTGAAGTCGACATGATTGCGTTTGGCTACACTGAATTTGGTGTAGCGCTGGCGAAACGAATGACCGTCCAAGGGCAAGATGTGTCATTTGGTGTTACTCCGAAATACCAACAGCTTAGAACCTATAAGCAGAACCTTTCGGTAGAGGAGTTTGATATCAGTGATTACGACCAAAGTGAAACCAACAAGAACGCTTTCAATATGGATCTTGGGGCGATTTGGTTCTATGACGCCTATCGAGTAGGTATTGCGGTGAAAGATCTATTTTCGCAAGAACTAGAAACAGCCGATGACGGTAGTGGCACAAGCAAGTATAAGCTCAATACTCAAATTACAGTATCTGGTTCTTATGCTCTGGAGTACTTCGTAGCGACAGCTGATTTAGATCTCACTAAACAAGAGCGATTTACTGATGTGAATGATGACACTCGTTACTTTCGTTTAGGTGTCGAAGGCAATGCATTTGGTTGGGCTCAGTTAAGGGCAGGCTATGAAATGGATATGGAAGATACCTTGGATGACTCGGTTACACTGGGCATCGGCATTAGTCCTGGTGATTTAGTGAGCTTAGATTTGGCGGGTAGTTATGCGGGTAGCAATCAATTTGGCGTTTCGGGTAATTTGGCTTTTACGTTCTAGACACTATTCGGCATAATAGAAAAGCTGAGATAAATGAATGAGTTGAGCTCATGAATTTACTCTCAGCTTATAAATTATGAATGAGACGCTAGAAACTCTAATATAATTAATAGTGCTCAGTATGGTTGGTTACAAGAGAAATATGCATGTCTAAAACGCTAATATTATCGATATTCGCTTTGTATTCGTCGGCTTCATTTGCACACACAACTCAGGTGCTTAACGGTTACTGGCAGTATGATGAATACCTAGAGGCTCACCCTAGTCAAAAGCAGCTTACCGAGCAACTCAGTGAAGAGGTCCGCCGCTATCCAACTCCGTTAGCAGTCCAGCAGCAAAAGCCTGTGACGATATCGGTCGTTTATCCCGGCCAGCAAATCTCCGATTATTGGAGTCGAAACATCAAAGCGTTTGAAACTCGGCTCGAAAAACTTGGCGTGAGCTACAACATTAACCAGGTTTTCACTCGTCCTAATATCGATGTCAGGCAGCAAAGTCTATCGCTACTTGAAGCGGTTCAAAACAAATCCGATTATTTAATTTTTACCCTTGATACTACTCGTCACCGTAAGTTCATTGAACATGTTTTGA
Organism: Vibrio sp. TBV020; assembly: GCF_046056895.1. NCBI lineage: Bacteria > Pseudomonadati > Pseudomonadota > Gammaproteobacteria > Vibrionales > Vibrionaceae > Vibrio > Vibrio sp. TBV020. The sequence goes on along the minus strand of NZ_JBEEAQ010000001.1, from coordinate 190,075 downwards.
GTTCAACCGATACCAAGCTAATCCTGCAAAATATTACGACACCCGTTCGAGCTTGGGATCAACAGCAACCGTTCATGTATGTCGGTTTTGATCATATCCAAGGAACAAGGGTAATTGAAGACTACTATAAGAACTCTGTAGAGCAGGAGAGTCGCTATTCAGTTCTCTACTTTTCCGAAGGGTATGTGAGTGACGCGCGTGGTGATACGTTCATTGAAGAGATGAGCCATCACGATGACTACAAACTTTCTTCATCTTTCTACACTAAGGCGACAAGAGACTCTGGCTATCAAGCTGCTTTGGCTGCAGTTGAGAAAGATCCTAATCTCAAGTTTATCTACGCATGTTCAACTGATGTTGCGCTTGGCGCCGCAGATGCGTTAGCCGATTTGGGTCGTACTGACATTCTGTTGAACGGTTGGGGCGGTGGAACAGCCGAACTTGAAGCGATAGCGAACAAACGACTAAATGTGACTGCGATGCGCATGAATGACGATACAGGTATTGCTATGGCAGAGGCGATCAAATGGGATATTGAAGGGCGCACAGTACCACATGTTTATTCAGGTGATTTTGAAGTGGTTACCAGTGAAGATAGCCCTAGTAAGCTAGAGAAGCTAAAACAACGAGCGTTTAGATATTCGGATCAGTAATGAGAAACCTTTTCTCGCACGGTAATAAAAGCCGACTCGCTACCATACTGACAAACTCAATCTTCTTGGTGATTGGAGTGTTGATCATTGTGATGGTGTTACAGAACTATCAGGTGAATCGAGAAGTCGTTTCCCAAGAAGTCGGCCGTACTAAGCAGCAAACAAAAAGCCTCGTTCAAGAAATCTTTAACCTCAGAATTAAGTCGTTAGAGATTCAACAAGACAGCTATAGTCGAAACCGTGTCTTGTTGGAGGGACTACTAAGTGATGATGCTCAGGCACTTGGCCGATTCTTTAATGGAATTGACCAAGTATCACCTGACGTGGCTCCCGACTTTCGCTTTATTTATAGTGATGGAGGGATCGTTTGGGACGATGCAAACTATCAGTTTTACGGTATTTCAGAAGAGCAAATCCTCCATCTTACTGTAGATATGGTGAGTGGAACCGATTGGTATATTTCACAGACCCCTTCCATCATGGGAATGCGTTATCTGATGATGCGTCGTACCGCTATAATCGATTTATACTCAGGCGAAGTAGTTGGTTTTCTATTTATTGGCGTAGTTCTTAATAATAACTTTTCGTTAGTGAACGCGATAACCAAAGGTGGCAATGCGGATGAGATACTCTTGGCGGTTGGCTCGCAAGTGATCGCTGCCAGTACAAAGGATCAAGATTTCCAGCATATCGAATGGCTGGAGCAGTCATCCCAATCGCTGAATGCAAGTCGCTATATGGTGTCAAAAACGGACCTCACCATAAACAACGTTCCAACCTTCTTGTCAGTTTATACCATTCAAGGTAACGAGCATGTCGTCCGCTTCGTTCGCAGCCACTATGTATGGATTGCAGTCGCGAGCATCTTGGTTATTTGTATTGCTATCTATACTCGCATTTGGTTAGGAAAGCGCGTTTCGAAAGAGCTCCAAAGCCTGATGGAATATGCTGATACATCGATTCAAAGTCAGACGGTTCGTGACTTTACTGGATCAAGTATCGAAGAATTCCACCAAATCGGTAATTCGTTCCAACGTTCATTTAAGCGACTCAGTGAGCAAGAAAAGCAATTTGCCGATCTATTTAACTTTTCATTATCGCCGGTCACGTTGTGGAATGTAGAAGGGGACTTAGTTCGTTTCAACCCTTCAGCTGAGCGTAGTTTTAAGACAGACAAAGCGCGAGAACTGCTGATAGAAAGCCTTAAACCTCATATCAAGATGTGTGCTCAGGGAGCAACCTTAACCGGAATAAACACCACTATTGCTAATAAAACGTTTCGTTGGAACCTCTCTCCGATTACCACGGACAGTAGCGTGATGCGAATTATGGCGCAGGGACAGGACATTACCAGCTTTATTGAGGCAGAAAAACAAAGTGAAGCGGCAAGGGAAGAGGCAGAAGAGTCGGCACGAGTAAGAGCAGACTTTTTGGCTAAAATGAGTCATGAGTTACGTACACCACTTAATGGCATTTTAGGGGTGTCTCAGTTACTAAAAAGTAAAATGGATAATCCTCAAGATGTCGAACATATGGAGGTGTTGTGTAACAGCGGTGAGCACCTATTAGCGGTATTGAATGATATTTTAGATTTTTCAAAGATCGAGCATGGTAAGTTTCATATCGAGAAGTCTGCGTTCCGCTTGAGTGAATTGACCAATACGGTTGAGAAAATTTTTAAACCGCTATGTGATAGAAAAAATGTCGATTTCACCGTATCAAGTAACGTTGATACGGAAAGTTGGGTGTTTAGCGACCAGATTCGCTTGAATCAAATCATGTTTAACCTTGTTAGTAACGCTGTGAAGTTTACTCATCAAGGCTTTGTACAAGTGAATATAAATACGTTAGAGAGCGATGGTTCAACTTTCCTAAAAATTGATGTTCAAGATACAGGTATCGGCATCGACCAAAGCAAATTAAAAGATATTTTTGAACCTTTTGTGCAAGCTGAATCAACGACGACACGGGAGTATGGGGGAAGCGGCCTTGGTCTCGCGATTGTTCGTAGCTTAGTGTCCATCATGGATGGCGATATCAAGATAGAAAGCGAAGTAGCTAAAGGGACACACTTTACTGTTCACGTACCTATTCAGTTCGGAATGAATTCTAGCTTTTTACCTGAAAATACGGGGTTGTTAGAAGAACCAGCGACGCTGTTTGAGGATGAGCTACACGTTTTATTAGTCGAAGATAACCATACCAACGCCTTTATCGCAAAAGCGTTTTGTGAGAAGTACGGTATGAGAGTCACTTGGGTCAAAGACGGCTTAAACGCTATCGACTTTTTAAAGAAGGTGGACGATGTGGCGTTGATTTTAATGGATAATCAATTGCCGAATATTGGTGGTATTGAAACGACTGAGATCATCCGAAATGAACTCGGATTAATGACCCCTGTTTATGCTTGTACAGCCGATGGGATGCAAGAAACACGACATTCATTCTTGAGAGCAGGCGCCAATTACGTGATTGTAAAGCCGATTAAAGAGATCGCGTTAAACAAAGCCTTCATACATTACAAGAAGCATTACTACCAATTCGCCGAATTAGGATAAAAAAAGGGCTGTGCAAATCACAGCCCTTTTTATGTCGTGTACCTAAAGTTAATGTGGGTACTTAACGAGCGAGCTTTTGGTGTGCACGAGAAAAGTGCCCAGCACAAAATGCACCGACAATCGAAAGTTCACCAGCCAAGCATAATGCTGCTGCGACTTCCGCGAGTGCTTTAGCTTTACCGTTGCCATGAAGTTTCATTAACTCAAGACATGCTTTTTGGGATGGTAAGCTTGTACCCCCACCGACAGTGCCGACCATTAGGTTGGGTAAGGTGACACAAGCGTAGAGTCCACCTGTTTTACTGACTTCCATCCGAGTAATACCCACTGCAGATTCAGCAACACAAGCCGCGTCTTGTCCACACGCAATGTAAAGTGCAGCTAGAGCATTGGCATAATGAGCGTTAACCCCAATACTGCCACTTAGCGCGGCGCCAGTTGTTGTGACTTGACCAAAGCGTGACATTGCTTCTGGTGTGGTATGAAGATATTTTTCTACCAAAGCGCGTTCGATATGAACCTCAGCCGTGACTTTTTTACCACGCACGTGACGCAAAGTGTGTGAGTTCGCTTTCTTATCACCAGATAAGTTGCCATCTAGGAAAGCTTCTTTGGGGGTGTAGGGCGAGTTATCTAAAATATAATGGAATACTTCATTGGTCGCGATGGTGACCATGTTCTGGCCGGAAGCATCACCAGTACGGTATTCAAAAACCAGATAAACATGATTGCCTTCAATATTGACGTTGATGTCATGAAGTTGGCCATGAGAGGTGGTTGATTCTGCAATGCGCTTAAAGTGGTCGTATTGTGTGACCACCCATGCGACAAACTGGCCAGCATCAATAAGTGACTCAAACAGAAATACCGGAGTACGAGTGACCCCTTCATTGATAAGCATTGCACTGGCACCGCCAGAAGCAGTGATCAATTGAGCACCACGATTGTAGGATGCGACTAATGCGGCCTCGGTTGTTGCAAGTGGCACAAGGTAATCGTCTTGTGTATGTAAACCGTTAACTCTTAATGGACCAGCAAGGCCAACAGGCACTTTAACGGTCCCAATGAAATGCTCAATGTTTTTATTATATAAAGGTGCATTTTCAAGCGTTTGCTCATCTAAGAGTAAGTTCTTATCGGTTAACTGTTCGATCTTATTCCAGCGTTTTGACAGTGCTTTATCGGAAATATAAGGACTAGGAGTTAACCTCAATGAAGGACGTGCAAAGTTTGGACTGAGCTTTTGTTCTAAACTGGATGTGCAGTGATCTGGTTGGAGAAATTGGGTGATGTCGCGATTAGAGAGGTTTAGTTTCGGCATTACGAATTAAAACGATAAATTTGTCTGCATTCTAACGTATAGGATAGGGAACACAATGGGTGTTTAATGTATTGCTACAATTTAAGCGAACAGTGAGCGTTACACATGGATATCAAGTAGAGTGCCAATCATATCTTGGTCGCGCTGAAGTACGTTTGTACCTACGCGTGAATAGCGCTCTGATGAATTTAGTTTATTGATAGCGTCGATTTGGGAAGGGAGCGGTTCAGAGTTGAACTTTACTTTATTAAACTCGTAAGAGTCGTCTTTAGGCATGGAAAGGGCACGTTGACTTTGCTGAATTTCGAGCGCAGCTTCCTCAGCCATCTTAGATGACATATCAATAATTTGATAACCCGATTGAACGGACGAGACTGCCATACACACCTCCACTTAATTATAGCTTAAATGCAGCTGTCGTTTTCAGCAAGTTTGGTTAGGCAAACAGGCTCGAAATCATCTCTTGCTCTTCATCAGTGATGTTGACCGTGTTATCTGAGCCCAACTCACTGTTGATTTCACTTTTCAGTGTATGAAGCTGATGTGTTGAAAGTTGCTTGATTTGTTGCTTTATCAGTTCGAATTGTTGTTGAGTCATGGGTCTATACCTTTAAATCGCTATAAATCGCCACGTCAGCAAATTCCGTTCTGCTGTGTAGGATTAAACTGATTTCATTTTATTTGGCATAGCTCAAATTTTGTCCGAATAATGTCAGGGCGTGTAAAGAGTGCGTGAGGTGGTTATAGGTTAGGCCCAAATGCGTAACTAAACATAATCATTTAGCTACACATTTAGAATGTTCGAAAGAGGGTTTAGCGTATATCTATTGTTCATCGTTATGATTTACTCTAACGGCAAATTTACTCGCTAATGAGTGCAACTCCGGTAACATACGATAGATTAGATGAAGCTGTTGGAGCACCATACGTACGGAACTATCGTCTTCATCACGCCACTCCGATAACCTTTGCTCTAAGGCTGGGTCATCGATTTCACTCGTATCACAAGTATCGCAATGTTGGTTTAGTTGAGCGAAGAGAATATCCAAGTGCTGGTGGATGACACGGTGTGCATCCAAAATAAGCTTGTGCGTTGCCTCATCTGCGATTTGCGTTCTATGTGCACCTAATGCAGAGACATAGCTAAGTAGCGCGTGGTTTAGGGTCAAGAATCGATAGCTCTCATCAATTGCCGATTGGTAGCGGCCCGGCTCGGCGAGCATGATGCTGATTGCGTTGGTTAAATTGGCATCTTGATTGTGTGCGCTGCGACGTGAGATGCGATAGGACAAACTATCCTTTTTACCTATCCGATATTGGCCGATGATTTGCGCAAGGTAATCCTTGTTAGCGCTGATCGCATCTGCCATTACTTTATGTAATCGCTTTGATTGCCAGTCTGGCAGTATCATTGCTACCGCTGCAACAGCCAGCGCACAACCAACAAGTGTGTCCCCTAAGCGAGGCAGAACAACCGCATAACCATCTCCCAGCTGATTAAAGCAAAACAGCACGAGCACAGTAATAAAGCCGGTCGCATAGCCGTAATTTGCTAAACGAAATGCGAAAAAAGCAACTCCGGAGACAAGGATAAACACCAACTGGCTCTCTTGAGATGGGAAGAAAGTCAGCAAAGGCACCCCAATCAGTAAACCAGCAAAAGTCCCTAGAACACGCGCAACCAACTTTTGTCTGGTTGCACTGTAGTTGGGCTGGCAAACGAACAAGGTTGTCAGGAGAATCCAGTAACCACGCTCGATATCGAACAATTGAATAATGCCGTAACCAACGGTTAGCGCAATTGACATACGCACGGCATGTCTAAATAGCATGGAATCTTTACTGAAATTGGACTTTATTTTGCCCCACATCGCTTTAATCGAGTGGGCTTCAGTATCGTCCAACACATCTTCTTCGAGTCGGTTTGCGTCAGGGTTATTGACATTACTCAGCTGCTTTTCAACGGTAGCAAGGTTGTTGAATAGGTAACCCAGTTGACCTAAAAGCAACCGCCATTGAGGGTTGTTGTGCTCTTGTAGATAATTCAGGGAATTCTGCAGTTCGTCCAGGGCAATGATGGAGTCGTCGTTATGTTGATATTCCTTACCCAACAAAATGGCTTCGGCGATTTCTCTGCATGATTGAGCTTGCGTTTCCATAAGATGTTTAAACCGAAACAGGACATCTGAGCGCTCAAAGTGGTGAGCTAATTCTTGGTATCGGTAGTGGGTTGAACTAATACGTTCATGAATGTCCTGCGCAAGAAAGTAGATATTCAAAAAGCGATCACTGGCGCCATCTACGTGACCGCGCTTGGAACGACTTAGAAATGTTGCTTTACAAGAGTTTAAAGCGTTAACGGTTGCGGCATTGAGCTTGGCTTCGGCAATACGGTGGGGTTGAGGCTGCATACTACTTACTGGATGAAACAATTGGCTCTTGGAGTCAAAGTAGTTAGCCATTTGCAAAAATACGTTGGCAAGACTTTGTTGAACTGGTTGCATTGGCCAAAATGCGTGCCAAATCATGGAGACGAAATAGTACCAAGCAGCGCCCGTGAGCAACATTAATGGTTGGAACCAAAGGTTGGTGCTTTGGTGTGCTCCGAGCATGGCGTAAATGGCGATTAACAAAGAACCAAAAGCGATACTTGCATAGCGGGGTCCAATCGCTCCGAGCATAATGAAGCCAAATGTCGAAATAAACAGTCCTAGAGCAAACAACCACGGAGTGTGGAATAGTAACTCGATAGAAAATGAGGCAATGGCAAAACAGATAAGCGTAAGGGATTGAGATTTAAGGCGACCTGTAAAGCTATCGTCACTCTCTGCTAGTGCGGCAGCAATGATCCCAAGAATTAAAGGGATGATCAACGAATTTAATTGGAAGTACCAGGCTGGAATAACTACCCCAAGCAGGGCTGTTAGTATCAATAGGCTATAGTTGACGGTTTTGTTCGCCCAATGGTGGCGTAATTGACTAATTAAATTCACTAAAAACTGCTTCTTATCGGTGTTTACGCGCATTGTAATGATTATATATCGTAACGCTCTGATCCAAATAAAGATACTGAAGAGTTTGATTAACTTTTGGACTATGTATCTCTTGACTATCAACCTAACTTAGCCTGAGCAATGTAGCCACCCTAAGGCTACGATATTTTTGTCTTAATTTTGTCACAAGCAAAATCAATTGCGTTATGATGTTTGCAAAGGAATTTAACGGCTTAGAGATAATGCAGCTAACAGCAAACAAGACTGCACAGTTTTTCATTCAGCGTGAATACAATCAAATTGAAATCACCCAAGGTGCGCTAATACTAAATTCAGAGACTCGCCAAGAGACAATTCCATTCAATATATGGAGTGGACGAGTACAAGTAAAAAATGGCTTAGTTTGGGGAAGCTTACTCTTTTTTGCTCATACTGATGGTGAAAGTGAACAGGCGTGGTTAGTTCAAGGTCTTCCTCTATCCAAATGCCGTGAGTTTGCACGTTATGCAGTAGCCACGTATCAAAGCTGGCATAAGAATCAATGCGTTCAGTTGTTGGAATACCTACCGCGATGGGAAGAAAAGCTCAGTCAACTTCGCCATCAACCATCCTTTCTTACGCATTCCGCGGTTGATAGTTGGCGCAGCTCATTACTCGATGACTTCAAACAGATGGAAATGAATCTCGAGGATGCATGTTTACGTATGCCTAATCGTATGATGGATATTGAGTCTTGGTTAATCGATACAAACGATGTCTTACCTAAGCGTAATGATGATTGGATGCAAAACGAGCTAGAAAACTGGAGAGTTCTGTTTTCTCAAATTGAATCGTCTCCATTAAACTTAAGCCAAAAACGCGCTGTATTACTCAATGATGATAATAACTTAGTCTTGGCAGGAGCAGGCTCGGGCAAAACGAGTGTTCTGACTGCGCGTGTCGCATACCTATTACAAAGTCACTTAGCACAGCCGAATGAAATTCTAATGCTTGCGTTTGGTAAAGATGCCGCCGCTGAAATGAGTCAGAGACTGAGCGATAAAATTGGCAGCGCAACGGATGGTGTTAAGGTCAATACTTTCCATCAACTAGGATTATTTATCCTCAATCAAGTTGAAGGCCAAGGTGCCACTCTTTCCCCATTAGTTTCAGATGACAATCAGCGCCATAACTGGTGTATTGATTGGCTCAAAAAACATTGGATGACACCGACAAATTTTAAACGTTGGCAAAAGCATTTATCTAAGTGGCCTATCGCTTACCTTGCTGGTGATGAAGAGCTTGGAAGCCATGTGGAGAATCCAAAACTCATTGCCTGGTTGGAAAAACAAGTTTCTCAGTTGGCAGTGATGGGCTTAACCAAGAAAGAACTGCAACAAGCGCTGGTGGATAACTCTGAGTACACGCGGTTAAACAGTGAACTCGGATTAGTGTGGCCATGTTATCAGGCGTGGCAACAGCAATTAAAAGAGCAAGGACATATCGATTTTAACTTGATGATTTCTAAAGCAACTCAGCATGTTAAAAATGGTAAGTTTACCGCTCCATGGCACTATATCATGATTGATGAGTACCAAGATATTTCACCTCAACGGTTACAGCTTATTGAAGCACTCTGTGAGCAGAAGAGTAGTGAGCCTTGTGTGCTTTTTGCGGTAGGAGATGATTGGCAATCGATCTATCAGTTTGCGGGCTCTGACGTGGATCTAACGACAGGGTTTGAACAACGTTTCCCGCATTCTACGGTGCATTATCTCGACACGACATATCGCTTCAATAGCAAAATTGGCGAAGTGGCAAACCGCTTTGTGCAGGAGAACCCAGCGCAGTTACCTAAGCAGTTAAATAGCCATAAAGAACAAAAAGCTAAGGCGGTGAATTTAATACCGAGCAATAACATTGAGAAAGTACTCGACCAACTCAATCGCAGTGCGAAGTCAACGCAAACTGTATTGTTATTGGGACGAAACCATTATCACAAGCCAGAATTGCTATCTGACTGGCAGAAGAATTTTGCTCTTCTAAATATTGAATTTATGACCTGTCATGGTAGTAAAGGTAAAGAAGCTGACTTCGTTATTATTGTTGGAGTGGACGAAGGCCAGTTCCCTGCAAGAGTGAAAGCACTTCACTTAAGTGACGCACTGACTCAATCAAAAGATACGTTTGCTTATGCTGAAGAGCGCCGCTTGTTCTATGTTGCGTTAACCCGAGCGAAGAAAAAGGTTTGGATTGCTTACAAGGGTTCGGGCTCGTGTTTTGTTAAAGAGCTTGTTGAACAAGAATACCCAGTCACCATTGCAAAATAGTAGAGGATCTAATGAGCGGCCAATTCTGCATTGTCTTAACGACCACTAATACCGATGCTAATCGAAAGGTGATCATCGAACAGATTTTACAACGAGGCTTAGCGGCGTGCATTCAAACCATGCCTATCGAAAGTCACTACGTGTGGAAAGATGAGGTTTGTACCGACCAAGAAATCCTTCTTATCATGAAAACAAAGAAAGCTTGTTACGCGGAACTAGAGCAGGTGATCGTCGAACATCATAGTTACGATGTTCCTCAAGTCGTTCAAGTACCATTTACAGAAGGCTTTAATCCATACTTAGCTTGGATTGAGCAAAATACCCGCTGCTGAAACAACAGGTGAGTTAGGGCATAGGTCAGAAGGTTCATACCAGAGCATTTACAAATCCTGTTGAAAACTCGCCTCTTTGCACACTCTACATGCAAATGAAACGCGTATTGAGCTTATCGTTTGCTTTACCAAAATGTCACAATTACAATCTGCGCTTCACATACATAACTATTAGAAAGTAAAGTCATGAAACTGGAAACCGTCGATTACCAAGCTGATAATGCTGCTGAACTATTTGTAACTTCTTTACGCGAAACAGGGTTCGGCGTATTGAAGAACCATCCGATTCCTAAGGAACTCGTAGAGTCAATTTACGAGAACTGGTACAAGTTTTTTACTTCAGAGCGAAAAGAAGAGTTTCACTTTAACGTAGAAACACAAGATGGCTACTTCCCGCCAAGTGTTTCAGAGGTTGCGAAAGGCCATGCCGTTAAAGATATCAAAGAGTATTTCCATGTTTACCCATGGGGACAGATTCCAGAAGAGCTGAAAGAGCAAATCTTAGATTACTACAATCGTGCGAATGCATTCGCAGAAGAATTGCTAGGCTGGGTTGAAGCTCATGCACCAGCAGATGTTCAAGAGAAGTTTTCAATCGCATTATCTGAAATGATCAATGGCAGTGAAAAAACGCTACTTCGTATCCTTCATTACCCACCAATGACCGGTGAGGAAGAACCAGGTGCGATTCGTGCAGCGGCTCACGAAGATATTAACTTGTTGACTGTACTTCCTGCGGCGAATGAACCCGGCCTACAAGTATTGAGCAAAGAAGGTGAGTGGCTAGACGTGCCTTGTGATTTTGGTAACTTAATCATCAATATTGGCGACATGCTTCAAGAAGCTTCAGGTGGTTACTTCCCATCGACAACGCACCGCGTCATCAACCCAACGGGCGGCCGTCAAGAGCATTCGCGTATCTCTTTACCACTGTTCCTGCATCCAAAGCCAGAAGTGGTATTGTCTGAGCGTTACACAGCAGACAGTTACCTAATGGAGCGTTTAAGAGAGCTAGGCGTTATCTAATTCCAACTTGTTTTGATGAAAAGAGTCGGTCTAACCGGCTCTTTTTTTATGCTACATACGGCAATTGTCATTGTTAAGCCTCGACAAAACGATGAAATTGACATTTATTGAAAGAAAAAGAGAGAGGCTTATGAACGATCAACATGAATTGACAGCGCAATTCCAGCAGTACATGGAAAACCCTTTGTTGTGGCCAATTCTTGAGGTGCTCAAAAAGCAGCCTAGTGGTTGGAAGGTTCATACGCTTGCGTCGCATTTAGATAGCTTAGGTTTTATTCCCGTACTTGATGGTTCTCCTGAGAAAGATCTTTTTAAGCGTAATTTCTTAATAATGAATGCACTTTATCAACTGCAAGAGACGCTCTATCCAGATAATTGGTTACAAGTTGAAGCGATGAACATTGTATTAATGTCGTCCCATCAGGTTGCCGGCCATCATGTCGATCACCAAGACCCTTTGAGAGATTACTACACGCAGTGGATTAATTATGAAGCTGAAGAGGGGGAAGTAAAAAGGTTGCTCAATGAGTTTTGGACTCGATACCGTGAATTCGTTGGCAGCACAAATGGCAACGATATGGACAGGGCGAAAGCATTGAGTTTGTTTAAACTACCGCATGATGCCACACGAGCAGAAATTCGAAAAACATGGCGTAAATTGGCTCTGAAATGGCACCCTGATAGAGAATCTGGCAACAGCGAGCAGTTTAGGGTTCTCTGTGAAGCATGGCATGTATTACGACATTAAGTCGGGCACTAACCACTCTTGACGTAGAATCGCTAGCACTGTTGTATCCCACCAGTTCTCCTTAAAGTATCGGTTTTGTCGAAACTGTGCTTCAATACGCATACCTAATCGCTGGCAAAGCTTTATCGCAGCTTTGTTCTTTGAAAGTGTTTCAGCGTAAGCACGGTGAACATCTAAGTGCTCAAATCCGTATGAGAGTAGAGCAGCCATTGCTTCTTCACTGACGCCTTTTCCCTGTTTACCTCTAATAAGGCCACAGCCGACTGAAGCTTGCTGGTCACCTTCAATTCGTAATGCGGCTATTCCCAGATAGTCACCTGACGCTTTATCGGTAATCGCTAGATGGAATTGCTTTCGAGGTTGTTCAGCAGCTTGTTGGCGAAATAACGATGCCAATTGACCTGACTTTTCCACAGAGCAATCTTCTTCACTATAAAAACGTTGATATTTGGGATCTTGGCACTGGTTAACATAGTGCTTTGAATCTTCTTCAGTGAAATCTCTAAGAATTAAATGGTCGGTTGAAATAGAAAAACTCATGTCGATATAAAATAAAAGCGCCTAACTAGGCGCTTTTATACATGAAAAATGAACGAAATATTAATGGGAGGCTTTGAATTGCGACTTGCGCATGCGGTTTAACGCTGCCATAACGTCTAAAGTGCGTGGTTTTGCAAGATCGCCTTGGTTTGGCATCATCGCTGACCAGTCTCCTCTAAGTTGACTGTCGATCTCTTTGGCTGGGTTCTTAGACCAACCTGGCTGTTGTGCGAGTTGGAACCACAACCAACCAATAGCTTGAAGCTCGCTCGTTGACTCGAGTTGTTCTAGCGCAGTTAGATCAGTGAACTCCTTGCCAAAGCGTAGCGAGTTTTTACCTTTAGCAGAGATCCTAAACTTACCTTCTGCAAGGATCTTTTGTAGTGATGAACAGTTCAATTGACGAGGAGGGAATGTCTCTAAAGTAGACTCACTCTCATTAGCACGTTGCGTAGGGTGCTGAGCAATGACCTCTTTTGCCTTTGTGGTAACATCGACTGCTTGATAGTCATGCATTTGAATAACGGTATCAGCAACATCTAGGTAATCGCCAGAACCGCCCATGACGATCACTGTTGAGATACTCAGACCGTCTCTTAGTTGCCCGATACGGTCGACCAGTGGAGTAATTGGTTCGTCACCTTTTGCTACTAGCGCCTGCATTCGCTCGTCACGAATCATGAAGTTAGTTGCTGACGTGTCCTCATCAATGAGTAGTGCTTGTGCGCCAGCTTCAATAGATTCTTGTAGCCATGCTGCCTGAGATGTAGAGCCTGATGCGTCTTGTGTTGAAAAGTCTGCGGTATTCTTACCCATTGGAAGATGGTTGATGTAGTTCGATAGGTTTAAATTATGAACACAGCGGCCATCTTCTGCACGAATCTTCATTGCCTCGTGGCTGGTTACAATCCATTCACGGCCGTCACCAGGAATATGGTTGTAAATAGAGCGTTCTATGGCGTTAAGAAGTGTCGATTTACCATGGAAACCGCCACCAACAATCAAAGTGATGCCTTTAGGAATACCTAGGCCAGTGATTTGACCTTGGTTAGGCGTGGTCATTGAGACTTCAAGGGATTTAGGTGCATTAAAGGTAACCGCGTCCTTCATTGGGAGGTCACAGTTACCAGCGATACGTGGCAATACTGATCCGTTACCTACGAAAGCGATTAGGCCCATATCATCGAGTTGGTTACGCATCGCAACTTGGTCTTCGATAATCTGGCAGTGTTTTATCAATGCGTCTTTATCCAGTTCTCTTTCTAATGTCGCTTTGCGAATAAATTTGGGTAGGTGGAAAGTCAGGATGTTATCCGTTTTCTTACCAAGAACAGAGCGGCCTTCTGCTGGAAGGTTAATGCGAAAACGTAGCTCAATTCCTTCGTCAGTGAATAGTACAGCTGTGCTGTCTAAAACGGTTTGACCTGTTAGAGCTATATCGACACTTTGTTCTTGTTTGGCAAACTCAGAAAAACTGCGAGCGATAAAGTCACGTGCAGCGATTTGGTAAGCATCTGATTGATCTCGAAGCCATGCAAGACCAGTCACAGACCAAGGTCTGACTGCTCTAACACGTGATGCTGACGCATATGGGTCGCCCTGTACATAATCGATGTAAAACGTGTAATCAGTAAAGTCATATTGGCCTTTGATTTGCTGATAGGCACGATAGTTTTGTTTTTCGATTTTTTTTAATGTGGCGGTTAGTTGGTCCATTTTGACATCACTGATTGAGAACAGGAAAGGCGAGGATTATAGGAATCGCTCGCCTGAGAGTAAAGGGCTTACTGATGATCCATCAAGAAGAGTAGGTATATTGTTCTGATAAGTAGTTCTGGTTAATTAAACTGGTCTCAAACTCGTCACAAGGCATGGGCTTCCCATAAAGGTAACCTTGCCCTACGTCGCAGCCTTCGCTGAGTATAAACGCTTCATGATCTTCATTTTCAATACCTTCTACAGTTACTTCGAGATCGAGCTTCTTGGCGATACTAATAATCGAGCGCACGATTTCTTTGTCTTCTTCACTGGTATCGAGCTGTTGAACAAAACTTCGATCAACCTTGATGGCATCGAAAGGAAACTTCTTGAGATAATTAAAGGAAGCATAGCCCGTACCAAAGTCATCTAGTGACAGTGTCACTCCTAAGTTACTCAATGACTGCAAGGTATTCTTGGCGATCACTTCATCCGCTATCAACCCACTTTCAGTAATCTCCAGTTCGATATAAGAACCCGGCAATTGGTAGGCTGCGAGTAAGTCTTCAATCTGGGTAGTAAACTGCGGGCTTTGTAACTGGACGGCGGAAACGTTGATACTGACTTTGAAGTCGTGAACTTTACCACGCCATTCCGCGGCCTTTTGGATAGCAGAGCGTAAAACAAAGCTGCCAACTTCAAATATAAGGCCGTTTTGCTCAGCTAAATGAATCAGCGTTTCGTTGGAAATATCACCAAGAATAGGGTGACGCCAGCGAATAAGTGCTTCTGCTCCTATCCATTTGTGTGTCTCTGGTGACACTTTTGGTTGGAAATAAAGCAATAAGTCATCATTGCGTACCGCTTGCAGCAAATAGCTTTCGAGCTGGTTAATGTTTTTCTGCGTATCGGAAATGTCTTGGCAATGGAAACTAAACTTATGACCAGAATCTTTACATGATTGCATTGCCCCCGCTGCGTATTTAAGCAATGTTTTTGCGCATAAAGAGTCGTCTGAGCTCGCAATACCGATATAGCTGTGTAAGTGAAGGTGTTCTCCATCCACATAAAAAGCAGACTGGCTTACTTCTACTAGCTCTCGACATAAATTATTGATGTTGTCGTCAAACTGATGAGTTTCAAAAACGAAAACTAAATCCGTAGAGCTAGGGCGTGCAGTAATCAGTTCGTAGCTTCCATGAGAGGTGAGACGTTGTTTAAACTCTATGAGGATATTTTCCCACACGGCGTAACCGTATTTGGCTTGAATGCGGCGACCATTGGTAAATCCGATATGGAGAACGCCTACTTTACGCTTTGATTGTGGAGTTAAAGCAGTGAGTAAAGTTTCAGTATGATACTCAAGAGCGGCACGGTTCAGAAAACCTGTTCCTAAATCATGACGTTGTTGGTATCGAATGGTGCGCTCAGCGGCTTTACGTTTGTCGATCTCTTGATTGAGTGAGTAGTTTAAATCGACCAGATCTTGAGTCCGGGTGTTTACCCTTGATTCGAGCTCAAAGTTTAATTGCTGCAAGCGATGATTTTGGTAAACCGTTTTTAGTTGAGCTTCAACAGAGAGCTTAAAAGTACTAAGTAGCTGTTGATAGGTAGCCGAAAAATGGTTCTCGTTATCATCGAGGACACAAATAGTGCCAAACGGATCTCCATTTGGCCACAGCAAAGGTAAACCGCAGTATGCGACGAGCCCAAAACGCATATCAGGGTTGTCGCACCACTCATCATCCTTAGAGGCATCAGGGACGAGTAATTGACGGTTTTCGTTAATCACGGTTTCACAATATAAACCGTGGCCAAGCTGCTCGGTATCGCCAATACGGTAAGGATGCTTTCGATTATTGTTGGCTGAAAAGACTTCGATATGGTCTTGATGAACTCTCATGATTAGCGCTGCTGGAACAGAAATGATTTCTGCTAAAAGATTTACAATCTCTTGCCATCCCGAAGCTAACTCATCTGGAACGACCATATTGCTTGTATTCAGTTTGGACATACAAAATCCCTATGGGCTATTTGACACATAAGAGCACTCCTTGCTCTCATTAATCTAATAATAGTCGGTATAACAAAACTAAAACGAATAATAGTTTGAACTGGGTTAAGGATGCATGAGCAAAAGGATAAAAAAAACCCCTAGCGTGTGCATAGGGGCTTTAGTCAGTTGGTTGTATCATTAATGAGACATTCTTTTAAAATCAGATACCTTTATTTTATAAACTCATCAATATTTACTTTGTTACTATAATCCACATTGTCGAACCCAAAACCATTTAGATTAAGAAACTCTTGCTTGAATCCAGCATAATCTGCAAGTTGTTTAAAGTTTGATTCGTCAAGTTGCTCTAGAAGGGCAGACACTTCTCTTTGAGTATTTGGTGCGAGCTCAAAGTTATCAATCCGAATTAGACGCTGATTATCCACCGGAACGTTGTCAACATTGTAAAGCTTCGTTGTGAACAAGCGTTGCATTTGCTCGATACAGCCTTCGTGCGTCCCTTTCTCTTTCATCACTTTGAATAACGCAGTGATATAAGGACTAAATCCTGGAATATAAGCGCTCGCTTTGGTCACCAATGCTTTACAGACAGTCGCGTAGGCACCGCCATCAAAATTGGCGAGTTTAAGGTTCAAAGCATGGCTGGTTTGATGCAAATCTGCTTTAGCTGCGCCTAGTGTACCTTCTAGATATATAGGGTGTGTAACACAAGGACCAATATAGGAAAACGCGATGGTTTGACACCCTGTCGCGATGGACTCTGAATTGATTAGAGTATCGATCCACTGCTCCCAATCGGCTCCACCCATAACTTTAACTGTGGCTTCAATCTCATCAGGTGTTGCAGGCGTTAGAGTCGTGTCTTGCCATTGGTCAGTTTCCAAGACAAGTGTCGCACCTGTGACCGAATCACCAATTGGCTTAATGGCAGAGCGCCAGACGTTTCCATCTTCATGACGTACGCCACTTGCTAAGCTATAGACAATAAGATCGACTTCACCTTCGAAGTAGGTCTCTATAGCTTCAACGACTTGGGCTTTTACTTCTGGCGAAAAAGCATCACCTTGAATGTTAATTGCAGTTCGTCCATGTTGCTCTGCAAACTTCTTAAAGTAATGATTGTTGTAGAAACCCGCGGTGCCGACCCCTTTCTCTGAAGGTCCTTTTTCGTAAGAAACGCTAATGGTGTCGGCGTTTGAACCACCGAATGTGAGAGCAATACGTGATGCAAGCCCAAACCCTGAAGAACCACCAATGATGAGAACACGCTTAGGACCATCGACAATTTGTTGAGATGACTTAACGTATTCTATCTGCTGTCGTACCGCTTCTTTACATCCGAGTGGATGAGCGGTACGTGCTACAACACCATCTATTACCGATTCAATAATCATAGTTAATCCTTTATAACAAAGCGTACGAATTAAGTTAGCGTAAAGCTTTGTAAAGTTTATTGAGCTAGGGCAATTAGAGGTGATTAATTAACTGTTCAGCTACGAAGTTAGATATCCACGGCTGTGCTTGAGGTTTTGGATGCAGGCCATCACTCATCATCCATTCTGGCTTTATGATTACGCCTTCAAGGAAGAATGGAAGCAAAGGAGTATCAAGGGATTGAGCAACCGTTGGATAGACTTGAGAAAAGGCTTCTGTATAGCGTTTACCGTAATTAGGTAAAACATGAATTTGCATTAACAAAGGATCTGCACCTGATTCTCTAATCATACGTATGATCTGTGTTAAATTGTTTTGAATAAGGCTAGGAGGGAAACCACGCAGGCCGTCGTTGGCTCCAAGCTCAATCAAAACATAGTCAGGTTGATGTTGAGTGAGAAGATTAGGTAGGCGTGCTAATCCGTTACCTGTAGTGTCTCCAGAAATACTCGCATTTACCACAGTAATAGCTTGTCCCTTACTTTCTAGATCAGCGGGGAGCAGGGAAGGCCAAGCTTCAGCGATCGGCATTTGATAGCCGGCGCTCAGGCTATCGCCGAAAACCATCAGTGTTTTACTGTATGCAGGATTAAAAACAAAAATTAAAAGTAGAAAGGAAAGTCGTCGAAACATGCAAACATCCGTAATTAAAGCAGACTCATTGTCTAAAGTAGTCTCTACTAATCAGGAACAATTAACAATCCTTGATAACGTGAATCTAGATATAAAAGAAGGTGAAAGCGTCGCGATTGTAGGTACTTCAGGTGCTGGTAAGTCAACATTGATGACTTTGCTAGCGGGGCTTGATACACCGACTAGTGGTGAAGTGGATCTTCTTGGGCAAAAACTTCACACGCTTGATGATGAAGAGAGGGCGGCGATACGAAGCGAATCTGTTGGTTTTGTCTTCCAGAGCTTTCTATTGATCCCAAGTTTGACCGCTCTAGATAACGTGACATTACCGTGTTTATTAAAAGGCGAAGCCGAAAATAAACAACGAGCGACTGAGTTGCTAGAGTCGGTTGGATTGGCAAATCGCATTAACCACGCACCAACACAACTTTCAGGTGGGGAACAGCAGCGAGTCGCCTTAGCCCGAGCGTTTATGATAGAGCCGAAGGTACTTTTTGCTGATGAACCCACGGGCAACCTAGACCAACAGACAGCAAGTAATGTTATCAAGCTTCTATTTGATCTAAACAAACAACATGGAACGACATTAGTTCTGGTGACTCATGATCAAAACTTAGCTCAACGTTGTGATCGTATCTTCACAATGAAAGCTGGGCAATTGGAGGAGTCATAATGGCTGTTCAAGGGAAGGCAGAGCTAAACAAGCGTTTTATTCGATGGAGTTTGAGTGAAATTAGACAAGGACAGTTGTGGCCAGTAGCAATTGCTCTTGTCTTGATTATCGCTTGTATATTTGCATTGACGGCGTTAGCAGAGCGTATGGAGCAAGTCGTCGTTAAGCAAGGTAAGGAAGCATTAACTGCAGATACGGTTTACGTGTCTGCGAATCCAATTGATGCATCATTCACTCAGTTGATTGACTCCTATTCGCTCACTCATTCTACGCAAACCCGTTTTGCGACCATGGCATTCAGTGATAATGGGATGAAGCTCATTACTATCAAAGCGGTTGATGACTTATACCCATTACAAGGTGAGATGCGCCTTAGCAATGACCAAGAATCATTTAGTAAAGTGCGTCCTGGGGAGCTATGGCTTGATGAGCGTCTGTTCAATCAACTCGATGTGACTGTAGGGGATGCAATCACTGTCGGTGACGCTGACTTTGTTGTATCTGGCAGAATATTAGAAGAGCCGGGCTTAAGTTTTAATCCTTTCCAGCAAATGCCTTCGGCGTTTATACATAGCAGTGATTTAGACAAAACAGGCGCAATTCAGCTCGGAAGCCGAGTTCGTTATAGCGTTTTCATCAATGGCGATACTGACGTTATCGAACAGTTGAAAAGCAATGTAGAGTTAACACCGAGCGAAAGGTGGCGTGACCAAAATAGCGCGAGCCGAACCAATGAAGTTTTCCAGCGAACAGAGCAATACCTGTCTTTAACCGTTGCTATCGTCGTGATTATGGCTGCGACGACTCTGGTGCTTACCTGTCAGCACTATGTAGCAACAAGACGAAAAACCATTGCAATGCTAAAGAGCCTTGGCGCAAGTAAAGCTTGGGTGACACGATGGCTGATAACCCAAGTGATGATTTTGCTTGTTACCGCAATTGCTGTTGGACTTGCTCTGGGCGTTTTACTTGAGTTTCTGCTAAGAATCCCATTGGTCGATCTTTTACCAAATCCACTGCCAAGTTACGGTGTTAAACCTGCAATGGTAGCGATTGGAACCAGTATTCTAATTGCGGTACCAGCGCTGGGCATTCCGTTAATCGGGCTGACTAATGTTAGTGCGGTAAACGTTATGCAGGACGGTGAATCAAGCAAAGTTAGTCGCAAACGTTTTGCGCTATTGTTAGTGCCGATCATTCCTATGCTTTTTGCCTACTATGACAATCTGTTTGTTTGGATTGTATTGGGAGGGATGGTTGCACTGTTTATCGTCTTAGCAGTTATAAGCGTTTTGATTACACGTTCATTATCTAAAGTGCCGTTAAGTACTGCCTTTAAGTTAGCGCTAAGTCGCATAAACCGCTCGGTCTCTGCGACAGGAATCCAGTTTGGTGCATTGGCGCTTTCGTTAATGCTGTTGTCAACCATGTGGTTGGTACGAACAGATTTGCTAACTGATTGGCAAAGAACTTTACCAGCGGATGCGCCAAACGCATTTGCACTGAATATTGCGCCGTATGAAAAAGACGTCTATCTAAAAGTACTTGATGATAATCAAATTGCTCGCTCAGAAGCTTACCCAATAATAAGAGGTCGTCTGGTCAATATTAACGGGCAAGATGCAAAGTCTCAGGCTCAGGGTGAAGAAGGCTCAGACGCATTAAGACGAGAGATTAACTTTACATTTGCTGATGCTAATCCAACTCATAATGAAATCATTAGCGGTGACTGGACCTCAAACAATGGCGTTTCGGTTGAAGCAGATGTCGCTCGTGATCTGGGATTAGCAGTGGGCGATGAGCTTAGCTTTGTGATCAATAGTCAAGAAGTCACTGCCAAAGTGAATTCAATAAGGGCAGTTGAATGGAGAGACATGAAGCCGAACTTCTATTTCATATTTACACCAGATGTACTTGCTGAGATTCCAGCGACCTATCTGGTTAGCTTTAAAGTAGAAGAGAGTAATGACGCGGTCCTTAACTCTTTATCAAGACAACATCCTACAGTTAGTTTGATGGATATCAGAGTGATGGGGGCTAAGATTCAAGAATTATTGTCGCAGATCGTTTGGTCTATCACTTTGCTGGCAGGCATAGGGGTACTATCGGGTTTACTTCTGATCTTTACTCTGTTGCGTTTGAGTTT
This sequence comes from Vibrio sp. TBV020, assembly GCF_046056895.1. Taxonomy (NCBI): domain Bacteria; kingdom Pseudomonadati; phylum Pseudomonadota; class Gammaproteobacteria; order Vibrionales; family Vibrionaceae; genus Vibrio; species Vibrio sp. TBV020. The sequence goes on along the minus strand of NZ_JBEEAQ010000001.1, from coordinate 168,994 downwards.
AGGGCAAAGACAAGATGAGATTCAGCTTTATCGCACTTTGGGAGCGAGTAAAAAACGCGTCCAACAAACCATATGGGCTGAATATGGTTTAATGTCATTGGTAGCGAGTTTTATTGCAATAATAGGCTCAGAGTTAGTTGTAGGCGCTATTATGCTGTATGGATTTGAGCTGACCCCAAATCTACATGGTTTACTCTGGATTCTGTTGCCTACTGGCACGTTTTTCACACTTGCTTTAGTTGTGAACAGTTTGATAAAACGGCTGTTAACCCCTGTAAATAAAGCATTTAGTTAGAAATCCACAGGCCTAGAAGTTCAGTTATCCACAAAAACGGTGGATAAAGTTTGGGATAACTAGGCCTGTAGATAACTTTAATCGGCGGCAAGCCCTAGTTTATAAAAGCGTTGGCGAGTTCTGTTATTCACAGTGGTGATTTATTCAGAAATCACAAATTCTCAGTCAAGCACTTTTTTCATTTTTTTTACCGCGATTTTCTGTCAATTCACCCTGCAAAAAATGTGATTTTAATCGTCGAACAGAAACAGTAAAATGTTCTGAGAATGAATGAATTAGCCACATTAATGCAATCTCATAACGACAAATCACTTAAACCAAAGCTCGCCATTATTGGTGGTGGTATCGCAGGCGCGACGGCTGCTCTTCACATCGCCGAACTCGGCCTCAACGTTACTCTTATTGAAAAAGGAACTGGGCTGGTTAGTGGACCACCAATCTGTCATTTACATGCTGGTGGAAATTTGTACAGAGAAATCGATACTGACCAATGTATTGAACTGTTAAAGCAATCTATCGACACGGTTAGGCTATATCCAAAGACGATTAACCACAGACCCACTGTGATTGCCGTTCCCTATACCGATGGTGGCAGTCCGGAAGAGCTCTATGAACGTCTTATCACTATTCAGAAGTGCTATGCAGAACTTGTAGATGAAGATGAGGCGAATAGAGTATTGGGTGAACCCAACGACTATTATTGCTTCTATAGCCGTGAAGAACTCGACCTTTTAGCAACTCAACCTCAGCCAGCAAACCCCAAGACCATTGATGAGTGGATGATTCCTTTCGCAAAGCATGCTGACCTTGACGGGTTAAAATTTCCCGTTGTTGCTGTACAAGAACATGGGTGGAGTGTTTTCCGTATTGCGGCATCTGCGACGTTAGCGTTAGAAAACATTCCTAATTGTGAGTTACTGACCAATACCGAAGTTGTCGGTGTGGAAGAAACTGAGCATGGCTGGAAAATCGAATATTCAAACAGCGATGGCAATAGCAAGGTTATTGAAGTCGACTACTTAGTTAATGCTTGTGGTTACGAAACGGGTTCGATTGATGACTTAGTGAAGAAACCACGTGAAAGGTTGGTTGAATTTAAAGCGGCTTACGTGACTCAGTGGGAATCTTGTGGGGAACAATGGCCGGAAGTGATCTTTCATGGACCAAGAGGTACCCCAAATGGTATGGCTCAATTGACGCCTTATCCTGATGGAATTTTCCAATTGCACGGCATGACAAAAGACATCACTCTATTTGAAGATGGTCTTGTTGCTTCAGGAGAAAAATCCTCTCAACCTGCGTTGCCGAACCGCCTGATTAAGAAAATCAAGAAAGGTTGGGATGAGGATGTTATCGTTGAGCGCAGTCGTAGAGCGATTGAACATATGTCACGATTCGTTCCGGCCTACGCGAGCGCTCATGAATTTGGAACGCCTCTATTTGGCGCGCAGCAAATCCCCGGCAAGGATGATACCTTGCGCGCTGCTGATGTCACTTTCGAAGGTGAGTATTACGCTCGTGTTGAAGTAGTCAAAGGTTCATCTGCGTTAGAAGCTGCGATAAAGTTAGTCGAAGAGTGGGGACTATATGATTATAAAGAACAGTCGATAGAGCAACTTCATCCAGTCAGTATGTCCCTTACGATGAAAGACATTGAACAAAAAGCGAAAGAGCTAGCATTAGAGCGTGGTTATCCCGAGATGCTGGCACGCTATTATGGTGAAAACGAATAGAGGTGGTAACAACCACCTCAACATTGTGTTACCTCAACTTATTTGAAGTCAATAGCCGAAAAAGCGTGCCCATTGGCTCCAAACATCTTGCAAACCGAGTAGATCCCCTTTTACAAAGCGTACTTTCTGACCAGGCTTAGCTTGAGCTAATCTTGGTAGATCAATTCTGGCAATACATCCGACTTTTGGATAACCGCCTATTGTCTGTCGATCATTAAGTAAAATTATCGGCTCGCCATTAGGTGGGACTTGTACAGCACCTAAGGCAATACCTTCACTTAGATATTCCTTGTTAGGACCTTGTATTGCATTTCCGGTAAGTCTATAGCCCATGCGATTGATAAGTTGGCTGACTTCGAATTCATGTTTATAGAGCAAATTGACTTGGTCTCTGTCGAATTCATCGACCTGGTACCCCTCAATAAGTCTTAACTCTAACGGCAAGTTATAATCTGGCTTATAGCGGAATGTCATTTGTTTGGTTTGAGGCGAAAGCTTATGTGGAGTGAAATTGAGGACATCGCCGAGTGCGAGTGGGTGACCTTGGCTTAATCCGCCAAGTTTATCTCTTGTAACTGTCGCGACGCTTCCAAGCTGGGGGGCAATAGCAAAGCCGCCTTTGACTGCTAGATAAGCCCTTAGCCCATTTTTTGGTAAGCCAAAGGTTATTCGTTGTCCTTTTAACGCTCGAAAGGTCGACCAGTTCTCAATCGACTTTCCATCTAATCGAGCATTGAGATCGCCACCAGCAATGGCTAATTCACAAGAGGCATGACACAAAAACTCTGCCTGTCCAAGTGTGACTTCTAGTGTCGCAGCGTTAATTGAATTGCCTAAAAGGTGGTTTGCCCAACTGTAGGCGTAATCATCGACAGGGCCACCTTGAGCAATCCCGATATGTGCAAAACCATAACGGCCAAAGTCTTGTATTAGTGTCTGCTGACCGGGTTTGATAACTTCTATATAGTGCGTGTTGCTCATTGCCAGCCCTCCAGAACTGTCCCACCTAACTGTTGGAATTCTTCGAGACTGATAGGGTAGAACTTTACTTGATTGCCAATTGAAAACGGTGAAAGAGGTGACTTAGTAGGGTCATATAAATCAATGGGGCAGTTCCCAATAATGTTCCAGCCACCAGGACTCTCACACGGATAGATAGCAGTCTGATTGTTCGCAATACCTACACTACCTTTAGGTAAGGTTACACGTGGACTGTCTCGACGTGGTAACTGAATGTTTTCATCAACGTCGGTTAGAAAGGCAAAGCCGGCGGTAAAGCCGATCGCGCCAACTGTATAAATTTGATTGTGGTGAGTTTGAATTACGTTATTAATATCCAAACCTTGTTTTTGGTATAACACCAAATCAGGACCAACAGAAACATCGTAATAGATAGGTAACTCGATCGTAGTCGGTGAATGATGCTCTGGTAGAGCTTTGACTGCTTCAGTGACTAGGTGTTCTAAGTAAGGTACAAACTCAAATATAGAAATGCGATGGGGCAGATAGTCGATCAAAATGGTGGTAAAAGATGGAGTGACATTCATAACCCATGGGCCAAGCTGGTTACCAAGGTAATGGGCAACCTGGCCAATAACCCATGATAAGTGCTCAGAAGGTTCGCTATGAAATTTAATTAGGATGGAACATTCCGCGACCGGGTCAATGGAAGTAGCTATCTTCATTCACTAAGTTCCTCTGCTTCAATCAATTTACGTATGTCTTGAATAAGCTTAATACTCCCTTCATTGTCCCCATGAACACAAATCGTATCGGCTTCAAGTGGGATTAGGAAACCATCAATAGTACGAACTTTGTTATAGCGGACAATTTGTTGAACTTGGCTAAGTAGATCATCTCGACCATGAATCACTGAGCCGGGCATGCCCCGAGGCGCTAAAAGCCCATTCGCTTGATAACGACGATCTGCAAATGCTTCAAACAATAGCGGTACGCTGTATCTATCTGCGATATCGAGCAAAGCTTGATTATCAGTAATTGCCAACGTCATCAGGGGTAAATCAAAGCTAGAAACGGCGTCAACTACGGCTTCAAATACTGCCAAATCTACCTGCATATCGTTATATAGTGCCCCGTGAGGCTTTACATAAGTCACTTCGGTATTGTGGCTTTCACACAAAGCTTTTAGTGCGCCGATTTGGTAGATAAGCATTGCCGTAATTTCATCAGGGGCCATAGCAATACTGCGTCGCCCAAAGCCTTGCAGATCGGGATAGCTTGGGTGAGCACCGATCTTCACATCGTGGGCGAGAGCGAGTCTTATGGTTTCGTTCATTATGATTGGATCAGATGCGTGGAAACCGCAGGCAATATTCGCCATGTCGATGTGTGGCATGACCGCAGAATCGTTTCCCATTTTCCATGTGCCAAAGCTTTCACCCATATCACAATTCAAATAAGTCGACTGTTTTCTCATCAAGTATTGCTCCGCACTTTGAGTTGTCTAGTAACATGTTTCAATTAGGAAATCCAAACAGTGATCAGATTCATCATTTGATTAACAAATAATAAAAACACAGCGTCCTGTATGTTAATTGGTAATGATAAATGAAATAATAGAGCTACCTAATATAACGGGCCTTTATATGCTCAAAAGAACGCTACTTTCTTCGATCATCACATTTTATTGTTTTTCCTCTCAGGCTAGTGATGAGCTTACAGATCTTATGTCTATGAGTTTAGAAGAACTTTCCATGCTTGATGTCACGATGGAGACAGCTTCAAAGTTTTCTCAAAAGCTGACTGATATTCCGGCAGCGGTTTATGTGCTAGATGGTGAACGTATTAAACGTAGCGGGGCAAAAACTATCGCAGAAGCTTTAGCGTTAGTTCCAGGGCTTAGAGTGAGTAACTTCTCGGCGGCAGAACCCATGGTATCGAGTCGAGGGTTCCATGGCGGTTTATTCAATAAAATGCTTGTTTTACAAGACGGCCGAAGCCTATATAGCCCTGTCTATGGTGGCGTTTACTGGGCTGATATAGATTACTTACTTGAAGATATCGAACGAATAGAAGTGCTGCGTGGCCCGGCGGGAACAATCTGGGGTGGAAATGCTGAAAATGGTGTGATCAACATTGTTACGAAATCGGCGAAAGACACTCAAGGCGGTTTAGTCTCGTCAACTTATGAGCAGTATGGGGCGTATAGCCTCGGTGTTCGTCAAGGCTTTGAAGTAAATGATGATGTTTATGCTCGAGCTTTTTACAAATACAAATCGGTTAAGCGTAACCCAGTCAGTGACCCTAGCCGATGGAATACGCACCTTGCCGGTATGGTATTTGAAAAAACAGATGATTGGAGCATTCGGGTTGGTGGAGAGCAAGCCAGCTTTGAAGAAGATATCTATAAGGTCACATATCAAAACGGCTCACATACGGACATACGTTCAGAGACTGAAGAAATTGATAGTTATTCATATTACGCTCAATACGATAAGTCATACCAAGTTTCTGACAATACAGAAAGTAGCTATCGCCTTTGGTTTCAGCAGAACCATGATGGTGCTTATGACGCACCAGGAAAGTATCTAACAGTCGATGCCGAAGCGAACTTCATCACAGAGCTAAACGAGGAGCACAAACTGACCTATGGTGGTGGCTATCGCTTTATTCATATTGACTTTTATCACCAGCTCAGTGGTTACGATTTTGACGATACTCACTATTATATAAGGCTATATAACATAGACTCCGCCTCAGACAGTATTGTTAATGGTTTCCTTCAACATGAAGCTGCATGGACGAATCGTTTGACGACGGTCGTCGGGGTTAAAGCTGAATACTTTGAACAAAATGATCAAGTCGAGTTATCACCTCAAGCTAGGGTGATTTATGACTTTTCTGAACAGCAGAGCCTCTGGGCCGGCGTCGGTCGCAGTGCGATCGCTCCATCGTATATGGATACTAACTCGTCGTTTATTTCGACGGGCACTTATTGCCCATCGAATGTGGACTGTACAACGGATTATGAGTATTTCTATCGTTTCTCAATGCCAAGTGAATCAGAAGAGATAGAAAGTGTTGTTACGTATGAAGTGGGATATCGATACCTCTCCGATCAATTCGAACTCGATAGTACTGTTTTTTATAGTCAGTATGACAATATCGTAGGGCTTGAGTATGTAGGTCGTCCACCAAATCACGACCAAGTAGACTTATATCAATCCAGTTATGACTATTTAGTGGACTCTTATGGTATCGAAATTGCGGCTCACTGGAATGTTACAGAACAATTTAAGCTATACAGTGCTTATAGCTTTTTGGTGATGGATCAAAATTGGGAGCAAAACAGTTCAAGTGATGGAAGTGACGACGATCATTACTCCATTGACTCACAACACATTGCATCTCTCCAAAGCCTTTGGAATATCAATGAACAGTTTGAATTCGATATGGTGTTACGCGCTCAATCTATCGATTACGGCAATGAATCGGAAGTAGATAACTTTTTAGCAATGGATATGCGTTTAGGTTGGCAACAAACACATTCAGCACCACTCCTTGAATTACTAGTGAAGAATGTGGGAGAAAAGGAGGGGTACTACGAAGAGGCGTATAGCGGCTATAAACAAGAGCAGAATGTATCAGTAAGGGTTAGCTATGCTTATTGATAGAAGATGGGGCGGATTACTCGCACTTTTAATTTTGCTGGGAATGCCGACTCAAGCTGTCGCAAAATATACTCCTGAACAAGTAAAAGCCGTTTATTTATATCGAATCGTGACATTCATCCATTGGGACAATGAGTCTGAAATGCAGGGTATCAATATATGCGTTGCTGATGACTCTAAAATTGAAAAGCTGCTCGCTCATATAACTGAAGGGAAGCAAGTTAGGAACAAACCTCTAAATGTTGTTAACGCTGATTGTCATGTCTTGTTTATTAGTCAAACAGATAACTTGTCCTTGTTAGACGAGCAATCCGACTCGACAGTAACAATTGGGGGAATGGAGCGCTTTACCACACATGGTGGCGCGATTGAATTAGTAGAGAGGCAAGGGAAGATTAAACCCAGAGTAAATTTGGATAATATTGAAGGTTATCAAATTTCGTCGAACTTTCTACGTGTGGCTATAGTAGAGGGAGATAATTAATGAAGCTTTTATCTGACCTCTCTTTAAAGAGTAAGCTGATCGTACCGATCATTGCGTTCACAGGGATGATATTCATCGTATCTCAAAGTTATGCTTTCTTTAACTCATTTGAAACTCAGAAAGAAAACCTTATTAACCGTGTTGGCGTTCTGGCAAAAGGGGTGGCTTATAATCTTCAGGCAGCTATTTTGTTTAGCGATAGTCTTAGTGCAACCGAAGTTCTCGATGCATTTTCTGCTGACGAAGAAGTCTTCCGAGTAAAACTCTACACATCAGATGGCCAATTGTTTGCAATGTACGAAAGAGAGGGGTCAGTCGCTCCTGTTCCTACCGAACATCAGAGGGAAGAGATTACGAAGAAGCGTTATTCCATCGGTGGGGAATATATCTTCCTGCTTGTTCCAGTAGAAGTTGAAAATGAAGTCATCGCCAATCTACGAGTGACCATCTCAAAAGCATCATTCCAAAACCTCTACACCAATGCACTGATGAATAGCTTAGTATTTTTTGTCCTCCTTGCTGTTGCTGGTGTAGTGCTATATATGACGGTTCAAAAGTACATTTTGGGACCCGTATACAACCTAAACATCGGTATGAGATCTTTTATCGATCGCAAACAAACTACGATAAACATTCTTCCTGCCGCTAATGACGAAATTGGTGCATTGGTTAAAGCATTCAATACTATGCTTGACCGATTAAAACAACGAGAGCAACAGGTGGCGTTCACTCTCGATAAGTTAGAAGAAGAAAAGTCATTCGCTAATGAAGTGGTAGAAACGGTAAAACACGCGTTAATCGTGGTGAATTCTCGAGGTGAAATTATCCACTTTAATCCTGCCACCTGTGATGTCTTCAGATGTACCACAGCCTTTCTAAAAGGGGCTAAGCTGGTGGACATCGTCAATGAGAGTGAATCTTCAGTTATTTCCGATGCGATAAACAGCAGCACCGAGTTTACAGACAAACAAGTTTGGGTAATGGACGTCTTCAAACAACACCAATTGCTCAATATTAGTTCGACAAAGTTAAGTAAAGTAGGGCAGGTTTTATTTGCTATTCAAGATGTCACAGAAGTTGAAGCAGCTCTAAGACGTCAACGCCTAGCCGCTGGTGTGTTTGAAAACAGCCAAGATGGTTTGATGGTTACTGACGAAAACGACATTATTACCATGGTTAATCCTGCTGTGACACGCTTACTTGGCTACCCTCAAGAGGCGTTACTTGGCAAGAAAGCAGAAGACTCATTTGAGTGGCAGCAGTTTTATTCTCTCATACCAACGATCAAAGAGTCGGTTGTGAACTACGGTCAATGGCAAGGGGAAATCTGGGAAAAACACTCGCAAGGCCATAAAGTGCCAATGTTTGTTAAAGTATCACGCATTGTAAGTGCAGAAGGTATCAATAGTCATGACTATGTCTATATTCTCTCTGACTTGTCTAATTTAAAAGAGATGGAGAGGCTTGAATATCTGGCGCACCATGATTCTTTAACCGGATTGGCTAATCGCGCGAAGCTTTATCGAGTGCTAGATGAAACCTTAACAAATGAGCGCAATTCTACAGACGGCATAGCATTGTTGTATCTTGATCTAGATGGTTTTAAAGGTGTCAACGATACTTATGGGCACGATGCTGGCGATGAAGTCTTAAAACAAGTGGCAGAAAGGCTGCTAGGGATGTTTGCTAGCCAAGATTTAGTTGCTCGTTTATCTGGCGATGAGTTCGTCGTACTCTCAACAAGCACAACGGTTGAAAAAGTTTCAGTCGTCGCTGAGCAGCTCATTGAAGTTATCCAGCAGGATATCGTTTACAGAGGCCGAGTATTAAGAGTTGGGGCTAGTGTGGGTGTTCATTACTCTGATGATATGACCGAAGATTTAGATCAATGGCTCAAAGCTGCGGACACAGCAATGTATCAGGCGAAAACAAGTGGTAAAGGTAGATATGTAATCAATCATTGCTAACTTTGCTTACAGTCTCAAATATGTCCTATGTTTTGTGGTGTGAGTTCTCTATTATATGGACAACGTTTTCAAAAGGTTAGCAATATGAATGTTCTAGTAACAGGCGGTATGGGCTATATCGGTAGCCATACATGCATTCAAATGATTGAAGCAGGGATGACACCTGTAATTTTCGATAACTTGTACAACAGCAAGTCTACAGTTCTGGATCGAATTGAAAAAGTTTCTGGAGTACGTCCGCATTTTATTGAAGGTGATATTCGCGACAAAGCACTTCTTAAAAACGCTCTGCGAACACATAGTATCGAAGCTGTTATCCATTTTGCTGGCTTGAAAGCAGTAGGAGAGTCGGTCGAAAAACCGCTTGAATACTATGATAATAATGTCAACGGTACATTGGTTCTTGTTGATGCGATGCGTGAAGTCGGCGTGAAATCTCTTGTCTTTTCTTCTTCTGCGACAGTATATGGTGACCCTGCATCTGTTCCTATTACAGAAGATTTCCCAACCAGCGCAACTAATCCCTATGGCCGCAGTAAGCTTATGGTAGAGGAGTGTTTAACTGACTTCCATAAAGCGAATCCTGATTGGAGCATTACTCTTCTGCGCTACTTTAATCCTGTTGGTTCTCACCCGACTGGTGAACTAGGTGAAGATCCTCAAGGTATTCCTAATAACCTGATGCCATTTGTTTCCCAAGTAGCAGTAGGACGTCGAGAATTCCTATCGGTATTTGGTAATGATTACCCAACGCCAGATGGCACAGGTGTACGAGACTATATCCATGTTATGGACTTATCTGATGGCCATATTGCTGCTCTGCAAAAAGTTGGGCGTAAAGACGGGCTTCATATCTATAACCTTGGGACAGGTAATGGTTCTAGCGTACTAGAAATGGTGAAAGCGTTCGAGGCGGCTTCAGGCAAAGAGGTGCCATTTAAGATCGTTGAACGTCGACCTGGTGATATTGCAGAATGTTGGGCAGACCCGGCTAAGGCAATGAATGAACTAGATTGGAAAGCGACACGCTCACTAGAAGAGATGACCGCAGATACTTGGCGTTGGCAGGCGAACAACCCTCAAGGCTATCCAGAAGCGTAAACTTCACGTTCGATAAATAAAGAAAGCCACCGCATGTGCGGTGGCTTTTTTACGCTTGATACAAAATAGGCAAAATTGTGTCAGCGTGGTTGAGTACCATTATAAATGGAAATTAATCAACCTCTTTATCTTTACCCAGTGACAATAGCCAAACAGAGACTGCTGCTACCGCCGCAAAGCCAGATAGGATAATGAAAGGCATAGCTCCATAGCCAAGGATATGCCAAATAACGGATTCTAAAGTACTCATTATTCAGGGCTCCCTATTGCCAGCCTTCAACGCCATGCATGTCTGGCAGTTTGTGTGCGATACCTTTGTGACAATCTACACAAGTCTTCTCACCAGATGCAAGGGCAGTAGAGTGTTGCTTAGCGCTGCGCGTGCTTTGCTCTGAGAAGTCCATAAACTCAAATTGGTGACAGTTACGACACTCCAATGAATCGTTCTTCTTCAAGCGAGCCCATTCACGCTCTGCTAGGTGAGCTCTACGCTCTTTAAATTTCTCTGGTGTATCAATTGTTTTAGCAATGAAATGAGCGTATAGCTCTTTTGATGCTTGAACTTTACGAACGATCTTATCTGTCCACTCATGCGGAACGTGACAGTCAGAACAGATGGCACGAACACCAGAGCGGTTAGAGTAGTGAATCGTCTCTTGGATCTCTTCAACGATAGGTGCGTGACAGCCAGAACAGAACTCTTCTGTGTTGGTTGCTTCCATACCTGTGTTAAATGCGCCCCAGAACAGAAGACCACCGGCAAAACCCATAAATAAAACTACGCCAACGGCAGCTTTACTTGGACTTGCTAGTCTCTTCCAAAACGCTTTCAATAATTTCATAGGTAGCCTCTTATTTACTCACGTGTGCTTATTTAAGCGCATCTACACTCTTGTATTCATTTTCAACAAGCGGTTTTGCATTTGCTTGAGGAACGTGACACTGAAGACAGAAGTAACGACGAGGTGAAACGTCAGCAAGTACAGCATCTTCACGGTTTACATAGTGAGTTACACTGATCTTAGTCGCGCCCATCTCTTTTGCGTTTTTCCAGCTATGACAAGCAAGACATTTGTTCGCATTCAAAGAAACTTCGTAGCTACGAATGTTATGTGGAACCAGTGGTGGCTGATAAACAAAGCTACTATCTAGTACTTGTTCACGAGGGTACTTTTTAAAGTCGTCTGCAGCGCGGGTTGTTTCTAGCTCACTTGCGCCACGTAGAGATTCAAGACCACCGATGCCGCCAGGATTTTCGATTTCAGCAACAGCAACGCCGCTGATAAGAGCACCAACAGATAACAGTGCAATTAGAAATTTTTTCATTATTAATTCTCCGCCTAATGGCCAAATTCTTGATTCTGACTGCCCTAAACAGAGCAGTCAGAGCATTCATATTTAAGCGATCTTAGTGATCTTAACTGGACACTTCTTGAAGTCTGTCTGTTTAGACAGTGGGTCAGTTGCGTCTAGAATTAGCTTGTTAATAAGAATGCGTGCGTCAAAGAACGGTACGAATACCAAGCCTTGAGGTGGACGGTTACGGCCACGAGTTTCAACACGAACACGAACCTCACCACGTTTATTCGCGATAAGAACTTCTTCACCACGACGAACGCCACGAGCTTTAGCATCAGCAGGGTGCATGTAACACACCGCGTCAGGAACCGCTTTGTACAGCTCTGGTACACGACGAGTCATAGTACCTGTATGCCAGTGCTCAAGAACACGGCCTGTACATAACCACATATCGAACTCAGCATCAGGTGCTTCTGGTGGAGCTTCGTATGGTGCAGAGATAATGAGTGCTTTACCATCTGGCTTACCGTAGAAGTCCCAACCACTGCCTGGTTTAGCATATGGATCTGAACCTTCTTTGTAGCGCCATAGCGTTTCTTTACCATCAACAACTGGCCAACGTAGACCACGTACTTGGTGGTAAACATCGTATGGTGCTAAATCGTGACCATGGTCGCGACCGAATGCAGCGTATTCTTCGAATAGGCCTTTTTGAACGTAGAAACCTTGAGCGTGTGCGTCATCGTTAAGCTCACGAGCTTCTTCGATTGGGAACTTGTCGACTTGGCCGTTTTTGAACAGCATGTCGTACATTGTCTTACCGCGGTACTCAGGTGCTTTCGCAAGTAGTTCTTCACCCCAAACTTCTTCCATAGTGAAGCGTTTAGAGAACTCCATGATTTGCCATAGGTCAGACTTAGCTTCGCCAACGGTATTCACTTGTTGGTACCAAGCTTGAGTACGACGTTCCGCGTTACCGTAAGCGCCTTCTTTTTCAATCCACATTGCTGTAGGAAGAACAAGGTCAGCAGCTTGTGCTGTTGCTGTAGGGTATGGGTCTGAACATACAATGAAGTTTTCAGGGTTACGGTAACCAGGTAGACGCTCACCGTTGATGTTTGGACCCGCTTGCATGTTGTTGTTACACATTACCCAGTAAGCGTTGATAGTACCGTCTTTTAGTGCACGGTCTTGAGCAACTGCGTGTTTACCAGGCTTAGGTGGAATCGTACCTTCTGGTAGCTTCCAGATGCCTTCAGCAATCTTACGGTGTTTAGGGTTTGCAACAACCATGTCTGCAGGCAGGCGGTGTGAGAACGTACCAACTTCACGCGCAGTACCGCACGCTGATGGCTGACCTGTTAGTGAGAATGGGCTGTTACCCGGAGTCGCAATTTTACCTGTTAATAGGTGAATGTTGTAAACCAGGCTGTTCATCCATACACCACGAGTATGTTGGTTCATACCCATAGTCCATAGAGACATAACCTTAGTATTTGGATCTGCGTATTGCTTAGCTAGTTCAATTAGCTTGTCTTCAGCAACACCTGACATTTCAGCGGCTTTCTCAACTGTGTAAGGAGCAACTGACTTCTTGTACTCTTCGAATGAGATAGATGTCATTGCGCCCGAGTTAGGGTTAGCTGCAGCTTGCTGTAGAGGATCGTCGTCACGTAGGCCGTAACCGATGTCTGTTGTCGCTTGCTTGAAGTTAGTGTGCTTGTTAACGAAATCCCAGTTTACAGCATCGTTTTCGATGATGTAGTTCGCGATAAAGTTTGCAATTGCAAGATCTGACTGAGGTTTAAAGATATAACCTTTGTCTGCTAGCTCGAATGAACGGTGGTAGTAAGTAGACAGTACGTTTACTTTAACATGTGGGTGGCTAAGACGACGGTCAGTGATACGAGTCCATAGAACCGGGTGCATTTCAGCCATGTTCGAACCCCAAAGTACAAACGAGTCTGCAGCTTCAAAGTCATCATAACAACCCATTGGCTCATCGATACCAAATGTACGCATGAAAGCACCTACCGCAGATGCCATACAGTGACGTGCGTTAGGGTCAATATTGTTTGAACGGAAGCCCGCTTTCATCATTTTAGCTGCAGCGTAACCTTCCATAACGGTCCACTGGCCAGAACCGAACATACCAACACCTGTTGGACCGTTCTTTTTCAGAGCAGCTTTCCATTTGTCAGCCATTGTGTCGAACGCAACATCCCAAGATACAGGTGTGAACTCACCATCTTTATCGTATTGTCCGTCTGTCATACGAAGTAAAGGCTGAGTCAAACGGTCTTGACCGTACATGATCTTAGAAAGGAAGTAACCTTTGATACAGTTTAAACCTTTGTTTACTGGTGCTTCAGGGTCACCTTGTGTCGCTACGACTTTGCCGTTTTGCGTACCTACAAGAACAGAACACCCCGTACCACAGAAACGACAAGGCGCTTTATCCCATGTGATTTTAGTTTGGTCTGAGCTAGCGATCAGGTTAGTAGCTGACGCTGGCAGTGTTATACCTGCGACTGCTGCTGCTGATGCTGCCGCGTTTGCTTTCACAAACGCTCGTCTTGTCATCTTCATACTTCACCCTCGGTTTGGGAATGTTGAGTTCCAGTGTTTTTATTTTCTAATTCGTTTTCATCTAGCTCAGTTTCGATTTGGTGATAAACCAGTACTGTGCTTAAAACGTTTGGTAAGTTGTTAATTGCTTCGATATTGTCAGTGATAAAACCTTGGTTTTCTGTTTCCATCACAACGACGATTTTCCCTTCTGGGCTATCGCCGTATATCTCGGCATTATCAATTTCTTCAATCTGAGACTTAATCGTTTCAAGGTGCTCTGGAGCACAATGGATGACTAAGCTCGAAATATGCACTTCATTCAGTGACATTTGATACTTCCGTTTTTCTTAAACTAACTTGCTCACATTGATGGATGAAGTAGGGCATACCGCAACGCATGCTCCGCAACCTGTACATTCATCAAGGTCTAAATTTGGTTGTGCGACTCTACCGATTTCCAACTTGAATTGGATCGCCATGGTGTCACACATATCTCCACAGCTTCGGCATTCGACATTTTGCTTTGCTAGACAACTCTCAGCGATGCTTGCTTTCGCACCCCATGGATTATCTTGTTCTTCTTTAAACAACGATTCCGGACACGCCTGCGCGCATCCGTAACAAAAAGTACATTCACCACGTGAGAAATCTACTTGAGGAAAACCGCCATCACCATTAATGATGATTTTTGTTTCACAATTTTCGGCACACTTCCCACAACGAGTACACATGTCGGTGAACAGAGCGCTGTTTGCAAGCCAAGGTAGACGAGTAGTATTATCGTCAACTGTACGTTTTGAGAAAAAGCGTCTTTTGGAGAGGTCTACCACTGTCTCACCTAAACTTGTTAGCTATTGTAATTACGAATAAATGATTGTTCATATTCTGTCATTTATCCATATATAAATTGTAGTTTTTGAAATATTTCGATAAATACCCCCTAGGTGGTAATTGGGGATTAAACTTGTTTTAGATCAATAAACTTACGATGAAGTGATCACATATTGTCGCGCCAATTAATTATAAGCTTAGTATGTAAACAATAAAATTGTGTGAAGGTGTTAAAAAATCACATGTTAAAGAATGTGAAAAGTTCAGTTACGACGACAATTGCCAAGGCAATGATATGCATTTTGTTGCTCTCTGTGGCGACAACAAGCTTCGCTATTTTTACCTTAGCTTCAAGTTTAAACGATGCTGAGGCAGTAAATGTCGCAGGCTCAATGCGGATGCAGAGCTATCGCCTAGCATATGACATACAAGCAGAGTCAGAAGACTATGCTTCGCATATTGTTATGTTTGAGCATTCTATCTACTCTCATTCGATGAAAGCGCTGCAAAATTGGTCAGTGCCTGAAGACATTACTCATGACTACTACAGCTTAATTACACGTTGGCATGAACTTAAACAGGTTCTTAGAGGAAGTGACAGAGAACGCTACTTAGATCTCGTCGAAGGTTTTGTTAATCAGATAGATGCGTTCGTTTTCAAGCTCCAGGATTATTCTGAAAAGAAATTGATTTCGTTAGCTTGGGTTGGCGGATTAGGGCTGGGCTTTGTATTATTGATCAGTGTGTTCGTGGTTCATTATACGCGTAAGCATGTTGTGACTCCGTTAAACTCTTTGGTCCTTGCTAGTGAGCAGATTCAAGCTCGTTCGTTTGATGTACAGTTAAATATCGCGAGCGAAAATGAAATGGGGGTTCTCGCAAAAGCGTTCAACAATATGGCGCGTGATCTGGGCAATCTATACAGAGGCTTAGAAAAGGCAGTTAACGAGAAAACTCTCAAACTTCAAAATGCCAATGATTCACTCAGGGTGTTGTACCAGTCTTCACAAGAGCTTACTGCCTCTAGAATCACACAAGATAACTTTTCAGCCATCTTAAGGCATATTGTCAGTTTGGAAGGTATTTCTGCCGCTCGGCTAGAAATCAATGAACCTGGTGAAAAGCCAATTTTAATTTCTGAAGGGGAAGAGTGCAGAAACTGCAAAGAATCGTGCAGTAGTGAGAAGCTTTCGTTGGACGGTCTAGAGCTTGGAACGCTATACTGGAAAGTCTCGTTGCCATGTCCAGATCAAGCATTGATTGACAACTTTGTACAGATATTATCGCGTGCGGTATATTATAATCAGGCTCAGCGTCAGGCAGAACAACTGCTTGTTATGGAAGAACGCGCTACTATTGCTAGAGAGCTGCATGATTCTTTAGCCCAAGCGCTATCTTATTTGAAAATACAAGTCTCCTTGTTAAAGAGAGGCATGAGTAAAATTCCAGATTCACCAGCATTGCAGAAAACGTCCCCGGTTCTGGCCGAACTAGATACCGGTCTATCTGCCGCCTACACGCAGCTTCGAGAGCTATTAACGACATTTAGATTGTCGATTCAAGAGGGCAGCTTTGGTACGGCGTTACAGAGCATGACGGAGCAGCTGTCAGATCAAACAGATGCTGAAATAAATCTTAATAATCAGCTGTCATCAATTGAACTTGATACAAACCAGCAAGTACACTTGTTACAGCTAATCCGAGAGGCGACGACAAACGCGATCAAGCATGCTCGGGCAAAACATATAAAAATAGAGTGCGGCGAAACAGATACTCATATCCAAGTTTTGGTTAAAGACGACGGAATTGGCTTTGATACTAAACTTGAAAAAGCCAACCATTATGGATTGAGTATTATGCAGGAACGCGCTTCAAGGCTTAACGGTGAGCTAACTATCACAGCGAATCAACAGAACGGCTGTGAGGTCTATTTAAAGTACCCCAAAATTAAGGATTGTAACATTGACAGAGTGTAGAGTGTTATTGGTCGATGACCACCCACTAATGCGACGTGGTATCAACCAGTTGTTGAGCTTCGAAGACGAATTTGAAGTGGTCGCTGAAGCTAGCAATGGTACGGACGCTGTCGCACAAAATCATGAGCATAAGCCAGATTTAATTCTTCTTGATTTGAATATGAAAGGCATGTCTGGCCTAGACACACTAAATGCATTACGTGCTGATGAGTGCGATGCGACGATTGTCATTCTTACCGTTTCTGATAGTCCTGCTGACATAGAAGCGATAGTTAAGGCAGGGGCTGATGGCTACTTGCTCAAAGACACTGAGCCAGATGAGCTTATCGATTTGTTGAAAGATTCGTTACGTGGTAACAAGGCGTACAGTAAAGAAGTTGCAACCTACTTGGCTGAACGTGAAAACAGCAGTAGCGTATTCGATGAGTTAACTGATCGCGAAATGCAGATTCTGAAAGAGGTTGCGAAAGGCCTAAGAAACAAGCAGATCGCAGACACACTCTTTATTTCAGAGTCGACGGTGAAAGTTCATATGAAGAGTTTGCTTAAAAAGCTTCAAGTGCCGTCTCGCACAGCAGCAACAGTGCTATATTTAGAACGCTATGGTGATATGAAGTAACACCAGCTGGCAAATAAAATTAAAAAAAGGGCGCTCATTGAGCGCCCTTTGTATTTTATAATTGATTTAAGCCGTCATTGGTACAAGAACCAAAGTACCGATAATTACCGTAACCAAGCCACAAATCACAGGTACTGAAGTACGTTTAACTACTTCGAA
The DNA here is from genome assembly GCF_046056895.1 of Vibrio sp. TBV020. Taxonomy (NCBI): domain Bacteria; kingdom Pseudomonadati; phylum Pseudomonadota; class Gammaproteobacteria; order Vibrionales; family Vibrionaceae; genus Vibrio; species Vibrio sp. TBV020. Next base: position 151,328 of record NZ_JBEEAQ010000001.1, on the reverse strand, counting down.
TGGGCTAATCTTACCCATACCAGATGTAGCAACCACAACGCCAGATACTGGAGAAATAGTACGACCCAAGTTAGATGCTTGTAGCATTGGAATGATTAGGAATGCTGGGTTTAAACCCATTTTTGCAGCAAGTGATGGAGCTAGTTCAACAAACGCATAGAATGGTGCGTTACCAGAACCTGTCGCAATTGCAGCAGCAACAGTAAGGCCAGTCAGAATAAGCATTAGAGCAATACCACCAGCGCCTGCTGTTTCAGCTAGGTGAAGTAGGTTATCGATCGCACCAATTGACATTAGACCTTGTGCAAATACACCAGCCGCAACCAATAGCATTACTACACCTTTGAAAGCGTCAGCCATACCTTGGTAGCAAGACTCTAGATCTTGCAGTGTTTTCTCACCATCAAAGCGTTTCTTAACGAAATCGACTAGGGCACCAATAAAGATAGACAAAACAACGATTGTGTAGATATCCAGTTGAAGTCCTGGAATCGTACGGCCGTTGAATAGGAATACACCAATGATAGGTAGGAAAGGAAGCACTGCATAAAATGCTGGTGCGTTCACTTCAATCTCAGACACGTCAACACGCTCCATCGGCGAGTTGTCTTTCTTATCTAGATATTTATTCCAGAAGAACGCAGCGGCTGCCATTACGATGATCGCGCAGATTGATACTGGTAGAACCGTTTGTACTGCGAACACGTCTAATGCCAAACCAGATTTCTCAGCGGCAATCACTACGTCGCCAGATGTTGGTGAAAGGATGATAGCTGCAGGTGATGCACATACAGCAACAGCTGCAGGGCGAGAGATACCCATTGCAGTCATCATAGGGAATAGCGTTGCCATTAATAGCACACCTAGGCCTGTTGCAGAACTCACGGCAAGTGACATCAAACATGCAACAATGTAAGCCGCAACAAGCAGTACATATGGCGACTTAATGACAGATAAAGGCTTAGAAAACTGTTTAACTACAACATTGTTAGCGCCAATATGTGTCATGTATGAAGCGAAACCACAAAGTAGCATAATTTGCATACCTAGGCCGCCGCCTCGGTATTGAAGCATGTATTTAACGTACTCTAGTGCATCAGTGAATAGATTTCCTGTGGATGCAACTTTGGCAGGAAGGACTGTATGGCCAATAAGACCAGTTAGAATGAGTAGTAGTACACCCGCTGTTAAAAGCACACCGGCGGCTTTGTAGCCTTTAACAATGAAGTAACCTACGGCCACTGTCACTGCTAACCCGATTAAGAGTTCCAGCATAGAAATATCCTCAACTAATTATAAATATAAAGAAACTGTTTCAAACTATGTCAAAGAATGTACAGAATTCTATGCTGAGAGACGAGGCTAACTTAACTATCCGATGATCTGGAACAATAAATTAAACTGTGTATTACAAGTAGTGAAACATGTTGTTTTTGTAAGGTTCTGTAGATGTTAAATATATTGAAGAGCGGGCATAAGGAAGTTTTAAATAGATCAAATATTGGGATTGGGCTGTTTGTTGAGTGCTTACAGAGAAGAGCGGTTATAAATTACGCTAGGATCACCGAGTGAAGTAAAATCATTGCTTTCGTCACAATATACGGCTTCCAGTGCTTCTGGTAAGGCGAGATAATACCCTTGGTACATCTCTACATTAAGTGAACGCATTGCGGCGAGTTGTTCTTTTGTTTCGATTCCTTCAACTACGACTTTGGAGCCGAGTTTTTTCGCTAACTGTAAGCCTGACAGCAAAGGAAACTTATCCCCATCCATATAGGAAAGCATCAACGAACGATCAATTTTTAGGATACTGGGTTTGAGCTTTTCAACACGTTCTCTGTTTGATGCATCGACACCAAAGTCGTCTACGGCAATATTAAAATTGCTCTCGTTCAATTTTTTCATCGCATCAACAAGGCTTTGTTCGTTGTCAGCATCAAGCTCTACCACTTCCATGACAATTTGGTCATTGTTGATGTTTAAAGAGCGCAAGCGCTTAGCAAGTAAGCTAGAATCGATATTTTCTAGGGCGAGATATTCACCAGCAGAGGGTAAAACGTTCAGGAACAATTTTAAGTGACGATACTTGGAACGGGCAAAATTTCGAATATGGATCACGCGGCTAAGGCGTTCAACATTGATTTTGTCATCCAGTGGTGTTTCATCTGAGTGAAAAAAAATATCGGGCCGAATACAGCCTTGTTGAGTGTGTTTGATGCGCACGAGGGCTTCAACACCAATTACATTGTTGGCTGCATTAAAGATAGGTTGAAATACGCTATTAAGAGTCAACTCTTTGTACTGTCCTATGTACTGGAGTTTATCGTTCATAGACAGACAATCAACGAATTGTTGCTGAGTTGAGAGAATCATATCTACTTCTTCGACCTCGATAAATATGCGCTTTTCCGAACGGTGTAAAGCAAACGGTTGCCATAATATTGACTGAGGCATGATTTTGTCAACATTTACCTCAACTTAAATAGTAGTCCTGTCTAAGTTTAAGTAAATAAAAATAAACATCCTTCGATATTTCAGGCGGTTACTTTGATAACTCTGTCGGTGACTAGTGAGTTAGATTAAGATTTTATAGATTCTGAGATGAATTGATAGTGGAGTGCAGTCCAACAGATTAAAATCGGGAGGAATCTCTCATCCTACATGGTGCTGTCCGTAACTCTACTAAACTATTTTGTGGTGCGAGAGCCAAAAAGTTATAGAGCAGTTTGTTAACTCAACTGAATAACGGAATACAGTTGTATATACTTTCGTACCAGTTGCTTATCAGTAGCGCGTTTGAGTGGGTGAGTAAACTTCACGAAATATGGGCTTAAATTAAAGTGCTCTTCCAACGATAAAGAAAGCTGAGACTCACTTTCATACAAAGCAATGCCTTGGGTGCGATACTCGTCAATTTCGTCAGGGAGTTCGCCTGTCCACCAGTGTAGGAGTTCACGGCTCTGTTTACTGCGAGTAATCCAGTGATCTGTTAATAGAAGTAAAAGGTCGTTGGGTTGAACAGCAAACCCGTATTCCTCTTGCCATTGGGCAATGGTTTTAAATAGTTTCTTGCGGCATGAAGGACCTGCACTAACTAAGTGTGAAGTCAAAACCCAAACCGTGCCTATATCAGAACTGACTCGGTAGTGATGCGGGAGATCAGAGCTTTGAGATGTATCTAGGGGCTTGTAATCATAATCATGACCAAACTCGTTTAACGTGCGAGAAAGTCGACGAGCAAACGCTAGACCTAAATGGTGCTCGCTCATTCCTTTATTATGAATTGTAGGGTAGTGCTTTTCACACAATACCATGCAGTCAGCCTGAAATTCGTTAACACTCTGAACTAGCACATCCAATAACAAGATCCATCTCTCCATAATGAGCAATATGCGCAAATAGCGTAACACGCACACGTTAAGTTTCGTTACACTTAATCGACTAAAACATGAGGAGCTTTAGGGGTTTATGTCTAAGATTGAATTTACGTCACAACAAAAACAGGCGATGTCTAGTGCTCTACAGCGCTATTTAGAAGATGAGCTCGATGTGGAAATTGGCCAATTTGATGCGGATTTTTTGCTCGACTTTATCACAACAAAGTTTGGGCCAGCCTTTTACAACCAAGGTTTATCAGATGCGCAGTTCATCATGCAACGCAAAATTGTTGATATCGCAGACGAAATTTACGAAATAGAGCAACCAAGTGATTTCTAGCAGCGAAGGTTAGTTCCTTCAAAATTTTCGAATGACTTCATCAAGCGGAGAATATTTCACTATTGTAAAGAATGGTAAATAATCTGTTGCAAGAAAGAAGAGCTATGTACTCTAAATTTAAATAAGAGTCATTTAACCATTAAGGTTTGCAAATGGAATCAGAAGTTAAAAACTACAATGTGCTAGCGCGAGCGATTCATTGGGTATCGGCATTAGTCGTTATTGGTATGTTCGCCGTGGGTTTATGGATGGTTGACCTTTCATACTATAGCGAGTGGTATCGAACTGCGCCTCACTGGCATAAATCTATCGGTATTCTATTAGCGTTATTGACTCTATTTAGGTTTGTTTGGAAGTGTGTGACAGTGTCACCAAAAGTGGAAGGCGCAAGCTATGAAGTACTTGGTGCAAAGCTGGCACACGCAATCATGTACATAATTCTTCTCGCACTTCCGATATCTGGTTATCTAATCTCGACCGAAGATGGTCGAGGAATTGATGTATTTGAATGGTTTACTGTACCTGCTTTAGGTGCTCTATTTGAAGGGCAGGCAGATATTGCAGGACAAATTCACTTTTATGCTGCCTGGGCGCTGATTCTAATTGCAGCTGTTCACGCTATTGCAGCTTTAAAACACCACTTTATTAATAAAGACAACACGCTACGCAAGATGATAGGAGCTTCAAAATGAAAAAAACGTTATTTGCTACCGGATTAGCAATGGTAATGGCATTACCATTTGGTGCAAGCGCGGCGGATTACATGATCGACACTAAAGGCGCTCATGCTTCAGTTAACTTTAAAGTTAGTCACCTAGGTTATAGTTTCATTCAAGGTCGTTTCAATACGTTTGATGGTGAGTTTTCTTACGACCCAGCAAATGTTTCGGCTTCAAAAGTGACGGTGAACGTTGATACGACAAGCTTAGACTCTAACCATGCTGAGCGTGATAAGCATATCCGTAGCTCAGACTTCATTGATGCATCTAAATACTCTACAGCGACATTTACTAGTACCAGTGTTGTTGATAAAGGTAACGGTCAGTTAGAAGTTAATGGTGATCTAAACCTTCACGGTGTAACGAAACCAATCACAATCGATGCTGAATTTATTGGTGCAGGTCAAGACCCTTGGGGTGGTGAGCGTGCAGGTTTTGTTGGAACCACTCGTTTAGAACTTGCTGATTTTGATATTGCGGTAATGGGTAGTTCTAGCTACGTCGACATGGAACTGCATGTTGAAGGTATCAAGAAGTAACACCTTCTTATAAATACAAAGTGCCCCCAACATAGGTTGGGGGCGTTTTGATCAAGCGACTTATTTCCCGACCAAATTCCTAGCCACAGCGTTGTTTGTTTTTATATTTACGCTGTTTCAAGCTCACGCTTTGTTTCGACAATGTTCATGCGCTCACCATAAATAGGGCGAAGAGCATTCAATATATCTTCTCTTGTGATTACACCAACGAGCTTTCCGTCTTCTAGAACAGGTAGTACGTGTGGTTTACTGACTTTCATTGCCTTTGCTCGTTCTTCTAATGACAGCGTTGTTAGCTGCGTTGCAATGCCCATGCTGGTTGTTGGATATAGCTGATCTTTGTCTACACAAAGGAATTCGGCGATATCAACTAGCTTATCGTTAACGTCAATCGCTATAACGTCACGAGCCATGATGTCCACGACTTTTTGTTCTTTCGCTGGGATATAATCCTGACACCATAGGTCAACCATGATGTCGTGAGCCGAGAAGAAACCAACCAGACGACCTTCAATATCACAAACTGGAGCACTTACTTGGCGATGTTCTAACAGCGAGTCAATCGCAACTGGAGTAAGCATTTCTGCGCGCAAGATAAGTGGGTTAGAGTTCATTACATTTTTTGCAGTGATGTTGTTGTTCATGATGATTTCCTTAGCCGTATTAATCTGAGTTGTTTTAGTAATAGCGCGAACATTCGCGGCTTTTAGTTGTGGTCTGCGGTAGATTCCCCAATTGGCAAGCCCAACAAGAACAGAGCCTCCAACGATGTTCCCAAGCGTTACGGGAATTAAGTTCGCAAACAGAAATTGTTTAATATTTAAGTCTGAGTATTGCGCAGCGCTGACGCCGACTTGTTGCCAAAATGAATCTGGAGCAAAGTTTTGAATGACGATACCCAGTGGAACCATGAACATATTGGCGACACAGTGTTCAAACCCACTTGAAACAAACATTGCGACAGGCATGATCGTCATCGCAGCTTTAGTCAGAGCGTTAGCGCTACTGAAGGTTAACCAAATTGCTAAGCACACAAGTAAGTTACAAAGAACACCAAGAGCGAAAGCTTGTACGGTAGTATGGTGTAACTTGTGTTGCGCAATATTGAGTGCGTTCAATCCCCATTGACCGTGATCCATCTGGTACAAGCCTGCTACTGCGACAATCGTGAGTAGCAACATTGCGCCGATAAAATTACCGACATAAACCTTTCCCCAAATAGAGAGCATTTTGTTAAAGCTAATCTGTTTATTTGCCCATGAAATGCTAGAAAGAACCGAACTGGTAAATAACTCGCCGCCGCAAATAACGATGAGAATCAGGCCCATACTAAAGGCAAGTCCACCAGCTAGTCGGCTAAGTCCCCAACCTGCATCTGTACTACCCGTAGTCACTGTTATATAGAACAAAAAGGCTAAGCCAATAAAAGCACCTGCCATGATGGCCAGACTGAGGGTCATACCGCTGCTTTTCTTTGCTTTACTTAGCGCAAACTTTTCTGCCTCTGCCATCATTTCCATGGGTGAAAAGTACTGGTTATTCGTTTGAGCTGATGTCATAAGCACTCCCGAATGTGAACGTCATAGTTAATCTCCTTAAAAGTGCAGCAACCTCTCGCTGACTGCCAATTCAGATTAAGGAGTGATTAAGTACAGGTAAAATTGATAATTTTTAAAATCCTTATCAAAAATATTGATATGGATTAGAGAGAAGGTAAAATGAAACGGCTTGCGTATTATTCCTAGGATATTTCGTAAGTCGCTGGAGTTTTTTATGTTGTAAAACTCGCGCAACCCACAAGGATAGGAGCCTTATGCGATACTCATTGAAACAGCTGACTGTATTTGACGCTGTTGCGGATACTGGCAGCGTCAGCCTTGCAGCTGACAAGTTAGCGTTAACACAATCAGCGACCAGTATGTCGTTAGCACAATTAGAAAAGATGCTAGGTAGACCTTTGTTTGAACGACAGGGAAAGCAGATGGCATTGACGCATTGGGGAATGTGGTTACGCCCAAAAGCTAAGCGCTTGTTGCAAGACGCCCAACAGATTGAAATGGGGTTTTACGAGCAGCATTTATTAAGTGGCCATCTTAAATTAGGTGCAAGTCAGACTCCGGCTGAACACCTTGTTCCAGACCTTATCAGTATTATTGATAACTCATTTCCTGAAATGCGTATCTCGTTAAAGGTGAAAAGTACCGATAGTGTCATTGAGGGTGTACTCGACTATAAATATGACCTTGGCATCATCGAAGGCCGTTGTGACGATAATCGTCTTCAGCAAGAAGTTTGGTGCCGAGATCATTTGACCGTAGTGGCCGCAGCGCACCACCCATTTGCAAAACAAGAAACAGTCAGCCTAGCTCAATTAGAACAAGCTAAATGGGTACTTCGAGAGCACGGTAGTGGTACGCGCATGATTTTCGACAGTTCCATTCATCATCTTATCGAAGATCTTGATGTGTGGAGGGAATATGAACACGTTCCTGTGCTGCGTAGTATGGTTGAACATGGACAATACATCACTTGCTTACCTTACCTTGATGTTGAGCGCTTTATTGAGAGTGGTCATCTTGTCGCACTTAATGTACCCGAGCTAAAAATGGAGAGAACACTCTCGTTCGTTTGGCGTGCGGATATGATTGAAAACCCTCTAGTCGAATGTATTAAAAGAGAAGGGGCGCGAATGATGAAAGGTAAGCCGTCTGTGTTCTAAGTCTTTATAGTTCCTATTTCTGTTGAAATAACGATTGCGTCACAATTCATGTGTAATGAATGTCGTTTTAATTTCATTAAATGTGATCAGTGCTATGTGATGGGCGGCTTACTTCTCCTAATATGCCTACTTGTACTTTTGATGTGTGAAAACACACTGAGCGAGGCGTAATGAGCACTTTAATCGCAATCTCACTAACTACCGGTATTCTATCAGGGCTTTGGGGCTGGATAGCTGTAACATTAGGACTTTTGTCGTGGGCAGGGTTCCTTGGCTGCACCAGTTACTTTGCATCGCCAAATGATGGGTTGAAAGGTCTATCAGAAAGTTTGATAACGAATATGAGTGGTGTTTTTTGGGCTATGGTGATTATTCACGGTTCACAGTACGCATCGCTTGATATTCTTGGCTATGTCATTACTGCAGTCGTTGCATTCTTTATGTGTGTACAAGCTAAACAGTCGTGGCTTGCGTATATTCCAGGAACTTTTATCGGTTCATGTGCAACGTTCGCTGCTGATGGTAACTGGAAGCTTGTAATCCCTTCGTTGATCTTAGGCGGTATTTTCGGATACCTAATGAAAACGAGTGGCGTGTGGCTGCATCAAAAGTCAAAGCAATCTCAGGTTAATACGAGTTTACAGACGCGATAGTAACCTTTGATAAGTCTCAGCGGTTTGAAAAGGGCTGTTAAGACTACCCCCGATTGATTAGTATCACCCGTTTTTTTGATACGCGGCATCGATAAATTCGATGCCGCTTTTTTATGTATTGCCATTAGCCATGGTGACGACTCGTTTCAAAGTCCAGCGAAGTAAAATAGGGATCCCTTCCGTACCTTGTTTTTCGCAATGCGACACAATGGCTAAAGCAAGGTCTGGTTTTGCGAATTTTTTAAGGACACGAGTGACTACCTTTTTAGCCGGAATTGGGTGTTCCAATGGAATCTTCAACATGTTTTTGAAGAACTCTTCAAAGCCATTGTTATAGAGGTAATGTTCAATATCTCTATCAGGGAGTTCTGTTAACCGGTGCCTTTGTTGATCATTGTCGAGTTGAGCTTTTACCGCTGCAGCATATTTCTTACCTGCTGCATCACCATCGGTTACCACATGCCAATCAATACCAAAAGCTTTGGCGACTTTAATGAGAGACTTTAGACCTGACTGCGCAAATTCGATGATTTGAACCCCTTCAGCCGCCAAGTTGTACCCGCATTGATTAGCTAACTCGTTAAACAACCAAACTTCGGTCTCTCCCTCCACAAGTAACCAACACCTAGCGAAAAGAGCCCCAGAACGATGAAAGCGGATGTGAAAGCCAATCCTTCTTAGTTCGTCTCGGCCTAAACCTTGGTCTGAAAGGTAAGTTGTTATAGTACGATCGGATTGTCTAACTAAACGCCGGATACTATATAGAGGGACTTGCCCCAACAAGTCACCACTGTTGGTCGTTAGAATCTTTTGCATCGGCAATAATTGTAATAACCCCCATGCACGAGCGAGATGAGTAGGGTGCAATCGTCCTTCGGGATCTTCGATGATCAAAAGTGGGCGTGCGCACCGTCGTAGTGTTGTTGGCCCTTTAGCTTGTAAATAGGCGTTAAGTAGCCCCATGAATAACAGGCGTGTTTGTTTGTCTTTCGTTTCTTCAACCACCTCTGAGATACTTTTAGTGCCGGGCGACGCATTGAAGAAAATTCCGTCACGTTGCTTACGAAGGTTGGTCCGAACGTTTGGTTTAAAAGAGAAATAGTGCTCGACCAATGCATTCATTGAACTCAAACTGCTACGCATTTCACCTTTGTTTACGTGGCCAGGAATCGCCATGAGTCTTCGACAAGTATTATCAATTCTTTTCTCGACTCGAGCGTTAACATCTTTGGTATTATTGATTGGCCTCTCAAAGCGACGTGAATCTTTAAGTCGTATCACAGGATGGAGAGACATCAATTCTTGAGCAAGTTTTTCAGAGTGGTGTAAAGGTAGCGGCGTACCTTCAAAGTCTAAAAATGAATACCGAGTAACAATATCGTAGCCGTCTCTTGAGGCGCTAAGTCTGTAGATAATACGGTTTGTGCCGCTGCTGTCTTGAACCCATATCGGTTTAATCTTTCTATAGCGGCCAGAGTGAATTTCGTTTTTATCGGTTGAGACTAAACTCAATACAATTTGTAAATGCTGAGTTTGTGGGTGGGATACTGAATAATCGACGTGAAAATCAGCCATCTCAAAACTGTAGGGCTCTCCCTCAGGAGGCAATGCGACGGACAAGGCATCAAGTAAAGACGATTTGCCCCAAGTGTTTTCACCAATCAAGGTCGTGAGTTCGTCAAAAGCAATAGATAGACGTTTGATCCCGCGAAAACCAGAAATTTCGATCCGCTCAAGCTTCATTGAATCCCTCCATGACGCTATTTCTAAACTAAGCATAATAGAATTTTCTAGTTAGAGCAGACATTTAGCTCACAAAGTCGTACGAATTACTTTCGATACTTCAAAAGCAAAGGAGTGAGGATGGTCATACATATCAATGTATATGAAACGTCATGTTCAATATAAGTGTGAAATATAATGAATCTGTCACATTGATTGCGGTAGGATATTCATGAAAAGAGAGATGAATATGACAGATAAAAATAAAAAAACGACAAAATTAAGATTGGCGCACATTAATGATACACACTCCTATTTTGAACCGACTTCTCTGCAACTAACGATTGACGTCAATGGTGAAGAATTATCGCCATTTGTAAGTGCTGGTGGTTTCGCTCGTATCGCGACGCGTGTTGAACAACTGCGTCAAGAAGCAAAGAGTGCTAACAAAGATCTGCTGTTTTTGCATGCAGGGGATTGCTTTCAAGGAACACTCTATTTTTCGCTATTCAAAGGAGAAGCAAACGCAACGCTCCTCAATGGCTTGAAAATAGATGCAATGGCGTTAGGAAATCATGAGCTCGACATGGGTAATGAACCCGTTGCTCAGTTTGCCCAGCGAATCAACTTTCCTTTGCTGGCCGGTAACTGGGATTTATCTAACGAATTGGCTAGTAAACCGATTCGCCTTTCAAATAACGATCGGGTGTATGCTTACGAGACAAAGACTAAAGCAGCAACTTGGATAGAAAAAGCCATTGGCGATGATAAAGTCGCGGTGTTCTCATTAGCACTCGACAAAATGTCCGACATTTCAAACCCGGATATTGATACTCCTTTTGTCAATGCAATCGAAACAGCTAAGCACACGGTTACATTGATTCAATCTAAAGGTATCAACAAGATCATTTTGCTCAGTCATATGGGGTATGACTCAGACTTAGACTTAGCGAACCATGTAGACGGTATTAGTGTCATCGTAGGAGGACACAGTCATAGGTTACAGGGTGACTTTAGTGGGCTGGGTTTAGCTAAAGATGATGAGTATGGCGTTAAGGTTAATGACACCTACGTAGTGCAAGCGGGATACCATGCACTGAGTCTTGGGCATTGTGACATTGAGTTTAATGAGGATGGTTCAGTCGCCTCATTTACGGGTAAGAATGAACTATTACTCGGTCGACGCTTGTTTATTGATGCGAGCATGAGTCGAACCCACAGTGAAACTCCTTACCAAATGGCAAGAAGCTTCATCGATAGCCACCCGAATGTAGTAGTGTGTAAGAAGGATCGAGCTCTTCAATCGATTCTTGAAGAGAGATACATCTCACGAGTGCGGACACTTCAAAAAGAAATTATTGCTACTGCCGATACAAAGCTTCGCCACATACGTGTGCCCGACCAACAAGGGCCGAGCCAACTTGCGCCGCTCGTTGCTGAATCGTTTACCTATAAAATGAAGCAATTAGGGCATAGTGTGGATTTCGCTATTCATAACGCTGGTGGCGTCAGAAACTCACTAAATTCCGGTAGTGTGTCTGTTGCAGATGTTGCCGGAAAACTACTGCCGTTTGCCGTACCAATCGGAGTGTACAAGATTAAAGGGCAATATTTGCCGCTAATTCTTGAAGGAGCTATCAACAACGCATTTAACAATGGTGTGGATGGCACCGGAGATGGATCTTATCCGTACACGCATAACCTTAGGTATGAATATGATTATGACGCTCCAAAAGGCCAACGAATTAAAGGTTTGCAACTAGGTGATTCAAAGGGTGATTGGCAAGCGATTGAGCCTGAAGCCATTTATACTGGTTCGTCTTCAGCTTACACCATGAAAGGTAAAGAGGGCTACGAAGCTATCCTCAATATGGAAGGGGAAGGTGTTATTTCTACCGTTTCCATGGCGGATTGTTTCATCCAGTTGTTGACTGAACAACCAGATGTTCTCAATCGAGACCAAAGCAACCAACATATCCACCAATGGCATAAAGGTTGCTAAATATACCTTGGGTTCATGCTATGTATGAATAATACTCAGGGGGTATTATGTGGAGTCGAGATTGGATTGATGTAGCCGTGGTCATTAGTTGGATTGGCGTTTGGTCTGCATTGGTGTACTTCGTTCCTATTGGCGGTGTATGAACGCAATAACTACTGTGCCAATAGATTTGATAAAAAGGAGTAATTATTTGCTCCTTTTTTGATTTTACTTGTAGACGAATCACATTTTCAGGAATAAAATCCGCCTTGTTTGGGGAGTAGTCGCCTCTGGTTTACTTATCGTCATCTCGTTAGACGTCGTTCTATCCGGTAAGTATAAGTATGTTAACTGAATCATTTTGTAAGCATATTTCGACGAGACCAACGTAATCAAATGTTACTTAGCCTTTGCTGGCTGAGTAATAAGTTTGTTTGCGGTAGGGATCGTCACACATCATAACATCTTCGATCCCTCCGCCTTTGGAGGAAACATGACCCCAGTTACTTACTTCAGCTTCGGCCTATTAACACTCACATTAGTTGCGCTAGATATTTGGCAAACGCGTGGTGGAAAAATTACCATCAAAAAAGCGGCAATTTGGAGTGTATTTTGGTTTGCATTAGCGTTTCTGTTTGCGGCGACAATTTACCTATTTTGGGATGTTTACGCTCCAGGAAGTGAATACACGGCTGAAAAAGCGACCCTGTCATTCATTACCGGTTACTTACTGGAAAAATCACTCAGCGTCGACAACTTGTTTGTATTCGCGATAATTTTTCATCAGTACGCGGTGCCTGAGCATTTACGCCCAAGAGCGTTGCTGTGGGGTGTAATCGGCGCGTTGGTTCTACGTGCAATTATGATTGCTGTGGGTGCTCAGCTTCTTGAGCAGTATCACTGGATCTTATATCTATTCGCTGCGTTCCTTATTTGGACCGGCATTCAGCTAGCACGAGATAAAGGTGAAGATGAAATTAATCCTTTACCGGAACGTATTATTCGCAAGTTTATCCCGGTTTCTGATAGTTACGCAGGCAATGCTCTAACTATCGTTGAGAAGGGTAAGCGAATTGCAACGCCAATGTTCATTGTGATTGCAGTCATTGCATTTATGGATGTGATGTTTGCTCTTGATTCGATCCCTGCAATATTTGCGGTGACAAGAGAACCGTTCCTAGTATTAGCTGCGAACGTGTTTGCATTGCTTGGTCTACGTTCACTTTACTTTGTTCTGCAAGGTATGATGGATAAGTTTATTTACCTCAAACCAGCGCTTTCATTCATCATGGTGTTTATCGGTATCAAGATGGTGCTAGTTGGTTCAGAATGGGAAATCCCTACGGCAGTATCATTACTTGTGCTTCTGATTACAATGACAGTTGCAGTAATTGCGTCAATCATTAAGCAAAGAAATGAGTCAGTGAATACCCCCGTTTCTACTGATAAATAAACTAATTAACGTGCGAGTGACTTCCTGCTTTTTTAAACTTTGTTTTGTAAAAAACTTGTGATCCAAAGCAGGTTGTTAAACCTTTGGAATAATAAATAGTCAAACCTAAAGACTAAATATGCACATAAGGCTCGTTTTTTTGAATAAACCACAAATCAACGTGTTAATGGTTTGTTCTATTAGAAAAACTTATGCGAATAACCAAAAATAGTCATTTTTTGTGCTGATAAATATTGCCTATTATTGCCGCAACGAAACGAATTACACCAGTTTATAGAGAGGCAATCATGGCAGCACAAGCAATGCAAATCGGTACTATCGACGCACCTATCTCTATGGATAAAAAAACCTACGCGGTTTCTTTCAAAGGATTGATTGCTCACTTATTAGATATTCTATTCACAGACAACAGCGAACCACGTGCGTACTACGCAAATGATTTGTCTGGTCACATGCAGAAAGATATTGGTCTATATCGTTAATTGGAACGAGCAGAATTGAAAACGCCAGCTAGAAATAGCTGGCGTTTTTTTATGCCTGATGAAAGTTAATAAACATAGTCACGGTCAGTATAAGCAGTATCAATTGCCCAAAATGACTAGAAGGACTTCTTTATGACCGCTCTTATTGCTTTATCTGTTGTCAGCTCAATCTCAGCGGGACAAATATGGTCCAATGAAGGGCAACCCGCTCAGGTCATAGAACTCTTTACATCGGAAGGGTGCTCAAGTTGCCCACCAGCGGATAAATACATCTCTCAACTCGAACATCACGAAGGTTTATGGGACAGCTACATTCCGGTTGTCTATCATGTCGACTATTGGGACTACCTAGGATGGAAGGACAAATTTGCCCAGCCTGAGTTTACTCAGTTGCAACGGCTATATCATGCGTATGATGTTGTTGGCAGTGTATATACGCCAAGCTTTGTCGTTGACGGGAAGGAGTGGCGCGGATTCTTTAACTGGGTCAATCGAAGACTTCCAGCTAATGAACTCCAACCTTCAGAACGTCTTACCTTAGTGAGAAAAGGTAATGAGTTTGTACTCAAATTTGCTTCAAAACAGCTACTCGATGCAACGATTCTATTTTTATCAAATGATCAAGTAACGGCTATTAAAGCGGGTGAAAATAGAGGTAAATCTTTAGACCATGATTTTATTGTGATGGAAAGAGAGCAAGGACGATCAGATAAAGGTCAATGGCAATTTTCTTACAGTGGTGATTTAACTCAAATAGATGCAGTTGCTGCTTGGGTTTCTCCCGCCGGTCAGTTCTCAAGAATTCAAACAGTTGCAGGCAAAATTGAGTAATCCAAATAGCCACCTAGTGCACATAATTGCGTAGTGAGTATGGATGTAGCCAGCGCAACGATTCATGATTGGTTAAGCGTATAAAACGATTGTTAACCTAATGAATATCATAAAACTATTAGCCCCATTGACTTTACTTTTTTCGTTCTCTTCATTGGCGACTGAGTGCCTACCTTTTTTCCAGCAAACGGCCAAGCAATCTTTGCAAGGTAGAATCGAAACGGAACTAGAATCGTTCAGTGCAGATCAACTCTCAGAACCGATTGATTACTACCTTGCTGCATTGAAATATCGTTATGGGATTGGCGTTAAGAGGGACTTTGAGAAGTCGAACAACTTACTTGAAATGCTTGATGACAGCAGTTTTGAACAGCACCCTGACATGATCACATTCAAGTATTATTTTTTAGGCAGTTACTATTATTCTTGTGGCGACAAAAGACGCGGATTAAGTCGCCTTTGGTATGCTGCGGAGAACGGTGATCCTAACGCCAAGTTCCTCTATCTTTATATTTCATACAATGACCCGATTGAAGAAAAGCTCTCTTTTGACGAATATTTGCGAAGCTTGGCGCGACTAGCTGATGATGGAAGTAAGCTCGCTGGATTTGAACACCTCTATCAAACAAAAGTGAAAGAAGTCGACAGTGCTAAGTCTAGGATCTGGGCGAATATGTTTTCTCGCTTCACGACTTTTGAAACATGTGACTTAATGGAATTCTATCAATTTGGAACAGGGGTCGACGGCCTCGTTGTTGATTGGCCCAATAAAGCAAAACTTATTTATTACTTCTGGCCCGACTATTATATGAATTGTTTAAACAAGGGTTAAGAATATAGGTAAGTTAGAAATGTCTTCCTACATGTTAAAAACAACAAAGGCGCTCATTTGAGCGCCTTTGTTTTATCTGTCGAGAGTAACTTGTGATTACTTCTTACGGCAGTATTCAGCGATAACGTACATAGATTGGCCGCCGTTCGCTTTACCAGAAACAAGCTTAGGATCGTCACCGATGCTGATGCCGCGGATAACTGTACCTTGCTTGATTACTTGGTTAGTACCTTTAACTGGCAGGTCTTTAATAACCGTTACGTCGTCACCTTTCTTAAGTTCAACGCCATTGCAATCGAATGGTTTGTCGTCTGCAGACATACCCGTCATTGCCCAGTTCATTTGCTCTTCTTCCATGTACATCATGTCCAGCGCATCTTGCGCCCAGCTTTCAGTGTTTAGACGAGTTAGCTGGCGCCATGCCGTTACTTGTACAGCAGGAACTTGGCTCCACATGCTGTCGTTTAGACAACGCCAGTGATTAATGTCTTTTGGCTCATCAATCTCACCTAGACACTTGTCACATACCATGATGCCATAATCTACTGTTACATGGCTGTGCGGAGGAACGGCATAAGCGGTTAATGGTGCATCAGCAGCACATAATTCACATTTTGATTGGCAGCGTTCTAGCATAGTAGCTTCAGAAGACATAATGGACTCACATTAGTTAGGTGTTAATTACGCCGGCTATTATGCACTTTATCCATCGAAAAGAAAGGGGTATACCGAATAGCAAAGGTTTAACCTAAATAAAATTGCGCTACTCTGACTTTTGAATACGAAAGGTGAACAAAATTCGTCACATCAATAGGTTATTCCATGTGACATTGTCACATTGTTAGCAATTTCTTTACCTAATTAGTCTAGATAGGCATAATCATCGCCGTTGTTATAGCAAATTAATAGGTTACAAACGTTGGAACTTCTCTCCATTGAATTTTTAGGCAAACCACTTCGTCTTGAAGGCTCTATGGCTGGATGGCAGCAATTGTTTTGGAATAATCAATTGGTGTCTCAGTTTGATGCTAACTCAGAGCGAGGTGAAAACACACATCATCAATTTACTTTGATGAATGGGGAGCAAGAACTCGTTTGTAAACTGGAAACGACACTTGTATGGCAACCTTTCACGATTGAGTATCAAGCTTCAGTTAATGGTGAAATGATTAACCAAGGTAGTCGTGATACTAAAGACATTGAGAAGCAAGTTCCATTCACGCCACCGACACCAGAAAAACGTTTTAGCTTAATCGGCCTTGTATCGCTCGGTATGAAAGCACTAAAGAGTGCAAAGCTAATAAAAGTTGTGCTAGCGTCCGCGAGTTTGGCTGCTTATTCATGGTTATTTTCATTTCAATTTGCTTTAGCTCTTTTAGCCTGTTTGGTCTTCCACGAGTATGGTCACGTTAAGGCAATGAAGTATTTTGGAATGAAAACGAAAGGAATCTACCTAGTCCCATTTTTTGGTGGTTTAGCGCTAAGTGACGAGAAGATAAACACGCGCTGGCAAGATGTCGTTATTTCAATTATGGGGCCAATGTTTGGTCTGATTTTATCCGTCATTCTGTTAGTCGTGTACCTCATAACAGGAGAGATGTTCTTTGCTGGGTTAGCAGTTTTTAATGCGTTCTTAAACCTATTTAACTTATTGCCGATATTGCCATTAGATGGTGGACACGTCCTAAAAAGTATCAGCTTTTCAATGAACAGTGTGGCGGGTCTTATCTTGTGTACGGCGGCTGCGGCTGGTGGGGTGTTCCTTAGCTACTCGCTCGGTTTAACGCTATTTGGCTTTCTGTTGATCATGGGCATGCTAGAAATTTTATTTGAATGGCGTGGTCGTCATTATAGCCACTTGTTACCCCTAGACAGATATGGGCAAATTATTTCAGCAGTTTGGTATGTCGGTTTGGTGGCATCGCTGATTGGTATTATTTGGTTCTTTGCTTCAACTGGAGATCAATTGTTGCAATTACCGCTACTCATTTTGGGTACTTAACGGACTAGAAAAGGGAGCATGACGCTCCCTTTTTTATGAACATTTTGGCTTTGCAACGTTATAGTTTGGTAAAGCTTGGATCTTCGCCTGCAGATCTTGAATACGAGTGCTGTGGGAAGGGTGAGTAGAGAGTAACTCTGGTGGTTGCTTTCCGCCCGATGCTTTAGCCATGTTCTTCCATAAATCGACACTTTGCCTAGGATCAAAACCAGATTTTGCCATTAGCTCTAAACCGACGATATCTGCTTCAGATTCTTGAGTACGACCGTAGGGCATTAGTACTCCGTATTGAACACCTAAGCCTAATGCTGCCATTGTGACTCCAGTATATTGAGAATATTCTGATGCACCTAAAGCGATATTGGTAATTTGAAGACCGGCGTTAGCAATTTGAGACTGGGATAAACGCTCATTACTATGATCTGCGAGGACGTGAGCGATTTCGTGTCCGATGACTGTCGCCAGTTGGTCTTGATTCACTGCTACATCTAACAGGCCAGTATATACGCCTATTTTTCCCCCTGGTAAGGCAAATGCGTTAACTTGCTTACTATCAAACACAACCACTTCCCATTGGTTGAAGCCTGGTTGTGGTGGCACATGGCGTGTTATTGCACGCGTCACACATTGAACATAAGCATTTGTCTTGCTATCGGTACTTACTTTTTGATCTTTCTTCATTTGATCAAATGATTGGGCACCGAGGTTACTCATATCAGTGTCTGAAAATAGCAGTAGTTGATTACGACCGGTTGGAGAGGCGCTACATGCGGCAATTGCAAGAGTAGTAACAACAGTGGAGAGTTTTAACCACGAGTGCATTGAATTCCCTTCTTCAAACGCAAGATTCTAATTGGTAAATCATAACATTAGGTTACAATCGATGTTAACTGTAGTTGGTATTGGAATCGCAAATGAGTATCTGGAAACGTCACATTGACTTAGAAGTATTAAATAAAACCTCTAAAAACACGTTGATAGACCACCTAAATATTATTTACACGGAATTTGGTGACGACTATATATCTGCAACTATGCCAGTTTGTTCATTCACTCATCAGCCTTTGGGAATGCTCCATGGCGGTGCATCTGTGGTACTTGCTGAAACGTTGGGATCAGTCGCTGCTAACTTTTGTATCCCTGAAGGTAGTTATTGCGTAGGTTTAGACATCAACGCTAACCATGTTCGCTCAATGCGAAGCGGTCATGTTGTTGGGACGGCAAAGCCCATTCATTTGGGCGTATCGACTCAGGTGTGGCAAATCAACATTACTGATGATCGTGAAAGACTTGTCTGTACCAGCCGTTTGACGATCGCTGTTAAAAACAAGAAAACGAGCAAGTCGAACAAAGAGGCTCAATAATGGTGATTGAGTTTAGTAGCGGGAAGGTGATAGCTACATCGCATGAAATAGTCGTTAAGTTAAATCATGAAGCAATGGTCATACTACAAGCGCAGGTAGATGCGGTTACATTAATCGGTCGAGGCGCTAATGTTATCGCGGCAAACGGTAGCGAAACTAAATGGTCTATAAAGCTTGATAACGAAGCGCAACTTCAACAATTAGCACAAGAAACGAGCATCGCTATTCAATAGTGTAAATAGCACTTGATCCGACTCGCTTAAATGAGGAAACTCAATAGCATGTAAATGTTAGTGAGATTTCCTCTTTATGAGTAGCCCCCGTCTAAGAGTTCAGTTTGAAACCTTGTTTGAACACTACAAGGGAAAAGATTCTGGTGTGCAGTTAGAAGAAATTACTGAAATCCTATTTTGTACTCGTCGTAACGCACGTATCGTGCTCAACAAAATGGAAGAAGAAGGGTGGTTAGAGTGGCATCCTGCTCCTGGACGAGGAAAGCTCTCTCAGCTCAACTTCAAAAGAAGTCGCGCAGACGTTAGTGAAAACCTAGCTAAACGGTATTTAGAAGAAGGGAAAATCGGTCAAGCATTAAAAGTTCTAGATCACGATAGCGCTAAACTTGCTCAAGTTGTTGAAAAGTATTTAGGAATTGTCCACCAAGAAGGGCAGCAAGTTGTACGCTTGCCGTACTATCGACCGCTCTCAAATCTAAACCCAATGGACCAAATGAGGCGTTCAGAGCTTCACATTGCTCAGCAAATTTTTAGTGGACTGACACGCTTAGATGAGCATGAACAACTGCAACCGGATCTGGCACATACGTGGGAAATGATTTCACCCAAGCAGTGGCGCTTTTATATTCGCCCAAGTGTTCGTTTTCATAATGGCGATCTGCTAACCGTCCAGACCATTATTGAATGTCTGCTTACACTCAAAACCAAGAACCTGTTCTCACATATTGATCGCGTGGTGTCTCCTGATCATTTGATGATCGATGTTCATCTTGAACGTGAAGACTATAAATTACCTCTTTTATTCTCCGAGTCTTGCGCAAAGATTACCTTACCAATCGAAAGTAGAGCGGATAACTTTGATGTTTTCCCTATTGGGACTGGCCCATACCGCATAGTCCAAAATGATAATAAACGGCTCGTTTTGCAGGCATTTGATGGATACTTTGGTTTTAGACCTTTACTTGACCGAGTAGAGGTGTGGGTGATAGATGAAGCGTACTCTTCTATGGTGTTTCCAAGTCTTGCAAAGCCAGTAAGACCAGATATTGCAGAATTCTCGGATGAAGTCGAGCTTGATCCAGGTTGTACACTTTTACTCCTTAACCGAAAGAATGGTTTAGCGGTGTCCAATGATTGGGCAAACTACTTCAGCCAGAAATTGAGCACCCTCAACCTATTTCAACAGTTACCTCAAGATAAGCTTGTTGAGTTAGGCGTGCTGCCTGCTCATGGCTTGAAGCCCGGTTGGTACCACCATACTAAGCAAGGATACACATCACCGCCTTCCTACCGAACAGTGACGATCGCCTACCATGGGCAACATCCGATGTTCCCAACATTGGTAAAATGCATAGAGTTACTGCTTAAACAAGACGGGTTGAGTGTAAACCTTGTCACTTACGATCATACCGTTGAGGATACGTCTGAAGTTGATATTTGGCTTAAGCCTATGGGCATCTCCACCAATCGTGATGATGCATTGGCGGGGTGGCTTCTCAATTACAGTGACATTGAGGGATTGAGTAAAACTGAGGACTTCGATTTTTGGGCTGCGATGGTAAAGGAATGGCAAGCATCACCTAATGCTGCGTTCCCGGCAAAGGAGTTGGGTAAATCTCTAGTAGAAAAGATGCAATTAATCCCGATGTTTCACTGTTGGTTGGGAGTGAACAAAGATCAGTGTGGTTCGCTACAGAACGCAAAATGTAACGCGTTAGGTTGGTTTGATTTTAGTCAGGTATGGGTAAAGCCGCAGATTATTCAAGAAAACTCTAACGACGGTGGAGAGTAATGGCCAAACCGAATAAAAAACAACCCACCAAAACCGTCAACATCTATTGTGCAAAGTGTAAAACACAACTGTTCAAGTACCGTAAAGGTGGGAAGGGCGCTTTGGTAAAATGTTTCAAGGAAAGAATTGTCGAAGACTATACAAACACGCCCTGTATCTGCCCTGAATGCAGCGGGGAATTTGCACGTGATACTTTGGTAAGAGGAACGCCGGCTTTCAAGATAATCGGTGGCAAAGTAACCATGAAGTGAAGCATTAACAGAATATTGTATTAACAAAGTGATTGATTAAAAACGAAACAGAAAGTGTTGAAAACAGACCGTTCATGCTGAATTTTGAGCTCAATCGATATTTTTCGTAAATTTCTCGTTAAGAGGTATCATTGTGATGTAAACCTGTTAGAATACCCGCAGTTAATCTTCGGTTTTTCCAAATATTGAGTAGGGGTTTACAATGGAACTAGGTCTTATCGTCACTTTCATCGTCGCTGCAGCCGTAATGGTTAAGAAAGAGATGACTAGCACTAAGTAATTCGTTCATTTGCTCCATTTTTTATATTCTTTTTTTGCAAATGAAGTGGATAAAAGCTCCTAAATTAGGGGCTTTTTTGTTATCTAATGTCAATAGAATTAGATAATTAGACCCGGAAATAGTAAAAAAGCCAGCATAGTGCTGGCTTTTGTCATTTTCAATAGTATTAGAATTCGTATTTGGCTGTAATAGCCCAGTTGCGACCTGCTTGAGTTTCGTCTAAATCAAGCTCGGTACGACCACGAACGTCGCTCCACGTCCAATACTTTTCGTCAGTCAGGTTAAATAGACCAGCACGTAGCGTTAAGTCTTCAACTGGAATGTAGTATGCAGTTAGATCTACAACTGTTGAAGATGGATTTTCAACTTGATCTGTAGTGCCACCATTGTCTCCATCTAAATTCAAATCGCTATTTGACTTTTTAGCAATGTAACTTAGCTGGATACTAGTACCCCAGTTTTGACTTGGCGCGTCATAATTTAGACCTACGACTGCGTTCCATGGTTCGATACTGTTAAGTGCGTTTCCATTACCGTCTTCACCTTCTGTGTAGGCGATAGCAAAGCGCGAGGTAATGCCTTCAAATGCACCTGTCACCGCACTCACATTAAGTGTGTTACCGAATTCAACCCCTTTTATAACCGCTTCATCCACGTTTACGTATTGGTATACATCGGGATCCGAGTTAGAAGCACCTTCTTCTACAACTTTATGATCTATAAAGTTAGTAAAATCACTGTAGTAGAACGCAATTTCTGAAGAGCTGAAATCAGTATTGTGTCGGAATCCGATTTCGTAGGTAATACTTTCTTCTGCTTCTAGTTGTGGGTTAGGGCGGTTTTCATATGAAGAGCCACCATCGTAAGAGTAATAAAGCTCATCAAAGCTCGGAGCTCTAAACCCTTGAGAAATTTGTGCGAACGTTTTTACTTGATCAGTTAACTCGTACACTGCACCAAGTCGACCTGTTACTGCTGAGCTAGAGTGCTTGTCGTAACTTACGTTAGGGTCGATACCCTCAGTTGTAACATCCGGTTTAGTTTCAAAGCTGTCAAAACGTACCCCTGGAGTAAGACGTAGTTTCTCACCGAGTAATAACATCTCATCTTGAACGAATGCACCATAGCGCGTTTCTTCTGCATTTGGTTGATAGAAAATAGTACTATCGGAATTATCGATCAGATTACGAGTCAAGTTACGGTTTTCAATGTCTTTGGTTTGGTAGTTTGCGCCGTAAATTAAGGTATGTTGAATACTCGCTGTTTCGATATACTTGGTTGCTTGAATATCGAATTGAACTGATTTCTCATTGTACGTGTACTCTTTATGTTCTGCACGTAGTGCATCATCACCTGTCGGTACGTCCGGGATTGGGTCACCAGGAACCATTTCACTTACTGACGTGATTTCACCGTTACGATGAGTGTTACCAAGCTCATCTTTTTTAACGGTTGCTACACCCCAAACCAGTTTATCTGCGATTGTAATGTCTTTTTCAAGAATATGTTTAAAGCCCAAACGAGTTTGTTCAGACTCATCATCACCATAGTTTTGACCCCATTCGATGTTGCCAAGACCCATTCTAAACGTAGGTGGAAAGCTACTGAAATCCATATCAGAAACAAACGTTTGGCCAGTCTTTTCTAATTGAGTTTCGGTTTGTTTCTTACCGTATTCACCAACGAATTCAATTCGGTTTTCTTCATTGATTTGGTATTGAGCTTTTACAAGAAGGTTGTCATTTGAAGTATCTTGCTCATCTGGTGTACCGAAGTTATCAACTTCCTCTCCATCACGACGTGTATACGCAACAAGTGTTTCTAAGTCTCCAAACTTGTTTGCAAGGGCAACTGACTCAGAAAATTCATTTGTATCTGATGCATAACCAAGTTTAACGTAGCCACCAAGTTGCTTTTCATCAGAAACAAAATCTGATGGATCTTTGGTTTGGAAGGCTGCAATACCGGCGATACCGTCACTACCGTATAAGCTTGAAGCTGAACCTTTAACAATCTCTACTGATTTGAGCATTTCAGTATCTGTCATAACCCGGCTAGATTGAAGGAAAGAATAACCAGAATCATATCTCGCTGGCTGAGATACACCATCGACTAAAATATTGACTCGGTTGCCACCAAGCCCTCGAATATTAATGCCTTGAATCCCGTGGCGGCTATCTGTTTCTACAGATACACCCGGTGTGTATTTAAACGCGTCGCCAAGATCTTTTGCTAAGTTATTGTCGATATCTTCAGCCGTAACAACTGAAACTGAGCCAGCTACATCTTCAAGCTGTTGTTCGGTACGCGTTGCAGACACCACAACTTCGTCAAATAGGGCGTATTCTTCCGCATATGCAGTTGACGTCAGCGCTAAAAGGATTGAAGCTGACAGTAGAGACTTTTTATACATTATGTTTATTACCTTTTATCCATTTAGGTTTTTTCATTGAACGGACGGCATTCTATTGGATCTAAATGATAATTACTATTGTTTGCATTGGCGTTTTGGTGGTTATTCGTATGTCATATTTGTCTTATTTTCGAGAAAACCCTTAAATTACAACTAGATAAACATTTTGTTAACATTTGTAAAGGTTCCACTGATGCTCATTTTGTGTGATGAGTATCACTTAAATGGCCTTGTTTATAGATAAGGAAAGCAGTTGTGCAGAGTCCAATAACATTAGAAGCACTACATATTTTGGATGCGATTGAAAGGCGGGGCAGTTTTGCCGCTGCAGCTAATGAGCTAGATAGAGCCCCATCTTCTCTTAGCTATCAGATTCAAAAATTAGAACAAGATTTAGATATCATGATCTTTGATCGTTCAGGGCATAAAGCCAATTTCACCGAGGCAGGAAAGCTGATCCTGGAAAGAGGGCGAGACATCCTGGCTGCAACAGAAAAGTTAGTGAATGATGCGAGCGTGTTGGCAAACGGTTGGGAATTGGACATCTCCCTCGCTTTTGATGGAATCATTCCGGTTAAAAACTTTTTCAATATGGTGTCTGAATTAGGTAACGTTAGTTCGACACGAATTAAGCTTCAAGAAGAGATCTTAGCGGGGTGTTGGGAGGCGCTGAATACAGGTCGCGCGGATTTACTCGTCGCTCCGAGAATTGATACGTTACCTCAAGATGTGAAAGCCGAAACGATCGGTACGATGGAAATGATTTGGGTCGCGGCAACTGATCATTATGTTCACAAGCGTGTAGGAGAGTTTGATGAGACTGCGCGTGAAAAATACCGAATAATCGCGATCGCAGATACTGCGAGAGAGCAACCAGCAATAACCGTTAATATTACGCAACGTCAACCGAGACTTACTGTTACGAATTTCTCGGCTAAGGTCGATGCATTAAAATTAGGTCTTGGAATTGGTACTTTACCGAAAGAATTAGCGTTAGAGTTAATAAATGAAGGGTCAATCAAACAAATCGAAGGCACAGAAGCGCAGTCTATCGACATAATCTTAGCTTGGAAACGTAACAAAATCGGCGAAGCTAAGTCTTGGTGTATTCAATACTTAATGAAGAATTGGAAAACCGCCGCAAAGGTATAAGTCGTTTAGGGGAGCAAATTGCTCCCCTTTGTTTTAATCAGTCAATGCTAAGCGCATATCTGCGATGCCGTCTTCGAATTGAACATCTAAGGTAAATCCGAGTTTCTGCGCCAACATAAGCATTCCTCGATTAGTTGGCATAGTCATACCCGACATTTGCAATGTCCCTTTGTGACGACAGTATTGTATGACTTTGTTCATAAGTACTTTGCCTAGTCCATTTCCTTTAAGATCCGAACGGATCAAAATAGCAAACTCGGCATCGGTATTTTCTGGATTGATCAATGCCCGAGACACGCCAATGATTGGTGAACCTTCTCTGGATTGGCTTACGGCGACAAACGCCATTTCTCGGTCGTAATCGATCTGAGTTAGGTTAGCCAATGCTTCGTGGTTAAACTCGCCAACGTCGGTAAAGAAGCGTTTATAAAGATCTTCTTTGGATACATTATTGATGAAGTCAGCATGATGAGGCTCGTCTTCAGGCAATATCGGACGCAGCAATACTTGTTCACCGTCTTTAAGTTCTATCAGCTCCTCATACTCGACAGGGTATGGCCGAATTGCGAGCCTTTGCTGCGCATCTCCTTCGTAGCGCTTCAAAATTAGGTCAGCATCAATAATGGTAAAGTTAGAACCATTAGCGAGTACTGGATGAATATCCAGTTCGTGTACTTGAGGGCAGTCAACAACCATTTGTGAAATACGAACGAGTAATTCGGATAGTCCATGAATGTCCATAGGTTCAGGAAGTTTTTGAGGTCGTATCTTTCCATTTTTGATTGCTCTAACAATCAGATAACGTGCTAACGCCATATTAAGTGGAGGAAGTGCAGATGCTGCATCAATTGATTCATCCCACTCTGAACCTCCTTGCCCAAGTAAGATTACTGGACCAAAGGTATCATCGTGCTTAACTTTAATTCTTATCTCTTCACCGCCGGCGAGCTTGGCCATACCTTGAACCAATAACCCATGAATATGAGCAGAAGGATAAGAGAGTTTTGTGCGATCAAGTATAGCGTCGGACGCGTTTGCAACTTCTGTGCTATTGCGGAGGTTAAGCATCACACCTTGTACGTCAGACTTATGCGCGATATCAGGTGACCGCAATTTGACGGCGACAGGATAACCAATTTGTTCGGCGACGTGGACTGCCTCACTGGAGTCAGAGGCTATCCAAGTTGGCAATACTTCAAAGTTGAAGCAGCGCAAAAAGGGACCTATTTGATGAGTATCCAGTGACACTGTGTTTTTATCCAGTAACTTTTCCTCAATCCAATTATTTGCTTCATTGAGTTCGGTAATATGGACAGGCTCGGCGGTTGTTGGTGTCTCCATCAGTTGTTTTTGGTTACGTCTGTATTCTACAAGGTGCATGAAGGCAACGACCGCACTTTCAGGAGTTCTATAGGTTGGAATACCTGCTTGAGTAAAGATATCACGAGCTGGCTTTGCCGTTAGTTCACCAGACCAATTGGTTAAAAAGTTAAATCGCTTGTGTCGAGGGTGAGCCTTTATAGCATCAACAACTGCTTTGGCGGTCAGCTCAGAATGGGCAACAGCTGACGGACTATGCATGATTAAGATAGCATCGGCACAATCGGTATCCATCAGGGCGTTCAAGGTATTTACATAGCGAGATTGATCCGCATCTCCGACCATATCTATAGGATTATTGTAACTCCAGCTGGTGGGTAGGAGGTTGGTTAGTCGATCCAGAGTTTCTTCAGATAGCTCTGCCAACTTTCCGCCACGTTCAAGTAAGGTGTCTACCGCCATGATTGCTGGTCCACCACCATTAGTAATGATGGCGAGCTTTTCACCCCGGAGTGGAACCGAATGAGTAAGCGTTTCGACGGCCGCAAATAGTTCATGTGAGTTTTTCACTCTAAGCATGCCTGTACGGCGAATTGCTGAATCGTAGATAATATCAAGTGTATCGTCACCACCGGTATGGGCTTTAGCGGCAATACGTCCAGCGGAGGTCTTACCGCCTTTAAGAACCAGAATGCGTCGGTTGCGCGAAGCGGCACGCGCGGCTGACATGAAGCGGCGTGAGTCCTTGATCGTATCTACATAAAGAAGGATCGCCTCGGTATGTGAATCTGTACTCAGATGATCGAGAAGATCAGAAAAGTCGATATCTAATGCGTTGCCTAAAGAAATGAACGCTGAAAATCCAATATTCTTATCATTCGCCCAATCTAAAATAGTGGTACACATAGCCGCGGACTGGGAAATGAATGCAATTTTTCCTCTTTCGGCCGTCACTGGTGAAAAAGAGGCATTAAAGTTAACCCATGGCAATATGAGTCCTAGGCTATTTGGACCGAGTATTCGCATGCCACTATGTTTTGCGATTCTTAGACAGACAGATTGAATACTTTCGCCGTCGTAGTTTGATAGGTGCATATCGGCGGAAAGCACAATGACAGACTTAACTTGCTTTTGGGCCAACTGTTCAAATAGTGCTTGGTTGTACTTGGCGTGTGTACATAATATTGCGACGTCAGGGATGATAGGGAGTTGGTCAATAGATGGATATGCTAGGACTCCACAAACGGATGAGTATTTTGGCGTAACAGGCATAATAGCGCCTTCGAACCCGCCGTGGAGCAAATTTTTCATGACAATGTTGCCGGCTCTCATTGGTTTAGTCGATGCACCAATAACTGCTACGGAACGAGGTTTGAAGAGTTGATTTAAGTGACTCATGGTTTGCTCCAAATCTAGCGACACCATTCATCCTAGCGAACCTAACGGTTAAATTCTTATCCATTTCGATGTTGTTTTAATCAGATCACCTCGGCGCAGGTAAAGTTTGTGCCATGCGTCACAGTGTATTGATATATAATTAAAATGTTGGGTTGATTCTATCTCTATCTAACGGCATGATTTACAGTAATTTCTAGTTAAGGCATTTGAAAATTTCATGAATAAAATTGCGATTGTTGGCTTATCAGTGGTGCTTTCAGGTTGTGTGTCGAGTGACTATGTCACCGATGTAAGCTCGGAAAGCTATCGTGAGGATTACAAAACAGCTCAGGTTGAACAACCAGTTGTATCACAACAAGGAGTGACCAACGGCATTTCAGAAGACAACGTGAAGTCAGACGTTGTTAAAATGTCTCCAACTCAAGAAAAGCAGGTCGTTAAGGCTCAGCCACAAACAAAACCAGCAGTTGCGATTATTCCTCCGACAGCAAAACAGCAAGCGATGAATCCTCGTTACGGTTTCACCATTCAGGTAGTGGCGGTGGGCTCTCAGACTAAAGTTGATCAATTCGCACGTAAACTTCCACGTGACAATCAGCCAGTTTGGGAAAACTACAAGGTTGTGAATGGCACTAAGTGGTATTCAGTACTTTACGGTGATTACGCAACTCGAACTGATGCGAAAAAAGCGATCAGCGAGCTACCTGCAGAGTTCCAAGCGCTTAAACCATTTGTGAAGAGTATTGATGCGATTAAGAACTCTCAATACCCAACTTTAAACAAGTTGAACTAATAGCATTTTTATAAGAAGGGGCATTCGCCCCTTTTTTTACGCCTAAATTATAAGCACTCAACAGCCAAATAGAGAAATTAACAGTGAAATCAGTGTAACTGGATGCGCTTTTGATTATCATGTTTTTCTAATCCCTCTGTTGTGTCACGGAAAGATCGATTAATGACTAATACGACAATTCTACTTCTTTGCGGTGGTGGTTCATCTGAACATGAAGTATCACTGGTTTCAGCTAACTTCCTTCAATCTCAGTTAGAGCAAACTTCACACTTTAACGTTATACGCGTAGAGATGAAAACAGACGGTTGGTATACCAACAGCGGTGAACTTGCGTATTTAGATACCAACTCTGGGACGTTAAACACTGCCAGCGAGCAAACCAAGTTAGACTTTGTAGTACCTTGTATTCATGGTTTTCCTGGTGAGACTGGGGATATTCAGTCTATGTTGGAATTATCAGGTATTCCATACTTAGGTTGTGGACCTGAAGCGAGTACAAATAGCTTTAATAAAATCACGTCGAAGTTGTGGTATGACGCTTTAGGCATTCCAAATACGCCTTATATTTTCCTTTCAGAAAACAACCAACAAGCATATACACAAAGTGAAGAAGCATTTGAAAAGTGGGGAAGCATCTTTGTCAAAGCAGCTCGACAAGGTTCGTCTGTCGGTTGTTACAAGGTAACGGAAAAATCACAACTGCAAAATGCTCTAAATGATGCGTTTGGCTATTCAGATCAAGTATTGGTTGAACAGGCCGTAAAACCGCGAGAGCTTGAAGTTGCGGCTTATGAATTGGATGGAGAACTTCATATAACGGCGCCAGGCGAAGTAATAGCGCCGCAAGATGCGTTCTATTCGTATGAAGAAAAGTACAGTGCTGACAGTCACTCAACGACGGAAGTTGTTGCTTCAAATTTGACAGAAGAGCAGCTAGAAGTGATCCGTGTTAGTTCGGAAAAAGTATTCACACAAATGAGACTACGTCATTTATCACGTATTGATTTCTTTTTAACTCCGGACGGACAAATATACTTAAACGAAGTAAATACCTTCCCAGGAATGACGCCAATATCTATGTTCCCTAAAATGTTAGAGAACAATGGACACAGCTTCTCTGCATTTTTAACGAACTGCGTTACGACGTCACTTTAAGTCCAAGGTTTAATCGTTCTAAATACGACCTTTTCATTTTCAGCTTGTGCCTTATTACCTAAGTAGTGATAAGGCATAGCAGCACTTTGCCAACGTCCCAAGCGCTGTATTTCTCGCACTTTCTTTCCTTGTTTCGCCAAATTTTCAACCGCACCAACACGCAACGATTGCCCCGAAAATTGGACGTCTAACCCAAGCCGAGTACTTGCATTACGTAAGATACGATAGATTGAAGAGTCATCTAGAGCGGTGTTACTAACAACATTGTACTTATCAATCGCGGTAAATAGAGGTCCTTGGTCATAGCATTTTACGCTGATCCATTTACGTAAATAGTGACTAGCAGTCTTGGTTAAAGAATAGGTACCGCCACCAATAGATACATCTACGTGTTCTTCAGTGTTAAATAGGTCATCGTGCGTTAGGGCTTTAAGTTCAGAACGCTTTAGCATGCATTCAAACATGACATGGTAGATGGCAAGGTCACGTTTATCTTTTAACTTGCTAGAACGTTCAAGGCGCTGAGTTATCGTCTGCAAATGTTCAAGTGTAAAAGGATGAGCTGTAGAAGAATCATGTTTTTTTTCTGTCCTCATACGAGACATCAGCGTCTGAATTGCTTGAGTGGAAGTGGGATCGGTAAAACCTAAAGTTCGATGCACTAACCCCAGCGTTACGCTGTAACGCTTGATGGTTGAAAATTTTCTTTGTTGAGATTCTCTCTCCAAAAATAAGCGAACTGCGGTAGAAGAGGCGGGAAGAGGGCATACGCGTCTGCGTTCACAGAAAGCTTGGAATAGGTTCCAATCCTTTCTCATAGCTAACAATGAGTTACGGGAATAGGAATAATCTGTAAGGTTATTTATATCTTCAAGCTCTATCATTTTAGAAAATAGCGATACAAATTGATTTCTGTGCTCACTACATGTGATGACGCGAACGATTTTCTTCATTATTACGCACTATAACCAATAAACGTATGATAAATATACTTGATAATGAGCAATTTACAATTATTATTAAACTAACTAAATACAACGATAAAAATTATTATGGCTGCTGCTACTTACCGGGGATTTACCCTAAAAACTGCTGGAAACACGACCGACGTTTGGCAAGTTCAAATTAAGAATCATGTATTGTCTGGAAGCATGGCTGCTGTTAAGAAAAGCATCGATTGGTTCTGTGATACGGCGACGATCATTGACCCGAAAGAATTTAGCTCTTTAGCAGAGAAAAAAGCACAAACAGGCAGTCCTTCTCAAGAGAACTTTAATGGCTATACGATTAAGAATGATACTGGTGAAGTGAATGGCTGGTATTGTTTTTTCAATGGACGGCTAATTAAGGGTGGAAAACTTGCTATACAGAAGCATATAGAGGCATACTTGGTCGCTAAGAAAAAAGCTGAACAGCAACAGAAGAAGTAATAGATATGACTCTTGTATATAGTACTGACGTAGGTCGTATTAAACCTGAAGAAGAGAAACCTCAGCGTGAAAAAGGCGATGGTATTGTACGTATCATGCGCCAAACGAAAGGACGTAAAGGTAAAGGTGTTTCGATTGTGTCTGGTTTAGATCTAGATGACGCACCATTAAAACTACTTGCTGCTGAACTTAAGAAAGTTTGTGGCTGTGGTGGTTCTGTTAAAGACGGTACGATTGAGATTCAAGGTGATGCTCGCGATAAGATCAAAGCACACTTAGAAAAGAAAGGTCATACAGTTAAACTAGCTGGCGGTTAAACCTAATTATTGGTTTGTTAATCTGTGATTATCAAACTAGTTATTAGGTATTTTATGTAAAATGCAGTTATGTTGAATGGTAAGCGTATTTGACTGAAAATGTCTATGTTAGAAGAGAGCACGAACATGTGCTCTTTTTAATATCACGATCATTTAACATAATATACATAATGCGAACTTAGGTGAGGATTTAATAAGAGCGTTAATCCACAGCATTTCTTAACTTCTATTCCTTAATTGCTGCTTTTACTGGTCCTAACTGCCAATCGTTATAAGCATAAGATCGTGCGCTTGCCATATATCTTAAGTTTAGGTTTCTATTCGTAAGCAGAATCTCAACAAACAGATCATTCTCACTACGGTTGATTGGTTGAAACGTTAAGACCTCGTCGTGGCAAGTTCGTTTAAATTCTAACGGTGTGCCGTTAGCCAAAATGCTCACATTTGGACTGTCAGTAAAATATTCGTTTTTACCGCACTGAACGCCTTCTAGAGAAAGCTCTAGCCTGTGTCCGTTAAACACGCTCAATGTTGGCAATGGGATCGATTTAGCTACGACATTTTCTGATTTAGCTTGTGCTGTTAAAGAAACACTTGTTAACGCGGTAAGTACTAAAGGCAATGCTTTGATTTTTAGGTTCGTCATGTTTGGTTACCGAATCTGCAAATAGATGACAGTGTCCCATCAATTTAGCACAGGTTGTTTGCATCTGGTCCGTCAGTTGTTCAATTTTTGAATCTATCCACGCCCAATACAAGCTTGCATTCAAAATTACAACCTGAATTTGTTACAAGATCACTAGATAGAATAATTAACTGGACGAAAGTAAGCACTTACTGTTATTGCTTTCAGGTTTGTAATTTAATTACATTTTGTTGTTTGTCGTCGATCTTGGTAGTGATTTATTTGCTTGTAAGTGACTGATATTTAATATTATATTGTCAATGTGTCGTTTGGTCAGTTCGACTTTCAGTTTGGTTACAAGTGTCATTTCTTGTTGTGTTTTCATATGGTTTTTAAGTTTGGCTGTTGAGAAGTTTTAACTCAGATTATTTTGTGGTGTTATAGTGCGTTATTTTCATTAGACGAAAAAAAAGAGCAGTCCCCTGCTCTTTTCTCTTGTTCTTTTGGCTATTATTGCTTGGCTGCTTCCGCTCGTATTTGCTCAGCTACAACCTTGATTGCTTGTGCGGTGCTCATTCCTTCGGCCATCAGTTTTTGGATTTTCTCAACGGCTTTCTGTTGTTCTTCATGACTGAGTGGCGGTAAATCGTCAAACATAAAAAAAGGCTCCTAATATTTTAGGAGCCGACTATATTACGATTTAGGAGATTAGGCTAGTGTTCCTACTCTTTCGCTTAGTAACTTGTTAAGAAGTTTACGTAAGCACCCATCGAATTTTCGTTGGTGTAGCTTGCACCAATATCGAGTTGGAACAAGTTTAATGGTGATAAACCAATACCAGCTGTAATCGTATCGTCAAGATCATCATAAGCAAGGTTTCGCTTCCAACCTGCGCGTAGTTTTAACTGGCGCATAATATCAACTTCACCACCAACTCTTAGCATTTGAGTGTTGTCGTCGAAATTAGTGTAACGTTCTTCTTCATTCAAGTCGTAGTCAACACTGATTGTTGCATAGTCTGCTACTAAACCAACACCTACAGTATATAGTGGGCGCATTTGATATGCGTAAGAAACAGGATCAAATGTTCTAGTTTGAGTACTGTCTATGCTGGAGGTAACAGTCGAACCCGCTAACTCCTGCGTTTTTATATCTCGTGATACTAAGTTAGTCGCAGATACACCAACTCGTAGCGGTCCATAAAACCAAAGGAAACCTGCGTCCATATTAAACATGGTTTCGCCAGTGCCGTTATCACGAACATCTTTAATATCGTAATTGTTTAGGTTTGCTGAATAAACGTATGTGTATATTCGTTGAATTTTGGGCGTGATACCGAAGGAAATATGTTGTCCAAGAAAGGTTTGGTATTTTGCTAAAGATATGCCAACTTCTGTAACACCAACCCCAACAGCATTAACTGCACTTAATTCTGCATTGATAGCTGGGTTTAGCGCTGGATCAACTGCACTGTTTGCACCATCGTAAATGTCAGTTTGGGCAAAGGATTCAGCATAAGCTTTACCGAATACGTTCGCTGCGATGTAACGGTTAGGTATTGCAAACGCAACAACACCACCAAACTCTAGCTTCGCTATGTCACCGTTTAACGCCTCTAATGTTCCTTCCAACTCTGCAACATTTGAGTAGTCACCACCAATAGCTTGATCGATAAGACCTGCTGCTTTATCAAGATCATCAACCATCATATGTTCGTCGCTATAAGACAAACCGATGCTTGGAGTGATCATACCGACATCGTCGTTTCTACGATAAATAGCAGTCAGGGCTGGGTTGTAAAAAGGAGCTGTAAGAAAGTTTGCAGATACAACGCCAACACCACCCATAGCATCACCACGGGCTTCGATTGCATAGTTTGCTGCTGACGCTGAAGAAGCGGCAAACATAATAGACAACGATAAGAGTTTTAATTTGTTTTCCATATCGGTATAAACTTTTTAGGTTCCATGTGTTTATATCGACATATTGTGTATTAACTTGAACTATTCCTCCACTGAAACATCATACGTTTTACTAATTATTTGTGATTGCTCTACAATTATCGGGCCTTGCCAACGTTGGTGCTTCATAGAAACCGCTAAAACATAACGTCCCGGATCAATTGGCAGGGTTCCTAGTGAGGTCGGATAATCTGAATCGTAGCTTTCGCTCCAGATTTGACTATAAGTTCCATCAACATAGTCATAGATTGAAGTTTCTAATTTCGGCAATGGGCAGTGTCTATTGAGTAGTGCGTTTTTCTCTACCTTCCACTGAGCCTTTGCATTCCATCGAACAGAGACTTTAGCTTTTGGTTCACCCAGTACTAGCCATGAACTCCATGATGTTTCGTCAGACGCCGTAATATCAACACGATAAAGCCCCATTTTCACGCGGCTATTCAAATTGTAGCGTTTAATATATCGGGTGAATTGTGACTCTTCGTCGGCACCCACTTGCGTTAACGTTGTGTCTGTCGAGATTGCTTTAGAGACCCAGCGAGTTAAAGAGATGTCTTTTAATTCTTTACTTGTCCCTACTTCAACAATTGCTCTATAGGAGTCGCGACCAGGGCTTTGAATTTCAGTGCGACGGACAACGACAGTATTGATCCAATCAGGTAAGGTCTTGTTATCAAGGCTTTTACCGCAATCTACTTCTAGTGACTGGAGAAAAAGATCATTCAAGTGAGGGATAATGCTTTGGTTTTTTTCAAGCTGCCAGACTTCGACCAGCGAACTGAACATCGCGGGCAAATCATCATCAAGCAGATGTTTATGAGCTTGAGTTAAAGGCGAGTTACTTTCAAACCAAGGAACTTGAGTAGCTGAAAGCGGTGCACTCACTACAAGTGCACCGAGAAGAAAAGCTGGCTTATTCATTAAGCTTTCATTTTGTAACCAACGCCACGCAGTGTCTCGATCTCTAGCCCTGGTAATTTCTGGCGTAGCTGAAGAACGTGTGTGTCAACCGTACGTGTTGTTGGGAAATGGTTATAACCCCAAACGTGATCTAATAGTTCATCACGTGTGAAGACTCGACCTAGGTTGCTTGCCAAGAATAACAGTAGGTCAAACTCAGTACGGGTTAGCGTGATTGCTTCATCTTTATACTGTACTTCGCGGGTTGCTTTATCTATTACCAAGTGCTCAGTGATTACTTTGCTATCATCACCCGCCTCACCTTCTGGTGCACGCAGTTGTGCGCGAATACGAGCAAATAGCTCTGCTTCAGCAAATGGTTTCGTTAGGTAGTCATTAGCGCCGGCATCTAAGCCCATTACTTTGTCTTTAACGGTGACTAAAGCCGTTAAAAGGATAACCGGTACTTCTTTGATTTTTTTCCATTCGGGTAATTGTGATACTGAATCACCATCAGGAAGTTGGCGATCAAGGATCACTAAGTCAGCTTTATCCCAATATTGAGCAACATCGGCGATCGTTTCAGAATGAAAACATTCGTATCCCGCTTGCTCCAAGCTTACTAATAGGCCATCAGCCAAGTTCTTATCATCTTCAACGAGAAGCAGTGTCTGTTTCACAGGGTATCTCCAAAATAAACGTTGTTGGTGGACCAACTAAAGACATCTTACCGCCCATTCGTCCTACCATTGATTCAACGATGGTTAAGCCTAAGCCAAGGCCACTTTTACTTACAAAAGGCTTTCTCAGTTGTCGCCAATCTTTTGCTGACAACTCGCCTTGGTCAATCACTTTAACCGTAATCTTCTGCTTTGAGGTTGTTACATCAACAACCACTGGAGCAACGCCGTACTTAACAGCGTTGCGGATTAAATTGTCTATGCATGTGCCTAACCAATATACATTAAGCTTGGCAGCAATATCTTCATTAATAACGAACTCGACATTGTTATTGAACTCTTCTTCAACCTTGAATTCTAACCATTCTTGAACGGAAGGAACCCAGTCGGTCGCTAGCGGCTTATTATCTGATTGAAGATAATCTTTGCTCGCTTCAGCAAGCTGTCGTAAACGTCTAGAATCTTCACACAAACGTCGGAATTCATCGTAAACTGTTTCAGGTAATTGCTCAAATTCACGTCTGAAGCCTTCTACCGTCAACGATAGACTTGCAATTGGCGTTCGTAGTTCGTGAGTCAGTATCTGCAAGATGAGCATTCTACTTTTCATCTCTTGGCGCTTCGTATTCCAGCGATATACTGACCAGCCTAACACCAGTAAGATGTTGGCAATCACAAGGGCTACCATGCTCATACGTAGAAGATCGGAATGGTCTTCTACGTCCCAACAAAGATTACCTCTTTGAACAAAACAACTATTGGACTCGCCGCGTAAGCTAAACGCGAGTCCCGCTGTTTCAATATTTTTTCTCCAGATATGCTCTGGAAATATTAAGTAGTTGTCACTCTGCCTTAGCCAAAGTTCATCGAGTTCTATGAACATACTTGAGCCAGAGATAAGTGCCACAATTGCGTCTTCGTTCATTCGTTGTAATCGACCTAGCAACGTCGAATCTGGCGCAAGTGACCTCTCTTTAATATGCATATATTGTTGCAAGTCATCTTTGCGTTCTGGGAACACCTCGACATAACGACTCGCGTAAGTGCCGCCACCAGGATGTATCAACGCGCTTCGAGCAAACCATTTATCGCTAAGTTTGTTCCCTTTACACATGGCTCGGGTGTAAACCAAAGGTTCGGTGATTAAGGGGCTTAGCGGCAGTTTACCGGTACAGTTTTTTGCCAGATGATAGAGCCTCTGAATATCACGTAGTGGATATGCGGAAGTTTGAGGCAACATTGATTCTGGAGTTAAAAGGCGCGTCGGATAATCTGATTGCAAGCTACGAATGTCATAGGACGCTGTAGCTTTTGCTTGATCAAAAAGATCGACAAACTGGTCAATACGCTCTGGTAATGACTCTGCATGCGCTTGACTACTTAGTAGCATCAACGAAATTGATAGCGTTTTTATCGTCGTTTTAATCAATGTAAAAATTCAATAAATCAGTGAGTTAGATTTAGAGTAAAACATTATGGCAAAAATATAAAATTGAAATGTGATATCAATGTCAGAAATGATAGCCAATAAACAAAAGAAGCCAGCGATTAAGCTGGCTTCTGAGTCGATATATAGAACTTATAACGCTTTAGAAATCGCGTCTACGCTCTCTTTGGCATCCCCGAAGAGCATTTGCGTGTTCTCTTTGAAGAATAATGGGTTTTGAACGCCCGCATAACCCGTATTCATTGAACGTTTGAATACGATGACATTTTTCGCATTCCAAACCTCAAGTACTGGCATACCAGCGATCGGGCTATTTGGATCTTCTAATGCTGCTGGGTTAACGGTATCGTTCGCACCGATTACCAAAACAGTATCCGTTTCACTAAAGTCATCATTGATTTCATCCATTTCAAGAACGATGTCATATGGGACTTTCGCTTCAGCAAGTAGTACGTTCATGTGCCCAGGCAAACGGCCAGCTACTGGGTGAATACCGAATCGAACCTCTACGCCTTGTGCTCGTAGTTTTTCAGTGATTTCGTGCACTGGATATTGAGCTTGAGCTACAGCCATGCCGTATCCAGGAGTGATGATCACTGATTTAGAGCCTTTTAGCATTTCTGCAACCTCATCAGCAGATGTTTCGCGATGCTCGCCCTGCTCTACATCATCAGAAATAATCACTTCCTGGCCAAAGCCACCTGCGATAACACTGATAAATGAGCGGTTCATTGCCTTACACATAATGTATGACAGAATCGCACCAGAAGAACCAACTAGAGCACCAGTTACGATGAGTAGATCGTTTGCAAGCATGAAACCTGCTGCCGCTGCTGCCCAACCCGAGTATGAGTTAAGCATTGAAACAACCACTGGCATATCTGCGCCGCCGATTGAAGCAACCAAGTGGTAACCAAAGGCAAATGCGATAAGCGTCATTACGATAAGGGCAAACATGCTACCGTCAGCTTTGACGAAGTAGATCATCAATAGCGTTGAAACTACGATGGCTGCTAAGTTCAACTTGTGTTTATGCGGTAGGTTTAGTGGTGATGATGAGATCACGCCACGTAACTTACCAAACGCAACAACTGAACCTGTAAATGTCACAGCACCGATGAATACACCTAGGAATACTTCCACTAAGTGAATCACGTGTGCAGCGTGCGCTTCTTGAGGGTTCAAAGCGGCTATCACTGGCGCATCGATATAGCTGTTGTAACCAACAAGTACTGCCGCCATACCAACAAAGCTGTGTAGAATAGCCACAAGCTCAGGCATTTCGGTCATTTCTACTTTTTTAGCGTAATGAATACCGATACCACCACCGATCACCATAGCGACAATGATCCAAACAAGGCCTTCTGAATCTGGACCAAAGATCGTAGCGATCAGTGCGATCGTCATACCAGCGATACCGTAATAGTTACCTGATCTCGCTGACTCTTGCTTAGACAATCCTGCTAAGCTCAAAATAAAGAATAATGCAGCAACAATATAAGCTGCTTGTACTAATCCTGCAGACATTCCCTGTTACTCCTTAGTCTTTACGGAACATTTCAAGCATACGCTTGGTCACGGTGAAACCACCGAATATGTTGATACTGGCGATAAGTACCGCGATGAAAGATAAGAATGAGACGACCCCATTTCCTTGACCTATTTGCAGTAATGCTCCAACCACGATAATGCCTGATATCGCATTTGTTACTGACATCAGCGGAGTATGCAAAGCATGAGTTACATTCCAAACAACGTAGTAACCAACAACACACGCAAGAACGAATACAGTGAAGTGAGATAAGAATGCTGCTGGAGCAACTGACGCGACCCAGCCGAAAGCGCTTAGACCAATAGCAAGTGCTGCAATTTTCTTGATTGGAGATACTGGCTCTTCAACTTTTGGCTCAGGTTTAACAGGTTGCGCTGCTGGCTTTTGTTCTGGCTGAGCGGATACTTGGATTGGAGGTGCAGGCCAAGTAACCTCACCTTCTTTAACTACTGTTACGCCGCGTAGAACGACATCTTCAAAGTCGATATTGATGTTTCCATCTTTTTCTTTGGTTAGTAGTTTTAGTAGGTTGACAATGTTTGTTGCGTAAAGCTGAGAGGATTGAGTCGGCAAACGACCAACCATATCTGTGTAGCCAACGATTTTAACGCCATTTTCCGTCGTGATAACCTGATCAGCTACCGTGTATTCGCAGTTACCACCGTTTGCGGCAGCAAGGTCAACAATAACACTGCCCGCTTTCATGCTATCTACCATCTCTTTGGTAATTAGCTTAGGTGCAGGTCGGCCCGGAATCAGCGCTGTGGTGATGATGATGTCGACATCTTTTGCTTGCTGTGCGTAAAGTTCAGCAGCCTTCTTGTTGAATTCGTCAGACATCTCTTTCGCGTAGCCGTCACCAGAACCTGAATCTTCTTTGAAGTCCACTTCTAAGAACTCAGCGCCCATTGATTGGACTTGCTCTTTTACTTCAGGGCGAACGTCGAATGCGCGAACAATAGCGCCTAAGCTACCCGCGGCACCAATAGCTGCGAGGCCTGCAACACCAGCACCTGCCACTAATACTTTTGCTGGTGGAACCTTACCAGCGGCAGTTATTTGACCCGTAAAGAATCGACCAAACTCGTGCGCAGCTTCAACAACAGCACGGTAACCCGCAATGTTCGCCATTGACGATAAAGCGTCTAAGGCTTGAGCTCGAGAAATACGTGGTACAGCATCCATCGCCATCACGTTAATGTTTTTGCTTGATAGCTGTTCCATCAACTCTGGGTTTTGTGCTGGCCAGATGAAACTGATAAGACTAGCCCCTTCTTTAATCAGAGAAATTTCATTACTCTCTTCAGAATACAAAGGCGCATTCACTTTTAAGATAAGATCGGATTGCCACACTTCATCAGTCGTTACAATCTTTGCTCCTGACGCTTCAAATGCTGAATTGTCAAAACTAGCTAGTTCCCCAGCCCCAGATTCGACTACTACGTCGAAACCCAACTTTAATAACTGCTCTACCGATTTTGGCGACGCAGCCACTCGCGTTTCTCCGGCGAGTATTTCTTTTGGCACACCAATTTGCATTAGCTATTCCTTGACTATTCGCAACAATGATTGTTCTGTTTTTATCCAACGGTTCGAGATACTTCAAGCATTTTGTAACAAAAACACAAAATATCATTACATATAACCATTGGTAATGAGTCAGCATGCTGATTATTCAGTTTTACTACAATGGATTACATATGTTGTAAGAGGTCTAACCAGAAGCGATAATTCATCATAAAAACAAAGAATTAGGTTCGTTAAATAAACAAAAGAGCCATCAGCATAACGACTAATGGCTCTTGAATTTATGATGTTTATCAAATTGAAAAGGATCTATTGAAAAATATTGTCGCCCATTTGGTCTATGAACATTTGTGCTTTTTTCAACATAAACTCATTGGCATCACTCTCACTTGGGAGAACGTCCGAGCGTATAAATCGGTGTGTCTTGGTTTCTTCACCGAACTGTTTAGTAATACGGCCGGCTATACGAAACTGCCCACCTTCAGCAAGAGCCTCTTGATAAATTAAGTATTCTTTATATTCCACAGGCTCAACTTCAACTTTTGGTTGCTCTTTTGCTCCACCGAACAAGCGTGAAAACAGTCCCACTAGGTACTCCTTGCTACTATTTTTATTTTTTAAGAATAGGTTTTTCGAACCATTCTAGTTCTATATCATCATCGAATTGTTGTTTACTAAATACAACAGGGATTTCATCTTTTCGATTTTTTCTTCGGTCTTCGATGATCATTCCTTTAGCTGCGATAACAGCACTTTCTGCATATTCTTTCAACGTGACTAAACGTTCTTCAGGCAGCGCTGATAGAAAGTCAATATCATGTCTTATATAGACAGGTCGCAGTTGACTGAGTGCTAGACAAGCAAGATCCGCTAACTGCTCATGATCGAAGTTTTCCACGAACTCTGGTTTTGCTAACACTTGCCCTACTAGAGTTTCCATGTAGTTATGCACATCTACACTTATTTGCATACGGCTCAGCTCCTTCTAAGAAAATGCGCTATCTTTACAGTATGGGTAAAATGTTCAATTGATACTATAGGTTGCGCACTCTATCATCAACTTTTGCACGCAATTTATTCATGCCCGCACTTTTCATACATAAGTTTAGTAAAAAGCTTGGAAATTCATCAAATAAAAGTATTCTTAACAAGCGTTCAATCAATAACTAATTCGTCTTAGGCTAGGTTTCATGTCGTTTTCTATCGTCACAACAAATTGGTTCCGTATAGCGTTGCCTCTTCTGCTGTTGACGTTCATCGCTTTTGGCATGAATAACGTTATCATGCTAACTCAGTCTAATCTTGGCATTGTATCTAAGCTGCCTTTTATCCTTTTTGCTATTGCGATTGTGCTAGCCAACGCTTTTAAACAAAGCCGCATAGCGATGGTCTCTAGTGCTTTAATGTTAGCCTATTGGGTTATTCAAGAAAGGCTACAATCCCCGCTCTCGTCAGGCACGACCATTTTAGAGCTTTCCCTACTCGCAGCGTTGTTACCTATCGCGCTATTGTTTGTCTTTAGCTATCGTGATTCCACACTCTTTTCTAGGTCGTTTGGATTATATTTAGTGACGCTGTCACTATTTATGTTTTGGTGCTACCTAATTTTGATGCACTTCTACGATGGTGGGTTCGACAATATTGATGAGACGTTCCTATTTGTATTGCCCGAAGTTTCGAAGCTGCCTTTTATTTTGGTCGTCTATTCTTTAGCGATGGTACTTATTTTTGCTATATGTGTATTGAGTAAGAATCGAATTGTTGATGTTGTTATTTACTCAGCTACCCTATTGGCTTCGACAACCTTTGTCTTTTTCCACATTACATTTATTTCAAGCACCATGTTCTCCCTCGCGGGTGTACTGCTTTTGATCTACTTGCTTTCTGCCAGCTATGAACTTGCTTTTACCGATTCATTAACAGAAATACCTGGACGTCTCGCATTAGAGTCAGACTTAAAACATTTAGGCCGTAAATACACTATCGCGATGCTCGATATTGACCATTTTAAATCGTTTAACGATACCTATGGCCATGACACTGGTGATGACGTATTAAAATTAGTTGCGTCAAAAATGCTGCTCGTTGGCGGACGAGCTAAGGTTTATCGCTATGGTGGAGAAGAGTTTACGGTGCTTTTCAAAGGTAAGTATGCGGATGAGGCTCAAGATCACTTAGAGTTGCTTCGTGCCTCTATCGAAAGTTACGACATGGTATTGCGAAACCAAGACTCCCGACCGAAAGATGATAAACTGGGCTCTAAAAAGCGTGGTTCGAAGAAAACCAGTAATACTGTTAATGTCACCATCAGTATCGGTGTCGCCGATAGTCAAGAGAGTTCAAAGGTGTCTGAAGTGATGAAATCTGCTGACAACGCTCTTTACAAGGCAAAGAAAGCAGGACGTAACCGTGTATGTATTGCGTAGCCCTAATCTACTTGATTAAAGAATAAGACAATACTGCCACCTTTTAAGTTGCTACCGTAGTTAATGTTAAGTCCAATACCTACGTTGTCTATCCATTCTGATTCAAATGGTGGCGTCATTAACCATCCAATAGAACCTTCATAATAGTATGGTGTGCCGAGAGGTGCGCTTGTGTCTCCGCCAATATCTATACGTCTAAAACTACTATAGAACGATTGAACAGAACGGCCCCACTTACTCACGTTATAGTAAGCCTCGATACCATTTGCCATGTACCAACCTTCAGGGTTGCCTACGTCTCCGTAGTTTGCTTCACCCCAGCCTTGGCCATAAAAATAGTGAAGTGAAGACGTTGCGTTCCAAGAGCCCCAATCAGTGGGTTTGTCGTATCTTAACTGCACGTGCGGTTCTAGTGACGCTGCCCATGCATCTGTATTGAAGATAACATTATCCAATACAGGCTTAACGTATTGATTCGAAAAGTCGCTACGATACTCATGTTCATTTTTGAAATATTGTAAATGCACGCCGATACCAGGCGTCAACGTCCAATGCTCTTCGAGTTGGTAGCGATACTGGTAAGCAGTAAAAGCGCCTAGAATGATCTCATTTTGATAATCTTTGGTATCCTTGGGTCGGATTTCAAGATCTTGGCGAGAACCTAATATAGAAAAGCGCGTGAACAATTGATGTTTATGAATGGCGTCTTCATCACTCAGATCGAATGTATAAGGAAGAGTTGAAACCGCAATTTGTTGTCTTAGGTTGATTGATTCTTGAGAGCCAATATCTTCGTTGTCGAGGTTAAACCATTCGTTTGGATCAAAGTCGTGCACACCAACGGTGAATACGTCACTGTCAGTTAGTACAATTGCTACTGAAAAGGCTTGTTCTAGGTAATCTTGAAAAACGGGATTACCTTTGGCCAAAGCGATAGGTGAAAAACACGCTAACGACAAGCCAAAGTAACGGTATGCTTTATTCGTTACCATCAATTCCGCATTCCAAATATATCTGTAATTAGAATAAGTTACTTTAAAAATTAACTAGAAACAATCGTTCTATTCTTGAAGGATACTAATGTACTGGTTACGGCCTGCTACTTTAGCTTGATACAGTTGCTTGTCGACGAGCTCATAAATTTGCTCGATACTTTCTTTTCCATTCGGTATTGTAGTCAACACCCCTTGTGACACTGTCACCGAGTCGGAGACATCACTGTACTCATGAGTAATGTTCGCTTCAGCTAAAGCCGATTGTATCCTCGCAGCGTCTTTCTGTGCTTTATCTTGGTCAGTGTGGCCGAGTATCACGACGAACTCTTCGCCACCGTAACGTCCCACCACTTCTCCGCTTCGCACAAACAAATTGGTAAGGATTTCTGCTAAGCCGATTAAGCACTTGTCTCCTTCGATGTGCCCATAATTGTCGTTGAATAGCTTGAACTTATCGACATCGAGTAGAATGATGCTGAGAGGAAGTTCATGGCGCCCATGAAGTAGGATCATCTCTTGAAGCTTTTGGTCGACAAACCGTCGGTTCTTCACTTTTGTCAGGCCATCTTCTTGAGCAAGTTTCTCTAGCTCTTGATTCGCTTTTGTTAACGCAGCAGATTTTTGCTTCAGTTCTCGTCGCATAAACGCGATTCTTTGCATAGCGATAAGTTTCGAATTAAGGACGATTTTATCAACGGGTTTAATTAAGTAATCATCGCCACCGGCTTCAATTGCACTTGCGATCATCGTTGGTTCGTCATGACTACTTAAGAATATTATAGGTACCCACTCTGGATAGAGTTTGCGTATCTGGGAAGAAACCTCAAAGCCATTCATATCTGGCATTGAGATGTCGAGTAAGATTAACTCTGGCTCAAAGTCAGGATAAAGTTCAAGTGCACGCTTGCCAGAATCGGCCATTTCAACGGTGTGCCCCAGC
This sequence comes from Vibrio sp. TBV020, assembly GCF_046056895.1. NCBI lineage: Bacteria > Pseudomonadati > Pseudomonadota > Gammaproteobacteria > Vibrionales > Vibrionaceae > Vibrio > Vibrio sp. TBV020. The sequence goes on along the minus strand of NZ_JBEEAQ010000001.1, from coordinate 106,727 downwards.
TGTTTTAGTCTAATAGCCAGTTGAATTCGTTCCATTTGAACGTCATCAACTAGGAGTATCTTCATAGAAGAACCACGTACATCCACTCTAGTTGCTCCGAGGTTTAATTGAAAGACTCATGAATATGAAGTAGGCATTCGATGAAAACCAATAAGAAATCACGTGCTTAGACTAAAAATACTACACAATTACATAATCCTCCATCCAAGGTTGACATTTAGCGCCAATTTTTTACGATAACGCCGTCATATACACATACAAGAGAAAATGAACATGTCTGACGTTAATCAATCAGAACAACCTAAAGTAGATTTAGCAGAAGTTTCTGCAGAACTGCGTCAAGTTATCGAATTTGACGAAGTACCAGAAGCAATGCACTACATGGTGACGTCAATCCATGACGTTTCAGAGGAAGCTGTTCGTGAAGCTTGGAATGAGCTACCAAATAGCGCACAAAACGTTTTAGACAACTTTGAGCAGTTCCATGCACTGATTTCAGTGAGCCAAGCGTTTGCTGGTTTGAACGTAATGGAAGAGTTCCCTACGTTGGATCTTCCAAAAGATATGACTGAAGAGCAAAAAGAAGAGTACCGTGCTCAGCTGCTTGACCAGGTTCTACACAATTGTGTGAAAGACATGGTTAAACAGATTAAGAAAGCACGTCGCGACCCTATTCTGAAGCGTGACTTCACTGACGTATTTGCTAAGTAATTAATTGCTAATTATTTGGTCGTACTAAAGAAAACGCCGCACATTTATGCGGCGTTTTTTAATGGGATAAAACGACATCTCGCTGCGTAACACTGACCCCTTTGATTTGCACGTAAACTGTCATTCCTTGCTCTAATTGCAATTCGTCTTTTGCCCACGCTGTAACGGTGGCATTTAGGCAACAATTTTGTGCTAGCTCTACTTGTACAGAAACGCTTTGTCTCTCGTGCCCATGAGATTGCGTTTCAATATGGCTTATCGTGCCTTGAAGTATATTTCGAATCGATGTTTGCTTTGGTTCTTCAAGCATCAGAGACACATCATTCGCTCTCACCTGAAGGCGTACGGCTGAGCCAATCTCACCTTCAATCCGTTGTACCCACAACGCGATACCTTTAGCTAGTTCGATTTGAGACAGCGCATACTCTTCATTGTGTCGAATTAGCTTGCCTTCAAACAACGTACTTTGCTCAGAGAATGATTGCCATGGGCGCATTGCTTTTGACGCCCAAACTTGTTCAATGGGTCCTGCTATTGCCACTTTTCCTTGTTCTATTATCACGAGATGGTCCGCCAATCTGAGAATCTCATTGAGGCTATGTGATACGTAGATGATTGGGATCTCAACTTGTTGGGCAAGCTGTTCAAGGAAAGGCATCACTTCGCGTTTCCTTGGTAAGTCGAGTGACGCTAACGGTTCATCCATTAGTAGAATGTCGGGTTTGGATAGAAGTGCACGCCCTATCGCTACCCTTTGCTTTTCACCGCCTGATAGTTGGTTTGGATAACGGTCAAGTAGTGGTATCAATGCGAGCAGTTCTGTTATTTCCTTAAAGTGATTTAGATCTGGGGTTCGTACCCCATATGTCAGGTTTCGTCTCACGTTGTAGTGTGGAAACAGACGGGCATCTTGAAACACATAGCCGACATTTCTTTTGTATGTCGGGATGTTAATCTTGTTCTCGGAATCATACAGCGTAGCGTTGTTAATTTTTATGCAGCCACGAGTGGGCTCTCTTAAACCTGCAATCACGTTGATCAGTGATGTTTTGCCGGCTCCAGAGCGGCCAAATATTGCAGTTATGCCCTTTTCTGGGAGTTGTAGGTCAATGTCGAATTCAATATTTCCAAGGTTCTGTTTATATTGGATCGTTAACTCGCTCATCGAACGCCTCCTAATCGACGTGTCGTCATTCGGCTTAGTTTTTCAGAAACGACTAAAGAACCGAGTGCGATAATGATTGAGATAATACACAAGCGCATTGCTTCAGCTTCCGATCCTGGAGTTTCTATAAAATTATACATAGCGAGTGGAATTGTTTGTGTTTCCCCCGGAATATTCGAAACAAAACTGATCGTTGCACCAAACTCGCCAAGGCTACGTGCAAATGCCAACATGGTACCGGTGATGATACCTGGAACAGTCAGCGGTAATGTTATGGTAAAAAAGATTTTAACTGGCGATGCGCCCAGTGTCGCGGCAGCTTGTTCTAGCTTTGTATCGACTGACTCAAGACTAAGACGGATTGAACGCACCATCAAAGGCAGAGCAACTACAATGCAGGCCAACACAGCGCCTTTCCAACTAAATGAGAACACGACACCAAAGTACTGGTACAGCCATTCACCGAAAAAACCTTGTCGTCCCATCGAGATAAGAAGTAAATAACCGACGACAACAGGCGGTAAAACCAGAGGTAAATGAATTAGGCTATCAATGAAGCTTTTACCAATAAACTGTTTGCGGGCTAACAACCAAGCGAGCCCAATCCCGATAGGAATAAGCCAAATAATCGCGTAGAAAGCCACTTTTAGGCTAAGTGACAACGCTTGGTACTCGTACTCAGTTAATATATCCATTGATAACTATAGACCTTGATTGAATCCGTATTTCCCCAAAATAGCTTGTCCTTCAGAAGAACGAACAAACTGAATGAATTGCGTAGTCGCTGAATGTGTATTCATCGCAGCTATGGGATAAACAATCGCTTGATGGCTTGCTCTTGGTAGACGAGCAACAACTTGTACCCTGTCTGTCAGTGCTGCATCAGTCTTGTAAACAATGCCAATTGGTGTCTCATTACGTTCAACTAACGCTAGTGCAATTCTGACATTTTTGGTTGGTGCTAAGTGCCCTTTTAAGTCGTTCCAAACGTTTAGGGATTCTAACGATTCTTGCGCGTATATACCTGCAGGAACTGCGTTCGGCTGACCAATGGCTATACGCTGTCCTTTGAGCACATCCAGCCAAGACGAGGCGCTGTTCACATCAAGCGTTAATTTACTCGTGCTTACAACGACGAGTTCATTAGTAGCAATATTAGTGACATTGTCACCCAATACCACATTCTTACTAACTAAATAGTTCATCCACTTTTTATTTGCTGCGATAAATACATCGACAGGCGCACCTTGTTCGACTTGGCGAGCTAATGAAGAGGTACCGCCATACACAGTGGTCACTTTTACACGATGAGATTGTTCAAATATCTCAACCATTTCGTCGACCGCATTGGTCATTGAAGAGGCTGCGTAGATACGTAGTTTGTCTTGAGCTATTACAGACATACTGAAAAACAAAGTAATCGCGGTGAGAACGGGTCGATATAGGTTAGTTTTCATGATTGCGTTTTTAATTCTGGCCAGAGGCAATTGAGATCTAAGTGTTGTTCAATGGCATCAGCAATACGATCAATGGCTTGTTGCTGATTTAACTTGTGATCGACTTGAGCGATGTTATCAACGCCAGCCCAGCGGCATATATGAGTAACAGCTTCAGGTGTGTCGAAGATACCATGTAAATAGGTGCCAAACACTTGATTACAATCACTAATTGCCCCATCTGCTTGCCCAGAAGCTAAACGCACTGGTGAATTCCCAGAAATTTCGGTTATCCCAGCATGGATCTCATAGCCACTAATCGCTGTGCTTATACCATCTAACGTTAGGGAAGCCACTACATTGGTGAGTGTTTTTTTAGGTTTTAGTTCAGTTTCAATGTTTAAGTATTTCAATCCATCAGTGGAACCAGCTTGACCTTCAATTCCGAGAGGATCATGTATCGCTTGCCCCAACATTTGGTAACCGCCACAAATGCCGATAAGTTTACCGCCATAACGTAGGTGGCGTTGAATATCTTTATCCCAATGTTGGCTGCGAAGATAGTCAAGATCGCTTCGCACAGCCTTAGAGCCTGGCAATATAATTAAGTCAGCGTTAGTTATGCGTTCCCCTTTACCGACATATTTTAAATCGATATCAGGATTAAGCCTCAATGCGTCGAAATCAGTGTGGTTACTAATGCGTGGAAAAACTGGTACAACAACTTTTAATTTGGTTTGGTCGCCTGTAAGTTGCTGTGCGTTGATAGCATCTTCAGCCTCTAGATCAAAGCCATGAAGGTAAGGTAGAACACCAATTACGGGTTTGCCTGTTTTCTCTTCTAACCAATCTAACCCCGGTTGCAACAATGAAATATCGCCTCTAAAGCGATTAATAACAAAGCCCTTAACCCGCTTTTGTTCACTTTCAGACAAAAGAGCTAAAGTGCCATAAAGGTGTGCGAATACACCTCCGCGATCAATATCGGCCACAATGATGACAGGCACGTCAGCTTCCTCAGCAAAGCCCATATTAGCGATATCATTTTCCCTGAGGTTTATTTCTGCTGGGCTTCCTGCTCCTTCGATCAATACGCTCTCATATTGTTGCTGTAATATGGAAAACGATTCCAGCACGACGGGCAATGCGACTTTTTTATAAGATTGGTAGCCGATAGCATCGACGGTTGATGTGGCTTTACCTTGAAATATAACTTGAGCACCCATGTCGGTGTGAGGTTTTAACAGCACAGGGTTCATATGAACTGAAGAGTCGATGTTGCACGCTAAGGCTTGGACCGCTTGTGCCCGACCAATTTCACCACTATCTGGTGTTACTGCACTATTCAATGCCATATTTTGTGGCTTAAACGGGGCGACTTTAATTCCCTTTCTCGCTAACACGCGGCATAAACCTGCCACCAATACACTTTTACCTGCGTCAGAAGTCGTTCCCTGAACCATTAAAGCTTTTAACGTCGACTGCATTAACTACAAACTCATTAATTATCTGTTCTTTTGCCCATAATAACGGCTTTTATCCCTAAGGCTCAATAAGATGAATCGAATATGAACTTACTCCTCAGTATCGATTCAACTTCACTCTGTTTTAATAGCACCATCAAAACAAACACTGCCTAACGAAACAGAGAGACATTACTATGAAAAAACTAATTTTAGCGACTGCTGCAACTATCGTACTAGCACCATCACTAGCAATGGCAAAAGATGGTCATAGAGATCACAATTCAACTATTCAGTACACAGGGCCAGTAGAGGTGGTAACGGTAGCATCTCTTCTTGAAGACACGAGCATGTTCACTGAAAAGAATGTTGTGGTTGAAGGAACGCTGGTTCGTCAACTAAAGGGCGATACATTCATCTTTTCAGACGGTCAAGGTGAGATACAAGTAGAACTTGATGACGACATCAATATGACACAAGCAATCGACCATACGACAAAATTACGTCTATTTGGAGAATATGAAGGCGGCAACACGCCAGAAATTGAAGTAGATCGTGTCCAGGTTCTATAATCTACCTGAATTAGTCCTTCGATTACGTTACTATTGGCTTGCTTATTGCAAGCCTTTTTTGTAACTACATTTTGATGTTAGTCGGAGACTACTTTTGAAAAAGATTATCTTGGCCAGTGCCTTAGCGATTGCAGGCATCAGCGGAAATGCTCAAGCAAACAATTTTAACTATAACTATTTTGAAGTGCGTACCGCCATTGGTCCAGAAATGACGGGGGCTGAGTTCAGTACACTTTTCACTGATAACTCCCACTTCATTGTTCGTATGGATACACAGTTTGACAGTGACTATGATATTGCCGGAGGGATCGGATTCAACGGCCCTGTAAATCAATTTGTCGATGTGTATGGGCAACTATTATTGCACCGTGTTAAATACACTGAAGAGTCTGGTGGTGACAGCAATACTCAAGCTGAATTCAACCTTGGTTTACGAGCTTGGTTAACCAATCAGGTTGAAGTAACAGGACGACTGGGCCGTAATGATGACTCCTCCGTTTTTCATGCCGGCGTTCGTTTCCATTCTACAGAGCAACTTTCTCTATCTGCAGAAACTCGTAACAACGGTTTGTATGGCCCACAGGTTACTATGTCTGTACGTTTTCAATACTAAATAAATCCTGGCTGTTCAGACCTGAGCAGCCACCTCTTTCAGTTTTTCCATTCTCGTAAAGAAATCTAGTCCTATCTCACGTCGCAGTATGACTTACGGTTTATTTGGTTGTGTATATACCGTATTATATGCGCATATGTAAACTCGTAGGACAATAAAAGAAATGAACTCCATTTCAATTAAGAACAAACTTACTATTGCGTTTGTAATTGCGATTTTAGTGATGACAGCGATTCAAACGTATATGACAGGACGTCAACTGCTAGATGAGACCTATCGCTCCGTAAAACAGTACGGGACGACCCTACTTGAAACCAATATTTCCGGGATGGATAAATGGATTCAAGGTCGAATTAATGTGGTCAATGCGGCAAAAGATGCGTTTAAATATACTGATAACCCAACAAGTTACTTTACTCAAAGTACTAATGCTGGCCAGTTTCAAATTGCGTATGCTGGGTTAAGCGACGGTACTTTTTTACAAGGTGTTGACCTTCCTGTTCCTGCAGGCTACGACCCTCGTCAACGCGATTGGTACAAAAAAGCGATGAGCAAAGGTACATTCTATGTCACTGAACCTTATATTGATGTCGCAACCAATGATCTTGTAGTCACTATCGCCACACCTTTCAATACGAATGGATATAGTGGTGTTATCGGAGCGGACATGAATATAAACGCTCTCGTCAACGACATTGTTAGTTTGGATGATACTGGCGTTTACGCTTTCTTAGTCAACAGCAACGGAAAAGTTGTTGCTCACAAAGATACGTCCCTATCACTTAAGCCAGTTAGCCAGATCTCAAATACACTTGATATTGGTTTGATTGAAAGCATCTCACAGAATCATGAAATTAAAGAGATGTTAGTTGGTGGTAATGAGGCTTTTGTTTCGTCCCGACATGTCCCAAACACGGATTGGTACTTCACGGTAGTGATCGATAAAGACAATGCGTTTGCTTCGTTCCGCTCTGTATTGCGTCAAGCTGCGTTCATGGGTGTACTGCAAACAATTGTTATTGCATTTATCGCACTGTTCTTTATTCAGAAAGCGTTAGCTCCGCTTCAAACGTTAAGTTCTTCAATGGAAGCACTCTCTAAAGGTGACGGCGATTTAACTCAGCGTATTAAAGTTGATACTAAGGATGAAATTGGACAGTTAGCGACACACGTTAATGCATTTATTGCCAAGCTCCAGGAAATTGTAAAAGACATTGCTCGCTCTTCTTCCGAACTCGATACTCAGTCTAAGGTGAGTACCGATGTTGCAAGACAAACAAGTGATGGCTTATCTGTTCAGCTAAACGAGATGTCACAGATTGCCACCGCTGTTCACGAGATGTCTGCTGCTGCTGAAGAAGTGGCAAATAACGCTCAATTAACAGCAAACTCTGCAATTGGTTCAACGGAGCACTGTAACGAAGGTAAACAAGTGATTATTCGTAACCAAGAGTCAATCACTAGCCTAGCGCAACAAGTTGAAAATGCGGCACATATTATTCGTGAGCTTGAAAAGAACGCCCTAGATATCAATATGATTCTTTCAACGATCAGTGACATTGCAGAGCAGACCAACCTACTCGCATTGAATGCGGCGATCGAAGCAGCACGTGCTGGTGAACAAGGTCGTGGATTTGCCGTTGTAGCAGACGAAGTACGTGTACTCTCTCAACGAACGCATAGCTCGACCAATGAAATTCGCGAAATGATTGAAAGCTTGCAGCAAAACAGTGTTGAAGCTGTAAATTCGATGCAGCGCAGCCAAGACCTTGCACAATCTAGCGTTGACGATGCAAGTAACGCGACTTCAGCATTAGAGAAAATCGCGGTATCTATCCAGGAAATCTCTGATATGGCATCGCATATTTCAAATGCAGCGTCAGAGCAGCGCACTGTTACTGGTGAAGTGAGCAAAAACATTCAACTTGCTAACGACGTGTCTGACCAGATGTCTGTTCAAGCAGATAGCTCTAGCCAGTTGTCTGAAGAACTAAGAAGTATTGCAAAGCAGTTGAACAAACAAGTTAAACTCTTCAAGTACTAGACGTTTTGTAATGAAAAAAAGCCCAGCCAATAAGTAGGCTGGGCTTTTTGCGTGAAGAAACCAAATTAACGAACGACGATTCTACGTGGTATCAGCTCTACGCCTGTCTGATACCTTTTAGATGCGGCATTCAGCGCTAGGGCCATCGCACTATCAGCAATTAATTCAAACTGTTGTGGTAGTGAGTTTATCTTCATCGGTAGAAAGTCTAGAAGTCGGTTATCACCAAACGTAGCGATTTTGAGCTTACTAGCGAGCTCTGGACGCTCTAACAATACATCCAGTACTCCTTCTAACAAAGTATAAGATGTTGTGACGATCGCGTCCGGAACCGTCCCTTTTTCAACCCAGTCGTCCAGCACTTTTTTGCCTTCAGAGCGATTGAAGTGATCACCATAGCCGATAATAGACTCGACAGAATGATTCTTTGCTGCTGAAGTAAAACCGAGCTCACGTTCTCTTGAAATATTCAGTTCAGCAAGTGCTCCAATTAACCCTATCGACGTGACATTGTCACTCAATACCGACGACGTCAATTCGAACGCACCTCCAAAGTCTTCACTAATAACACAACAAAAGTGCTCGTCATCCAACGGACGGTCTAAAGCGATTACTGGCGTGCCACTCTGTTGTAGGTTTACGTAAAACTCACTTGCTTCTGGAATGACACTCGCAACAAAAAGTGCATCCACTTTACGACTTACTAACGCACGTACAACGTTTTTCTCCGTCTCAGGATCGTCATCCGAACACGCGATTAGAATTTGATAGCCTGCTGAACGAGAGTTTTGTTCCAAAAGCTTCGCTAACCTCGCATAACTGGTGTTTTCTAAATCTGGAATTATCAAACCAAATGAACGGCTATGTCCGGCTCTTAATGTACTGGCAGCTAAGTCTGGCCGGTAGTTGTGTTCATCCACTACGGCCATTACTTTACGCTGTGTCTTCTCGCTAATCCGGTATTTTTGCGCCTTGCCGTTGATTACGTAACTCGCAGTCGTTTTAGAAACGCCTGCAAGTTGGGCAATCTCATCGAGTGTCATATCACTCACCTCTTAATTGTGCGCTGGATCATAATCCGCCATTAATGATCTTTTACTAAGTTGAATTATAAGCTGAAACGATTCAGTATAAAAGCTGAAAGGATTCAGCAAGATTAATTGAGTGACATGAATCACCCTTAAGTCACAGTTTCCTGTCCTGAACGATTAATTATTGTGAGGATAAATGCTGATTTCTTAATTTATTATCTATTTGCTGAATCGATTCAGTAGCATTCAGCAAAATTAGTTTGAAGTTTATTGCCGACAATTAGAGCGGTACGTTTTTTAAAAGCTGGAGAACACCATGCTTAAATTATCCACTAGCAACATCACACTTGCGCAGACTGCAAGCGATAAATACGAAGCAATCAAAAGTATTGCTCAAAGCCTTTCAAGTACTGGTCTTGTAGAGAACGGTTATGTCGAAGGCATGCTTAACCGTGAAAACCAAAACTCTACTTTTTTGGGGAACGGTATTGCCATTCCGCATGGCACAATTGAAACGCGACCATTAGTAAAAACTACCGGCGTTGCTGTTCACCACTTTCCTAACGGTGTTGATTGGGGCGACGGCAATATTGTTTATGTTGCGATCGGCATTGCTGCAAAGTCAGACGAACACTTAGGCATTTTGAAGCAGTTAACGAAAGTACTCTCTGCCGATGGTGTAGAACAAACACTAAAAGCCGCTCAATCAGAAGATGACATCATCGACCTACTACTTGGTAAAGTTCAGCTAGAAGCCGAGCTTGATGCTGCATTGGTACAAATTAAGTTTCCGGCAAGCGACATGGTTCAAATGAGTGCTGTAGCCTCTGGATTATTAAAAAATACAGGTTGTGTCGGCAGTGCTTTTGTCGCTGATATGGTTACAAAGACCCCTACTCACTTAGGTAAAGGTTTATGGCTTGTCGGTAGTGATAAAGATGTTACACGTACTGGTGTTTCATTTGTTTCAACGACTAATGAATGTAACTTCGAAGGCGCTCCGGTTCGTGCATTAGTTGCTTTTTCTGCGTGTAATAGTGCGCACCAAACTATCCTCTCAAACCTGACGAATCTAGTATTCCAAGGTAAGCAAGATCAACTAATAAGCGCTGCCACTGAAGAAGTCCTAGCTCTCTTAAAAGGTGAACCCGTTAGCAATACAACAGGTGAAGAAAGCGGAAATAGCGCCATCTTCAAGATAAAAAATGCTCACGGATTACATGCAAGACCTGGAGCGATGCTTGTTGCTGAAGCGAAAAAGTTTGAGGCAACAATACGCGTGTCAAATCTCGATGGTGATGGTAAAGAAGTGAATGCTAAGAGCTTAATGAAAGTCATCGCACTCGGTGTTAAACATGGCCATCAGCTTCAATTTGTAGCAGAGGGTCCAGATGCCGCAATCGCGCTAGAGTCAATCGGTAATGCTATCGCATCAGGTTTAGGTGAAAGCTAAGGATATTCTATGTCTAAGACTAATAAAGTTGTCACTGTAACGCTTAACCCAGCACTTGATTTAACAGGTTCTATCGACCTTCTCTCTTCAGGAACAGTTAATTTAGTTTCATCAAGCAGTCTACACGCTGCAGGTAAAGGCGTTAACGTCGCAAAAGTACTTAGTGAACTAGGTGCTGATGTCACCGTGACCGGTTTTCTAGGTTCGGAAAACCCAGAACTGTTTTACCAATTATTTGATCAGATCGGTGTGACTAATCGCTTTATCGAAGTGAAAGGTTCAACGCGTATCAATGTCAAACTTGTTGAGAAAGATGAAAGAGTCACTGACATTAATTTTCCTGGCGTGACCGTGTCACAAGCTGATGTTGATAAATTTGAAGCCGAGCTATTAGAGCTAGCTAACGAACATGAATACTTCGTGTTTGCTGGAAGCCTACCTGGTGGTGTCTCGCCATCGCAATGTGCTGCGTGGATTAAGAAGTTACGTAAGCTAGGTAAAAAAGTCCTTTTTGATAGTAGCAAAGCTGCACTGAAAGCTGGTATCGACGCGCAGCCATGGCTGATCAAACCCAATGATGAAGAGCTTAGCGACTATATAGGTTCTTCACTAACAACAGCGGAAGAATGCAAGTCTGTCGCTCAACAACTCACACATAAAGGAATCGATAACATCGTCGTATCCATGGGTAAAGACGGTGTTATGTGGCTCCATGACGGTGAGTGGCTGTCAGCTAAGCCGCCTCAAATGAAAGTTGTTAGCACAGTAGGTGCAGGTGACACCCTAGTTGCAGGGTTGTGTTGGGGCTACATGCAAGATTTTGAAAAAGAGTCATTAATTCGCTTCGCCACCGCACTTTCAGCGTTAGCTGTTAGTCAGGTTGGTGTCGGTTTAACCAGCCAGAAAGAGCTGGAAGAGATCAAGAATCAGACGCAAGTCCGAGTACTTGATTTAGCAATAACTCGTATCGAGAACTAAGGAACAAAGGTTACCATTATGAAATTAGCAATCATTACGGCGTGCCCTAGTGGCGTAGCTAACAGCATTCTTGCTGCTGGCTTACTAGAACAAGCTGCTAAATCACTAAGCTGGGACGCTAAAATAGAGTGTCAATCTTCAGTGATCGACACCCAAATACTAACAGCGCAAGAGATTGAACAGGCAGATGTTGTGATTATCGCCGCTGATAAAGTTATCGACACAACACGTTTTGTTGGTAAGAAAGTGTACTCAGCGCCAATTGGGTCTCTAACAGAAGATAGTCAGGCATTTTTGAAGCTTGCAGTGGAGCAATCCAGTGTTTTAGAGCAAGCTGACGTACCTACTGAAGTTGCAGCATCGACAATTAGCAAGAAGATTGTAGCGATTACAGCCTGCCCTACAGGCGTGGCACATACCTTCATGGCTGCAGAAGCGCTTGAAGAGGAAGGTAAACGCCGTGGACATCAAATCAAGGTTGAAACCCGTGGTTCAGTTGGTGCAAAAAACCAACTAACAGCTCAAGAAATTGCAGAAGCGGATCTGGTCATTATTGCTGCCGATATCGAAGTACCATTGGATCGATTCGACGGTAAGTTGATGTACCGAACCAAAACAGGTCCTGCTCTTAAGAAAACAGCACAAGAAATGGACAGCGCGTTTACCCAAGCGACGCCATACAAACACACTGGAGCTTCTACATCAAACGCTACTGAAGAGAAAAAAGGCGCATATAAACACCTTATGACAGGTGTATCTCACATGCTTCCAGTTGTTGTCGCAGGTGGTTTGATCATCGCCCTTTCATTTGTATTTGGTATTGAAGCGTTTAAAGAAGAAGGTACGTTAGCTGCTGCGTTGATGACCATTGGTGGCGGTTCAGCATTTGCGCTAATGATTCCTGTATTAGCAGGCTACATTGCATTCTCGATCGCTGACCGCCCTGGCCTAGCTCCTGGTCTAGTCGGTGGTATGTTAGCAAGCTCTACTGGTGCTGGTTTCTTAGGTGGTATAGCCGCAGGTTTTATTGCCGGTTACGCAGCTAAGTTTTTAGCAGATAAAGTATCACTTCCCCAGTCGATGGAAGCTCTTAAGCCGATTTTGATCATTCCGTTCGTTGCGACGTTATTTACTGGTCTAGTAATGATTTACATTGTTGGTGGCCCGGTATCTGGCATCATGAATGGTTTAACAGAGTTCCTGAATAACATGGGTTCTGACAGTGCTGTTCTATTGGGTGTTCTGTTGGGTGCAATGATGTGTTTCGACTTGGGTGGTCCTGTCAACAAAGCTGCATACGCATTTGGTGTTGGTCTGTTAGCATCACAAACTTATGCGCCTATGGCTGCAATCATGGCAGCGGGTATGGTACCGGCACTAGGTATGGGTTTAGCAACGTTCATTGCTAAGAACAAATTTGAAAAAAGTGAACAGGAAGCAGGTAAAGCATCGTTCGTACTTGGCCTGTGCTTTATCTCTGAAGGCGCAATCCCTTTCGCAGCTAAAGACCCTATGCGTGTAATCCCTGCGTGTATGGCCGGTGGCGCGCTAACAGGTGCGCTCTCAATGCTATTTGGCGCAAAACTGATGGCTCCTCACGGTGGTTTGTTTGTACTGCTTATTCCAAACGCGATTACTCCGGTAGTTATGTATCTAGTGGCGATTGCTGCGGGTACAGCGGTTACAGGTTTGAGCTATGCGTTCTTAAAGAGCAAAGCACAAACAACGCAAGCGGCATCCAACGCTGCTTAAGACAAAGTCTAAGTAATTTAAAGCACCTTTTTTAAGGTGCTTTTTTCGTCTAAAGCAATAATTGGTATGGCATTCTTTTAAGACATGGCGTACTAAATACGCATATACTCAACAAGGCTCACAGTAAATAGCGAAAAACCTAGGTATAGTAGGTGTACTACTGACTAATTTGAAATTTAATTGAGCCAAATGCGACAACGCAGTTCCAAATTTATACTTCAATCCATAGCTGTGTTCAGTGTACTGGCGTTTGTTCCGTTTTTGTACTTTTACAATCAGTACAGCCTCATTTCAGTCAAAACAGAACTGCATATAGAGCAACTCAATCGCAATAAGCTTGAATACGCGAAGGTCGAGCTACAAGCGTCCCTACAAAAGATGTCAGAATCTTTACGTTACCTTTCTCACAATAACATTCTAATACAAGCGGTAACTAATCCGACAAAACCGAATACCGAAGCATTACAGGACTTCTGGTTACTCATCGCTCGAACACAAGGGTATTACTCGCAACTTAGATTTATCGACAATAGTGGTATGGAGATTGTCCGGGTAAACAGCGGACAGAACTTCATCGAGCTTGTCGACAAAGAGCATTTACAAAATAAAAGTGGGCGAGATTACTTTGAATATGCCAAAACGCTTGGAGATAGGGATGTTGGAACATTTGGCATTGATCTTGAGCGTGAGAATGGCGAATTAGTGTCTCCATTGGTTCCAGCTTATCGAGTGATCTACCCTATTTCATTCAACGGTCAAAGGCTTGGTTACTTTGTTGCAAACCTCGACCTTGTCAGAATTTATAAGAACCTTGCCTATAAGAAACACATCACCAATTTACCTCATGTTGTTTCCCAAGAGGGTTATTACCTAATGACCCCTAATGGCAACGATATTATGGGTAATTTGGTACGGAAAAACGCAGACAGCAACCTTGCTAAACAGTACCCATTACTTTGGCGCAGTATTCAGCTTGCCGATTCTGGAACAGTTAAAGAGCAAAACGGTTGGTTCTCTTACACAAAAACTCAAATCGGTGGTGGCGACCAAATAAGTACCGTGATTATGTTCCTTAAAACCGACTTTTCTGCTGCCAGAGCATTTGGTGAAGATGCGAGAATGTCCCTTCATCAACAGGCGATATTTATACTGATTATTTTGGTACTCCTCACTTTTACATTCGTAACTTGGAATTATAACCACGAGAAAAATAGCTTAGATAGCAAAATTGCTCGTGCTGCAATGAATGGTATGTCGGCAATGGTTATTACCGATAGAAATAACCGCATTATTCAAGTAAATGAGGAGTTTACCCGTGTTAGTGGCTTTGAACTCGACGATGTTAAAGGTCAGCCGCCTTCCCTTTTCGCATCAGGTAAGCACTCTCAAGACTTCTACATTAATATGTGGAAGCATTTAGAAAAAGACGGTCTTTGGGAAGGTGAAGTCGTAAATAAGCGTAAAGATGGGTCTCAAATAACCGAGATTCTTCGTATCCAAACGGTCAAAGATAACCGAGGGACGATTCAGTTTTACGTTGCTTCATTTGTTGATATTTCTCATCGCAAGGAACTTGAAAACCGCCTTCGAGAACTTAGTGAAAAAGACCCACTTACTTCTCTTTGGAATCGCAGGAAGTTTGATTCTGAAATCCAAGCTCATTCGGCGCGTGCAAAACGTTATAAAAACCAAGAAGTGTCGACACTTGCCTTAATAGATATCGACCACTTTAAACGAGTTAACGATCAATATGGGCATGATCAAGGTGATGTTGTAATCAAAGAAGTCGCAGACTCATTAACCAAACAATTAAGAGAGACAGACCTTGTTGCTCGTATAGGCGGAGAAGAATTTGCTCTGATAATGCCCCATACAGATTTACGTGAAGCTGAAATGGTTCTAAACCGGATCAGAATTGCAGTAAACCTAGAAAGCGAATTGAATATAACGGTCAGCGTAGGTGTCACCGAGATTTGTGAAGTACAAGAAGAATCGTATAAACGCGCAGATATCGCACTTTATGAATCCAAGTCGCTGGGACGGAATCAAGTTTCAGTTCTATCGGTGAGTGAGAGCCACTCAATAGCATGATGTTATAAATATAAGGCCTTGGATATCACCAAGGCCTTATAATAATTGCCAGTTTTAAGGGCAGGTCACCTCATCCCAGAACCAGTTTGATTGTGTTGGAGACTCCCAAGTCCCAGGATTGTTTTTAGCAACAAAACATTTTCCATTGAAGCTGTATGTTTCGCCATTTTGCGCTTGTGTTGAACCAGGTTCCCAAGGAGTAACCGTGCCTGAACCTGTGTTTCCACCGGTATCACCGCCATTGCTACCGCCAGTGTCACCACCGTTACCAGTCGTTAAGTCAGCCAGAGGTAAGTCTGGTTGTTCAAACTTAAACGCATAGTCTACCCCATTAATGTTTACGGTGTAGTTTGCAGGACCAGAGATTGGTAGGTAGTAAACCATGTCTAGCTCATAGGTACCACCAGCAGGAAGTTCTTTCCATGCAGGCAAGCTAAATGCCACGCGGTGCATTGTTCCGTCTAAACCACCAATGTTGTTTGCACGTGTATGACCCGAAGCAATTACAGCGAGACCACCACCAGATTGGTCTTTAGCGTTATCCGGTGCAGAGACTGGAATATCAAACTGGAACTCAGTACCACCCGGAATTGCTTGGCCTGTATTGTTTGTAAACGTTACTTTCGGGTTGATTGGGTAGTTTTGGTCTCCTACTTTGAACCCACCAATTGACACCGAAATATCAACCGCTTCAGCTGGTATCGCTCCCGTAGCAATCTTATTACCGTAAGGTGTCGCTGACTTGAACTTGTCGTAAATGGCTTTAGTCATAGTGTTACCCATGTGGTATTCACCATTACCAGATTTACATGCTTGTTCAGTTACATCGATAGCACCACGCTGTCCGTTAGCGTCTAACTCGTAACAGTTGTAGTCACCCGCGAGTTCCCAGAACATGATACCGCCGATTTCTTTATCAATCACGTAGTCCGCTTTTACGTTTACAGAAGCTTCATCTTCAGTTGATAAGAACACACCTTTCTCTGCATTCCATAGCCATGGAGCTACTGCAACACTGTCGTAGTTACGCTCGTATGTTCCTACCAATTGATCTGTAGGATCATTCACAGGATCGAGCTTATAAGCGTCAGTGTATGTACCCCAAATACCATTTTCTAGGTTCTTCGCGTGCCACATTGGACCTGAACCCGCTCCCATTTCGTTGCCTTTCGGGTCCGTATCGTGCCACATGTTGTCGATACCAACGGCACCATTACCACAATTGTTTTTCTCCCCTTCTCCAGTGCCTTCTGGACATTGAGATTGGTTAGGTAGCGCTGCTCTTCCCCATAAACCATTAGTACCACCAGTAACGCCTTGCCAACCACGGGTATAGTAAGGAACACCAATATTAATTCGACCCGCAGGCATTGAACCTCTGAAGTAATGATATGCCCAGTCGGTGTTTAAGTAACCAATGCCACCATATGCTGCTGTGCCGTAAACATTCCATTGTGCAAGTTCAGAATCTTCACCAGTATCAAACAACGCAGCGTTATGACCCACGTGGTCGTTCCAAGCTCCGTGAAGGTCATACGACATAATGTTTACGTAATCTAGGTATTTGGTCACATCAAAGGTTTCCATACCACGCAGTAGATAACCAGATGAAGGAGCCGCGATAGTTAACATGTAATGTATGCCGTCTTGAGCAGATGCGGCATCAAGTTTTTCACGTAATACTTTCATCAACTCTTGGTAAGAGGCCCATAAATAAGGACGACGCGGTTCCATGAATGCTTTGTCGTATGGATTACCTGCTCCAGCCATAGATGTCGGATACTCATAGTCGATATCGAGACCATCGAACTTATAGGTACGCATCATTTCAACAGCGGATGTGGCGAACTTTTCAATACCGGCATGGTTAATAGAGCCATCAGCGTTGGTAGTCATAGTATAAAAACCACCATCGGCAACACGGTTACCATCAGCGCCGAAGTGGCCACCTGTTTCTGCCCAACCACCAATCGAGATGAGAGTTTTAACGCCATATCGTTCTTTGTATGTGGCTAGTGCGCCAAAGTGCCCTTTGAAGCCCAAAGTAGGATCAATATCTACCCCAGCCCATTCTTTACCCGTGGCCGCGTTATTAGGGTCGTTAACATCACCTAGGTTTACTTTCCCGTCAGAGCCTATACCAACAAAAGCATAATTAATGTGCGTCAATTGCTCCCAAGGGATGTCTTTTACAAGGTATGCAGCTTGAGGGTCATCACCTGCTCGCCAACTTGTGAAGTAACCAATCACACGTCGAGGGTGATCTGCGCCCATTAATTCACGACCTTCTTCGTCATAGGTCGTACAGTAAGGAACGTTTACTCCCTCAGTTTGGTACAGTCCATCTGGTCGACATGTAGCTACGGTTGGAGCGCTATTGACTTGCAGTGATGAAGAGGCTGAGTTGGTCGTTGCCCCAAGGTTGTCCGTTGCTTTTGCGTATACGGAAAGATTACCTGATTGCGTTGTCGTGTATTCTAACGTGTATGGTGAAGTTGAAACTGTTCCTACGAGAGAGCCCGCTACATAGAAATCTACTTTATCAACCGTGCCGTCTGTGTCGCTAGCTGTCGCTGAAAGAGTAACAACACTTCCTAACTCGACGCTTGCAGAGGATAGTGTCATCTCAATAGACGGGGCGACATTGTCAGGATTTGCAGAGGTAACAACGATGCTCACGTTACTATCAGTACTTTGAGCCCCTTTGTCATCGTAAGCAACCGCCGTAATTTGATGATTACCCGCAGTCGCAGTCCAAATGGCGGAATAAGGCGACGTTAAGCTTTCGGCGATAACGGCACCATTTAACTTAAACTCGACCTTACTAATTGAACCATCTGAATCAACGGCATCCGCTGATAGAGTAATGACATCACCTTCAACAATATTGTCGGTAGATGTTGGCGAGGTAATAGATGCAGTAGGAAGTTCGTTACCTCCCGACGCATCACAGCTTCCTAACTCTTTCCAATGGCCCCATTCTCCTGCTGTTTGAACTGGGTCATTGCCTTGGGTCCAATAGTTAGCTTGATAACCCTGTCCAAGATGTTCAACCTGATCACCAGTATTGTAGATGGCTGTTGAATCCCAACTGTTTAATGTGGTGCAGTCAACAGCAGCGTAGCTATTAAAAGCCATCAAACACGATGCGCTAAGAGTACTCAGCGTAAAAACGCTCTTTACCGCATTCCTTTTTGATAAGTGCATATCGCTCTATCCTTAAGTTATTGTTTACACGTATAAAAAGTGACGAACATTTCGCCACAAACTTAAATCATTACGTGAAATAACCTTAGATTAGAGCCAATAAAATACACGTTCAAAATAGTTATACTTCAAATTAACTCGCAATTCCCGATGTCTACTTTGTAACATCAACATACTTATTTTGTATCAATAACTAAATTTTGATTTATTTCAGCTGATAAAAAATAAGCCTCTTCATTAATCTAATGAAGAGGCTTTTAGTAGAAGATTGACTAGATCTCCTATAGGGGGTTGCGAGAATAATTCTCTTTCTGTCTATAGTATTACTCAAACAAGGCTGTAAAAACACTGCAAATTTGTAAAATGCAATTTCCTCTTTTAACGCATCTGAGTTAATTAATTCAAATCAAGCATCTATCGCTGTCGGTGTTTGGTTAAAGTGGCGCTTATATTCTCGTGAAAATTGCGACGTACTGCTGTACCCCACTTTCCTTGCTGCAACGCCCACTTTAATGCCTTCTAACTGAATCAACTCGCGAGCCTTGTTCAAACGGACTTTTTTGATGTACTGAATTGGTGTTTCCAACGTGACATCTCTGAATGCTTGGTGAAACGCTGAAATACTCATATTAGCTTGCTGAGCCAGGTCTTGAACTGTGACACTTTCATGATAATTCTTGTGCAGATAGTCTAAGGCTTTCGCAACCCGCGCATAGTGTCCGTCGTGACGAGCGAGATCGAATAAAACATGTCCTTCACTGCTCATGAGTGCTCGATAAGCAAGTTCTTCCATTAAGCTCTCGCCCAATATTTTTCTATCAATAGGACAACACAAGGCTTTGATTAACCTTTTACATACGTCGAGCATTCCATCATCCATTGTCACAGACTTTAAGCCTGCCCCCCTATTTCTATCATCAATTGGTTTATAGCAATTAAGGGTTTCCAATTTATTCACCAAGCGATGGAGAACTTGAGAATCTATACTGAGACTTAACCCAAGCAAAGGTTCACCGTTTTCGACAAATGATTCACACTCAAGAGGCATGGGAACACCCACGACCAAGTATTGGTCAGGTCCATATTTTACGGGGGTATTACCCAAATAAATGTTTTTGTGTCCTTGACCTAATACAATTACGCCTGATTGATAAACGAAGGGCTGACGGCTGTTTCCTTGACTGCTTCGATAGAAGTAAACACCTTCAATGTCTGTCTCGGCGATTCCTTCTAAGTCATGTAGCTTTTTGTAGTCGACATACTGTTGCATTAATTGAGCTAAAGACATTCAGTCCTCTCATGAGAATTGTAGGAATAGGCAATATTATTGGAGAATTTGACCTTTATCAGTATCAAAGTCAATATTATTATGCATACAACAACAAAAACATGTAACAACATGAACGCTAGAGGCAAACTATGCAATTTACATACGTAAACCCTACTCAAATCCAATTTGGCCAAGGTCAAATCCAAAGCATTAAATCTATTATTCCACACGACAGTAAAGTTATCGTTATCTACGGTGGCGGCTCTATTAAGCGTAATGGTGTCTATGACCAAGTCGTTGAAGCTCTTGAAGGCTTCGAATGGGTTGAATTCTCTGGCGTTGAGCCAAACCCAACAAAAGAGACGCTAGATAAAGCTGTCGCAATGGTTAAAGAGCAAGGCGTTGATTTTATCTTAGCCGTTGGTGGTGGTTCTGTTATCGATGGTTCTAAATATGTTGCAGCGGCATCGCATTATGACGGTGATGGTTGGGACATCATGGTAGGTAAACATGCTGTTGAGTCGGCAGTACCACTTGGCGCGATATTAACGCTTCCGGCAACGGGTTCTGAGTCAAATATGGGCGCAGTGATTACTAAAGCGGAGACGCACGACAAACTTCCGTTCATGACACCACATGTTCAACCAAAGTTTGCTGTAATGGATCCTGACGTAATGAAAACTCTGCCAGAACGTCAACTTATCAATGGTATTGTTGATGCGTGGGTACACGTATGTGAGCAATATTTGACGAACACTCATGGCGCTATGGTTCAAGATGGCTATGCTGAAGCACTACTTAAGAACCTAAAGCAATTGGGCGAAGAGTTCGAACAGCGTGATAACGATGTATGGCGTGCAAACCTAATGTGGAATGCCAACCAAGCATTAAATGGCTTGATTGGCTCGGGTGTTCCTCATGACTGGGCAACGCACATGATCGGGCACGAATTCACAGCACTTTGGGGTGTTGACCACGCACGTTCACTTGCGATTGTTCAACCATCATTACTTCGTAATCAGATGATTGCGAAGAAAGCTAAACTAGAGCAAATGGGTAGAAACGTATTTGGCCTAAGCGATTCTGAAAACCTAGCTGAAGAGACAATCAGCGCAATTGAAGCGTTCTATCAGTCTCTAGGTGTAAGCACACAATTCAGCGAATACGAAAGTTCTAAAGATGAGGCTATTGACGCAGTAGTCGCTCAACTAGAACAACACGGAATGGTAGCTCTTGGTGAGAGCCAAGCGATCGACCTAACGCAAAGCCGCAATATCTTATCGGCTGCTATTGCTTAAGCATCTCTAGTGACTAATCTAAAAAAGCAGCGGTTAGCTGCTTTTTTTTTTCGTCACCGGTTACATTACAAGCCGCTTTCTTATGCTTAAGATTGTCATTCCTTAACATGATAGCGATAGATGAGATCGTCGTAGTAACGACCGCCAATTACATAGGCATCTTTTTCTCTTTCAGCGAGATTAAATCCAGCCTTTTCTAGCACCTTGCATGAAGCAATATTGCCATCGGTTACAATTGCGTTAACCGTATCAATAGGGAAATTCCCCGTCATATAGTCAATTAACCCAATCAACGATTCCGTGCCATAGCCTTTTCCATGAAACTCTGGAAGTAGCAGGTAACCGACTTCGACATGTTGTTCATTATCTTCAGAGATACACAATCCGGTCACACCTATTGCCTTTTGGCTCGATTTTTCACGAATAACTAAACATAACCAGTGCGAGCTTGGCCAAGACCATTGCGGTAATCGTGAATCAAAACGTTCACGTATCTCTTCTACAGACGGCTTGTCAAAAGCATAGCGGATAACTTCATCATCTTGATTGAGACGTTCAAATAGAGCCCAGTCGGTTTCTTTAATTTGGGACATGGTCAATTGTTTAGTTTCAATGAAATACATTTAAGCTCTCTAATCTAGCAGTTCTTTTAAAGCTTGTTTTGACTCTTCTACAAGCTGCGTAAGCGTCTGTTGGTGACTGATATAGCATTGATGTGGGCTAGGATCTTTTTCGATAGTTAAGCACATATCAAACAACGCATTTAAACCCAAACTGCCCGCTGAGCCCTTTAATTTATGAGCGAGCTGTTTTACACCACTATTATCTTGTGAATTTTCTAATAAGTTAAGAATCTCATCAGCACCCTGATTAAACAAGTGGCAGATGTCGCGCATTTTGTCTTTGCCCAGCACTTCCATATCAGCATTAATAATTTTGCTATCTATGACCAGTCTTTCTTCCATATCATCGCTTTCCATTACACACTCAGTTTGCTCAAGTATAAGGTCGTGCCCCTCTAGGCTGTTCTGGACCATTACACATAGTGCATCTTTATCCAAAGGTTTAGGTAAGTAACCATCAAAGCCAGCGGAAATGTAACTCTGTACTTCTTCATTGTACACATGAGCGGATACAGCAATTATAGGTGTGGGTGCATGGTTCAAATCGTTTTCAACTTGTTTCAAGTCGGCAATAAGTTCTACGCCGTCACAGTCGGGTAAGTTTATATCCATCAGTACGATGTCAAAACGTTGATCTCTAAACAGTTCTCTCGCCTGCTTACCGTCAATCGCGGTAAAGGTCTTGTGTCCCATGCTTTCGAGGAAGCCTTCTGCAACCATACAGTTCACTGGGTTATCTTCTATCAGTAGAACTTTAGCTTTAACTCTACATTCAGAGATGCCCTCTGTCTCTTCGACTTCTTGACCTAAAGCGAGAGGAATTGAGAACCAAAAACGACTGCCTTCGCCCACGCTTGAGTCTACCAATAAGTCGCCATTCATCGCTTCAACGATACGTTTACTTATTGCTAAACCAAGCCCAGTGCCCCCTTTCGAGCTTAGCCCTCCCGACGCTTGAGTGAAGGCATCAAACAACGTGACTTGTTCTTCTTCGCTGATGCCAACTCCGGTGTCGGAGACTTCGAAGAGAACATTGCCTTCGAAATCTGGATCGAGAGAAACATAAATGTCGACATGGCCTTGGTCGGTAAACTTAATCGCGTTACCTACCAAGTTATTTAATACTTGGCTAATTCGAGTCACATCGCCATGCCAAAACTTACCGACATCACTTTCGATAATGCAATCTAGCTGGAGAGATTTTTCTTTAGCGCGACCATCTAGTAAATGTTTAGTATCGTCCACCATTGAATACAAGTTAAAATCAACCGGGCGGATCTCTAAATGCCCTGCTTCAATTTTAGAGTAATCAAGGACATCATTTAAAATCGCGAGTAGCGTTGTCCCACTACGGTTGATGACATCGACGTAGTATCCTTGTTTACTATCAAGCCCTGCATCTTTGAGCAGTCGTGCTGTCCCCAATACGCCATTCATAGGAGTTCGAATTTCATGACTCATGGTTGCAAGGAATGCTGACTTCGCTCGGCTTGCTTGCTCTGCTTGAGCACGCGCTCTTGCATGGTTTTCTACTTCTTCGTTGAGGCGTACGTTTGCCTCTTGAAGTTGATGCGTACGTTCGGTGACAAGTTCTTCCAAATGTTCTTTGTGTTCTTGTAATTCCCGCTTTGCTTTCGCTTCACTTTCTGCCACCACTTTTAAAGCATGCGCAGTATTTCGTGCAGTAATGATCGCCTGCCCCATATGGGCTAGCTCGTCATTACCTTTAACAGTGACATCTACCTGTAATTGACCTTTAGCGATAGACAATAGCGCAGACGAGTATTCTGCCAAGCGCTTAAGCACTGAAACATAGACCACTTTCCAAACGATCAACACCACAATAACCATACCTAGAACGGTTATAATGGTTAGGGTTAATTGTGCATAATCGAGTGTAGTTTTAAGCTCAGAAACAGCAACGGTGGTTGCGGAATTGGATTCATCGACTAGTTTGTTTACTGTGGTGTTCAGTGTTGAAAATTGATCCAGCGTGTTTTGCATTAATTGCTGCGCTAAGCCTTCATTTTCATAGCGCTGTAGCAATACGTCGAAAACCACTTCTCTGTCTTCTAGTTGCTTTAGTAAATCGACCATTTGCACAGAACGAGTTGGGTCTTCTACTGCTTGTACTCGCCTTTTCATTATCGATAAGTTGTTTACAAATTCCTGACGAATAGTTTTTATTCGATCGATATTTGAGATGGTACGCGTTTCTTCAATGTGATTGAGTAGCTTAAAGGCAAGTAAGTGAAGCTCATGAAGACGTTCTGATAAGTCGAGGTCGACTTCCACTAAAGTGTCGAGCGCTTTATAGGCTTGTTGAGTCTTTTGTTTATCCAAAAGGTCGTATATGTGCGTTACATTAGCGACGGCAATTGTAGACGTGTTCGATACTTGCGTTCGTGTAAGCTGCTCTAATTCTTGCGCTAGTTTTCTTAGTTCCTCAGTACGAACCATTAGTTCCTTATCAAGGAACAAGCGCTTTTCGACAGTAATCCCTAGTTTGGCAAGTGTATCGATAACGATCTGTAAATCCGTTTCTAGCTTTGTTAACAAGCTAGAATCAAAGGAGTCAGAGCCCAGTTGTTTAATGTGAGTTAACAAAGATTCTAACTGAGAGAACAGCTCTTTCCCTGCTTGCTGTCGTTCCTGCTCTGTCTTTGCGTTAGAAAGGACCTGAACAGAGGAAATAATGCGAGAGCTGAGTACAGAAACTTGCCTAGCTTCGATCATTGAAGGTATGGCTGAGTTAACTACGTTGCGTTCAGTTTTAGCGACAAAACTAAAACCGAATACACCGATAAGAGCTGAAATCAAAACCAGTAAGGCCATAGCTAAGAAGGCAAACAGCAATTTACGCCCAATACTGGCTTTAGCGAGTAACACGATGAATCTTCACTTCTTTAGTCATCTAGAATGCGGTATATTTTGCAGTGTTTATTCAGCCTTTACCAATGAAATACTGCATGTCTTTGATCTCCGCGATTAAAAAGCGAGCCACAACGTTAAGCGCACTGCTACTGGTTGCTTTTGCAAGCCAAGCATACGCTAATGATCCGCTTAGGGTCTGTGCGATCTACCCTCACCTTAAAGATTCATACTGGCTGTCTGTAAACTATGGAATGATCGATGAAGCTAAAAAACAAAACGTCGATCTGCGAGTCCTTGAAGCTGGCGGTTATCTAAATTTAGAGAAGCAGAGAGAACATTTATCCCTTTGTGTGCGCTGGAATGCTGATGCCATCATTGTCGGTACTGTTGCTCCGGATCTTTTTTATAATTCTCTGCGTCAGTATGTGGGTAGTACGCCGATTTTTGCCAACGTTAATAAGCTGATTTTTGATGATGAGAATAGCACCAACCTTAAGGGGGAAGTTGGTGTCGATTGGTATTGGATGGGTTACTACACGGGGGAATATCTTAAATCTAAACACCCGAAAGGTTCTGGTGTTGCTAATGTTGTACTTTTGCCCGGCCCTAACTCTAGTGGTGGTACGAAGCCAGTGATAAAAGGCTTTTACTCTGCTATTGAAAACAGTGATATAGATATTATCGATACTCTGTGGGCAGATAATGACAAAGAGTTACAGCGTAACTTGGTGCAAGCTGCTATCGACAACCCTAAGGTTGATTATATCGTCGGTAGCGCGGTTGCTATTGAAGCCGCTATCAGCGAACTACGCAGCGCAGGCAAAACGGACCAAATTGGCTTAGTTTCAACTTATCTTAGTCATGGTGTTTATCGCGGTTTGTTACGTAATCGCGTCGAATTTGCACCTACCGACAAAATGGTTCTTCAAGGACGCCTATCTATTCAACAAGCCGTAAGCTACTTACGTGGCGAGCAGTATGACAAAGTACAAGCTCCAATCATTGAGCCCCTTACGCCAAACAAATTAAATTCAAAGGTGATTGAGCAATCATTATCACCTTCAGAATATCGCCCTACTTTTTACGTCTATAAAGAAAACAAATAATTGGGAAGTCTAATGGAAAAAACGACTCGTACTCTACCGGAAAACAAACACATCGCTTTAGTTGCACACGATAACTGCAAGCCTGAGCTGCTCCGCTGGGTTAAAGAAAACAAAGAGAAACTTCAAGGCCACTTCCTTTACGCTACTGGCACGACTGGCTCTATGCTAAGTAAAGAAACCGGCCTAGCGATTAAAAGCATGATCAGTGGCCCAATGGGCGGCGATCAACAACTTGGTGCATTGATTTCTGAAGGAAAAATTGATGTGCTTATCTTCTTCTGGGACCCACTTAATGCTGTACCACATGACCCAGATGTAAAAGCGCTACTACGTATCGCGAGTGTTTGGAATATTCCAGTGGCGACCAACCGAGCTACAGCTAAATTTATTATTGAGTCAGAATTGATTGAACAGAAAGTGGATATCGAGATTCCTGACTACGAAGCCTATTTAGCAAACAGGACTTAACTCGAACAAACAAAGAAAAGCCTGCTAAAACGCAGGCTTTTTTCTAACTATCAAACAACCATTATGCTGTTTGAGCTGCCAGATTTCGTTGTTTATCCCTAAAGAATAAACTGTATAACACTGGTACGACTCCTAACGTCAACACAGTACCTACTGCCATACCAAAAATCATTACTATAGCCATCGAATACCAGAACTCACCACCGGAAATCGCCAATGGAATTAGCCCAAGTATCGTGGTTAGTGTCGTCATAACGATAGGTCTAAATCGAGTCACGCACGCTTCGATAATCGCTTGCTTAACAGAAAGCCCCGCTTCTCTTTCTTGTTCAATACAGTCAATCAGTACAATACCATTGTTAATGATAATACCGGCTAAACTGAAGATGCCTAACATAGCTGGGAAAGTAAAATACGCATTCATAATCAACAGCCCCGCAGACGCCCCGATTAATGATAATGGGATGGTCATTAGAATGATCGCAGGTCTACGAATAGAGTTAAACTGAAGTAACAAGAGCAGCACCATCACGGCAAAACATTGTGGAAGGTATCCAAACAATGCGCCATTTGCTTTGCTCGCCCCTTTTAATTCACCACCTAGTAAGATTTTATATCCCGTTGGTAAATTGATATCTGCGATAGCTGGCTGAACCAGTTTGTTCAATTCGCTCGCCTGCAACGTGTCGTGCTTAACGCTGATTGTAACTGTTCGCTCTAAGTTGAAGCGTCGGATTACAGAGGGCTCGCTATGGGCTTCAATCTTCGCAAATTGTATTAGTGGTAGTGACGCTCCAGTACCGCTCGATACGATTTGAGCTGAAAACAGTTGTTCGATTTTCTTGTCTTCGTCTCCACCACTGACGATAACTGGAATAACGTCTTCATCGTTTCTAAAACTCGTAATTTCACGCCCTCGTAAGTAGCTGTCCAAGCTTTGTGCAATGTCTCTGCTCGATACACCAGCTCTGAGAGCAAGTGCTTGATCAATATTAACTACGAGTTTTGGAACATTGTTTTCCCAGTCATTTCGAACCCCGACAGCTCCAGGGATTTGACGAAGTTCTTTCTCAATCTGTCCTGCGATATGCTGCAGCGTTTGGATGTCTTCGCCAACGACTTGATACTCAACCAATCCAAGTTCTGTTCCGCCAAGCCACATTTGCTTCGCTTGACCACTGGCTTCGGGTAGATCGGTAATGAAGAATTGGTTGGTCTTTTCAACCATTTTTAGCGCGCTATCTGAATCACTAGTATTGACGACAATAAATGAACGATTCGGCTGTCGATCGATTGGTGATAACGCTAAGAAGAATCGTGGTCCGCCATCTCCAACGTACGCGACTGTGCTTGTTACGTCAGGGTTTTCATTTTTATCTAACAGCCAGCTGTTAAGTCGACCTGTTACCGCTTCTGTCTCACTGACTTTTGTTCCCGCAGGCAAGTCAACAAATACTAAGTACTGATTACGTTCAGAACCAGGCATAAACTGAACCGTGACGTATTTAAAGCCATAGATAGCTAGCGCGAATGTCGCCAGTACAACAACCACGAAGCTCAAGCGAAAGTTAAGTATGGTCGAAATGGCCTGTCGGTAACCAGAATGAAAGCGTGTTTCTTTTGGTTTTTTAGTAGTTGGCGCTTTGTCGCTCATAAACCATACACACATTACCGGTGTTGCAAATAAGCATAAGAACCAAGAACTCAGCAATGAAATTGTGATCACTTGAGAAAGCGAACGTAAATATTCGCCAGTAACGTCCTGTGCAAGTAACAATGGCATAAATGCGAGGATCGTTGTTAAAGAGGATGTCAACAAAGGAAGAGCCATAGTCTTTGATGCACTAATCGCAGCTTCTTTACGCTCAACACCTTCTGATATTTTTCTCTTTATGAATTCAGCGATTACGATCCCGTTATCGACTAATAAACCGAGCGCGATAATGATCGCAGCAATCGACATTCGTTGCAGCTCTACTCCCCAAAGAGTCATACCGATAACGGTCATCAAGATAGTTAAAGGGACGATGCTGCCGACGATTAAGCCCATTCGTAGCCCTAAGAAAACCATGACTACGGCAAGTACAACAGCGATAGTCTGCAATAAGTTACTCGTTGCTGAGCTTACTGCTACATCCACTTTTTCAGGTTGAAACGTTGCGAGCTCAAGGTTCATACCGACAGGTAAGCGGCCTTGTTCGACTGACAAAAAGCTTTCTATCTCTGCGCCAAATTGGTCACTCTGTGCTCCATCAACCATTGCAGCAGCAATAATGACTGCTCGGTTGTTGTTAAAGTAAACTGGGGTGTTAAATGGCTCTTCATAACCTCGATACACTTCAGCTAGATCACGTAGAAATACCGTGTTTCCAAGTTCACGAATGTAAAGGTCTAGGTTGAGGATATCTTCTACTGACTGGAAGTTACCAGTTGGCTCAATCTCAACTTCTAACGTACCAGCTTCGATCACTCCACCAGGTAAAACCACATTACGCGCTTGTAAAGTTTGAACAACTTGTTTGAACTGGAACTTTTCGTTTTCTAATGCGTCAGGTTTCGCCTTTATCCAGATTCGCTCTTCGTTAACACCGTAGAGTTCTACTTGTGATACCGACGGTGAACTATTTAGCCTGTCTTGGATTTTTTCAGCTACTTTATTAAGCTCGTTCTGGCTAAAACCTTCCCCATAAAGAGCAATCGTTGCCGAATATACTTGTCCAAACTCATCATTAACAAAAGGGCCCTGTGTACCTTCAGGTAGTTGAGAGCGCATAGCGTCCATTCGATTTCTTAAGTTGTCCCAAATTGGCTGCAAATCGAAATAGCGATCATCAACTGTCACATTTATCTGTGTCATGCCCGTTCGCGAGAACGACTTGATATCCGTTACTTCTGGGATCTGTTTAATTTCGCGCTCTAATGGCTTAGTAATGAAATTTTCAATACGCTCTGGCGACATACCAGGGAACTGTGCAACCACGACAGCATTGCGAATGAGAATCTCTGGGTCTTCTTTACTCGGAGCCCCCATAAAAGTCTTGTAGCCTATAAAGACCAACATGATTAGGAAGACTTGTGTAAAGCGATGATAATTTAACGCTAACTGAGTAAGCTTATGCATAAGTCGATTCCTTAAATACCAGCCCAAAGAGCCACTTTTTGCCCTTCGTACAGGTATGGGACTCCAGCTACAACAACTTTCTCGCCTTCATTAAGGTTGCTTAAAACCACCACTTCGCTGTTTATGTTACGTCTTACTTGGACATACCGTTTTTCAATCATCAGTTCGTCATTTACAATGAAAATAGCCGCATTTTCTTGCTCATTACGTGCGTCATAATCACTAAAGTTAAATGCAGTAAGCGGTAATAGAACCACTTGTTCGTGCTTTTGACCCACTTTGAATTCGACATTTGCAGTCATGCCGTTACGAAGTAGTTTGTCTGCACTATCTAGCATTAGCGTGACACTGTATGCGTTTCCTTTTTCAACCACAGCACCAATCTCACTCACTGAACTTGAAAGCACTAGTCCGTTTAATGCCGGTATAGAAACATTAATTTGTTCTCCAAAGTCTACTTCTTGGATGAGTGATTCAGGCACTAAGAAATCTACTTGGTAAGCATTTGAATTGATTAACTCTACGATGGTTGTACCAGAACTGGTTTTGGTAAACTCGTCAAGGAAGACCGCACTTACTTGACCAGAAAACGGCGCATATAAAGTAGCACGAGCAAGATTTAACGCAGCATTATTCACGTCCGTCATAGCGACATTTACTTGCTGGGCTTTAGCATCGAGATCCGCTTTGATAGTAAGAAGCTCAGAGTCTGATACGAAACCTTTGTCCTTCAGTTTACTCGCTCTCTCGTACTGATCTTTTGCTTGAAAATGGGCTGCGTTTGCTGAACCCAATGCAGCGTTAGCTTTATCTAGAGCAAGCTTAAAGTCTTCTTTATCAAGTTCAGCAATGAGTTCACCCTTCTCTACTCGCTGCCCTTTCTTTACATGGATGACTTCAACCGTCCCACTAACTTTGAAGCTAAGTGGTGAAGTTGTTGCACTTTTGACTTCACCACCAAACTCACGCGACTGCTGATGGTTTTCGAATTGCGCCTCAACAAACTTTACGCTTTTGATGGGAAGTTCAGATTCGACAGATTCGTTGTTGGTTCGATCGCCACACGCTGTTAAGAAAAATAACAAAGGCAGTATAATAAAACGTTTCACAGCAGAGATCTCTTTATGGCATTTCATACCATTATATACAAAACGGTGTTTTTTTAAAGTTCTTGTAAAACGGATTATATGAATTGCTTCTCAAAGTTTTGTAATTCATCCTCGGGATAGGCGTTGAGAAGGTGAATTAGACTAAAATAGAATTGTAACCAGTCAGGTATCTCGCTAACCTGTCAACATAATAAAAAAGAAGTAAAAGTCACTTTCGCTGCTAGGAGAATATTTATGAAATCAGAACATACCGAGCATGATGTGCTCTGCTGTCCATTGTGCGGTAGCGAAGAATATTTATTGTCTAGTAACGACAAATTACTTTGTGCTGAGTGTGGTTCTTTCTTTGAAGATATTAAATCTGTAGTTATAACGCAGCCCTGTGTTCCTCACATCTCTGCGTGTAACAAGGTAAGCTCTGCGTTATTGTTATCAATGCATTAAGAATCTAATACCGCTTCTAATTCTCTGAGGTTTTTTATTTTGGTTAATTCGAGTGAGTGGCTTTTATTGTTAAGTCCCGCTAGATGAATCGTCTTAACCCCAGCTCTCACCCCTGCCTCTAAGCCTTTCGGAGTGTCATCAATATAGATGCACTCTTGGAGCTTAAACCCCATATTCATTGCACTATAAAGAATCAAGTCAGGTTCAGGTTTCCAGCTGTTGGTATCAAATGCAGAGAAAATCTTGCCTTTGAAAAATGGCAACAGACCCGTTAGCTCTAAACACTTTTCAATCTTGTCGCTAGGACCATTAGAAGCGACACAGTACTCTACCCCCGACTCTGTCAGAAACTGCAAGGTTTCAAACACACCGTCCATAGGTTGTAGCTGGCGTTCAAAAAGAGAATCAAGAATGTTGCGATAAACGGGCTCCAACTTATCAATAGAGACATTGATACCAAGTCGGTGTTTGGTTGACGCTAATATGTCCGCTAGCTTCCCACCTTCAAAGTGACTTACCGCTTCTTCCATTGAAAGCGTAGCACCAAAGCGATTAAAGGTTTCGCACAATGCCTGGCAGCAAAGTTTCTCACTATCAACGAGTGTGCCGTCACAATCAAAGATTACACATTGAGCTTTTGTCTTTGTCATTGAAATTACCTTCTTATTTCGCTTTAAGAAATAATAGAAAAAAACATGGCAATTAAAATGATGGACTTAACAGTTTATTAGTTATATTAGCAATTAAGTTCAGAACTTTAGAGTACATCACCCTTTTTCATAGTGACGTTATTTTTCAATAATAATCTCTATATCACTTGTTAACTGAGGTCGTAGCTTAACGAGTAGTGATTGGGCAAAATCATCAGGTGATGTAAGTTGCTCACTATTTTTAATGGCGACGTCTGAGATAAGTAGTGTTTCTTCATGCTGAGTTACTATAGCTGCGGCAACAGGCTCACCTGAGCTAAACCCTAAATATAGAGAGCATGGTTCTGAGTAGATGATCTGGGTAAGAAACTCGACGATCATTTCTTGATCGACTTCATTCGTCCACTGAGACGACTGAATGAGCGCAAACATGACAGTCAGCCGATGGAAATCAACTAGAAAAATATCATCTGTATCGAACGCTAGGTCCGCTTTATTTGTGTCATTAAATGGGGCGTACTGCCGAGTAGCGACAGCTTGTTTATACAAGTCTAACCCCTTGAGGCTTTCCTTTGTCGGAAACTGCACATCAACTTGCTGATAGAGCCACGAATTTTTCACTTCGGCAATTTTCGGAATCAACATCGTTAGGGTTAAACCTGTTTTTGTACTATAAGTGATTGAAGCTTACTCGATAACACATTGAGGCCTCAAGTCTTTTAAAGAGTTATTCAGCAGACAGAGGCGAAAGCTGATATGCTACTGATGTTTTAGGTTATTCTAAATATTCTTAGCTAAGGATTAGTACCATGATTAAAAAATTAGCAGTGGCGGGTTTGCTAACCCTAGGGTTGACCGCATGTGATAGTGGAGAAGTTGGTGACGTTAGTCTTGGTCTATTCACAATGAAAGACATCAAACTCAACCACATGCAGGATCCAGTTGTGACTGGTGTTACCTGTCATGTTGCTTCTATTGAGGCTGATTTCAGTCTTGCTGACCCAAGTGATAGCTCTATTTCATGCCGTCAAACAGGTGAAATTACGCCTGAGATGATTGCGCAGATCGATAAATCTAACGATGGCGAAGTGGTCTTCAAGAAATCAAAAAGTATCTTCTTCAAGAGTATGAAAATTCGCCGTATTCTAGATGTTGAAAACCAAACGTTGATGTATTTGTCATATTCAACGAAAGAGACTTCAGGTAGCTTTAAGCACAGCCTCTCTACAGTGCCACTTTGGGGTACAAAAGCGTATGGCGCTTACCAAGGCGAAAAATAGGTTATTTAAGGGGCAAACAGTTAGTTTTGCCCCTTTTTTATGTAATAAATATGAAAGCAATCTTTCACATATGTGATATTATGCGGGAAAATTTCCAACTCCACTTTTAACATGAAGTTTCCCGGACAGCGCAAATCTAAGCACTACTTTCCAACTCACGCTCGTGATCCACTCATCAATCAAATGAAGCAAACACCAAAGCTATTTCGCCCTATTGTGGTCGGTGTTGGTCAGACTATTGTTGATATCGAAGCGCGCGTAGACGACGAGTTCCTCGAAAAATACGAACTGAGTAAGGGACACTCATTAGTTTTAGAAGAAAGCCAAGCGGATGCTCTTTATGAAGAGTTGGTTGAACGTGAATTAATCACACACCAATACCCAGGTGATACGATCGGTAATACGCTTCATAACTACTCTGTACTTGCAGACAGCAAATCAGTATTGCTTGGCGTTATGTCGCGTAACATCGAAGTTGGTTCTTTTGCCTACCGCTATCTATGTCGCACATCATCACGCATGAACTTAAACCACCTACAAATGGTCGAAGGTTCTATTGGTCGTTGCTACACGTTGATTTCTGAAAATGGTGAGCGCACCTTTGCCATTAACGAAGGGCATATGAACAAGCTTCGTCCAGATAGCATTCCTGAAGAAGTGTTCGATAAAGCTTCTGCGCTTGTCGTTTCTTCTTACTTGATGCGTGGTAAGCCTGAAGATCCTATGCCACAAGCGGTTGCTCGCGCTATCGAAATTGCGAAAGAGAAGAACGTTCCTGTTGTGTTAACGCTTGGTACTAAGTGGGTTATCGAAGGTAACGCGAAGTGGTGGCAAGATTACATCAAAGAAAACATCTCTATCGTCGCAATGAACGAGGAAGAAGGTGAAGCTCTTACTGGTGAGAAAGATCCGCTACTTGCAGCAGATAAAGCACTAGAATGGGTTGATGTTGTTCTTTGTACTGCAGGCCCTGTTGGTCTATACATGGCAGGTTATACAGATGAGTCTGTACAGCGAGAGACTGAGTTGCCATTGTTACCGGGTAACATTCCTGAATTCAACAAATATGAATTTAGCCGTGCAATGCGTCGTTCTGACTGTGCTAAACCCGTAAAAGTCTACTCTCACATTGGGCCTTATCTTGGCGGTCCACTAGAGATTAAGAATACAAATGGCGCTGGCGATGCGGCACTCTCTGCATTACTTCATGATATGGCAGCAAATAGCCATCACCAAATGAATGTACCTAACTCATCTAAGCATGATCAGCCGTACCTTACTTATTCATCACTATCGCAGATTTGTAAATACGCCAACCGCGTTAGTTATGAGGTCTTAACTCAGCATTCTCCTCGTCTGGCTCGCGCTCTTCCTGAACGTGAAGATAGCCTTGAAGAAGCGTACTGGGATAGATAATTACAAAGCCGCTATGGATATAGCGGCTTTTTTACATCTATTAACGACTACAAGGGTAATACTTTAACCCACCCTGATCGACCAAAATACAATCCATTCTCGCCGCATGTGCTGCCTTTAATCCCAGTTCGGTGTCTTCAAATACGACGCAGTTTTCCGGGAGGATATCTATTAGTTGTGCCGCTTTAAGAAAAGTGTCCGGATTCGGTTTGTGGTTTTCTACATCGGTTGCAGTTATCACTGCGTCTAGTCGTTCAATCAGGCCTGCATTGGTCAATAAACGCATAGCACTTTCGCGCTGACTCCCCGTACCTACCGCCAGTTTTTTATGACCATAGTAGTGGTTGAGTACTTCATTGGTACACTCAATTTTTTCACCATGCTCTTCTAATGCTGCAAATGCATCCATTTTAAAACGCGAAACTTCAAATGGCTCCAAATTCAATCCAAACTTAGAGTTCACTTCTGCGGCAATTTTATAGCTAGGCATTCCACCCAAACTATGTAGCCACTCTTGAGTAAATGGAAACCCAAAATGTTCTGCAGTTTTCTTCCAAGCAATAAGGTGTGCAGGCATGGTATCGATAAGTGTTCCGTCCATATCAAAGATAATACCTTGATATTTTTCTAAAATTTTAAACATGTAGGTCTTTTCCACGGTGGCTTGACTAGAAATGCTGGTTATAATTTACCTATAGTTGCTCAATTGATATATATGTTATTAGCAACTAACATCACTGTAACTACTAATAAATCGCTTACTTAACGGATTAAGGTAATCTCATGAATATCAAGAATAAACTGTATTCATTGGGTGTTGTAGCCATTTTTGGGGTTGCGGTAGTGCTTTTCACTACAACTCATTTTACCCAAACGACCTCTCAGCTCAATCACGCCAGCTTACTTGTTGCAAAGTTAGAAATTCGACTATTGAATTTACGTAGAAATGAGAAGGATTTCTTGCTCCGTAAGGACATGAAATATCTAGATAAGTTTAACAAGAACATGGATACCTTTCTTCAGCTTGAAGGCGAACTTTCGGGTATTCTACTTGATCACTCACTTCCCTCTAGCGCCCAACTAAAACGCGATATTCTCAACTATCAAGATGGTTTCAACAAACTTGTACGGGCCTATGAGCAGTTAGGGTTAAAACCAACCGACAAATTGTCCGGCCAATATCTTGCTGATTTGACCGCTATTAAGTCATCGCTATCAAGTGAGCAATTGGTCAAGTTATTTGAGTTTAACAAGCAGGTACTAGCGGGTAACTTCGCCTCAGAATATTTACCACCAAATGCCACCAACTTAACATCATCGGCTAAGGCTTATATTGAGCAAAACACTCGTATTGGCCTCAAGTACAATCAAGGGTTACTCGGTGACACGCGAGCTTTGTCTCACACGGTTGAAAAGCAGTTTAAAGAATTTGTCGCCACACTAGATGAACAAGCAATTGCAACCAAAGACCAACTTGCGTTTCTAAAGATGATTGTGACTACGATTGTCGTATTAGTGATCTTCGGATTCATCTTCCAGATTTCACGCTCAATTAACCTTCAAGTTGCCTCATTACTCGCTGCGATCCAAGAAATAGCACGGACCAATAACGTATCTCTTCGAGCCAACTTAACGCGCAACGATGAACTTTCAGAAATTGGTAGCTACTTTAATATGTTGCTAGATAAGTTTGAGCAGTTGATCTCAGGCACGCAAAACAAATCATCAAAATTGTCAGATAGCACATCAAGCATGCACCAAGAGTTGCAAAACGTGATGGAACAGTTTCACGTTCAAGCAAGCCACACCAATATGATGGCAACATCAGTGCAAGAAATGGTTTCTACCATAAACGAGATTTCAGAGAGTACCTCGGTTGCAGTAGAAGGTGTTCAACAAGCATCTGTTAATGCTCAGAATGGCCGTAAAGTCGTTGAAACAACAGTGAATAACATAGATCAACTCTCTTCGATTTTAGGTAGCAGCCAAGAATCCATTAATTCACTCAACAATCATGTAGACAAAATCGGTGATGCAGTAAATATCATTCAAGAGATTGCGGAACAAACAAACCTACTCGCTCTCAACGCGGCTATAGAAGCCGCTCGTGCGGGTGAGCAAGGCCGTGGCTTCGCTGTTGTTGCTGATGAGGTCCGTGCTTTGGCGAGTCGCACACATCAATCAACGGAAGAAATCACTAAGGTCGTAACTGCGATTCAAAGCCAAATGTCAGAGGTTGTTTCAAATATTGACCAATGTAATGTGCAAGGTGAACAAACACTTGAAGCCTCTCAAACACTCGATAGTAGCTTATCGCAGATCATTGATGATATGACCAATATTCAAGCAAATTCCGAACGTATTGCTTCAGCCATTGAAGAGCAAGGGATAGTTATGAATCAAGTTAGCGAGTCAATTACAGAATTAAACAGCATCTCAGAAGGCAATATGAGTTCAGCGCAACAATGTTTGACTGAAGTTGATGATATCGCTCTACAAGCAAATGATATGGATAGTGCCGTCGCTGAGTTTAAGACTTCCTAACCTACTCTGTTATCAAAGACAAGCCCGCGAAATGCGGGCTTTTTTTGTTGCTATTTTTCGGCGATAAAGTACAAGTCTTTCGCGTAAATGTTTCCTTTCGGGTTGTTCTTCGGCAGGCCTTTAAGTGCCGTCTTAACCAATCGAGTATGATTGTATTGGTATAGAGGAATGATTGGCGCCTGAGAAGATAGAACCGATTCTGCCTGAGCGTATAGCTTGCTACGTTCATCCGCGTTAGCCTCTAAAGCCGCCTTTGACATGAGCTCGTCAAACTCAGAATTACAGAAGCCACTCTCGTTTTCTGTGTGGTTACAAGTAAACGGGGTTAATACGGAGGAAGGTTCCGCGTAATCACCAAAAGCGTATGAACGCGCCATCTGATAATCACCTGTCGATTTTGCTGACAAGTACGCTTTCCATTCCATATTCTCAAGATTTACTTTTACGCCAAGGGGTTTCCACATAGAAGCAATCGCGACTGCAATCTTCTTATGGTTTTCACTGGTGTTATACGTCAAAGTGAACTCAAGTGGATTATCTTTATCATAGCCCGCTTTTTCTAATAGAACTTTCGCTTGCTCTATTCTCTCCTTCTGACTCAGTGGAGCGTAGCCAGGAAGTGGAGCTTGATAATCAGGGATAGTCGTTGGTACTGGCCCATACGCTTTGGGTTCGCCCTGCGCTGTTATACGCTCAACCAAAATATCACGGTCAACAGACATAGTTAACGCGTTTCGTACATCGGTATTGTCAAACGGTGCTTGCTTTGTATTGAAGGAATAAACGTAAGCGCCTAGGAGTGGTTGCGAGTTAATTTGCTCTGGATGATTTTTAAGGTAACGTTGATATTGTTCGAGCTGAACACGGTTGGTCATATCAATCTCACCAGCCTGATAACGCATTAATTCAGCATTTTGCGAACCCAGAGCTAGATAAGTGACCTTATTCAAAACAGTATTTGCGTCGTTCCAATAGCGGGGATTTCGCGTAACATCAACAAATTCATTCGCTACCCATTTACTTAGAATGTATGCACCATTTGTGGCGATGTTTTCAGGCTTGGTCCAGTTGTCACCGTGCTTTTCGATTACACTTTGTGGCAGTGGTGCAAATACAGGCATGCTCATTAAACTAATGAAATAAGGTGTTTTCTTTTCTAGTGTTACCTCAACAGTGCGGTCATTTAGCGCTTTGATTCCAAGTGAGTTAACAGGTTGATCACCAGACTGAATAGCAGCCGCATTCTTAATGTTTGCCGTGCTAAAGTAAAACGCATTATTACTGCCAATTGCTGGATCTATGGCACGCTTCCACGCATAGACAAATTCGCCTGCAGCCAGAGCCTTACCGTTTGACCACTTTAGACCTTCTCTTAAGTTAAACACATAAGTCAGGCCATCTGGGGATACACTCCAGCTTTCCGCCTGCCCTGGAACAGGCTTACCGAGACTATCTTCAACAACGAAACCTTCAAACATATCGATTGCAATCGGACCATCTGCCGAACCTGGGTTTACGAAAGTTGGGTCTACAGAGCTTGGTTCGACTTGGTTGCCGCGAACTAGATGTTGTTCGTCAGCAAGTGTGACATTAGAGGGTACTTGAGCAGCAAAAGTAGGTGCAGAAATGACACCCGCGATCATTAAAGCGAGAGTAGCTTTTTTCATTATTTGTATTTCCTATACAACGACGACCGTACCGTGGTCAAAATTAGAATACCCCGCTTATTTGCGGGGTATTAATATAATCATGTGTTTAATCCGAATGCAATCAGATAAATTGATAAACTAATCAGCTATCAATTTTCTCTTTTAACTGATCAATTACGTATGTTGGAGCAACTTTACCCAGTTCATCCAAACATTGTTGTGATTTTGGATGATCGTACCGAACATAAATGTCACACACAGCGTAAAGTTGTTCAGGTGCTCCCGAAATGAGATAAGCTTTTTCAAACGATTTGGTCGACTTATCGATGTCTAGCTCTTCTTGAAGTACACCGTTTAAATACCAGTAGTAACTGTTATTCATCGCCATATTTGCCGCAGTTTCTATCTCTTTAGCTGCGCCCTTATGTTTTTCTAGTCTTACTAACGTTAAAGATTTCGAGTAATGCAGTGCTGCACTGTTC
Source organism: Vibrio sp. TBV020 (assembly GCF_046056895.1). NCBI lineage: Bacteria > Pseudomonadati > Pseudomonadota > Gammaproteobacteria > Vibrionales > Vibrionaceae > Vibrio > Vibrio sp. TBV020. The sequence goes on along the minus strand of NZ_JBEEAQ010000001.1, from coordinate 67,877 downwards.
GGGTTGTGTTTAATTGCTTCATCTAACGTTTCAATCGCTTTTTCATCCAAGTTTTGTGCGCGATAGTTATCCGCCAAACTCAACCATGCGACATCATTGTTTTTGTCATTTTCGAGTAATTGATTATAGATACGATCTGCTTTTGTCCACTCATTGTGCCAACGATGTACGTCAGCCAACAACAATCTTGATTCGTCGTCAGTTTTCGTATTTAGATGGCTAATCAGTTCTGCGACAGGTGCTTCAAGCTGTTCACGTTGCTCTGTACTTAGGTTGCTATAATCTCTGACTAAGTTGGTAGCCGCAGTTACTCGCACCATTTCTTCGTTGTCAGAAAGCAAAGGAGACACCATGCGCCAACGATGCTCAATACCGTATGGCTCCGCACCAATTGCTGCCGCCTGCCTGATTTCAGGATCACCATCTTTTAATGCCCTAGCTACAGCCACTAAAGCGTTTTGGCTAGGGTAATGAGACAAGGCCTTAAGTGCAGTCGCCCTTTCAGTCGCAGAAAGACGTGTATCTTGCGCTCGGTAAGCCAACTGTCCCGGCTGTATATTCGTTTCTGTTATTTTCGTAGACGCTATTTGTTCTGGTTTAAGCAACGCATCTTGTTCAATTTCCGCATGAGCCGAGATAGACCCAAGAGATCCCACAACAATTGCTAGAGTTAGAAATGTTTTATTGACCTTTTTCATCTTGAATCCACTTTACTTAAATGAGACTGAACGTTGTTTCACCAAATCTAATGCGACTTGGTCACTAAATCGTCCATGAGCGACAGGATTCCTCGTAGCACGCAAAATGTAAGCAATACTCTTATCAGCATGTGCAAAAAACTTTTTCCAACCAGCACACAAGTAGTTGAGTCCCGGCTCCCCTTGTTGGGTACGAATGAATCGATTTTTAGGGCACTCTCCAAAGCAAGCAAATTTGTATTCACACTGTTCACATTGAGATGTCAAAGTTCTAGATTTTGCAAAGCCAAATCTTTGCTGTTCAGCGCCATAAGCCATGTCATCTAGTTTTTGATGATGAATATTGCCGACTTTGTATTCTGGATAGACGTAATGGTCACAAGTGTACACATCTCCATTGGGTTCCATGGCTAGGCCCTTGCCGCATATCTCTCCCAATGTACATAAGGGGTTCTTTCTCCCCATCCACGCTTCAACACTTGCTTCGAAATACTGGACAAATACACGTCCAAGGTCATGTTTTACCCATTCATCAAATATCGCGATTAAAAAGTTACCCCATGCCTGGTCTGATACACACCAAGGCTCCATAATCGACTCTTTATGACCCGGAATAAGTCGTTTATCGCCCTGCTTTAGCTGTTCATTTGACTGCCATGTTTGAGGTGCTGTTGTTCTAAATGTTTTTTGTTCTACTATCGGAATAAACTGCATTTGCGGGGACTTAACCACGTCACGTAAGAAACGGTAGATCTCTAACGGGTTTTGACTGGTTAAGTTATTCACACAAGTCAAGGTAGCGAACTTAACGTTGTGCTTATGAAGTAATTCAACAGCATTCATCACTTGTTTAAATGTTCCACGGCCAGCTCGATTGGTTCGATACGCATTGTGTAAGAGCTCAGGACCATCGATGCTTAATCCAACTAAGAAGTTGTTTTCGCTTAAAAACTCGCACCATTCATCATTTAACAACGTCCCATTAGTTTGGAGGTCGTTAGAAATCGTCACATTCTCTGGTTTATATTTGGCTTGGAATTCTACGATCTTTTCGAAGTACGCTAATCCCAGCATTGTGGGTTCACCACCTTGCCAAGAAAAGATGATCTCTGGAGTATTCTGAGCTTCAATATATTGCTTAATATAGAGCTCTAGAACTGTTTCATCCATTTGCGGTGAGCAGCTTTTTTTATACTCAAGCAAGTCCTGTTTGCTAAGGTAGTAACAATATTTGCAATCGATATTACAAGCAGCACCAATTGGCTTTGCCATAACGTGTAAACGCTTTGATGCTTTGCCTTGAAACTGTGGACCTTGAGAAATGTGCATATTTCACCTTGAGCTTATTTCGACCCTTTGAGTCTACTTCAAGCCCCGCAGAGACTCATGTTATACCCGTTATAACCAATACTTATGTGTTTCGTTGCTATGGTTGTTACTCCTCCTCATTGAGAGCACACACCTATGATGAATACACTCAAACTCGCTTCCATATCAATCGCCAGCACTCTTGTGCTCTCAGGATGTGCGATTCAGCAAACGCATCCAATCTCTGCGCAAATCGATAGCGATATGGTATGGGTAGACGGAGGTTCATTCACGATGGGTTCGGATGAATCTATCGCCTCAAAAGCAGAAAAGCCTTCTCGAACCGTCACTGTTGACGGTTTCTACATATCTAAGTTCGAAGTTACTCAATCCTTATTCGAGTCAGTTATGGGATCATCACGGAGCTTCTTCCAAGGCGATGATATTCCGGTGAATAATCTGAGTTGGGAGCAGGCAAACTATTTCATAGATAAACTGAATGAACTAACCGGAGAGTCATATCGACTACCTACTGAAGCTGAATGGGAGTTTGCAGCGAATGGCGGAAACCTTAGCCAAGGCTTTACATATTCCGGGTCAAATAACATCGAAGACGTCGCTTGGTATGCTGGGAATGCGAACAACCAAGCTCACCCTGTAGGATTGAAACAGCCGAATAAGTTAGGCCTTTATGATATGACCGGAAACGTCGGTGAGTTTGTCAGCGATGCCTTTGATGATACGTACTACCGTTATGGGGAAACCAATAACCCAAACAACGCACAAGATACAGATATCGGTTTGGCACACAAGTCTGTCCGTGGTGGAAGCTTTGCGTATTCCCCTGATGAATCGCAAAACTTTCGCAGAGATTTCGCGAGCCAATCAATAACAATGTCAGATATGGGACTAAGGCTAGTTAAAGACTAACACTACACATCAACTCAACGACGAATCTTAAATTCTCTACAGTAAGGGGCAATATGAAAACAGTTTGGTTAGCTAGCGCAGCCGCACTCTTGGTAGCAGCTTCACCGTCAGTTATGGCCAAAGAGCCAAAACCAAAGCTTGTGTTACAGATTACGGTTGATGGCTTGCGCGCGGATCTTATTGAACGCTACAAGCACAACTTTGGTAAAGACGGATTTAAGTTTTTGATGGATGACGGGGCTTATTATACCAACGCCCATTTTAAGCATGGGAATACCGAAACTATTGTCGGGCACGTATCTCTCGCTACTGGTGCTCCGCCATCTGTCCACGGTATGGTTGGTAATGTTTGGTATGATCGTTCGCTAGAAAGATTGGTTTATAATGTGGAAGATGCGGATTATCATATGCTTTCCACTGGTGCTGGTGTTGATAAATCGACCGAAATCGACCCAACTCAAAAAACAGCACTACAAGATGGTCGCTCACCCTCACCTATTTTATCAACTACATTTAGTGACGAGCTTGCTATCTCATCCAACGGACAGTCAAAGATTTACTCAGTCTCTGTCAAAGACCGAGGTGCAATTTCTCTCGCTGGTCACTCAGGGAAAGCATTTTGGTTCTCTAAAGCGCAAGGAGAGTTCACAACCAGCAATTACTACTATGATGAGTTTCCTAGTTGGGTAAATCGCTGGAACGAGAAAAAACTTATTGACCAATATTCGGGCAAGCGTTGGGAGTTATCGCTTCCTCGTGAAGAATATACTCTAAAAGAGATTGATAAGGCTCATAAAGTCGATCTAGCTGGCTTTGCACGAACCTTCCCTCACCCTTACGGTCCTTCAAGCTTTAAGTACTTTTCAACAATGTTAACGCTAAGTCCAGCCGGTGATGAATTAACCGCTGACTTCGCAAAAACACTGATGTTACAGGAGAAACTTGGACAAAATGATTTCACCGACTATTTAGCCGTAAGTTTTTCGTCCAATGACTATGTTGTACATATGTACGGACCAGAGAGCCTTGAAACTGAGGACAATTTAATTAGATTGGATCGCACGATTGCTAAACTATTGAAGAGCGTTGACCAACATGTAGGCATTGACAATACACTTATCGTATTATCAGCCGACCATGGTGTTCCCGAAGCATCGCCTATTGCTAATAGACTCGGTTTGAAAAGTGCTAATTATTTTGATGTAGAGACACTATTATCTGAGCAAGTATTAGCTAGGTTAAAAAATGAATTTGGGTTAGGTAAAGAAGCGATTCGTCTTTACGCTCAACCTTATATCTACCTAAATCATGATGTAATCGCAAAAGCTCAGGTTAAGCTGGAAGATGTTCAGAGAGCTCTAGCCCAAGAGGTCTCGAAGATTAACGGCATTGCTTACGCTATCACGAGCTCTGATGTTCAAAACAATCGCTTACCTAACGAACGTGTTATGGAATTGGTCAAGAATAACTACCACCCTCAACGTTCGGGTGATGTATATCTCGTATTCAATCCACGCTCATACGTAAACGATATGGATGGTTTAACCATTGCATCTACTCATGGCTCACCATGGCGTTACGATACTCATGTTCCGGTAATTTTCGCTGGATACAATGTGGAAAGTGAAAAAATCAGCAGAGAAGTCACCCCTTATGACATCGCGCCAACACTCTCTAATTTGTTAGGCATTACTCAACCAAGCGGGGCAACTGGCCAGGTATTAAACGAAGTTGTCAGCGATTGATTCGTTATTAACTCAAAAACTAAAACGCTCTCTGAAATCAGGGAGCGTTTTTGTTATACACCAAGCTCTTTGACTGCTTGCTTAAACTGTTTACGAAGCCACTTGTGCCCACTTTCATTTGAACGACTCGGGTGCCAAATAGAGGCCAAGTGATGAATCTCTCCGGAGAATGGTAGTGGAACCCCTTTTACATTGTACATACTGGCAAAATTTTGAATTGTAGAATCGGGTAACATGCCGATAAAGTCGCTGCCGCTAATCACTGGTAACATTTCCATTGCTCCCGAAGCGCGATAAACAATTTTGCGTTTCGCTAATTCGGCAATATCATCAGCGCCGAGCAAACTCGCCCTGCTCTGCCAACGAGAAACCACCACATGTTTTTCTGAAATAAACTCTTCGCTTGAGATAGTCTCTTTTATACGTGGGTGGTCGTTGCTCATTACAACCATTAATCGCTCCGAGTAAAGCCTTTCGAAGCGTAAATTGGTATGACTTTTCGGCTCCATATCGATGATCAAGTCATACCGTTGTAGCCTCAAATCACTTTCGTAGTCTTCTGTAAACAACGGGTGTACTTCAAGAGCTATGCTCGGCGCTTGGGTAGCGATCACTTCCATTACTTTGGGAAGTAGCACATAACTCGCTACTGATACACATGCAATTGAGAAAATACGATTAGACACCTTAGGATCGAATTCACGTGACGCTGTTAACGTTGAGCTGTAATTCTTTAACGCTGCAGACAAGGCTGGATATATGTCACTTGCGAAGCTCGTCGGTTCAACGCCAGAAGGAGTTCGGTGGAACAGTGGCTCATCATAGATATCTCGCAAACGAGCCAATGCTTTACTGACTGCTGGTTGACTGATATCAAGCCTAACGGCTGCTTTGGATAGATTCTGCTCTTCAAAGATCGCGACGAAAATCGGGATCAAGTTAAGCTCAGTACTTTTCATAATGCTCCAGACACAAAAAAGTTAACCATGATGACCATCTCAATAGATACTTTCATCATAGTTAACTAACAGATTATATTCGACAAATTCACGTTAAAGCTGCGGGATAAGACACTTATTTGGGTTTACTTAAACGGTCTAACTGGGGTAACGCTTTTGGGACAAGGCTTGTTTTCTTGCGTCTTAGCGCTTGTCTAATACTCTTACGGGCCGAATAAGCAGCAGACGACGTTATCTCTTCGCTCTGAACAGAATCACTTACATTCTGCCATGTTGAAGTCTGGTGCAGTTTTGATAACTCCAATTTCACATTCTTTCGTCTTAATGTGCGATATAAGGCTAAGCGGACTTCTCCCCATCGGCCTCCCCTTACCGCTTTGTGGAATGTAAGCCATTCAGGTGGCGGATTGGTTTTATAATACTTGTGCAAGCTAACACTCACAGTAGCTACCAATGTTATGAAGGTTGCTGTCAATACGATTGCCAGGTAATACGTTTTAATAAATGAATTCAACGTATGCTTTACCTGATAGGATGCCCCTTCAACCTCGATAATTTCTAACTTTTTAGTCTTACTGTTCCACCAGGAAAGCGTCAACTTAGGAAAAGATACCTCTCCCCCTTGCTGCAGCACATAGATGCTTTGTTCGGTACGACTAGAACGATAGTTCCCTCGTGCTTGAGTATCTTTCAATACATTAGGTTGTAAGTAGGTTTGATAGTCTTTCGTCGAACTATCGTTAAATAGTTCAGGTAACAACACCGATAGTGAGTCGTCTGCGTTAACCGTTATGGTACGTGTTATCGAATCCCCAACCTTTAAGTCTTGGCTAGATGCTTCCCACTCTTGATTCACGTCTACATTTGTTGCTGTAAACCACCGAGTAGTGTCTGCAAGCTTTCCGGACGGCAGACTTGCTGAAAACGAGAGAGGTTTTGTGTATAAAGTTCCTTTAACATTGCTTCCATCTGATGCTGATACTTGAACAGTTACAGCAACTGGCGAAATAAAAAATTGCCCAGATTCTTGAGGATGGAGCGTAATTTCCCATCGCTGTTTTGACCACGTTTGCCCATCAATTCGCTCGGTAAAGTTTGTCGCTAGCTGGTTTCTTTGCTTTGCAATTACATTGGGTATCTCAATCGAGCCAATACGTGTCCCACCAGTAAACCAACGGGGCGTTGCCACTTCGATTGTTAGAATCACCTGTTCATTTATACTGAAGCGCGGTTTCTCTTGAGTATCTGGTTGGCTTCCAATCCAAGCGCGAATTTCAACACCACCTTCGCGCTCCAGTTCGTTAATATCTGTTGCGAAAGTACAAGATGAAAGTAGCAGTAACATTAGTCCAATCAGCAAATACAAATAGTCTTTTACTTGTGGGTTCATTGTGTATCCTTAGCAGCCCCGTTTGATTGTGCGTGAAGCTGTATTTGAAACTTTGCTCTCAAAAAATACTTTGGGTTTGCTTCAACGCGTCGAAGCCATTTATCAGCTAATTCGTCACTCCCAAGGATCTCATTCGCATTCAAGGTTTCTTTAAGCATCAGTTCAGCGATTGTTTCTTCTTCTGCGCCATCTGCGGTGCGAGGCTTATCATCAAGCTCGAACGATTCTTCCGGCCCATCCGTCGTCCCTGCTTGGCTTTCACTGACCCGATTGATCTCTTCGACGATACTATTCAAAACGGCTAAATTATGGTCAACATTTCCTTTTAGCTCACTATCAAGATCAGTTTCTAGAAGCAATTGTTTCAATAAGTCTCGTGCAGCTAAGTATTCTCGCTGCCTTGCTAGTGCGCTCGCGGCATTGTAGTAACCTAGCGGGCTTTCCATTTCTAAAAATGCACCATGTGCTAGTTTGAATTCTGAGGCGTAGTAGTAAGCAGTACCTTTATACAAAGGGCTTTGGTAATGTTGAGCTGCTTTCAGGTATTCATGCTTGTCAAACCAACGCTGCCCTTGTTGATCAGGAGTCAACCATAGATCCCACCAGAATTGACTAGCGTGATCAGCCCAAGTTAACTCGGTAGACTCACTTTGCACCTCGGCTTTGTAATAGACATTTTCGGCTTGCGAACTTGGTGACAGTGTAACACTGGTAAATATTAACCCTGTTAAACACCATTGAACCAACCAACCTTTGCGGAACCACAGCAACATAATCACGATAATCGGAAATAATAGACCGTAACCCATATCTTTCCACGGCATGGAAGATTCTCCATTGAGCTGCATATTACGCTCAACATAGCTGTCCAACTTCTTGACATCTGAGTCATCAACACTCAATTCAATCAGGTGTCCGCCTGTTCGATTTGCGAGTTCCTTTAAAGAAGCGATATCTACTGGGTTATTGCTTTGTACGCTTTGATTGCCCGCCGCTAAAATCAGCAATTGATATGGGGAGTCTATAAAGAACTTTTCATATGCATCGATTGTAAAAGGCGTTACTCCGTCAGTAACAAGCAAAACACTAGAACCTAATTCGTGGTTTAGTTGCTGTTCTATAAGCGGAAGCGCTGATTGTGCGGATTTCCCTTCAACGGGCATGATTTCCGGTGTTATGGCAGCGAGGAAAGGGTTAAATACCTTTATGTCTTGGGTTACTGGCATCGCAATATGAGCGGAACCCGCATAGACGATAAGGCCAGTACTTCCCCCTTTTCGCAACTCCAGTAAATCTCTGATCTTGTGTTTTGCACGTTCTAAACGGTTTGGTGCTAAGTCGGTTTGTAGCATAGTGTCACTATTATCCAATACAACAAGCATCGATGCTTTGTCCTCACCAAACGGAGACGCCTCTCGTTGCCAACTTGGTCCTGCACAAATAATGATCGCGAGCGTCACGATGACCATTAATAACTTCAATGGGAGTTGCTTCTTCCAACCGTGCTCACCAATAGTTAACGCATCTCTAAGGTGCGCTGGTAATACGTCGCGCCAGCCTGGTTTTGACTCAAACCTGAACCTCAGCCATAACAACCCCGCCATAGGTATTAATGCGATTAACCACAATGGACGGATAAAATGGAATTGAGTAAACAATTGCTCAAGAGACATAAAATCAAACATCATTATCTCCTGAAGTTTTTCGTTGTTCTCGCGCTGTTCTAGTTATTGTTGCCATCGAGAATGCGGTTAGATAAAGGATAACGACAACCGCAATGAAGTAGTGATGAATACTCTGTTTAGGCCTATATATCGTGCTATCAAATAACTGAGGTTCTAGCTCACCAATAGTTTTATAGGCACGTGATAACTCATCTCTATTTAATGCTTGAAAGGCTTCGCCACCTGATTCGTTTGCGATTCTACGAATGGTTTCAACATCTAACGCAGATTCACCCACTGTAGTCGGGTCCCCCATCGCAATCACATGAACTCTAACCCCTTTCGCCTTTGCTACTTTCGCTGCATCGATTGGTTCCACAAAACTCCCGGTATCATTTCCATCTGTCAGAACGATTGCTACTTTTTCTCTATCTGAATTGAGGGTTGGCTTCGATTCACTTTGATCAAACACTTTAATCGCTAAACCAATAGCATCTCCAAGGTGTGTGCTTTGTCCTGCCATGGCCACGTCAGTTTGATTTAGTAGCTCTAACCAAACATCTTGGTCAGGCGTAAATGGTGTCTGCACAAATGCTGCATCGCCGAAAAGAATCAAACCAAGCCGATCACCTTGACGACTTTTAACAAACTCTTGCAGCACTTCTTTAGCAGCAACTAGACGACTAATAGTTTTTCCACTTTTTGATGTAAAGTCCTGTTCAGCCATCGAACCAGAAAGGTCAACCAACACCATAACATCACGACCAAAGCTTTCGCGTACTTGAGGAGCACCCATGATTGTCGGTTTGGCTAAAGCACATACTACTAGCAGCCAAGACACAACCAAACACATACGTTGCCACCAACTTGGAGTCAACTGACTGGCGCCCTCTTTAGGCGTTTCACCAATAGCATCGATTAACTGGTTAAAGAACGGAACCTTTACCGCAATCTGTTTAGTTCTGTACGCTGGTAATGCAAAGTAGATGACTACCGGAAGTGGTAGCAACAAAAACCACATGGGAGATTCGAAAGTAAAGCTTTCAACGATCATTGCTCTGCTCCGCGTTTAACGTATGGCACTTCACCCACGACTTAGCTTTTACAAGTAGAGTTTGGCGTTGTTTGGTAGACAGCGGTGTCATTGGTACGATCAAAGACTTCATCCACAACTTTCCTAACGGATCGGTAAACATTACCTCGCCATCGCCATACGCCTCTACTTCTTTTAAGAAGTCATCACCATAGAGCTTGGCATTTGATGCACCCAAATAGGTCATTACAATCTTCACTATTGAGAACAGTTCGTGAGGCATTGCCTCGCTCTCTATATCAAGGTTTTCAATTGCTCTTAGTGCTTCGTTTCTATAACGGTTGACCCAGCATGAATGCACGTAGAGATAACCCAGGTAGAGCAGCGCTAATAAGAAAATTATGCCAAGCACCTTCCACCCAATCGTTTGAGGAAACCAACTCACACTATGTGGAACAGTCACGTCATTGAGCTCACGAAGAATGTAAGTGCTTGGAGGTGTATGTTCTATGCCCATTAGCGCCCTCCGACTTGACGTTGAAATGTGGAGATATGTTGACCATCGGTTGTCAGCTCAATGAAGGGTAAGTTTTTGATTGCCATTAAACGTTTTAGTGCCTTGTGTTTTTGGTCTAACGTTTCACCGAGTACATGACTAGCGACCGCGACCTTTTTCGCACTATCGACACTGATTTGGTGTGTGCCATCACCTACGACCCAATTAGAGTTAACCACGGAGGAAGGTAGTGCTCGTTCGAATAGGTCGCTTACCATTATCGTTAATACATCGTTGTGTTGTTGAAGCTGTGTTAACTGATCTAACTGTTGTTCTTCAAAACCTTGCCAATCACTAATAAAAACCAGCGTAGACTGACGAAGCTTCATTCTTTGAAGCATTCGAATCCATTGGCTTAAACCAACATGTTGTGAATCTTTACTAAACACATTTAGCGATTGATTGATGGACGCTAAGTTTCGAAGTGTCGCTAGAAGGTTGTTTTGAGAACGTCGTGGTTTAGTGAACCTTAGGCGCTCGTTACTTGCTACAAGAAACCCGACACGGTCTCCGTCTTTTAATACACGCCATGCGCACATTGCTGCTATCTCAGCTGCTACGACAGATTTCATTGTTTCATCGGATGCGAAAAACATACTGCTTCGCTGATCAACACATATGAGCACGTTACGATCTTTTTCTTCCGTGTAGCTACGCACATGAGGCTTACCTGTGCGCATTGTTACTTTCCAATCTAAGTTTCGAATATCGTCTCCAAGCTGGTAGTGACGCAGCTCTTCAAAGTTCAGACCTCTACCACGAAATAGCGAACCATGGCGCCCAGATAATAGACTCCCAGCTCGCATATGGGGCAGGAGTGAAAACTTATCAGCATTCGTTTGTAGTCGTACGAGCCGTGCGTAATCACAGTACAGCCTCGGATCAACAACTTGGGTTCTTGGTGCATGAGTCGGCTTGGCCATAGTAAGCCCCCTAACCTATAGGTACATAATCGAGTAACTCTTCGACCACACGTTGATGATCAACACCGTCAGCCAGTGCGTCGTAAGTGAGTGAGAAACGATGACCTAATACTGCTGGTACGACGGCTCTTACATCATCAGGCATGACGTAGTCTCGACCTTGTAGCCATGCATAGGCTCTCGAACACTTATCCAGTGCGATAGATGCGCGCGGGCTTGCCCCGATTTCTATCCAGTTAGAAAGGTTAGAATCTGTATAGCGTTCTGGCTTTCTCGTCGCGATGACTAGAGCGACGATATAGTCTTCCACCAGCGGAGAAACCGAAACATTCGGAAGCTGGCGTCTTGCCTCCAATATGAGCTCAACATCTATATGTTCCGAGGTTATAGTTCGATTTGTAGCTTCACAGCCTTGTTCTTCGCTTCGTACCAATCGAATAATGTCACGTTCAGCATCATCTTCAGGGTAATCCACCGTTACCTTCATAATAAAGCGGTCCATTTGCGCCTCTGGTAACGGATACGTTCCCTCTTGCTCTACAGGGTTTTGAGTAGCGAGCACCATAAAAAGATCCGGAAGCACATGCGTTTTGTCGCCCACGGTAATCGTCCCTTCTGCCATCGCTTCTAACAATGCAGCCTGAACTTTTGCTGGTGCTCGGTTAACCTCATCGGCCAAAACGATTGAGTTAAAGATTGGCCCCGGTTGAAAATTAAGTTGATGCGTTCCTTCTACTTCTTGATAGACCTCTGTACCAGTAACGTCAGACGGCAATAGATCCGGAGTGAACTGAATACGACCAAAGGACGTATTTAACAACCCCGCCAGTGATTTGACTGAACGTGTTTTTGCTGTACCTGGCAAGCCTTCTAATAACACGTGCCCATTCGTTAATAAGCCCAATACTAACGCTCTAACAACATGACTTTGCCCAATTACACTAAGTTCAGTTTGTTCAATTAACCGGTTGATTGCTTGCTGTGCCTGATTCATTGGTAGACCTTAAATTCGATTTTTCTCCTTACATCCTACCCACTAGCCTCATAACAAACGGTTATATCCACTATAAAAAGACGCACAGACTTCATGGATTTAAAGTACTTACAACCGTGAGGCGTTAAGCCCACACGTTTTCAAACAACTATTGGAGTCATTATGGCTAACCGTATGAGTAAACTAGCGGTCGGAATTGGCATGCTAACAACATCTGGTGCCGCACTTGCTGCTGACCAACCAAACATCCTTGCGATCTTTGGTGATGACATTGGTTATTGGAACATCAGTGCTTATAACCAAGGAATGATGGGCTATGAAACACCAAATATCGACCGAATTGCAAATGAAGGTGCGCTTTTCACTGACCACTACGGACAACAGTCTTGTACCGCAGGTCGCGCTTCTTTCATTACAGGTCAAGAGCCATTTCGTACAGGTCTTCTAACCATCGGTATGCCAGGTTCAACGCATGGTATTCCTGATTGGGCACCAACTACTGCAGACCTTCTAAAAGAACAAGGTTATATGACAGCTCAGTTTGGTAAGAACCACCTAGGTGACCAAGATCAGCACTTACCAACTGCGCATGGCTTCGATGAGTTTTTTGGAAACCTTTATCACTTGAATGCAGAAGAAGAACCAGAGACTTACTACTACCCGAAAGATCCTGAGTTTCGTAAAAACTACGGCCCACGTGGTGTAATCAAGTCTTATGCTGACGGAAAAATCGAAGATACCGGTCCTATGACTCGTAAGCGTATGGAAACAGCAGACGAAGAGTTCTTAGATGCAACGCTCTCTTTCATGGAAAAAGCGGTTAAAGCGGACAAACCGTTCTTCATTTGGCACAACAGTACACGTATGCACGTTTGGACTCGACTACAAGAGAAGTATCAAGGTAAATCCGGCATCAGTATCTACGCCGATGGTATGCTAGAACACGATGATCACGTTGGCGTTCTATTGGATAAGCTTGATGATTTAGGCATCGCTGACAATACAATCGTAATCTACTCTACCGATAACGGTGCAGAAACCGTGTCTTGGCCTGACGGTGGTGCTACCCCATTCCACGGCGAGAAAGGCACGACATGGGAAGGCGGTATGCGTGTTCCTCAACTTGTTCGTTGGCCGGGCACAATTGAACCTGGCACCAAGATCAATGACATGATGGCGCACCAAGACTGGTTGCCAACACTTCTCGCAGCGGCTGGCGTTCCTGATGTAAAAGAAAAGCTCGCAAAAGGCTACAAAGCGAATGGTAAAGAGTGGAAAGTTCATATCGATGGCTACAACTTTAAGCCGTTCTTCGAAGGCAAAGAAGACAAAGGTCCGCGTGAGTCGCTACTTTACTTCAGTGCTAATGGTGAGCTAAACGCTGTGCGTTGGAATGACTGGAAACTTCATTTCGCGACGATGGAAGGTAACATCACTGATGCGGTACGATTTGAAGCAAACTGGCCGCAGATCATTCACCTACGTGCTGACCCATTTGAGAAAGCGCCACACGAATCAGGTATGTACCTACGTTGGATGGCGGACAACATGTGGCTATTCGTTCCAATCCAAGACGTAATCGGTGACTTCTTCAAGACATTGCCAGAGTATCCAATGCAACAAGGTCAATTGATGAACCCAGCATCAATCAACTACCAGTCATTAGGTCTGCAAGGAAAAATGAAGCAACTGGATGAGCTTCAAAAACAAGTAAGTACTATGAAGAACTAAGCACTGTTCTAATTAGAGTAATAACGCCTTAGCCCCCGCTAAGGCGTTATTCTTTTAACTTCGGGATGTTTTGAAGTTGCATATTCATGGTACATATCTGCCAAGAAACGTCCTACCATTGACTCATCTAGATCTGAAGGAATATAGATATCATACACACGAGCCTTAATTGAAGATTCAGATTCCCTATATAATCGCCACTCTCCTTCATATCTTTCCACGGACATTTTCATTCCGAACACATCAAACAACATCTTCATAGTTTTACTCTCTACTGATACAAAAAATCCCCTCGCTTTACGCTAAGGGGATTTAGAAGTTAAATAAAGTTATTCGTCATCGAGTGGAATCAATTTCGTATTTCCGCCATGCGCTTTTTCACGTTTACGCTGCACCATGGCATAGAAACCCGGAATTAAGAACGTACCCGCTAGAAGCACACATAACAGACCACCAATGAGTGATATACCCAACGAGTTCTGACTTACATGTCCAGCACCTGAAGCAAAAATCAGTGGGAAAATACCCAATATGAACGACCAAGAAGTCATATTCACTGCACGGAAGCGTAATTTACCACCCTCTACGGCCGCTTTATCAATTGGCACGTCTTTGTCTTCTCGTTCCACTTTAGCAAATTCTACGATAAGAATTGCATTCTTTGCGGCGAGAGCTATGAGTAACACAAGGCCAATCTGCGCATACAAGTTTAATGGTGTTCCAGTTAAATTCAGAGCTAAGAATGATCCTAATGTCGCTATTGGAACCACGAGTATAATCGCCAAAGGAATGGTCCAACTTTCGTATTGAGCCACCATGAACAGGTAGATAAAGATCAACGCTAGTGCAAAAGCAAAGATTGCTTGGTTGCCCGCAAGAACTTCTTGATACGCCATACCTGTCCATTCGTACTGATAACCTTGAGGTAAGATTTCAGCAGCGACACGCTCCATAGCAGCAATAGCATCACCACTTGAATAACCCGGCGCTGGTTGACCTTGAATGATGGCACTGCGGTACATGTTGTAACGCCATGCTACATCAGGTTCAAAGATTTGCTCATAACTTACCAACGTACTCAGTGGGATCATTTCACCACCAGAGGAACGTACATGGAAACGTTCTAGATCTTCCATACCTTTACGATGCTGACCGTCTGCTTGCATGGTTACTCGGAAGTTTTTACCAAACATAGTGAAATCATTGACGTAAAGAGAACCTAAGTTACCCTGTAGCGTTTGGAACACACTTGATAGTGGAACCCCAAGTTGCTGCGCTTTCTCTCGGTCAATATCAACGTAATAATGAGGCACATTTGCGCGAAAGGTGCTGAATGTAAAACCAATTTCTGGTTGCTTGTTCGCTTCCTCGATCATTTGCCTCATAACCATCGCTAAGTCAGTACGGCTACGACCCAATGTATCTTCTAAGACGAACTCGAAGCCCGATGCTGCGCCCATACCCGGAACTGCAGGAGGACCCATCGCGAACACAACCGCTTGAGGCAGTTCCATCGCCGCACGTCCGTTGATTCGCTGTGCGATAGCGTTAGCAGAATGGTCGCCATCTAGGCTATTACGCGTATCCCAATCATGTAGTTTGATAAATAGAGACGCGCCATTTGAAGCTGCGGCTCCAGTCATAAACGCATAACCGTTCGCTACAGTCACACCATCCACACCCGGCTCTTGTTCTACCATCTCTAGTAGTTGTTCAGAAACTTCTTCAGTGCGAGACAATGATGCTGCATCCGGAAGCTGAACGTTTACGAGCAAAATACCTTTATCTTCTTGAGGAACGAAGGCTGTCGACGTCGTTTTCGCAAAGAAGGTTACCGCACCGACAGCAACGACAAAAAACGTTACGAGTAGGATTACTTTCTTCACCAAGAAGCCGGCTATTCGACCATAACCTGCCGTTACACGCTCAAGCCCTGCATTGAAGGCAGTAAACCAACGTGCTGTATTTCCCCCACCTTGCTTTAATACAAGCGAACACAATGCTGGTGACAGCGTAAGTGCGTTAATAGATGAAATCACAACTGAGATACAAATCGTCAAGGCAAACTGGCGATACATAATGCCCGTGATACCAGGAAGCATTGCAACAGGTAAGAACACCGCCAAAAGTACTAGTGTTGAGGTAATAATCGGCCCAGTTACCTCTTTCATCGCGATCAACGTGGCCTTGCGTGGGCTTAGTGACGGATCTTTAGCCATGGTGGTATCGACGTTTTCTATTACTAGAATTGCGTCATCTACCACAATACCAATCGCTAATATCAAGCCAAACAAAGTTACGGTGTTAATCGTAAAGCCAGTCGTTTGCATAATCGCAAAGGTACCGATCAATGAAACTGGGATTGCGACAACAGGAATGAGTGTTGCGCGTGCACTGCCCAAGAACAAATAAGTAACAGCAATAACCAGCAAGATTGCTTCGACGAGTGTTTTAACTACGCCTTTAATCGATTCTGCGACGAACACTGTTGTATCGTAACTTGTTTCGTAAGCCATCCCTTCTGGGAAATTCGTACTCAAGTTTTCAAGCAGTTCCATTACTGCTTGGCCACTCTCTAAAGCGTTGGCATCTGATTGTAGCGACAGTGCTACGATTGACGCGTCTTGACCACGGAATTTACCACTACCGTCATAGAACTTTTTACCTAGCTCGACACGCGCGACGTCTTTCAGATAAACGCTCGAACCATCGCTGTTTGCACGCAATACGACATTTTCAAACTCATCAACCGTTTCTAAACGGCCTTTAGTTACAAGGTTGAACTGAACTTCTTGTGCTTCACTGTATGGCGCTGCACCAACACGACCCGCTGCTACCTGAACATTTTGCTCTGCGAGTGCTCCATATACGTCGCTAGTCGTTAGCTTTAGATTGGCCATCTTTTCAGGATCGAGCCAAACACGCATCGCGTATTCGCCGCCGCCAATTACACTAACTTCACTAATGCCTTTAACGCGCGCCAGTTGGTCTTTTACGTTAAGGTTGATGTAGTTAATCAGGAACTGGTCATCATATTTACCGTCAGGCGAATAGAAGTTCAAAACCATCAAAAGGTCTGGTGAACGCTTTTTCACGGTTACACCAACCATACGTACTTCTTGAGGTAACTTAGACTCAATTTGAGATACGCGGTTCTGAACGTTAACTTGCGCCATATCTGGGTCAGTACCGACGTCAAACGTAACATTCAAGTTGTATGAACCGTCATTAGCACTTTTCGAGGACATATAGATCATGTTCTCAACACCATTGACGGAGGTCTCTATTGGGTCGGCAATTGCCTGTTCAACAACTTCAGCACTAGCGCCTGTATAGTATGCAGTCACACTGACTGAAGGAGGACTGATTTTTGGATACTCTGCTACTGGCAATATCGCAAGCGAAATAGCACCTGCCAAGGTCAGAATTATCGAAATCACCAGCGCGAATTTAGGGCGCTGGATAAAGAAACGACTTAACATTTACACCTCTTTACTCAGCTGTTGGCTTATCTTCAAAACGAACTGGTACACCATTTCGGATTCGCTGTAGACCTTGAGTAATGACTTGGTCTTCGGAATCGATGCCTTCTCTAACTATGATGCCTTGCTCTAATTGACGACCAAGTTCTACGTTTCGACGTTCTGCCACGTTACCTTCAGCAATCACCATGACGAAGTTACCCTCTAGATCGGTTTGTACAGCACGGCGCGGAATCACAATCACGTCTACTTGCTGCTTCTCACGAAGTTCTACACGAATGTGCTGACCTGGCAGTAGACGGTAATCTGGGTTTTCTACCACTGCACGCATCGCAAGCGTACCCGTGTTCAAGTCGATACGATTACCTAAGAAATCCAATTTACCGAGATGCTCAAATGGTTGTCCGTTCTCGAGTACGACTTGCACTTCAACCGAATCTGCTGAACCATCACCTTGGACTTTATCCATTCCCAACTCTAGGCGTTCACGCTCACTGATACTAAAACTAGTGTGTACTGGGTCTAAACTGACTAATGTTGTAAGAATGCCGGATTGTGGTGACACCAAATCACCAGTACTTACTTTGCTCTGTGCGATGCGACCAGAGAAAGGCGCTTTAATCTGCGTGTAAGAAAGATTGACTTCAGCTAGGTGAGTTTGCGCTTTACCCGCTTCAACTTGAGCCTGTGCGCCAAGTAATGCAGCATTGAGGTTATCAAATTCAGATTGAGAGATGCTGCCTTTTGGCAATAGGTTCTTACCACGCTCAAAATCTAACTCAGCCTTTTTAAGATTAGCTCTTGCTTGAGCCAGTGCAGCTTTGGCACTCGCTAATTGAGCTTCAAACGATGAGGGTTCAATGGTGTATAGAAGTTGACCTTTTTCTACCATCTCACCTTCTTCAAAATGGCGTGTTTGCAGATAACCAGTAACTTGAGCAGTGATATTGGTGTCTTCAACGGCTTCAACTCGACCGATGTAAGATTTACTTTGTTGGTGAGGTATAAATTGAGCTTGCTCTGCTACAACGAGCTGAGCAGGCATTTGTTTCTGTCCTTGGGTATTTTCGCCGCATCCTACGAGAAAGAGAGCACTACTGAGTGCTGTGAAGAGTAACGTTTTTTTCATGAATAGACCGTTAGATAAATAAAAAATGGGCTTATACAAAGCTACCTAACGGTCTATAAATTGTGTCCGAGAATTATCAGAACACTGAGGATAAGTGTATCAAGCTGTTACAGATTTTGACTTTGTGTGAGTCACTACACAATCTAGCAATTGCTGGCCTGATTCCCAGGTATAAACTAGCTCTGGAACTTGGTTACCACATGGCGCATTCCAAAGCCTTTCCAGATCACACTTGCCACATAGGTGGTTATAAAAGTCGACAGCTTGTTTATTCTCTTTCATGACCTCAAGATAGACGCCATTATCAGGGAAATACTGAGCAATCCACTTCGCCATTTCAGCGATTAACTCAACACCTAAGCCGCGGCCACGATAAGCAGGGTCGATGTGTAACGCGTCAATTATCGTACCCTTCTCGAAATCGTGATTACCGAATGCGCAGATGAATCCACACAGTAATCCGCCTTCTTCGAGGATAAGAACATGTTGATTGAAAGGAGGGTTGATTAGACGAGTTTGCCAAATTGCAGAACGTTCATCCTGAACGTCATTTTCCAAAAAATCTTTACCTAAGATTCCGTCGTAAAATTGCTTCCAACTTTGTGCATGCAGTGTAGCAATGCGCTCATAGTCGCTATATTCAGCTACTTTTAATTCCATTTATAGTACCTTATTACTTCCTGTAAGGATTGTTTACCCCTTCATACTATAAAACATTTAACTAAAAGCCAAACATTCTGAAACAATCATACAGGTTCTGTTTTGTATCAATAAAGATTGCTATAATAACGAACTGCGTTCCATAACTATAATTGAGTTG
This sequence comes from Vibrio sp. TBV020, assembly GCF_046056895.1. Classification (NCBI taxonomy): domain Bacteria; kingdom Pseudomonadati; phylum Pseudomonadota; class Gammaproteobacteria; order Vibrionales; family Vibrionaceae; genus Vibrio; species Vibrio sp. TBV020. Next base: position 48,515 of record NZ_JBEEAQ010000001.1, on the reverse strand, counting down.
AAATGTCTATTTCTGAACAGTATCTACTTAAGGCGCTTCGTGAAACGATGAAGCAGCAAGACCTCAATTTTACTCAGCTTTCTACTCGCTGTTGCGTACCAGTCAGTAGCTTAAAACGCCAGTTTCATAACCCGAGCTTGGGCATTGACAAGATCACTCTGTATGCGAGTTACTTAAACACAGATATCGTCGAGCTCGCCTTGCTTGCAAAGCGCTTTCAACATCAGGATGTTCAGAACATCTCGCCGGAAAATGAGCAAGTATTCAGTCAGCACCCTTATGTGTTTGATTTTGCGTACATGCTTATCTCATTGAAAATGTCTGTCGTAGATATACAGCAGCAGCATGACCTCAGTGATGAATCCATTACACTCTATTTACGTGCTCTGGAAATGATGGGCTATATAGAGGTTGTCGAACATCATGAGATCAAGAAGCTGCGTCATTCGCGCTTCTACATCAAAGAAGGTACCGCGCTAGATAAACTATTCGTGCAACGTTTTAAAGAACACCAAGAAGCATCTTGCCCTCGCCCAAACATGTATTTGTCACGTTACCGTTTAACAGCTCAGCAAATTGATCAAATTGAGACAAATCTCTATGATCAAATTAACACCCTACACACCCAAAACGTCCTAAGTAATTCTGCACCAGAGCGAAATATCATGATGTCTATTGCCAAAGGGAAAGTCATTAAACTGAGTGACGGGTTGCCCGAAATAGACGGCTCTTTGTTAAAAGAAATTTCTTCCCTATAAACGAAAAAAACCACCCATACAGGTGGTTTCGTTTATTTATACTCTCTTGCATACCATTGCAGTTCAACCCTCCGGTTTTGGTAATGTGTCATAGGCCTGTTTGGTATCAGATTGCTTTCTCCATACCCCTTCAATTCGACCTTAATATCACTTCCCTGCAAGGCATTCTTTAGAGCGGATTCAACCTCTAATGCCCGCTTGACTGACAAGACTTGATTGGTATCGCCTTGTCCCAGCGCATCAGCATAACCAGATATTTGGACAATACCTGTAAGCTCAAGACCTTCTATAGCATCGGCGAAACCTTCGACGACTGTTTTCTGTTGCTCGGTCAGTCGGTATTGGCCACTATCAAAGTATATGTTTGCAGTCGACACCTCGAATGGTGCACTATTCTTCTCAGTTTCTGTATAAGACTCTACAGAATTCGTACTGTACACGCTTTTCGATTCATTGCGCCACAAGTAGTTTAGCTCGATACCGATGTGCTGAGCATCCAAATCGTAGGCGGTAAAATTCAGTCGTGTGTTCACGTTTTTAGTTAGCATCCAATCAATTCCAGCGCCTACACTCAATTGCATTCCGTTAGTCTGAGTAACATATTGGTTGGTATCTGTATCGAGCCAATGAATTCCGGCCATAAGATAGGTTGATACTGCTTGGTCTATCTTTAAAAATCGATATCCAGCTTCGAGTCCATAGGTCTGATAGCCCACTTGTATTTCGCCTATTGCAGGATTAGCGTTAGCCAATTCAACACGTCCAAGTGACACATATGCCGCCTGAAGAAACCAATCTTTTCTGTCTAGACCCGCTTGTATTTTCCAAGCGAAGTCGGTTCTATTTTGCTGACTCCATGCGGTACTATTCTCATCGGGATTAAGTAGGCTAACGCCAATACCTCCGCCCAAATACGCACAATCAAGCCACACCTCACTTAGGGGCTGACACTTGGCATTCACTACAGACGACAGAAGTATTGAAGACGCTAAGGTACAGGTCACCAACAGTTTTGACCCAGTACGGAAAAACAGGGTTAGCAATACGAAGGCGATGCTGACAAATGTTAAAGAACCGCCATTTCCTTGCAATCCAGTCTCCACCTGTTGGCGTTTTTGCACGCGGTCATCTATTCCATCATGGTTGAAATCACCATCTTCATCTCGGTCTAAGATGCCATCGTTATCAGAATCAAGATCCAGATAATCTGGTGAACCATCTCCATCTGTATCAACGTTGCGTTCTTTACGATCAGGAACCGTATCGCCGTCGCTATCAGTGTCACGAAAGTCGTATATGCCATCACGATCAAAGTCTCGATGATGGTAAACATGGTCATCCACGCCATCGTTGTTGTCATCAATCCCTAAGGTAAACTCTGGGTCAAACGCATCATCAACGCCGTTCAAGTTCATGTCCAACCCCGATGCGGATACCGATAACTGCTCTTGGCTGTCACTGATTCCATCATTGTCACTATCGGTGTCTAAGTAGTCAGGAACCCCGTCTTCATCTGTATCTATTTGGCTATAAATGTCATCTATGCCGTCGTTGTCTTCGTCTGTTCCACCTAGCGCTTCAACATCCCAAACGTCATCTATCCCATCCATGTCTGTATCGACTTGCGATATTGCACGGCGGTTCATTTCAATCCGATCAGGAAGACCATCATTGTCACTATCACGGTCAAAATAATCTTGAATGCTGTCTCCATCTCGGTCTCCACCCTGTTCTTTGATGTCAGCGATACCATCGTTATCATCATCTTTATCAAGGTGGTTAGCGACGCCGTCTTGGTCATAATCTTCTCCATTCGATGATCCAAACTGATCAGGTACTAAATCATAAAGAGTAGATATGCCATCACCATCAGGATCGTCTCCTTGGCTGATATCCACGCGTCCATCATCGTTTAAATCAAGTGTACGCGTTGGTAATGCTTGAATATCCCACACACCATCATTGTTACTATCGAGGTCGATTGCATTCGGTATCGTGTCGCTATCAGTATCTAAGTTAATTGGTGCAAGGTAACCAGTGGTGTCAACAATTCCGTTTCCATCTAGATCAGGACTGTTCGTTTCGCTCACGTCTAAAATAGTATCGTTGTCACTATCAAGATCATGGAAATCAGAAACGCCATCATTGTCGTTATCAATAAGGGTTATGCCGTCATCCACATCATTGTTATCGTTATCAACACCGGAGAGTAAATCGCTATCAAACCGGTCATCAATGCCGTCTCCGTCGGTGTCTTGGCTCGTAGCCTGGAGCTCTAATCCATCACTCAAGCTGTCATTGTCACTATCTTGATCTCGAAAGTCCGGTCTGTTGTCTCCATCAGCGTCTGACGCTGGGAACAAAGCATCATTAAATCCGTTACTATCGACATCACGTCCACCAGCAATACTTACCTCATAACGGTCATCTAAGCCGTTAAGATTGAAATCTTCACCAAGTGAGTATTCCACTTCGTATAGATCATTAATTTGATTGGAGTTGATATCTTTGATTGTCAGTATTGCTTCAACAAAGTCAGGAACGTAATCACCATCACTGTCTCGATTTAGGAAGTCAGCAGGCGTGAGTGTATTGGTGTTAAGGGCATTTACGTGATCGTCAATGCCGTCGCGGTTGCTGTCTGAGCCGTGTGTAACGTCAACATCAAAGCGATCATCAATTCCATCGTTGTCGTAATCAAAACCTTCGATACCCGCTTCAAAGCCGTCAAGTAAGCCATCATTGTCACTGTCTATGTCTAAGAAATTTGCGAGTCCATCTCCATCGACATCTAAATGCCCTTCAATAATGTCTGGCACACCATCTAAATCACTATCCAGTGAAATATCTAGGTAGTCTGGAATTAAGTCGTTGTCACTGTCTCCAACCCCTTCGATTAAATCTGAAATACCATCGCCGTCTGAATCGGTATCTCGGTTGTTCGGAATATCATCACCATCACTATCAATGTTTCCTTCTACAACATCGGGAATATTGTCTCCATCATCGTCTGGATCTGTTATATCGGGGTCCAAATCTCCATCTAAATCAGCTAGAACTCCAATGTTAACCGTAGCTAGGTTAGAAACTGCTTTACCATCAAATACACTGAACTGAAATGAATCATGACCAATGAAATTGGGGTTAGGCGTATACATCATATTTGGTGCAGTTCCACTAAGAGTGCCAAATGCGGGCGACGTAGTGACAGTGTAACTCAACCTATCTCCATCACTATCCGATGCAGACAGCGTAATTGGATTAGATTGACTATCTTCTACGACTTGTTGATTACCATCATGAGCAATAGGTGCAACGTTATTGGCTATAACGTTAACAGTGATATTTTGCTGAGAGCTTTTTGGGAAAGAATCTGTAGCCGTTACGACAAGTTCGTAAGCACTATTTCCATCATGATCAGTCGGGTTAGAAAAATCAGGTGCCGATACGAAGCTTAACTGACCTGAAGCCGTCAAAGTAAACAACGCAGCATCAACGCCTGCCAAAAAATATGAATAGCCCGGAGCACCACCCGTCACATTAATTTGGCCAACCGATGTCGTACCTTCTACTAGTTCAATGGTACGTTCAAACCCTTCAACGAATTCAGGAGCGCCGGTTTCAAGAAGTTGCCCATTGATCCGTGCAGCAGCTTTATCCCCTATCGTGTAAGTATCGATATAGGCATTGTTGCCCAAACTATCGGAAGTAAAGTCACCCCAAGTATGACGATGAGGACCATTACCTTCAGACGACATCACACCATCTGGCAACGTGGAAGAACCACCTAAGAATGTCGCGTCATCCCAATAGACTCGTGTCCCTACGACTGAATGTTCATCAATTGCTTGTAAGATAGTCAGCCCGTTTTCAACGCCACCTCCACTTGTTTCGACATCAAACGCAACAAAATGGTATTCGCCAACACGAAGTTCAACTTCAATATTATATTGCCCTTGAGCAAGCTTGTTCCCTTGGTTATCTGTACCATTCCACTCAACAATCACTTCAGCGTTCGCCGTCGTTTCACCTAAGATGTACATATCACTTTCAGCGAATCGACCATCGCGATTCGTATCAATTTTAACGGCGTATGTGCCCGTGATATTAGGTGTAAATATTATTCGCCCTGTTTCGCCCAAGTTAGGGTAAAAACCAATCTTTCCATCAGTACCTACAAACTTTGGTTCTGAGCCTGTAATAAATGATGGTGCCTCTGTGGGTGGGGAGCCTATGTCTGCGGCCGCTGGGTAACTTAAAAATACCGGAAATTCAGGGATAGGAACGCCGGGCCCCGGATAACTTCGACTCAACCCGGAGTCAGGTGCAGGTAAACCCACGCTATTAGCCATGATGCTATAGGTATGTCCTGAGAACTCATTAAGATCTAACACCCACACGTAATTGGTGTTATCAAACCCACCCGGTGCAACAGCGTACAACCTCGTAGTTGTTGCCTGATCTTGCGTATCACCTTCCGTTACGAACGACCAAGTATAAGAGAATAGATTTCCAGTACTCAATGTAGCATCAACCGGGTCAAGGTTTGCGCTAGTAACGGAAACATCCCACCGCTCGAATATACGTTCATCATCTGCATCAACGAAGCGCACAACATAGACCCCGTCAGTTGATACGGTGTATTGCAATGCTGTTGGAGGGAGAACTCCTGTCATATCAGAAGTACATGATACCGTTGGTACAGGAGAGGATAATGCGCTTAGTAGATTCCATTGAGCATACATCCCACCAGTAACGTACGTATCATAAATTTCTACGTCTACTGGTGATTTTTCAGCATCACATGCGTTTATTTGAATTGTTTCTCCCGCTCGGGCATGTACATACAACACGGTATTTTCGTGGAGAGGCTGACCTACTCCACCAAGCGAAATACCAAGCTGATAACTTCCTTCAGCCTGAGCATAGTTAGGCAGAAGAAGCCCGACATATACTGCTAGAATCCATTTTATAGCACTCATAATGTTCACTCTGAGGGTATTAATAATTAACGTTATAAATACCATTAACAACATGTCGTGCTGAGAAATTCACTCCAACGAATCAATTTTTGATACTCAAAGTTTCACCATATGGCTACAGGTAAATAAATACAGAGTGCTTCAGCTTTATAAGCTTGCAACTTGTTACGAAAAACACCTCATCGCCATCATAAAAACCGTGCTTTCAGTTTGACTTACACGTGTACGCTGATATTCTAGCGCACAATTGTTAGCTGAAAGGAAATCACCATGTCTGGCTCTAGTAAACCACCCCTGATTTGGTTAAACATCTTTATCTTTTTATCATCATTCATCGTTGCTGCTGTGCTTGTCCCTTGGTACGGCATCAGTATCGGCTACGGCCTTGAGCACCTTGTCTGGTTCCTTGTGGCGTTCTCATTTTGTAACCTCTCCATCACCGCGGGTTACCATCGACTTTGGTCACACAAAACTTATGAAGCGCACTGGTCACTACGCCTAATCTTCGCTTTGGGTGGTGCATTTGCACTTCAAAACAGCGCTCTACATTGGAGCTCTGATCATCGTATTCACCACAAACATGTAGACAACAATGACAAAGACCCATATTCAGCGAAGCGCGGATTTTGGTTCTCTCATATTGGTTGGATGCTGCGCGAATACAACGCAAACACATACACGGATTATTCGAACTGCCGTGATCTTCAGAAAGATAAGATCGTAATGTGGCAACACAAGTATTATGTGCCACTAGCCATTGCGACTAACTTCGGTATTCCTATCCTTCTAGGTGCAATTTACGGTGATATGATTGGAATGCTGCTTGTAGTTGGCGTTTTACGCTTAGTACTTAGCCATCACTCCACATTCTTCATTAACTCACTTGCGCATATTTGGGGTTCTCAACCGTATACAGATAAAAACACGGCACGTGATAACGGTGTGTTAGCGGTATTCACATTCGGTGAAGGCTACCATAACTACCACCACATCTTTGAGAATGACTACCGCAATGGAATCTACTGGTGGCAATACGATCCAACCAAGTGGTTAATTAAATCTTGTTCGTGGTTAGGTCTGACTAAAAAACTTCGAGTAACGCCGCACTTAAAGATTGAGAAAGCTCGTGCAAAACAAGCTTTAGTTAACGCTTCAAAAAATGTAAGTAAGCTTCCAAATGCTCAGTTACTTAACGAAGCATTAAACAAAGAATTCGAAGCTCTCGTGGGCAAAATGTCTGATTATTACGACATCAAAAAACAGATTATTGAAGCCAAGAAAGCAAACTTGGCGGAAAAGTATGAACGCTCAATATTGAAGGTGCGGTATCAACAATTAAAGCAAGACTTAGCTGTACAGCGTAAAAGCTGGGAAACAATGGTTGCTCAATACGCCTAACCAGTATGGTTGATATATAAAGGCCCTCAATTTGAGGGCCTTTTTTATTTTGAAGATTAGTGTTCTTCAATCAACCATTCAACATGCATGTAAACTCGATACAATCAATACTAGAACCGTTCAGCTTTGCGTAATTTTCGACAATGCGAACCTTAGTAAATCCATTCGATGTCAGGACTTTTTGGGAGGCTATATTACTCACCTCTGCATAGGCGAACACTCGATGAATTCCCTTCCCTTGCAATACGCTTAATCCACAAGATAACGCGGTTTTCGCCAGCCCTTTTGATGTAAATGCTTTCCCAACTCTATACCCTACATGGGCGGTCCCTTTAGTTCGGTTAACGTTGGTAAAATTGATTCGCCCGGCAATAGACCCCGTCGCCGTCTTTATCACAAGAGGCAATAATTGCTCACATTTGTGCTCTAAGAGAAACTCTTGAATATGGGCACGAACACCCTCGATGGAGTAGAAACTGTTGTCACGTGGTGGGATAAATTGTTCAAACCAGAGTTTATTCTCTAGCTCAAATTGAAGAAGTTGCTCAGCCTCAGACAGACTGAGCAACTCGAGTTTGATATCAGCGAAATCCTTTTTACTGAACACTTCATTTCCCTATCGTTTTTTGCCACGATTAGCATGAATTTTAAGTTTGGCTTTCATCTTCCGTTTGTCTGAATTTCGACCTCTTCGCTTTGGAGAACGATCAAATTCAATCTCTTCTATCAAACTTGGCTCAAAGCCTTCTAGCCATTCTTGAGGTAACTTACTATCTAGTAGGCGCTCTATCGCTTCTAGTAAGTACTCTTCATCGCGGCTCATAAGAGAAACAGCAAACCCTTCTTTACCTGCGCGACCCGTACGGCCAATTCGGTGCACGTAATCTTCTGCTTTGTATGGCATATCAAAGTTTACAACTTGCTCTAGCTGTTGAATATCTAGGCCGCGGGCTGCTACGTCTGTCGCAATAAGTGCTCTCACTTGGCCTGATTTGAAATCATCTAATGCTTTTTGGCGCGCTCCTTGGCTTTTATCGCCATTAATAGAAGCGGCCTTAATGCCATCGAGTTTCAGCTCTTTTGCTAATGCATCACTACCTTGCTTAGTTTTAGTAAACACTAGAACCTGTTGCCAGTTTCTAGAGCCAATTAAGTAAGCAAGCAATTCAGCTTTGCGCTTTTTATCAACGGGGTACACCATCTGCTTAACAGTTTCAGCGGTACTGTTCGAGGGTGTAACTTGAACTTCGGCAGGCTCATTCAACATATTATAAGCAATTGTTTTGATGCGCTTATCAAAGGTCGCCGAGAAAAACATTGTCTGGCGCTCTTCACTACAGCGTTTCAAGATTCGCTTGATATCAGGCATAAAGCCCATATCAAGCATGCGGTCCGCTTCATCGAGTACCAAATACTGAGTTTTCTTTAGATTGATATTTTTGCAGAATAAATGATCGAGCAATCGCCCTGGAGTGGCAATCAAAATGTCACAACCCTGGTCAAGATTTCGCGTTTGCACGTTCATGCTTGTACCGCCGTATGCTGTAACGACTTTGATCTCGGTGTCTTGTGCATATAGCATCATGTTATCAAACACCTGTTGCGCCAGTTCACGAGTTGGCACAAGAACCAAAGCTAAGACATCATTGCTTTGAATATCTCGCTGCGTTTGTGATTCTAGTAAACGGTGAATGATAGGCAAACCAAAAGCCGCAGTTTTTCCTGTGCCCGTTTGTGCTCCAGCGAGTACGTCTTGTCCTTCTAACACATGCGGAATCGCGTGCTTTTGAACTTCTGTAGGCTGTTTAAAATCTAGCTTTTCAAGTGTCGCTAAAAGCGTTGAGCATAGACCAAGGGATTGAAAATCTGTCGACATGAGAATTACCTATAATTGCAAGGCCGACGATTCTATCAGAATCTTTTACTTGCGGTTAGTATCTCAGGATAGAAGCAGGTAAATACTTCATTCAAATCGCGATAGTTTTTCTCTAAGTAAGGAAAACACTCCGCTAATACACCCATTGTTGGGCGACGCTGCGACATTCGCTTAAGTGCAAATTCAATGTTCTCTAGTTGCTGATAGGACTCTAACCACCCACCATTCCACATAGCGTTAGAGGTACGTATAAAGGAATCTGGCAACGTTTGATTTGCCTGAGTTCGTATTTCGTTTTGTGCAAGATGGCAAAAATGCGATAGTTCTACCGAGTGAAACTCGCCCCAACGCTTTGCCAAGCTGTGATCCCAAAACATATCGAGAGCTATGCCAGAAAAACGTCTGACACCTTGAGGAAAAAGCGATTTTGACTCTAAAACCAACGGGTGACTATCTGTAAACGAGTCGACAAAACGATGAAGCCGAACGCCTTGAGAAATATATGCAGGATACTGACTTTCAGGGTTACCTCTTACAAAATCGCCTAGTAAATTTCCAAGCAAGCTTGACTGACAATGATCGGCAATGTGTAGATGGGCGAGATAGTTCAAAACTTAACCTAGTCGTTTCTGTTTGTCATATCCTATCTATTATAAAGCACAAAGCCAGCGCATATGCACTGGCTCATTCTGTTTACCACTAAACCGTGGTGTTTGTAGTCGAAGAATATTATTTAAAGATCTCTTCTGCGAGTTCTTCAATTGACTGCTCGTAATCTGAAAGCTCAAAGCCAATTTCCATCGCGTCGAGTAACTCGAGGCATTCTTCGTTTACTGTTTGGTCACTCATGCTGACCTCCTTACTAAACGTTAATTCAAGACCGCTTAGGTCTTAGCCTTAATATGCGGTACTTGTGCTCCTTTTTAAACCACTTATATGACAGTTTTTTGAAAGGAGAAAGTAAAAACTCATCGTGATTTGAATCACCTCTCAAGTAAACGTTTACGTAAGACAATAGCCCTCATCTGTAAACAAACAATTACACCAATGGTAAAATATGCGTACATTTAGCTTGAATTTATACACTCCATGCTAAATAATGCCTGCATACGTAGTGATTTCATCCATAAATGGCTCACAAACCAAATGAAATCACCTAATAACAACAATTATCGTAAAGAAATTTGTACAATGAATAAATCAAAGTTATTGGGTAGTACTTTGATCATTGCTGGTACCACTATTGGTGCAGGCATGCTAGCGCTACCACTCGCTTCAGCCGGTATTGGGTTCACAACATCACTGATCATTATGGTTGCACTGTGGGCTTTAATGGCTTACACCGCTTTATTGATGGTCGAAATTCACCAACATGCCGATCAAGACGCAACACTGCATACACTTGCTAGTAAGTTTTTAGGCACTAAAGGTAAGTGGGTAGCTAGCTTCGCTATGATGTTTCTGTTTTACGCCCTATGTGCAGCGTATATTGCCGGCGGTGGTTCGCAGTTTGCGGATCGAATCTCTGGTTTTACCGGTATTGAAGTGTCAAATACGACGTCTACCCTATTATTTACACTAATCGTCGCAGCTGTGGTCACTGTAGGCACATCAACTGTAGATAAAATAAACCGAGTCCTATTTTTAGTTAAAATCGTTGCGATGGCTTTGGTACTAACCTTTTTGGCGCCCAACGTGACTGAGTCTTACCTACTAAGTATGCCGGTTGAGCAAGGACTGGTTATTGCAGCAATTCCCGCCATCTTCACTTCATTCGGATTTCATGGAAGTATTCCGGCGATCGTAAATTACCTAGATGGTCACACGCCGTCGTTACGTAAAGCGATTTTAATCGGCTCTGCTATTCCTTTAGTTATTTACGTATTCTGGCAGTTAGTAACTCTAGGCGTCGTCAATCAAGCAACATTATTGGATAACCAAGGCCTTAGCGCTCTTATTTCAACGCTTGCAACCACCGTCCATAAATCGAACCTCGGCCAAACTATCGGGGTATTTGCTGACCTTGCTCTACTTACTTCTTTCTTGGGCGTGAGCTTAGGTTTGTTTGAGTTCTTGGGTGATAGCCTTAAGAAACAAGGCACAAGTCATTTACGTGTCATGGTTGGTTTGATCACGTTTGTACCACCAATGGGTTTTGCACTGTTCTACCCTCAAGGCTTTATAATGGCACTCGGTTACGCTGCTATTGCATTGGTAGTGCTGGCAATTTTCCTTCCGATTCTGATGGTAAAACAAGCTCGTATGCAGGCCCAAAGTGACCATTACCAAGTACTTGGTGGCAATTTGGGTTTAATGGCTAGTAGCCTGGTTGGTCTAGTAATTGTTGCCGCGCAATTGCTAATTACGATGGGTGTACTGCCTGCGTTAGGCTAACATGTCCCTTCAGTGAATATTTCGGCGCCTTTTGGCGCCGTTTTTGGTCCTTTCTTGGCTAACAAACATAAATTTTTTATGTGACCTGCAATTTTTCTATCGATACCGCGTTCTTATTATTTAACAAAGACAAACAATCGATGAGGTTGATATGAAAACGAAGTTTAAGTTTGCCTTCACCGCTATCGCTGCAGTAGCTGCACTTGCCTCTTTTGTTGGTAACGCAGATAGCAACATGACTAAACCTACGGCTTCAAATGGATATGAAGTTGCAACACTTGCTGGTGGTTGCTTCTGGTGTACGGAATCAGATTTAGAAAAGTTTCATGGTGTGCTTGACGTAGTATCGGGTTACTCAGGTGGTAATGTTGAAAATCCAACCTATAAGCAAGTGTCATCTGGCAAAACTGGTCATATAGAAGTGATCGAAGTGAAATACGACCCGAAGGCTGTTAGTTATGAACAGGTCCTTGATCAGTTCTTCCGCCATATCGACCCAACGGACGATCAAGGTTCTTTCGTTGACCGTGGCCGTCACTACCGCCCTGCTATTTTCTACCATACGGATGAGCAGAAGCAGATTGCTGAAAACTTTATTGCTGAGATTGATGACCTAGGCATTTACAAGAAGCCATTGAAAACGGAACTGATTAAATTCGATAAGTTCTGGGTTGCAGAAGGTTACCATCAGGATTACTACAAACGTAATAAAGTTCGCTATAACTATTACCGCTATGCCTCAGGCCGTGACCAATACTTAGATGAGATATTTGGTGATGATCGTGAAGAAAACCCTGTCACTCTTCGCCAGCTAATTGATGAGAAAAAAGCGCTTTCAAATATCAAGGCTTACGATAAACCGTCTGATAAGCAGATCAAAGCTAAATTAACCGACCTTCAATACTATGTAACTCAGGAAGAAGGTACTGAACGCGCGTTTAACAATGAATATTGGGATAATAAAGAAGAAGGTATTTACGTTGATATCGTAACTGGTGAGCCTTTGTTTTCTTCAACCGATAAGTACAAGTCTGGTACAGGTTGGCCAAGTTTCACTAAGCCAATTAATGAAGGTTACATTGTCACCAAAACTGATTACCATCTACTTTACCCACGTACCGAAGTTAGAAGCCGATTTGCCGATTCTCACCTAGGGCACGTATTTAAAGATGGCCCAGCGCCAACTGGCCTACGCTACTGTATGAACTCAGCTGCGATGCGATTTATCCCTGTTGAAGAGCTAGAAAAACAAGGCTATGGCGAGTATCTATACCTATTCGACAGTTGATCCATCCAAATGTCGATAAAAAGAAAGGGCAACCTCATAATGAGGTTGCCCTTATTCTATTATCCGAAAGCGTTAGGCTGCTTTACTAGCTAGTTACCCTATTCCCAATCAAGAATAACTTTACCAGACATACCAGAGCGCATCATATCGAAGCCCGCTTGGAAGTCGTCCACTTTGTAGTGGTGCGTGATGATTGGTGTTAGATCTAGGCCCGATTGAATCAATGAAGCCATCTTGTACCACGTTTCGAACATTTCACGGCCGTAGATGCCTTTGATAACCAAGCCTTTGAAGATTACCTGGTTCCAATCTACTGCCATGTCTGATGGTGGAATACCGAGTAGAGAGATCTTACCGCCATGGTTCATGTTGGTCAGCATGCTATTGAACGCTGATGGTACACCTGACATTTCTAGACCTACATCGAAGCCTTCAGTCATGCCTAGCTCAGACATTACGTCTTCTAGCTTCTCTTCCATAACGTTTACTGCACGTGTAACGCCCATCTTCTTAGCTAGATCTAGGCGGTATTCGTTCACGTCTGTGATCACTACGTGGCGTGCACCAACGTGTTTAGCAACAGCAGCTGCCATGATACCGATAGGACCAGCACCTGTGATAAGTACGTCTTCACCTACTAGGTCGAAAGATAGTGCTGTGTGTACAGCGTTACCGAACGGGTCAAAGATTGATGCTAGATCGTCAGAGATCTCCGCTGGAATCTTAAATGCGTTGAATGCTGGAATTACTAGGTACTCAGAGAACGCACCAGTGCGGTTTACGCCAACACCTGTTGTGTTGCGACAAAGGTGAGTACGTCCGCCACGACAGTTACGACAGTGACCACAAGTGATGTGACCTTCGCCAGATACGCGATCGCCAATCTCAAAGCCGCGAACTTCTTGGCCCATGCCAACAACTTCACCTACGTACTCGTGACCTACAACCATAGGTACTGGAATTGTCTTTTGTGACCATTCGTCCCAGTTGTAGATGTGTACGTCTGTACCACAGATAGCGGTTTTCTTGATCTTGATAAGAAGATCGTTATGGCCAACTTCAGGTTTCTCAACCTCAGTCATCCAGATGCCTTCTTCAGGCTTTAGCTTTGAAAGTGCTTTGATTTTCATAATGTTACCTAGTTCATCTCGCCCCACTTAATTAGGGCGAGAATCAAAAATACGTTTTATCTAATGTCGATGAGATCGAGAATTAGATGATGCCCATGTCTTTACCAACTGCGATGAACGCGTCGATTGCACGGTCTAGCTGCTCACGAGAGTGCGCTGCTGACATCTGAGTACGAATACGCGCTTGGCCCTTTGGTACTACTGGGAATGAGAAGCCTACAACGTAGATGCCTTTCTCAAGAGCACGCTCAGCAAATTCTGCTGCTACTTTTGCATCACCAAGCATGATTGGGATGATAGCGTGGTCAGCACCACCCATTGTGAAGCCTGCGTCTTCCATACGAGCGCGAAAGTGTGCTGCGTTTTCCCATAGACGGTCACGAAGCTCACCACTCTCTTTTAGAAGATCAAGAACACGGATAGACGCGTTAACGATCGCTGGAGCAACTGAGTTAGAGAATAGGTATGGACGAGAACGCTGACGTAGCCAATCGATCACTTCTTTCTTACCAGACGTGTAACCGCCTGAAGCGCCGCCCATTGCTTTACCTAGCGTACCAGTGATGATGTCGATACGGTCTACAACGTTGTGGAACTCGTGCGTACCCGCGCCAGTTTTACCCATAAAACCAACAGCGTGCGAGTCATCAACCATTGTCAGTGCGCCGTACTTATCTGCTAGGTCACAGATCGCTGGAAGGTTTGCAACCACACCGTCCATTGAGAACACACCGTCAGTTACGATAAGAATATGGCGAGCGCCTGCTTCTTTTGCTGCGATAAGTTGCTGCTCTAGCTCTTCCATGTTGTTATTTGCGTAACGGAAGCGCATCGCTTTACAAAGACGAACACCATCAATGATTGAAGCGTGGTTTAGCGCATCAGAGATGATCGCATCTTCTTTGCCTAGAATAGTTTCGAATAGACCTGCGTTTGCATCGAAACAAGACGTGTAAAGAATAGTGTCTTCTTTACCTAGAAATGTTGAAAGCTTGTCTTCTAGCTCTTTATGGATATCTTGAGTACCACAAATGAAGCGCACAGACGCCATACCAAAACCGTGTTGGTCCATACCTGCTTTACCCGCTTCAATAAGTTCAGGGTGATTCGCTAGACCAAGGTAATTGTTTGCACAGAAGTTTAATACTTCTTCGCCTGTAGAGATCTTAACAGCCGCTTGCTGCTGAGAAGTGATTACGCGCTCTGACTTGTAAAGACCTTCAGACTTTACTTCTTCAATTTGCTGCTGGATCTGATTGTAGAATGCAGAAGACATTTCAAATTCCTTCCTAGTTATTATTTGGCAAATACGATTACTTGCTTACTGATTTCAGACCTGTGCTTAAACACATCTCTGACATCCAAAATTTGATACCTTAAGTGTAATTCAAGCACGTCATTTCCATTATCCCACCAGCTGGAAAAACATTAATGAACCCGAGGCACAAATAAGGACATTTAATGACCTAAGTCACATCGAGTGACTAAATCCGTTAATATCATTGTGAAATATTTCTTCGCTAAACGATATGGAGGGATATTCGAGGTATCAGCACAATGCTCAACCTTTTTGAGTTTGAGTAGAAGACGTTATGTTCCTTTCCGATGAGATTATCAAGAATGCAATCGACAATGGTTGGTACACCTGCCATTACCAGCCAAAAGTTGAACCTAGCTTTGAAAAAGTAACTGGAGTCGAGGCGCTTTTTCGCTTAGATATTCCTGGTGAGGGTATTGTCGCCCCTGCTCTATTTATCGAAAGGGCTATTCAGATCGGCTATGAAGAACAGATTTTCTTCATTGTTTTGGAGCGTTCTCTACAAGAGATACAAGGATTGAGACGTCCGCTAAATCTCGCGATCAACATTACTCATAATGTCATTGTTAATGGTAGCAACCTATCGCGAATCAAGTTACTTCTAGAACAGTACTCATTCCCAGCTAAGCGTTTAATCTTGGAGTTGAGTGAGAGCGACGAGCTGTCTCTCAAACTGTCTCAGCATATAGATCAATATAAAGCTGTGGGTGTGCAAATCTCGATTGATGACTTTGGCTCAGGATACTCAAACATCAATAAGGTGATGAGCCTTCCTATCGACGAACTCAAATTCGACAAATCACTGATTGATGCTACCAACAAGCGTGCCTCATTACTTATCAAAAGTATTGTTAAGTACTGTAAAGAAATGGGTATTAAAACCGTAGCTGAAGGCGTAGAAGATGCAGAAACTCGCATTTTCGTTAGAAACCTAGGTTTTGACTCTTACCAAGGTTTTTATTATTCAAGACCGGTTAGCGTTCAAGAACTGCAAGCAGCGTCGCTATGAAGAACCAATTAAATCAATTACGCGTGCTTATCATTGATGACAGCACGCTATTTATTCAAAGCATTCGCGGTTTACTAACAAAGCTGAAGTTTGACGAGCGTAACATTCAACACGCCTACGATACCAAATTAGCCACTTGGTATTTAAAGGATCGTATCGAAAGCGCCTTAAGATTCGACATCATAATTTGTTCTTACTCGTTTAAAAACAAACCCAATGCGAAACATTTTTTCAATCATATCGAGAATGCCGGTACTAGAGGTAATCTCACAGCATTAATAGTGACTGACAATTCACTAGACAGGCAAACGATCAGAAACATTGATCAGTTCATGCCTGACGGTTTTATCGCTAAGCCATTCAATAAAAACTATTTTTTTACTCAGTTTAGTCAAATATTCAATAGAGCGATCGCACTTAAGCCTTTGCGCAGCGCGTATTATCAATGTGATTATGGATTGGTACTAAAGCTCGCTGATGATTACTCTCTGCGCTACCCGCAGTTTCATCATGCGATACAACGCATCAAATCGATGGCACTTGCCAAGCTGAAACGCTATGAAGAGGCAATTGTGATTTGTCAGGCCGAATTGAATAAGAATAGCGAATGGGCAGTCGTTAATTTGGTTGAATACTTAAGTTTGGTAGGTTCGGGCCAAAAGGTTGGTGATCTGATCTCTGAATACCCCGATGCTCTAACCCATCAAAAAGTCTCAACCATAATGACTGAGATGGATATCTCTATTGATCGCATTGATGAACTCGCAGCAAAATACAATAAAAAAGATGACGACCACGAACAGAAGATCAAAGGGTGCCTGCTACCTCTGCTTCAGTTCAACTATCATCAGACGATACAACTGCTTTCTGGTTTTGTGAGAAGTAACAAAAATAACCCTCTACTAGATTCGAGATGCGTGGTTTTGTTACAAGGGCTACTCTCTATTGACGATGCAGTAAATAAAGCAAGGTATTTCGACGAGTCTACTGAAGATATAGAGTCCACAACCCCTACTAAGCAGCAAGCGACTTATGAAAAGATTCTTTACCTTGTTAACAAGCATCATTTAAAGCAGTTATTTAAAACACAGCAGCGATTAGAAAAAATTAGAAAGGAAGTATGGGAGTCACAAGATAACTTTTTGTTGCTGTTATATGTAACCCTATGCTTTCAATTTGGGCTAGACGAAAAGGTCATTGAAACCGGTAAAGTACTCAATCGCGTTCTAAACAACGATAGCTTCGCTATTATTATTAGAAAAATCACCTTGAATTTCGTCAATAAGAGCGAAGCCAAACTCAAGCAAGATCTGCCTGGCTCACAGCTCGATTTGGCCAGTCTCGTTGTAAAAACGAAAGAAGTTCCTCTGAGTCGAGTTCATCATGAAAGCGTCATAGATAAAGCGGTTGCGGCGCTAACAGGCAAAGAGGTTGAACGTGTTAATTTAGTCTACAAGTGTGTCGCAATTAGTATCGTCTATTTGAAAGAGTTGTACACGCATTTAAAAGACTACGTTAGCCTTGAAAAATTGAAATCAAATTATCGCCAAATTCGTCTTACATTAAGGTGAAATCGACGCTCTTTTTCTTCAACTTCAAATCGTAATAGCGGATGTACTTAAAATAGATATCATGACGAGTCTGTATAGTCTGAGAGAAAGGATTCTCCACAACTTCACGTATGCTCGAACGGAAGAACATCAAACCCGCCTGGTTACAACACGGCTCAAGATACAAATCATATAAAAACTGCCCCATTGCTGGATCCATGACAGGAAACGTACATTGTATGTCACCGAGCAGATTGCTTAAGTAATCGAATATTTCTCTTCTCAGCGTAACGCTTAACGCACCAATACTAAGCAACAAGTAAGTCTCGCGTTCATATATTGTATGCCCGATCATCAAGCCTTCAGACATGAAACATAAAACTTCTACCTTACTGGTGTCGACATTTAAAAACTTGAGCGCATCTAAGAAACCTTTGCCATATAACTTGGCGTGCAGTTTATCGATAGATTTAAGCTTTTTTTCAGGTAATTCAGAAAGATCAAAACGTTTAACTTCCGTTATCTCATAATCGTAAGCTAAGTCACTATTGATCGGGTGGTCCATCAATTTGGTCGCGGCTTTTACTTGGGTCATTTCCTCGACAGAGAAGTCGTAATCGACCTTAAAGTAGTTTGCGATACCCAAACGTCTCACAAAACTTGGAACCGTTTTTCCCCGTTCCCACTGGCTAAGCATCACTTGATTCGTTCCTTTAAACGCTCTGTGTGAACATGAAAGGATATCCGCTAGCTCCTCCTGTGACATCTCACTTTGCTCTCTTAATCGTTTCAGTTCTTGAGCAAATTTTTCTTTATTCATCGGCGACTTACCTGGATTTTTTTATAATTGTAGAACATAACTCATATGCAATGAGGGCGATAAGTCTAGTCATGTGAAGTTTTGGCTCAACTACATATATCGTTTTCAAATTTAAACTTTTAAGTGATATAAATGACCATATGAGCACGCAGCTCTTTTCGCTTTAAACTAAGGGTTTCTGTCTAAAGCTAGAGTAAGTAACGAGAAAAGAAACACACCCAAGGCTGCAAACATGATATTTTCAAGCATTGACCACAGATCAAGTAGAACGTTGGCTTGTTGCATAGTTTATCTCCGTTCTTGATTCGACTCATTCAAGATACAGTACACCACAACCATAAAATGAGATCTTTATCCCAACATAACATTATTAACAAATATTTCACATAATATCAGACCATGAAAAACACTAAGCTCATTGCTCTACTACCCGACCTCGCTAGCTTCATTCTTATTGTCGATGAAGGTAGCTTCACTGCAGCAGCCAAGCAATTGCATGTAACACCTTCCGCATTGAGTAAGCTGGTAACTCGGCTTGAATCCTCTCTGTCAGTAAAGCTATTCGAAAGAACTACGCGTAAATTGATCATTACTCGCGCCGGGCAACAGGTATACGATCAAGCTATGGTGATGCTAAACGCCGCCAAACAAGCCGTTGAACTCTCTACCTCGGCACACGAAGAGATGTCTGGCGCACTGACAGTTGCTGCCCCTGAAGCATTCTTGAACTCTGTACTACAGCCTCATGTCGTCCCCTTTTTGCAAAAGTACCCTGACATTCAACTCAAGTTGCGTGTCGCCGACGGAGAGATCGACCTGATCCGTGATGGCATCGACGTCGCATTTAAATTAACCGACAAACCAGACGAGAACCTTGTATTAAAAGAAGTGAGTAAGACTAATCTCGTTCTGTGCGCCAGCCCTGATTATATTGCTCAGAGAGGAATGCCATCGCACCCGAATGAACTCGAGCAACACGATTGTTTGTACTTGGCTGAAAATGATAAAGACCACATTTGGGATTTCTTTAAAGACGATGAGTATCATACTGTACCCGTGTCCGGTCGTTATGCAGTCAACCATTCCCAAATGCGTTTGACTGGTGTAAAAAATGCACTGGGCATCGGAATATTCCACGACTTTGTTATCGCAGATGCAATCACTCAAAAACAAGTTGTTGCGGTATTACCAGATTGGACAATCAAGAGTAATTACCACGGTGCAATTGCTATGCAGTACCCGCAAACAAAGTACATGCCAGCAAGACTGCGTGGCTTCATTGACTACATTTCCGAACAGCTTCGTAGCCAATAACATTCAAAAGCAAAAAAGCCCAGAGCATTCACTCTGGGCTTTATATTTTGACGTTAGGTTGTCGATTAAAGCAGGATAAAGATACCCGCTAGACACGCACTCATTAGGTTAGCTAACGTACCTGCTAAGACAGCTTTGATACCTAGATTTGCCACTTCAGAGCGACGTTCCGGAGCAATCACACCGATAGAGCCAAGTTGAATAGCAATCGAGCCAATGTTTGCGAAACCACACAATGCGAAAGTAATGATTACTTGAGAGTGTTCCGATAGCATCGCCTTATGTTCAACAAAGTCAATAAATGCCACAAATTCGTTCATTACAACCTTTTGACCAATGTACGAACCAGCCATTAATACTTCATTAGAAGGAACGCCTATTACCCAAGCCAAAGGTGAGAAAAGGTAGCCAAACAACGCTTGCAGTGTAATACCGCTAAAGCCCGCTACTTCACCTAAGCTCTCAAGGCCCGTGTTTACCATTGCGATAACACTCACAAACGCAATTAACATAGTACCAACTGCAACTGCGACCTTCATACCGTTCATCGCACCACTTGCAAGGGCATCAATAACGTTACTCTCTTGAGCTTGATCCATTTCAATGTCTGATTGATCGACGGGTGTGCCACGCTCAGGAACGATGATTTTAGCCATCATCAAACTACCCGGCGCTGCCATGAAACTTGCAGCGATAAGATACTTCAGTTCAACACCAAGTCCTGCGTAACCACCAAGCACACTACCCGCTACTGAGGCCATACCACCAGCCATTACAGCGAACAGTTCAGAGCGAGTCATTCGAGAAAGGAAGGGACGAACAAGAAGTGGAGACTCACCTTGAGAAAGGAAAATATTGCCGGTAGCAACAAGTGACTCTGCTTTACTGGTACCAAGGAATTTCTGAATTCCGCCACCGATGAATTCGATGACTTTCTGCATAATGCCTAGATAGTAAAGCGCTGAGATAAGAGCACTAAAGAAAATGATGATAGGAAGAACGCGAACCGCAAAAATGAAACCAGTACTAGCTAAGTCACCAAATAGGAACTTGATGCCTTCGTCGGCAAAACCCAACAGGCTAGAAACACCACCGCTTAATGATGTCAACGCCGCTTGTCCCAAAGGAAAATAAAGCACTAACGCTGCAAAACCTACTTGAAGCATCAGCGCACGTGAGACCGTTTTCCAGTTAATTGATTTGCGACTTTCTGACAGTAGTACTGCGCATAAAAGCAACGTAGCTACACCGATTAAGCCAAATAACACATTCATTTTGAATTACCTCTACAAGCATTGAATAAATAGCTGGTCCTGTCCCTGGGGTCATTCACCATTCCGTGTGACGGCTTGTATTGGTAGAGCGATTACTCTCAACCGGGCGGAAAGTATAGCGCCACAAATGAGAGATTCATCACATATTTTCACGCAAACGTTCAAGCGTTCACGTTTCAAACGATATGCCTAAATCTACAACGCTTAATTAACGGTTCAACGTGTACTTAAGCCAGTAAAAACTCTGAATCGACATCACATTTTTCATTTCTTGCGTGAATAAATTGACTAATTTATTAGCAAACCCGTCAATAGGCTCTAGTTTTATAGAATAAGATTTTTGGCAAAATTTAGTTCACTAGCAACGTCAAGGCTAACCTAGCAAGCACAACAATAAACTTTCCCCGTCCTTGTACGGGGACTTTTTTATCTCGATGTAAAACTTATCAACTAGTAATCTGCTGTCGAGTCGTTAGAATACCTGCCCTACTTACCATTTCAGAGAAAGCCAATGCAACGCGATTACACCTATCAATCTCTTTCAATTATGTCTCGAGATGAGTTAGAAGAGCTAAGTCTTCGTATGGTTCATCGACTTGTCCCTGAAGACTCTATGACTGAACTGTTCACGTTCGAACAAAGCGAAACTGAAAACGAAGAAAAGCTACAAGAAGCTCAATTTGATGCGATGCTACGAATGAATGCGATTGCTCTAAGCGAACTACCTGCGTTATTTAGTGAGTCAGAAAATAAAGAACAAAACATAGTTCGCATGCAACGTTTGCTACTTTGGCACTTCTACACAGTTTCTTTCCACCTGGAACGCGCAATTCCGTTAGAAACTCATTGTAATCATGTAGAGGTAATTCTAAAGCAAAGCCCACAGAATGCGCTTGAATGGGTAACAACTTTAACCGACCTACTGCGTCAATATGCGCAAATCGCTCAGTCTTAAAGATTCTCAAGGCCAATCATATTGCGATTGGCCTTTTGACTTTCATCGTCTAGTTAAATAAAACCATTGACCAGAGTAATCTCTCTTCCTCATACTTATAATTTAAGTCATCTTTAGTTGTATTTACGTTGCGTTTATTAACTATCCCTTTTGTTATGCTGAGCAGTACTGCATTGGCAGAAGAAGATATAGACTATTCATCTTGTCATAGTCAGCCTGATAGTGCTCAAATCCTCGACTCAGCGTTTAGCTATGTGAATAGCCGTTTCTGTCAGCCTGCAATATGGTTCGATAATTTTTTCGTCGATGAACGAATTGACGAAGATGCAAATGCAGGCAGTATTGTTCGATGGCGTAACGACTTTTCCTATGTCGAAGGCGAAGGTTATCAATACCGAACGCGTCTGAAAGCTCGCTTTTATTTACCCAAAGTGACGAAACGTTTCCAATTGGTTATCGAATCAGAAGACGAAGACGATTTATTGAATCTATTTCCCCACAACGGAGAAGACGCAGAGAATATCTTCGCGCTTAAGTATGATTGGTTAAACAATGAAAGGACGAGCTTTAACTTTAAACTGACCGCTCACCCTGGCGCTGAAGCACGATTTCGTTATACCTACCCTGTTTCCGAAGATGTTGTGGTTCGTGCAACTCAGAAGGTTTATCAAAAAAAGCGGCTAACTGGTGAATCGACTGAGCTGGATCTAGACTACTCGTTTAACCCTGAATTCTTGTTGCGTTGGACTAGCTTTGCGGTCTATGAAGATGATGTCAAAGGTTGGGACCTCGGTACGGGATTCACCCTTTACCAGCATGTTTCGGATAAGCAAGCTCTTAACTACCGCCTAAGCACTACAGGAACGAATCGGCCATTTCACTATATTACCAATACCCACACCTCGATAACTCATAGGCAGAACATCTTTAGACCTTGGTTTTTCTACGAGATTACACCTGAATACAATTGGTCTCGAGAAGCTGACACTGCCCGTGAGGGAGAGTTTAAGACAACGTTAAGGTTAGAAATCCTTTTTCACAATATTTAGTCTTGGCGTAAGAACAATAGTGCTTATACTAGTAACCACTTAAAGAAAACAATCGACCACACGTCAATATGGCTAAAGCGACCGCTCAAGAAGCAGCTCTAACTCGTCAGAAAATCATCGATACCGCGTTGTCAATTACACTGGAACAAGGCTTCGATAAAGTCACATTGGGTAACATCGCTAAAGCTATACCCATGTCTCGCTCAGGTATTAATACCCACTTTGCCAAAAAAGACGATATCGCACGTGAACTCGAGCCTATTTTGACAAAGATCCTTTATCAAACACTCGACTTTAGTTCTTGCGATGCGTTTTATCACTCCTGGGTAAAAGCCTTACATAGCTCAACTGAATTCCGCTCTTCTATTAGCGTTCTAGGACCGATCATTCCACCAGACAAGGGATTTACTGGATTAATGGCGCTCATACAAGGAGAAGATAAACAAATGATAGAAACAACTATCTATCGCGCCATTGGATATGCAGTGGTAAATCTACCTCAATACATGGCTCAGGATTAATGGGTTAAGTACAAGGCTCAAACTCAAGTACGAATTCTTCGTTGATTGTTGGCGGTGTATATTCGATATAACAATTGTCGCGAGTGATAAAATTCGCTTCATCTACGTAGTCTGAGAATGTGAAAAATAAGTGATGAGCAACACCATTTCGGTTGCCCGCTATCACGAAGTCATCTCCGATCCCCACACCGTCCATCAAATATCTAAACGTTGTTGGCATATTGGCAGGATAGCCATAGCTAAACAAACATAGGTCGCACCACTGCTGAATTTCAGGGTGAGAAAAAGACCACACTGTCGGTTCAGACTCTAGGTTTTCAATAGCCAATTTAGTGTGGCTAATGTCTAGTGCAGATACAACTGATGCTTCTAACCCACGTAAAGCGGCATTCCTAGCATCGCTAGATAAGTCCAAAAAACGCGGCGCTACTGTAACCGCAAGGATCGCCAATACAACCACAACAAGCGTTAGCTCGATAAGAGTAAACCCTTTTTGATTCACAGTAACTCCTCAATGTTTGCTCCATTTTGCTCAAAGCCATCCATGAGATTAATTAATTTATAAAGTACTTGGTATTTTCAAGGCTGATAGATTACACTCTCAGCCATTTAAAGTGCAATGCCCTTTAAGTAGCTTTATGAAATTCATCCATCAGAGTAAGAAATCCATGACCAATTATGACCAGC
Source organism: Vibrio sp. TBV020 (assembly GCF_046056895.1). NCBI lineage: Bacteria > Pseudomonadati > Pseudomonadota > Gammaproteobacteria > Vibrionales > Vibrionaceae > Vibrio > Vibrio sp. TBV020. The sequence continues at coordinate 24,192 of NZ_JBEEAQ010000001.1, read as the reverse complement.
AAGATATCAGTGCTGATGCCATATCTGATCAAATTAAAGTCGAGTTATTAATGCATGGATTCGCGTGGGCTTTGGGTGCCGCGGCACTTTTTTACGTAACCATCTCTTATTATTTGTTAGAAGGCTCAACCGAAACCAACAACGTGCAACATTGGGCGATAGGCCTCTCACTTATCACTACATCGGTATATGCTTTTGGTTACAGTTACACATCACCATCGAACAAAAGCTATTGGTTGTTGCCTGCAGTTCTTATTACGTTGAGCTTTAACCACACCGCATTTGTCATCTATGACGCCTATCAGGCTCCTGACCACGCACAGAAGTTACTGTTAATCGCGTTTCTAGTTCTATTAATGAGTTGGCATGCTAGTCGCGCGGTGCTTTTTATTGGCATCTTACCAACGGTTTGTTTTTATGTGGTTTTGACGAGTTTAGAGCCGAACATTCGTAACATAGATATTGTCGTAAGTTTTGCGAAATTCCCTTTACTATTAATCGTATTTCAAGCAACAGTCAGACGTTACTTTCGCACCTCTGAACTAATATTCATCGAAAAACTTAAAACAATCCACCGCTTAAAAATCGACTCAAGCCACGACGCTCTTACCAAAACGAAGAACAGAAGAGGCTTCAATCATGATCTAGTACGCGCGATCGAAATCGCTAACCGCACATCGACAGAACTATCTATCGCAATTATTGATATCGATTTCTTCAAACAGTACAACGATGCGTTAGGACACCCTAAAGGCGACATATGTTTAGAAAAGGTATCACAGATTCTAAAACAGCATTGTCAGCGTGCATCAGACACCGTAGCTCGTATCGGCGGCGAAGAATTCGCTCTTATCATGCCTGCAACATCTAGCGCCAACGGGATGACAATTGCCAATCGCATTCTTTACGCGCTAGAAGTTGAAGCGATTCCACACCCCGACTCTCAAATCACCCATTTTGTCACTGTAAGTATTGGTGTCGCTAACTTAGAAGAAAATGATGACTTTCATTCTTTATATGAGCGTGCGGACAAAGCCATGTACCGAGCGAAAGCAACGGGCAGGAATCGCGCAATAGCATGCCAAAAAGATTGCCAAATTTGTTTTAAGACACCTTTTACGTTCTATGAATAAGATACTAACTTACCTATTTATTTCAGTAGCGGCCTATACTTTTCCCCTTAACGCACAAACGTTAGAAGTCGGGTTAATCGACCACGACCGCTACCCTTATTTCTATGCTGACGCTACCAACGGTAATCTCACAGGCTTATACATAGATATTCTCAATTTTGTCAGTGTGGAAAGTGGCATTGAGTTTCATTACCAGCGCCTACCTCAAAAACGACTGAGGGAATACATGAAAGGCGGTTTAATCGATGTCGAACCGGGCATTGATATGGATTGGCGCCAACACCCAAAAGAAATTAATAACAGTGTCTATACAGATGTGCTGTTTAAATCAGAAGAAGTCATCGTATATAACCGCGATGTTTTCTCAAAAGACGCTACTGTCGAAGAAATTATGGCAACTGACTCTTGCAGTGTGATTGGATTCAACCCTCCAGCAGATCCTCAGAAACACCCCACAATAGAGTTATATAGTGAGCCACAAATTCTAGAACTATTAAAACGTAAGCGCTGTTCTTGGGCTCAAATCCCCTTGTACGTGTTAAAAAGTGATTACCGAGGGCGAGTCCTAGTACATACAAAACCCATTATTCATTATCTTCTAAGAATTCGCCTTGTGAAGAGCCAACAACACACCTTGCCTTCTCTCAATCGAGCCATCGAAAAGCTCCATGCATCGGGCCGACTCGAAGATCTCATTTACTTTTATACTGGGGGCGAATAATGCCATTCAAGCTTCGCGTGTTTACTTGGTTAGTATTATCAGCCCTCTTTAGTGGTTCGCTCTATGCAGAGGAAAACGCTAACCATACCAATGAACTCACCAAAGAGATTGCTATGTTGGTGAGTACCTCTGTTTATAACCTAGACACTAAGCAAATCCGTCAGATTCTCACGGCGAAAATGAAGGTCCACCCAGAGATACTATTCATCAAAGTCGAAGACTCCGCACTAAAACGACCATTGGCCTTGCTTGGGCGGAACAAACAGAACCACGTCGTGAACGTAGATCGAATAGACGCACCTCAAGCAGCTCGTTTCTCTTCAGCCGTTAACTACGACGATAAACCTATAGGGACTCTCACTGTTTATACCTCGCAAAACGTTATTACAAATGCTCCCCGAGATTCACTTAATTACTGGGTTATTAGCGTTTTGTTTATCATCTTCGTAGTTTTATTGGTTGGCATTTATCGCATAGTGACAACGTCACAAGGCCACCTTGGCCATTTAGCTTTTGGTACCAAACGCTTTGCCCAGTTCGTCATCTGTGGGCTCGTTATCTTCGTAACGTTGACCTTCAGCGCGACGTATATGTTACTTGCATACAATAAACAATCCATCTTAGATTCCGGTCGTGACACCCTACTACAGTACGTCACATCATATAGTTCGACTTTGAGAAATGTCAGTGAGATTCGTAGTGCTACGTTTGCACACATCTTTGCAAAGAACGAGTTCCAACGTTGCCTTTTTAAATTACTCTCAGCAATAGAAGACGCTAATGATGATCAAATACAAAGCTATAGCGACAAAATGACCAACCTTTGGTTTCGCTACCGTGAACTCGGTTACAGTCCATCAAAAACAATCATTTCACCGAAAGGCCAATTCCTTTATCAACATGGTCAGCCAATCGATATTGAAGAGTTGTTTAAAGTCTATCCAGAGCTCTTAAATAGAGCGTTAAATGGTCAATCACAACTCATTCCGGTAGTATCGAAACAAGCTACCAAATTGATTTTTGCGACACCCATTCATGACAACGCTTTAGATCAAATTGTTGCAATCGCGTTGATAGAGATGGAGCTCGATAAATCTGAGTTAGATGACCTATCACGTTTTCATTTCGGTTTAACGGGTGAAATCAGCGTCTTTACAAGTGAAGGTATTCGAATAAGTCAGAAACAACATTTACCCAAGCATCCAAAGTTGGATGCCCGAGACCTAGATACCTTATCAACCCATATTCGTAAATCTAGTTCCCCCACTTCGTCCGAGCTACTAGAGTTATATGACGATCGAGGTGACAAGATTTATGCCGTGTTGTTTGTTGAGCCATCGGTCGATGCAGTGTTGGTGGCTAAAGTGAGTAAAACTGAGTTACTCGAAGACTACTATCGTTTTAGAACTGGCTTACTCAGCATTGTAATTGCGATGCTTATATTTACTGTACCTTCGCTGCTGTTTACGCTTTACGCCGGTAATCTATCTAATGCTTCATTAAAAACTTCAAGGAAGGAGATCATATCTAAACTTGGTCATGCAGCGGAGTTCAAAGACAATGAAACTGCCCTTCACATCGTCAGAATGAGTCGTTATACCGAAATATTAGCGCGCAACTCTGGGCAGCCAGATAGCTGGGTTGAGTTGATTGGAACCGCTGCACCTATGCATGATATTGGCAAAATAGGCGTCCCAGATGCGATCCTCAAAAAGCCAGGCAAGCTTGATGCAGATGAATGGAAAGTGATGCAACAACACCCTTGTTTCGGCGCAGAGATTCTTGGTAATACTGAAGGTTCAGAACTGCTTAGCGTTGCAAAAGAAATTGCCCTCTTTCACCATGAAAAATGGGATGGTTCAGGCTATCCTTTCGGCTTAAAGAGTACCGATATTCCTTTTTCGGCTAGAATTGTTGCTATCGCTGATGTTTTTGATGCTTTGACCAGCGAACGCCCTTACAAAAAAGCTTGGCCATTTGATCAAGCTGTATCTCACATAGTCGGCCAGTCCGAAATACATTTTGACCCCGATCTGATCCGAACTTTTGTCGATTCTCTTACTGAGTTTAAGCTAGTTATGGTTAAGTTCTCAGACGAGCCGACCGATGGCAGCTAATGATTAAAAATAAACCCCAGTAGATTTCTCTGCTGGGGTTTGTCGTTCTTATAAAAAGGTTACTTCATCACTCGCGCTTTGAAGTTGCGCCCTTTCATTTTGCCCGTTTGTAACTGTTTTAGTGCTGGCTTAACAATGTCATGTTCAACCGCTACGTACGAAACCATGGCTAGAATATTGATCTTACCGATTTTCTTACCGTCTAATCCTGCTTGTTTGGTTAATGCACCTAAGATATCGCCAGCGCGAACCTTTTGCTTCTTACCGCCAAGAATTTGAATCGTCTGCATTTTTGGATAGAAAGCGCGTTCAACAGGCTTTTCTGGTAGCTCTGATGCATTGATTGCGATATCCATGTATTCGTCAATACGCGCAACACGGTACTCTTCTTTCTCGCTGTAGAAACTAAATGCGACACCTTTCGAACCTGCACGACCAGTACGACCAATACGGTGAACATGTACTTCTGGGTCACGCGATAACTCAAAGTTGAATACTGCATCTAGGTTATCAACATCTAGACCACGCGCGGCAACGTCAGTCGCCACAAGAATAGAGATACTCTTGTTAGCAAACATTGTTAGCGCTTGTTCGCGTTCACGCTGCTCCATGTCGCCGTGTAGTTCAACGACACTAAAACCACGGTGGCTTAGCTCATCTGTTACGTTTTGTACTTCTTTCTTGGTGTTACAGAAAACCACTGAAGACTCTGGTTTGTGCGTAAGTAACAACGCTTCTAGAGCATCATCACGTTCTTCAGTTGTATTAAGCTTGAAGAAACGCTGCTCGATAGTGCTCTTTTGGTGTGTTGACTCAACCTTCACCATCTCTGGATTGATCATTACCTTAGCCGCCAGAGAATCGATATTGTCTGGGAAGGTTGCACTAAATAGTAACGTTTGACGCTTGCTTGGAGCCGCTTCGATAATCGTATCAATTGCGTCTTCAAAGCCCATATCTAACATTCGGTCAGCTTCATCAAGCACTAGCGTGTTTAGTTCATCGAGGTTGATTCGGCCTTTTGACATATGGTCAAGAATACGGCCTGGTGTACCAACCAAAATATGAGCACCATGTTCAAGAGAACCAATCTGAGGACCCATTGGCATACCGCCACATAGCGTTAGCACTTTAATGTTGTGAATACCACGTGCAAGCGTGCGGATCTCTTTCGCTACTTGATCTGCTAGCTCACGTGTTGGACAAAGAACTAAGGTCTGTACTCGAAAACGCTTCACGTTAAGGTTGCTCAATAAACCTAATGAGAACGTTGCCGTTTTACCTGAACCTGTTTTACCTTGGCCAATCACATCTTTGCCTGCCAATACCATTGGTAATGCTTGCTGCTGAATAGGCGTCATTTCTGTGTAGCCAAGGCTATCCAGTGTTTCTGTCAGTTCTGGTCTTAGATTCAGTGTTTTAAATGAAGTAGTCACAATTTTATCCTTTAAGGATCAGTAAGCCGAAAATTCGACTCGCTAAAAACAAAAACCGCTTCATTAGGGAAGCGGTTTAAAAATCGGTAGAATCGCTAGCAAATCCTATCGAATACCATGTAGGAATTCGTGGCGTGTTGCTGGATTCGATTTAAAGATACCACCAAGCGCTGTCGTTGTTGTCTCACTGGTTGCATCCATAACACCACGTGATTTCACGCAGTAGTGTGTTGCGTCAATCGTTACGGCGACATCGTCTGACTCAAGCAGTGTTTGCAGAGCAACTAGGATTTGCTGCGTCATGCGCTCTTGTACTTGCGGTCGCTGAGCAAAGAATCGAACAATGCGATTAATCTTAGAAAGTCCGATGATTTTACCACGTGGAATATAAGCCACTGCTGCGCGACCGTCGATCGTCACCAAATGGTGCTCACATGTGCTGGTCACTGTAATATCCTTAACTCGGACCATCTCGCTCACGTTCATCTTATTTTCGATAACCGTGATTTTCGGGAAGTTAGAGTAATCTAAGCCTGAGAATATTTCATCAACGTACATCTTAGCGATACGATGAGGTGTTTCTTCAAGGCTATCATCAGTAAGATCAAGTTCTAGTAGAGAAAGGATCTCACGCATATGGTGTTGAATCTTTTCTTTTTTCTCTTCTCGACTGAACTGATTAGGCACCATTGGCGTCTCTAATCCTCGACGTTCTAGCGCATCTTTTACTAACTTGGCTGATTCGCTAAGACCTGACATACCACTTCCTCTTACTTTACCCCTTTCGGATGGCAGACAAGGATACTCGGATTTTTGAATAATTACACCCATATTTTATCGAAGGTCATTATTGCACAAGGCTTTCTGTGGTAAAGTGATCGGATTATCTGACAATAATAAAAGACTAGGATTTTGATATGGGCTGCTGTGACGCTCCTGGCTTGATGCCAATCGAAGATGCGATGGAAAAAATGCTGTCGCCAATTAAACCTATCCAAGCGACCTTACAACTCCCCCTTGCTGATGCTATCGGCTTTGTATTAGCTGAAGACATACTTTCCCCTATTTTCGTTCCTCCTTTTGATAACTCAGCAATGGATGGATACGCACTGCGCTTAGCCGATTTAGAAAATAACAACGTCATGCCACTAGCGGGTAAGTCTTTTGCTGGGCAGCCTTTTATTGGAGAATGGCCGCAAGGTACTTGTATCCGAATTATGACGGGTGCAAAAATCCCTGAAGGCTGTGATGCGGTTATCATGCAAGAGAACACCGAAGTGACGGATTCAGGCATCCAGTTCAACCAAACTGACGTTAAACCTCAAAATAATATCCGCCCTATGGGGGACGACATTACTCAAGGTGCAACAGTTTTAGCTAAAGGTGCTCGCCTTACATCACGCGACATTCCAATGATCGCCACTCTTGGCATTAGTCATGTCACTGTAGTTCGTAAGCCACGTGTTGCTTTCTTCTCTACCGGCGATGAGCTTAAACCATTAGGTGAGACGCTAGCTGAAGGTCAAATCTACGACAGCAACCGTTACGGCATTAAGCCACTTATCGAAAACTTTGGCTGTGAAGCGATCGACCTAGGCATTATTCCTGATTGTCCAGCTACACTTAAAGCCACTTTTGAAAAAGCTCAAACACTCGCAGATGTCGTCGTAACTTCTGGCGGAGTAAGCGTTGGTGAGGCTGACTATACTAAAGACATTCTAGAAGAGCTCGGTCAAATTGGTTTTTGGAAACTAGCAATAAAACCAGGCAAACCATTTGCTTTTGGTAAGCTATCCACTGCATGGTTCTGTGGCCTTCCGGGTAATCCTGTTTCTGCTGTATTAACTATGTATGTGCTTGTGCAGCCACTATTGGCAAAGCTTGCTGGGCACAGTGAATGGAAAGCACCTGAATCTATTCCAGCGACAACAAAGAGTGCATTTAAAAAAGCGCCTGGTCGTACTGATTACCAACGTGGCATTTACTCTATCGAAGATGGCAAGTTCGTCGTTGAAACCACAGGCAATCAAAGCTCCGGTGCATTCCGTTCTATGAGCCTTGCTAACTGTTTCGTAGTACTCGAGCGCGAACGTGGTCGTGTTGAAGCTGGCGAAACCGTCAACATACAGCTGTTTAACTCAACGTTATACTAGGAGCAAGCATTGGAGATCTTATCTGATCAAGAGATGCTGCGTTACAACCGCCAGATCATCCTTAAACAATTTGACTTTGATGGCCAAGAGGCACTTAAGCAAAGCTCGATTTTGATACTAGGTGCTGGTGGTTTAGGTTGTGCGTCCAGCCAGTATTTGGCAACCGCGGGTGTGGGTAAGTTGACTCTGATTGATGATGACGTCGTTGAGCTTTCTAACTTGCAGCGTCAAGTGCTCCATCATGATTCAGACGTTGGCATCAAGAAAGTTGAGTCAGCGGCCAATTCGCTAAAACAGCTAAACCCTCACTTAGCAATTGAAACCATAGATAAGCGCCTTAAAGACAATGAGCTTAAGTCATTAATAGAGCAACATACCTTGGTATTAGATGCTTCTGATAACGTCGAAACGCGGAATCAACTGAATAAGCTTTGCTTTGAACTAAAAACACCATTGGTTTCTGGTGCTGCTATTCGTATGGAAGGTCAAGTCAGCGTATTTACTTACCAAGACGAAAGTGAACCATGCTATCAATGCTTGAGTGCACTATTCGGTACTGCTGCTTTAAGCTGCGTTGAAGCTGGTGTCATGGCTCCAGTCGTGGGTATTATCGGCGCGGTACAGGCAATGGAAGCAATCAAAGTCATAGCTAATTACGGCACACCAAAGCAAGGCAAGATATTGATGTTAGACGCAATGACGATGTCTTGGCGTGAAATGAACTTAATGAAAATGCCTAGTTGCCCAGTATGTGGCTAAACTAAAAGTAAACTAAGGCGGTGATAAACAATGTCGATGAACAGCCCAAAAGTATTTATCGCCGCTTTTTGTTTTACTGCCTTAATCTTACTTACCCTTTTAAAACTCTTCCCTGCTACTCAGTCGACAAAAATCGAAGGCACTGTCGTCAATCAAACGCTTACCCAATCTCTTGATGGACACCGTCGATTTCTCAACATTACGACTTCAAACAATCAAGGAATCTTAATTCAAACAGATCCTAAAGTAGATTGTCCCAAAGGCTCTAAAGTCACAATTAAACAAGAATCAGGTTTAATCTCTAGTGTTAGCTCGTACCAATTAGTAAAGTGCCTACCTACAGAATAAAAAGAAAGGACTTCTCATGAACCCACTCGTCAGCCCTCAATGGCTCAACCAGCAACAAACGACCAACCCAAACCTTGTTATCCTCGACGCCAGTATAGACTTTCAAATCCCCGGGGAAGTTGAGAAAGACAAAACGAATCTAATCCCAAACTCACTCAGATTCGACTACGACCAAGACTTTTGTGACCCAAACGCTTCGCTGCCTCACATGATGCCATCGGAAGAACGATTTAATTCTCTCGCGCAAAAGCTTGGTATAAATAACAACACTACTATCGTTGTTTACGATAATAGCGGCACCTTTGCATCACCGAGAGCTTGGTGGATGTTCAAAGCGATGGGCCACAAGGAAGTCTATATTCTTGATGGAGGCCTCACGGAGTGGAACCTAGAGGGCTTAGAACTATCTCAAGAATACGCACAAACAAATTCACAAGGCGACTTTCAAGGTAATTTGGATAGCCGATTCTTTGTGTCCGCAGATTATGTACTGCAACAAATAGACAATGCCAAGAGCTTGATTGTCGACGCTCGTTCACGGGCTAGGTTTAACTCTGAAGTCGCTGAACCAAGAGCGGGGATTCGTAGTGGTCATATACCAAATTCTGTTTGCCAGCCATTCGCTGAGTTAATTAATCATCACAAACTTAAACCAAGCGATGAGCTAAAACTTATTCTTTCAGATGTGCTATCTGAAAGTACCACACAAACTATTTTCAGCTGCGGTTCTGGTGTAACTGCATGCATTGTATTACTTGCAGCAGAGATAGTCGGCTATAGTAACTTGGCTGTATATGACGGTTCTTGGACTGAGTGGGGTTCAGACGAGCGTTTCCCTATCCAACAAACGGTACGATAACTTGTAACTTTACAGTTCTGTACTTATACTGCTCATTGTGTAGCCGATAATTCCTCACTCGGTGGCAAAGGAGCAGTATGATTAAAAAACCAAAAACTATTTGGACTCTGTATAGAGTAGTCGTCACGATTAGTGTCTGCCTTCTGGTGTTTATCACATATAACCTTTGGACATCCACCGTTGAAAGTACTGTTCGTACTCAAACTACTCAGGTCGAGGTATTTTCAAATTCTTTGTCATCACTGATCGATAATGAAGACCGAATCCTTGAAGTGGCTGGCGAACAAGCATTGCACTACATAACCCATGATAAATCTATCAAGAAAGCAGTTGCTGTATTTGACGGACTGGTTAGCGATTCCGGAGACATAACAGCGATAAGACTGATGGACCTAGAAGGCAATTCCATCGTCGCAAGTAGCAATCTTCCAAATATTAATAGTGATCGGCTTAAACAATTCAAAGCTTCTGATTTGTGGGATAATTTCGTAGAAACCATTAACTCAAATAGCCTTGTAGTGGGCCGTACCTACTTCAGCCAAAACCTTCAGTCCTATTTTATCCCTTTTAGAAAAGCTATCCGCAATATTGAAGGTGAGCCAGTTGCGGTCATAACAGGTGCTGTTTCTTTAGATAATACTGGGTTAATCAATGACTCGCTTCTACTTGGCCGGCACAACATTTTTAAAGTAGTTCGTGAGGATGGCTACGCTCAAATGGAACTGCCTAGCCCTGATAATGGTTACAAAGACAAGATTGCCTTTTCTAAATCTACTGACCTCTTGACCAAGCTAGCAAATCTAATATCAGGGCGGTATGACAGCGTAATTCAGTCGTTTTACATCGAGTATCAAGGCTCTCTTTACATCGGCGTGACTAAATACCTACCTAAACAAAAATTATGGGTCGTTTCTAAAGTAGACCACAATTATATTCTCGCTGATTTCCTTCCGTCTTTTGCCACCGTTTTCATGGTGTTTTGTGCTCTTCAATGGTTCGTTTTCGTACTAATCAAGCGGATTAACCAAGCAGAGCGAAACCGTCGACAAGAATTACACTATCAAGCAAACCATGATTTTTTGACCGGGCTACCAAATCGTTATTATTCAGTTAAGCAGCAGAAACCATGGCGCAATAAAAAGTTCGCACTGTTGTACATCGACTTAGATAAATTCAAAGTGATCAATGATACTTATGGTCACGCAAGTGGAGATAAGTTACTGGTAGAGCTAGCAAAACGTATCAACCGTAGTAAACCTATCGGCAGCCTATTTACTCGAGAAGCCGGTGATGAATTCCTTTTGGTTTTTGAACAAAACAAAGTTGCAGACATTGAGCAATATTGTCATGAACTGCTCGATGCTATATCCCTGCCATACCAACTCGAAAGTTCGAACTACGTCATCACTGCGAGTATTGGTGTAGCACTCTACCCTCAGCACACTGATAGAGTCGATAATATTAAGCGTCTAGCTGACATTGCCGTGCTTAAAGCGAAAACACAACGTAATACCTACTGCATGTTCACTTCTGATATGGAGAAGGAGCACCAACAAGAGGCACTAATCGAACAACGACTGCGTATTGCACTTGCCGAAGATAACTTCCATATACAGTTCCAGCCTCAATATCGTAATGGTGAAATTTGGGGAGTTGAAGCACTCGCTCGCTGGGTCGATGAAGAACTTGGCTTTGTTCCACCGGACAAATTCATTGCGGTTGCAGAAAGTACTGGCATTATGCCTAAACTAGGAAAGCTTCTGCTTACAAAGGCGTTAAAAGAGTCTTTACGCCTCCAGCAAGCATCAAATAGGAAGCTACAGACTGCGATTAATATTTCAATTATTCAATTTATGGATAATGACTTTATTAATCACTTGGTCGAGTCAATATTGGTCCACAAAGTTGAACCTAGCATGATTACGTTAGAGCTCACTGAAAGTGTATTAATCGAAGACTTGCCTGCTGTCCTTTCAAAGTGTAAAGCAATAAAACAACTTGGTTTCGAACTTTCACTCGATGATTTTGGTACTGGTTATTCATCTCTCAATGTACTTCACCAGTTGCCTGTTGACGAACTTAAGATCGACCGCTCATTTATCGGCAATCTATTTAATGATGATAAATGCCACTCTTTAGTCAAGAGTATTATGAGTATAGGTAAAAGCTTGGATGTGAGAATCGTTGCTGAAGGTGTCGAAGAAGCCGAACATATCAATACCATGACCCACTTCGGTGCGCACATTATGCAAGGCTACTATTATTCTAAGCCTCAAACTGTCGAAGCGCTGATTGCTCAATTAAAGACTAGGGCAGCGTAACGCTGCCCATTATGATTATTTCATTTGCTCGTCTAGGTTTAAAACGGTCAATGCATTACTTACGCTTGTCGCTATAACATCAATCACACCAGTTCTCAAAGCACCTAGCAAGGCTAATGGCTTACTATTTTCTGCCGCTATAGCTATTACTTCAGCTATCGGTCGGAACTCTTCAATTCCAAGCCCTATCACCCGGTCACTCATGACTGTTTTTGCGGTACCACCGTGAATATCGAAAAAGTCGTAACCAGCAAAATCTCCAACTACGCCTTGTAACATACGAGATTGAACCACTTCTCCTGCCGTAAACCAACCTAGGTCGACCATATAGCTATTTTCACTCATATCGCCGATGCCAACCAAAGCGACATCCGCTTTGCGTGCTAAATCGAGGGTTTGTTTTACAGTAGCGTTCTGCATGAACGCGAGCTTTTGCTCTCGGTTCTCGGCATAAGCTGGGGCATAAAGTGTTTCGGAAGTACCACCGTATGTTTTCGCAAATTGGCGACATATATGGTCAGCATTAAACATCCCCCCACGAGGGTGAATACCACCAATTCCACATACAAACTTAACGTCACGTTGAGGAATAACCCCCATGTGATGAGCAACTGCTGAGACATTTCGCCCTTGTCCTACCGTCACAACCGTACCGTTTTGTAAGCTACTAGCCATATATTTGGACACTAGGCCAGCAACTTGCAACCGCTGTTCTTCTTCACTAGGTTGGTCAAGCGCAACCAACGCACGTTTAATACCAAAGCGTTCTATTAGTCTTTGCTCAATCTTGGCACTAAACACCGGATGGTATTTTACCGTTATCTCGACAATACCTTCATCATGTGCCTGTTTTAGCATTCGCCCTACTTTTGCCCGCGACACAGAAAACTTTTTAGATATCTCTTCTTGAGTCGCGCCATCTTGATAGTACGCCACGGAAATTTCAGTCAATAGATCGGCGTTATCATCAGAAATGTCACTTTGATTCTTACTCATAACCACTGCATTCCTATCTTAAACAACATATAACAAATGTTCAGGTGCGTAGCATATGTCATGGCTCTAAATCTTTCCAGCATTTGCTCAGTAGTATTACAATTTCTCAGAACAAATTTTACTCTAGTTTGTTCGGCTGAATACCCTTTCCTACTGGGGCAAACGTTTGATTTTATCCATAGTGAAATCGAACGGACAATTTTGTTGATGAATGTCACTTTAACCTTATCTAAGCAATTGACATTCTATCTAGATAAGATAATTATGAACCCATCATTTACTCAGCATGAGAGCAAATGTTCACTGCATTTGTTCTGGTGATGAAAATTTTTGGTAAGCTTACTTCTCAAACGTCAAAGGCGTTTGTAGAAGTTGGCCGCCACGCTTGCAATTGCACAAGTCATATCACCGCAATTGATATGATGGCTTATTAAATAGGATGATCGGAATGAGCAACAAATTAGAGCAACTTCGTAAACTAACGACAGTAGTAGCAGACACTGGTGAAATTGATGCAATCAAAAAGTACCAGCCAGAAGATGCAACAACTAACCCTTCTCTGATTCTAAAAGCGGCTCAAATCGAAGAGTATGCACCGCTTATCGATGCTTCAATTGAATACGCTAAAGCACAAAGCTCTGATAAAGCACAACAAGTTCAAGACACTTGTGACATGCTTGCAGTAAACATCGGTAAAGAAATCCTTAAAACAATCCCAGGTCGTATTTCAACTGAAGTTGATGCTCGTCTTTCTTACGACACTGAGGGCAGCGTTGCTAAAGCGCGTCAGCTTGTAAAAATGTACAACGACGCTGGTATCACTAACGATCGTATCCTAATCAAACTAGCTTCTACTTGGGAAGGCATCCGCGCTGCTGAAATCCTAGAAAAAGAAGGCATCAACTGTAACCTTACTCTTCTATTCTCATTCGCTCAGGCTCGTGCTTGTGCTGAAGCTGGTGTATTCCTAATCTCTCCATTCGTTGGTCGTATCATGGACTGGTACAAAGCGAAAGAAGGTCGTGACTTTGAAGCTTCAGAAGATCCAGGTGTAATCTCAGTAACTGACATCTACAACTACTACAAAGACTACGGCTACAACACTGTTGTTATGGGCGCAAGCTTCCGTAACATCGGCGAGATCCTAGAACTTGCTGGTTGTGACCGTCTAACTATCGCTCCTGCTCTTCTAGCTGAACTAGAAGCTGCTGAAGGTGAAGTTGTAGAGAAGCTAGTTGACTCTAAAGGTTCTAAAGAGCGCCCTGCTCCAATGACTCACGCTGAGTTCCTATGGGAGCACAATCTAGACGCTATGGCAGTTGAGAAAGTTGCAGAAGGTATCCGTAACTTCGCCGTTGACCAAGGCAAACTAGAAGACATGATCGCAGCTAAGCTGTAATCACACAGAATTAAAAAAGGGGAACGTTTGCGTTCCCCTTTCAATTTCCAATCCAATATTTAAATTTGAAATCGGTATTCATTATGGATCGTTCCTCTTTATCTAAAAAACAGCTAGCTAATGCTATTCGTGCTCTAAGCATGGACGGCGTACAACAAGCAAACTCCGGTCACCCAGGCGCACCTATGGGCATGGCTGACATCGCTGAAGTTCTTTGGCGTGATCACCTAAACCACAACCCATCAAACCCAGAGTGGGCAGACCGCGACCGTTTCGTACTGTCAAACGGCCACGGCTCAATGCTGATTTACTCTCTGCTTCACCTAGCAGGCTACGAGCTTTCTATTGATGATCTTAAGAACTTCCGTCAACTACACTCTAAGACTCCAGGTCACCCAGAGTACGGTTACGCACCAGGTATCGAAACAACAACTGGCCCACTAGGTCAAGGTATCACTAACGCTGTGGGCATGGCACTTGCTGAGAAAACTCTAGCAGCACAATTCAACAAAGAAGGCCACGACATCGTTGACCACTTCACTTATGCATTCATGGGTGATGGCTGTCTGATGGAAGGTATCTCTCACGAAGCATGTTCTCTAGCAGGTACGCTTGGTCTTGGTAAGCTGATCGCTTTCTGGGATGACAACGGCATCTCTATCGACGGTCACGTTGAAGGCTGGTTCTCTGACGACACACCTAAGCGTTTTGAAGCTTACGGCTGGCACGTAATCCCAGCAGTAGATGGCCACGATGCTGAAGCAATCAACGCAGCAATCATTGCAGCGAAAGCAGATCCACGCCCTACTCTAATCTGTACCAAGACTATCATCGGTTTTGGTTCACCAAACAAATCTGGTTCACACGACTGTCACGGTGCACCACTAGGCGCTGAAGAAATTGCAGCTACACGTAAAGAACTTGGTTGGGAGCACGGTCCTTTTGAAATTCCGTCGGAAGTCTACGCAGAGTGGGATGCGAAAGAAGCAGGCGCAGCTAAGGAAGCAGCGTGGAACGAGAAACTTGCAGCTTATGAAGCAGCACACCCTGAGCTGGCAGCTGAATTCAAACGCCGCGTAAACGGTGAACTTCCAGCACAGTGGGAAGAGAAAGCAAACCAAATCATTGCTGATCTTCAAGCAAATCCTGCAAACATAGCATCACGTAAAGCGTCTCAAAACGCGCTAGAAGCGTTCGGTGCTATGCTACCAGAATTCCTAGGCGGTTCTGCTGACCTTGCGCCTTCAAACCTAACTATGTGGTCTGGTTCGAAGTCTGTTTCTGCTGAAGATCCAGCAGGTAACTACATCCACTACGGTGTACGTGAATTCGGTATGACAGCGATCATGAACGGTATTGCTCTGCACGGTGGTTTCGTACCATACGGCGCAACCTTCCTAATGTTCATGGAATACGCTCGTAACGCAATGCGTATGGCTGCTCTGATGAAAGTTCAGAACATCCAAGTGTACACGCACGACTCTATCGGTCTTGGCGAAGACGGTCCAACTCACCAACCAGTTGAGCAAATGGCTTCTCTACGTCTAACTCCAAATATGAGCACATGGCGTCCATGTGACCAAGTTGAGTCTGCAGTAGCTTGGAAACTAGCGATCGAACGTAAAGACGGTCCAACGTCTCTAATCTTCTCTCGTCAAAACCTTGCACAACAAGAGCGTAGCGAAGAGCAAGTAGCTAACATCGCGAAGGGTGGCTACATCCTGAAAGACTGTGAAGGCAAGCCAGAGCTAATCCTTATCGCTACAGGTTCTGAAGTTGAGCTAGCGGTTAACGCTGCTGCTGAACTAACAGCTGAAGGTAAGAAGGTACGCGTAGTATCTATGCCTGCAACTGACGCATTCGACAAGCAAGACGCTGAATACCGTGAGTCTGTACTTCCATCTGACGTAACAGCTCGTATCGCAGTAGAAGCTGGTATTGCTGACTTCTGGTACAAGTACGTTGGTTTCGACGGTCGTATCATTGGTATGACGACATTTGGTGAGTCTGCTCCTGCAGGCGAACTATTCAAGATGTTCGGTTTCACTACAGAAAACGTAGTAAACACAGCGAAAGAGCTTCTAGCTTAATTTATTAAGCACTTTCAATTGAAAAGCCCTGCTACCACAGCAGGGCTTTTTGTTTTTCTACATATTTGTAGATTGCATTCAGAATATCGACTATTCCAAATTTACTCGCGTTAACTCTTATTATTCGACTTAACAATAATAAAGGTTAAGCTTATGTCATCCAATACGACTCTATCAAACGTATCTCCAAGGGCGGAGTCAAAGCTAAAACGGATTTCAATCACCCTACTTTCATACCTATTAAAATGTGTATTCGCATTGATTGTTCTAATTACAACATCTGTGCTTCTATCCAAGCTCGGCACTATCCACGGAAAAGAGTTGCCTGAGTCTTACTTTTCAAATGGTTACCCAACAATATTGACGTTGCTCGATTCAGAAGTGTTTATGGGATTCATCTTCTTTGTCACTGTCGCTATCATGGTTTACGTTGTTTATCTAATGTGGCAATTACATGAAGTCGCGGTTCATCGAGCTGCAAAAATGTCGAGTGCCCATACGCAAATCGTATTTGCCCTCTCCCTCTGTGGTCTATTTATCGATAAAACTTGGTGGGTCTTAGCCATTATCATCGCTTTCGCACGCTGGGATGTATTGGCACAAGAAGTATCCAATATCATTCGTAACGGTCGCCAACCTAGCAAAACGTCAGAGGAGTAAGTCATGAAAGAGATCATGTTACCTTATGTATTCATCTGCTGGCTGCTAGTGAAGACCGGGGTCGTACGCTGGACACTAAAAAATGCCGTAGTCATTGTTGGTATCGGAGGGCTTTTAGCATTTTCACTCTTTACTGCTCACCGTTTTTGGTCGCCTGCCGATTTGACTGACAGTACAACCGTCAAGGCTCCTCATGCGGTACTTAGCCCGTTGATTGGACAAGAGGTTGACCAAGTATTTGTGCAACACAATCAAGAAGTCAAAAAAGGCGATTTGATATACACACTCAGAACCGAGGACACAGCCTCTCAAGTTACAGGCTTGCTAGCACAAAAAGACGCAGCAAAAGCTGAAATTTTAGCGCTCACACACCAAGTGAATAATGATAAAAAACAGTTAGACAGGCTAACAGCACTTAATGATTTCGCCCAAGAGTCTCAGCGTGATGATCTTCGAACTAGCATAGAATCGACGGAAGCAAAAATTGCGTCTGTTAACGCTCAAATCCTAAGTGTCGAAGCTCAAATTGCTACTGCAACGTGGCAAAACGAAAGACGTGATGTTCGAGCTCCATTCGATGGCCAGTTGTCGATTACGAATATTGTTGAAGGTACACGCTTAGGCAATATGCACCTTTACGATACGAGCAAGAAATTCGTTGAGATGCGCATCGCCGACCAAACGTACCGAAATATAGAAGTTGGCCAGTTTGCTGAATTTTATGTCGATGCTTATCCGGGTGAGATATTTCGCGGACGGGTTCATAGCTTAACGGCGGGAACCGGTGAAGCTAGAGTCTCAGTAATGAATGGCTCGCAGCATGTCCGTCAGCATGTCGGTAATAATACCGGTTCTCATGGCCGCACAATAGTTATCGAGTTTGAAGAGCCAGAGGGCTATAACGTGCCAATTGGCGCTACAGGCTCAGGATGGGTTTCTGCGAAAAAGCCCCATCAAGCCCTTGGGTTTATGGACATTATCGGTGCTGCAACAGTAAGACTCAAAGCCTATAAATCTTACCTTTCAGCGCTATAATTAACGACGGAAATAAGCACCTTAAATAGGTGCTTATTTTTTATCAGTGTTTTTTATTTTGGCAACGTGTCCATCAACAATTGGCTCGATTACTCCCATCAACCACTGCTGCTTAGCCGCAGATCGTAAGGAAGCTTTACAAATTAATGCCATATCCAAGTTAAGGGGCGAAAGCCTATCTTGGTCATAGTAAGGCTCATACCTTAGTGTAAAAAACTCGTCCATCATTTGGTTAATAAGATGAACGCTATCAACAATAACACCAGCTTCCAAATCAGGGTCTAGAGTCTTAAAGTGATCCTGATCTTCATTGATGCCCGAGATGATGAACTTTACATACTCTCCGTTCTGGTTCCCTTCAAAACAACCTCCCCCAGAATGAATTTTCTTCTGATAGAAACTCTGAGGCTTATCGGTCAACACATGCAACCCAAGGTCAACCTGATCGTTAAGGATCAGTGACTCGCTATGCTCACTCCACCGACGAATTTCGATGAGAGCATCAGTCTCACAACGAATTGCTTTAATGAGATCCTTACCAATTTCGACTAGATAGGGCTCAACAATATGTAACGTTACCTTTTCTAGATTCTTAGGTGAAAACTCTTCAGGAATTAGCGCCATATCTAACTGCTCGAGAGCAAGTTTCACCTTGGGCTCAATCGCCAATGCGTAGTCAGTAGGTACAAGCCCTCCCGCCTCTCGGATAAATAAAGGGTCACTTAAATCCTCTCTTAGCTGCGCTAAAACCTTCGAGACATATGATTGCGAACGACCAATTTTCTGCGCAGCACGTTGAGTTGTGCGAGCTTGCATTAGGGCAAGAAAGACATGTAAAGCGTTTAAGTCGTGCATTCGTCGTAGGCCTTTGTGTGTAGATACCTGATAACTTATCGAATAATTGAAAGTAAACCAACAAGTTGGATGCTAAAAGCTTAGCCCAAAACAAAAAAAGAGCCGCTAAATGCGGCTCTTACTGTTTCGATGTTTAAAAAGTTTTAGATTACTTCTCTTTACCGAAGATGATGTTTTCTTGCTCTTGTACGCGGATGAAAGTCGTACGCTTAGTTAGCTCCTTAAGCTTTGCTGCGCCTACACTGGTTTTAAATGCCCTACTCCACCTTCTCTTCACAGTATCGATGAGTGATCGATTTGTACCTGTAGCCAAACGCAACGACATACTCACTAAATATTTGAAGCCAAAACTTAAAGAGAAAGCCTTTTCGTGCCTCAAGAAAGGCATCCGTTTGATGCTCAATATTGCCAAGTCGAAGCAAGGTAATTTGGAAAAACGGTTGTATGAACTCCATTCTCTGGCTGATGAATCCAAACCAACGGATCTAAGCAAGCTCATGGAGTTACTTGTTTACTTAAATGACGAAGCGAGCATCGACTCTAAGGTTTACGAAGAAGGCCAAGAAACATTACCTAATGTTCTCTACATGCTGGAATCACACATTGAGCATTGCTTTGATGACAATGAAACGCAGGTTGCTCCCGTGTCAATGTTCATTCAAAACCCAGCCCCTAACGAATTGATTCAAACAATTAATGGGGTCAACAAACTAACGTGCGAACTGAAAGAGTGGGATAAAAAAACCAACCACGTTCATTTACTTCTTCATCCTCTTGGGGTGAAGACAAACTTAGCCTGAACATTAGTTCAGGCATTTAAACGGCCGAAGCCGTTTAAATGCATCCTCGTTCTTTCAACGAGTACGATGAGGCTATGATATGAGCCTGGCCTAAATGCGGCTGCTTTCTTGAGTGGCCTGTTTCTTTAGTTCTCTGATACAAACATTCTGCTCGCTCTCAGCAGCGAATTGTTGATTGTTATCACCAAACTACTTAATCCAGTATGTAGATGTTGTTGGTAGATACACCAAGGCGTTCAACCAAACTAGCTACAGAGTATCCTTCTACCGTGACTTGTTTGACGGCTTGGATCTTAAATTCATCAGCAAGACGTTTCTTCATAGCTCCTCCTTGGAACACGTAATTGTAAAGCAATTACGTGTTTAGGAAAGCTTGGGCGATTCAGACGTTCAGTTGACAGAAAAAGAATAAATAAATACGATGACATGCCTCGTACTAAAAAAATTAAGGAAAAAAAGACTGGGCCCCTTAGCTATAGAACAAGAGCTTGAATATGTCGATTGGTTTGAGCTTTGCCTTAAAGCAAAAAGTTTAGCAATAGTTTCCTCAAGCTCAGAGTGAGAAAACAAAGATGATCCGTAACTTTAATGTCAAAGTCACTCGTTATCAATGATATTATATTGTACAAGTAGGTAAGAAAAATTTAATTTTGATATTAATCAAATGGTTACCTTTGTTTTAGTCCAGAGTCAGCGATTGGCGGAGAGTTCCAGCTTGAACACACTAAAATGTCAAGATTAACAGATCTATTAATAAAACACGATCCAATGTTTAATTACAAGTTAAGTAATTGTTGGATGAGACACCACCTTATCGCACCTGAAGTCGTGGGCATAGGTATGTGCTTAAAAAAACTAGATAATGCCCTGCTTGAGAGAAACTTAATCCATATATTACCTCCTTATTTTCGTAATCTTACACATAAAAGAAAGCTTACCCTTCTGGGAGGAAGGCTATGTGCTGAAAGTTTACTATTAGACTCTGAATGTTCGAGTAAGGTTATCAGTTATCTTGAAGGAAAACCACCAATATGGCCTAGGGGAATAAAAGGCTCAATAACACACACAGATGATATTGCTTATTGTATTGTAACTGAATCATATTCGATTAAGTCGCTTGGAGTAGATATTGAATATGCAACCCCTGTAAACACTCAAAACATAATTTCGTATTGTTTAACACAAGCTGAAAGAGGTAAGTGGCTGAATGATCAACCTTGGTCAATTGATGTTATTACTACATTAATTTTTTCTGCTAAGGAATCTGGCTTTAAAGCTTTATATCCTTCTATTTTACGTTTTATCGATTTTAAAGAATTTGAAACATCAATGATATGTTTTGAAACTAATAGCTTGATCCTAAGCCCTGTTCATCGTAATCAAGATTTTAGCCAGTCGATAAAAATAAAGTTTTCTATAACACACGAATCTTCCCCAACATTTGAAACTTTGATTACGACTCTAGCTTTATTAAAGTAAGCGTAATATTGTTGTAACAAATTTCAATACCCTCCAATGAACAGACCTTATTGCAAAAATAGCCGAGACAATGAAAGCTAGTCCGCTTCAGCCATATCACAAAGCCAAAAAACGAAGTTGTTAGGCGGGATGATATGCCATTAACCATCGCTCAAAAAACACCCGATCTTAAACGATGAGTTAGTATCGGCAACAGATACATAAAGAAAATGCCACACTGTCGCCGATAACTTCTGAAGTAGGTTTAAATCAGGGATCTAATATCAAGTTATAATAGATCCATATTATCGCAATACAAATTGATATCCTTAGCTAACTGCGATTTTACGACGTCATTGGTTAAAACTTTATCGTGCGAGCAATTTAACTCGCTTACTGTATAGTCACTTAACACTTGTGAAAATCCTAGTCCTTTCGATTTTGAGGCTAAATCAGTTACAGAAAACACTAACTCTCCTTTATCGACAATAGGAACTGAGCATTGATACATTACTGTTTTAATATCGCTAAATGGTAGAACTAAATTAGGATACCAAGGTTCGTTAATTTCATACTTTAATTCAGGGTTAATATAATGCCTTACCAATGGATCTATCAAAAGAGCGCAGTTAACATTTATTCCATGAAGCTTAAGTTTCGTAGCAACAAAATGAGCTAAAACCCCCCCAAAACTCCACCCTAATACTGTACAACCTTGTTTCGAAATGAGATCGTTATCAATAAGTAAAGTTACAATATGATCAGCATAGCTTTCAAAATCGTTAAATCTACCCAAAGTATCCCTATCAATTAAAACCTGATGTATACCTTTAGAGACTAATGGTACTAAAGATCCTAAAAATGCTTCGTAGCCCATATCTCCTAGAGGACAATAAATGAGTGTTTGAGAACAAGTATCTATAGAGCCGTATTGAATATATTGGTTACGATTCTTAATCCTTTCATCACTAGCTGTTTTTATTCCTCCCAACTTCGCCTGTAATACTGACTGTTCAATTACCTCGTATAAGCTTTCTTCAAAGGCCTTTATAAAAGCTTGCGTCTCCTCCTCTTGTAGTGAAGATAAAACGGTAAAACCTAACTGACCATCAACAACTGCGCCATTCAACGTTAGCAAAGTATCATCATGATTTTCAGAAGATACCGACATGCCAGTTTGCTCTGCCCGTAAAGACCATAGTTCCTCTGAAGCATCAACCCCATTTAATTGACCCAGATAATTGAAACATACCGTTGGTAGCTTAGACTCGGTTGGCATTAAAGCCCCAAAACCAATCCCTTTATCCGGTATTGCTCGTAATTGCTCTTTTACTTGTATGATCGTATCACTTACGCTTGCTCCTAGAGGCAAAATTACAGGGTAAATTGTAGTAAACCACCCGACAGTTCTTGCACTATCTATAGTCTCATCTATCCCTTCACGACCGTGCCCTTCCAAAGTTACTCCTGGATTGTCACAACCAAAAACCTGTTTCAATGCCAGCCCTAGTCCGCTAAGCAACAAGTCATTTACTTCAGTGTGATAACCTTGGGGCGAGACTGTTAACAACTGCTCAGTTCTCTCTTTATTGAACGTAAGCTGATGCATAGTTGGTGATGCATTAGTCGCTACTTGAGGGTATGTCCCGAGCTCCATTTGAGCAACAACAGACTCCCAATATGCACGCTGAGAGTCGTGTTTTGAAGCGTATTGATCCAATGTTTCTACCCATTGGCGATAGCTACTCGACTTATTCTCTAAAGGCTGTCCTTCAAAAAGTAACTTCATATCGTCTGAAATTACCCGCCATGATACCGCATCAATCAATAAATGATGGAAGATAAAACAAAGCTCCCCAATCTCTTTGTTTGGCCTTTGAAAATAAACCACTCGCCAAAGTTGATTGGACTCAACATCTAAACTCTCATGCAAGCCTGTTAGATATGCACCTCTTTCTTCATCCCCCCACCCCTCATCGTTGACAACGCTCAGTTCTATCAGTGTTGACTCTGATGTATAGGTTTGTTCATATTCTCCTAAGTCATTCACCTTGAAGTGCGTTCGTAACATATCATGTTGATCTGATAACGATTTAAGGCTAGTTACAATTGCTTCTGGCTCCCAATCGTTAGGCACTGTCAATGTAAATGCTTGGTTAAAATGGTTTGGGTTAGGCAGTTGCTTATCAAAAAATAAACGCTGAATAGGCAACAGCCCAAAAGTTCCCTTTAACTCTCCTTGTTCAGCACTTATTTCTTTACTCGACGTCTCTTGTAATCTTTGAGATAACTGTTTCACCGTTGGGCATTCAAATATGTCTTTAACTTGAAGGTACTCTCCTTCTTTGCGTAATGCATTCACCAATTGGATACTGAGTATTGAATCTCCCCCGATACGGAAAAAGTGATCGTATACACCCACCTTCGGAAGGTTAAGTACTTGTTGCCAAACGGTGCACAAACGAGTCTCTAACTCTGTTGCCGGTGCTACGTAAGCTGATAAGTCAATCAAATCAGGCTCAGGTAATGCTCTTCGGTCTAACTTTCCATTAGTCGTTAGAGGGAGTGACTCAAGGAACGTGAATGTAGACGGCATCATGAACTCTGGTACTTTAGAGGCTAATTGCATTCGTAAGTCTTCCTCATCCATATTGTCTGAAGCACAAACACAGTAGGCTGCTAGGTACTTACGACCAGTGTCGTCCTTTCTATCAATCACAACGGCTTGCTCTACCCCTTCAATAATTGATAAGGCATTGTCAATTTCTCCTAGTTCAATACGGTGACCACGTATTTTTACTTGGAAGTCATTACGTCCTAAATATTCAATATTGCCATCGGGTAACCAACGCGCTAAATCACCGGTTTTATATAGCCTTGTATACCCACGTTCTTTATCAGAATCAGTCGCAAAAGGATTATCTATAAACCGCTCTTTTGTTAACTCTGGTTTATTCAAATACCCTTTAGCAACACCAGCACCGCCAATATAAAGCTCACCAACAGCACCAATAGGCAATAAGTTACGCTCTGAGTCTAAGATATAAAGTTT